>CBDDTI010000537.1:0-5000 GCA_965233585.1 bacterium
AAATGTCTATTTTTGACCGACTGACTTCACGCCAACATTTCTACTTTGCAAGGCATTTAAGAAGAATTCCTGAAACTTAAACCAATTAAAAACTAATAGAGTTGTGGTGATATAAGCCAAAAAAATTGAAACATTTTAACTTCTGTCACGTGACAGGGAATGATTTGTTCCATGGGTGTGGTATGATATGAGGTTATTTCCAATAAAGGCCTGTAAAAAGCACTGAAAATAATAGTTAATTGCCAAACCTTAGGTCCATTGCACAGAACAAAATAGAAACTAACATCATAGGTTTAGTTAACAGAGCAGGAAGTGTCGGCGTCAGTGTTACAAAACACTACCTCAAAAGGCTGTGTGCTGGTAAAGGCTGTGTGCTGGTTGCCATAGCAACCATTTTGAGTAAAACCTTCAAAATTCATTTTCTGTCCATGAGTGCAATAGCACACAATTGGTCTTTTTTCACCAAATTGAAACAAACTTTTTGGTCCATATAGAGGGTACCATTCCAGCTTAATCGGGCTTTGAACAACATGGCCCAGGGGATCCGATCAGTTCGGCTTGGCTAAATCTATATTAGGGACTTTAAGCAAACCGCTACGGCTGACGCTGATGCGGCTGCCGGAGGTAAATTTCCCGCAAAATGAGACACTGCGCATGTACGTCTGTTGCATCCAGCCGTAGCGTGAAATCTGGCTACGTGATCGGGATGTTTTGCCGTAGCGGCTGCAAAGTCCGCTTTATTTCGCTTCTCTGGCCCTTTTCAACGGACATCTCGGCATTTTAATGGCATTATATTTTACTGGCATTAAAATTTTAGCCTAGAATTAAAACCCCAAGTCAGAATAAAACTGAATAACAAAATAAACGAACCTATTTGTTTGATTATGATTTTTTTTAATCAGAAAGAACTTAAAATGGACAAACAAAGCCTATTTCTCGACAATTCTTAATTACCTACAAAATACATTGTTTTCTCAAATGAGAATAAGCCATTTTCACTTTGTCTCCTAGGTAACCAATCTTCAGTAACATAAGAAAAAAGATTGGTTTATGATCTCAGAAGAACGTCTAGAGCGCAAAATATTCATTAAAATGGGAGAAAAAATACGCGGGCCGTAAGCACCTAAAAACTCTTGGAATTAAAACACTTACACTAACAAACCACAAACTTTTTTAACATTTTAAGACTGCTTCAAGCACTTCAGTAATTATTACAATTTAAATTAGTGTCAGTAAATTGTTTTCTTCCTACTTACCAGACAAGTGCGCGCTTGTCACTAAAAGGTTTTTTACGCGTAATTGTCACCACAGTTAGACAAAAAGGAAACTGGCAACACCTATTCACTTCGGCAGATTATTAAAATTCGCTGTCATTTTTTGTTTGCTTCTTGAGTACCTTTCTGTGACACTTTCGCAAAATTAGAACTGTTTGTTTACCTTCTTGACAGAAGATGTGAAACGGTAGGCGTTTTAGAAAAATTGAAGTTTACTTGGAAATATTAGCATTATTTCGCAACGCAGGCAACCTTCCTGAAAGACAGGGAACCGCTTCAGAGGGCTGACAATATTGTATCAAGGGTAGGTTGGTTCAATATCTATTTTTCAGAAAATCTTTGGCTGCGATCGTTTGTGTTTTCGATCGAGCACACCTGTCTCACGACTGCGAATTGAATGACTCCCCTGCATGACGATCTCCTCGTTACGTTTGCTAATATTATTCAGTAAGGGAACGAAAGCGCTGATAGTACCGAGAACGACCCAATTGCTAATTTGATGCACCCGAGAACTCACCCATTCTAACTTATTTCTATTATTAGTGAAACAGTCAGTCACAGCTCTGTTGACCGTATGAGAGACTTGCCAAATTTTTCCCAGTTTACAATGATGAGATAGTATTTATCCTCGGCGATCCCCAGATAAAACGAAATACGCTTTTAGCAACAACTGACAGTGCTCGAGATCTTGTGAATTTGGCTAAGTATAGAGCTGTACAAAACGTATGAAGCGAAAGCGACCATTACCAGATTACTGATAACGAATACCTTGCAATTTCGCGCTATGGAGCTAGTCTTAGCGATCCATTTATATGTCGTTCCTGGCTGACCGCCGCGGCGTATCAAGACTTCAGTGTTGTAGCGAGAAGGGGCATGCGCAATACCATTTGAGTGTATTTCAAGAAAAAACACTTATTACCTTCCGTAGGTGAAGAATACAAGTGGATATATGAAGTTTCATACTTTTGAACTGCAGAGAATGATACGGGTATATATTACGAACTCTCAAAGTGGCCAGCTCCCAGTTGGCTTGATAGCTCAATTGGTAGAGCACTTCAGCGGTATCGCAGAGGTCATGACTGTGTCCCCCCGTTCAGGCCTGAATTTTTTCAGGAGTTAATTTCACAACTGCGTAAGTTGTGTGCATAACTCAATGCGATCATCGATCATATCTTCATATCAAATCACCTCTCGTATGCAACCGCGACGGTCTTTTAGAGCCAAAAGTTTTAACTTTTCTTTTGTTTTTATCCTCTCCTAAGCGACCACTTGACAAATATATAATAAGGTGTTGTAATATTATCGCATTCCTGGGTAGTACAAGGGAGGGAAAATTTTCAATGCGAATTACCGGATTTTTTCAAAATTGACTTTTCACACGAACATTTAAAACATGGAGAGACTTTGCAGTCACCACTTGTTAATGAGGCCAAACTTTGACCCAATACGGTCCAAGCACTCATAAGCCACTACCTCCCGTAAACCGAGAACCACTAAGGCTTGACATGTTTGGTGGTTGCTAACGGGAGGTACAACTGCACTACTGTTTTAATTATGTTTTCAAACAGGATTGACATCACAACTAGGAGTTCCGTCATTACAGGACGCAGCAACACTCGCCATCATCATGTCAGCGAATTCCAGTAGCAGCCTAGACTCCAAGAAATTAGCTTTCTTCTGGGGTCCAGTCCCAACATACTACTGGGTCCTGTGTGCCATGAATGGTCTCATCACATTAGTCTGCAATGGAGTGGTAATCTGTATAATACTCAAACGCGGGAGGTTGTTTCGAAATCCTGGAAACTGGCTTCTTTTGTCGCTGGCGTTTTCCGATCTCGCAGTTGGAATAATCATGATTCCATCATTATTTATCTGCTATTTTTCTACTGTTCCGTGCAACTGGGATGTAAACAAGAAAGTCTACGACTTGTTTCTTTACATTTCCGTGACTAATCTTTGTTTTCTGACCATGGACCGATACATTGCTGTAGTGTTTCCTCTCAAATACACGCTTCTCGTTCCACGCAACTCGACGATCAAGTTATTAGTGACAGCCTGGCTTTTCCCTCTGGTTGTGTGCGTTATTCCTTTCATTCTAAGTTTTCTTTCCATAGCCGAGACAAAGAAACAGCAAGCAGAACAAGTGTTTGCCGCCATAAAAGTTAGCGTTTTCGAGCTACTTCCTTGCGCATTGATGCTATCGGCGTACATTCACATCTTTAAAATCAGTCGAAGACACGTTAGGCATATAAACTCCATTCAAAGAAGCTTAAGAAGGAGCTATTCAGCCGGAGGTGTAACTAAATGGCGCGCAAAATCGACGATCAAGGTGTTCTGTGTAGTAGTTCCTTTGTTTGTTGTCTGTTGGGTTCTGGCCTCATGGAGAGAGATTTGTTCCGTGTTTAACCGTTGTTCAGTCCCCCCAACCGCAGTCCACATTTCACGGCTTCTTCTAAAAGGTCACTCTATGATTGATCCTATCGTCTACGCACTGCATAAGAAAGACATACGCAAAGAACTTTTAAGGAGCGCTGGCCTATCTCAATTACTAGCCCTCAACGTTCGACCACGAAGGAGTGGTAGTGAGTATTCTTACACAGTGTCAAGCGAAAAGGATAAGACCGGAAACGAAAACCGAAACGAAACCGTTGGCTCATATACTTCTCTACAGCTCTAACCTTATATACCTGGGTCACCTGTTTACCATGCAGAAGCAATTGTGACCTTGGTACACTTATGATATTTACCCGTTGGAGGGAGGGAGGAGCGGTGTTAAGTGTAACTTTATAGTTTTTTGTCACTTAGAGTGTTAAAAACGCGGATGTTTTTTGCCCATCAAAGTAGTTGTTAGGATTTACACTGGAAGAAAATTTAACTGGTGACGCTGATAATTCTATTATCGATAGGTCCCCTGGTGGTCCACTTCAGGGATGAATTTTTCATCGGAAGAAAGCAATCTCCCAGACAGCGTTTTTCCGTTTTAATCGTTTGGAATGGAATCTTAAATTACTTCTGGGAGCTAAATGAAGCTTGAGCCATGTCAAGGCTAGACTGCGAGCAGTCTCTCTTATCCTCGAAAATCCTTGGGAAAGAACGTTAAACAAGCAATCGTGCGAGCATGACTGTGACTGCGAGCGGCGGTGCCGTATGCAGCGGCTTGCGGCATCGCCGCTTGATTCTCGCGCGCCGCGCTCACAGTCACGCGCGCCCGCTTACACGTACTTATTTTGCAGTCTTCCCAACGGTTTTCAAGGAAAAGAGACTGCTCGCAGTCTATTTCAAGGCATAGATAGTTCTCCCGGAGAGGCTAGCTTATATTAGTTCCACTTCAATTAATTCAAGATTTCCGCCCGGCCACGGGAGTCCGCCTACTCCAGGATAAAATGTTTAAAGGGTGATATTTAAGTTTATTATATGGTACTGTCTCACAAGGACTGGGAAGTACCAAATTCACGAATTTGATTGGCTGAAATGGATATTGATCGCGGTCTAGATTTTCCCATCTGGACCGGCATCTAGACCGGTAATGTTTTGAAGTGAAAAAGTTGCAAACTAAAATGCGAAACATTGACTGTTTTCATCTAACAATATTTATTTCTGTAAGTGCCAAAAAGCTGATGAGAATAAAAGTAAAGAGGACGAGCAACTTTAGAAGAATGAAATTCGGCTCATCGCCGTTCGCAATCAAAATGTCAGTTAATACAAACTAGTTACATTGAACAAACT
>CBDDTI010000538.1:0-4930 GCA_965233585.1 bacterium
TGTGTTTCATTCAGTCTTTTGTAAATGTTGCGACCTGCCAGACAAGTAGGTGGTCGTTGGTTTAACTCTACATTCTTTTCAGACGTGTCTGATATTTATTGCAAAGCAGACTAGTAAAATTACCTTAACACATTACCCCCACTCAGGGAACTTACGAAAAAACGCCACTAGCCCCACCCCCCAGATGCCTCCACTCCTGTCAAATACTGATCAAAACGTCTTCCAGGAGACTCAATGGCTAGCTCGGTTCGCATTTGTTATATCAGAATCACAACACTGAGTGCTGCTTTATTTGATTCTTGCAGACAAAGAATCTTGTTCGCCTGTCTCAACAAAACTTGATCGATTGCTCCTGGGGCTTTGGTAACAACGGATGTGATGGTGGAGAGGAGTTTCGATCGTATCAGTGGGTAATGAAGCATGGTGGAATAGCTACAGAGGAAACCTATGGACAGTACTTGGCCCAGGTATGTATTGAACCGATATCCCTGTCCTTAAGCAGGCTGGTCTTTTCTTCAATTTACAATCCGTGTATCCTCTTTGCCTAGGATGGGCGGTGTCACAACGGGACCATTGGTGCAAAGATTTCTGGTTTTGTGAACGTTACCTCGGGAGACCTAAGCGCTCTCAAGATTGCCATAGCTCAAAATGGGCCAGTAGCTGTGGGGATAGATGCGTCACACAGATCATTCGCTTTTTACTCCTTCGGAGTGTACTATTTACCCCAGTGTGGTACGTTGAAGTAAATAGGACGGGTCAAACTACTTTTGCTGTTTTTTCCTCATGTTTCTGGTTATGAACTATACACTTCTAAAAGACCATGATTTATTTATTTACTCCTTCGAAGTCATTATACTTTGGTCCCATACACTGTCTTCTCCTTTGGTCTACTTAGCCTAGTTCACACTAGCAACATAACGACATAACGACATCAGAAGGTTATGTGGTCATGCTTCCTGTGTGAACATTCTGACATATTAGTAACATAACACCATGAACATAACTACATTAGGGGAAAACTGATCTTTTGCTTACGTGCTTATGTCGATGTTCACATTAACTATAAAGCGATTATGTCGTTATGCCATACGTCTTCAGGTATACGATGTCGTTAGTGAGAACTAGGCCTTATTAAAGCTGAAAAGCCGCGGCTCGCGCGGAAAATCAAAGCAGGTTGATTTTCTGCTTCGCGGTTCAAATCCGATATGAGGGAAGGAAAAGAAAACCTCTGGGTCAAGATTACAGAGAAAGTCTAAAAATGCCTTCGAATGACGTTATGACATTGAATTTTGTTCTCTGCCTTCCCATAAAGGTGAATTAGAATTGGAATCGACTAAGCTCGTGTATAACTCGTCATTTCATTCCTTACTCTTGTTTTTTTGACTTATTTTTTTGTAAAAAAAATACCTCTTAGTCGGCACGTCGAGTATGTTAAGGACGGGTCAGTGGATCATTCAGTGAGTGAGTGAGTTAGTCAGTGAGTGAGAGATGTATGTATGTCACACCAATCACATCGGATCTACTATAAACAGCCAATCAAATTTCTTGTCTTAAAGGTAAATGGTATGTGAGAAGATTCGATCCCGATACAGTTCAGAACGGCCATATTTATTCTACTAAGAAAGAGGAGAAAGTATTTCCTCATTTTCTGTGGGTTGTGCTAAGGATTTTAGTTATGGACGAGATGAGCCTTGAGGTTTGAGACAGTGCGTGAGCTTGTTGTATGCAAATGGAACTAGATATTTTTATTTTTAGTTCCAAAAGTAACATGATACTTTTGTTTTTCACAAGAAGTAAATTCAATTAGAGGTCACGCATCGTCGCTTCTAGTTCTTAGAAAAAGTTTTAGAGAAGACAAGACTATTTTGATTTGAAAGAGTTTGAACGTTTACAGTAGTAAGTGCAGATAACGATTGTTTTGGTCTTTTTGCATGCAAATGTAGCGAGATATTTTTTTTATTTTTGGGTTACAAAGGGTAATTTGACACTCTTGTTTTTCACAAGGGAGTAAATTCAATTAGAGGTGACGAATCGTCACCACTTGTTCCCACGAGATGTTTGCTATCTTTAGTTACAAGGGTAACTTGATACTTTTGTTTTTCACAAGAAGTAAATTCAATTAGAGGTCACGCATCGTCGCTTCTAGTTCTTAGAAAAAGTTCTAGAGAAGACAAGACTATTTTGATTTGAAAGAGTTTGAACGTTTACATTAGTAAGTGCAGTTAACGATTGTTTTGGTCTTTTTGCATGCAAATATAGCGAGATATTTTTTTATTTTTTAGTTACAAAGGGTAATTTGACACTCTTGTTTTTCACAAGGGAGTAAATTCAATTAGAGGTGACGAATCGTCACCACTTGTTCCCACGAGATGTTTGCTATCTTTAGTTACAAGGGTAACTTGATACTTTTGTTTTTCACAAGAAGTAAATTCAATTAGAGGTCACGCATCGTCGCTTCTAGCTCTTAGAAAAAGTTCTAGAGAAGACAAGACTATTTTGATTTGAAAGAGTTTGAACGTTTACAGTAGTAAGTGCAGATAACAATTGTTTTGGTCTTTTTGCATGCAAATGTAGCGAGATATTTTTTATTTTTTAGTTACAAAGTGTAATTTGACACTCTTGTTTTTCACAAGGGAGTAAATTCAATTAGAGCTGACGAATCGTCACCACTTGTTCCCTCGAGATGTTTGCTATCTTTAGTTACAAGGGTAACTTGATACTTTTGTTTTTCACAAGAAGTAAATTCAATTAGAGGTCACGCATCGTCGCTTCTAGTTCTTAGAAAAAGTTCTAGAGAAGACAAGACTATTTTGATTTGAAAGAGTTTGAACGTTTACAGTAGTAAGTGCAGTTAACGATTGTTTTGGTCTTTTTGCATGCAAATATAGCGAGATATTTTTTTATTTTTTAGTTACAAAGGGTAATTTGACACTCTTGTTTTTCACAAGGGAGTAGATTCAATTAGAGCTGACGAATCGTCACCACTTGTTCCCTCGAGATGTTTGCTATCTTTAGTTACAAGGGTAACTTGATACTTTTGTTTTTCACAAGAAGTAAATTCAATTAGAGGTCACGCATCGTCGCTTCTAGCTCTTAGAAAAAGTTCTAGAGAAGACAAGACTATTTTGATTTGAAAGAGTTTGAACGTTTACAGTAGTAAGTGCAGATAACAATTGTTTTGGTCTTTTTGCATGCAAATATAGCGAGATATTTTTTATTTTGTAGTTACAAAGGGTAATTTGACACTCTTGTTTTTCACAAGGAAGTAAATTCAATTAGAGCTGACGAATCGTCACCATATTTGTTCCCACGAGATGTTTGCTATCTTTAGTTTCAAATGGTAACTTAATACTTTTGTCTTGTATATGAGTGTAAATTCAATTAGAGCTCTCAAGTTATCGGCTGTTGTTCCCAGAATATTAAACAAAAAAGAAGCTTTTATTTCTGGACGGTTTTTAGGTCTCTGCAGTAGCAGTTTTTTTATATTTGATGAACATTTTTTTTTGTTGACATTCTTTTCAGTCCGATATCTTTTAAGGTAAAAAGTATGAAAACTGCTCAAATGTTCTTTGAAGACTACGTGGCACCATAGTTAATAGTTAATTAACTATGGTGGCACCAAGTAAAAGTGCAATTTAATTAAATCAGACTTTTAACGTGTCAGAGTTTTTTCTCTCTCGATGAATTAGTGTTGTCGTGTCGTGTTGTGTTGTGTTAAAAGGGTAAACTTACGACGTGCGAAAAGGTCTCTTCACCTGGGTATTTTGGGCAAAAATTCCTTTTGGGGATTGGAAGGGCTTTGTGATCGATGAGTGAGGGAGTTATGCATTTTCGTGTGTCACACCAATCACAGTGTGGGTTGTATCAAAAAACGAAATCAAATTGCCTGTCAGAAAATAAGGTGCTATCTACAGTAATCTGGAGACATGTCAGTTTACTGTACGTTGTTCAGTCAAACATTTTATGGCGTACTATTTTGCTATCTTATCATTACCGATGTAACGTTGTATTTACAAATTATAGATTTCCAGTTTCCTTCTTGCTGTACATCGCAACCCAAACCTTAACCAAATCATTACTGTGAACAGTTCTACGAATACTCCTATCACCAAAAAAAAAATAACTCTTGCACGCTTTGCGTGCCTATGTTTTTTTCTCCGCTAGGAAATAAAGAAGAAGATTTAGACCATGCGGTGCTAGCCGTTGGTTACGGTACCATGAACGGCCAGGCCTACTGGCTTGTTAAGAACTCCTGGTCCACCCACTGGGGCGATGACGGCTACGTGCTCATGTCTCAGAAGGATAACAACTGTGGAGTGGCCACAGATGCCACTTTCGTTCAAATGGAATAGGCCTGTGTTCTTCGTTAGCACATACGTCCTAAATTGTATCCACGACAACGACAATGGATTAACGATCAAATCGATCAGATGTATCTTACTAATTTGAAACCAATGAGATCGCTGGGTGCTTACCATTTAGCTAAAACATTCTGAAATTTCGGCAGACAATTTCCCGAATTCCGTTCAGAAGGTGTGATTTAACCACCTTCAGGAATATTATTTCCCTTTTTCTTATCGTAACGGAAGGTCGGAAATTTTTCATTCTCTTTAGGGAAAACAATCAGAAACTGAATTATAAATGAAAGCGCCATTTCTTTCGGTTCTTTCACTTATTTTGAAAAAATCGTCACAACTATTCGACGGTCATCCCGGATAACCGGCTACTTCCTATGCATTGCAAGCGGTTTATCAGTTTAGAGTTCAGAAACTAATGACATAAATGATCTTTGAACAAAAAGTGTAATAAAGCTTTTTATTATTATTATTATTTTGTATGACACTGGTATGTTGGTTGAAACAGGGTAAAAAAGTTGACCCCGCAAGTTAAAAGACTACTGGTAATAACCTTGCTGGCAGAAGATGTTATA
>CBDDTI010000539.1:0-6761 GCA_965233585.1 bacterium
AACTGTTGGAGTGAATATTTTTTAAAAATGCTTTTATTCGAGTTAAAATATTAAAAGACCTTTACGGGGCTAACGTGGTATGAGCTTGCTTTCACCTACGGTTCCTTCTTTGTCACTCTGTCGAATTGTGACCCAGTTAAAGAGTCTGTCTTCATTGTAAATTGCCAGTCTACAGCACAGCAGATTAATAAGTCAATATATCGGAATTATTCTTAACCTTGCCAAGCTACACGTGTTTGGAGAATGGTTTGATTCTTCTCAGTCCTTTTATGCCTTACGTGACAGAGGAGCTTTATCAACGATTACCGCGCAGGACTGAGAACTCACCGCCAAGTGTTTGCGTGACACCTTACCCAGAGGAGGTAGGTGATGAGTTAACAGAGGGGTCGGGAGGTCAGGTATCTTTTTTAGAACGAAAAGTGAAAAGTTCAACTCGTGAATTTATCACTACAATGACTAGTTGTATTCGTGTAATCATATAGTGCATCAATTTCTTTTTTAACTCCTCAAGACTTGGTTTCTTGAGCTGTAAACCTAACTGTGTGGAGCCGTGGTGGCCTTTAGCGCGCTCGTCTTCGGATCGGGCGGTCCGGGTTCAAGCCGTGGCCGGGGACATTAACCTTATTTATTTAGTGAGGGTAACACTAACAGCAAAGCTGACAAACCTGTGGCCCTCATTTCCAGACGAAGTGGAATTTGGAGTGTTGTGTTCTTTTCCAAGACATTTTACTCTCACAGTGCCTCTCTCCATTCAGGTGTATAATTGGGTACTGGCAAATTTAATGCTGGAGGTAACCCTGCAATGGACGAGCATACCATCTTGCCATCGCTTCAAAACCGGAATAAGCTCCGACCTGGTTAGCCTGAATTTCAGCCGCCTCCTCCTCTCGTTAGGTCTCGGGAGACCTAACGAGAGGAAGAGGCGGCTGAAATTCAGGCTACGACCTGGTGGGCCACTTCGTTATTAACCTCAACCTAACTGTAACGTGCATTAAGGTGTGCTTAGGTGACACCTGTTGAAAGTGGAGTTCGTAAGGACTAAGCATAAAGTTCTTTTTGTTTCCAGCTTCCTTGGAGAGACACAACTCTTGAAGATGAGATGAGTCTGCTACAAAGTATTGTCAAAACTATCCGTTCCATTCGTCAGGAGTATAATTTGACGCGTGCCAAACCTGAAGGTATTTTTCTGTCTGTTTTATCCGTTTGCATTGGGCATGGTATAAATGTAAGGGCGTTACCAGATGTTTCGCTTCTCTTAGTGTTGTTGTTAACTGTTTATAGGGGTGAATATGCTTTAATAGCTACACTTTAGTTAGTTGGCTGTTTACAAGCATGACCGAGTAGCTGAATTAGGGTCCTAACCACTAGGGCCCTGACCACTCGGCTACGCTGACGTCTTCCTCTGCCGTGTTTCGTTAGAAAAAGATTCAATTTAATTCTTTCCGTTCAATTAGTTCATGAAGAATTCAACTAGTTCTCATTGCGTTGATTGTACAGTGTATGTGGTGTTCTCCGAGCAGACTTTGGCGGAAACTGTCAACAAATACACGGACACAGCGTGCACACTCAGTTACAGTGAGAGGTACGGTCACTCCCTTTCTTATTGTTACATTGAAAGATCCATCTCTGTTGAGGGTCGAGACCCACTCTCTGTTCATAACAATGTAAAAATGTAAATCATATTTATAGTGGCCATGCACTTAGCTATATAAGCACTAACCGCAGCTAGTTTACAGGCATGCCACTGAAACAAAGGAAACATATTTCAAATAAACGTTGAAAATCCCAACTGGCGGGAGGCAGACCAGTTGGCTATGCACAAAGCGTGACCAAGGATTTGAACTCGGGACTACCGGGAAACAAATCCCGCTTGTGGCAGGGTGGAGGTCTTGAACCCGGGACCCTCCGATTTCAACACCAGTGCCCTACACCGCCTCCTCAAGATAGACTCACTTTTTCGCTGTTCATATTTCTGACAGGATTCATGTTGTATGTGAAGAGAAGCCACCTCAAGGATGTGCCGTGGCTACCGTTTCAGACAAGTGTGAAGTACACGTGCTTCTCAAGGTACACACTTCACAGTCTCTTTGAATATCTTCTGGGCACAGTTCTTGACCTATCCCGCGGTCATTTCTAGGTTTACAACCTTATCCTGAAGCGGCAGGCTAGACTTGTCGGTTAGACACTCCAAGTCACTCTGTCTTACGACGTGTCTTGACCATTTCGTTTTTGATTCAGAAGCGTTAGGTTGCCGTTTACACAATCTAAATTACTCTCAGTAATCTATAGTGTCTTAATCGTCGACCCAGCGCTTCTGAAACTCAGTTTTATGACGTCCAAATCTCGTCTGTTTATACTGACGCTTTGCTTATGGTACTCGATTCGAAGATTTTCCTTGTCCCACGGAAGATAACAATGACGTTCTCATTGCTTCGTTTTCAGGGCTTGGTGGACGTAGCTAAAGAAATCACCAAGTTGGAGAGCAAAAAGGAGAAACTGAACGGCCAACTGGGAAAATTAAGAGAAGCAATGGAAACAGCGGACTACGTTACAAAGGTAGACTTATTTTCAACGAAAGAACGTCATTTGCTACGAGGCATCTGTTTCTTTTGTTTTTCAATATCATTAAAACGAGCACTGAGCGAAGTAGATTTAATTCAATGTGTGTTTTGTATTGAAAGGTTTTTCATGCCCGACACCGACATTATGGATTATTTGCTCTTCCGAGATATAAAGCATTACTTTTTTACGTTTCTTTTCCATTACGAGCGGTTTCGGGCGAACGATGGCGAGGTGCTGCTGCTAACATTTGCCGTGTTTCAAAACGTTTCAGGTGCCGGAGAATGTTCAACAACAGAATACAGAAAAGGTATGGTTTATTTGGTTTTCTCGGTCGTGATCTCACTTATCTGATCAAGGGTGCCCGGATTAGGTTATCTCAACTTGTTGTCGCAACGTAACACTGTCTACAAGTATCTGTGGTTGTGAACTGAGCTGTGATGTGACTTAGTTCTGTAAAGGCGCAGGCGATCTCAGCTAGGAGGTCGGAGAGTGGACTGTAACTGCGCGGTTCTTTTATCAGACTCTTCACTACCAAACAACAGTGCCCCTCTAAAGTGTCACACCTACAGTGCGACGCCACAATTTATTTCTGGCCAACTTTTACTAAAAACTAATAGAGTGGTTGTTTGAGAAGGAAGGCAATTATGGTTGTCCAGTCCAAGGTTGAGCACAAAATGTAAGTTACTGTGAATTTTGACTTTCTATAGTTTCATTGTTTGCGACGGTTGTCTGTGTTTTTTTAATTTACAGCTCAAACAGTTGGAGACAGAGCTTGGGAAGATCGAGAAGGCAATCGCATCTTTCAAAATGGCCGAGTAATGGAACACAGTTCACCTTCAATAATAGTCAATGAATATGGTATAAAAATGTCCATGTCAGTCTGTTCAGGCGTTTGTGTAGGAGACAGTGGGAATGGCGAGCAAAAGATAGGCGAGGGGTTTGGAAGAAGGGGAGAGAGGATGCATGTGATCTTCGTTTTTGACACCAATTCCCAGTCTTAGTCTCTAACTCCCTCGCCGCCCTCCCTCAAGCTCCTTTTCTTTCCACTCGCCATTCATCATACTGTTCCCTAAAAAAAGAAACGCGTCGCTGAATCCGACTACCTGGCTGCTCTCTCAAAGCAAAGCCGGACCTCGAACAAGGTCTTGACTGGCGAGGTTACGCTGGAGAACTACAGTAACTGAGTTGGTTAGCTAGTTCGTTTCGGACGAACTCTTGACCAGAGAATGGTTTTAAATAGTTTATTGTTTTATGTAGACCAAAACTAGCTTGACATACACCAACAGGTGGTATTCACTGAGCCAAATATAAGTTTCGCTGTTTCATTTATTTAACTTGTTTCTATTAATTTCAATTCAATTATTTTCAATTAGTTTTACTTAAAATAGTGGCTAGTAATTTAACGAGCGCAAATGACTTTTTCGTTGTGGGTTCTGTTAGAAGAATCATGGAAAATGGAGAATTTTGATATTCAATAAAGTCGAAAAGAAACTTAAAGCGATGTTCTTGTTACAATTTGAACTTTACTTTGGAGCTCCTGTCTCAAAGCCATGTAGTTTGCATGGTATGTCGGTCATTTGGGAGCATAAGCTGGCCCAATCCCCTGTCTGTGGCCATGCGTCTGCGTTCAGTAGCCCTTCGACCAGATAGTACGTTCTGTGCCCTCTCTCCAGCTGTTACACGTTTTACCTCTGCATCTTTTACACTGTGGATTCCATGGTTTTTTGGACAGTACAGTTAGTCGGTCTTCTATGTGTTTGGCTTATCTATCCATAACCATGTCCTGTTCATGATCTGTTGTTTCGCCGGTGCTTATCCTGTAATCTCCCAACATGTTAAAGGAGCAGTGTCACGAGGATGTTGCTGTTTTACGTCAATTCTGTGCTAAAAGCTTTTTACTTCTTCTGTAAAGCTACGACGAAGTTATAAAGGGAATTTTATCAGAGAGGGCTAACCATAAGAAATTCCTGAGAATTTTTGGAACACGTAGCATCCAAACTTGGAAAAAAATGACCAATTTTTTCAAGCTTCAACCCATTTCCATCCATGCCATCCGTAGCGACAGGCGACAGGAAACTGTTTCAGTGCCTTCAAATAGTGTTTTCATAACAAAACTAGATCATTAGTTTTGTAATTTAATTGATGCGAAGACACCTAGCTTTTTACGAAGTTGCCAAATAGCGTGACAATGCCCCTTTAAAAGTTACTGACGTAGTACTTGAAAAGCATGGACTTTGGGCACGTTATCGCCTGAAGGCTTTTGTGTGGGGGCTTTTTTACAGCTTCCTTTGTAACTGCTCAAGTTTGTGTATAACTGCTACAACATGAAAGGACATAGTGAGGCTTGATAGATTGCGAAAATATATGGCACAAAATAGCTAGGGTTCATCAGCCACCACGCTGTAAACCGGCTACTTGAATGGCCACAATCGGGTTTTATCCAGACCTAAACGGCAGCCAGTAGCACATGCAAGTCTTGCTCGATGGTTTTCAATTAAATGAATAAAGGAGGTAAGTTTCTAAAGAAACTGTGGTGCTGCGTCGGTGGGAGTATTACAAGATAATTTGGTTTTATCAACTGAGTTGACAATGTAAATTAGCCACCGTAAAGAGATTCGAAAGCTGACGTTTCGCGCGTTAGCCCTTCGTCGAAGCGATTCGCTTCGACGAAGGGCTAACGCTCGAAACGTCAGCTTTCGAATCTCTTTACGGTGGCTAATTTCCATGGTCAACTCAGTTGATAAAACCAAATTATCTTTCATTTAAATGGTCACATTGGCGTTTCCTTGGCATGTACTATTAATTGAATCAAGCACTACTTTGGAGTGAGTTTCATTATCATAACACCGTCATAAACTGAGCAACCCAACGATTTATTCTTGTTTTATTTCCCTTGATTACTTTACTTTAAAATCACCTTGAACAAAATGTTGTTTTTCTTAATTCAGTGTTACAGAGAGCGGAAACACCTATGCTTAAATATTTATTTCCTTTTTACCACAGTTTACCCAACAAAGTGGATTTTTTTGGTACCCTATCTTCAGTATGTATAAAATGCTAGCTTCCTTGCATTTAAAATAACAAGTGACTCCCGAAATCCTGCGGTTATCTTAGTATTATCCTAGCTGCAAAACTACAGCCATTTTAACTAAACTACACAAGTTCCCTTTTTTTGGTATTTTAACTGAGCGGAGATAAGCGTATAAGCATAACTTACTTTTCTAGCTCATTTGGCTTATTCCCTCCACCCCACCAACAAAATCACATGGATAACTTCATAGTCCAACAACAAATAAATAGTTCATATATAATGTCAAGTAACGTTAAATATAAATTTCAATAGATTCTCGCTGCCCGTTTGCCAAACAATGAATCTGGTCAAATTCCCATTAACATCTACCATTAAATCAATACACCGACATTGGATTAACATTTGATCAGGCGTCTACTTTTTGAAAGGGATAAGGAGGGTATATGATCGCAGGTTATCATTAGATACCTTAACAATTTTTTTTAGGACATAATTTCAGTCTAATTCAGTTCTTCATTATCCCACTTCAAAGTTTGGCTTGTAGTTCAATTATAAATCTTCTGAAGTCTCAAAGCTGAGCCGTGCCTGCAAAATATAAAATGATTTGTGATATCATTTACTCGTTCACTATGTCTTGCACAACCAAGCTTCTTTTGATTGGTTCAGACAGAGAGCCAATCATCGAAATTTCAGTTAAGTTTTGTCTTTTGTGTTATCGCTAAGAAGTCACCGCTCTCGACAAGCAAGCAGCAACCTTGAAAAACGACTGAAATCCAGGGGCATTTTCCATTTAGTATTCTATTTAACAATTAGATTACGAGCTCGAGATTTCTGAGGTGATAGTTGATGAGGTCGAAAGCCAAATCAACTATCACCTCGTAGAAATCGAGAAGAAATAATCTAGTTGTTTAAGTAGAATTCTTACTAAAGTCAGTTTACTTCAAATAACGGTTTCTAATTATTTCTCGACGTGTTATTAAACTTTGCGCCTCAAATAGATCGCTCGGATGGAATTGAAATTTAAAATTGAAGTTGTGTACGCGCGTACATCATTTTTTCAATCATTTAAACGTTTTTTAAGTAAAGAAATCGTAAACGTCCTTCGTTCAGTCTTCTCAAGATTTTAATTATCCATATTTCATCCAAATTTTCTTCCAAAACTTTGGCA
>CBDDTI010000540.1:0-27381 GCA_965233585.1 bacterium
TGAGGCATATGACGATAGGACCATGCAGTTACGACAAACGAGATGAGATTGTCAATGAATGCACCATGAATCTCGGTGATTGCATTGTCAATGTGCACAAGATGATCTGTGGATCACGCTGCGCACAATTTGGTTTTCGTCCTAAAAAAACATACTCCGTGGACATCTTACTCAATTTCTAAATGCGTGAAATGATTTGGGCCTGCTGCTAAGGCTCCACCAGTGGCGCCCAGCGGAACTGCAAAATGGCCACTGCCCAGGCCGTGTTGGAGATGTGCTACGGCGTGTGGCTTTAGGATCTGTCCAGCAACTGTGAAACTATCTCCTGGAAAACTCGTTCCCCAACAGCAGTCTTCCCATCTGGTACTTTGGCCATCCGGTGAAACGCTGTAACGAAATTCACGGTATCAAACTCCATCTGGTGCATATTGCACAAATTCAGCAAATCACCTGCGGAGGTACTGGTGCTCAAACGCCGATTCAGTTTGGCATTCTCGGAATCTTCCACTCGTCGTCGTTGAGGTTTGGAGAAAATTGCATAGGCACCGCTATAGAAGGACTGCTTCGCAACCTTATCAAATCGCGTATCTGCCAGTTTTCAGAGGCTTTTTGGCTGCTTCAGCATTTTATCTCTTGTCTACAGTCGAGAAACAACTGTGAAAAGTTCTTTGAAAGTGAAGGCACATCCAAATTTGTCACAAAAAACTTTGATGCAACGGGTCTCACAAGACCAGGCGGCTGCGTCGTCATTTCCTTCCTTTTCAGATTTGCGTGGATCCTCGCAACCAGCTTGCACAGGCCCTTTTGAGTGACAAAGAGGAATGACATGCAACTTGAAGAGTGATGAAGAGTGATGAAGAGTTAAAACGATATTTGTGACTTCCATCCCATCTGGCTACAGGCCATTGGCTAAGGGAAAAAACAAACCAAGTCATGCACACGCGTCGCCGCGTGGCACACAAACATGCAGCGCTTTCATCAAACAAGATTGAGACTCGTACCATGCAGGGAAGCTGATGCAGCGGATGCAGCAAGTGCAACAAGCGCACTCCGCACAATGCCCATGTAGGAACACTCTTAGCAAAAAATGTTTGACAACTTTTCCGTTTCCAAGAAATATATATATATATATATTATATATGTATATATATATAAAGTCAATAAATGTGTCAACATGTTTAGAAGGCGCTGCTGGCAACCTCAATCAACAACATTTTTTTGGTATCTCTGACTGTAGGTGTTGACAAATGACAGGTTGCATCGCCGACTACAAGATGGCCCCAGGGATCTCGGCTCAAAGATCAGGATCAAACTACGATAAGCTTCGTGAGCTTCAAATTGTGTGAACAAGTTTGTCTACATTCTACATTCTACTGCATCATAGATAATCATAGATAATCATACTTTAAGGTTTGGGTCTGATATCACTGTTCTATACCAAACAATGAGATGTTGCGACAGATTTGTTGTCACCTTCGGCTGGTCTCAATCATATCATCTGTGCCTACCCCAAAAAAACAAAAATAGAGCCAAAAGTGAGGTGGAGCATTGGAAGAGATGCCATGGCATCTGCAAAATTGTAAGCCACATGGAGGATGG
The DNA here is from genome assembly GCA_965233585.1 of bacterium. Classification (GTDB taxonomy): domain Bacteria; phylum SAR324; class SAR324; order SAR324; family NAC60-12; genus CBDDTI01. The sequence goes on from CBDDTI010000540.1 coordinate 1,600, forward strand.
TTGAAATTCATCTACACCACCAACCACATTACCACCATGACAAAACAACGATGACGACGACGACAACAACAACAAACAGAGCAAGCGGGCGACATTCTAGGCAAAGGAAGGCGTGCTTGCTAGGACTTAGGACTTTCCATCTTAGGAGAATGCAGAAGCACAGGAAGCAAGACCTGAAAAGACCTGAATATGTTGGCAAAAGAAATACAGGGTTCAGCGCTGGGTTCAGCTGGTCTGTCTTTCTCCCAGCGCAACTCCATCCGAAGCTTTTAGCTGTCCAGCATCTTTGTGCTGCGACGATCAGATTCCATGAATTCTCGTCCCTTCAAAGCTCTTCGTTGTCAACCTGTAAAGATCTGCAAACATAACAAAAAGAGCAAAGATGGTCAAATGGTTGAAATCTTTTGAGCTGTGCAAGATGTCTTCCTCTCATGTTTCCCCCCATGCTATTGCAACCGCATCGTCAACAATTCCTAACAATGCCTCCACCCGAGGCCCAGAGAAGTAGCTCAATGCCTGAAGGTCAGGCAAATTGGAGAAAGGTCCGCCAATTTCAGCTTGCTCATGCATCTTCACAAAGGACTTCCTGGAAGGCCCCTCTTTTGGAAGGCCCCCCTGGTCAGGTTGATGACTTGACATCTGACTCATCTGACCCAATTCAGGCGGAGGCCTCTTGGAGCTGTCGGCTCGTCTTGAGCACAGTTGGCAGAGCCTGACACACTAGTTGATCATAGTTGATCATCGTTGATCATAGTTGATCTAGTCCGCGACTCAAGTCATGCCTTGACTAAAGACTCTTGCTACGCTCAAGAGATGCCTCGATGCTCCCCTCGCCTTTTTGACTCCCTTGTCTTCGAGGAGCTCCAACAAATCCGACAGCATCTCATGCAAAGAGCCACCTCGCAGCTGGCGCAGCAATGCAGCAATGCGGCAATGCTGTGTTGGGTGATACGATGTGATACGCATGGAAGTATGATGATTATGATGTGCAAGACCAAAACTCGACCAAAAAATGTGCAGGACCTGTTTGGAAGATGCGTTTTCCCTCAAAGCAAACCTCAGTGTGAAGCAGTGAAATCATTTGGCTTCGTGAAATTTGTGAAATAATCCTTCTTTCCCTTGCCGGCTTCCCCGTCATGGCAACCACACTCCTTCCACTGAAATAGCTGAGTGTCTTTTTTCAACGTCTGTTGAAAATCTTTGGCATTCGAAGTCCCCAATGTGGAAGATGCCTCCAATTGCTTCAAACTTCAGTCAATTTCTTCAACAATGAAATGCGCGGGGTGGTGTCATCCATTGCCTCCTTAACGGCATCCACCAAAGGGCCATTGATGCTATGATAGCCTGCCACGCGAAACCAACTCTTGTGCTCTTCAAGCGCACTACTTTTGACGACAAACAGTGGGATACCGACAAAGAAGTTACGGCAGTTACGATGCCATTTGCACCACCATGCCCCACCATGCCCCACCTTCTCGGCCGAGATAGTTCATAGTGAAATCCTCAAGCAGTCGACTTGCATCACCCGTGGAACAAGCTGGAAGAATTAAAAACACGTATAGTGCTATATTTCAAACGGACCATTTCGTACAATCCCCAAGAGATCCCAAGAGTAAGTCTTCACTATCTTCACTTCTTTCATCTCTATTCCAAAACCTGATTCTCAGCCTTTCTCAGCGATTATCCGCTCTCAGCGATTATCAACCTGTCCTTTGCCAAACCAGTGAGGCCCTTCTGCACTCCCAGCAAACTCAGCCAGTCGTCATTGAACTTTTTGGCCTTTTCTGACGCTGAGTCCTACACAGTCGCACAGTCGCTTCAACATTTCTCAACATCCCAAAAAACACGTTCAAAATCGAAGGAGTTGTTTTTTCTCATGATGTACTGACAAACTCAGCAGTTGCTCAATGAAGTCGTTTACTGTTGACCTTGCTTTTTCGCACCCTGCTTTCCATCGTTCTTCCGCTCGCAATCAGCAGTACATTCAAGCCCTATACCGATGCTTTGGGTTCAAAGCAAGTTTGTCCTTTCTTTGTTTTCTGGTCTGGGACTGTTTTCCCTGCTATTTGCAGCATTGTGGAGTTAACACTTGCAATTTTCACAGTATTTGTAGCATATTGAATCTGAACTCCATAATGTGCACATTTCTTCTAGCAGCTTCTTGTTGTGGCAAACATTTTTGCAACATCGTGCAGCTGGAACTTGTCACGTGGTTGGTATATGATTCCGGTTCTTTCTCTTGTTGGTTCATGTTGAATTCTGTCTTTCCTGGCATTCTTTTTGATCTTCTTTTTTGTATTTCTGTTTCCCTTGTTGTTTGCAACGTGCTTGCAGCATATTGAAGGTAGAATCTTTGGCTTAAAAGGTATTTGCAGCTTGCCAAAGCCAAGAATCCCAAAAATCCAAGCCACCATCAAGCTCAGGAAACCACGGGAAGTCCGAACCTGTCAGTTCCATTAATTTTGACCTTGCATGTCTATTATTTTTACGCTATTTGGGCTATTTGCACGAATTTTGTTTTCTTTTTTCAGCTCAGGAGTTTTGCTTGGAAACATGATTTCACAGCAAGTGCATGCTTTGGGATATGCAATGCAAATTTTGTGGTGCAGAAGGGGGGTTGGGGGAGGGCACAGCGCCTCTTCTATTGTTCTTCTTCACGTTGTCGTTGGAGTTTTTCATAATTGTTCTTGGTGTTCCTGTTGTTCCAGTTGTTCCTGTTGTTGTTGCTGTTGTTGCTGTTGCTGCTGCTACTGCTGTTGTTTGTTGTTGTTGATGTTGCTGCTGTTGCCGCTGTTGCCGCTGTTGCCACTGTTGTTGTCGTTGTCGTTGTGGCTGTGGCTGTGGCTGTTGCTGTTGCTGTTGGTGTTGGTGTTGTTGTTGTTCTGCCTCAAACAATACCAAAGGTCAAAACGCCAAAAAACAAAAAACACCGAAAAAAACAAGAAAGCACACTGCCCTCCCAAATATTGCATTGCTGACAAATTCTTTTTGCCCTGCGAGTTTTTACTTGTTGATTTGGTTTACCCAGTCGTTTTCCATGTTTTTCCATGTCTTTCCATGTCTCTTTGCATGTTTTTTCATGGCCTTTCTGAACCGCTCCTGGCCATTGCTCTTCAGCTCAGCCGTAAGGCCATCAAAAAGCGCCAGTCCCGCATCCTGGAAGCTCTTCACCTCGAAATTTTGCACACAACGTGTCTAATCCGTGTCTAATCCGTGTAGACAATATATGATAAGTTATGATAAATTATGATATGATAATATATATGATAAATTATGATAATATGTTGAGGATTAGACACGAACACACATCACATGATGACATTCTCAACATCCCACCTTGGTCAAAACATCTACCACGGATGCCTCACTTACCTCAAAAGCTGCGCAGGTTCTGCTCAGAGCAGGCTTGCAAACGATGCGAACGACGCAGTCGAGGCAGATTTCCAATCTTCTGATCTCAATTTCATGAATTTGCCCTTTCGCGTTGCCTGCGACAGAAAAAATCAGCCTCAAATTTCTTCACGGTTTCAATTTGTCTGCTGTTGTTTGCTGTGTCTCAGGCTCCCACCACCAGGATGACCAGAAACAGGACATTTCTCAAGCGCGCCATGCCGCCTTGCCGGGCCCTGCCGGCCCTGCCTGCCACGCTTGAGCCGATGCATCGAGTCAATGCATTGCTGGTTCCTTTGTGATCTTTTACTGTGCTGCTGTGCTTACCATTCTCCATGAAACAAAATACAGAAACGAAGACATCGGAAAATCAACGACTTTTCTGAGCCGTTCATTGTGGTTGTGGTACTTGTCTCTATTCTAGAGACAAATCAACAAATTCGCGGTCATGCTTTGGTCTAAAGCCATAGCACCTTAAGTGCAGAATTCGTTGCTCAGCCCACATTCCGCACCCGCGGGAGTGACTAGTTGGGTTGCGCTGTCAAAGCATCTTGTGATATCGAATATATATATATGAATATATCGAATCTCAAATAAACATCCATGATCAAATGTACGGTTTTAACGTGCTCTACAATGTGAATTCATGTGAATTTCGACGAATTTCATGGTCATTGTGCCCATCAGTGAGCGCGCCCCCTCTAACAATGGTCTCACAGGACAATTCCGTTGCATGTTTGTGATCAAGTCCTTCACCTGCAAAGTTTGGTGCAATCAGGAGATAGAGCTACTGAATAGCTATTTTCAATAGCTACTGAATCCAAATTTGCTGGATCTAAATGGCCTACCATGTTGGATCATGTTGGCCCAATGTTGGTATGTTGGAAATTGGTCATGACGGCATCAACTCCTTGCAGACAATGCAGACAAAGCCAGGCGCTGTCGCCATGGATTCACACCTTGAGAAGCAGCTCAACACCACCGTAAAAAGAAACGGCACTTCGAAGTTTGAAGACTTCTCTGAAGCAATTCATGGCTGTAGGGCACTGACCAGACTGGTGATCTCCTGTGATCAGGAAACTTAACTGAAACATAAAGACATAATAAGACATAAAGCAATAAAACAAACAAAACAATGATAAACCAATGATAAAACTGATAAAACATGATAAAACGAACATCACGAAGGGTGCGAAATGGTGTGAAGGCCATCCCAAAGCGATGCAAAGAGATCCGAAACGAAACCCCATTCTCCTCCCAAGCGAAGAGCTGGGAACCTCGAACTGTCAACTTCGTCGGCACAGCCACAAAGAAACGAAAGAAAAGGCATGTCCAAAGGCATGTCCAAAGGCACCTTGAGACGAAAAACATTGCCTCATTTGAACTTATTTGAACTTATTTGAAACGATTTAAAGTGATTTGAAGCGATTTGTGATGAGGCGGGTGGACAACTTTCAGCGATGACTTCCAAACAACATAAACGGGGGCATAAACAATTCACAAACGTGCCGGTCTTTCCGTGACTCACAGTGCTGTCACAGTGAAAACCTCCCTGAGTTCTGACTTCTCTCTGAGGTTTCGGTTTCCGTGTTTTTGTCGTTCCGGATTCAAACACGGACACCGCTGACCTGCGCTGTTCCCACGGCCGAACCTTGGAGAGATGTGACGTCACCAGCACAGGGAGACAGGTTGTTTAGACGAGATCTGAAAAAAAACACCAAAAAAAAAGAGACATGAGAAAAAAGAACACTTATGAAAGTATATGAAGGTATGAAATCTCAGAGTTTCTTCGTTTCTTGAAATTCAAGTCAACTTTCAAGCCAAGGACAAAGAAACTGAACAACGAATGCAGAGATTCAAGCTACGGGAATGCTGACTCCGTTACTCCGTTTCTCACTGCTCCAAATGTCTAGGGCACTGACGGCGCTTTTGGCATCCTTTTTGTCGTCTTCGATCTTCTTCTTCCAGTTGCTGTCTGTAGCTGCTAGCTTTGCCGCCCAACCAGTAGACACCTGTTGATGAGCTCACAGAGCAGAAAGCATTGGATATCGGAAGATATCGGAAGCATCCGAAACGTCGAAAGTTTCAACAACTCGGAAACGTACAGTGACTGAATGTGACTCACAGCATTGAAAATCATATGAATAAATGGAATAGACAATATAGATGAACAAATTAAACAAATGGTATCACCCACGTATCGCCCGCCCATCGCCCATGGCGCCTCTGGCAATGTCTGCATGGTGGCTGCCATTCTGGGGCAGGCATCTGCCTGACGAAGACGTCATGGTAAGGACACAGTATGTGCCAAAAACAATGTATATCAATCAATACGATATCTATATATTGTCTATGCTATTCTCATCCCAATGTGATCCAATCTGTGACCAGCAGACACATGCAGACACATAAAAGTCATCAAGAGGGAAACCATCGGAATTCAATTCAACAAATGGCGCAAAGCGTTCAGGGGCATACGCAATCTAAAGAAGTCACTAGCGGCAACGCTTTTCTGGTGTCGCACTGTGTCCACTGCAGTCGAGGGCACGACTTCAACTTACTACCAATCTGTGGTCATGCAGCACTGGTTGTTGCCAAGGTAGGTCCAGGCGCTAGAGCAAAAGTTGGAGCTGCTTTTGGTGCAGGAGGCCTTTTTGGTCGTGACACATTTGTTATTGCCGAGGTACGTCCAGTCACCATTACAAAAGTTGGAACTGCCCTCCACTTCAGTGATCCATACTTGTTGATCAGAGGTCAAACAGCACTGGTTGTTGCCAAGGTAGGTCCAGGGGCCAGAGCAAAAGTTGGAGCTTCCTTCGGTGCATTTTGCCCACTTGGAAGTGACACATTTGTTGTTGCCGAGGTACGTCCAGTCACCATTACAAAAGTTGGAACTGCCCTCCACTTCAGTGATCCATACTTGTTGATCAGAGGTCAAACAGCACTGGTTGTTGCCAAGGTACTTCCAGGGGCTAGAGCAAAAGTTGGAGCTTCCTTCGGTGCATTTTGCCCACTTGGAAGTGACACATTTGTTGTTGCCGAGGTACGTCCAGTCACCATTACAAAAGTTGGAACTGCCCTCCACTTCAGTGATCCATACTTGTTGATCAGAGGTCAAACAGCACTGGTTGTTGCCAAGGTAGGTCCAGGGGCTAGAGCAAAAGTTGGAGCTTCCTTCGGTGCATTTTGCCCACTTGGAAGTGACACATTTGTTGTTGCCGAGGTACGTCCAGTCACCATTACAAAAGTTGGAACTGCCCTCCACTTCAGTGATCCATACTTGTTGATCAGAGGTCAAACAGCACTGGTTGTTGCCAAGGTACTTCCAGGGGCTAGAGCAAAAGTTGGAGCTTCCTTCGGTGCATTGGGCCCACTTGGACGTGCAACAATTTCCATTTCCAAGGTATTTCCAGTCTTCATCGCAGAAGTTGGAGCTTCCTGTTTTGCAAGTCATGTGATTCTTCTCACCTTCATCGCTTGTGAGAGCCAGATCTCCCCCAACCCTTGTGGCTGTCACACATTTCATGACCAGCAGACACATAAAATTCATCAAGAAGGAAACCATCGGAATTGAAAGACAGACCGAAGTCTTGTTTCAACAAACTGCGCAAAGCTGTTCAAGGGTGAAATGCTTGAGCTAGTCAGCAGCGAAGGCTTGTCACATTCTCACATGTCATGCTGCACTCGGGGATTTTTTGCCGATTCTTTGTGGGCCGTTTGGGTCATACGGATTTAGCTCTTCTGTGATCTTTCGTGCGGATTTTGGTGATGTCCGACCCGACTCTGAGCCTCTGAGGCCCATGACTGGTTGGGGTCCACACTTGCCTGTAGACATCACCACATTTGACAAACTCTTTTTCATGATAAAAAACATGATACAGTATACACATGATGCACATATGCCGAAGCTCCATCGAAAAACAAAGGAACTTCAGTGAAGACTTGGTAACTTGGACCTCCGCAGTGAAACCACTGGCTGTGGTTTCTGTACCTCGTGTTGCGTGGAGCGATGTGCCGATGTGATGCCTATGTGCTGCCCTGGAGTGCTCTGGGGGCTCGGCAGGCGATGGTCTTGCGGAAGTCCACGGAGTGACGAGAGTCTCGCTTGGACATTTGGACCCCGGTCAACACCTCACATCTTCGTTCACAAAACAACTCATCTTCCCTCGCAACTTCCATCGCATCTTCCATCGCATCTTCCATCGCATCTTCCATCGCATCTCATCACATCTCACATTCTCTTAAACATGGCCATGCCATGCATGATCTTGATCTTGATTTTCACAGGAACCCGCTGATGTGTTGATCTATGGAATATGATTCGGATCTTCCACCACAAAGACCCGCAAGACATCGCAAGACATCGCAAGACGCACGGGTTGAGCGTGGCCTCACTGAAGGCACTGCACGTTGTTGTGTTCGGAGTTGGCATCGGCAACCTACGTCGTGCGAGGTCGTGTCGAAGGAGCAACAGTTTCGGGAAACACAAACGGATCAAAATCTGCCAATTTCTGGATCCAGAAGGATTGAAGATCAACTTGACAGTTTTTGAGAAAACACAAAGCACTCTAAGTGCAGGTGTGGTTGAAGTGCCTATGGTTCCACTTCCATTCCATTCTACAATACCATTGGGCCATTATGTTCAAATGGGGCGCCTACAACAAGGCAAGACAAATCAAAACTGAACCAGATGGAACACATATGAACAAATAAAAGCAGTTGATTTTACGTTGATTTCATTTGATTTCTATTTCACTTATTTCACAATTGATTTGATCTTTCAGCCGTCAGCTTCCCTTGCAGATGATCTTTAAAGCTTGAGTCTAACTTGCGTCTAACGCCTCCCAAAGGCATCGAAGGAGTTCACATAGTCCATGTCCAAACGCTGCGTAGCTCGTGTGAGACCTTGGCAAACCCAGTGGAAACCCTTCCAGTTGAACCCGGTTGAACCCGACAACACTCGACACTTGCTGTCGAGCTTCGCTTCGTCACCTGGCAATCGAAGTGTACACCGTGTATACAGTGTATCTCTGAAACAAAAAACCCACACAAGTATACTAAGAATATACTAAGAATATACTAAGAATGCCAAGTATACGTATGCACAATATGTTTTGATGTGTTTCATGATGTTTCATGTACTGCAAATACATTCGATTACTTCCCACTACACGTCCTTACATGTCTATCTCTCTCTATCAATCCATCCCTACTTTTGTCCTACTCTCACCTATACATACATACATACACTTACAGTCACTTACACACAGGTTTTTGAGCTTTCTGCAATTTCCTGCGTTGAGCATCCGAGATCAACCAGCCCCCGAGGGGTCAACCACGACCATGATCAACCTATGTCAACCTTCATCTCCTTGCCAGGTCCTTGGGTCCTTGGGTCCTTGGGTCCTTGCCTTCTTTTCCATAATGGCTGCCTTCTTCCCTTGAAGCTCCTGAGTTTCCACGTCCGATTTCGGAGAACACAGTGCGGCAATATTGCTGCGAAGCACTGATGCGAGTCGGATTTTCGCAACCAGTCATAAAAAGTCATCAAATGTCATCAATATGTAATATGAATAACAAATGAACAACTATCGCTATCGGTGGCAGATCAGAGATCCCAAGCAGTCCTCGTGCAACTTTTCGTTTTGCGTCTGCGTCAACCATTGCAACTCAGAACGCAACTCGTCCACCTGCCTGGCCCACAATTCACATGTCAGGCGTTGCAAATGTGGGATGAAAAATAGTGACCGATCTACAGTGAATCTACATTTTTCTATATTTTTCTTCTGACATGTATTATAGTATTGTTACAATTTGTTACAATGTCTTACATTGTATTTCGATGTCTGTTGGACAAGACCTTCCTGACTCGGCCAAGAGATTGAAGGCAAATTTGCAGCGGTGGCCATCCAAATCATCCAATATCCAAAAAGACATATCTCAGGAATTCTCTGGAATTCTGAGTTCTCAAGACATCCCAAATCGGCTCGGCCACCTTCTTCGATGCTCCAAACTTTGCTGGTTCTTCAACTCCATGACGTCTCTCCTTCGAGGTACAGCGCTGTATTACAAAATCTGAAAGCCTTGAAGTGAACAACGCAAGGCTGGCAAAATCACAGACTCAAATAATCAGCAGATAGCAGCAGTATATGGAGTATGCACTTTGCTATGCTGGGCCTTTGTTGCCAAAGTCTCTTTTTGGCCTCAACCTTTTCCTTTGTCCGATCCTGCGGCCAACTGATGCATCGATCGCTTTCAGAATTCAGGATACAAAACCAAGATAAAGAAAACAGTTCATGTATAATCATCTAGATATATCATATATATCATATAGCTTTCTCTTGGACGAAACTGGAAGCGCCTGATGCTCCACCTTCACTTGCTGCTGATCAGCCATTCGAATTTGGCTTTCAATGGCACACCTGCTGAAGTCACTGGAACCACAGAAACCACATAGAAAGCAACTAGAAACCAAATAGATTTTCCAAGGGAATTTGATACGCACATTACAACAATTACACACACGCGAAGCGCAAGCACCACAGCTTCATTCTCAGTGTTTTCAAGCTTCCAAAGCGTTCAGTGTCACCAAGAGTAACCAACTCAAGGGGACATCAAAAACATTCAACCACTCGAGACCTTAATGCAGAAAACTCCATGAAAATTCCAATACGTCTTTGAAGCCCCAGAACAGTATCACGTGTTCCACTTGTTCATTGAATTGCCATTGATATCCGGGCGTGTTTTTTTTCATTGTTTTTGACTTTGAAGATCTTCGAACATCTTCTAAGGCTTTTCCAATCCCAAGCGGTTTAAACATCGAGTGTCATCGTGTGTATCACATTGCGTGGCCTTCTGTTGCAGAACGTTGCTGCCATTTGCCGCATCTCGCCACGTTGTTTTCTTGCTTCCTGAAAGCACATCATGAAACAAACATGAAACAAACACAACAACGAAGTGAAATGGTGAGGTTGTTTCATAAGTTCTGGAGCTGCTTGCTTATGGATGCAGTGAGCCTTGCAGTCTTTACAGCAAAGATTACTCATGGCAAATGATGGCAACTGAGACCTAGTATGACCTAGTAAATTAATGTAAATTACTCATGTCGACAAGTTCGCAGACACAGATCTTCGGAGACGGTTGAAACATGTTGAAACATGAAACACACGAGAGAAACGCATTAAAAACACATGATATGTCGGAATTCTGGGAATTCTTGAATTATAATGGGCATTACATTGGGTACAATATGGTACAATGTGTCAAGATGTGTGTTGACATGTCTGCTCCGGAGTGTCAATGCGGTCCAGCCACTTTCTCTTGGAAGATCTTCTGGCGTTGTGCTTGGTATACGGCTTCCTTCTCTCGCTGCTTCTCGCTTTCCACTTCTTCTTGTAGGATTTGTAGGTCTTCGCTGCCCGTGAAGCTTGACATGAACCAAGAATCACTGAAAGCTTGGGATCGTCCCGAACGCTTCGATTGTATGGCATGTTGCATGGGAATGTCGAATCCCCAGCCATCATCCGAGTCAAAGTCTCCATCTCGTTCCAACTGCTCTCTGACTTCTTGAATGTGTTTGTTCAATTCTTCTGCCAGTTCCATTTGCCGTTCGTGCTCTTCACGTTCTGCGCGTTCAGAAGAGGTCTCTGAAACTTCATGCTCAGACCTTTTTCGGAAACAGACACCGAAAACAACATGAGACAAAATAAAACAACATAAACCATGTGCTAGTCCGCAGTCTGTCCAATGTTCTGTTCACAAAAACATTGGGGACAACAGTGGGACAACTCAAGCATTTCCTGCTCTTGAGACTTATACATGTGTATTGCATGTGTATATATCATTGTATAATGCTATATGATGCTATATGAACGTGATATTTAAGCCATATATAGCATATTAATTTCTTTTTCTGTTCCTTTTCGATTGTGCTTTTCGCTATACTATACCAGGGACATCCAGGGACATATATATATATATATACATTATATATATATAAATATCAGTTCATTTCAGTTCCTGAGTTCCAAACTTTGCGCTTTCGGTCCTTGGAGTCAGAGTCAGCACCAGACGGTGCCAGAGCACTGGTCGCCACGGGTCGCCACGGGTCGCCACCACGGTGCCAGTTCTGACAGTTCTGAGCTTCGGGCTCCTCCACCAGCCACCTGCGTCAGTTCCTATCGCCTTCAACGACCTTCAACGACCTTTAGGAACCGTGAAGGACCTTGAACGACACTTCAACGACACTTCAACGACAACGCCGATCACAAAGACTCCGACCTCTCCCATCTCTCCCAGCCTAGATTGCCTTGATTAGAATCTTCTAATCGCGTCGAGTCATATCTCATGGTTGCCAACGAAAAGCGCGCTTTCACATTGTGCATCCATAGTGCACATATCAAATATCTTTAACATTCACATGATTCACATGATTCACTTGATTCACATGATTCGCATGATTCGCATTGTGCAACATGATACCATGAATCAACATGAATTGACATGAATTGACATGATTTTTATATATCTTCATATTTTTTTAAAAATAACTTATCCGTTTATCCCGTTGCTTCTCTGAGCCCTTGGTGGAGTGGGAAACCCGCGGCGTTCGCGGAGCCTTTGATCGCCGTGCCACGTCCGGTGAGCTTTGACGAGGCACTGCGTCTGACCGAAACCGCCCAAACCGCCGAAATCCGAAAGACCAAGAGTTCTCTAAGAAATGGCGATAATATATATATATAGTCTATATAGTTATAACCATTTAATTATATATATATAACTATTTAATTAACAATTATTATTATGTATGATTATGCGATGATTTCTATGATTTGATTGATTTCTGGTGGCGATGACTCATCAAATCAGAAAAAGCAACAACTTGTGAATTGTGTATCTTCCCAATTTCATTTTCAACTTCCATTTGTTCCAAACTGCAGTCTTGAAACAGGTGAGGGATTCGAAAAAAACACAAAGTCACTGATATCTGATAGCTACAAAGAGATTTTGTCTTGCAAAAATTAGGAGAGATCAGAAAGAAAGGAAACATGCGGAGGAAACTGTTTGACTGAGAGGCCTCAGCAGATACACGTTCTGCACGCACGCTTCCATAAAACTTCAAAAGTCTCTCCTGTGGCGTCATCACACTGCACGCACTGCAAATTAGGCGAAACATCGAAGCTTCCACGGCACTTCAAACCCACATCCCAAATCATCCCAAATTGAATCCACAGTCTCATCGACTCAGGTGCAGAAACGAAAATATACGAAGTTCATCTGGATCTACAGCATTGGGGGCAGCAATAGGCAATCTTGCACCAAGATTGGCACCAGGTTGAACCAGGTTGAACTTCCGGTTGAACCAGGTCCTCCCATTCTCGGCTTTTCTTCAAACGTTGAGCTTCGCTGTCGTCGCCCGTGAATTTTTGGGCTCGGTTGGTTTCCTGCGGTTGGAACCGGCAATGGTCAAAAAATGTCAAATCATGCATGTTGTCTACAGCTTTTACAGACCTCCAACTAGTCTGTGACGATTTGGAGGCCAACACCAAACACTCTCTACAAGGCAAGCCGTGCCCTTCCTACATGTCACGAGTTGGAATCTTTGACGCTCTGTCAGACTCTGTACATCAGTTCCCTAGATCAACTTTGTGATATTTTTTCGATGTTCTCTCTTTCATCTTTGGATCATCTCTTGAGCATCTCTTTGTTTTCTGTCTGAAAGAATGAGCTCTGTCTTTGTGCCGTAACTTGCCCGTTGTCTTGCCTTGGCTTCCAGTAGAAGCATCTTCATCGCCAGCTTGTCCGCGGCCGCGCGCTGTGCAGCGACAGAATTGACCACAGCACTCACAGCACTCACAGCAACAGAATGTAGCAAATGTAGCATTGCCGCGACAGAATGTGACCATTTTCGGTCGTTTGGGAAACCGCAGGATCTCCCAAACATGTATGAAGTGATATGAAGTGTATGAACAGAACACATCAGAACACATCAAAACACCGGCACGGTGTTCGGTGTCTGCATTGATTGTGGCCTTCGCCAGCAGCTTCTTGTCATTGGCTCGGTCAGGAGCAAAGGTGGCACGGTTGCCCAGGATCCAGGCCTGCAACACATGACGATGACACCAAGATGTGAAAAAATCCTGGAAAATCCTGGAAAACCGTGGAAAATCCATCAAAAAATCATGGAAAATCGTAGTGAAGTGTAGTGATGCGTCCACCTCAAATCATCTCCTAGCATGTGAAGAGATCAGAACTTATCAGGACAATTCCTGGGAGGAATTAGTAAAACAATCAGTGAGTCCAATGGCATCCAGTTGAAACCTGTTAAAACATGTTGAAACATCTGGACACACACATTCTTCCCAAGCCAAGTTCCGTGCCTCGACACTGTGAAGATCCACATCAACTGAGAATGTGGAGAAAATGTCGAGATGTCCAGAAAATGATATCCATGTGATCTGCCATGTGATCTGCTATGATGATCTATGATGATCTGCTATGTCGAGAAAGTGATCTCTCTCTCTCTCTCGTCTATTGAGTTCTCATTGAGTTCTCATTGCGTTTTGGTCGATTCGTTTGACGGAAGTTTGCCACCTGGTAGTTTGCCGGTCTCGAGTGCTTCCAGAAGCCTGGCGGCCAACTCGCAGCTCAGCGTTATCTACACAATGTACTTGCTATATCTCGCTATCTAATCGTTATCTAGTCGTTATCTAGTCGTTATATAGTCGTTATCTATTGATGCAATTGATCTCTTGTTATATCTTGTTATACTGTCAGTGTGTCTGCAAAGTTCTGCAAACATCTTTAGATATCAGATATCTGTAGATGCCTTTTACACACTTTACGCCTCCCCAAAGCACAGCATACAGTCGTCCCTTACACAACTTGAGTGATTCGACTGGTAATACTTGTGACATTCTGTGGCATTCCGTGATGCTCAAACGGTTTCGCTGGGGATAGCACTGTGGGACACTGACTGTTGCTAAGATTTCCTGGATCTCCTGCAGCTTTGTGGCGAAGTGTAGAAATACTTCAGTGTGCGCTGGGAAACCCACTGTTCTGACATGTTCTGACTCATACATCTCATACTGATCCTCAAATGAAGAACGATTCAAGGTGCAGCATGTGGCAATCCAAAAAGCCATGGGCCAGTGGTCTCCAAGTTCTCCAAATGGTCTCCACATGCCGCTCTCAGCGTCTCTGGGTGTCTCTCAGCGTCCGTGTCTCTCGGTGTCTCGGTGTCTCTCGGTGTCTCCTGCAGATCTTTGCGACGTTTTTTCTGTTTGAGATCTTCCAGCCTGCGATGCGACACATCAAATCCGCCTGAAAGTCGCAGACTGCCAAGAAAACATGCACACACACAATATCAAACACAAACATCATTGGAATGTTGGATGTTGACTAGTGGAAAAGGAGCCAATAAAGAGGAATGCCAAAGAAAAACCTCGGCAAAAAGTGTTCTAAATCTAAGTCAGGATTTTTAAAAATTAAATCATTCGAATCTACTTTTAATATCTTTTAATTCATTTTCCTTGCTGCCTTTCTTTCTACCTGTTTGAGAGTTATCGCCTCTGCAATACTTCTTTCTTCGTTTGTTCCTTGGTCACCACTGTCCGCTTCTGATCCTCCTCGAACACGTTTTCGGAAAATGTGTGGAAAATGTGAGGACAATTTCTGAGAAAAAACATCGGAACGCATCGGAAATTCTATGGAAAAATTGGAAAACAGAAATCAAAACAGAACTTTTCTGAGATCTCTGGGGCTCAACGGCTACATTTGAAGGCTCCTCGGCAGATTGCCACTCAGCGCGAAAGGCCACAGCCGAGCGATGCTTCGTGCCATTGACGTACACCACCTACAGGGGCATCGGTCTAGATGAGATGGGTCTAACAGTGCCGGCCATTTGGCCATTTGCTGAGTATCTATGAGTTTATGAGTATCCCATGGATATCATCGATGAATCAATTGGATTCAATTCGATCAACTCATGATTTTGATGTATAAAAATCTATAATTTAATGTACAAAATGTATCTATTTATATCTATTTGATCTATAAAAGTCATGTTTTGTATGAAAAAAACAACATCAGCAGATAATTGGCCAAATGTTGAAATGTCAGATTTCAGCTGCGCCTGCGAGGCCTTCGGCTCGCGCTGCCGCAGCAGGAAGAACCCCACCTGGCCGACGTCGCGACGTCTTCAAGCGACGCTGGTGCAGTCGGTGATGACGTGATGTCGTGATGACGACGTGTAACCGAGATCTGTGACCAGATTTTTCTGACTGATTCTGACTGATTGTGTCTGTTTGATGCAAATGTTTGATGCAAACATATAAAATAGGTTTTTTCTCTGTTCTGCCACTTTCTGTCTTGAAGAGCAGATGTGGCCAAGTGGCCAATGCAGGGCTGATGTTAACACGCCAGGGATAGCCTAAATTGATCTAAATTGCCCAAATGGCAAATAAAAATCAACATCAAACAAACCCGTTGCCTTGCTTCTGTGTGGCCAGTCGAGACCGTACAGCTCCTAAACTTTCTAAAGATGAGAATGGTTTACAATCAGGATTACATATTTTTCAAAAGGGCCATCAAGAAACATGGACATATATGGACATGTCTGAAATGTCTGAAATGTATGAAATCAAGTCTGCAAGAAACATCACTCGTGAATCAACGCTTGGCAGTCCCAGAGTTGCAGGATGTTGTAAGCGGTCTGCACATCGTAGAGCTGATGCCTGATGGAGCAGATTGATGCAGATTGCATCAGAAGACCTGAAGTGAAAAGGTTGACAGCTGCGCTGAAGCAACCGAGAAGTAACTCATTATACTCATTGAAGTGTATCAATTTTTGCTCCTTATTCATTCCTGCAACAGGGCTAGAACGCAGGATATGTGTTGTGATTTGTTGTGAAACAACGACTTTTGTAGTGGGAATGATTATGATGTCACTTTCCAACAAATAATCACCAACAACAGGTGTACAGGAGGCAGGTTTCTTGAAACAGGCCAGCCTGAAGTCAGTGCCCCAAGGATACATATGAATCATATGATACATATGAGACGTTACATGGATCATTGACAAATCTTACTCATTCTGAGACTCATTCTTGATCCTTTAGATCTGTCTCCATCAAAAAGATGCCGAAGCTTCGATCAAACCCGATAGATTTAGTCCAATCCTGGAAGGTATAAACCTGTATATCTGCGCAACTTGTCAGACCATGTTATTCTTATATTAAAATATAAAAAAATATTTAAACATACATTATAATCGTTTTATATTCGTTTTATATTTGTATTTGTAGAACCCCCCCTTTTCCAAATACTTCGGTGAGCCTCCGGAGCAAAGGAACAGCCGCGTGCTTCTCGAAGTTGAACGTGCACAAATACAGCAACACAGCTCGTTGCTTGGCCTCGCAGCTGGCAGCTTGAAACCCCGCCGTGATAGTGTCTGACATGTCTCGTCACTTGACAGAACTCTGAAAACGAGAGATGCAAACCTGAGAAGGGGGGGACGAAAACCAGCCCCTAGCCGGATTTTTTCTGGTTCTGCAAAGAAATGTCGCGGTAGAGCCCGTTTTTGTCTGGCCTTCCTCAATTTTTGTTACTTCCAGCAACAAGAAGTCTTTTTAAAGCACATTATCTATTTATCTATCTATCTATCTAACTATCTATCTATATATATATATTATATAGATGACACAACTTGCCTGCATGTTCCTTTTTTGTCACACTTGTCCTTGCTTTGCAACCCTTCGCCACTCCTTCCTCCTCATCCCCTTGCAAGCTGTCTTGCTCCCAACCCCAACGGACGCTGCTCTCTGTTGAGCTTCGGTCCTTAGTTTTTTCAATATGCATGCCTCTATGTTCCTAACTTTTTCAAAGCTTTGCCTTTCCTCTATTTCATGTCTTTTTTTCACTTTTCCTGCGTTTTCCTACGGTTTTTCAAAAGTTTCCTTTGTGTAACTTCCTTCTCCGTGTTTTAAACGATTTTCCTTCATTTTCCTCGGTTTTCCTACCTTTTTCCTTCTGTTTTCAGGGGACCTAGGGAGAATCGAACCCCACCGTCACCAAATTGCCTAGTGGTACATGCCCCCCTGAAAAATTCCAATTGGCCATCCTAATCACCCCTAAAAGCGAGATTTTGGTCCACCTGGGCAACTTCCACCCCCCACACCCCCTAAACTCACTTCGTTCGCGAAAACAACTTTGCCTAGCCTAGTGGAAGAGACGAGTGTGTTACCACTTTATAAACGTTAATTTCTCAACCATTTTTTGAAATGTTGTAACCATTTTATAAAAAATATTGCTTACCATTTTATAAAAAATATTGCCTACCATTTTATAAAAAATATTGCTTATTATTTTAAAAACATGAATTCATAATATTTTCTATTTTAAGTTTTCTTGGCATAAATTTACATTTATTTGTTTTGTATGTATTTTGTTGAAACCTTTACGCATTCTCCATTGTATTTTGCACAGAATGTTTTTTTTTGGTATGTATTTTGCCGAAACCTCTACGCATTCTCCATTGTATTTTGCCCAGAATGCTTTTTTTTGGTATGTATTTTGCCGAAACCTCTACGCATTCTCCATTGTATTTTGCCCAGAATGCTTTTTTTGTATGTATTTTGCCGAAACCTCTACGCATTCTCCATTGTATTTTGCCCAGAATGCTTTTTTTTGGTATGTATTTTGCCGAAACCTCTACGCATTCTCCATTGTATTTTGCCCAGAATGCTTTTTTTTGTATGTATTTTGCCGAAACCTCTACGCATTCTCCATTGTATTTTGCCCAGAATGCTTTTTTTTGTATGTATTTTGCCGAAACCTCTACGCATTCTCCATTGTATTTTGCCCAGAATGCTTTTTTTTTGTATGTATTTTGCCGAAACCTCTACGCATTCTCCATTGTATTTTGCCCAGAATGCTTTTTTTGGTATGTATTTTGCCGAAACCTCTACGCATTCTCCATTGTATTTTGCCCAGAATGCTTTTTTTTGGTATGTATTTTGCCGAAACCTCTACGCATTCTCCATTGTATTTTGCCCAGAATGCTTTTTTTTTTGTATGTATTTTGCCGAAACCTCTACGCATTCTCCATTGTATTTTGCCCAGAATGCTTTTTTTTTGTATGTATTTTGCCGAAACCTCTACGCATTCTCCATTGTATTTTGCCCAGAATGCTTTTTTTTGTATGTATTTTGCCGAAACCTCTACGCATTCTCCATTGTATTTTGCCCAGAATGCTTTTTTTTTGTATGTATTTTGCCGAAACCTCTACGCATTCTCCATTGTATTTTGCCCAGAATGCTTTTTTTTTGTATGTATTTTGCCGAAACCTCTACGCATTCTCCATTGTATTTTGCCCAGAATGCTTTTTTTTTGTATGTATTTTGCCGAAACCTCTACGCATTCTCCATTGTATTTTGCCCAGAATGCTTTTTTTTTGTATGTATTTTGCCGAAACCTCTACGCATTCTCCATTGTATTTTGCCCAGAATGCTTTTTTTTGTATGTATTTTGCCGAAACCTCTACGCATTCTCCATTGTATTTTGCCCAGAATGCTTTTTTTTGTATGTATTTTGCCGAAACCTCTACGCATTCTCCATTGTATTTTGCCCAGAATGCTTTTTTTTGTATGTATTTTGCCGAAACCTCTACGCATTCTCCATTGTATTTTGCCCAGAATGCTTTTTTTTGGTATGTATTTTGCCGAAACCTCTACGCATTCTCCATTGTATTTTGCCCAGAATGTTTTTTTTTGTATGTATTTTGCCGAAACCTCTACGCATTCTCCATTGTATTTTGCCCAGAATGCTTTTTTTTGTATGTATTTTGCCGAAACCTCTACGCATTCTCCATTGTATTTTGCCCAGAATGCTTTTTTTTGTATGTATTTTGCCGAAACCTCTACGCATTCTCCATTGTATTTTGCCCAGAATGTTTTTTTTTGTATGTATTTTGCCGAAACCTCTACGCATTCTCCATTGTATTTTGCCCAGAATGCTTTTTTTGGTATGTATTTTGCCGAAACCTCTACGCATTCTCCATTGTATTTTGCCCAGAATGCTTTTTTTTTGTATGTATTTTGCCGAAACCTCTACGCATTCTCCATTGTATTTTGCCCAGAATGCTTTTTTTGGTATGTATTTTGCCGAAACCTCTACGCATTCTCCATTGTATTTTGCCCAGAATGCTTTTTTTTTGTATGTATTTTGCCGAAACCTCTACGCATTCTCCATTGTATTTTGCCCAGAATGCTTTTTTTTGTATGTATTTTGCCGAAACCTCTACGCATTCTCCATTGTATTTTGCCCAGAATGCTTTTTTTTGTATGTATTTTGCCGAAACCTCTACGCATTCTCCATTGTATTTTGCCCAGAATGCTTTTTTTTGTATGTATTTTGCCGAAACCTCTACGCATTCTCCATTGTATTTTGCCCAGAATGCTTTTTTTTGTATGTATTTTGCCGAAACCTCTACGCATTCTCCATTGTATTTTGCCCAGAATGCTTTTTTTTGTATGTATTTTGCCGAAACCTCTACGCATTCTCCATTGTATTTTGCCCAGAATGCTTTTTTTGTATGTATTTTGCCGAAACCTCTACGCATTCTCCATTGTATTTTGCCCAGAATGCTTTTTTTTTGTATGTATTTTGCCGAAACCTCTACGCATTCTCCATTGTATTTTGCCCAGAATGCTTTTTTTTGTATGTATTTTGCCGAAACCTCTACGCATTCTCCATTGTATTTTGCCCAGAATGCTTTTTTTTGTATGTATTTTGCCGAAACCTCTACGCATTCTCCATTGTATTTTGCCCAGAATATTTTTTTTTGTATGTATTTTGCCGAAACCTCTACGCATTCTTCATTGTATTTTGCCCAGAATGTTTTTTTTTTGTATGTATTTTGCCGAAACCTCTACGCATTCTCCATTGTATTTTGCCCAGAATGCTTTTTTTTTGTATGTATTTTGCCGAAACCTCTATTCTTTTCTCCATTGCAGGTTGCCTCAAATGCCTTTTTTCTTTTGTATTTTTCAAAAAAATAAATTGTTTTCCTGTGAATTTTGCCTAAACTTCTTTTTTTTCTGCATGTATTTTACCCCAAATTCAATTTTTCTCCATTGTATTTTGCCCAGAATGCTTTTTTTTGTATGTATTTTGCCGAAACCTCTACGCATTCTCCATTGTATTTTGCCCAGAATGCTTTTTTTTGGTATGTATTTTGCCGAAACCTCTACGCATTCTCCATTGTATTTTGCCCAGAATGCTTTTTTTTGTATGTATTTTGCCGAAACCTCTACGCATTCTCCATTGTATTTTGCCCAGAATGCTTTTTTTGGTATGTATTTTGCCGAAACCTCTACGCATTCTCCATTGTATTTTGCCCAGAATGCTTTTTTTTGTATGTATTTTGCCGAAACCTCTACGCATTCTCCATTGTATTTTGCCCAGAATGCTTTTTTTTGTATGTATTTTGCCGAAACCTCTACGCATTCTCCATTGTATTTTGCCCAGAATGCTTTTTTTTTGTATGTATTTTGCCGAAACCTCTACGCATTCTCCATTGTATTTTGCCCAGAATGTTTTTTTTTGTATGTATTTTGCCGAAACCTCTACGCATTCTCCATTGTATTTTGCCCAGAATGCTTTTTTTTGTATGTATTTTGCCGAAACCTCTACGCATTCTCCATTGTATTTTGCCCAGAATGCTTTTTTTTGTATGTATTTTGCCGAAACCTCTACGCATTCTCCATTGTATTTTGCCCAGAATGCTTTTTTTTGTATGTATTTTGCCGAAACCTCTACGCATTCTCCATTGTATTTTGCCCAGAATGCTTTTTTTTGTATGTATTTTGCCGAAACCTCTACGCATTCTCCATTGTATTTTGCCCAGAATGCTTTTTTTTTGTATGTATTTTGCCGAAACCTCTACGCATTCTCCATTGTATTTTGCCCAGAATGCTTTTTTTTGTATGTATTTTGCCGAAACCTCTACGCATTCTCCATTGTATTTTGCCCAGAATGCTTTTTTTTGTATGTATTTTGCCGAAACCTCTACGCATTCTCCATTGTATTTTGCCCAGAATGCTTTTTTTTGTATGTATTTTGCCGAAACCTCTACGCATTCTCCATTGTATTTTGCCCAGAATGCTTTTTTTGGTATGTATTTTGCCGAAACCTCTACGCATTCTCCATTGTATTTTGCCCAGAATGCTTTTTTTTGTATGTATTTTGCCGAAACCTCTATGCATTCTCCATTGTATTTTGCCCAGAATTTTTTTTTTGTATGTATTTTGCCGAAACCTCTACGCATTCTCCATTGTATTTTGCCCAGAATGCTTTTTTTTGTATGTATTTTGCCGAAACCCCTATTCTTTTCTCCATTGCAGGTTGCCTCAAATGCCTTTTTTTCTTTTGTATTTTTCAAAAAAATAAATTGTTTTCCTGTGAATTTTGCCTAATTTTCTAACCTTTTCTGCATTGTATCTTACCCCAAATTCAATTTTTCTCCATTGTATTTTGCCCAGAATGCTTTTTTTTGTATGTATTTTGCCGAAACCTCTACGCATTCTCCATTGTATTTTGCCCAGAATGCTTTTTTTTGGTATGTATTTTGCCGAAACCTCTACGCATTCTCCATTGTATTTTGCCCAGAATGCTTTTTTTTTGTATGTATTTTGCCGAAACCTCTACGCATTCTCCATTGTATTTTGCCCAGAATGCTTTTTTTTGTATGTATTTTGCCGAAACCTCTACGCATTCTCCATTGTATTTTGCCCAGAATGCTTTTTTTGTATGTATTTTGCCGAAACCTCTATGCATTCTCCATTGTATTTTGCCCAGAATGCTTTTTTTTGTATGTATTTTGCCGAAACCTCTACGCATTCTCCATTGTATTTTGCCCAGAATGCTTTTTTTTGTATGTATTTTGCCGAAACCTCTACGCATTCTCCATTGTATTTTGCCCAGAATGCTTTTTTTTGGTATGTATTTTGCCGAAACCTCTACGCATTCTCCATTGTATTTTGCCCAGAATGCTTTTTTTGTATGTATTTTGCCGAAACCTCTACGCATTCTCCATTGTATTTTGCCCAGAATGCTTTTTTTTGTATGTATTTTGCCGAAACCTCTACGCATTCTCCATTGTATTTTGCCCAGAATGCTTTTTTTTGTATGTATTTTGCCGAAACCTCTACGCATTCTCCATTGTATTTTGCCCAGAATGTTTTTTTTTGTATGTATTTTGCCGAAACCTCTACGCATTCTCCATTGTATTTTGCCCAGAATGCTTTTTTTTGTATGTATTTTGCCGAAACCTCTACGCATTCTCCATTGTATTTTGCCCAGAATGCTTTTTTTTGTATGTATTTTGCCGAAACCTCTACGCATTCTCCATTGTATTTTGCCCAGAATGCTTTTTTTTGTATGTATTTTGCCGAAACCTCTACGCATTCTCCATTGTATTTTGCCCAGAATGCTTTTTTTTATGTATTTTGCCGAAACCTCTACGCATTCTCCATTGTATTTTGCCCAGAATGCTTTTTTTTGTATGTATTTTGCCGAAACCTCTACGCATTCTCCATTGTATTTTGCCCAGAATGCTTTTTTTTGGTATGTATTTTGCCGAAACCTCTACGCATTCTCCATTGTATTTTGCCCAGAATGCTTTTTTTTGTATGTATTTTGCCGAAACCTCTACGCATTCTCCATTGTATTTTGCCCAGAATACTTTTTTTTTGTATGTATTTTGCCGAAACCTCTACGCATTCTCCATTGTATTTTGCCCAGAATGCTTTTTTTTGTATGTATTTTGCCGAAACCTCTACGCATTCTCCATTGTATTTTGCCCAGAATGCTTTTTTTTTGTATGTATTTTGCCGAAACCTCTACGCATTCTCCATTGTATTTTGCCCAGAATGCTTTTTTTTGTATGTATTTTATCGAAACCTCTACGCATTCTCCATTGTATTTTGCCCAGAATGCTTTTTTTGGTATGTATTTTGCCGAAACCTCTACGCATTCTCCATTGTATTTTGCCCAGAATGCTTTTTTTTGTATGTATTTTGCCGAAACCTCTACGCATTCTCCATTGTATTTTGCCCAGAATGCTTTTTTTTGTATGTATTTTGCCGAAACCTCTACGCATTCTCCATTGTATTTTGCCCAGAATGCTTTTTTTTGTATGTATTTTGCCGAAACCCCTATTCTTTTCTCCATTGCAGGTTGCCTCAAATGCCTTTTTTTCTTTTGTATTTTTTAAAAAAATAAATTGTTTTCCTGTGAATTTTGCCTAAACTTCTAACCTTTTCTGCATTGTATCTTACCCCAAATTTAATTTTTCTCCATTGTATTTTGCCCAGAATGCTTTTTTTTGTATGTATTTTGCCGAAACCTCTACGCATTCTCCATTGTATTTTGCCCAGAATGCTTTTTTTTGTATGTATTTTGCCGAAACCTCTACGCATTCTCCATTGTATTTTGCCCAGAATGCTTTTTTTTGTATGTATTTTGCCGAAACCTCTACGCATTCTCCATTGTATTTTGCCCAGAATGCTTTTTTTTGTATGTATTTTGCCGAAACCTCTACGCATTCTCCATTGTATTTTGCCCAGAATGCTTTTTTTTTGTATGTATTTTGCCGAAACCTCTACGCATTCTCCATTGTATTTTGCCCAGAATGCTTTTTTTTGTATGTATTTTGCCGAAACCCCTACGCATTCTCCATTGCAGGTTGCCCAGAATGCCTTTTTTTTATGTATTTTGCCGAAAAATCTATTGCATTTTCCATGTGAATTTTGCCTAAACTGCTTTTTTCTGCATTGTATTTTGCCGAAACCTCTAATTTTTCTCCATTGTATTTTGCCCAGAATGCTTTTTTTTGTATGTATTTTGCCGAAACCTCTACGCATTCTCCATTGTATTTTGCCCAGAATGCTTTTTTTTGTATGTATTTTGCCGAAACCTCTACGCATTCTCCATTGTATTTTGCCCAGAATGCTTTTTTTTGTATGTATTTTGCCGAAACCTCTACGCATTCTCCATTGTATTTTGCCCAGAATGCTTTTTTTTGTATGTATTTTGCCGAAACCTCTACGCATTCTCCATTGTATTTTGCCCAGAATGCTTTTTTTTGTATGTATTTTGCCGAAACCTCTACGCATTCTCCATTGTATTTTGCCCAGAATGCTTTTTTTTGTATGTATTTTGCCGAAACCTCTACGCATTCTCCATTGTATTTTGCCCAGAATGCTTTTTTTTTGTATGTATTTTGCCGAAACCTCTACGCATTCTCCATTGTATTTTGCCCAGAATGCTTTTTTTTGTATGTATTTTGCCGAAACCTCTACGCATTCTCCATTGTATTTTGCCCAGAATGCTTTTTTTTGTATGTATTTTGCCGAAACCTCTACGCATTCTCCATTGTATTTTGCCCAGAATGCTTTTTTTTGTATGTATTTTGCCGAAACCTCTACGCATTCTCCATTGTATTTTGCCCAGAATGCTTTTTTTTGTATGTATTTTGCCGAAACCTCTACGCATTCTCCATTGTATTTTGCCCAGAATGCTTTTTTTTGTATGTATTTTGCCGAAACCTCTACGCATTCTCCATTGTATTTTGCCCAGAATGCTTTTTTTTGTATGTATTTTGCCGAAACCTCTACGCATTCTCCATTGTATTTTGCCCAGAATGCTTTTTTTTGTATGTATTTTGCCGAAACCTCTACGCATTCTCCATTGTATTTTGCCCAGAATGCTTTTTTTTTGTATGTATTTTGCCGAAACCTCTACGCATTCTCCATTGTATTTTGCCCAGAATGCTTTTTTTTTGTATGTATTTTGCCGAAACCTCTACGCATTCTCCATTGTATTTTGCCCAGAATGCTTTTTTTTTGTATGTATTTTGCCGAAACCTCTACGCATTCTCCATTGTATTTTGCCCAGAATGCTTTTTTTTGTATGTATTTTGCCGAAACCTCTACGCATTCTCCATTGTATTTTGCCCAGAATGCTTTTTTTGGTATGTATTTTGCCGAAACCTCTACGCATTCTCCATTGTATTTTGCCCAGAATGCTTTTTTTTGGTATGTATTTTGCCGAAACCTCTACGCATTCTTCATTGTATTTTGACCAGAATTTTTTTTTTGTATGTATTTTGCCGAAACCTCTACGCATTCTCCATTGTATTTTGCCCAGAATGCTTTTTTTTGTATGTATTTTGCCGAAACCCCTATTCTTTTCTCCATTGCAGGTTGCCTCAAATGCCTTTTTTCTTTTGTATTTTTCAAAAAAATAAATTGTTTTCCTGTGAATTTTGCCTAAACTTCTAACCTTTTCTGCATTGTATCTTACCCCAAATTCAATTTTTCTCCATTGTATTTT
>CBDDTI010000541.1:0-10301 GCA_965233585.1 bacterium
TTTGCATAGACACATAGTAAACTTCAACTTTTATTTTGAAGGAGGAGAGCTATAAACGGACAAGGCAAGTTTCTCTCTTTACAAATGGCTGCAGAGTGTTATTAGGAGACCTTTTGACAGTATTTTTTGCCGCGATTCAAGACGGCCTACAGAGCCCGTACCACGTACGGCTGAACAACAGAAAATAGCTATATTAATATTTCATTGCTTTTTCAAGATTTTCACCAATTGATCATGATTTGCTGGTTGCAAATTGTGAGCACAGTGACAATTGATTGATTTGTGCTCGATTAGGCACGTCAACCATGATTACATTTTGAATCGCATCACGACGAAAATATATAGAAAAAAAGTTGTTATCCGTTATATTATTGCAATTCTTTCAGTGATTTCGTTCACACCGTACGGCGTCCGCTATTCACATTTAGTTTGTTTGAGGCTGGAGTGAAATCTGTATGAAGAAACATTTGTCACAAATAGATGAAAAAAAACCCATGCTTTTTAACTGCTTTGAATGATTGATTGTTTCTGTCATATATGCCTCTAGCCATGACCGAGAACTAATAGATTTTGATAAGGTGCTGCTAGCAGTTTCGCATACTCACGAAACAAGTTTTAAAACGAAACGACATGTTAAGACTTTTTTCCTTCTGCAAAAAGAGATAAGGGAAAAGCCTTGGTCAAGTATTTAATGCATTTTTAGCGCAAATACGAACTTTTATTAAAAATACACCCTCAGTGAAGTGGACGAGCAAATACCAAAGGCAGGCAATCCTAATCCAATTAACTACTGTAGTTAATTTGGAGTGAATTGCCAGTTCTTAGGCATTGTCTGAGCCTTGTGTCGACAGAAGTTATATTTCAAAACTATCAAATATTGAAGCGGAGGGTATTCAAACGACACATAACGGACTGTAAATATATGTAACTTTAGACATCATGCAAAGTTATAACAATGCGTATTTTTACCCCTCAAAGATCAAAGAAGTGAGGGTAAAACTTTCAGCGATATTTTGGTTTTATTGCTAGTCTATATTAGCCTTTGATTGACCGCAAAGTATAAGTATATGTAACAGATTTTTTCTAAAATAACCGGAAGTAGTATTCGGCCAACAGCCAATGAATATTTGTGTAGATGAAAAGCACAGAAGGAAAATAATAGGGCACTGAAGTTAGCCTTCGTGGAATGAATCCTACATAGCACTTGAGATAAATGAATTAAGAAGGGTTCTCATATCATACAGGACTGGATATTATCGCGTAACGCTCAACGGAGGGCTCAAAGAAAAGAAACTTCTCGCCAATCTTGTGCGATCGTGGTCGCATATTGAAAACACATCGCTCGCTGTTACTTGAAGTTAATTACTGCTGTTCCCGGCGTCACACGCAACCAATAAAATGCCAACTAGTCGCGTTAGCAATTAATAACAGAAAATAAGATGTATAGCTTGCAACAAACACACTCGTACTACATCAGTTTCAACAAGAAAGACGAAATGGAAACAAACAAAACATAATTGAAACCAAGCTATTGTTTTAAGTGTTGAAGCGTGTCAATTAGAGCGCATCGAGCACAATGCGGTTGCAGAAGACATTCAAAAGAATGTTCAGATGCGTGATACAAACAGTCGCCCGTCTGCGGTCGCGATCGTTTGACCATTCAATTAAAATTTAGCTTAATAAACATACAGGTAAACTTCAGGGACTTACGACATTGACAAAGCAAAGTTGTCGTGTTCACTTATCCACGACTGCGGAAGGGAAGCCATCACAAAAACTAAAGCGTCCCTATGATTCTAAGGTTTCAGATGAGTATGCTACAAAAACGCATGGATTTTGAAGCGGTTTTATGATAGGTTTTGCAGAGACGATTGCTTTGTTAGTTCAGCGACGATTACGCGGGGCAAAACAGGTTGCCCTTCGTAAAATAAAAAGCTAGTTAAATATGGCAAGGGTTCGCGTAAACAATGCGCAAAGAAAATCGAGTGTAATGGCATTCCGGGTCCATAAAGCTTTAAATAGCTTATCGAATCTCATTTAAGATATTTCACAACAAGAAATGAATAGAATACCTGCAAAAGGTTGCGCTGTTACTTCATCTTAGAGTTTCCAGATTTTTAATGAGCCCATGGTCAATCAGTGTATTTCCCCTGATCTGTGCGACAAGGAATCATGTTTGATCAATATTGACCGCTGCGATGTGCCCCAGTAAAGTGGTGCTAAGTCAACCGAAAGAAATGTCATCGGGAACGTGAAAAGTTATCATGAATAGGTCCTTGCGATCTGACGTCACAGAAATCTAAACTATGTATCATGCAAAGCTGTTCTGTTCAAGTTTGTGACAACAGCAATATTTATTGGATTCCGTACAGTATCGACACAGTGGTTTGTTTTGAAAATAAATTCGTTTGATATGTACTCAGCTAAGCTCAATGGGCCCAGCGGCGTACTCGATGTCGCCATGATTGAAGGCGCCACACTGCTTTCGTTATATCATCAAGCTAAAAACTTTAAAGTCGGATATTTTCACAGACGAAAGTGATATGTAATGAGTTCTTGGAAGGAATGAAACGAAATTGATCGTAGAAGACTTTGCAGTGGCCATCTTGGGAGCCACATGACCTTGTGACCAGCATGCAGCTGGATAATGGCGCTCGCATGCAAAGAAACATGCATGCAAGTCTTTGCGCACACTCATTCATTTTTCATCGGTGTGCAGATTTTATAAAAGCAAAAAAAGACGTTCAGATTACTGCATTTTTTCACGTACAAATGCTTATGTACGGAAAAATATCCGTGACATCATTCTCAACTTACGGTTTTCTTCAAGTTCCGGGCCATTGTGAAGTAGAATGTCTAGCTTTGAGCAGAAATCTACTGAGCAGCAGTAACTTCACTGTCGAAAAACGAAAATTTGTCATCTAAATATCTGAATCAGATGGAGGGACGAAAATCGAGATCAGTTACCCGCAACCAATTTCTCTTTAAAGTTACACCATCATGAAAATGCTAGCTAATACTGGTCCTTGCGGAGACCCAAGGCGATTTGGCCACGCCACCATTTAGTGACCATCAAAGATGAAGTGGCTTTTCTTCGTTGCAAACTCGAGATAGTCTTTGAGGTATGTCGCGGTCAGGCGGTCAGGAAGAAAGTATAACTTCAATGGACAAATTTCTATTGTTTCGTCGTGAAAACAGAACAGAAGTCGAATGAACACATTATTTCATTGTTTTCAGCGGTGTGGTGATGAGTCTTTGCCCAGTCCACAAAAGTGCAAGGAGGAGTAGTCCATGTTGATTGTGAATTGATTCGCGGAGATCTGTTTAAGAACCCTTAGAAGAAAGGAGGTAAGATTATAGAGCTAGGAGAAAATTTGGCGAAAGGGGCAACCAGTTTTGTAGACTTTACTAAGACCCGGCAGTTGATCCGCAACATGTAGCCTTATCAATCATATCAACTCGCTTGAGGTTCTGAAACTAGGAAAAAAGACTGCTCTCCCATGACTTTAGTTGGTTGGGTTGTGTGATACATGATAACATCTTAAATTTTGTTTCATCGAAAATCAGCTGTTTCATTTTGCTGAGGTTATCATGTCAATTGTCAATGACAACACTATTTCCTGTCAGGTTTGGTAATAATAATAATAATAATAATAATAATAATAATAATAATAATAATAATAACAGAATTATTTCGCAAATCATTGAGAGCCATCCATTCTTCCTTTCAGTTTTGCTTCAAATAATCACGCCATAGGAGTAAATGTAATTGAAACTGAAGCATTTTTGTGTTGACATTTTAACCTTTCTTGGTCTTCACAGTTTAAGAATGACCTAAACCAATAAGGTCACGGTAGAGCATTTCAAAAGAGCACTTTACGCCTATCAACAGCTTTCGGTGGGAGAAAAAATGTAAGCCCCTTGCCAAAACCCTCTTTTCAGCCTCTGTCAAAGCCCAATGCGAGTAATTGAAGATTAGAAACTTGTGGTAAACTTCTGCAGCTCAAGAGAAGGCGTTACCTGGGCACGAGACGCTTACTGCGCATGTACGCTGTCATCTCAGAAGTACTCAGACTTACTCTGAACTTATGAAGAAAATAGAGGCAGAAACCGACACAACGTAGAATGTCTTTTTACGAAGGTGTACTATATTTCGGCTGGCCAAACCAGCCTTCTTCAGGTACAGTGTAAATTTTACATCGGAGGTGTTTTACGTAGCACATTACCGGAAATACGTAAATCTATTTGACAGTGTAAATTAAAGATAAACAAACGGTGAAATTAAATAATAAATTGACATAATAAAGGAAAAACAATTGAAAGGTTTCTTCGCGGATGTTCAGACCATCGGGATTAACTGTTCTGCCTTTTTGAATTAAAAAAGCCTCCCTGGCCTTTCGAATGGAGTCTCGGTTGAAAAAAAAATTTTTCTATGGGTATTAATTGCATGTCGTTAGCAGTGCGGTTAGGAGAGGACAAGAAATGTTTTGCGGCTGTAGTAGGTTCAGATTTATAGATTTATAAGTTGCCTTATTGATTTAACTGAACACTGAACACTAACTATAACAACTAGTGCAAAACGCTTTCAATCTTAAAGTGGTACTATGACGAAAATCGCATCTTTCCTATCTAAGCCATTTTGAAACATAAACAAGTAGACTTCATGAGCAGATAAACACTGTTTGCTGTTTTCAAATGTCTCTTTTCGTTCCAGAGATAATCAAGTTTTTAAAATATGCGGAAATACGTAATACGTATGGGGAGTGTATGATGACATCATACACTCCAACAACAACAACAACAACAACTTTATTAAACCAAATGATAATAGTTAATGGATGGCCTACCCCGCAAATAGCTAAAAAAAAAAAAAGCTAATCGAGGCGGGGCGAGCCAAATACAAGAACACACCTATTAAAAGACAAACTTACACAACAGCAGTTAGTTTAACAAATTAAAAGTACAGATTACAAAAAGACTTATTAAAAGCTTTTTTGGCCACCTTTGCCGTTCCATTTTCATATTTGTTAACAGCACTTCATATGCATGAACTAGCAAGCGTATAGATATGTTAGCTTGAGTTTGAGGCCTTTTTTAAGATCTTTCAAGCTGAAAATCACTAACCTATTGAAATCCATGCAAGTGGGTGGGGACTGGAAAGGAGTGAGTTGCCATGGGAACAGAATTTTTTATAGCCATAGGTGTGTTTCCTGTAGAACTATCAGCCTGCCAAGTTTCAATATTCTGCATTGCAAATTGGCCAAGATAGCCCCATTTATCTGCTTGATATATATAATATTGGGTTGAGTGAATGACGTCATCAGTCATTTCATTTGCATATTTTACCCATTTTTCAAACTTAAATGCCTCCGGAACTAATGCAGATATTTACAAACCGTAAACGGCGTTTTCATTATTTCATGGAACTCTACGTGATACGCTCAAAAAATCAAGGGGTAAAAATTTGATCATAGTACCACTTTAAGGGGATTGGGGTGGGCTGTACGGGGCCCTACGGGGTTGTGGTGGGGAGGGGGAGCGTTTAATTAAACGACCGTTTGCGATTAAAAGGAGACTTAAGGAAATCTAACTATTACAGCAATTTCCTTTTCTGTCATAAATGTAAGATCACAGGATAAGATTACGATACCTTCAAACAACTCTGATGCGAACAAACTGTTCGCAAGAACGCTAGAGATAACGTTTTCACACGTTACAAAAATAGAAGAAATACCAGGCCGGAAGCCCAGTTAAAGATGTTAATCAAAGATTCGATCTGATGCCAACAAACTATTCATGACATGATCGGCAGAGTGCAATAGTAACCTTTTGAAAAATTACGTTAACACAAAAGTAACTCCATGAAGTCTGAAGATGAATAAAGATGGCAGGAATTTAACAGGGGTATAATACTGTAAAAGGAATTTTGCAATTTAAAATTTGACCTTTGGGATCTTTTGTCGGGCTGTCGACAGAACTGATCAAACTGTACAGTTCTGTAACTGAGTTGATAGGTCATACAGTTAACAGCCGGGAATATTGGTTGATATTACCAAAGTGTTTTAAAAATAAAACAGGTTACCTACGGAGAGCAGTCTGGTTGCACAACAGCTTGGCGCCTCCTAGGTCAGGGTTTGGGTCAGACTTTCAGGCTGACATTCATACGAAAAGATAGTGAGTATGAGAACTGCGTTGTTCGTACTCGGAAACTCTGAGGATGTGTAGTACTCACACCACCCGGCATGACTAGTTGCATATTGGGCTGCACTCTTCCGAGCTGCAGGTCCCAAGATTCAACTTGACAAAACGATTCAGTTCAAGGCGATGGTATTGGATGAATAATCAAATAATACGGTCGTGGTCTTCGACGACAATTTGGTTCACTTGCTAAATACACATCATCGACTAAGTAGAATCTCTATCTACAAGTGCAGTTTAGAAATTAAATGACGTATCGGTGCTCTTCATACGTTAACACATAGTCAAAATAAAGTTCTCGTCAGTTAACACAGGTCGCAGTTAATTGCCTTATTCTTGTTGTTTCACTGATGGGAAAACCGCATTTTGATACAAATCGAGTTTGTGCGGGTGAGATAAAAACAATGTCTGGGTAACGTCAGTCGGTAGCCCTATTTCTACTTCTTAATTCTCCATCTAAAGACTGAACGCCCCGAGGGTTTCATGTTAAGTGAGTTTCACTGATATTTTTTCACTTCTGTCTGGCATTTCAACCCTTGACATCAATAAACAAAGAAACGATTGGAAACGAGAAGTGGAAAGTCGTTACCATCTGGGTTAAGCCTTTTAGAGTCACTCGGTACTTACAGTAGGAGCCCACATCATTTAAAGTTGATAAATTAGTCATTATCTTTCACAAAAACAGTAGACATGATTCATGGATCTATAATGAGGTCAGGATGTTATCAGTCTACAACTGGAGAAATTTAGCTTTCGTACTAGGTATGAAACATTTTTATATTTAGTAAGTTTTTGTATGTAGTTAAACTTACAATTGTAATTTTTATATATTCTTTCGCTGATGATACTATTTCATTCTAAGCAAAGAAAGGTGTAAACAAACTCGAAATTGACATCAATGACGATATTTTGAAATTGTGTGATTGGCTAGATTTCAACAAACTCAACTTAAAGTAAATCTATCCTTATCTATAAACTGGACTTCGAAGTCAGTCTATAAATGTTCAATCTGTAAATATCCAAGCAGTTGATATTACTCGAACGATCGAAAAAGGTTTTAATCGACAATAGTCTCTCATGAAAGCCCCATGTTGATTATGGAACTCGTTGAAAATAAGTAAAGGAATTGATACTGTGGCTAGACTTCGACATCTTGTACCATTTACTACTCTTCTGAATATTCAGTGGGGGGGGGGGGGGGGGGGGGGGATTTAGAGGGGGCGAGAGAGCCACGGTCCCGCCAGGGTTACTCCTTGTTTGGCCCTAAAGGGTATTGTTTTTGAACCGTTTTGGTCATAATTATAAGGATCGATTTCACCTGATTTTGGCCATTTTGGTATGCGTTTTGTACTCTAGCCTTGATGTGGGTGTGCTTTTAAGAAGAAGCCACTTTTTTCATCATTATGGAGGAGAAAAGCAACAAAAGCCCGTCACAAATTATGTTTCGGTAGTTAAAGAATTGTAACATGGGTCTGATACAGGGCTTTGATTTAAGGGTCAGGTCATAAATAGGGTAGGGAATATAGAAGATTTTGGTCATAAAATAAGTAAGTGTTTTGTGAAGCGGGCCGCACACCCCACCCAATTTTTCTAGCAGTAGCCCCTCCCCGCGGGGGAGCCGTAGCCCCCCTTTCTTCTTGCATTTTCAAAGCGTTTTTGTAACCAACTATTAACACCAGTTTTATAATTATTCTTAAGATTGTGAGATTCAAAGTTAATAGAGGAGTTAATGTAGACGAAAAAAAATTTAACTATCAACACCAATCCGTCTAACTGTCTTTTGAGTTGCATTATTCAATCAGGCTTTCTAGCCCTGCAATCTGCATTCAGCCCCCTCTTACTGAATTTTCTTGATCCACCCCTGAGATTTACTGCTCTTTACATCAAGAGAACCCTATATTTCTTGTTCTCTATCTCGCTGCCTGAGCCACGTTCTCTAACTCGCTCCAAACAGATTCACGGCCTACTTTCCTACTTTCATGGTTTTCAGCAGATAGTAACTTGCGTGCCAAAAAGTCAAGAATAAGCCCATAGTTATTTTCCTTCGCTAGAATTTGTATAGAGCGGGGTGGTGAATGGTCCTTCGATTCAAAAACCATGTGTCTTGCAAACTTTTCGCCGCAGTTTCACGGGTCTTTCAGTCTTTTTAGCGGTCATGTGCGTCCCGCAGTCCCGATTTTCAAGATTATCAAAGCTGTCTCACAGTGTCGATTTGTTGCAAGGCTTTAAAAGTCACGCAGTACCGATTTTTCTTATACTTTTATTGAGCTCTTATTAACCAAACAAGAGGTCTGTATGCATGGGGGAATCTTGACTGAGGTCAAGATTCTCACATACAGACCGACTGAGAACGGTAAGATGTTTATCATATGGCAAACAAAAATCTAATTCGTTTAATGTAACTGGTTTGTACTAGCTGGCATTTTGCTTGCCAACGGAGATGAGCTGAACTTAATTCTGCCAAAGTTTGCTCGTCCTCCCCCTTACTTTTGTTTTGCTCATCAGGCTTTTTGAAACTTCCATAAATAAATATCGTTAGAAGGAAGTAGTCAATGATTTTGAAGTCTAAACAGTTCTCGATCCATTTCAGCCAATCAAATTCGTGAATTTTGTGGGTCCCAGTCTTTGTGATGCAAAGCCATGTAATAAATAAGTTTAAATGACGTCTGAACATCTTAGAGCTTCAACATGTCGAGCTCACATTTAAGACACTTTGAAATCTCGGTTTCGGACTAAAAAGTCAAAATGTCTCCGGCTCGCAGAGAAAAACACTTCGGCCTCGCCGTTTCTCCAAAATCTCGCATTTACCATGCACCACCCGACAAGGAATGGTGTCCCCAACGAACTTCGTGTGCTAAGAAAGTGCCTTTCAAACGTACATTATATAACTTGATTTCAGACATATTCTTAACAATGTTATTGATTTGAGCGATATATATATCTATGAGCCTTAGCAAATTTTGCTACTTAATTAGCTCATTAGTTTCCATTGCGTATCTTGTCTACTTCCCTTTCTATTTCCGCTCTTATTTTGTTCACTTGACCAAATACTTTTTTCAAACTATATATTTGCTGATTCACGTATCAATATGTCGAGTTATATGTTAGATTTATCTACTTAACATCTACGCAAGCGCACAAGCAAGATAGTACATTTATTAAAGGAAAATTAGCAAAGCTGATTACACAGTATAGGGATATTTTTTTCTAGTATATTTATTGCTGGATTTGTTGTTTTTCTTAGGAGAGAGGAATATAAAATGATATAAAACTTTTTTTTCTTCATTAAAACTATATGTTCCATGCAACATGCACGAGTAAACGCCCCCGGCGTTAAATTAAAAATCGGCAGTCTTGACCCGGCGTTTTCTTCGAGGCCGGCGTTTAATCGGGCTCTGGCGTTTAATCGAGAGAATACGATAATCTTGCCTTCACGTAAAGGAGTAATGGGCTCAGGTCCCAGGCAATCAAGATGTCAGTGCTTCTTAAGTACACAGCAGTTAATTTCCATGTATCAGTATAGCAGAGACAATTGTAGACTTAAACTGTGCCGGACTTGGCAACACAGGGAAGATAGCAAAGGCAGACACAAATACAGACCATGTCAACTACCTTCAATTCTAGGACTTAGTCTATGACATATGCAAGGAATTTCTCGAACCGTGGGCTGACTGTGGAGCTCTCCAAAGAGGACCTCATCAATTAGCTACTCAAGATCAAGGACACGCATCAAGCCTGAAATAGTACTAAGACATCCTTTGACTTGATTGTAATTAACCCAATAAAGGACAAGAGGAAGACATTAAGACTCGTATCCATCATTTGTTTTAGCCTGACGCCGTTTCTTTCCTTATTTTGGGTTTGCAATCTTATGGCGATTTCACAACAAAAACTCCCAGCGATTGCTTAAAATTGGTAGCTATTGCACTGACTTCACTGACAATGCTTTATTTTTGATAAAACTTTATAGAAAAAAGGAGCAACTTATAAAAAATTATCGCCTAAGCCATGAGGAACAGTTAATCATACGAAAAAGGTCATAATGTGCATATACGGCTATGAAAATTGTTGCACGTCTCGACTATTTTTGTTCCTTTTTCATA
>CBDDTI010000542.1:0-2500 GCA_965233585.1 bacterium
TCAATAGTCGAGAGAACAGCTGGAGAATGGAAGAGAATTCGAACGACATGCCCCGCTGTTTATTTATACGATAATGTAAATAAATACACATAAATACGGTCATGGCGAAATGAGGAACAAAAAGTTGATTAACAAAGAAACAACATTACACAAGAATGGCAATTCTGCAGTCCTGTCGCCTTGGAAAAGGAAAGGGAAAAAAGAAAAAAAAAGGTATTACAACACGCGGTATTCGTATTTGGTCACCCATCCAAGTACTAACGCCGTCAAACAGGGCTTAACTTTGTTGAGCGGACGAAACATGTTACTGTCTGAACGCATTTTTTTTAAATTGCTACGATGAGAAAAGGAAAAAATATCTGATACTGCATGGCTGGCAAAGTAGAGAACAAAAAATTAGAGGAATATGAAAATGAGAACTATTACTTGCTTTGGTGAGCGTTACATTACAGGACTTAACTTTGTTCGGCGGACGAAACATGTTGCTGTGCTTGAGGTATAGTAACTCTACACTAAACGTATATTTTAAATGCGATTTCCTACCAATGATCACGGTGCATCAAGGGAATGGTGTTTTGGCCCCATGAATGTCACTTGGTAAGACTGCCCATATGCTATCAGCCAAGAAGGCCGACATTGTATGTAATTAAGGCTGAGATAGTTTCATATATTAATTTTTCTTTTCTTGCAAAGTTTCGATTTCCGGTAAGAGAGAACACGAGAATATGTAACACTGAAAACATTCTCATTCACAAAGTTATCGGTTCGTGAGACCGACTTATCTTCGTCTGAGAGACCGAGGCAAATATAAGGAAAGTGCCCCTTATCCGATCACCAAAGCAAGTAATAGTTCTCATTTTCATATTCCTCTAATTTTTTGTTCTCTACTTTGCCAGCCATGTAGTATCAGATATTTTTTCTATACCTTTTCTCATCGTAGCAATTTAAAAAAATGCGTTCAGACAGCAACATGTTTCGTCCGCTCAACAAAGTTAAGCCCTGTTTGACGGCGTTAGTACTGGGATGGGTGACCAAATACGAATACTGCGTGTTGTAATACCTTTTTTTTTTCTTTTTTCCCTTTCCTTTTCCAAGGCGACAGGACTGCAGAATTGCCATTCTTGTGTAATGTTGTTTCTTTGTTAATCAACTTTTTGTTCCTCATTTCGCCATGACCGTATTTATGTGTATTTATTTACATTATCGTATAAATAAACAGCGGGGCATGTCGTTCGAATTCTCCTCCATTCTCCAGCTGTTCTCTCGACTATTGATCTTTCAAAACATTTAATCACGGCTTGAATCATTCGAAAATTCATACAGCTCGTCAATTTTGGGACTTTCAGAGCTTCTTTTTCTTTTTCGGCAATCGAGTATGGTTAAACCTGTATGAGCGGGCACTTTCGGGAAATGAGCTATTTTCTTAAAAGAGACTTATATAATTTTAATTCAGGTAGCCTCTATTTATAAAAACGTTCGTGCGAGAATTTATTCAACTTCATGTTTTATACCGAGTCCGTAACTATGAAGCAGTTTTCGGCTGTGTTTTCACTAGGCCGATTAACTAGCTGAACATTCTTTCTAGGTGTTTGTTTACAGACCGATATTTACTAGTTAAACTTGACATTTGTTTTCACTGTGAAATTTAAGCCGTTTACTCAGAAGATTCAAGTTACGCAACTTTGAAAAAATGGCGGGAGACGAAGTATTTTTAATGACTTCTCTTGTACTGATTCTCGCCGTATTTCTCCGAAGGAGACGACGTTTCTTTCACAGGATGCGGCAAATGTCTCGACAAATGGAGAGGATGCCACGGATTTTGGTAATCCGGGCAATCCAGCAGCAAAACATTCGCAATCGCCGTAAGCACAAAATTGTAGAGCATTTGTGCTCAAAAGTGGGTACTGCGGGTTCTGCATACCGCCACCATGAAATAGGTAAGGTCCTGGCCGAGGAACTGAGGGATCTAATGAGGCCGGAGGAATTGTAAATCGGAACGGGAAGGTATTACTAGTGAATTCGTCTGCCATTTCAAAACCAAAGTGAACCACGAGGCGAGTGCGAGCGTCTGGAAAATATTTGGCAGTTCACGATTTGGCAGGCATCTGTCACTACCGGCAATGTGATTGGCTGCGGCATTTACCAGGACAAGTTATACCATCTCGCGAGGTAGTATAACTCTGCAGGAATTTCCTGTCATAAAGGCGAGATAATCCCTTGTTTTTTCCTGTGAAAACAATTTGCATTTTTAACTCGCTTAACTTAGGACAAGCTGTTTTCACTCAACTTCCGGACTTTTCCGACTTTAACTAGTCAAACTTGTCCGAGTGAAAACACAACCTTCATATCAAAAATACTATTTCCTGTATTTGTCATTCACTGATATGTATTTGCCATTCGATAATGTGTATTTGTCATTCAGTTGTGTGGATTCGCTATTCAATTGTGTGTATTTGCCATTCAATTATGTGTATTTGCCATTCAATTGTGAGGATTTGCT
>CBDDTI010000543.1:0-10673 GCA_965233585.1 bacterium
AATAGCCTATTGTCTTTCTCGTCTCCTGATTGGCTACGGCCCCTATAAGCCAGGCATAGTAGTTTTTTTACCACAATATCAGCGTCAAAAACTAGTGAGACAATCTCAGATAGTACAGAGTGTTATGCAGGACTATTCAGTACGATTTGAGTCATCTGCTGCCAGTATGTAACTTGTTAGTTCAAGGCCCAAAAACAACGTATGATTCAATACTGTTTGGCAAGACGGTCAGGGTTACTGTGGTGATTTACGTTGAATTTCGTTCATTTTAAATTCATTAATACTTTAAGCTAGCAAACGTGATAATTTTATTTTTTCAACGCCATTATTTGTCATTTGATACTTTTGTTTTCCTCGCAAAGTTTGTAACATGATACCCTTGTTTTCTTAAAAAACATCCAAAGGAAGCTTTCTGAGATGTGCTCGCTTTTTCCTGCTGGAGAGTAATGAAATAATGTTATTACTTATGAAAGAGGAGGAAGAAGAATGATTTTGTTTCATTCAAGTCCATCGATAAACAATTGCTAATATACTTTTCAAATAGTCTCGTCGTGTCTCCGAATAGCACGTTCTTATTAGGTTGCCACCGTTAGTGTTAACAGCAAACCTGTTTAAAATAAACGATGACATCGATTAATACAACCGAGAAGCCTTTCAACTTGACCAATATTATATCCTACATCGGTAAATGGGTCGCCTCAAAGACTGACTAAATTTATTTGCGGTTTCCGTAAATGCCACAGTGTCTGCAGCAATATTTGGGAAGTTTCTTTTGTAACCACATTACTAATTTTAATGCCGCTAACTCGAAAATGTTTCGGGAGAATACATTTGTGAACTTCTTGTTCTTTTCCGTAGGAGAGAAAATAAACAAGCAATTGAGGAAATCCATTCGTTTCCCTCTTTAAAGCTTAGCAAACACGAAATAGTTTGAAAACTGCACACGACAATTTTTTAACCGGGTTAGGGGTGATTCAAGAAAGTTACGCTGTCACAAAAGCGTTCTTTGCACTAAAAGGGAGAAATATAACTGCTATCGCCCGTTAAGTATCGCAAGCATGAATCTGAACTCGAGAACAGATTGTATCATGCTGGCAATGCTAGAGCGCATGCGTCTTACATATTGTGTTCTACCACAAGGAAAAGCACTTTGTAATTGTGTATAAAATGTATTGTTTACCTAACATATAGTTTACTGACAGGGCTGAAAAACGACTGCGCATGTCATCAATTCGCGCGGGAAAACTGGGGATGACAAGGTGAAACCATAGCAACATGTAAGTGAAATGGCGGAATTTTTGAAAAAATGAAAAGCGCCGAAGGTTTTTGCTTCGGATAAGACTTGGGTAGACCGGATAAGCTTCAAACTTTCGCAAAAGACCGACCGATAACAGTGTTAAAACATATCTCCTGAACACCACAGCTTCATGCCTGAACACAAACCGAAATTTTACCGTGAAGTCAAGAGTCCGTGCCGCGAAAATGAAGCTCGTGACGCAACTATGCACAATAAAGGGTCAATAAAATAAACAAAATCCCTTGCTTTTCGAAAGTTTCAGCGATAAGGACCACTAAACGCAATCCCACGAAGATAAATAAAGCGTTTTGGAAAGTAAAAACTCTCAAAGTCATGTAAAAAATCGACAAAATAACGTCACCCTTCTGTGACTGATTTTACATTAGGAATTTGCTGCTTGAGTCGAGATTTTCCCGCCGATACCCGCCGACTGACCACCGGACTGGGTCGAAAGTGACGCATGCGCAGTCGTTTTTCAGCTCTGTCTAGTTTACTCTAATGCTAATCAATCTGCGCATGCGCTTTGCGCAAATTGCTTTTGTTCGTAAGAAAATAGTACCACTAGGATAACAAGATAATACCGTAACCATATATCATTTTGTGATGTTATATGAGAAATGAGGTAAGTGTGGTTCGTTTTACGTAGCAACCAAAGGTACTAACCCCACCCCCTCAAAGCAAGGCTAACTAATTACTAAATAGGAATTTATTAATTAAACAAACATTAAAGTTTACATCTTATTGCCATAACGCCATAGTGCTATAGTGCTTTAGCGGCGTCAACCCACTAACCATCCCAATAGTGCACTCTGCACTAAAAATGTTTCTCTTTAGAGCGCGAGCTGAAAAAGGCATTGCGTGACACATTGACGCGAGCAGCGTGCTATGGACTCTAAAAGACTTCTGTTGTTCCAATGTCTCAATGTTACGTTATAAAACAAATGGTAAACGCCATAGCGTCTACTATTGAGTTATGGATGCACTTGGGAGGTTTGCTTAACACTAGAGAAGCTATCGCCTCGTGCGACTCTTACGCTTCTTTCGTGCTTAGCTACCTTCCGCGTGCAGCCATAACTCAATAGCACACGCTACGGCGTTTACCATTTGTTAATGTTACGATAACAAATTGTCGAATTGCCGGTTCTCGCTCGCTGACACGTCGCATCAATTTTAAATTCATGTGTCTGTCCGCATATTGACAATAAAAATTAGCCAATGAGCGCGCGTGAATTTTTGCAGTTATCGTAAAAAATCCAATTGCTAGGGTCGAACTCAATCGTGGTTAACACTTGTTAGATAATCACAAGCCAAATGCAAAGTGGCTTGAAATAATTGCAACGCGTACCGCCCCGCAACATCAGTACAACAAACCTTATTTTGTAGATATGAAGTTTGGTTTTATTCAAAATGAACGATCTGACAGTGGATTTTCCTATCCTGGGGATCTTAATGATCTTCAACCACTTAAGTTACCAGCTTGTTCCAGAAAACACAGAAGGAATGTCAACACTCGCAAATGATGAACAAGAATGGACACAGGATGTATGGGTTATTGACCAAGTGTGAGGTCAAGATGGCTGGATATTGGCTAAGTTCTTTTTTTGCGTGTTTATGGAACGAGACGAAGTCGAGGTCCATAAAGTCGCAAAAAAAGAACGAGGCCAGTATCAAGCCATCTTGACCGAACAAACTTGGTCAATAAAGGATTTATTATATGGCTTTTGGTGAAATTTTGCTTGCGGGATACAGTGGGTGGTCCCGAGCGAGCAAAATGGCTCCATCTTGCCCGCTCGGGTAGCCAATCACAGTGCACGATTTGGTTCATCTTGCCCGCTCGCAGAGCTAGCCATATAATAAAAAACGCTTATTGACTTTTTGAGGTCGGGCTTGCCGGAAATTCAGATAGTTTTGACGTCTATAATATGGACGCTACCATGATATGGACCCTCTGCACTTCGCCTTTGGTGTTCTTATTACGAGGGGTTGGCTGTAAAAATCTCTAGCCTTCCAAACTCTCACCATAAACATAGTTTTGAAGCGAATTTATTTAGCAAAATACAATTTGCTCCCATATTAGAAAACAAGGAGCGGTACAATTCTTTTCTCAATTCTTTTTACAGGATGGTGCATTAAATTAGTTCTTAAAGCGTTAACACTATAAAATAAAATTATTCTCTATAACAAATTCTAAAATGCATTCTTATGAAACTTTAAATTACCGCTGCTGCGCACAGGCCTGCCAACCCCCCCCCCCCCCCCCCCCCCGACCTAGGTAAGCTTAATCATTCAGCGAGGGTTTTATAAGTTAAACAATTCTTCCGTTTCCAACAATTTTCATGGTAATTCTTTAAATTTTGAATAACATCTTTAAGTTATGCCTATGCTATTAAAAATACTAAGAATTAAATCAAAAAGTACTTATTACAGGAAATGTTTCACGATATATTTAAATCGCGAAAATTCGAGGACAAGTAAAATCGCGAAGCATGCGCCAAAGTTAATTGCCAACGCATGCGAAGTAAAAACAATCTGTTTTAATCTCTGACACCGAGTCGATGAGCACTTGCGAAAATAATTATTCTGTTGAGACATTTTATTTCCGCTCAGTAATTGTCTTTACACTGGGCTCTTGGAATGCCAAACAACTTTGTTTTTCCACTCGCGTTTCTTGTTTAGAATCCTTTAGCTGTATCACAAAAAAAACAAACTAAAGGAAATTGGTTTCGAAAACTTAAGGAAAACGAAAAACATTCGGTGTCGCGAAACATCGCATTTTATCAAAATCGCGAATTTAAATTGTCGCGAAAATTTCCTCCAATAAGGCGTGTAAGGCGCATGAACGCTTTGCCTGGTTTGACAGAATTTGTCTCACGACAATCCAGAAGCCGTGGAGAAATGAAAATTAAATTTTACCTGAATATTTTACTGTTATCCTTTGGGTCATCATTACTTAGCTCAAGAGTCAAGAAATTCAGTTTTTTTAAATAACGTGCTAATTAAATAAATATTAATTTGTGAATTCAAATTTCCTTGCAGCACAAATAACTGCACAAAGATTTCTTTTAACCGTTTTAAAATTAAATCCGTCGGTAAAATCTACTCTAAATTCTGGAGTCATTAGCTTTTCTCCACACAAAAAAAAAAAAAGTGAGCAAAACAAAACAAAAACGTGTATTTTAGCTTAGCCTCATAGGCAGACATTCCTTGGGCTCGTCACGCAATATCTTCCTTCCCCACGAATGTCTGCTGAAACCAAGGGAACATTCTTTGCCCTTTGCTCGCGTCTCGATCACGGCTGCGGGCTTTGGACCCAGAGAAGTTCAATGGACATGAATACATGAAGAAAAATAATGAGCAGGTTCTTTCGCAGACATGTGTTTGTTTCTATCAAATCCTGGTTCAAATGCTGGAAGCCTGCGGAAAGTATCCTTGGAGCTTGAGAAATAATCACAAAACGCCAAACCACTGGCGTGTGCTTTCATCGAGTGTGTGAAACAGTTACGATAATCTATTTAAATCCCTATCGATAAACTATAGTTTATTTCGCCGTGTAAAGGACAAAGTGCTCGTAAATCTACGAACGCGGACCGGATTTAATAGTAAAACTTTTTACTTTGAAAGCGTTTACGCTGACGTGAGTCTGTTCAGTTAATCATTAGCTTTTTATTACACAAGAGCCGACGCCAGCTTCTTTCTTTTTTGTTGTAGAACTTAATTTATTTACTTATTTAAAACGACGCCGATTGGTCCTAATGTAATTCATGTGATCTCCAGCCGATCTTTGGGGACAAGTCCGCAGCCTTGATCAGGACGCGAGCAAACAAAGGGCAAGGAATGTTCCCTTGGCTTCAGCAGACATTCATGAGGAAAGAAGATTGCGTAACAAGCCCAAAGCATGTCTGCGTAGGGGGGTCGCTAATTTTAGCTTTGATATCTGCCTTAAAAGAGTTAATAGCTAAAATAATTTAAAATTCAAATAACTTACTATAAGAACTTCATCTAAATGATTTAAAGAGTTAAAATTGTTGGAAAATGCCTAAACCCCACAAATTAGAATTTTTCAGGTTAAGTCTATTGGCAAAGGAATAAAAAAGCGCCACAGGAAGACAACACAAACCTATCGAAAACTCTATCGAGCAGCGAGATACTTCTGTTTCTAGGTTAAGTTCTGTATTATTCCTAAAACAATTCATACCAAAAAAGGCTCAGTAACTACATGTTTCGGTTTTACCTATTTTCGTCTGGCTTGTTTAATTTCTAACATATTTTATCCATTGACGCTTAAATAAATTCCGGCTTGTCACTGATAGCAACGAGAGGACGAATGAAATCCAGGCGCGACTTGGTAGGTTTGTATCTCCGCAGTCTGCAATGACCAAACAAATGATCGACAGGTAAGTTAACCATGTACTC
Organism: bacterium; assembly: GCA_965233585.1. Taxonomy (GTDB): domain Bacteria; phylum SAR324; class SAR324; order SAR324; family NAC60-12; genus CBDDTI01. The sequence continues at coordinate 5,711 of CBDDTI010000543.1, forward strand.
AGCTCTTATGATTACTACGGGACTGCGATGCACAGTCTTGTGGAAATCCAGCGGTAGTCAGTCTTCTCTCGAGTATTATGTTGTTGTTGTTCTGTTGACTTTTTTTTCTATCAGCCATGAACAGCGCGGCTTAACCATAAGACAAGAAAATGTCCCTCAACGAGCGCACTTGCTGTCCCCTTCCCCCCCCCCCCCTCCGCCACCCACCCACCCACGGTGGCCAGTGAACATTTTCTAACAAGGAGAAAACATACGGTCAAACGAGCGAGGTCTGGTGAGAATCTCGTTTGGGTTTCCAATGATCTTCTTCTCTATATCCCCCAAGGGAACTATTCACAGGCTACGCTCGTGCAAGTAAAGAGGCTGAGATTCTGTCTCTTATTGGATGTTACTTGCGTGCGGGAAACTAACAAACCAATCAGCTGAAGTAATGAATCGTACATTTCTAAACTGCTATGCCTCATGTGTGTAGTTTTGGGGCTCTTTCGCGAGAATGAAACAAGCATCCGACGAGAGACGCCGTTTTCTAATGGTTACAAGCTTATTTCCAACAAGCACAGTAATCAGTGAAAAAAGTTGATCATTCAGGGCCAGTATCACATGCTACAAACACACGGGAACCGTGAAATAGAAATAACTTTTTTGATAAATGTTTGGGTGCCGGAAGTAGGCAATACCGCCGACACATCAAATCCCCCTGGCTTTTCACCCTATTATAGGAAATTTGGAATCGGGTTTGAGCCTACGACCTCCAGATTAGATCAACCGATGCTCTACCGACTGAGCTACGAAGTCAGTACAGGAGCAGATAGTGGTAATTTAGGTAGTAAGTCGCGGTAAATTTACAAATGATGTAGATATAGTATGGGAACCGCGTAGCACCCATGAAATAGAAATAATCGTAAGATAAATGTTTGGGTGCCGGAAGTAGGCAATACTGCCGATACACCCATTGAACCAGGGAATTTGGCGTAACGGAAGTATTGCCTATTTCCGGCACCCAAACATTTATTTAAAAAAAAGATATTCTCAAAACCTACCTCGCTGAACTACATCCGCGTTCTGACCTGCCGGGGGGAGGCTTGGGTCTGAGCAAATCGTCACGATGATGAGATTCGTAATTGCCCGTTTCCAGTCCATGTAAGTCCAACCCATTTGAGAGGGCCCCGGGCTCATCTCGTGCCCAGTAATCATCAGCATCGGCATCATCGGCCGAATTTATCGCAGTGTTTTGATCTTCTTCGTTAGTATAGAGATCATTAAAGCTCGGGATTCTGGGTTCGGCTGCTACCAGGTGAGACAGCACAGCTTTAACAGAGCTTTTCTCTGGAGCCGCATTAAGTTCGGTTTCAAAATTTGCGTCAACTTTGATATCGTCCTCGCCTAACTTTCCACGCTCACCTTCAGAGTAGAAGTTATTGTCGAGTTTTTCTTCTCTAGAACTCAAAGGTTCGCTATATTCCTGCATTTCCTCGTGCTGTTCGCCGATATAAAACTGCACATTGTTATCAGGATTGCCAAACATGTCTGAAATCCGAGGGATCTCGTTCAACCATGGCTCATTAATTTTCTCAGAGTCGCTTTTTTCGTTTTCCAACGACATTCTATCGACTCGCTCCTCATGAGAAACCACTTCATTTTCATTATCCCCATTTGTTGCGGAAGTAATTATTTTTTCATCCATCATCCCTTTATCTTTTTCCGATGAAAGCGAATTCTGTTGTTGTCCTTGCTCAGCAGGATCGTCTTGATCTATAGGAAACTCGCACTGATTTTCGTTGTCGGAGTTTTCGCCTTCTGAAGCCTCCGAAAACGATGAACCTTCTGCCGCTGGCGCAATTTCGGTGTCACCTAGAATACACCCTCCTTCACTGTCCCTGAAGTTAAAATCCCGGCAAGTGGTGACAGCCATAGCAGAGCCAGGTACATGAAGGGCGTGGTGCGAGTGCGAGGACACCTCCTGTCTGTCAGAAGCAAACTCAGCAGAATCAAGCCTGTATTCATCAACTTGAGGAGGGTTCGCTGCATCATCTGCTGCTTCGTCGAGAGGTTCGTCCATCATCTGCTCCAGTACCGAGGGTACCCGGAACAGACCTCTGCCTTCTCCAGCCTGGGCTGGCGGTTCGTCGACCATCTGCTCCAGTATGGACGGCACACGAAAGAAATTCCCTGGCTTCGGCGCCTCGGGCGACTCTGCGGCAGACTTGCGATCCACTTTATGGCTGCTTACCTCATCATGACTTCTCTTATCGTCACTGATGTGTCTGACGGGCTCAGAGTCCAGCGGTAAATCACGCACGTGCTTCTTCAAGTCGTCATGGTGATGGTGATGATCGTACATGGTGGACAAGTGATGGCAGCTTGCTATGGCTGCTACTTGTCTCTCCGTCCTTCCCACGTTAGCGAGCTCTTCCAGCTCCTCGTCGCATTCTGTTTCCACAACCGGAGGGGGCATGTATACAACTGGTTGGTCCTCCACCACCCCTGGGGACCACGGAGAGGCAAATCTACTTTCCTCTACATCGTCTCTTCGTTCTAATGACGCGTCGAAATCCAGTTTTGCATCTGGCGAGGACAACTCTCTAATAGCAGTCAGGGGAGTGCCTGGCACATGAACAACCGGGGAGGGGGACTCCTGGGATATCCGCACCGTAGGGGGAGTTTGGTCCTTTCTAACTTCGGCTTCTATTAAAGCTGCCTGCTCTGTGTCCATCTTTACAGGATTTCCCGAGTTAAAATGCTCTACATTATCCAAGTCCATTCCAAGCTCCAGTGAATTTTGTGACCCTACTGTAAATTTGATTTTTCCAACTGCATTGAGATCTCTGTTACTTTCATTTTGTCTACCGTTCACTTCAACTTGGCCAACCTGTTTGGTGTCAACCTCGTTGCAACCAGGTTCATCTAGAATTTTCTGTTTGTCCACTCCTCCAATCTGTGCCCTTTGCACATCTTGAACGATTGCTGAAATCAACGCTGGTGTCTCCAGCTTCCTTTCTCCATTCAAGGCCTTTTCCTGCGAAAACGGAATAATTGCAGCTGGGTAAGACCAGATGGCAGCAAATCATAGACACATTGACTAAAACAATGTGGAAGGGATGTGACCTAATGGTTGGCGTCTTGAGTTCCAGATCGATCGCTCTGAGTTCGTGCCCGGCCGAAGTCCGTGCTTCGTGTGACTGCTGAGCAAGGCAATTTCCTACAACAGTCTACCTGTCCCCACCCCCACCCCTAGCCCAGGAGTAATACTTCAAATGCGCTACATAGGTTTTTCCTCAGCCGTTTTGGTCAGAAATGGGGTATCGATTTGGGCTATTTTGGTCTCAAAATTGGATATGGTTTTGCACTGTAGTCTTGAATTAGGTTTTTTTTTTTTTTAAGAAACTCCTCTTTCGCAAGGCCATTAAAAAACCTTTTGCAATGCCTTTGACATCAGTGTGGACTAGAGGAAATAATTGTAAGACAGGTCCAACTCAGGGCAATGATTTAAAGATCTGGCCCGGGTTGTTCAAAGGCTGGATAACGCTATCCACCGGATAAATCACTATCCGGTGGATAGCGTGGTTTGTTTTGTCAACACTTATCCGCTGGATAGCGATTTATCCGGTGGATAGCGTTATCCAGCCTTTGAACAACCGGGGCCTGCAGGGGCTCATTTCTCGAAAGCCCCGGAAACTTTTCAAGCCTGTAAAGCCATAGCAAAATCTCGAACCAACCTTTTGATTACAGAGCTGTTTTATTCACGTACTCGTGATATGAACAGAAGTTCTATTCATACAAGAAGTTTCAGGTGTATACATCTCAATGTTTTTAGATACAGATGAACTAAAATGGATTTATGGGTGCGAAAAGTTTCTGGGCCTTTCAAGAAACGGGCTCCAGGTATTAAATAGGGAGTTGAAATTTTGTTCAGGTCGTAAATAGATCACAGATTTTGGTCTTAAATGGGGTAAAAAGTTTGGCAAGTGGTTCGCACATCCCAACACAACTTTTTGGCGAGTGTCCCCGCCTCCCCCAGGGCTTTGCCTGCTTTGGAGCTAAAAAGGATGGGGGGGGGGGGGGGGACTGACTGCCCTTTGCTCGAACTCCATCCCAACGTGACCCAGAAGGCTATACTGACCCAAACCCTTCAGTTGAAACTTTTGCACAAAGCCAACCCTAAAATGACTTTTCGTAATTTTCACGCACCTGTTTAGTCGCTTTCTGAAGATAAACAACTTGGGGTTTCAGGAAATTTCCACCGTCTTTCTCCACAGCATCCAGCACCTCTCTTATCTTCTGAATCACTCCTCTGTCTGAAGTGCCAAACTTGTTGATAGCATTCCCATCCTTAATCCCGCCATCTTTTCTATTCGCTTCATTCCCATGTTCACTGTGATCCTCCAACATGTCAACACTAGGCGATACTCGATCTGATGCATGCAGGTTCGGCAGGTCAGGCTTGTTGTCAGGGGGTGTCGTATATATTTGACCCACGGGAGGGGTGCTGGTAGTTGTGGTAGCCTGAGAGACATCGCCCGGCGTTTTCTCCCAGTCAAATGGATCGCTTTCTTTGAGGCCCTTCTTGGCGATTGCTTTCTCGACAATGGATATCAACATCTGTAATTGAAAAGACAAAAAGAAAACAATTATGAAGTGCATTTCACTGTTAGTTCTTAAATCCGGTTTGCTCCAAGAGGACCTATTCCGGCGACTTCAAGGTATTAGACTGGAATTAGCTGATGCAAAAGAATATCATTAGAAAGAGATTTAAAAAACCATTTGCATTTGAAAAGATTTCACGCATTCATTAGCCTCAGTTGCTAGTTGCAAGCTGGTTCTAGTGAGTCCAAAACCACAAACACAAGTATGGTCTATTACGACAAATGGTAGTATTCTGGGTCAACCTGACCCTTATGACATTACAAAGTGTTAATGGTTGATCATCATACCTTGTAATCAGGCTTGTCTTCATACTTCAGCT
>CBDDTI010000544.1:0-6506 GCA_965233585.1 bacterium
AAGCTTTTCAAAGTAGACTAAAATGGCGTTTTTCTTTTTGTGATATATTTTTTTGTTCCAGAGATATTCAAGTTTTCCTATTATGCAAATTTGGTCACTGATGGCGTCATCGGCTGTGCAAGTACAGTGGTGTGACACAAAATTAAGAATATCTCCGCCAATAATGAAGCAATGCTATTGAAACCTGGCAGGGATGTTGCACCTTACGAAACCTGCCAGATGGTACACATTTCGATGTTGCTATGGTAACATGCTCGGTTCCAGTCTCCTGCCTCTTCAAAATCAAATATTGTCATTTGTAGCAGCACAGGGCACAAAATACAGCTAAAAATGCCAAAGAGGCGACCTAATGAAGGTGAGACTGGCATACGTCTTAGATAAGACCAGTTATTTTGCCTTGTTGAGTCGCAAATAATAATATTTAATTTTGAAGAGGGAGGAGAGTGGAACCGAGCATGTTGCCATAGCAATATCAGAATGTGTACCAACTGATATATTTCGTAGGGTGCAATATCCCTGCCAAGTTTCAATAGCATTGCTTCATTATTGGCGGAGATATTCTTAATTTTGTGTCACACCATTTTACTTACACAACCGATGACGTCATCAGTGACTAAATTTGCATAACAGGAAAACTTGAATATCTCTGGAACAAAAAAAGATATCACAGAAAGAAAAACACCATTTTACTCTACTTTGAAAAGCCTTTTAAATTAGTGTATTTTTGGAATGACTTATTTTTCAGGTCGTGCACACACATAGACTATTTGTAATTTAGAATTTGATACTGACTGCTGTCCCTTCTGTAGAGAGTTGTAAACGGTTTGATGCCACAATTGTTATTGATTATGTAATTGTTCATATTGTAATTTAATATACTTATTTTATTGTTCCATATCCATCTTATTTCATGTTATTTTATTTATTCATTTTCTCAAAGATATTAGCTGCCGATCTTGCTGCTTTAAAGGGAACCTCGGCTGTTGGGGCGAGTTGACGCTAAGTTGCTCCAAATAATGCCTCAATCACAAATTTTACTAGACAAGGGAAAAGTAACATTTAGTAATAATAATAAACGGAAAAGATTTTGGCTTTTAAATTTCCCGCGCGCCGCCATCTTGGATTTCATGACGTCACTGCATTGTCCTATTATTTCAAACAAAAGAACCTTAGCTCTCTAACAGTAGAGACAATGCAGTGACGTCATGAAATCCAAGATGGTGGCACGCGGGAAATTTAAAAGCCAAAATCTTTTCCGTTCATTATTATTATTAAATGTTACGTTTCCCTTGTCTAGTAAAGTTTGTAATTTAGGCACCATTTGGAGCAACTTAGGGTCAACTCCCGCCAGCAGCCGTGGTTCCCTTAAATTTGAGTTGAAATAAAGGTTATTGCATTTTATATAAATTATAACCAAATGAATGTGCACGCTGCGATTGGTCAATCAGCTATGGGTTATTGTGGTGGTAAACCCATGCTACTTTAAATTTGAGGTGAAATAAAGGTTATTGTATTTTGTATGCTGTGTAATTCCAGAAAATATCCATACCTCCCCCACGGAAGGGATTTTTTCTACAACCCCCCACCCCTCTGGATATTCCAATTATGCTTCATACATTTCTTTAAGGTGGCTGAACACAGTTTTAGCGTGCGCTATTGCTGATACAAATTAGCACGTGCACAAGGATTTCAAAAAACAAACATGCCGTCAACAGAGCGATCATTTTATTTACTCAACACCCGCACTATCTGTGTTATTTTTCTCTATAATTGCATGCAGTGTATTGATGGCTCTAGTATTTTATTACAATGATATGTTACAAAAGATGACAATGCAAAGAACCCAGCATTTTTAGCTTCTGTTTGTTACCGAAAGAACCCAGTTAAATGGAACGCATGCACAGTTGCTCCAAAAATTGAGACTGATTGCTTTAGCAGAAATGTGCAGTTTCCCAGCGATCGAGTCATTAGAATTTCAAGAAATTTGGCAAAAAAATAGATCAGAGACCACGTGAACGATCTATCACGAAAAATCTGAATTTTGACATAGGGAATTTTTAATAATACAGGAAACGATTAACGGCGAATTACGGAAATCGTCTATGTCAAAATTTTATTAGAACAATGTTGACAAAAGGGATTTAATGTCAGCTCGTAGTACGCAAAAGATGAAAACAATCTAACGACTGGATTTTTTTTAAATAAACAAAAACCATTATTTAAGCCTTATTTTAAACCAGCCCCGTTGCCATGGCAACAGTACGCACCCTTGTCAAAATGCGAGAATAAATACTTCTGTAATTAATCTTGACTCTTGCAAAAAATGGGCGCCAAAGGAAAGATAGTTTAAAAGTTATGGAGAATTAGGCATAGGCTCTTGAAAACTGTGTTCGGCCACCTTAAATTTTTGGGCCTTATAGAACCCCCCACCCTCCAGGAAATTCCAATCCCTTCTGTGGGGGGGAGTATGGATATTTTCTGGAACTGCACAATAACCAAATGAATGTGCACGCTGTGATTGGTCAATCAGCTATCGGTTATTGTGCCGGTAAACCCATGGAAAATTTGTGTCTTTTGAATTATTATATAAAAGCAATAGACCACAAGTTTCTATGGGTTATAGGCTGATAAACCACTTGGGATGTTGGTAGAACACTCACCTGCAGCTCGTGATTTACGAATTCTTCTCATGTTTTACCAACAACCCATGTGGTTTATCAGCCTATAACCCATTCAAACCTTGTGCTCTATTGCTTAAGTATTATATTGTATTTGTGTAACCTGTTAACAGCACTCTCAATGCTTGACCTTAGTCATAACTTGAAATTAGACACTCTTAATTTATGGAACTGTCAGTAGCATTATGAAATACAACTTTTAACAAAAAATCTGTCAACAGGGTTCAGAGTCACCTTAAAGTTCTTTTTTAATTTAAGGTTCCAAGTCAGCTTTTAAATTTGAGGCTCTCTGTTTTGACTAACCTACTACACCTCCCGCAGGCTCTGTTTAGTGTTTACTGGTATAAAGGTAACATTAATAACTGATTGTTAAGAAAGAAACTCAAGAAAGTTTCTCAATTGCTTTCTCTAACCAATGACAACTTCCTTCAAAGTTCTCATCTTGAACTGGCATACAAAACTCCAGCATTGCTTGATACCTCTGTTTCGCATCAAAACCCAGCCAGGACTTCAGCTTGTGTAGGCAGACAGGACACATAAACATTGGACGATTGTTTGACTCCTCTAGGTGGTTGCTGCCATTCATAGAACAAGAAAAGAAGACGCAGTGTTGCAGACAGAATAAATGGCAAATCTCATGAACCATCACCTTTGAAGAAATCAAACATTCATAGTCAGTGGTGGATCTAGGGGAGGAGCCCAGGGGACTGCCACTCCCCAACCCCCTCTATTTTGGGTAACTGGCAAGACATACAAAACAGAACCTGGCCCTCCCCTTACCTCAAGGTGATCCACCAGTATGTAAGGCAAGCAGATTAGGTGTATAATTAGGTGTATAGAGGCCTCATCAACTATTGCGTCATAGACATCTCAAGCTCATAAATCAATCTGATTGTTTCAGTGACGTGGGGAGGGTGAGATGGCTGCTAAGCTTTGATCTTGCTGATTTTTTTCGTTTTTATTATCACTCCAGTAAAGAAATCTTAAAAATATCATTTTAGAACCATAACAAGCATGCATTGAACCTGGACATAACAAAATGCAAGGGAATTGCACCATGTTTCTCTGCCATTTTCTGTTCAGGATTTGCCTTCAATTTGATGAAATTTAATTCACTGTTAGCACTTTTAAGCAACAGCTCTGAGACAATCACGGCTCCGAGAATTTTCCAGCTGACCTTGCTAGATTTCACATTCTTGGTTCAGCCTGTTGTCAGTTTTTGCTGTCTCAAGAGGATAACATGAGTTTTATATTTTCCTGGAATCCTTGAGTGACAAGTGACCCTCAAGAATGGTTGGTACACAAATTACCACTTTGCACCTCCCATCCCATTAAGATTTCCACTGGGAATATTAGCGATTCACTGTGGTACCGAGAAAGGTAAGGTAAAGGTAAGGTCCCCTGGGAATATTCACTATAGTATCGAGAAAGGTACCCCTTACTACTACCGGTGGGGGTGTCATTGTCATCAGTATTGAGGGTTTACTGTCAGGCCAACCCTCAAGCCCTGTTTTTTACCTGCCCCTTTCAACGATCAACTACTAATGAGATTTAATCTGTTAGAATTTAATGAGATATAATCTGTTAGAATTATATCTTTTGCCATGCTATACCTTGCAACTCCTCCATAGCACAAGGGTACTTGTACAGAGTGACACCCTTTTCTCGGGATCATCCTCGTAGAAAAGTGGATTGTATCTGGCAAAACTGAACACACCTACACCAATTGAGGAGTTGGCTTGCCCAAACACAAAGTTCCAAGTCTCTTTCGGGTAAAGATCAATCATTGTGATTCCAACAACACAAAAAGCACCAGATGGCCATTTAGCTTGTAAGTATTTGTAGACATCTGGAATGTATAACTGAAGAGTTCCGCAGTTCATTCGTGTTTTACACTTGAGTTTCCCTATAGACACCGATGGGAGGACATCAACTTGAAAGCCAGTAAAGAACACAGCTGCGAAATGCTGAAGCAACGACAAGAAGCTCTCTTTATTCCCGTTTTTATCTATTTCTATTTCAGACTGTGTCCATTCATCGCCCAGAGGTACAAGACATATCTTTTTCTTGTCTTTTCTCGATGGCGGAATGGCAGTTTGTAGTCTTTGCCGCCAAGAACTGTGCGACTGTTTTGTCTCCGAATGCGATGACAGCCAGTCGTGTCTATCAGGCTTTGGAAGCGGAGGAAAAAGTTTTCTATCTTTCAGGCCATTCACAAAGAAGGTTTTCTCTTTTTTGGAAAGGTCTTGCAAGTTGCCGAGATCCTGAACTGTTACTGTTGATGCGGTGGCCATGAATTCCTGCCCAGACGTCGATTACGATACGTGACATTAGTATTTTGACGATTGCGTTACGAGTTTACCCGTTTATTTAGACAATGCATGAGAATGCTTCGAAAATTGCTCTAAATGCTACGTGCAGGAAAAACAAGAGATCAAGATAACGCAATGTTAACATGAGGTGAGTCATTTTTTATTTGAATTATTTCCTGCACTTAGCATTTAGAGCAATTTTCAAAGCATTGTCATACATTGAAATTCGTAACGCAATCGTCAACATACTAATGTCACGTATTAATCGTAATCGACGTCTGGGCCACTTGTGCATGCTAAACTTAATTAAGGTGTCATGGCAGGTGGATTGACAGTGTTTGGAAATCGCGCTCTTACGCTGATGCTTTGAAAGAACACCCCATCAACCTATACATTTTCTGAAAGCTTAATAATTATAGAATACAATCATATCTTTGAAATTTTCTAAAAAGACAATGCCGAAGTCATATCAAAGAAATCCCCAGAAACACTGCTTCGTTTAAATTGGTTCGCTTCCGCGTGTGAATTATCGGAGCTGTACGATTAACATCGCAAATGTTTTCTAATGTGGTTAATTATTCATCGTAGATATGATGATCAGCATTCAGGCCCAAGACGATGGAATAGAACTATTACAGAAGACAAAACAAACTGGAAAAAGATATTTAGATCGGTTCGAAAGGTATGCAAGCAAAACAAGTTAAGAGAATTCCACTTTAAACTCATTCACAGAGTTGTTGTCACAAAGAAGGAATTGTTCCGATTTAACATCAAACCAGATAGTAATTGCGTTTATTGCGAGGAATCAGACTCCATAGATCACACCTTTACTGAGTGCCAGTTCACAAAATCCTTTACTCAAGAAGTATTACAATGGTTTAATGTACATAATAGTTCTAACTTTATTTTAAATGCTGAAGACGTCCTCTTTGGCCTCTCCCCTGCATCAGACACACTAACAAAGAAATTGAATTATACTCTTCTCTTCTTGTGCTATTATATTTATAAATGTAAGCTCCAAAATAACTCACCACCACTACAGATCGTTGATTTTATCAATAAAATAAAATACAAGTATAAAATCAAAAAGATTATTTAATATTTTAAAACATGAAGTTCCTCCTCTCCTTCTTCTTATTTCTCTTATTCTATGTAGAATTGAAATGACAAGGGGAATGATGTAAATTAAAACACTAGATTTGCTAAAATTCTAGTGCTAGTGCTATTGTAACCTTGTATGTTAGTATTAGTATTCTTGTAGTCATATAAGTTACATGTAGGTTAAGTATTATTAGTCGTTTCAATTATTCTTGGTAATGTTAGTAGGATAGTTCTAAGGACAGTAGTATGTTTGTATAGTTTCTTGTGTTTGTGCAAAAGAATAAAATGTAAAAAAAAAAAAATGTTATTTCACACATCACCCTCAAAAAGGATGTCTGCGATTTTCCATATGTGGTTTGGTTTTTGTTTCACAACCTCCTAAAGTTTCATATTATCAATGCGGACGTTCCTTTCT
>CBDDTI010000545.1:0-2500 GCA_965233585.1 bacterium
AGCGATGTTAATGAGATAAATAAATAGCTTTTAAACTACAAATGGCCCGAGGGAGATTACAAAAACGTGTTTTATCGCATTTTAAACGAAAATAGCTAAATTTATTCTGATTGCTTTTTCTTTTATTACCGCATTTCGTTTTAAATTGTCGTTTTCTTTTTCATTTTCTGTTTTAGTATACGACATATGCGCTTATATTGATTTCGACCGAAGTTTTTAAACACGCCATTTGTTTATCGTTGCCAACCTTGATTTCCTTCGGTTAAAAACTGACAATTAAGATGCAATTACAATGAATAACACGTCCGCTTTAATGATCAAATATAACTTCACTATCGAAATTTATCTAAAGATAAAGTAATGTCAATAAAGTAATGCCATATCACGAGATTTTAAGTAATTTTCCCGTAGTTTTCTGTCAAACTGAAGAAGAATCTACAAGAAATAGTTTTAATTTCTTTTTAAAGCAGAAAACACTGGATAATAAGTAATATAATAATATTAAAAATAATAAACTGAAAATAAACGTTAAAGAGTGAGGAAGATTAAGACAAAATTAATATGGGAGAACAAACTTTTGAAGAGACTGACCGTCTGTGATGTAAAAATGTGATGTCGAATTCAGCTAGAATATGTTTATTATTTACACGGGGATAACTTTGTTACAAATTTATAAAGGTAGATATACTTTACGTTTTGGTTTCCTTGTAATTGAAAATGATTATTTTTTCACGGGGGAGACCGCTGGGATGAGCCGCCCAGGTTAGACGCAACGTTTGCGAGCTCTGCGAAAACTGTAACTTTTCGTCTTAAAAAACCGTTCAAGCAAGGGCCCACATTGATAAGCTATGGGAAATCCAGACGACAGCAAAAAAGAAAAAAAAGGAGAGAAGAAAAGGCAACGCATTAGCAGTTCAAGCGGTAATGAAAACCTGAAACAAACCAAGATGGCGCCTTCGTCACATTGAAACTAACGGAGTTCCAAGCCCATCTTGACAGAATAAAATCCGTTGAGGATACAATGAAGGAACGTGAGAAACACATTCTCCAACTAGAAGCTAGATTGAGTGAGACCGAAACCAGCATCAACGAAGTGAAAGCAGAATGCTCAAATGTAGCTGAATCACTTAACTACGCTCAGAAAGAACAAGACGACCTCAAGGAAAGGATGTCTCTGTGAAAACGAAGTGTCCACCTAAGGCGACGAGATTTCGAAACTAAGCGTTTACAGTCGGCGATGGAATCTCATCTTCTGCCGTATTCCTGAATTTTCTGGAGAAGATTGTGCATCGCTTGTTAAAAATGTCTTAACTGAAAATTTGAAATTGGAAGAAGCCGAGGTGAGAAATATGAGATTCTGCGGCGTGCACCGAATCGGACAGCATAGGAGAAGTAAGATCCGCCCGATCATCGTCCGTTTTACTTGTCGTGCAGACCGAGACAAAGTCTGGAAATGTCGCTACGCACTCAGAAATTCATCAGTCAGTGTTGGTGAAGACCTGCCCAAAGCAATACAAGACATCAGAGCAAAAATTTTGCTCCCAGCCATAAAGAAAGCAAAAGAGACCCCCAGCACTAAGGCCACCATTGTGGGAGACAGGCTTATTGTTAACGGCAAGTCCTATTTTCACTACCAAATCCCAGAAAAGTGGCAAGTAAACCAGCAAGTACCACAACAGCAAGTTGAAGAACTAGGAAAATCGTAAGACAATGGCCCGCTCCCACCAGAATGCTTGTTTACACTATATCCTACAGCTAAGTACACAGTTAATGGTTCATAGTTTATTTAGCTTTACCCAGTGTCTTGTTACATAACACATTAAGTTTGTTTATTGTTTTCTAAGAAAGGGCCTCTCATTAAGTTTAAGCATTTTTACCGTCTAGCGGAGTTCCAAATATTTTACCATCTATGCTTCTCGGTCAAAAACATACCAAATGTTTCGCAAGGCCAATTTGTGAGCCTTTTTTAATCCTTCTTTTTGTGTGTATCTTGTATATAGTTAAGGTGTACGATCCTTCCAGCTTGCCAATCAGTAAAATGAAAATCATGTTTCTTTATCTTAATCAAATTAGAAATTTTGAAATTTAAACTCACTAAATGTAGTCAAAAGAAAGCTGCCAAAGTACAAATACCTCACACGTTATATTCAACAGCTGTACATACCACAGTGCGCTATCTTCCGTAACCATTTCTTGCACTGTAAATGAGCGTGCATGAAAGCCTCAACTTCAGGTGTCAGTCATTAAATGTCAAGGGTTGAACAAATCGATAATACGCCGTTCGATATTCAGAACAATACACAACCAAAATCATCACTTCTCATTTCTCCAAGAAACACATAGTTCTAAAGATAGTGCCATCACTTGGGAGGCGGAATGGGGTGGAAAAGCCCTTTTTAGTCACGGTTCTACAAATAGTAAAGGAGTAATGATTTTAATAAATCCAAAATTGCACTGTAAAATCGAAAAGGTAATTGAAGATAAAGATGGCAGGTACGTC
>CBDDTI010000546.1:0-8105 GCA_965233585.1 bacterium
TGCCGAATTCAAGAATGTCTATAGAGATGATAAAATTTTACAGTCAAAAGGAATTAAGAATGAGGGACTTACCAGCACCAAAATTCTGATTTTGGTTTTCCATGACTCCAAAAATGTTTCTAACAACTTTGATTTTATGTTCGTCTGGGAAAAAGTCATCTCGGGTGTTGCCATATCCAGAGTCAGTTTCTTTAAGGAGATTTCTCTGATACTCCACATAAGCATCAAATATCTCTTTTTCTATAATTTCTTGGAGTCTTTCATTTTTCTCTGCAATAATATCTCTTTGTTTGGTTTGTCTATGGTGTTCCAGCAAATGAAGTTTTCTATCATATGCTTCTTGTAATGCCAAAATCATCTTCTCCTTTGCTTCTAATTCGTTGAAGAAATCTTGTAAGTTTTCATTGACTTCCTCAAATTTGTCTATAATTTATAAGAGTTAGAGAGATTCTGGACAAAATCACTGAGAATGTTGCAGAAATGAGATGAGAAAATATACCTGAATTTGGATTGACAACTTTATCAAGTTCTGAATTCTCAAGTCCTAGTAGCCCTTCCTTATGCAATTTCTTGATATATTGATACGCAGGACTGGTGGCGTCATTCAAGGAATGCTTTAACTTCACTAATTCCTGCTGCAATTGCGCATCTCCATCTTTGTCTTGTAAAATCTCAGTGGTGTCAAACTTTTGTGTGTCCAAAGTAAAGCTGTTCTGTAAGTGAATACCTTGAATCTTTTCTAAAATATTCATAGCTAGATCGATTGCATCTAGTTTTTGATCTCTATAACAATAAGAATTTTTAGATAGTACCTGATAGACTCCTCTAGTTGGTCCTTCATTTCCTTGATTGTGAGGTCATAAGCAAATGCTTTTTGATTGTACTCGTCAGTAAAATTTCTTCCACGCCCAGGCATTGACATTTCTCTGTGCTTCTCCCATATTTGTTCGAACTCTTCTGGTTCTTCTATGTATTCTGGGAATTCAGGGAGAACTTCTATTTGTGTTTCTAAATCAGGAATTGGAATAGGATATTGGCCAGGTTCTTGTACTCGAGTTGGATGTAACATATTTGAATCAGGCAGACAGGCGATATTATTTTTTCTCGATATGATCCAATATACTCTCATTAGAATCTGGATTGATACCTTCTATCGTTGGTATTTCTTCTTGATCCCCACTCAATTTAGAATTAAAATTATGCATTTGCACTGAACTATCTTGTTTTTCATCTTCATCTTCACCGTTTAAATATGCTTGAACATCTTCTCTTGTCAAAATTTTTACATCTGGTGAAGAACCTTCCTCTGAAACTAGAGAAGGTTCAACAAACTCCATAAATTGTGGTGGTTTCTCCCCTTTCTCAAAGATGTTATCGACCTTTATACCATCTTTCCATTTTTCAAATAATTCATCCCTCCACTCAATCATTTCCTGCTCTATAATGAACACAAATGAGAAAAAATAACGAGTTGTGGAAAAGAATGGGAATGTAAAAACTAACTTTGAATTTTTCTTTCCTTCTTTGTCCTTCCTTCCTTTAAAAATTTGTTGAATGCTTTGGCGTACTTATTGTAGATATGATTGTTGGCTATAGTACAGAATGTCATTTTTTGTATACTTACGAGGCGTCACACCATACTCGATCCCATCTCTTGGCACTTTTGAGTAATTTTTATTGTATTCAAGGACAAAGTCAAAATCTGACCTTGCACTGTAATCTTTTGGAGTATGGTATTTTATGTGGCTATCTTTCTCCTTTTTCTTAAAGTCATTGTTAATTGGTTTCACTATAATGTTAATAGACTCAAACTTACAATTTGGAATATCGTCATATGATAGTTGTGTAGGAACAGATAATCCTCTGCCTTTAGTTGGATGATCATTATCGTATATATCAGCAAAGTACTTTCTCATATGCTTAGGACTTTCATAACCTCTATTAAATTCATCATCTCCGTATATTTCCTTATGCAGTTGATCTTCATATTTAGTGTATTCAAAATCACTCAGATCAACAACTTTGTCAAAGAATTCAAAAGCGAGATGATCGCTAGAGGGTTGATAGAGTGACTGTGATTTATTGTCTACCAAATCAATCAAACTACTGATCTCTGATACTTCTTGCATAGCTGCCTCTAATGTTCTATCATCAAGACTTTGAATGGAGATTTCATTGCTGATCTCATCTGGTTTCTGTCCTTTCTCTTCAATTCTATGGGGATAGATGGGTGATATACTTACCTTTTTCTACGCAAGTATTCGTTTAATTTATGACGTTTGTAGGAATTCCATTGATCTGAGAACTCAGTACGGTATCTTACGTCAAAATTCTTTTTACGTAGTTCGCTATAAAAGTTAAGTTTAGTGGTAGATAAGGATGCTGGGTAAGCACTTGTTTTCTCCCAGCTCTCACAAGAAAATAAATGTTTATCAAAGGAATTAGAAATAACAATAAAAGATGTAAGTTAACAAAAACCACTCCAAAAACTTACAGTTGAGCATTATGATAACTGGATCCAGATGAGAAATCTTCTGAAGTAATTGGGCCAAATAATTCACCTGGAGCAACATTATCTTTAATATCATATCCCAGTTTTTCATATAAGTTTCTTAATTTATAATCAATTTTGTTTTCGATTTGTTTTTCAATAGTATGTCCCAGTAGATTTTCTCTCAAGAAATCAATTTTTGACTCATCAGTATTTCCTCTTGTGTAATCGTAGTACATCTTTATCAAAGATTCATATTCATCTTGAGGCATATAATTTTTGAAATCAATAATATCAAATTTGGGTGGCCTAAATACTCCCTCAGTATGGAATTTGATATCGAATTCGGTAGCAGCTGTATTGATAAGAAAGTTAAATTTACCTTGATGGTTATCTGGCTCACTTTCAAAAGCCTCCTGAATAGCTTTATCCATAGGAGACAATTGGTTGAACTTGTTATCAACTTCAGTTTGTGATTCACCTTCAATTTCTATCTGGACTTCATTATCGACTCCCTCTTTGCCTTTATTTTTGTCACTTTTTGACTAAAGTCAAACATAAGTTTACTGAGAAAAAATTGTGTTTTGTCTTGGACTCACCTTATTTTGAGCACCTTTAGCAGTTTTGCCTTCGAATAACATGCTTTCAGCATCATCAAATTCACCAATAAGCGCACTGTCATATAATTTATCAAGTTTGGTATCTAAAGGTAAAATTGATGTTCTATAAACATACGGTAAATAGTGTTGCCCATTGGATCACTTTCCATTCCGCCAGATTGCTTGAATTCTTCGTATTTCTTATAGTAGAATTTACGAGTGAAGTAGTAAAATTTCCTGAACTCTCTTGATTTCATCAATGCTTGAATGAGTTTATCTTTTTCCTATATTTTACACTTTAGTTGAGAACAAGTAGGAAGAAGACAATACTGATACTGACCTTATTATCTTTATGCAAGGAGAAAATTTTATTGGAAATTTCTGCTCTTGCTAATTTTGCTACCGTTTCAGTGAAGTATTTGCTATCTGTTGCCATTTTCTGATTATCTATTTCAATTTCTTCCCCATTGGCATGATTTATGAAAGTTGTTACACCAGGTTTAGTCTCACGTTGAGCAAAATAGTTTCCTAATTCTTCGTGAATTATACTTTCTGTCGTAAATATTCCATTGGATTCTAAAAGTATTTTGTTAAGTTAATCTTCAATTAAGAGAAAAATAGATGTACTGAGAGTAAAAATAACATACTTTGTGGGTTTAGATTTTCTTCCATGCTATTGTACTCTTTAACGAAACTTGCTAACTGTGGACCGAGTAATTTATCAATTTCTTTATTTCCATCATAGAGGTCATTCTATTGAGATAACTTCAGCAATTTCTTACCTTTTGGTATCTTTCAAGGAACTCTTGAGCAAATTTCTTGTTTTTGGCAAGGACTTCTGCATCAGCTATAGTAAATTCATGAGGATAAAATAATTACAGTAAGAATTCCTAAGTAAAATATACTCCAAGTAGTTTAATCAACAAAATAAAAATTATGCGATCAGTTTAGTGAAAATCTCAGAGTTGAGGGAAAACTTACCCAGGATATTTTCCATTGCATCTTCAATTCCTTCATCAATTGGGGTTAAGACTTCAGCAATCACTTGTTCATAAGTTTTATCTGGATTATTCATAAATTCAAGCCTAGCTTTGGTAATTTGTTCCTCAGTAAGGTTCATTTTCTCCTCAATATCGGTGATAGGACCTAGAAAATTGCTTAAAAATGGGAACTTACTGTCAAGGTACGCAAAATTTTCAAAAACTGCTTGTATCTTATCCAAATGTTGATCTGAAAATACATTAGCCATTGATAGCTCCTCTGCAGCTTTCTTATCAAAATGAGACACCAATTCAAACGTGGAAGATGTCATAAACATAGCGTCTCTTTCCTTGATCATATTTCTGATATTCTTATGTAAGAATTCCTTCCTGTCTTTGATCTTGTTCAATTTCTGTTGTAAATCTGGCACCAAAAGTATATATTTATTCACAAGAGTGTCTATGTCATCTTTGGGCTTCCTGATATATCTTAGCAACACTCTTAAAGGATGCTCTGCTTCTTGTGGAGATTGAGGGAGGTACTCAGGATCATAAATCTTCTCAAATGCATCTATCTTTTTCCTGATGTTATCCCTCAACTGCTCTTCCTCTTTGTTGACCAGGAGGTAATCGAATAAAGTGTTGATTTTATCATAGTCACAATCGGCAACTGCGGCCTTCACCATTTTCATCAACATTAATTGCTGAGTCTGGTTTTTGAGTGTTTTTACTAACCCAAAATGCTTTTTCTTGAAATCTGAGTAACTCATTGGGAGATTCTTTTGGGCTGAGATTTTGTCATATTTTTCAATGAGTTTCTTCTTACTGTATTCAGATTGGAGAGATGCTTGCTCGATTTCTTTCTTGATACGCTCTTCTCTTTCTTTGAGTACATCAGGCAAGAACCCAACTTTTCTGATATTCTTGTCTTCATTATTGTAAATATGATCGAAAACTTTGATGTAGTAATCTTGAATAGCTGCTATTTTCGCTGTCTGAGCACGCTCATTTTCATCAAGGACTCTGAGGGCTGATTCTGTGTCTCCTTCTTTTAACAATGCTTTGATCATACTAACTGCGTAAAGATCACTATTTTTGTCTTCTTTAGTTGGGAACAAAGTCTGGACTTGGTTACTATAAAAATTCTGATTTCCGTCAGATTTTAATCCACAAATTGCATCAGTGATGTAATGATTTTTAGCGCTGCATGGAATTTCTTGCATTTCATTGACCATTCCATGATATTTCATAACAGCCATTAAAATCTCATAGGTCTTATCAGTAGGTTGAATAACATTGCCAGTCTTGACCTTTTCCTTCAATGTATCAGCTATTTTCTTTACATTTTTAGCTGAATATGAGGAAGGTAGTTGATTAAAGTTGTTCAATTGGTACTTTTTCAAAGCATCTAGTATATATTCATGGAAGAAGGTTCTGTCACCATATTTCATTGCTAATTCCATTACTGTCTCAAAAGAGTTAGGCTCATCAAATCGATTAGCTAAGTACTTAACTACATCATTCTCCCGAATGAAATTATTGACTAAATGTGGTGTATCCATGAATGGAACTGTGTAGTTGACGAAGTACTTCACAAATCGATCCATCATATCTTGCTTAGTATGTTTATCAATAATCCTATTAGATCCAACTTTATCAGCCAAGTGACTGAACAAATCTCTCATATCTACCAAGTTATTATACCTGAATAAGAAATGACTGTACTCAACCAGCTCAGTTACAGGTAGCTGTCTCACTTTTTCAGGAGTTAGGTTAAATTCTCTAAACATGCTTTCTTGCCAGTAAGTGTAGTATTTCATAAATACCATCAGATTGGACATGTTAAAATTATGATTCAAGTAGTAATCAATACTTGGCTTGAATAATTCAAGGTTGAAGGAGCTGATACGCAGCCTTCTTCCCTCTGCATAGTTTAAGATCATTCCAAGTCCTTTGAAGTTATCTCGGTTTAAGCACAACTCAAACAGATCTTTCAACATAGGGAGTTCTACTGGAATGTAGGTCTGCACTCCTCCTTCTTTATTTTGTTCCTGTGAAAGATTGACTCAATTCTCAAAACTTTCTATTCCTTGTGCTGCATTTTTGATACCAAGGGCATACTTCATTTTTATTTGGTGGTATGACACTGTATTTTTACTCTTAGTCTGAAGCTTCTGATCAAGCTTAACAAATTCTTGAGAGAGCCCTTCATCCTTGAACCCATTCTGGAGCTGTAAAGCGATTGTTTCCATCTGATGCAGATCTTTACTTTGACCTTTATAGTCTCTACGTGATTTTTCAACTTTGGCTGAGCTTTCATTCAGATTATATTTTGCGATGAAATCAAAATTATTGGCTTTGCTTACGACAAGACTGTGATTTTCTATAGTGAAAAAGTGAGTTAATAACCCTAAATCATGAATCTCAGCTTACCTTGATTCAATTGTTGGTATGTTTTATGTACCTGCTCTAGCATGTTTAACTTTTTGGCTAGAATTTCTCTCTTAACTAAGATCTTATCTCTGATGGAATTATTTATATAATTCATAAACTCAATTGTATCAGTCTCAGAATCTTGGAAGCCCTCGTGTTTGAGAACAGATAAATAATTAAAAAGATCTCCTTTCAAATTATCAATATTTTCATCCTGCTTGAGTGGATTTTTCAAAGCTCTGTCTGCAAGAATAACGTTTGTTACAGATTCTATACAATTTTCAATAAATTACTGTACGAAAGTACTCAAAAGGTAATGATTTCTAGAATAAAAAAAAGGAAAGTGTAAAAAAATGCCATACTTTCAAAATCTGTAGCTCTGATAGTTTTGAATTGTTCAGAGCTGCCAATACGTTGATGGTCAAGTGACTCCTTGGTATACTTTGATAAAATCTTATCAACTAATTCTTCATCCTGAATTGATAATTTATACTCAAACACATCTTTTTCAAAATCTTTTTCCAGTTTCTCCCCATCTGTCAAGTTATCCTTTCTGTATTCTTGGAATTTTGGCATATTGGGATGCACTTTGGGACCTATATGGGCAAAAGTGAGACAACGATTACTCAAAATGCCCCTTATGGACTATAATTGGCAATACTTACTTTTAGCTTCCATAAGGTGCAGTATTTGGTCAACTACTTCTATATCTTCACCATTTTCTATCAAGCTATAGATAATTGATTAGTGAGTTTGAAAATTATTTGGATGAAAGCTAGAAAGTTGGCTCAGAAGAATTACCTGTTATAAGTTATGATTAAATTTTCCTCAATTGCTTTCATGTATTCCTTAATGATCACTTCTGGCGTATCTTTTCCAAAATTTTTAGGATCGAATGCAGTTGCACTTTAGCAAAACTCATTAGACATACATTAAAAGGTTTTTGAAAAAATTAAGACTAGAGGAGTTGTGTACCTGTCTCCAGAAGCATCAGCAATAATTTTGTATGCATTAAAATAATCATGCACGAATTCTTCCTCAATGCCAAGTTTCTTAGCCCAAAATTTCTGCTGATACTCATTAGTGCATATATCCACGAATAAATATGGGCTATAAAAATGATTAGAATGTGACTTAGGAAAATAAAATTCAGTTGAGGTTAAAATTCAACAAATTTTATCACAGATTTATGAGAAAATTAACTTACTGAGTTTCGATCTTCATGACTTCTTCTGCCTCATTTTTACCTCCAAATGAATGAGTACTGAACATTTTCGTGCTATATTTTACACTCAGTTCTGAAAAGGGAAATATTTTGGGTTCTTTCTACGTACCTGATGAACTGAGTTCTCATTGATGGAGAGAAACCTAAATTTTTATTAAATTCTCCATACCTGTATATCCTTTCATCAGTGGGCGTGAAGTAAGTGGTTTCTTCAAACACATTAGTGCTTTCGAGCTACATTCACGAAATTTGTCAAAATTGGAGTGGAAGTGAGGTGATGAGCTTGGAACTGACTTACCTGTTCTTCAACACTGACAATTTACTTAACATTCTCTATAGAAACAATTTTAGCAAAGCATACAATCAAAGGTAATGAA
>CBDDTI010000547.1:0-17500 GCA_965233585.1 bacterium
ATCCATCTATCCGTCCATCCATTCATCCATCTGTCTGTCTACCTACCAACAACGAGGAGCGGCTAAAGGCTGAAGTGGCCGAATTGCCTGATGTGGTGATGGCTGCCGCCCGGCCCAGGCATATTATCAACCATCGCAACAGATGATAATTTTGCTGGTTTCACGGTGATTTTTTTTTGGAGCAATGCTCATCATTGGACACATGGGAAGTGCCTTCTTTGGATAAATGCTGACAGGTTGTGGTCGTTCATCATCATATTGGATTGCCTTTCGGACAGTGAGCATTTTCACCTGATTTTGCTTGTCCGCCGATCCATGTCGCCAGTCGCAACGTGCCATCGGTGCAGTAGGGGTGCCCAATGACAGTCCATGGAGGTGGCTCCGACCACAGCAGGTGTTCGCTTCGCCAAGGCAGTTGTTGAGCATGGACAACTCGCCCATCAAACGCTTGTTGCAGAGGAGATCCAGCCCAGCTTATCCAGTATTTATTGTACGGGTTTATGGGAAGGAGAGTGGCATAAACAATGTATTGTAACTAAACATTTGGCTGCTGGTTTCTTATCTTCATCACTTTCTCTCTTTTACTTGTCCACTTGGGATGATTGATTGCACAATATGGAGATCCTGTGGCCATTTCAGTACCGAACCCTGCTGACGTCTCATTGCAGGAATGGCGGAAGCATGACACAGGCTGCGTTGCAGGAAGAGGCTGAGGAGGCTGAGGAGGCACTGGGGCTTTCAAACTTGCTCGTGGGCTTGCAGCTATTGGAGGATCGGTTGGGTACCATTCCGCCCTTGGGCCAGTGCGCAGGTGACGATACGCCCAGGCTCACAAAATCGTTCCCAAAAGGACAGCTCTGCCTTTCATGTGATGTGACGCGTAGGTTTGATCACCGGTTCCTCCCCTATGTAAATTGCAGGTGGTGCATAGATCGTTTTGGCACTTCTGTCATTCATGGCCAGCCATAGTCATAAAAGTTGTGATGCACACGTAATCCTTGAAGGCATCAAATGTCCTCGCAGGTGGCCACTGTCCATTCTTGCAAGGCCATATCCTATCAACCACCCCCAGCAAAAGTCCCATCAATCTTCACCCTTCCCTGAGTCTCTGAAGTGTACAAGGAGCTTCCAGCTGAAGAGATTGACGAGGAGTTGGAAGGCGGGACTTTCCCAAACCTTCCGCGGTCTCGAGTCCCTTTGCCAAGGAGGTAGAAGCTTTGAATGTCATCAAGAAGAAATGGCACAAAAAAAGCGCCTATTCAGGCTGCCCCACCCCACATTTGATGGCCTGCTACTTTACAAATAACCAGCGAATTGTTGCATTCAGTTTCGCGTACCGAAGGCCTTACATTGTGAGCGCGTCCCAGCGCCAGGAGACGAGGGGAACGTGGGGAACGTGGAGTTGACCCAGCGCAGTGCCTTCGAGGAGATCGCTGGCTATCGTTGCCACATCAAAAAGCTGGCTCTTTTTGGAGATCAAAGCATATCAAGCTGGATAGCAAAAACATGCAAAAACCAATGATTGGCTGCTTCGAAGTTGTGGACGCCTTGCACATATCATCGACAGTCAGCAATGAACCAGATGCATTGAGAGATTCCTTGCAGCAGACACTTGAAGCGAGCCGATCAAATGGTTGAAGTTATAGATGACATCGCAAAGGCCCTGTAGCAATCCACCTTGTCAGAGGATTCATTGATGTACACTGACAGCACCATCGGTGGGCAAGGTGATGCCACCCTAGGTCGGGGGCCCCCGACTGACTGCCTTGTGCTGCGATTTTGCCAAGGTTCGATTTTGTCCAAGGGCTGTAACAGCTGCAAGATTGGTCAGTTTGCCATGTTTGGGTGGAATCCACCCTTTGACTTTGTGAAAATGCTTCCTTGTTTTAGGTCACACGCTCATGGGCTTTGCCGATCAGGAGCGACAAACACGTTCAAGCAGCTTTGCATCCAGGGTGATTCATATCATCACAACACCTGACAATATATGTTTGGCCTTGCGTTTTTATCTCTGTGGTTTGAACCTATGGGATAGTTTGTTCTATGTTTTCCCACACCTTGTGATCAAATCCTCCAGAGAGGATACGCTTGATGCCCCAGAAGCAGAAGAGGAGCAGGAAGAGGCCATGACGATGAAGATAGAAACTGTGCTGAAATTTGTCGTGCACTCTTTTGGCCGCCCTTCGTGACTCTGAGACTTGGGACGGTATCAGCAAAAGCTTCCAAAGCGCATAGATAAAAACAGGTGATTCTATGCATCAATGTTCCCCAAGTCTTCTCTAAGGACGGTTTGCTTTGCGACACCTGGGCCGGCCACACGTTGAAGCTAGAGCTTCGGGAGGAGCTGCAACCTGTTTTGGATGCCGATGACATCCCAGAAGAGCTCACCGCAGTGCCTGAAGCCAAGGTTTGGAATAGTTCGCACACTTTTCGGATGTTTCATTGCAGTCTTGTTGCTTCTGATGCTGGATTTTTGTTCGCGCATCAGAAGGTGCTATGTATTGAAATCACATTCCGTTTCTGGTCTGGAAATGCCCATGCACCAATTCAACCGGCATAGGGTCACCGCTTTCTGCATTCCCAGAACTTACCGCAAGGATGAGATTTGCCGCTCCCTATGTGCATCTCAGAACCGCCAACTTGACGCAGGTGGATGCAATAACTGTGCCGGCTTCTGCTGCGCTTCCGGATCCAGCTGCACAAGTGGAACGGCTGTCGGCGCAAATCTCGCGCTTGTGCCCCGGTTCATATACAGTATGTGGATGCTAGGCCGGTTTCACTTTCATGTGAAACAACCGCGCTGCTGTGGCAGGGAGCGGCTCCAAAGTAGACCATTCACTGTAATTGAATGAAGCCTTGCAGCACTTGTTGTGCATACCTGGCTTTCGCACGGGCCCTTTCCGAGAGTATGCTGCTTTCAGGTACATGGATGTTGTGAGGGACTTAGATGCCTCAGCCCGCAAAGTTTGGGACGAGCTCTACGTGCTTTTCCAGGCGCTTCATGGAAAGGTCTTCAAAATACCAGTTTGTGAAACTGTGGTACATGTCAGGTATATCAAGATGTAAAGATGTTCATATGTTATTTCTGGCTCCACAGCAGATCAACATTATTTTCATCACTACTACAACATTAGTTCGCTCCGTGGCACAAACCAATCATCCACGGGCAAAGGAGAAGATGAGAATCGACATGACAGACGAGGCACGAGTGCTGGCAGTCCTGGTCCTGAAAGCATTGCGTATCTCCATATGTTTCCATCTTGACACAATGCCCAGAAAATATTTATGCCCCAACCCTGTTGTTCAAAGTTCAAGCTCAAGGTCTTTGATTGCACATTGCGTGCCATGCTTTGATTGGGGGATCTAGAGATTGTTGTGCTACTGATGTGACATCACAGTAGTGGCGCAATTTCGAAAATATTGAAAGGAAAAATGCATCCTTCACAAATTCTTAAATTTGATTTCCACGACTGGATGGTCACAGCAAAAATGTCAACAAGTTTGTATGAAGTCAAAAATATCATGGGGCGGCGGCACCAGGACCAGAGCGAGATTGAGGCCTTCATTTTCGAGCATCTACCCACCGAGAGCTGCTTGTCCGAAAGAGATTGAATCGCGGGAGTGGTCTAGGGTAAGGCAAGACTTGCGCGGAATCTGATGCAGCAGCATTGCCGAAGAACAGTTGCAACATTTGAAAAGCTTGGAGTGTTGGCGGTCATTCGGCTACGCTGATGTCTTTTTATGGTCTTGCCGTTCACAACCAAGTAGATTTGTTCAGCAAGTTCAGGACTTGTTTGCCCACCTGAGGCACTGAACTTATCTGGAAAGTTTACAAGGCCAAATGGGAAACTATGGGCTAGGGCCAAGTTCTTTGCCCACAAAAGCTAGCTGTTGATCAATATAGTTCCCCCTTTTATGCAAGATCTTCTTTCCTGCTGCATGATACCATTCCAGAGACACCTGGCTTGGGAGGTGCTTTACTTGGAGCAAGAACGAGATAGACTTCACAAATTAATGGAAAGCCCAGAGAAAACATATGTTTTGTGAGCATGTCTTCAGTCGAACATATCACTCCCTTCATCATTGTGTAGGGTTCTTGCTTTTCTTATTCACGAAAAAAACAAACAACGCCATCTTTTTTCCGATGATTGGGGCTTTATAAGATTGGTAAGTTTGTCGGCCTTTGTATTATCATCTAATTATGAAATAAAGGATTTGAGAACATATAGCATTTGAATTGAAACAAAGTTCTTTTATTTTGAAATAAAAATCAAAAATATATTTGGAAAATTTTGGTTAGAACTCAAATAAGTGAAATGAATGTATTTGGCCATATTATATAATAATTATTATACTAATATTACTATTTGACTGTACACAGAGCGCGCGCGCAGTTTCCCGAGCCCAAATCTCCCAAAAATCTGCCACAATTTTAGGACTTTCACGAAGACATCTTCAGTCTATGCGAATACAAACTCAGTCTGTACTTCCTGAGCCCCCTGCGCGGAAGTCGAAAATTCACTACTTTTTTGGGGATCTTTCGTTTTGTATTTCCCAAAAAAAAAGTGATCACTGGGCAAATGCAGCACGGTCGGTCGCGGACGGTCGGGGGTTTGATTCCCCTTAGGTCCGTCCCGACCCCCTGAGCTATTGCCTTCGCTTGCCTAGCTTCTGCGCTATTGTTTCTGTGCTCTTTCTAACACGCACCTCTGCGAAACTGCCCGCTTGCTGCACCCACGTTCTACCGCACACTGTGCCTGCTTCCTTAGCCTGCGCGCGCTGTTTTGGGGAACTTCTTTGCTTTCGGTAGCAACTTTGGAGGGCAGCTTTGGGGAGCAACTTTGCAGCTTTGCAGCAGCATTGACGAACAGTTGCTTTGAAGAACGACAGCTTTTGGCAGTAGCTTTAGAAAGCAACTTTGGAAAGCAGCTTTCGGAAACAACTTTTGGAGGCAGCTTTAGCAGCTTGGGGGAGCAGCTGTTCGGAGCAGCTTTCGATAACAACTTTGGGGAGCGGCTTTGGGGAACAGGTTTGAAGCATAACCGCTTTGGGGAGCAGCTTTCGGGGGCAGCTTTACAAACAACTTCAGGGAGCAGCTTTCACTAGCAACTTTCGGGAGCAGCTTGCGGGAGCCGCTTTGCAGAATAGCTTTGGGACCCGTTTTGAGGTATAGGTTTGAGAAGAATCGTAGCTTTGGGGCAATAGCTTTGGACAGCACCTTTGGGGCAATAGCTTTGGACAGCACTTTTGGGGAGCAGCTTTTGGTAGCAACTTTGGGGCGCTATCAGAGCCGCTTTGCAAAATAGGTTTCAGCTTTGCTTTGGGGCACAGCTTTGGGGAGCAGCGCCGGGTAACAGCTTTGAGGAACAACTTTGAAGAGCAGCTTTGGGGACCAACTGTGGGGAGCAACTTTGCGGCTTTGCAGGAGCATTGATGAATAGTTGCTTTAAAGAACGACAGCTTTGGGGAGTAGCTTTTTAGAAAACAACTTTGGGAAGCAGCTTTTCGGAAACAACTTTTGGAAGTAATTTTCGCTTTCGGTTATCGATTAGCAACCTGGCTTACTCTGAGCTTGGCTCTCCGTTTCCGGACTGCAGAGAGGGATTAACTGACTGCCTGTCTAGCTGAGTGTTGCTCCCGGGTATCGAGCCTGGGACCGGTTGGAAGAGGGACGCCGCCATAACCACTGAGCTAATTCGACAACAACTTTGGGGGTCGGCTTTGAGGAACAGCTTTGTGGAGCAGGTTGGGGGAGCAGCTTTTAGGAGCAGCCTTGCATAGCAGCTTTCAAGAATCGCAGCTGTGGGGATTGACTTTAGAACATCACTTTGAGGAGCAGCTTTCGGTAGCAACTTTGGGTTTGTGGAGCCATTTTGGCAAATTTTCCGGAATAACTTTGAGGAACAAGTACATTGAAGAACAGCAGTTTTCGGGGGAAGCTTTTTGGAGCAAGCAGCGCGGAACTACTTTTGGAGTAACTTTGGGGACTAGCTTTGGGGGTTTGGAGGGTATTTTGGCGTAGTTTTGGGAACCAGTTTTGCGAATAATTTTTTGGGAATAACTGTGGGGCGCAGCTATGTGCGGAGGAGCTTTTATTGCTTATTTATTTCTAAATTATACATTCTATTTTGTGATGGATTATATTTTTATATTATAATTTATGATTAATTTTTTTTTTCGTAAAAATATCTGAATATAAGCTTTTTCTAATAATAAAAAATTTATATTTTATTTTTTTATCCTTATATTTTCTTATGTTTATATTTTCTTATTTTTATATTTGTATATTTTTATATTTCCTTATTTTTACATTTTTTTATTTTTACATCTATATATTTTTATATTTTCTTACTTTTATATTTATTTATTTTATATTTTATAATGTTTATAATTTTATATTTTAATATTTTTTTTTTTGTATTTTTTCTTTTTTGCTTTTTGATTTTCTCCGCTTGCCTTCTTGCCTCTCCTTTTTTCTATTTTTTTTCTGAAGGCGGGGCAAGGATAGTGCTAACGAGACGGTACGAAATATAATGCTTTCGAATGAAATGAGGCTTGATTACCAAAAATTTTTACCTGGATGTCTAAATTATTTTATATAATTTTTTTAATGAAATGAGGTTTGATTACCAAAAATTGAGGTAATATTACGATTTCAAGTTATTCCGTATAACCCTTTTGTATGAAATGAGGTTCGATCGTTAAAATTTAAAATTCCGCGTAATTATTTCGTACCAAATGAGGTTCGATTACTAAAAATTGAAGTGAAATCGTAATTTCTTTGTCTAATCATGATTATTTCGTATAAAATGAGGTTTAAATTGCGATTTACTGTGTGTAAAAGTATTTGTGTATAAATGTGTTTGTGTGTAAAAGTATTTGTGTGTAAAAGCATTTGTATGTAAAAGCGTCTGTCTTTAAAATTGATAGTTTGTAAAAATATTTGTGTGTAAAAGTTTTTGTGTGCAAAAGTGTCTGTGTGTTAAAGTGTTTGTGTGTAAAAGTGTATGTGTGTAAAAGCGTCTGTGTGTAAAAGTGTTTGTATGTAAAAATGTCTGTGTATAAAAGTGTTTGTGTGTTAAATAAAGCTTTTGTGTGCAAAAGTGTCTGTATGTCAAAGTGATTGTATGAAAAAGTGTTTGTATATAAAACCTTCTGTGTATAAAAGTGTTTATGTGTAAATGTGTAAAAGCCGTCTGTGTGTAAAAGGGTCTGGGTGTAAAAGTTTCTGTGTGTAAAAGCGTCTGTGTGTAAAAATGTCTGTCTGTAAAAGCGGCTGTGTGTAAAAGTGTTTGTCTGTAAAAGCGGTTGTGTGTAAAAGTTTTGTGTATAAAAGCGTCTGTGTAAAAAGTAACAGTGTGTAAAAGCGTCTATGTGTAAAATTGTCTGGATGTAAAAGAGCCTATATGTAAAAGTGTCTGTGTATAAAAGTATCTATGTGTAAAAAAAGCTTTTGTGTGTAAAAGCTTCTTTTTGTCAGGGGTTGTTTGTGTAAAAATTTGCAATATTTCTGTGTGTAAAAGTATTTGTAATGCAAACTATTATTTTGTATTTATATAATATTATCTTGATTCGTTTTGTGTGCCTTTAATATATCTTGAATATATTAGTTTGCAAAAAAATGGTAGTTCTTTACTAACAAGAGAAGACCCTGTTCCTTTACGCTCTTGAGTCATCCGTCGTTTAATCTATTTTTCTTCTGAAGGCGGGGATAGGGGGCAAAACGAAATGTAACTCTTTCGTACAAAATGAGGTTCAAACGCCAAAACCTGAGGTAAGATTACGATTTCAATTTCTACCACGCAATTCTTTCGTTTGAAATGAAGTTCGATCGCCAAAATCTCAGTTAAAAATACGATGTCCAAGTCGTTCCGCGCATTTTTTCGTACTGAATGAGGTTCGATCGCCAAAAGCTAAGGTAAAAGTGCTATTTCAAGTTGTTCCGTACAACTCTTTCGCACGAAATCAGGTTCGATCGTCAAAAATGGAGGTAAAATTACGATTTCAAGTTGCTTCGAATAACCCTTTCGCACCAAATGAGGTTCGGTCACCAAAAATTGAGCTAAAATTCCTACCAAATCGCGACCCCTTTCGCATGAGATGAGGTTAAATCGCCCAAAACTGAAAAAAATTTCGATTTTCTGTGCGAAAGCATCTCTGTGCAAACGCGTCTGCATGCAAAAGCGTTTGTGTTTAAAACTGTTATTGTGTAAAAGCGTCTGTGTGCAAAAGCGTTTGTGTTTAAAAGAGCGTTTGTGTTTAAAAGTGTGGGCGTGCAAAAGCGTCTGTGTGTGCAAGGTTTTGTGTGCAATTCTGTGTGTAAAAATGTCTGCGTGTAAAGACCTCTGTGTGTAACAGAGACACTTTTACACAAAGAAGCTTCTACACAAAGATGTTTTTACACACAGACACTTGTACACTTACACGCTTTCACACACAAATGCCTTTACACAAACAATCTTACACACAGACACTTTTACAGATATAAACTTTCACACACAGACGCTTTTAGACACTGACACATTTACAGACAGAGGTTTTTACAAACAGGCGCTTTTACACACAGATCCTTTTACACACAAAACCTTTTACTAACACTTTTAAACACAACCGTTTTTACACACAAATGCTTTTTTACACAGTAACAGTTTTCAACAAAGACATTTTTGCTGACAGACAAACAAACTTCTTTTAGACATTCACGTGTAGGGTTTTGTTTTAGTTCTGTATCCTCTCCTTCCTTTCCATCCGTTCACCCACTGTCTCAGATGCTGTTTGACTCACCCAACTCATTCACTGGCTCCTTTGCTTTACGTGGCAGCCTTGGGACACCGCAGACTCCCAAGGGGTAGCTGCGCGCCGTGGCGTCCCTCGGGCTCCGCATTTTTTGAATGGCAGCCTTTTCATACCCCGGGCTCTGCCATTTTTTGGCAGTGTGGGCGAATGTTTCGTGCAAAGGGATCGGATGTTCACCCTTGTTTCACTGGGCCTTCGCCGCTTTTGCGCAGCGGGCATAGAACAATGCCTTCGTTCTGGCGTTCGTCGGGGTCCAGGTCTTTTGCAAAAAAGCAAAAGGTCAAATGCATGCACTGGCGTCCCTCGGGGTTCCAAGGAATGAAATGTGTAAAATGCAGTGCCAAGGCGTCGGATGTTTGTCCTGTTTCTTTTGGATCTGTCTCCTTTCCGAGGCTCTGCCGACATTTTCAAGGGCTCGGACCCACGCCCTGGTGTCTCTCGCGCTCTGCCGCTTTTGCGAGGCTTTGCGAGGCAAGCTTGGGGAAATGTGCATGATTCTGGCTTTTTCAAAGAAACATTCTCTCTTGTTCATTCACTTTCATTTGTTTTGACTGAGTGATAGATTCTTTGAAATCAATCACACCCCAACTTAGTCAGACCTTCCATCCCCAAAGCACTTTGTTAAAATTTTTTTTCCCCGACCCACACATTCACATTAGGCATGCGCACACACTCACGACACATGAAACAAACGCGTCGACACACAAAAACTTTACACAGAACAGAAATTTTTGCATGCCGACAGCTTTAAAAACAGACTGGACTATTTTGGACATAGAAACCAAGAAACAACGGAAAATTCAATCGCTTTGACAAACAAGTGTCTTGATATTTCCTCTCAGAAGCGGTTGCTACAAAAAATTTCACCCAAACCTTTTAGGCATGAAAGAATTTAAATTTCCGAGGGTTAGATTTACGCCTTAGAATCGCTCGAGCTCCATCTTTTTTGCGTTCTGGGTTTGGGAAATATGCATTGCTAGGGGTTTTGTTTCGAGGAAAGCCTGGAACAATGAATAATATATTTTTTCACTCACTCATTCACTTTCACTTTTTGCCCCACTGATTGATTTCCTGACAACACTCATGCAACCGTTAATCACTCATTCATTTACTTCTTTGAGACAGACTGACTCACCCACACACCACTGACCTGTGCATGCACATAAACACACACAGATATTCTGCACCCATCACACACCCTCCTAATTGTATTTCTTTCTTTTTTGTATTAACACATTTCCAAAATATATGGTTACACACTCATGTAATTCTAAATTATTTTTTTTTGGATTTTTATTTTTATTTAAATATATTTATCTATTTTTTTCTATATTAAATAAACAATTTTTTCCAATTTATTTATTTTTACAAATATTGATATATATTTTGATTTTTTATTTTTTTCTAATTATTTTTTTAATTTTAATTTTTTTAATTTTTTATGGAAGATGGATTGCTTGAAAGCGCAAGAGAGAATAATTTTTCATGGTAATAAGAAGACACCATAGTCAAAACAAAGCATTGGTGCTACATTGACCATGTCATAGGTGTAACCGATCAACATCAGGTACTCAATTTTGGCCAGTACACCTTTGACCTAGCAGAGAAAGTGATGAATTAAATAATGCATTTAATTGGTAGACTACATACAATAGTAGGAGTGAGAAGAAAATTGCTATAGGGCGTTGGCGCGGGTTAATGAATAAAAACTAAATAAACTATCAGTTTCAAGCATAGGATGATGATAAAGCATATCAAGCCATGGCTCCCGTTCGTTGCTGTTTTCCCAAACTTCAAACCAACATTCTGACCTACCGAACATGACTTCCCAATGGAAATGTTCATTCCACCAGTAAATGACATTGTCGTTGATGATTGGACTGCGCAGCCGCTCTACAACCGCAGAACACCCAGCGTGTAGTTTCGATTTTTTGTGCCCGTCTGACTGCGGTGGAGGATGCTGCAGTCAATCGCCTAGCAAAGTCCATTACTCAATTGTCACTGTGTCAGGTCACTACAGACGAAGTTGATGCCGCCACCTATCTTCTCGACAAGGCATGCCAGAAGCTTGGAAGAATCCAGACATCCCACCCCAGAGGGTCACTGACCTTGAAGCTGCCATACGCGTAATGCGTTATTAGAGCTGCATCTTTGATAGTTGCACAATTTCCGCCAGTTACGAAGTTAGCCAGGAAAAAAAAGCCATACTGTTTGTGCCACACACAGCCAAAGGTGCAAGGACGTCATCGGAAGAGTAAAATGAACAGATTCCACCACGCACTGATGTTGAACGTAATCTTTCAGTTCATTAAGACTATTGGCAAGAGAACTTGTGTACCGGAGTCGGCGACAAACCCTGGCAGCTCCCCAGGCGAACCGTTTTGGCACCGTGCCCATCAAACAGCACCTTTAGAGTAGAGCTCAGGAAATTATCCACTACTGAGCGGCCTCTGATCGCCCCCTGTGGGCTGTTGGTGCCCCTTCATCATTTCTCACATTAGCTTATGTTTCACTGTCCGTTTCCCCTTTTTTTTCTTCGCTCTCGTTGCGACACACCTTTGTCGTTGTTTGCTTCGAAGTGACTATATGTGAGCTGTTATGCCTTGATGTCTTGCGCCATGTGACCTCGGGGATCCTGGCTGGGGGGATCTATGGTTTCCGCATGGTGCTTTGTTGCTTCGCTCAGCTTGACGTATGGCCTTGTAATTTTGTTGTTCTTCCCTTTGTTTCTGCAGCCACACCATATCAAGATAATACAAGGTTATCACAAGATAATACAATGTTATCACTCGTGCATTAATTTGCCCATGAACTGGCACCTGTCACGCCTTTGTTTGGCTGTTTTGTTTTGGGTTGCTGTGTTTTGGTGGTTTGCTTTTGGTTTTTGTTTTCGGATTGTGGTGACATGGTGACGGCCTACAGGACTATGCGCAGGTCCTATACCAGTTCACTCTTGAGGCCCTCAACTTGCAGACGACCATGTATGTAATAATTAACCAATTAATGCTATTTTGCAACATGCAATTGAACGTATTGGACAACCTGGCGGAAGCCATGAAGGCGTTGGACGGAAAAAAAACTAATAACTGAGCGGACGATTTGATACATATTGAAACGATCTAACATAAATATAAAATAATTATTTGCATCGCAAATATTTCCATCCACAGAAGCCTTTAGAAACAAAAGCTTTAGAAATGTTTGTACACAAACGCTTTCCAGACAGGCACTTTTACACCAGACATTTTTACACAGGCGCTTTTACACAGACGCTTTTATACACAGACACTTTTACACACAGAAGCTTTCACACACAAACGCTTTTACGCACAAAAGCTTTTTTATACACAGGAACTTTTACACACAAAAAAAATTTACACACAAACACTTTTAGACACAAACGGTTTTGCAAACAAACGCTTTTACAAACAAATACTTTTACACACAAACACTTTACACACAGTTGCTTCTACACAGAAACACTTTAAAATACAGAAATTTTGCACACAAACGCTTTTACCGACAGACACACAAACGCTTTTACCGACAGATGCTTCTACACACAGACACTTTTATACACAGAAGTTTTTATACACAGAGACTTTTACACGCAGACCCTTTCACACACAGAAGCTTTTATACATTCACACACAGACGCTTTTACACCAAAACGCTTTTACACACAAACACTTTTGCACACAAAAGCTTTTACAAACAGACACTTTTAAGTTGAAATCGCAATTTTACCTTAATTTTTGGCGTGATCGAGTCTCATTTCGTGCGAAAAGGTCGTGCCGTTTCGTTGGCACTGCCCCTGCCCCCGCCTTGAAGAGAAAAATAGAAAAGAAGGCAAGAGGGCAAGAGGAGAAGATGTCAGGATGAGAAGATGAGCAGATGAGAAGATGTGAAGATGAGAAGGTGAGAAGATGTGAAGATGTGAAGATGTAAAGATGAGAAAATACGAAGAGAAGAAGATGTGAGGATGAGAAGATGAGAGGATGTGAAGATGAGAGGATGTGAAGATGAGAAGATATGAAGAGGAAAAGATGTGAGGATGAGAAGATGAGAAGATGTCAAGATAGAAGATGGTGAAGAAGATGTGAAGATAAGAAGATAAGGAGATGAGAAGATGAGATGAAGATGTGAAATTGTGAGGATGTGAAGATGGGAAAATAAGAAAATGAAAAGATATAAAGAGGAAAAAATATTTTACAGACCACCACTATTGGAAGAATCCTGCGCTCAAGTGCTCTTGGGAATAATCTATATATATATTTTTCAAAAAATATATTTTCTCATATATTGCAAATATATTTATAAATAATAAATCTATTTTTCCCTCAAATTATTTTCCTAATTTCTTGTAATTATTATTATATTTTTCGAAAAAAAAATAAAATTATATACTATTTTTTTCCTATATATATATATTTATTTTATATTTCCAAAAATCCATCCCAAGAAATTTCCATATAAATATTTAAATATTTATAATATTTTTTTAAATAAAATATATCGATTTTCCCAAAATTTCAATTTTCCTTATTTTAATATATATATATTTGTAAAATTCTAATTTTCCATAAATTATTTAAATTCAATAATATATGTATTTTCCTTATTTATTATTTTTTTCATTCCTTAAATAAATAGAATCAAATACTATATTTTCCTTCCTATTTTTTTTAAAAATATCATTATTTTTATTTATTTATTATTTATATAATTATATAAAATAATATATTTTTCTTATTTTCCCTTATTTATTACTATTTATATTTTTCAAATAATATATAAATTCGGTTAGATTCGGTTTATTTTCCCAAAATTTTAGATTTCATCATTACCTATTATTTTTTATTATTTTCATTATTTTTTATTATCTTTCCCATATATATATCTAAATCAAATAAGATATCCATTTATTAATATTTTAATTTTTCCTTATTTTAATATTTTTTTTAAAATTTTTTTTCCCTATTTATCCATATATATATATTTATTTTTAAATTATATTTTTTAAATAATATTATAAATCATTATAATTTATTAAATATCATTATCTTTCATTATTTTCGTATAACATTATTTCCCATCATTATATATATAATATTAAATAATATATCCATTTTCGCAAGATTTTATTTCCCCTCCCTTCCCTTTTTATTTTCCTAAATAAAATAATAAAGCCGTTTTCCAAATGTCTAATTTCAATTTATTTATTTTTTATAATTAAAAATTATATTTTATATTTTTCTATAAATAATAAATTTATAAAAAAACATATTTTTAAAAATATCCATTTTAATATTAAATAATATATTTATCTTCCCGAAATTTTCTTAATTATTTTTATTATTTAATTATATTTTTTTCAAATAATCGAAGGAAATTTAGAAGTCAAACTTCCGACAATATGGACAGATGAAAAGCCGAGCAGGGAAGAGGCAGAGGGAAGAGAAAGATTAAAAGAAAGAAGAGTAGAAGAGAAAGAATAAGAAGAAAAAAGATATAAATGTATGAAAAGGTAGGAAAATCGCGAAAAACTGTGTTTTTCCAATAATTTGGGACTCCGGAGGGTCGAAAAGTAGGCTTGCTAAAGCGGCGGAGCTAGCTGGCCAAATGAATGTGAAAAATTACACGCCGTTATGGCGCGAAGCACATTTTGAAGTCAAAATATATAAAATACACCAAGTTCGGACCACTTTTAGAAGTTCAAATATCGAAAAAGTACACGCCATTATAACGCGAAGTATATTTCCAAATCAAAATATATAAAATACCTCATATTCGCGCCATTTTTTAAGGGAGGGCTATTTTTTTTGGGAATTTTTTCCCGTTTTCTGGTGGAAGGAAGGAAAGAAGGAAGGAAAGAAGGAAGGAAGGAAGAAAGAAAAAAAGAAAGCAAGAAAAAAAGAAAGAAAAAATCTTCTCTTGAAAAATGAAAGGAAAGCTTCCTTCTCTTGACCCCCCCACCCGCATTTATTTTTTAGCCGGCTCCCCTTGCTACCTACTATTCTTTTTTTCATAAGCATCATCGTTGTTTATTTGGTTTCATTTAATCTTGATTAATATCCATCGCGACTTATACCTATGTACTTCTTTCTTGGTACGCATTACACCCCCCCACCAGCTTTTATTTTTTAATCGGTTCCCCTTACTACCTATTATTCTTTTTATTTTTCATAAGCATCATCGGTTATTTAGGTTCATTTTATCTTTATTAATATCCATCGAGATTTGTACCTATGTACTTCTTTCTTGGTATGCATTGCGAGGGGAAGCGCTGCGCCGCGGGAGGCGCTATGCCCTCCCCCCTACACCCCCCCACCCGCTTTTATTTCTTAATTAACTTCCCTTGCTACCTACTCTCTTTTATTTTTTTCATAGGTATCGTTTCTTTGGATTCATCTTTTTTTTCTTAATTTTTATTTATTCCATCGAGACTTGAGCCTATGTGCTTCTTTCTTAGTGCGCAGGGCCTCCCCCCTGTATCCCCCACCCGCTTTTATTTTTTAATCGACTTCCCTTACTACCTACTCTATTTCTTTTTCTTTCGCAAACATCGTTTATTTAAATTTATTTTTTTTATAATTAATATTTTCATTCTTGCTGCTACTACTACTACTACTATTACTACTACTACTAGTACTACTACTACTAGTACTACTACTATTACTACTACTATTACTACTACTACTCTAGTACTACTAGTACTAGTACTACTGCTGCTGCTGCTACTACTACTACTAATACTACTAGTACTACTACTACTACTAATACTACTATTACTACTTCTACTACTTCTACATTTTTTATTTTCTTTTTAATCCTTATTTATTTTTTTTTAATTCCTTATTTTTTGTTTTTTTTAAATCCTTATTTATTTTTTTTAATCCTCTAACCTCCCCAACAACAACCACAACCAACAACCACCAACAACAACCACCAACAACAACAAACAACAACCAACAACAACCAACAACCAACAACAACAACCACCAACCACAACAGCAACCACAACCAACCAACACCAACCAACCAAGCAACCAAGCAACCAACCAACCATCCAACCACAGCAACAACAACAACACCATGCAAATCAAAGAACTTAGCTGCAAAACGCTGCAAATACCAATCAAAACCATCAAATCCCAAAAAACGAGAAAAAATTCCCAAAAAAAAATATAAAAAATTCCCAAAAAAAATTACAGCCCTTTTTTAAGGTTCGAATGTCGAAAAAATACATATTATTATAATATAAAATATATTTCATATGTTCGTATCACTTTTAGAGGTTTAGATGTTTAAAAGTATACGCCATTATAACGCGAAGTACATTTCGACATCAAAATATATAAAAAACTCCACATGTTCGCAACACTTTTAGAAATTCAAATATCGAAAAAGTTATGCCGTTATAATGTAAAAAATATTTCCAAATAAAACTATTCAAAACAATAAAGATTTAAACCAATTTTAGAGGTTCAAATATCATTTCGTTTCAATATACTATATTAGAATTTATTATAATATAATATATTCCAGTACACTACATTACACTCCACTACATTACTACATTACACTAAATAACACTACAACACAAATAAACAAGTAAACAACTAAACAAATAAACAAATAAAAGAGAAAAATAAATAAACAAATAGGTAAATAGACAAATAAATAATTAAATAAAAAAAAATAAAGGCCAGCTAGGTAAATAAAATAAATAAATAGCTAAACAAATAAAAGAAAAAAAAGAAAGAAAAAGAAATAAATAGATAAATAAATAGATCGATAGATAGATAAATCAATAAATAGATAAATATATAGAAAATAGATAGGTAGGTAAGTAAATAGTCAGAGAAAAAAAGAAAAAGAGTAAGAAAGATCAAGTACCTTTCAATCCATCAGTGGCTTCGTTCTACCATCCCTAATTCACAACAACCAACCTCTCCTATAAGTTTCCTATTTTTGAAACTTCCGTCACCGCCTTATGCGGTACTACTGGTATTAATTTTAATATTTTTAATCCTATTCCTTACCATATTTCTTAAATCCATCCACTATGTAGAATCTACGATAAAATAATTAGATTCTTATTTAATTTAATTACAGGAAAAAATAAATTTGAAATATATATAAATAATTTATTTTACTTTTTATTTGTAATTCCTTTGAAATTAGATTTATTATGTCGCTTGGCACATCATGCCCCTGACAAAAACGAGCATTGCCACAAACACACGGCATTTCATTAAAAAAATACTCATACACACATATATTTAATCGCATTTTTCCTTCGAAATACTTTGGTAATATTAAATGAGGTCGGCATTCTCAGCATTTAATCGCATTTTTCCTTCGAAATACTTTGGTAATATTAAATGAGGTCGGCATTCTCAGCATCAAGTATATTCTTGATGAAAGAGAACTTGCATATCACACCGTGTCTGCCTCCAGGATCTCTGCAACAGTTTCTTGGATCTCGGACAAATCTTCCTCAGCGAGGTAAGGAAATACGCATGGCCAGCATGGCTGCCATTCCAACAACTTCATGGTGTTTGCCGAAGCTCCAATGATGAAGACGAAATCATGGAACACAGGTAATCCACAATGCTGTCCTGGACTAAGCGAAGATTGGGTCAAAAAACTTTGAACAATTTTTCCAACACGACAGGGCCATGCGCTCTGAAGAAGCATC
>CBDDTI010000547.1:22500-23875 GCA_965233585.1 bacterium
AAAGCACTACGGGTTCGGACCACTTTTGGAGGTTCAGATGTCGTTTCGCGTGGCAGGCACAAGGGATTGTGCACCTCTTCAAAAGTGAGCAAAACGTGAGGGTTTTGCAGCATTTCCAAAAACGATGGCAGGCATGGGGCATTTGAAGAGGATCTGCAAAGATGCATTTTCCATGGCAGGCGCAGTACAAACGACATGTTCATGAGAGATGTTAGGAGGTCAGGGCGCTGATTTCCTGAGAGGGGTTGCTTTTTGGAATATCAGATGTGCAGGTTTGCTAAGATGATTTTGCGTGACAGGTGCAGCACTTCGTATGACCTGGCATCAATTTTCCGTGGCAGGCGCAGTACTTTAGACAGGTGGACTGGAAAAATCGCAAAGCGCATTGGTACGAGGCTGTCAGCTCTGCACTCAACTTTCCATTTTTGAAGGAAGTCTCGCAGAATTCTTTCGTTTTTGATGTCTTCAACTTCGAAACATGAAGAAGTCTTGCAAACTTGCTTCGTTTCGGATGTTGTCAAGTTCAAAAAAGGAAGACGTCTCGCAGAATTGTTTCGTTTTGGACGTTGTTATGTTCAAACATTAAGGAAGTCTCGCAGAATTTCTTCGTTTTGATCTTGCAGATAGATAGATCGATAGATAGATAGATAGCTAGATAGATAGATAGATAGGCAGATAGATAGACAGACAGACAGACAGACAGAGAGATAGCGAGAGAGAGAGAGAGATAGATAGGTAGATAGATAGATAGATAGACACAGAGATAGAGAGATAGATAGATAGATAGATACATAGACACATAGACAGATAGTTAGATACCAAGATAGATAGATAAATAGATAGATAAATACATAGACAGATAGATAGACAGATAAACAGATAGTCCAATAGATAGAGAGACAGTTTGATCGATAGATAGACGGAGAGATAGACAGACAGATAGATAGATAGATAGGTAGATAGGTCATTAGATAAAAGAGAGAGAGAGAGATAGAGAGAGAGAGAGAGGGAGGGAGAGATAGAGAGAGAGAGAGAGAAAGAGAGAGAGAGAGAGATAGATCGATAGATAGATAGATACATAGATAGATAGATAGGTAGGTAGGTAGGTGGGTAGATAGTCAGAGAAAGAGAGAGAAAGAGAGGAGACCTCAAGCACCTTTCGGTCCATCAGTGGCTTCGATCTGCCATCCCTGATTCACAACAACCAACCTTCTCCTACAGGTTTCCTATTTTTGAAACTTCCGCCACCGCCTTGTGCGGTACTACTGGTAGTACATCCATCTGCAGCTCTAAGCATTCTCTCAAATATCTGGTTCTACAGCCTTGGGCCCATTTCCGTGGAGATACACTGAGTGCCCAACACCAGGAACAGTAC
>CBDDTI010000548.1:0-15000 GCA_965233585.1 bacterium
CTAAACCCTAAAACCCTATTTCTTTCAATAAAGATCAAATTTGAAAAGAAACAATAATTATTGAAAATTCTATTAATTTGATGAAAAAAATAAAATTCAATTTTGAAATTCTTTCAAAAATAATCTGATATTAGAAACAAAAACAACAATTTTTTTTTTCATATTTTGATTATATTCAACATAAATTCAATAAAATTGAAATATTTTTTTAAATTAAAAACCAATATTTATAAATAGATATAAAAAATCCGATTCAATATATTTCAATATTAATCTTGATCATACATATTTATATCAAATCATTTTTCATAGAATTTTTCTTCTTGAAAAATTATTCAATATCAAATATATTTCCCGGAATATAAAAATAAAAATATTTTACTTTAGATAGACATAACCAATCAAAAAACCAATTAATATATTATATATTTATTCTTTTTGTTTTTCAAATTTTATATAAATTATTATTTATATATATATTTTTTCTCAATATCAAATTGAATAGAAAACATATATAAATTTAGAATATCTAAATTCATTTCTTTATTTATTTAATATTTTTTATTTCTTCATTTTTCAATTTTATTATTTTTTGAAAAATCTATTTAATATATTTATATACAAAATATTTTTAACCAATATTATTTTCAGAAAA
Source organism: bacterium (assembly GCA_965233585.1). Lineage (GTDB taxonomy): Bacteria > SAR324 > SAR324 > SAR324 > NAC60-12 > CBDDTI01. The sequence goes on from CBDDTI010000548.1 coordinate 656, forward strand.
AAAATCAAAAATCATATTTATCAAAATTGAAAATTTTCAAAAAATAAATATTTTTTATTCTTTTTTCAAAATCAAAAAAATACATTTATTTTTATAACAAAACCTTTCCAACAAATAGAAACAATATCTATTTGTCATATCAATTGACAAATATATCTAGATAAATATAATTGATTTTAGGAAAATTTGACATATTAAAATATAATAAATATATATATAGATTATATCTTCAAATTATTCTAAATTTGATCCAATCAATATTCTATATATATCATGAAAAAATTGCTTCATTTTAATTTTTAAATATATAATTGAAAAAAACAAATATTATATTGAAAATCAATTACAGATTATATAAAAAATTATTTTTGATATTTCTTTAATTAAAAAAGAATATATTTTGGAATAAAATCAAATAAGAAAAAAAAATCATTTTTATATAAGAGAAAGAATCAATTTCAATATAAAAAAAAGGAATATTCTTCTTTCCCAATAAATTCGAAATATAAAAAAAATCAAATTTGATTTTAATATCTGAAAATATTCTTAAAATTATTCTTGATTTTTTGAATAATTTGAAATGGAATCGTTTTTTATTTTGAAATTATTTATAAACACACTTTCAAGAAAAATAATGAATTATTTCTTTTGATTCAAATCAAAAATTTATATATCAATTTTTTATATTAAATTTGAAAATCGATATTTCATTATTTTGAAAAATTTCAATTCTTCGATATGTCCACAAATATTTTGAATATATTTCTTTTTTTCATTTATTCTAATTTAAGAAATAATTTTAAATAATTTATTTCTATATCAAAAAAATATAATGAATAATAAAATATATATGTTTAATTATTTTATCCCGATATTAAAAAAAATCAAATAGAAAATTATTATTATTTTTTTTATATCAAATATTATATTTTATCTTTTTTTCTTCACCATAATTCAAAAATGAATTATTTTAAAATCACGAATAAATAAATAATAAAATAATTAATTTTAATTAATAATTTAAAAATAAATAAATAAATATATATATGTAATTTTGATTTTTCTGAAAATTGGAGAAATCATGAAAAAATGATACCGGTATATATATATATATATTGAATATAATTTATTTTTTATTTATTTTTATTATATAATTTAATATTTTTAATATATGTATATTAATTTTTTTCTCCAGAAATTATTCCTTCATAAAACAATTCTTTACCTCCATAAAAATCTTAAAATTTCTCAACAAAATCATCAAATATAATAACTAAAAAACATACTTATTATTTCTATTTTAAAATCTATCTAATTTTAAAAATTTCATATATTTCTTAATATTCGGTATTTAAAAAATAATAACAATATTTTTTAAAAAATCACCACTCAAAAATTATGCGATAAACCTGAATATTCTTCTTCTTATTTCAAATAATGGAAATAATAATATATTTTAAACTTAGTTTTTATTAGAATTAAATTATGATTATTTATATTATGTGAATGTTTCTAGATTCATTAGAATCTGATTATTCATCCGATTCTTTCATTAGCTTTAATATTTTTATTTTCAACTCTTATTATTAAAATTGGAAATAATATAAACTAATTTAATATTATTAATATCTTTGAAAATATATTTTCAGAAATTACATATTTTTATATATATATATATGATTTTTTCAAATTAAAATAGCTATTATTATTAATCTTTTTTATATTATTATATTTAATAATAATATAATTTTCCTTCATTAAAAAACAACAATTATTTTTTATTCATTAAATTTCTTAAATATATTCAATTATTTTTTTCCATTATACGATCAGGCCGCCTGGTTCGCCGTCGGCTGGAAAGGCATTTTTCTCAGGGCAGCCAAGGCAGACCTGCCGATATTCTTTGATCGCCATCAGAACTGTTTTCAGCCCTGCCTGGCGGGGAAGCGCCGCTGCTGCCAAGACCTGTGCATTGGCAGCTTTGCCTTTCTTTCGATAACGTAGCATTTCCACCCTGAAAACAATACGATAACGTAGCATTTCCACCCTGAAAACAAAGCGATAATGTATATCCACCGTCATTACAAAATAATAACGTAACATTTCCATCCTGAAAATAAAACGATAACGTAAAATTTCCACCCTGAAAACAAAACGATAACGTAACATTTCCACCCTGAAAACAAAACGATAACGTAACATTTCCACCCTGAACACAAAGCGAAAACGTAGTAGCATTTCCACCCTGAAAAGAAAGCTATAACATAGCATTTCCAACCGGAAAACAAAGCGATAGCGTAGCATTTCCACCCTGAAAAGAAAATGATAACGTAAATTTCCACCCTGAATACAAAGCGGCAACGTAGCATTTCCATCCTGAAAACAAACCGATAACGCAACATTTCCGCCCTGAAAACAAAACGATAACATAGCATTTCCAGCCCGAACGCAAAGCGATAACATAACATTTCCACCCTGAACACAAAGCGATAGCGTAGCATTTCCACCCTGAAAAGAAAGCTATAACATAGCATTTCCAACCTCAAAACAAAGCGATAACGTAAGATTTCCACCCTAAAAACAAAATAATAACGTAACATTTCCACCCTGAACACAAAGCGATAACGTAGCATTTCCACCCTGAACACAAAACGATAACGTAGCATTTCGACCCTGCATACAAAGCGATAACGTAGCATTTCCACCCTGACAAGAAAGCTATAACATAGCATTTCCAACCTAAAAACTTTCCATCCTAAAAACAAACCAATAACGTAACATTTCCGCCCTAAAAACAAAACGATAACGTAGCATTTCCATCCTGAACACAAAGCGATAACGTGGCATTTCCTCCCTAAACACAAAACAATAATGTAGCATTTCGACCCTAAATACAAAATAATAACAAAGCATTTCCACCCTGAAAACAATACAATAACGTAAAATTTCCATCCTAAAAACAAAACGATAACGTAAGATTTCCACCCTAAAATCAAGCGATAACGTAGCATTTCCACCCTAACACAAAGCAATCACGTCATGTTTACAAGCAACAAAACGCGCGCGACAAGACGTCATTACGCCCTCCCCCACCTGATTCCCTCTCCAAACCTCTCTGTCACCCGACCTCCCACCCAAACGCAAAATAAATGCATGTCAAGCGACGGCGAACCAGCCGGCCTAAGCGTATATATATATATATATTTTTTTCAAAATAAATTTATTCTAATTTATTTCGTAATGTCAAAAAATACCCAATTCATTTCTGCAATTTATAATATTTATATCATAATATAAATGTCCCAATATTAAATATTTCATATCATCATTATAATTTACATCATTTTCCCAAAAAAGCATTTTATAAATTATAGTGCTTATGTTTTTAAAAATTTCAAAAAATATTCGCATACATTAAATTATATTAATTAATTAAATATTTTTCAATTCCAAAATTCCATATAAACAATATATATCAATATTACTATTCTCATCACCGTCTTCCTCCGATTTCAAATATAATTCTTAATCTTATTCTCTTCCTCCCCCTAAACCTCATCATCCTCAAAATACCTCATCTTCCGTAACATCAAATATTATCATCCTTTCATCGCCTTCCTCAAAATTCTCATCCTCATCACCATCGTCCTCCTTCTCAATATCATCTTCCTCCTCCTACTTCTCATTATCCTCAACCTCCACCTCATCTTCCGCAACATTAACATTATCATTGATATCATCCTTTTCATCATCATCCTCCAAATTATCATCCTCACCATCATCATCCACCTCCTTCTCAGCATCATCATCATCATCCACCTTATCAATTTCCATGTCATCTTCTGCTTTATCATCCTCATCTTCATCCTTATCCTCCTCAAAATCATCGTCCTCAACATCATCATCCTCAACCTCATCGTTCTGCCCCTCATCATCCTCCCGCAAATCCTCAACACCATAATCCGGAACATTATTATTGGCATCATGCTCATCATCATCATCATGATCATGATCATCATCATCATCAACAACATTGTTGTACATTACTTTCCCACTTCCCCAAACTGTCTGAGGTCTCTTGCTGGGATATCTTTTTAATATTTTTTGTTTTTGTTGTTGTTCTTGTTGGGACGGATATTAGTTATTGATGTTGTTCTTTTATTTTTCCCCAGACAATGTGCCCGCCCTGAAGGGTTCAACAACTCCACGACCAGTTTCATGTTTTTCAGATGATTTTGCACTTGATTTTCATGAAATTTGCGGCGGTGTTGATGAATTTTTCAGCGGTGGAGAGCACAGCATGGGTGATGCAGTTAAATACAAGTTGCATACGTTGTCCAAGCTTGACGACTTCGAGCACTATCATCAGAGGGTTGCAGACCAATTTGCTTTCCACTTGTATGATGTTGTGAACTGTGAAGGTGCATGCAACAGGTTCAAACGTTTTGGAGACTTGCAGAAGCCTTACAAACGTTCAAAAGATTTTCAGTTGTGGAGCCTTTCGAAAACTGTGGACTGTTGCAGTGATTTTCAGATATCTTGCAATGTACGTGCAGTTTCAGCTTGCAGGCATGTTGACATCATCTTGGATTCAGGTTCAGATGTGACTTTGATACCCATGTTCATGTCAGATGTTGGATGTCAGGCGCCACAAAACTCAGAAACATACCTCAGAGAGCGACGGAGACGGAGGGACACCGGAGGGACACCGGAGGGACACGCCAGAGCGTACATCCGACCCCTTGGCAGTGCACATTGTCCCACGCCTGCCACGCAAAAGTGGCGGAGACCAAGGGACACCGGAGGGACACCGGAGGGACACCGGAAAGACGCCAGGGCGTACATCCGACCCCTTGGCAGTGCACATTGAGTGAGTGAGAGTGAGAGTGAGTCAGTAGTGAGTGAGTGAGTGAGTGAGTGAGAGAGAGTGGGTGAGTGAGTGAGTGAGTGAATGAGTGAGTGAGTGAGTGAGAGTGAGTGAGTGAGTGAGGACGGGGAGGAGGACGGGAGGAGGACGGGAGGAGGAGGAGGAAGAAGAGGCGCGGAGACAGAACTAAAAACAAAAACCCCACACGTGACAGACTCTGCGTTCAGTAACTCAAAGCCAATTGTCGAAGCTCCAACCGAAATAGTTAAACGGCTGCAGCAATGGTACATGTGCCTGTGTTTGCGATGTCCAGACAAGACACCCGGTGAAAAGAAACTGTACAACTGCAAGAATCAAGTCAATGCAATAGGCGCACACACGGACTCTGCCTCATCCTGTAAACCGCAAACGCAATGGAGAGAGACAACTGCTGGTTAACGCAGAAATTCAATAACTCAAAGCCAATTGCCGAGGCTCTGACCGAAATAGTTACACGGCTGCAGCAATGGTACATGTGTCTGTGTTGGTGATGTCAAAAGAAGACAACCGGTGAAAAGAATCTGTCCAACAGTAAGAATCCAGTCAATGCAATATTCACAGACACACAAGGACCCTGCCTCATCCTGTAAACCGCATACGCAATGGAGAGAGACAACTGCTGGTTAACGCAGAAATGGGAGTAACTCAAAGCCAATCGCCGAGGCTCCGACCGAAATAATTAAACCGCTGCAGCAATGGTACGTGTGGCTCTGTGTGTGTGTAACATCTGGATAGATGTAAAACTTCCTTCTTTTTTCTTCCCTCTTCTCCCTTTTTCAAATAATGCAGGGGGACTGGAGCCGATTTGCCTATCCAGTCCAACGAAGCTATGGCATTTCGGTGGATGAGTGGTCTGATCAACCACTTGTACCTGCATCATTTTTTGCGTCGTAGATTAATTTGTTTCTCATCTAATTTGCATGTTGCAGGATTCAGTTCCTGCCGGATCAATACAATGATCCATTCTTATTTAGTGTGATTCCTATGGTGACTCCGACATGGTGCCATAGGGCCATTTGAGGCAACCCTGTTTGGGGTGAGTGTCGACTGACTTGAATACCGAATTCACACATTTTAATCTGGTAATTCGTCTAAGTAAAGTGCAACAGTTGGCCTTACCGTTGTGCACCTTTTCACAAAGTCCCGCCGATCCGGCTGTCCCAGGGTTCCTCGCCAATTTACCTTTCTATCAGAGTGAAAGCGGTCGAAACCTTCAGAAACCTCGTTTTCTCTGCAGCTTCAGCTACACCGGAGGGACACTGGAGGGACGCCAGGGCGTACATCCGACCCCTTGGCAGTGCACATTGAGTGAGTGAGTGAGTGGGTGGGGGAGAGAGAGAGAATGAGTGAGTGAGTGAGTGAGGAGGAGGACGGGGAGGAAGACGGGAGGAGGACAGGAGGAGGAGGAGGAAGAGGCGCGGAGACAGAACTAAAAACAAAAACCCAACACGCCAATGTGGGGAAAAACGCCCTATAAAATAGAAAACTGGGTTTGTAAGGCCTTAAGTTTGGTGTCGCTTTTGGATTTTTTCCCAAACCGGCTGGACACAAACCAGGTACCATTCTATAGTAAAACCTTGCCTACCAACTTGCCCACTATAGAATCGCATGCCCAGGTTCTGTATTCTATAGGGTTTATTCCGAGGAAAATTTTTTAATCATATATTAACAATTATATGTTTGATCCTCCTGGTTTTTTTTGCTGATAATTCTATGATTTAGTTTTCCTGGCAGCATTTTTAATAGTAATGTTGGAATTTTAAGTATTATAGTTCCATACCGTTTTAGCAAGAGTTATAAAAAATTAACAGATCCATCCTTCCGCTTTTATTTACCATTTTTAAAACCGAACGTCATTGCTATGATGTTTTTCCAATCAATATTTAATATCTAGAAATTATTTTTCTCAAATTATATAATTTTTAATTTTCCCGGAATCCTTTTTCCAAAAAAAATCCAAGCAAAAAAAACAAAAATTAAATTAGACGACGGGTAATCTGCGCGTATAGAAGAATACATTTTCTCCCGAGTGCGTAGCAAGGTTCCCATTTCACTCTGGGGGTCTAGGGGCGGAGGGAATCTTCGCTCGACGCTGCCTAACCGTCCGCAGCCGTTCGCGCAATCCCTGTATGCCGTGCCTATAGGAAATTCTGCAGAAGGGGCCATTTTTGGAGGCTTCAAATGTCGCGTTGCTTCGTTTCGCGCAGCATGCGTGGCACTTCGTGACGTTCAGACATATTTCGTAACGCGTCGAAAATCGTTTTTTTATAGCAGGCGAATTCTTGACGACATTTTCAGACGATAAGTTCCAGTTTTCGTGGCAAGCCCAATACTTTAGACGTAGTCGTCGTCAGTTGCGTGGGAGGCGCAGTGCTTTAGACTCTAGACGTGTCGTTCTACGTATTTTGTGTGAATCGCATTGTCAGGGGATCGTCGTCATTTTGCGTGGTAGGCGCAGTCTTTTAGACGTGTCGTCTTGCATGTTTTAGGCGAATCGCATTGTCAGGGTTGCATCAAGTGGCGACAAGGTGCAAATTCCGTGGTAAATACGGCACTTTATGAGATATAATGAAATTTAACGGAAACTTCGTACGAAATATCAATTTTAAGGTAGCAAGTTTTCGAATTCCAAAAAAAAATGTAGAAACATATTGGTTTTAAAGCAACAAAATACCAAAATTAATGGAAATTTCTCTCGCACGAAATGCTCGTTTTAATACTTCCATGTGTTTCATATCGCATCTCTGATTTTCCCGTCTCGCCGTATCTATGGGGGAAGTTGCAAAATTGCTCCTTTTCGAAGGCCTCCAAGCACGTTCTCATAACGTTTTGCGTAACAAAGGCGGTCCTTTATAAGATTCCAATTTATTGAATAATGGGTCGGAAGTCATTTTGCGTAATAAGCACCCTATATATATATATATTAAAATTTAGATGTTGAAAAAAAACTCGACGACAGTTGGCCCGAGAGCGAACAAGATGTTTTTCAAGCAGTTCTGAGTATGGTAGTCGTAAAAATAGTCGGTGAATGGTTGGTGAATTTTATATGAGCTATGGAGGGATAAGGTGTGAAAAGTAAGATTGATTAAGAAGAGGAGAGAGAGAGAAAGGGAGAGGGAGAGGGAGAGCGAGAGCGAGAGCGAGAGGGAGAGGGAGAGGGAGAGGGAGAGGGAGAGCGAGAGCGAGCGCGAGAGGGAGAGGGAGAGGGAGAGGGAGAGGGAGAGGGAGAGGGGGGAGGGAGGGAGAGGGAGAGGGAGAGAGAGAAAGAGGGGAGAGAGAGAGAAACAAAGGGAGATAGAAAGAACACATGAAGAAATATAATGTGAGCAACAAAAGTGCACAGGAGGCTCAGTACCATGATGCTACGAATGACATGTGTTATCTCATTTTACTGTGGTAATTCCCACGCACATTGCCGAAAAAGCTCGGTACCATCATTCCGTGGATGTCCAGAAACGAGACGCTTTTATACAGAGACGCTTTTACACACAGAAGCTTTTACACACAGACGCTTTTACACACAGGAGCTTTTGCACACAGACTCCTTTACACACAGACGCTTTTACACACAGCTGCTTTTACACACAGACGCTTTTACACACGGACACTTTTACACACAGACTCTTTTACACACAGACACTTTTACACACAGACGCTTTTACACATAAAGGCTTTTACACACAGAAGCTTTTACACACAGACACTTTTACACAGAGACGTTTTTACACACAGACCCTTTTACACACAGACACATTTACACGCAGAAGCTTTTACACCAAGACGCTTTTCCACACAGAAGCTTTTACACACAGACTCTTGTACACACAGACTCTTTACACACAAAACCCGTTACACGCAGGCGCTTTTACAGGCCGACGCTTTTACAACACATACCAACAGGAAATGATGCTTTGAAATCGCAGTGAAACGTCGTGGCTCAGAAGTGCCAACCTTAGTGCACAGCACAGCGCTGGACACATTCCAGTAATTTGATTTACTCCAAGACCAAAAACATCCATCAAAAACTCAGGCCGGCACCAAACTGGCGCAAGAGCCACCTCGGAAATTTCAGATTGCACGATCATGCATATAGTTGTTCACTCGTACCAAGATGAGATCGTCTGTCATCGAGTTAGATCACACAAAAACATGTAGATCAACACTTTTCAACTGTACAAACAGGCAGCAGTTGGCTACTGATTTTGCAGGTTCGCCACGAACAGTTTCTCCAGACGAATAGTGGTGCAAATTAATTTCCGCCCGCCGCACTCAGTTCCATGTGCCACTCGGTACGCAAACCTTCCAGCTTCCACAAAGCCTCCAATTAAGACATAGGGGCGATTGTGCCAAGGGCGCAAGGAAGGTCTTTTCCCAAGCAGCAACTGGACGGCATCCTCTGCAGAGTAGTTGTAACCCACGACGAGCCAAGCACATCATAAAGCCCCAGCGCTTCGATCGATGCCTCCAAAGCAATGGAAGAGCACGTGCATGGATTCGCCCCTGGTCACTGCCAGCATGGATTGTTTCCAGAGTTGGCCACAAACAATTTTCCACTGTTCCAAAAAGAGCTACCAAGTCAGGGATTCGTTCCTCCCAACGGTGCGGCGGCTTCAATGTCGTGTCCTCCAAGTGACACTTGATGTGAAAGACTTTTTCTTGCGGGAAATACCGCGCCCAATCCTTCGGGGCGCCTCGAATCTCCATTTCATTTGCGCACATGGTCACCACCACGGTGACCTTCACCGACAGAGTCTTGAAAATGTCTTCCAAGCTACACGCCGCTTTGATGCTTCCAAGCAACACCGATGCTCGATCCGTAGGTTTGCAGATCATGGCAGCGTCCAACGGCCACTGTTCTATGGCATTGAAATTTTAAGGGTGCTGACAGGTAATGCGGTCCAGGTCATTCCAACATTCTTTGTCGGCGTAAGCCCTCCTGATATCTTCCTCTCGCGCCGCTCTCCACTCGCGAGCGCTGGTGGTCATGGTGGCAACTGTGACAGACGGTCCCTACAGAAATACAAAGTTGGAAGTATGAAACTATGCAAAAGGCTCTTTTCATACAAGCTTGAACACGATGCAAGCCATTTAACAGATTTGAGCGTACATTCTGAGCCATGCGAACAACAACAATGCAAGCGCAATGCAAGGACAAAACTACCTCCCGTGGCAACGAAGTACAGGTGCACAACTACAAGTCATTGTTTCAATCTACAGGTACAGCACGCAACGATGCCTTCAACCACAGGCGTGCTAAGGTCCAGCTGATTACCAGGTTTAATGACCACGATTGCCCTCTGCATGACTTACTTCCAAGTGGGACACTGAGTTGCAAGCCGAAACTCGGTGCCATGATGCTGTAGAACCACTGCCATTCCCAGCGCTCCTCCACGGCATGCGTGACAAAACCTGCCATACAGACACAAAATAGCTCCTGCAATATTGATCAAAGGAAGTTTAGGGGGAGAAACTTCCGTGTTACGGACTTTTAGAATGTCAGGGAAAGAGTTAGTCAAAGAAAGAGTTAGTCAGGGAAAGGTTAGTTAGGGAAAGAGTTCATCAGGGAAAGAGTTAGTCAAAGACAGAGTTAGTCAGGGAAAGGTTAGTTAGGGAAAGAGTTCATCATGGAAAGAGTTAGTCAAAGAAAGAGTTAGTGAGGGAAAGAGTTAGTTAGGGAAAGAGTTCATCAGGGAAAGAATTAGTCAAAGAAAGAGTTAGTGAGGGAAAGAGTTAGTTAGGGAAAGAGTTCATCAGGGAAAGATTTAGTCAAAGAAAGAGTTAGACTGTCAGGAAAGAGTTAAAGGAAGAGTTATAAGTGAGGGAAAGAGTTAGTTAGGGACAGAGTTAATTGTAACTTTTAGAATGTCAGGGAAAGAGTTAGTCAAAGAAAGAGTTAGAATTAGAATGGCATTGCAAGTGGTGCTGGTGGAGGAGTTGCCGATGGAGTTTTGAAGGAAGTCTCGCACGAAATGCGTTTTTGAGAGATAGGAGATGCACGAAACCCTATGTTTTTCCATACAAAGTCCGTCTCCGAACCTCGATGATCTACCTGCGGTGCGACGGGTGCGAGACGGTCTCGTGTGTGGTCGGATCATGTTCGGATCATGGGCGGATCATTTTCGGATCGGTTCCGCATTGTAAATGGGGTTTCAACTGTGTTTCGTGCATGTGCGGTCGACAGATTTCCATTGTGATTTGCAACTGTAGGATCGTTCCCGCAATGTAAATGGGATTGCAAGTGGTGCTGGTGGATGAGTTGCCGATGGAATTCCATTGTGATTTGCAACTCTAGGATCGTTCCCGCAATGTAAATGGGATTGCAAGTGTTGCTGGTGGATGAGTTGCCGATGGAATTCCATTGTGCTTTGCAACTGTAGGATCGTTCCCGCAGTGTAAATGGCTGCGTCAAGGTTGCTTCGTGCTGTGGCTGCATTGGTAATACTATTGTCTTTTGCAGCTGGACTTCGTAAATCGTATTGGAGTGGCTGCATGAAGGCTGCCACAGTGATTTGTCAGCAGATTTTCTCCATTTTGGCGCTGGTGATTTTCCTTCTAAAAATCCTTTTCAAAAGTGCTTCAAAATCGTCTTTTTTTCGCTCTGGCGTCGAGATCCATCCGGTTTTGGAGCTACAATTTCCGACGCCGTTGCGCGTAGTTCTATTGTGTTTTGCAACTCAATCTCTGCAGATCGCATTGTAATGGCTGCGTCAAGGTTGCTTCGTGCTGTGGCTGCATTGGTAATACTATTGTCTTTTGCAGCTGGACTTCGTAAATCGTATTGGAGTGGCTGCATGAAGGCTGCCACAGTGATTTGTCAGCAGATTTTCTCCATTTTGGCGCTGGTGATTTTCCTTCTAAAAATCCTTTTCAAAAGTGCTTCAAAATCGTCTTTTTTTCGCTCTGGCGTCGAGATCCATCCGGTTTTGGAGCTACAATTTCCGACGCCGTTGCGCGTAGTTCTATTGTGTTTTGCAACTCAGTCTCTGCAGATCGCATTGTAATGGCTGCGTCAAGGTTGCTTCGTGCTGTGGCTGCATTGGTAATACTATTGTCTTTTGCAGCTGGACTTCGTAAATCGTATTGGAGTGGCTGCATGAAGGCTGCCACAGTGATTTGTCAGCAGATTTTCTCCATTTTGGCGCTAGTGATTTTCCTTCTAAAAATCCTTTTAAAAAATTGCTTCAAAATCGTCTTTTTTTCGCTCTGGCGTCGAGATCATCCGGTTTTGGAGCTACAATTTCCGACGCCGTTGCGCGTAGTTCTATTGTGTTTTGCAACTCAGTCTCTGCAGATCGCATTGTAATGGCTGCGTCAAGGTTGCTTCGTGCTGTGGCTGCATTCGTAATACTATTGTCTTTTGCAGCTGGATCTCGTAAATCGTCTTGGAGTCTGCATGAAGGCTGGGAAATGGATTTGTTAGCAAATTTTCTCCATTTTGGCACTAGTGTTTTTTTGGTTGCACGTAGGTTTAGAGCAGTGCGAAGTGTGGGGCGTAAAGAGTGCAGTGTGAAGTGTGAAGTGTGAGGCTTGGAGTGTGAAGGAAGCAGTGAGAAGTGAGAAGTGTGGCGTGTGAAGTGTGAAGTGTGGAGTGTGAAGTTTAAAGTTTGGAGTGCGAAGAGTGCAGTGTGCAGTGTGAGGTGTGGAGTGTCGAGGGAAGGACACGGTCGGGACAGGTTGTCTTTGAACTATAGGTCATTTATTTTTGGGAAACTTCCGCCGCCGGCTTGCCCGGGTCTATGTTACACGAGTCTGTTCTGATTTTGTATACGAATATCAAGACAAATTACCCAAAAAACAGCTCGATACCATGATGCCGAGGATCTCGCATGTTTACTCATTTTCATATGGGAACTCTCACACAATTTATGAAATAAGCTCGGTACCATGATGCCGTGGATGACCTTAGTCGCACGACTTTACAGTGAAAATGTAAGCAGCATTTTAACAAAAGTGCACAAACAAAGGCTCAGTACCATGGTATCCAAAATCTAAAACTCAGTACAACAATGCTGTGAATGATTCCACAATAAAAAGTTCAATATCATGATGGCAAGACCAGATCCACAGAAGATGTCGCGAGTATTGCTTTCAATGCATCTCTGCATTCACTTGGGGCTCCGACCAAACGATTATTCTTTTGTAGAAGATCCAGTTGAATGCCGCTCGCACAGAGAAAGGGGTAAAACTCCATGCTTGAATTGGAACAATCAGAAAACACAATCTCCAAAGATGAATGCAGGACCATATCCACAGAAGAAAGATGTCGACAGCATTGCTTTAAATGCAATTCTGCATCCACTTGAGGCTCCGACCAACCGATTCGCTTCAACATCTAGTTGAAGACCGCTCGCACAGAGAACGTGGTTGCAAAAACTCCATACTTTAATCCCACGGGACTCTTACACACAGACGCTTTTGCACACAGACGCTTTTACACACAGGAGCTTTTACGCACAGACTCCTTTACACACAGACGCTTTTACACACAGCTGCTTTTACACACAGACGCTTTTACACACAAACGCTTTTACACACAGACGCTTTTACACACAGAGGCACTTACACACAGAAGCTTTTACACACAGATGCTTTTACACACAGATGCTTTTACACACAGACCCTTTTACACACAGACGCTTATCACACAGACACTTTTACACACAGACGCTTTTACACGCAGACATTTTTACACACAGACGCTTTTACACACAAACGCTTTTACACACAGACGCTTTTACACACAGAGGCACTTACACACAGAAGCTTTTACACACAGCTGCTTTTACACACAGACGCTTTTACACACGGACACTTTTACACACAGACTCTTTTACACACAGACACTTTTACACACAGACGCTTTTACACGCAGACATTTTCACACACAGACGCTTTTACACACAAACACTTTCACACACAGAGGCTTTTACACGCAGACGCTTTTACACACAGAAGCTTTCACACACAGAAGCTATTACATACAAACACTTTCACATACAGAGACCGGACCCGTGAAATCGCAATTTTACCTCAGTTTTTGGCGATCGAACCTCACTTCGCGTGTAAAGGTTGCGATTGACATCTCAAAATCGCAATTTTACCTGTTTTTGACGTCCAACGTCCATTTCGTGCGAAAAGGTTGCGATGGACAAAAAAACACGCAATTTTACCTCAGTTTTTGACGTCCAACGTCCATGTCGCGTGTAAGGGCTACGATTGACACCTCAAAATCGCCATTTTACGTCAGTTTTTGATGTCCAACGTCCATTTCGTGCGAAAGGTTTACGATAGACTAACTAAAATCGTAATTTTACCTCAGTTTTTGACGTCCAACATCCATGTCGCCTGTAAGGGCTACGATTGACACCTCAAAATCGCAATTTTACCTCAGTTTTTGACGTCCAGCGTCCATTTCGTGTGAAAGGGTTGCGTTTCGTGG
>CBDDTI010000548.1:20000-21277 GCA_965233585.1 bacterium
GTGCAGTGGGGAATGTGTAGTGTGGAGTATAAAGTGAAGAGCGAGAAATATAAAGTATAGAATGAAGCATATAGATTGCAATATATTATTGTCGATTGCACTCCATGCAACGCATTGTAGTATCACATGTTGAGAGAGAACAGTTTCATTTGGTCATAGACCTTGGCAGATTTCATTTCCATTGCCCTTTTTCCATTCAAGAATGGGTGGGCATCTTGTAGCTACCCAACTGGCTACGTCTTCGAGGAAAAGGCCTTGCTTGCCTTTCGCGATTTGCTGGACAAGGACTTCGAGTGCCTTGAACTTTGGTTGGCTCCCTACCAATCAACATTGGTAGCGGAGCCAGGGCCATTGGGTTCTGGCTCCAATCCGCTGCGCTACTTCCACTTCATTGACAACATCCCCTTTGACTTTAACTCCATCTTCATTTACACCTCAACTTCCTGCTCTAGCTTTCCGGCTTGATCATTGCGACTGAAGGTCCGACGATCACTGACATCAAAGATGCCACCACAAGCCGCACCGAAAGCTGCTGCGTCCCAAGCTCAAGCCTCTCAGCCTGCATCCCATGATGGGACCAGTTTGAAGGACTCATACATCCCTGTTTTTGATGGTCAGCCTAGTTCGTATCAAGAATGGAGAAAACGAATAGGAATCTACCATCTCAAAATGAAGTTGCAGAAACACACTGAAGAGAGCATCCTGAACATCATTGGATTGTTGCAGGGCACAGCATGGAAACTTGTAGAAGGTTTTGATTTGGACAAGATCGACAAAGAAGGAACTTTTGATGATTTGATGAAACTGCTTGACAATGCTTTCAGGTCTGACAGCAGGGTTCGACTTCCACAGGATTTTGATGCATACTTTTCTCACCTCTCCGGGAAACCAGGTGAGACGCTGCTGTCATACGTCACTGAGCATGACGAGAAGCTTCGAAAAGTTCAAGAACATGGAATTCAAATCCCTGACGAAGTCCAAGGATGGCTGTTGCTCAAAAAGTCCAACGTCACGAAGGAACAGAAACAGATGATCATCACCCAGGCACCGAAAATGGAAAAACTCAGGATCCAAGAAGCCGTGTACTTGATTCTTGGTCAAGATCATCGTTCTGCAGTTTCCCATGACCATCGACGACCTGGCTCTGGAAGACTTTTCCGCCGTGGAGCCTACACAGCTGCAGACCAATACGATGATGATGATGATGACCACTATGACGTTGACGAAGAGGCCTACGTTGAGTATGAGTACGACCCTGAGTATATGGCCGCCAATGA
>CBDDTI010000549.1:0-6022 GCA_965233585.1 bacterium
AATGAAATCGGCCAGAATCGCCTCAAGTGACTGCAATTCCTAGAAATGCTATGGTCTGTGCTACGTCTTACATGTATCTATAAAACGAGTTCAGTGACCCCTGATTTCTTTTACGTTTGTGATCTAATCTTAACACTTTCTACCTGCAGTCAAAGCTTTAAAAAAATCTGTATGTGGGAAGTTTTGGGCACGAACGTCCTTAAGCTTTGATAGCAATAATATTACTGAGACCATTGAAAACCATTCAGATGGCAGAACTGAAACAACAGATTGCAACATTTTCAATTCCAACCAATCAAATGTCTGGTACAAAACAATGAAATCTAAACTCATTTGTTGTGATGCTTACATGACTACAGTTTATGTTACTAAATTGTCAAGCTCGATTCAGTATGTCACCTTGTAGATGTTATTGCACTGAATCTTGCAATCTCACTTAGTCAGTTAATTGATTGAATGTGTATTCATGAATATAGGTTGACAATGGAACACTTTCAGGTTTTCTGGCCAGGTGAGTTACAAAATATGTCATTTCTTATTGCAGTATAAAGTATGGCTTTAGGACCTTTTTCCATACCTGGTTTTCCTCATTCAATTATTGCTACTATGGATTCCTAAAATTCCTGTTTACAAGCAGCCCCGCTCCTGCTTATGAGCACATCTATGTGTGTACAAAACATTATTGTTTTCAGTCATAAGTTTCTCTGGATATATACCCCTGTTTACTTTTCCTTGCTTCATCAGTATCATCACTCTCACATAACAAGTACATGTAGGGTGCAGTCAGCAACTATTTATGACTTAATTTGTGTAATGTCTACAGGAATTGTCAGTTGAAAGGGTTTTATTTGGTTACCATCAGATGAAATTATGAGGAGGTCTAACTCGATGACTTCTGTGTTTTGAGTATTTTGCTTTTTTACTTTAATTAATGCAGTTAGCTCAAAAACAATGAATGAAAATGAATGAAAAACATCTTTAGTAGTGCTGCTGGATGTTAGTCTCAGGTCATCTCACATCTCAAGTCATATACCCCACCCCCGGACGTCCCTGTACTGTGTATATGAGTTTACTCAAATTTGAAATTAGCCCTGGGCAGATATTAGCACACATGGAAGAAGGAGATAACGATTTACGGGAGTTTGTTACCTGGCAGTAGCCTGTAAATTAAGGAACCAAAGATGTAAAATAATGTAAACTAAGGAGCTATATCTTATTAGGAACTGATAACTATCAAACAAACTTAGAATTTCATGTAACACATTTAATCACTAGCTTTAATTTAGTATAAATTTTCATTCTGTTAAGATGGAAAACCAATCTGGACAAATTACAGAAGAAACTTCAAGGGTCAGTTTCCACCCCAGGTAACTGCTCAATTTTAAATTATTCAGTTGTTTATTATAATCAATTATTATGATTACTCGAGGCTACCAGAAATTTACCTGCATCAGCTTAATACTCTTTGGAGTAGCGTACATGTACATGGCACTATGAAATTAAAGGGTGTTTAAGTGTGAGACGATGTACCAGTGTACTTTAATGCACTCTGATTTCTACTGACTCTTTTGTATGCTACAAAGTTAGAGCTTCACATCTAGTCAAGCAACCTCAACTGCTGGTCTAAAGTAGCTTTTACAGTCTTTCCCATAAAACCATGAACACCAGAGAAAACTTCTGGAATGTTTATTGTTTCGCGACCAGTCAGATGCGAGATGAAACCGCAAAAGATAACCGCCAAACTGCGGCATTGATTAGTCATGACTTGACGCGTAACAACGAGCTGGCTTTTTCTTCTATGAGAAATCTTCAATTTTACCATTTTCAAATACTGAAATATTTCTTTCTCGATTTCGGCTTTGGTAGAATAGATATGAATGATACACTGTATTTTATGGAAAAGCGATGTCAATTCAAGAAGACACGATCAGTCGATCAGACACAGCTATAGTACCGCTCAGAACCAAGCGAACATCGAACGCGCATTCGTAATGCAAAGGGTTAAACGCGCGCACACGGAAATGCTGTGTTAGACTGCGTTTGAACTTCGAACGAATTGAATTGAACGCATTAGTACACTAAATGTATGTATGAGCTTGATTATTGTTCGCTTCTTTTGTTGTTGTGAAAAGAAGTTAACAACTTTTTCCAAACATAACATTCGGTATGAATATGATGTGTTTTCAAGGAGCAGACACATTTTAATTCTTTCGTACTGACTGAATATTTTGGTGATTACATGCAGACCTTTTGTTTTGACTGTTTGGATTCACCCAACTTACGAATAAAATGATTTATTTTTCAAAAAAGCGGCAAATATAAGAAACAGCGCTGTTAAAAAGCCAACTCTGGGAATTTAATTTCTTATCATGTCTAGACACGCAGACGGGAAGTGTTTTCAAAAACGGAAATACCCAGCAGTTGAAAATTACATGTATTACAGAATTTCAACACAAAAAGTAATTACTCTCAAGCACTTTTTGAGAGTACTCGATAGTTGTTTTTAGAACACCAAGCAAAATAATGTTTTGCTTTTGTAGTAGACGAATTCTCTTAGCTTCAGCATACTATAAAAATCTGGACTCACTGGCACAATTGCTTAAAAATTTGGTTTAATTCAAACAATGTCGCGTTAAGTCATTCATTCGCGAAAATATGTTCTATGGTTTCGAATAATGTCAATAAAAGTAGCTTGAATTATAGCACTTTCAAACGATGCAGTTGGATGGGTGTTCGTTGTATCAAACTTTTTTGCCGCCGCTAGAAGACTGGCAAATGTTTACGTCCTCGATAGTCACAAAAGCTAGAACCGTGACATAAACGCTTTGTTTTCATTCATTCCATCGCTAATGAGACATTCTATCCTTTGGAACAAAACAGACCCTTCAAATTCGAGTTGTCCAGGCGGTGTCATCAACAAGTTTTCGCGATTGCAACCCTTGAAGTGAAGAAGCCAAATTAGGCCACGAAATGTTGCGTAAACAATACATTTCAAGATGAAAATAAGAATTGCAAGCAACCCAACAGTATCAGTAGTAATATTTCAATTCCAATCTTGTGTATTTATTTTGTCGCTTTCATCGCTCGCCATGAGTAAAATTTCAACACTTCACACTTGGTTTGCAAGATCACTTCTCAGATTGCACGTGTCCCCAAGTCCCATGAAAAGAACTATAAATGGAACAAAATTGTTTTGTTTGAAAAATTGTTTTGTTTGTGCTATACGGTGAAAAAAGGGAGTATCAAGGCATCAAACATCTCCTTCACATTATTGGCCTTCGCATCTTTGAGAGACGTGTGCAATGAACGTCATATTTTTCTTCCATGGCTATGGTTAAGGTGGCTCGAAATAGTTTTCATTTTCCCCAGACTGGTTTTACAAATTCTTTTCCAAATACAGTTTGGTTCATGATATCAGTATGAAATTTACCACAGAAATAAATGAAAGGTCATAGAATCATTACATCAGATTTTTTCTAGGAAACCTGTTACCATGGCAACCATACAACGCATTCAATTGCACCCCCAAAATTGAAAGCTATTGTGATATTAAGAGAACAGTCCGGGGAAATCTTCTCAAACTCTTATATTACATGTTGGTAAGAATGATCTTCAAAATATGTAAGTTTAAAAAAATTCTGTAGGGCAGATGAAAGAAAAAACCTGCTTTTCGACTATTGCTTTTTTATTTTTTTTTCCACGTACGGGATTTTTTGAAAATTGGTGTATATACGCATCCGATTGATCTTAGTTGTCATCAAAAATTTGAAAACAATTCACCAACCGGGAGTGGAAATATTGGCGCACAAAGTTGGAAAATATGAAAATGTAACAGTCAACTAGATCCCACTTGACGTTATTCACGCGCGTGCAAAACGACCGGCCTTCTATTTGGACATAATTGTTTTTTGTGACAAGGAGATAGTTTTCCTTTCGATCGTTTTATGGGTTACAAGAAAAGTAACCAAAACCAATTTGGGAGAGTTTTACCATTCGCATTTGCATTAAAGTGCTACAAGGTCTATCGTTCTCTTTTCTTCTCGCTCTAATTTTGATTCAATCAGCTGACACGTACATCTTAGTTATGGTGTGTGTAGATTGCGTGCGTACAGCTAAAAACCCTTTCTAAAGAAATTTGATCGGGGCAGATTTTGATCACGTGCTAGGTAACCATTTCTGACCTGTGTGTCGCGCGTCACACAATCAACAAAACGACGCTTTATAAATTGTAACTTTTGTCAAACTTTACTTTATGGAAACTGCTTTTATTGCTTGAACTGAATGGAAGTGATCACCATTTAATAAGCTTTAACTTTGATTCTTAGGAGGCAAAATTTCTCCAGTTTCGTCACTTATCAGGTGCTGGGTTAATTGAAATCATCTAGCTTTCAATCAGTTGTTTATATTTTGTCGCAATTTGCATAACTCGTATCAATACATGTATGCCATTATTTCCATCCGATGCAGTGAAATTTTCGCTGAGTATGAATGCCATGATGGGTTTGAGAACAGAGTTACACGTTTTCAGTAGGTAACCGGCAGAGACAGATGTCTTCTAGTTCCAGACAGCTAGAAGACGGTTTTGTCTTTCTGCGGTAAGCGGAATAATCAACATGTAACCAACAATCGACGATTTAAGCTTGTGCCGTGTAATGCAGGAACATCATTAGGCGCCTTATTTCAGTGGTAGCGTTTATACAAAGCGGTTCTGCGAACGGTCAAATTTTCCACTGCGCTTGTTAATTCGCTGTGTTTTGATTCGAATTTCGCTTTGCGCGGATTTACAAATCATGCATTTGTTTTGAACTGAAGTCGTGCTTTGTTCGCCATAACAAAGCATCACAAAAGGAATCTTGGTTATGAATAATAAAGGCTAACGCATTGGAAAAAACGCATGGCACTTTTGCGTTGGCAAAAATGCGTGGGCCATTTTAACGCGTTAGGGGTTCGTTGAGTACACCCATTTTAGGTTCACTTAGTTCTGAGTGGTACTGTAGACAGCTTGTCTGATAGCGAGAAAAAATGAGCCAATCACAAGCAATGTTCCTTTCTGTTTGTTTCCCGTGCAGTTCAAATGGTCATGCAAGTTGGCTGTGATTGGCGGTTTTCGATCTACATTTTTTTGTAGCTGAGAAGCCTTTACCCATGATGCGAACTGGTACCATTGTAAATTTTCACAATTTGCACTCACTTTCACTTTATCCACAAAATCAAATTGTGGGTAAAACTTTGAAGTGCTTTTTCTTTCACTGTTGCTTGGTACGTTCAGAGGGCATTTTTATCAATTTTTGTCAACTGCTGAAATTTGTCTGCATGATCCAGTTTAATTTGCGTATAACTGACGCATTTTCCTACTGAAAATTGTCGCATAATTTGTTCTTTTTTCCGCACTCTGTCAGATGACAAATAGCATGCTACGAATTTGATCATTATCGTGATATATTTTCTGACTGAAAGGAGATGGTCAAACCTCCAGAGGAGGCAGCTTGTTGAGCTGGCAGCCGCCTGATTTTGAGAAGGCTACATACTACACAGCAGGTTTCACTTTGGTTGCCCATCCAAATGTTGATGAATATTTTTTGGTTTCTTTTTCTTTTCAGAAAACTCGTCGGACTTGTTTTGTAAGTAAAACTCATTTGAATGCATAACTTGTTTTATATGATAAAGTGGTTCTTTTAATTTATTTATGTAATTTTTATCATGTCATGGGTTAGTATTGATGGCATGTAACATAGTAGTGTAAGTTATGAAATTTTAGAAAAACAGTAAGCCTGTTGATCATTAAGTTGTATGTAAAAAAAGTGCAGGTTAAATTGAATCAAGGCTGTTGATGTGACCTTTCATTATTTCACTTTCTCTGAAAGAAGAAAGTGCTGCTGAGTATTTTGATCTGTATTTTATAGGCATTATGTGATCTGGACACTAGCTGTCATACAGTTTTTTTCTTAGTACTCTTTACAATTACAATAATTTTATTAATCGTATCTATAACAAAATTCTTGATCGTGATTGGTTCTCCGCG
>CBDDTI010000550.1:0-13494 GCA_965233585.1 bacterium
AAAGCTTGCAGCAATAAATTTTTCATCCCTAATTGATCTCGTGGATTTTTTAAGGCTGTGACACAGTGGGCATTTCTGGAAATACTCTTTGCGTATTTTCCTGGTGGAAACATGTACTGGCACAAGTACAGCACGGTGATATTTTGATGATGAGAATTTTTGGAGAATAAGTCCAGCAACTCTTTGTCGTCACCTCCCTCTGCCATCAGATCATCTAATACGAGTATGCCACCTTTTGGAAACCATTTTTGCAAATGGAAGGTGGTAGGAATCCCTTTCGTGAAATTGTACACCAGCGTCTTTCATGGCTCGGAATCCATCTTGCCATGCCCCGTAGCAATAATGAATCTTTGGGAGAGGGTTTACAAACAATTCTTCCAAGTCATCCAAGAGTAGCGCTTCAATAAAACAAGTCTTGTCACATCCTGAAGGGCCCACGATCAAAATACTGGAGGGTGTCTTGAACCGAAACACTTCTGCCATCTCTAATCCGCTTGAAGTCCCATGGTTCTTTTCGGTCGGAAATGTGACCTTTAAAACTTCTCGTGTTTTTTCGGATCCACTGCTTTGGCAGCTATGTTTCTCGTGACGGACTCTATTGTCTGCACGCGTAAAGAGTCTCTGGCAGTAACAGCACAAAGAGGACATGTTTAGAAGTCCGACTCCTTACGTCAGTCCGACTCCTTACGTCAAATGAGCAGGAGGAGTGGGAGGAGGAGGAGGAGACCAGGAGGAGGAGGTGGAAAAATAGGCAAAATAAAGATAAAGAAAAAAATGAGGAACAGGAGTACCGGGAGGAGGAGGAGTAGCGGGAGAAGGAGGAGGAGGAGGAGGAGGAGTGGAAAGAAGAGGAGGTGGAGGAAGAGGAGTGGAAGGAAGAGGAGGATGAGGAGGAGGATGAGAAGGAGGAGGAGAAGGGGGAGGAGGAGGTAAAGGAGGAGGAGTGGAAGGAAGAGGAGGAGGAGAGGAAGAAAAAGAAGAAGGAGGAGGAGGAGGAGTGCGCGTGGCTGCATTGTGCAGCCTTGAATCTCTATGAAGACAGAGTACGCTATGTTGGCCAATACCAACAGAAAGAAGGCATCGCACTCGACCCCTTTCTGATGCAAAAAAATCCTGGACGCAAAGCGACGGCCAAACTCATGCTCAACAGCTTCTGGGGTAAGTTTGGAGAAAATCTCCACAAACCCACCCCCTAAGCCGTCCAGAATGCTCTCCATCTCTTCGCTCTGGTCTCCAATCCCTTTAACGACATACGTCAAGTCAGACTCTCCAACGACGAGACGCTCGAAGTCGTCTACGCCAACCTCAAGGACAAGGGCTGCTTTCACCACCTCTCACGCCAGACTCAAACTGTACTACTACCTAGAACAACTTCACTAACTTGTGCTTTACTTTGATACTGACTCGGTCATCTACACCGTCAAACCGGGTCAGCCGGATATTCTTCTAAGGGACTACCAAGAAGAAATGACTGACGAACTCGATAACGGTGGCTTCATCGTCGAATTCACTTCCCCCGGCCCTAAGAATTACGGTTAGAAGACCCACCAAGGCAAGGTGTGCTGTAAAGTGAGAGGGTTCACCCTCAATGTACGTGGATCCCAGCAACTCAACTATGACGTCATGCGTCAAAACCTGATCGACGAAATCACTCAACCTCTCGACAAACGACGCAACATCGATGTAGTCAACCCCAATTTCTTCTGGAGAAACCCCGCCACCAAGCATCTCAAAGTCATAACACGTACCAAACGCTACGGGCTCGTCTTCGACAAACGCGTCGTAGACCCGAACACTTTCATGTCGTTTCCTTACCGATTCACCCAGGACACTTAAAAATGTATTAAATACGAATGTGTCAATAAAATGTTTACCAATTTTATTCACTTCCGGTGTTTTGGGCCGGTGATAGGGGACCTGTCCATCAAAACAACCTGTTGCTATGGAAAATTATTAATGAGTTTTAAATTCGCCATCTTGGATATGCAAATGAACCAATCCGGACATTTGATTGGTCGAGAGCGATTTTTAATGATAAGTACTACTCTCTGATTGGATACGGCCCAGATGAGCGTGCTAAATGTACTGGTATTTACCTGTGTCCCTGTTCCTTTTTTGAGTCGATTAGAAGGGATTTGAATGAAGTGAAGGTGGTTTAAGTTTCTAGTAACGTCGTTAACTATTAACTCGCGTTGCCAGGTGATTATATGTCTTTTCCCACTTTGTAATTATGACTGTCCAATTACATCTAACGTCGTGAACTATCAACTCCCATCGGGGGAGAAAAGGAGAAAACAGACAAGGGATAAAACTAAAACGAGGCCAGTTTTATTTTGGTGCTTAAATCTCTTGATATAGAACAAAATCGTTTAGAATTTCACACCTTGATTGATGAAGCAGTTAATGTTAAGCTGAAGTTGGAATTGTTTTCTTGGGCGTCTCTTTTTCATCTCATTTTCGAGTTGTATTTAGACGCGGCTTTTCGTCCAATCTGTGGCTACACTTGACTGGACCAGAAGTGCTCCTAAACTTGGGAGTAGATGCTTCGTCAAAGCTGTCTTGTTGTACTCTTGACAGACTGTTTTGTTTACGTTTGACTGCCGCTTGCGGCACAAACATACAAGGGAACGCGTCGCGCGAACTTTGTGGTCAGTCTCGCAAGATAAACTCTAGCAAGGTAACCGTGTCATTCTTTAAGCGATTATTTTATTAATCACATGCGCTAAAGAAATCTTTTTCAGAGTTGGCCTGGTATAAATAAAGTTCCAGTATGGTTAGTGGAATTTTGTTTTGGAGTCACGTTCAGTACGATCCCAGCAAGAAAAAGCAAATGTGAAATCTTTGCTGAAATAAAACCAACTGCTTTAAATCAGTCCGTGCTTGCGGTTAAGTTCATGTTTTATTTAAGCTCTTGTAAAGAAAGATATGCCATCCGTGTTTACTATTACGATTTGCGTTAAACTAAAATTCAAATTTTGTTAGTAAACCGGATTTTAACGGCTAAGTAGGAAGATGTTTTCTGACTCGCGACCTGGTGCTTTAGTATTCTCTGGCTGCTAATATATTTATGTTCTCTGCAAACGCTTATTATTTAGAGGTAGAATACCGAGCCAAAGGTGAAAAAAAAGCACACAAAATAGACAGAATGCAGAGTATAAGTCGGCTCACCAATAAACGACGTTGAAATTGCCTCGTACTAATTATGAAGTATTTGCGCGGAAATTGTAGTCAAAGGCCGCCGTCGACGTTCACCGTCTCGTGTTTCCTCGCAAATATCCACGCAAGAAACCATGCAGGCTGTTCCACTCAACTGTAGTCACAGACTAGACTGAAAGCTCCTGAGAATGTCTCCCCCGAAGTGAGTTAATAGTTAAATACGTTACTTGAAACTTGAGACGTAATCGAAGCGTCATATTTACAAAACGGCAGATGAGATAATATTCGGAAATGTCAACCACCTAGCTTCGCTTCATTCAAATCCCTTCTAAACGACTCAGAAAAGACACAGGGAGACAAGTAAGAAGCACTACATCTAGTTTTAATGCTTATAAAGTGTTCAGGTTCCCTGTGCTCGTCTTTTTTTTTCTTTTCACTCATCAGGCATTTTGCCACTTTGATAAATAAATATTGTTAGGAGAAAGAACTTAATATTTTTGTAGTTCAGTCAGCAACTTTTTTTTTTTCTACCGCAAAACATCACCGGTCTATATGCCTGTCTAGATGGGAAAATCTAGAGCGCTTTCGATATCGAATTCAGCGAATCAAATTCGTAATACACCTTTATCACACGGCAGCCAGTTTGAGTCCCAGGAGAACAAAAAGCTTTGTTTTTGCTCGTCCAGCCTCGCACTGGATGAGAGGTTAGACGGGCAAAATCTTTTGTTTCAGGATTGCATGATAAAGATCTATTCGCTGAGCCCCAGTCCTTTTACACACAGCCATATTATAACTAAACAATTTTACAGTGACCTGGCCTCTGAATGGCAGCGAGGCTGGAAATGACCTTGTTTTGATACAGACTTCACTATTTTTTTCTTGTGCTAACTGATTGACATTTGAAAAAAAAAGCCGAGATGTTTGTATTAAAGCAAGGTCACCTCCAGCCGTGCTTGCAGTAAAACGCTAGGTAACTGAGCTCACAACTGTAAAATGGCCTATTAAACAGGAAATTTATGCACAAATGCATCGTACTTAGTCGGCTGAGTTAATGCCCTTTTTTATCTATTAGCTTGCCCGTTACCCCTGGGAATAAGTGATGGACGAATAAGTGATGAACAGCTTTCAGCTTCCTCAGAATTGGACGACATTCATGCAGCGAAACAAGGGAGGGTTTCTTTAATCATCCCAAGCAAGAACAGGTATTGTGCCACGGATAGAGATGCTTGGTTTAATTGTAACCAGTGCAGGACAAAGAAAAAGTTAACAACAAGCAGAAAACTCACTTCCGGGATATAATTAAATGCGGCTAGGGTTTCGACAATACTCATTGTTGATCCAGACTTTCGCTCGATTCTGTGTAACCTTATTAGAACTGCAGCATTTGTTGCAGGCTTGCAATTCTATTTGTCATCATAATCATGGTAAGTTGGAGCAGCTGTTGTTTTCTGGGGGCTACTTGAATTGTTTCTGTTGTTTATTTTATTATTCTCCCTAAGAGTATTAAGGCATTCATGTTGAACTTGCGAGAGCCGTCACTCGCTCCATCAGGATAGAACCTCGGAATACATATATACCTCTTACTAACCGAGTTTGAGGTCAGTACCGTTATTTACGGGCCAAGCTTTTTCCCCCTCGATTTATGGCCCAAGCACGAATAGCGGGAACACACTAGGATCCCTAACTTACAGTACGGACCGAGAAGACGAGGTTCGTAAGATATTTATCATATCTCTACTGTTTGTCTGACGGGTTGGGGAACAATTTCCATTTATGAACGGCTTCAAATTTCTGAACCAGGTCGAAAGCAAAATGAGTCAATTTTAAATCGTTCTTAAGTCGTTAGAACGTTTTAGTACACATTTTAGAGTAAAAGTTCAGAAAGTTTAGAAAATTTGGTGATAAGTTACGCAACTGTTAAAGGAACACTGTCACGTTTTTGCGCATGCGCGAGAGCTTGATTTTAGAACAGGGAGTTAAGAATTCAAAGATGCGGGAATTGACATAGAGCTTTCACAAATCCGTTTGCATCGTCCTCAATCAACTTTGGCTTTGCCCTAAAATTTCTCAGAATCAAAGATCAGTGATACACGGTTCACGTTAAGTGTCAATTTGTGTGTAATCGAGTCCTTTCGGTGTTAACTTCAATGCCGTATGAGGGAACTTCGAGTGGAAGGAAGTGTTATGGCGCTGGACGAAGACGGCTTTATTTTGGCAGCTTTCAGAAAGGTTTAGAAAATCGGGAAAGGACTGAGAAGTAATGGAACCAGCAACATAGCAGGATGTTTTCAAAGAAACCGATTCACGAGGCTTGGGAGAGACTGAAAGGATCGCCCTCATGCGAGCGTTTCTTTGTTGACATTTTACTCAAGCAAGCAGACCTTTACTCGTTGGTTTTCTTTCTCGATATTGAGACATTCTATCAGGTTCTCTTCGCTCAGGTATACTCTGTAAGATTGACTCCGATTTATTTGTTTTTAGCTATCAGGACTGTTTTGTAAATACACTCGTGACTCGTGTATAAAGTCAGTAAAATTTCCATCATATCATTCGGACATTAGCATATTCAGGCTTGTTATGAACCACGGACTTACCATTACCTTGTTTTCGCATTACTCAAGCGGCTTTTCACGTGTTCCACCATTACATTGGTCAATACAGTTTTTATTTGCCGTTTAACACGAAAAGACAAGTCGCTTTCCCTGACTAGTTGAGCGAGTTAACCTTTCTTCTTGTAATTGAGAGATGAACGCAAGTGGCGAATGGGATATACATAGCGCTCACTTTGTCGCGTCTGGATGACGCGACAAAGTGACAGTTCTATTGTTTTCCGATGAAAGAAGCCAGTTAAGTTCGCGCGTGCGCTACATCGTGATAGTGTCCCTTTAATAACAAAAATACTTTAAATTTAGCGGTCCGTGCAGGAAAGTACGGCCCGCTAAATTGACCAATCACAGCGCGCGTACTAACTTAACGTACTAAGATATAATAAATATATTTATTATATGACTAGCCCCGCGTGCGGAGAAGATTACCCAAATCGAGCGCTGTGATTGGCTACCCAAGCAGGCAAGATGGAACCATCTTGCCCACTCGGGCATTCCCGATGTATCCCGCATGAAAAATTGCCCACAAGTCATATAATAAATCCTCTTTTGACCAACTTTGTCCCGTAAAGATAGCTGGATATTTTTTTGCGAGAATATAAACCTCAACTTTACCTCGGTCCATAAACACGCAAAAAAAGAACTTGCTTAATATCCAGCCATCTTGACCTAACGCTTGCTCAATAACCCACATATAGTTTATTTCTTCGGTACAATATAAACAACGTGAACCATTCTCTGTTTCGTAAAGATCTCTTTTTTTTGAATAACAGTGCCTGGTGTGCCGCTCCAACGTTTGATCTGAGAAGTCAACACTTGCAAGTAGATCTGCTGACAATTCATATTGTGTCAGCAGTTTCAACCCAAGGTGCAGTTATTAACAACAGCTGGGTCAGCAGTTATCTCGTGCATTACAGCCTGGATGGTAACGAGTGGATTGTACTCACTGATGAAGGAGGCGAAATTAAGGTCCGTTTTTCAACAGTTCATATTTTGCAAAAATTGCACTAGGGTCTGATTTAAGATGATGTGGATTAAATGGACACCGACTACCCTTTTTTAAAAGCAAAACATTAAAGAAAATCGGAAGAGTAAAAAAAAAAAGCATGCTCTCATGGGAAGGCATCTTATTGTAATTTCATCTTGGTGGCATTGCCATCACCTCTAGCGCAACGGTTCTCAATTAGGTTTCCAATCTCAAATTGCGAGAAGAGAAGTAATCGAGAATGGCTCCTGATTGCAACATTTTTTTGTCCCAGTCACTCTGCTTCCCAAAGTATCAGTCATGCCCCACCCCTGCCCCCCCCCCCCCCCCCCTATTTCGATTTCGGTTGAAAAATCATATAAAGAGTGAAGCTTCACGTAGAATCTACTGTCGAAGCAGCTCAGATTATCGTAGAAAATGTGTATAGCCTCTTTAAGCCTTCGAACATAACAGTTACTACTTTAGCCATTATTGATACATCTTAATATGATCTATTGAAAACTGCCCTGTCCAGGAATTTAACGGAAATTTGGACAACTCCTCACTCCGTCACCATTGGTTAAAGCCTCACTTCCATGCTCGTGCTATTCGTTTTGTTCCTCTCTGGTGGGTCGGTCAACAATGCATGCGCGTGGAGCTTCATGGCTGTAACAAGACAAACACATCCTTTGAAAAGCTCATTGAAAACTTGAAAAATGGTGAGTCATAATATTTTAGTGAATAATAAAAGATAAGAAAACCTGCACCAGACCAATGAGATAAGGCTCCTTCCGTCCTTTAATAAAGAACAGTTTGTGAACTCAAAATTGAGTGATTAGCACTGAAAAATTGAACAAATGGCTGAAAGGTTATCATCCAGTTAGAAATATCATGCGAAACACGAGCTTGGTTCTTTTGCGTCTATTATCCAAGAATAAAAATAACAACAACCATTTTATTTTGCTTTTACACATAATATTATATAGTAACAACTAAACTAGCTGAGTAGTTACAAACATGATTACACTTTTAACAGATTGTAGAAAAAAAATTAAAAAGATAATAATCAAACTAAAAAAAATGGAGGAGCAGTTGTTACAAATAAGATAATTTACATTAAAAAAACCAACAGCATACCAACTTGTCAGCTAATCAAACTGCAGCATGCGGCGCAAATTTATTCACTTTGAAGTTTCTGGGAGAACCAAGAGCATAATGGGAAAAATGCGCCAAACAAGTAAAATGATAAGCTAAACTTTTCTCCAGTGACATCAATTATGCAAATGCAAATGAAAACGAGTTCATAATTAGATGTGCGACTCTTTCGTTTGAGTCAGATGCAGCTCTGTATGCCTTCCTCCTTACAATCACAGTAGCTTTAATTGCTCGGTTGACATCAATTCAAACTTCACAGAGTGGTTTTACTAAACCCGTAAGATAGATAGCGGTCGTTAATCAGGATATTTCATTGTTTTAGTTCCTGGGGTACATTTCATTTCTTTCTTCTCGCTGGGCTAGGCTTAAGGCTCTGTTCCTCAAAAACTTTTGGTTCTTTTATCCAAAGATCAAACTTTGCAAAGCTATGTAATTTTTAATTTCAAACAACCGTATGTTTTTTGTTTTTTTTTGTTTTTTTTTTTTTTAACGTAGCTTAAAGTAAATGTAGTTAACAATATTCTATTTTTTGTAATAATCGTATAATTCAACTTTTAGTTGCAAATCGGTTATTAATAAAAATATCCATCCATCTGTCTTTCTGTCTTTGTCTTTCTATCTATCTATTTATGTATCTATCTATCTAACTACCTATCTATCTATCTACCTACCTATCTACCTACCTATCTATCTATCTATCTAACTACCTATCTATCTACCTACCTATCTACCTATCTATCTATCTATCTATCTGTCTATCTATCTATCTATCTATCTATCTATCTCTCTATCTAAAAGAGACCTGGGAAATTTAACTTTCAATAACAACTAAAACCGGTCTATGCAAGCCTGTATTTTAAACCAATGATGAGCTCTCCTGGCGTAAGCAAAGTTAACATTGACAATGCCATTACTCAATTCATTCAGACTTTTAACTGGACACCGTCGTCTTCTGGTTTCACTTGCCACGTTTGGATAACACTGAAGAGGCTATAGTTCCTTTTGACTAAGACTCAAACAATTCTTATCGGCTTCTTTCGTAATGTCCAATCTCAGAACTCCATGATTCGAACTAAGGCATGAATTGATTATCAAGTTTCTGTTTTACTTGATTAGTGAAATTATTTTAACAAAACTAATAAGTAATACTGTAATGTCTTTTTAGAATCCAGACCTTGCGAGGCAACTCACTGCGCATCCGTTCCACACACCACTTGCTTTATGTACAACGGCAAACCTCTTTGTAAATGTGTTCAGTCATGCGCACTGAATGCAGGAAAAGTCTGTGGAACTGACGGAGTGACTTATCAGAACGAGTGTGAGTTGAAGAAAGCGGCTTGTTTAAGCAAGAAGCAGATCAACATCTCCAAACGGCAGCCATGTCCTGGTTAGTACGTGTTGTCAATATATGTCGTTAAACTAGGTTGAGTTCTTTATTGGACTATTGTTGGTCGAATTCTTTTTTCCATTTTTTCTTTTTATGATTTATGGACCTCGCCACAGGAAAGGTCCATGAACTTACCAAAAAGACCTCGACTTATACGGACCGCACAATCTAGTTCAATGAAATATTTATTATAACGGCTTTTTTAATCTGCCAATAAATTGATGCGTCTGCCTGAGAAACATTCATTTATGTTTCTTATTTCGTTTTTTTAGAAATTGAAATTGTCCTCCAAATAAATTAATTAATTAAATTAATTCAAAATGATCCCGATAACTGGTAGAATCTTTTCGCAGCCGCCATTAATTTCATTCAAACGCGACAAAACGGTAAGTAACTTTTGTCAGAAGTCCAATTCAAACAAATAACATGTTTTTTTTTTTTATTGGAAACGCTGCGAAAATACCGGGGCCTAAACGATCCATCAAGATCACTGATCACACCACACCAGGAAGACCACTAGGCGACTGATTTCAAGAACACCTTTTGACGTAGAGAAAGGCAACAAAAACGCATGTAAAGCGGTCGCGAGACACTTTAATATCCCCAATCATTCTAAGCAACAAATCCCAAGCCTGCAACCTTCCCCGAATACGTCGGGGAAGAACGGAAAGCCGCAAAGCTTTAGAACAAAAATTTTTCTTTTAAATCGGCCCTCTTAATCATGACCCTTTAGGTGTCAACGAACACTTTTCATTTAACTTATTTATTCTGTAGTTTTTCACGTTATAATCATCAACCAATGGCGGAGAACCATCTTTTTTTTTTATAAAAAGCACACCCAGCTGATGTTTGTCCATGTGCTCCGAGGAAGGGATAACACTCGAAACGTTAGCTTTCCAATCTCATTATGATGGCCAATTTGTTTTATCAACCCAGGTGATAAAACTCAATTATCTCAATTTTGATAAGGATAAATAACTGCTTTAATGTTAAAACTAGTCATTGAATGAATTGTGTTTCAAACCCATGTAATTCGGGTTCAAATTAATGCGCGCTCTGATAAGTTATTATTAACCCGTAGTGACCACCTTGCAAGGCAAAACTTGTCGTAAACAAATCGCTCTTCGTTTATAAATTGTTATCTTTACCAGCTATGTTTCAGGAATTACATTCGATGCGGTTGAATTCAC
Organism: bacterium; assembly: GCA_965233585.1. Lineage (GTDB taxonomy): Bacteria > SAR324 > SAR324 > SAR324 > NAC60-12 > CBDDTI01. The sequence goes on from CBDDTI010000550.1 coordinate 10,459, forward strand.
GATAGCTAAATATGGGTGTTTTTCTCCCACTTACTTCACAGGGAAAGTTAGAAAGTTTTGATTAAAACAAAATTTGGCATAAACATAGTTTGAAAATTTTACATTTAATGGCAACAGTTTAACATCAACAGTTTAACTGACATTGTGACGTCAAAATTAACGTTGATTTCTGACTCTTAAATTTGGAATTAAGAAATAACCTTTAAAAGTATACAGAAATGTTCTACTGTGAAAACGAAACTTTTTGGTCAAAATTTAAGCAGTTTAATAGTTTTAATTGTTTTATTACCTTATTTGGTCAAACTTTATGGGTATTTACACTTTTATTAAATCCACTTTGAAATCACTGGCTATCCTTGCAATGTGATTGGCTCCCAACAGTGCGATCTATTTACGAATCGCACTATCTTTTGTGGTTTCAAATCAAACTCTGCGCTGCGGGCTCGTTTGATTTTGAAATCACGCGTATGATTCCAGACCAAATTGCACAACCCGAATTTCAATTACCATTATGAACACGATGGACAAAGTGTAAAAAAGTTTAGGTAGTGAACAGAAAAAAACACATCTGCACTTTTTTGAATTTAAAACTCCACAGCTATTTAATCTTGACGTCACATGTACTAAAAATGACCTAATGCGCATCCCAACACCCAATGTTGCAAATTCCCAAAACTACAAATTTATTTTTATTGAGCTATTCTGTGCACTTTCTTTACATTAAGCGAGAAGTTTGAATGTCTTTAATAAGCCATAACCTAATGGCATTTTATCCGATTTGGCTAAAGTTTTTACTAAAAATCATCGTTTTAATAATTTTTGTGTCAAAGACAACATTTTAAGTTGTGACGCTAAGTTGAAACGTTGTTTATGACGTCAAACTGCCAATACCAGGCGTGTCAACATCACCATTAGATGTGTAATTTCTCAAACAATTTATCATGACAAGTTTCATCACATTTGAAATAATCTGCATGTCTCTGTGAACCGACTGGGAGGAAAAACACCCATTTCTGACCATCGCGATTCCCGCCTTTTTGGTTGCTTCTCTTTTTATCCGTTATATAATAAGCTGATAATAAGGAACAATTGTCTTCCTGATCATTTGGGAAACAGAACTGCGATCTAATGAGAGCATTGCTCGTTCTCGCAAGAAATTGTCTTATCATTAGGAGATGTTACTCTTTCAAATCTCTTGTAAGAGATAATCAGTTCACATTAACCGAACAGGAGTTCTGTAAGGGAAAATTTTGAACAAGGTCGTTGGTACAGAGCGAAGCTGTCACGTCTGCGTACACGGCCCAGGTCAAGATTCTCCCATAAAGACCGACTTAGCTCGGTTAATTAGATATTTGTTAGATGGCAAACAAAAAAAATAATTCGTTAATGTAACTGGTTTGCAGGAAACTGGTATCCTGCTTGCGAACAATGATGAGCTGAGCTTAATTCTGCCAAAGTTTACTCGTCCTACAGGGAGCCCGAACACTTTATCATTATTAAAAATAAATGTGCTGGTATTTACCTGTGTCCCTGTTTCTTTTTTGAGTCGATTAAAAGGGATTTGAATGAAGCGAAGGTGGTTTAAGTTTCGAGTAACGTCGTTTAAGTGCCCATATCATCAAAGTTTTTATTTTCCCATCTGATCCTACATTTCATGAAATAAACGTCTGCGAAAAAAAAATCGATTTTGGATAAAAAGCGGTTTTGTTATGAATGTTTCAAAACCTGAAAATCCCTTTTTTCTTGCGGTCAACCCGTGTCACTGATCACAGCATCGACATGCTCAGAGTTGTGACGTAGATTCAGGAACGTGTGACTTCAGGCTTGACATATCTCGCTTGTTTTACCTCTGTAAATTTAGCTTTATGGTCCAAGCAAAATGCTCCTTTCCAACATGTTGTATGAACTATTAAGTTAAAATTACAGAGGTAAAACAAGCGAAATAAGTTAAGCCTGAGGTAACGTGCTCCTTAATCTACGTCACAACTCATTCCAAAAGAAGGGAAGACGGGTGCGAATGGTGGACCAAGATGGCGGAAAATTTGAACGTTTTTAAAACTTTCAAAAAGGATTGCATTTTCTCCAAATTAAGTTTTTCTTTCGCAGAAATTCATTGGGACAGATATAGAATCAGATAAGGAAATAAAATTTTTCACGATATGGGCACTCTAACTATTAAACATATTTCTTCTGCCGCTTTTTTAATTATGATTGTCCAATTACGTCTAACGTCGTGAACTATCAACTCCCATCGGGGGAGAGAAGGAGAAAACAGATAAGGGATAAAACTAAAACGAGGCCAGTTTTATTTTGGTCCCTAAATCTCTTAAGATAGAACAAAATCGTTTAGAATTTCACACCTCGATTGATGAAGCAGTTAATATTAAGCTGAAGTTGGAATTGTTTTCTTGGGCGTCCCTTTTTAATCTCATTTTCAGTTGTATTTAGAAGCGGCTTTTCGTCCAATCTGTGACTACACTTGACTGGACCAGAAGTGCTACTAAACTTGGGAGCATGTACTTTGTCAAAGCGGTCTTGATGTTCTCTTGACAGACTCTTTTGCTTCCGTTTGACAGCCGCTTGCGGCACAAATATAGAAAGGAACACGGCGCGCAGGCTTTGTGGTCAGTCTCGCAAGATAAACTCCAGCAAGGTAACCGTGACATTCTTTGAATCTTCAGGTCCTTTTTCAGTGTTGGCCTGGTGTAAATAAAGTTCCAGCATCGTTAGTGGAATTTTCTTTTGAGCAACGTTCAGTACGATCCCAGCTGAAATAAAACCAATTGCTTTAAATCAGTCGGTGCTTGCGGTTCATGTTTTATTTAAACTCGTGTAGAGAAATATATGACATCCGTTTCTACTACTAAGAACAGTGTTAAACTAAAATTCAAATTTTCTTAGTAAACCGGATTTTAACGGTTAAGTAGGAAGATGTTTTCTGACTCGCGACCTGGTGCTTAAGTATTCTCTGGCTAAAATATATTTATGTTCTCTGCAAACGCTTTTTATTTAGAGGTAAAATAAAACACACCCACA
>CBDDTI010000551.1:0-7767 GCA_965233585.1 bacterium
GAGTCATCTCTTGACGTACGTTTGCTGAAGTGTTCAGCTCTGGCTTATAAAGGATGATATATATTTTTGGCAAGAAGATACAAACTAAGAAACCGTAAGCACTCAACAGTGTCGTAACACAGTCTACAACTGTCACGTACCATCCTTCCATGGAAAACTTTACCGCATAGTAAGCTAGTAGAGAAATCAAAAACATGTACATAGAAAATGCTATTCTTTTAACCTCACTAAAGTTTTCTGGTACCTTCCTCACCTTAAACGAGCAGAATGCACAAAGTAGCACTTTAATTAAAAGGTAGTAGCATGCCAGAGAGAACAGGATTTTTCCAGCTCCCGTGCTGTATGCCTTACAGTGAATTAAGGTATATTGCTCTGGATAGATTTGTTCCATAGTGGCAGGTGGATCGATATCCAACCAAATTATCAACACAATCAGGAGGAACGCTTGCAGAGTAACTACAATGACTGCTTGCATTCTATTGGTAAGGGAGGTTATTTTATAACCACACAAAAATGGAATTTGGAAAGCGCTGGAAATATGCAAGACCTTTACCAATAAAAGGGAAAGACACAGACTATATGTTATGTCACGTCATGGGTATATGATCTTACAAATTGTATCAGTAGTTCCAAACAGATTGATAAACGCTATTGATAACATCAAGATAATCAACGATAGAAGAGCAAGACTCGGTCCCCTGTTACATGCCTTGACAATGGGAGTGTTCCAGAATCTGCAGATAACAGCACATGAAACGAGTGCGGTTATCATACCCAGTGCGCCAAATGAGAGAACTGCAATTCCTCCTGGACTAGGATAACGGAAATTGGCCAAAGGCAAATCCTCACATGCGGTTGTCGCTTCATTGGAACGTTTTCCTTGTGGACATTCAGTACAGGTTTGAGCTCCAGGTACTGAGTTGATTGTACCACGAGGACATGGGATGCACTGCCAGCAGCAAGGTGAAGTAGTGGATTTTCGTGATCCCGCCGAGCATTGTTCTAGGCAGTCCGATTTTGGAAAACGTCCTGTCTTGCTGTTCCAGCGAATAGGTCCACTCAATTGCAAGCCCTCTCTGTCGTGCCATTTTCCAACTATAACTCGTTTTAGTCTCGTGGCGTCATTCTCTGTCTCTTGTGTGTCTTGTTGAAAATTGACGATGTCGTAAGACGCAGATTGCCGATCACCAAACTCATCAAAGAATATGTTTCCTGTTAGTCCAGTAAAGTTGACTCTGGAAAGTAAACCTTGCATGTCCTTCAGATTCAGGTAAGGCTGCTTATGGCCATCAATAGTCATTCTGCTGGTATCTTGAGTTGAAATATGCAAAGCATGAGCCACGGAATATGCAGCATCAATGACATATGGAACGTATGAGCTGTACACATCATTCACAATCTTCTGCACACAGAAGTAATTTTGGTGGTTTTCGCCGTGCTGGGTAGGGCTGTCCTTACTTTGTGAACAATTCTTTATCAGCGTCAAATTGTCGTTCCACCATTCCGGATAGTCGTCCTTGTTTGCCTCATATCGTAACATTATATTCTTTAAGTATTCCTTAAATCCTGCGTCTTGAAAGTGGTGATGCTGGATATGCATTGAACCGTGTAGCGGCGAAAAGCCAGAGGAGAGAATACCTCTTTCATTTAAATTGAGTGGCTCGTCGCCTAAAATCCAAACTCGTTCAGAAAGATTTTGTACAGCTACTTCTTCAAAAAAGTTCCATCTAATGGTACCATAAAGCCACACGATGATAACTCTGATATTTTCTTGTCGCCTAAGCTTTGTAACAATCTCTTTCGCCTTTGTAATTTGCGTATTATGGGGTATAAAATCTGTTAAGACAACACAAAATGAGCCGTTCTTATTTTTAGCCTCGTTGATGAGGGACCACACTGCGTTTCTTCCGAACGAATCATCGACCCCAATAGCAGCTACATAGGTCCACTTGAAGTGATCGATGATATCAGCCACGGCTTTTGCTGCATAGGTATCTGCAGCCACCGTTCGATACAAATGCTTGTAGGTATGAGAAGGGAGTTCTGGACTTGTCGTTGTTGCGCTTATACCGCTAACGTTAAGCATTCGTAGAATTCCGGCGATAAAAACGGCTGTACTCGAGAAGCTTGGGCCGATGAAGGCGACGATGGATCCTTCTCCAAATTGTCTCAGGGTAGTGTTCACAGAGCACTTATCTCTTAACAGTTCATATGTAATTCGTGTTGCGTTTTCGATGCTTTCGCAGTAATCGCGTATGTCATATCCTAGAGAAATGTTTGGAAGTAGATTTGAATCGCTGTTGATCTTATCAATGGCAAAGATCATGGCCTGAGCGTTTGTTACTTCCTTGGTGATCTCTCCACATTTACCCTCTGATGTTCCTTGCGACCGGCGGATACTAAAGAGGCCACCCAACATGACATCTCCCTATCTGTATGGCGCTTGAACAACAGCATAGCACAAGAAACTAATGACTGCCCGCAAGGAGCACGAAGAAGGTTTTGTAGGAAGCATGTTGTGTAGCAATTTCCTTTTTGAAAATGATCGTGTGATCAAAGTGTTTCGCTCGTTGAATTTGCTGGCGTTGAATTATTTTTTTGAGTGTTCCCGTGTAATAAGAGAGCGAGGTCTGTTAAAACAAGGGTTTCCCTGTTTATCTTTTAACTATCTTGATGCTTGAAACATTATTACTCTCCCTGAGCTCAAAACATATTTTTAAAAAAACTGTCCGTAAAGCTCAAGTTTTCTTCGGTTCGGGTAGCTTCGCTGATTAACCATAGGCGGGTACTAATTTTCTAATTTTCTTACTCTGGTCAAGGTATAGGTAGTCTAAAGTTAAGTGTACATGATGGAATTTTAATAGCTTGGCTATGACATGTAAGATTTCGGCAATAAAAAGTGCGTTTAGTGTTAAAATGGGAATCGTGGCATTATTATCATCATCACTTTTACTTTTGGTTTACCCAAGTTTACCCTACCTTAGTTCCTTCACCAATATTGCGAAAATTTCTCCATTCAATGGCACGTTATAACCTGTAAAGTAATACCAATTAGAATTTGATTTTCATTAGTACCTCAGACACAACCAACTTATCCAGTAGAATATGTTTTCTGTATAGGTAATATATAAGCACGAGTAAATTTTTTTAAAGACGACCAAAATTGCACGAGCCCGTAGGGCGAGTGCAATTTGCAGTCTTTGAAAAAATTTACAAGTGTTTATTTATTTTAAATTACACGAAAAAAATCATGTGATTACTTATTAATAATATACATGAAAAATTCGAGATGGTTAAGCAGAAGAAACGCACGCGTATCACGCAATCAGGACCATAATGGCGCCATCCAGGGCGCGCGCTTGATTTGAAAACAAAAGATTTGATTGGCTTTCTGTAAACTTCTTTGTTCATTGACCAATCAGAATGCTTGCTTTATTACCTTTTTTTGCATTCAATTACCTCTTTTCTGCACTGTGTTAAGGAAAAACTGCACTGTTCTCAGCCAATCGGAATCGAGTAACTTTTTCATGTATATTATTAATCAAGAAAATGTTTTATACTTGTTTTATTAATGTGCTTGCAATTTCGAAGGTAATGTTTCTCAGTAAGCCTAGGATCAGCCTCTTTTTTCTACAACATTGATGTATTATTGTTATGCCAATGAGCAAAACAGCTAGATTATTCCATGGTGGACTTCACCACCTGACTTTGTGCTATGATAAAGCGATAAACTTTACGAAGTTTTATTCGGGAATATAATAATCCTAGCACTGTCACTGGAGAATTGTTCACATTTATTCTGTCGGAACTGTTCCTTCATACTACGTCAATATACATACATTTCTGATAGAAAGGAGCTTTTTTTCATTTAAATTAATATAAAATAAAAGTTAAATTTAGATTTAAATATTTTTATTGACTGAGTAGGAGGGCGAACGTGAAAATATTTGACTAGAGCGCAGGACATACGCCTCAGTCAACAAGGATTTTATGATATGACCACTCAGTGTTAATTTGAAGATTTGGTTGAACCTTAAGGACGTTCGCGCGAAATTTTTCTAACATTGATTTTTTTCTGAAAATTTTACCATTGAAAGATGATGAGTTAGTGATGCCAGAAATGTAAAAAATATGGGGGGTCACCGACTTCGTTTTGGAAAGAACATTCCCAGAAGAACACCTAAATCTGAGTAAATCGGGCTTCGTTAGCGAAGAGGACCACAGTGGCTGCAAGCCCCAAAATATTGCAATTGGAGCTTTGAAGGGAAATGTTCTCTGCCAAATATGGTTTAAATTGACCTATTAAGCGAATGTAGTCAACTGGCGAGGTTCCTCAAAGAACAAGTTCGCATTTAGCGACCATAGTTTCACGCGCCTTGCAGCCGCAAGATGGCAGGATTCCATGTCCCGTGGACAGAAATCTTCAATTTTTTTGAACTTCCCACATTGATTTTTTGTTCATTTTTGGACAATGTGGAGATAATTGTAAATAAAATCTGTTTCTGAAAAGAAAAGTAGTGGTCACCGAACGTCCAAGATTGTTAAATCCAATCAAAGCTATAGCAATGGCCATCTTCCCTATCATTGTTCAAAATAGCACTTAGCGCGCGCGCGCTCGATACATGACGTGGCATGGCGTGGCATGTGGATTTGCGTGCGCAGTAAGGATGCGCAGAAACAATTGGCGCGAACGTCCTTAAGAGGACGCTATTAACTATATGAGACGGGCGCGCGTGACTACTAAATGTATGCAATAAAATATCGTTTTATTTTTGGGGGGCAGAACAAGAAATTATCTATTTTAACAGAGAAACGTCAGTTGCAGTCCACAGCAGTTTCTTTGCCGACACGGCGGCCGTTTTAAATTTCATTGTTTCAAATACCCACTGTGGGATGCTTACACGTCTGAGAACTGAGTGCAAAACTTGTTGTTGTGCTTGTTGATGGAACATTAAGCATTTCAAGAAATCCATTGATAAATAATGCTGTCGCTGATTCGGTTGGGTCGATTATGGCCACGATAGACCTCTTTCTCATTTTGCTTTGTGTCAGTAGCCTTGGTAAAGGACGTCTTTTGAAACTGATCGTAGTTGATTCGGGAACTCTGTTAAGACAATGGTTCACTTAAGGTTAAGGCACTCCTGATACGTCGATTTCAAAGGAGAGCCGCTACTGTGTGTAATATAATGCTTTAATTGTCTTGCCAACAAGGGAAGTCAAACAAGTGCAAACGTCTTTAAACAACATTGTCATTGTGCAGTTTACTTAATTACTTACTTGTTCTTTAGAATACCTAACCGACATATTTTCGGTAATTGAATATTAAATATAAATAATAGTCATCTGCTCGACCCTTGATGTCTGTTGTTGGTGAAGGAAAGCTTTAATGAAGTCTTTGGTTCTGAATTTTTAACTGGTTAGTTCCTTTTTCACTTTAAGGTTAACGTGAAGGGCCACAAAACAAGAAAATAGGGTAAGGGTGAACGTGTGAAAAAAAGGAAAGTTTAAGTTGCTTTCTTATTAGTTCCTGCGCTCAAAAATATATTTAAAAGAAAAACGTTGTCCGTGTAACACAAGTCTGCTTTAGGCAAGCTAACTACTCTTTGTTTTTTTTTTGCTTGGCTGGTATTATTTTCTAACTCTGGTCCAGTAATATAAGTGGCAACTTAAAAAGTTAACTCTTTTTTTAAAATATACACTGTTCAATATTCGGTGGGTTTGGTGACATTTTGAAAACAGATGTTAGAAACTTAAATTTACATTTGAAAGGAAGGGCTATCTATAGGGATATTAAGATGATTTCCGCACAACATTCGAGCAATTATGGCAAAAATTAAGTTACCAAAAAAGCCCCACAGCATGGTAATATTTTTAATAAAGGTAAGAAGATCGTATCGAGATTCAAGCCCACAAGCTGACCCCGCGAGAGAAAAATTGAGCTTGAAGTTATACATATTTCAATTAAAACGCACATTTCGCGTTAGTTGAAAACACAATGACACACGCATGAAGCATTCTCAGGAGGTTTGACATTAAATTTCTCGAGAATGCTTGGGGATCTCATCGCGGGGTCACCCGGAGAAATGAACTTCAGTGAGATGTTTTAAATAGTATTCCAAAAGTTACTGTGCTATGAGTAGATTTTTAGTAATTAATTTTTGCACTTATTGCTCGAACCTTGAGCGGAATCCGTCTTAATAGCTTGGTTAATTGTTATGACAAGTGTGAATACTGGAATCGTGCTATTATGATAATCATTCTTGTTTAGTTTGTGTTTTCTTTATCTTTATCTTACAAATGTAGTTCCCTCACTAATATTGTGAAAATCCATCCACATAATGGCTTGTTATAAGCTACAATGTAATCTGTTGTCAAGAATCATGTTTTCTTTGTTACCTTATATGGAACTTTTTTGTTCTTTGTTCTGCAAGATGTTACTTTCTGGTGCTAAATAGATTTCGCTCTGTAGTTGGTATGAAATTAAAGCTTGACAAAAATAATTTTGTAGAATATGACTTCCAGCATCAAAATGTATTATACTTGTTTTATTAATCTGCTTGCAATTCCTAAATTAATGTTTCTAAGCCTCGGATGAGACCCTTTTGTTTACATTTTTGATGTATTATTGTTATGTCAGTAAACAAAGCCAGCAAGCAGGTGAATTGACAAGCATGTGTTATGAACCGATAAATTTGACGCGTTTTTACTCTGTAATTTAATAATTCTATCACTGGCACTAAAAGATCATCCTCCTTTATTCTGTCTGTCCTATTCCTTCAGACAGTTCAAATGCACATACGGTTCTAAGACTTGTCGCGGAGAGTTTGTGGGAGCACAGGACAGCAAAATATTGGACTAAAGTTCAGGACATATGAACCGAGCGAGGTCAAACAAGAGGCAAATGAACGAGAGGCAAATATTTTCCCTTCACGACCTTACATAGTCTATACGAATGTTCGCATATCCAGTAAGTGTTAAAACTTTAAAATTAGGTTGAACCTATTTAGGGCACTATGACATACATCAGAAGGGGGCCCGCGTAGCAACTACAAATATACAATAAATTCGGGATCTGCATTTTATTAAAAAGAAACAAAAAAACAATAAAAATATCTTAATTGACCACTCCTCCAATGAGTCTTTTCTGGGCCACTGAAGCTAAGTGATGAAACAAATAATGCAAATGAGCATAACATGGTTAATCCTGGGAGGCAGATCAGTTGACTATTTAAAAGGAATACCGAGGAGTTGTCCGTGTTCGTGAACGTGTGGTAGTTATAAGATTGTTCCTGTTTAACAGGTGTCAGGAGTCTGTTCAATCAAGCGCTTCCTCAATTAAAGTTTAAGGCGTTTATCGGAATTGATTTCGTGGGTTGAGCGGCCTGCTGTGGCGCCAGTCTGTTTTTTTTTTTTTTCTCAGTTTTAATTAGACCGACTTCAACCATCTAGCTAACAAGTAGATCGTATTTGCATTTAGCTTAAGCAGCGAAAAGCAACATACTCTTGCTAATGTACTAAAAAATGAAGTTTTTAGTATATTTCTATATATTTCTAAATTAAATGTCATTTTTAGCATATTGATATTGTGTAATTCAGGCATGCGATAGCATACTTTTCTCATTATTGTTGTTTAAAACTTTAGATTTGAAATTGCTTATAACCAATACATACTTTGAAGGACATTATTATTATGACTATTGCGAGACCTTTAATTTTCTGTATATTACGAGTATTTTGCTGAATATAGTAAGGGATTTTTCTTTTCTT
>CBDDTI010000552.1:2500-24182 GCA_965233585.1 bacterium
CGAGAAAAAACTGTATTTTATATTAATAAGGTTTTTAATTGTTTTTAATTTGATATTAGGAGAAAGCTTCGAAATCCAATTTTTGGTACATTTTTATTAGATTATAAAAGGAAATCTAATCGATTTTGAAATAGAACAAACATGAACAAAATAGTTTTTATATTTGGGTTTTAAATTCACTATTAGGGGAAACCCTAATAATAAATACCACCTAATAATAAGAACTACCTGGGGTGTTTATTATTTGGGGGGGGCCGAGGTTTAGTATTAGGGGGAGGGGATTATATATCTGACTTGCTGTTCGGCAAACATGAGGTTGCAAGTCTAAACCCGGAAACGGAAAACATCGGAAAACATCGGAAAACTGTGGGAAACGGAAACTCTATGCTTCAGATCTAGCGGCAGGACTTTGGAGATGCGGCCACCATGCGTTCCTTTGCCAGATGCAGGTGGACCGAACATCAGGATCACATTTCTTCGGTTAAAACCTGACGGAGACAATGCCCACGGTTGACTTATGTTGACATATAATTTTAAAAAAAAAATATATATGATATGTGTGTGTATATATTCAAAACGTCCCAAAGTTCTTCGTTTCCCGGGTTTGCGTATACATGTTATAAACATGTATAAATTGTGCAATATTGTACTGTACATAATAATGTTTGTAAATATTATTCCCCACATTGACGTGTGGGGTTTTTGTTTTTAGTTCTGTATCCGCCTTCCTCCGCCGCCGCCTCCCGCCTCCCGCCTCCCGTCTCACTCTCACTCACTCACTCACACTCACTCACACTCACTCACTCACACTCACTCACACACACTCACTCACTCACTCACACACACACACACTCTCAACTCAACTCAACTCAACCCAACCCAACCCAACCCAACCCAACTCAACTCAACTCACTGTGCATTTTGCGTGGCAGGCGTGGACAATGTGCACTGCCAAGGGGTCGGATGTACGCCCTGGCGTCCCTCGGGCTCCGCCTCTTTTGCGTGGCAGGCGTGGGACAATGTGCACTGCCAAGGGGTCCAATGTACGCCCTGGCGTCCCTCGGGCTCCGCCTCTTTTGCGTGGCAGGCGTGGGACAATGTGCACTGCCAAGGGGTCGGATGTACGCCCTGGCGTCCCTCGGGCTCCGCGTCTTTTGCGTTGCAGGCGTGGCACAATGTGCACTGCCAAGGGGTCCAATGTACGCCCTGGCGTCCCTCGGGCTCCGCCTCTTTTGCGTGGCAGGCGTGGCACAATGTGCACTGCCAAGGGCTCGGATGTACGCCCTGGCGTCCCTCGGGCTCCGCGTGGCAGGCGTGGGACAATGTGCACTGCCAAGGGGTCGGATGTACGCCCTGGCGTCCCTCGGGCTCCGCCTCTTTTGCGTGGCAGGCATGGGAGAATGTGCACTGCCAAGGGCTCGGATGTACGCCCTGCCGCGTCTTTTGCGTGGCAGGCGTGGGACAATGTGCACTGCTAAGGGGTCGGATGTACGCCCTGGCGTCCCTCGGCCTCCGCCTCTTTTGCGTGGCAGGCGTGGCACAATGTGCACTGCCAACGGCTCGGATGTACGCCCTGGCGTCCCTCGGGCTCCGCCTCTTTTGCGTGGCAGGCGTGGGACAATGTGCACTGCCAAGGGCTCGGATGTACGCCCTGGCGTCCCTCGGGCTCCGCGTCTTTTGCGTGGCAGGCGTGGGACAATGTGCACTGCCAAGGGGTCGGATGTACGCCCTGGCGTCCCTTGGGTCTCCGCCGCTTTTGCGTGGCAGGCGTGGCAGTCACTCACACACTCACTCACTCACTCACTCATTCACTCACTCACTCACTTACTCAATCCCTCTACTCACTCCCTCACTCACTCCCTCCCTCACTCACTGTACTTGAACATACATACACACACACAAACTCACCCACCATCACCGCTCCATCACTCTTATATTTCCTCTTCCCTTCTTGCTTTTCTATGCTCAGTCTAAGTCTAAAGAAGTTGGTAACATGTGGGGTTATCCGGTCCTTTAATATACATATATCTCGTGGCGTTTCAGGGCACAATATGGTCAGTATAGTATTGGGTATAAGGAGGCAAATGCATCACTCAAAATGGCACCAAATGTATAAAATGACACGCAACCACAAAATTTGTTCGCGGACGTCAACCCCAACTCTTTGGAAAACGGATGAAAACAAATATTTAAGCAATATATGATCAAATTTGTTCTGCAAAATGATGTGCGAGTTGATTGCTGTGGGTGCCTGCGTGCCACAATGTGCCACCACAAATTTGTGAAAACATATCTGCATAAAGAAGAAACAAAACAAAAACACTTCATACCTCTGGGCTAGCGATGCTCAGGTCGGTGGCAATCTGCTGTCAAGTGACCAGCCGCCCAACAAAGGAAGTCTTTGTAGTTCACATGACCTGCAGCTGAATTTCATGAGTCTAGGTTCAAAACTTAAGTGCGTCCAACAACAACACGGATCAAAAAGGCAAACAAAAACATTCTCAGCAATTCAAGCCTCCTCCAAATCTGCCTGAAAGTGATGCTTTGATGTCCTGGATGGCGAAGCTTCAAAAGAATTGCAACCCTTCGGGCGGATTGGACATCATTGGGCATAATTTATTCGATCTGATACTGCCAATGCTGTTTTCAATGTTTTTCAAGTCAGATATTGTCCTTGAACCATCTTGAACCCGCATGCAAATGATTAAATTAAACCCATATAAATCCAGCAATATTAAATCAAACATTGCCCGCTGTCAAATTCTATCACAGTTCGCAATCCGCGACAGTCCGTCCCAAATCTTCGTTCTCATGTGTGAAAACATGCCGTGCCACAACATATCAATGCAGAATCGGTGGATACAGAATAACGCCTGAGGAGAGACACCAATTTCGGCCAAAATTTGTTGAAGTCTCTCCTGTCAGACCGGATGCAATGCGCAAAACAAACATTGGCCACGCCAGTAACTCAATTGTGATGATCATGTCCAAAAAATGTCCCTCTGCATTTCAGAAATTTATAGTAATGGGTGATTGAACATTGACAAATGTGATTGTCAAGACTTCATGAACAACATTCAACAAATCAGTCGCTGATCGACCATGTGAACCAATGCCGTGCAACGCTAGCAGGCTCCCGCTGGATTGTAGTCCCGCCGCCGGTGTGGTCACGAAATGCCGCGAATAGTTGCTGCAAGTCCATCACCAAAATTCAACACTAAATGTTTCCAATGATTTGTGGCTCCGGAGGGTCGAAAAGTAGGCTCGCTAAAGCGGCGGGTGCGGAGCCATCTGGCCAGATGAGAGATGAAAAAGTGCACGCCGTTGTGGCGCGAAGATGCGCGAAGCACATTTCGAAGTCAAAATGTGCAAAACACACCAGGTCCGCGCCACTTTTGGAAGTTGAGATGTCGAAAAAATGCACCCTGTTGTGGCGCGAAGTACATTTCGAAGTCAAAATGCACAAAACACACCAGTGTCGGACCACTTTTGGAAGTTGAGATGTCGAAAAAGTGCACGTTGTTGTGGCGCGAAGCACATGTCGAAGTCAAAATGCACAAAACACACCAGTGTCGGACCACTTTTGGAAGTTGAGATGTCGAAAAAGTGCACGTCGTTGTGGCGCGAAGCACATTTCGAAGTCAAAATGTACAAAACACTACATGCTCGCGCCACTTTTGGAGGTTCAGATGTCGTTTCGCGTGGCAGGCGCAAGGGATTGTGCACCTTGTCAAAAGTGAGCAAAACGTGAGGGTTTTGTCGCATTTCCAAAAACCATGGCAGGCGTGGGACATTTGAAGAGGATCTGCCAAGATGCATTTCGCGTGGCAGGCGCAGTACAAAAGACATGTTCATGAGAGATGCTAGGAGGTCAGGGCGCTGATTTCCTGAGAGGGGTTGCATTTTGGAGCATCCGATCTGTAGGTTTGCTAAGATGATTTTGCGTGACAGGTGCAGCACTTCGTACGACCTGGCATCAGCTTTTCGTGGCAGGCGCAATACTTTAGACAGGTGGAGTGGAAAAATCGCAAAACGCATTGGTACGAGGCTGTCAGCGCTGCACTTAACTTTCTATTTTTGAAGGAAGTCTCGCAGAATTGCTTCGTTTTTGATGTTGTCAACTTCGAAAAATGAGGAAGTCTCGCAGCATTGTTTCGTGCTTGACGTTGTCAAGTTGAAATATTGAGGAAGTTCGCAGAATTGCTTCGTTTTTGATGTTGTCATATTTGAAATATTGAGGAAGTTCGCAGAATTGCTTCGTTTTTGACGTTGTCAAGTTCAAACATTGAGGACGTCTCGCAGAATTGCTTCGTTTTTTGTGTTGTCAACTTTGAAAAACGAAGAAGTCTCGCAGAATAGCTTGGTTTTCAAGGTTGCAGATAGACAGGTAGATAGATAGATAGAAAGATAGATCGATAGAAAGATAGCGAGATAGATAGATAGGTAGATAGAGAGATAGAGAGATAGATAGATAGGTAGATAGATAGGTAGATAGATAGATCGATAGATAGGTAGATAGATAGATCGGTGGGTAGGTAGGTAGGTAGGTAATTAGGTAGGTAGGTAGGTAGATAATGAGAGAAAGAGAGAAAAAGAGAGAGAAAGAGAGGATACATCAATCACCTTTCGATCCATCAGTGGCTTCGCTCTGACACCCGTGATTCACAACAACCAACCTCTCCTATAGGTTTCCTATTTTTGAAACTTCCGCCACCGCCTTGTGCGGTACTACTGGTAAAAACTAGTCAACCTCGGGGTATCTTTTATTAGGGTCCGTCTTTTAAGGTCGAGAAAAAACTGTATTTTATATTAATAAGGTTTTTAATTGTTTTTAATTTGATATTAGGAGAAAGCTTCGAAATCCAATTTTTGGTACATTTTTATTAGATTATAAAAGGAAATCTAATCGATTTTGAAATAGAACAAACATGAACAAAATAGTTTTTATATTTGGGTTTTAAATTCACTATTAGGGGAAACCCTAATAATAAATACCACCTAATAATAAGAACTACCTGGGGTGTTTATTATTTGGGGGGGGCCGAGGTTTAGTATTAGGGGGAGGGGATTATATATCTGACTTGCTGTTCGGCAAACATGAGGTTGCAAGTCTAAACCCGGAAACGGAAAACATCGGAAAACATCGGAAAACTGTGGGAAACGGAAACTCTATGCTTCAGATCTAGCGGCAGGACTTTGGAGATGCGGCCACCATGCGTTCCTTTGCCAGATGCAGGTGGACCGAACATCAGGATCACATTTCTTCGGTTAAAACCTGACGGAGACAATGCCCACGGTTGACTTATGTTGACATATAATTTTTAAAAAAAATATATATATATATGATATGTGTGTATATATTCAAAACGTCCCAAAGTTCTTCGTTTCCCGGGTTTGCGTATACATGTTATAAACATGTATAAATTGTGCAATATTGTACTGTACATAATAATGTTTGTAAATATTATTCCCCACATTGACGTGTGGGGTTTTTGTTTTTAGTTCTGTATCCGCCTTCCTCCGCCGCCGCCTCCCGCCTCCCGCCTCCCGCCTCCCGCCTCCCGTCTCACTCTCACTCACTCACTCACACTCACTCACACTCACTCACTCACACTCACTCACACACACTCACTCACTCACTCACACACACACACTCTCAACTCAACTCAACTCAACTCAACCCAACCCAACCCAACCCAACCCAACCCAACTCAACTCAACTCACTGTGCATTTTGCGTGGCAGGCGTGGACAATGTGCACTGCCAAGGGGTCGGATGTACGCCCTGGCGTCCCTCGGGCTCCGCCTCTTTGCGTGGCAGGCGTGGGACAATGTGCACTGCCAAGGGGTCCAATGTACGCCCTGGCGTCCCTCGGGCTCCGCCTCTTTTGCGTGGCAGGCGTGGGACAATGTGCACTGCCAAGGGGTCGGATGTACGCCCTGGCGTCCCTCGGGCTCCGCGTCTTTTGCGTTGCAGGCGTGGCACAATGTGCACTGCCAAGGGGTCCAATGTACGCCCTGGCGTCCCTCGGGCTCCGCCTCTTTTGCGTGGCAGGCGTGGCACAATGTGCACTGCCAAGGGCTCGGATGTACGCCCTGGCGTCCCTCGGGCTCCGCGTGGCAGGCGTGGGACAATGTGCACTGCCAAGGGGTCGGATGTACGCCCTGGCGTCCCTCGGGCTCCGCCTCTTTTGCGTGGCAGGCATGGGAGAATGTGCACTGCCAAGGGCTCGGATGTACGCCCTGCCGCGTCTTTTGCGTGGCAGGCGTGGGACAATGTGCACTGCTAAGGGGTCGGATGTACGCCCTGGCGTCCCTCGGCCTCCGCCTCTTTTGCGTGGCAGGCGTGGCACAATGTGCACTGCCAACGGCTCGGATGTACGCCCTGGCGTCCCTCGGGCTCCGCCTCTTTTGCGTGGCAGGCGTGGGACAATGTGCACTGCCAAGGGCTCGGATGTACGCCCTGGCGTCCCTCGGGCTCCGCGTCTTTTGCGTGGCAGGCGTGGGACAATGTGCACTGCCAAGGGGTCGGATGTACGCCCTGGCGTCCCTTGGGTCTCCGCCGCTTTTGCGTGGCAGGCGTGGCAGTCACTCACACACTCACTCACTCACTCACTCATTCACTCACTCACTCACTTACTCAATCCCTCTACTCACTCCCTCACTCACTCCCTCCCTCACTCACTGTACTTGAACATACATACACACACACAAACTCACCCACCATCACCGCTCCATCACTCTTATATTTCCTCTTCCCTTCTTGCTTTTCTATGCTCAGTCTAAGTCTAAAGAAGTTGGTAACATGTGGGGTTATCCGGTCCTTTAATATACATATATCTCGTGGCGTTTCAGGGCACAATATGGTCAGTATAGTATTGGGTATAAGGAGGCAAATGCATCACTCAAAATGGCACCAAATGTATAAAATGACACGCAACCACAAAATTTGTTCGCGGACGTCAACCCCAACTCTTTGGAAAACGGATGAAAACAAATATTTAAGCAATATATGATCAAATTTGTTCTGCAAAATGATGTGCGAGTTGATTGCTGTGGGTGCCTGCGTGCCACAATGTGCCACCACAAATTTGTGAAAACATATCTGCATAAAGAAGAAACAAAACAAAAACACTTCATACCTCTGGGCTAGCGATGCTCAGGTCGGTGGCAATCTGCTGTCAAGTGACCAGCCGCCCAACAAAGGAAGTCTTTGTAGTTCACATGACCTGCAGCTGAATTTCATGAGTCTAGGTTCAAAACTTAAGTGCGTCCAACAACAACACGGATCAAAAAGGCAAACAAAAACATTCTCAGCAATTCAAGCCTCCTCCAAATCTGCCTGAAAGTGATGCTTTGATGTCCTGGATGGCGAAGCTTCAAAAGAATTGCAACCCTTCGGGCGGATTGGACATCATTGGGCATAATTTATTCGATCTGATACTGCCAATGCTGTTTTCAATGTTTTTCAAGTCAGATATTGTCCTTGAACCATCTTGAACCCGCATGCAAATGATTAAATTAAACCCATATAAATCCAGCAATATTAAATCAAACATTGCCCGCTGTCAAATTCTATCACAGTTCGCAATCCGCGACAGTCCGTCCCAAATCTTCGTTCTCATGTGTGAAAACATGCCGTGCCACAACATATCAATGCAGAATCGGTGGATACAGAATAACGCCTGAGGAGAGACACCAATTTCGGCCAAAATTTGTTGAAGTCTCTCCTGTCAGACAGGATGCAATGCGCAAAACAAACATTGGCCACGCCAGTAACTCAATTGTGATGATCATGTCCAAAAAATGTCCCTCTGCATTTCAGAAATTTATAGTAATGGGTGATTGAACATTGACAAATGTGATTGTCAAGACTTCATGAACAACATTCAACAAATCAGTCGCTGATCGACCATGTGAACCAATGCCGTGCAACGCTAGCAGGCTCCCGCTGGATTGTAGTCCCGCCGCCGGTGTGGTCACGAAATGCCGCGAATAGTTGCTGCAAGTCCATCACCAAAATTCAGCGAAATTCATCGAGCTTGAGCCTGGGCCTTGCAAAAACCGTCAGGTAGCATACAAGGCATACAGCCACGCCAAACAAAGGTAAGAACAACATCCAACTCGTCGCGTCAACCCAGGCCAACGCATCGAACATCCTCAAGTATACTGCATACTTGAGGCCAAGGGGGAGGTACGAAAACTAACAAAACGCAACTAATGTTGTACCGGGGACTGTTCAGCTGCAAGAGTAAATTGATGACGATGATAATGGGCACGATTGATGACGGTAACGCTGCTGATGATGTTTTTTCAAAGGACTTTAATTATACAAAAGGGACCCTTGTAAATGTCACCACTAACGCTGTGCGCGGCAACTTTCCTCATTTGAACCGTTACCAAAACCCCGATGATTTCTGTTCTATACGTTTTCTCTTTCGCAGTTTCTTTTGCGAACCTTTCGCGGTGTGGGTTTTTTCTTCCGCGCCGTCCATGTGTCTGACAGGAATCGCGTGTGTTCCTTAGCGAACACACACACTAATAGTAAAACATCTGATTCGGCATGTTTTTCAATGGGCATTGTTTTGCGGGCTAGTTCGAGCTGATCAAAACTCGCTCGAAAGATCCGCTTATCGACCTTTCCCTTAATTACCCTTTTCTTCTCGGGGCATCCCAGCTAATCGGTAGAAAACATGTTTGAGCCAAGAAAATCTCTTTCGCGAGCTTTCGCGGAAGCAAATCTTAGCAAAAGTTTTCTCGAATCTTTCGCAAACGTGATGTTAATTTTCGCGGAGAAATCCTATTTTAACCACGTTTCCAATCACCACTTGGGTTTTGGATGGTTTTGGCAGCTGCTCGTTTGACTTCTGCACATGAACTTAGTTCAGACCGGATAGCCACTTGCAGCCACTTGCAACCACTCGCCGCCACTTGCCCAAGCAGCCACTTGCAACTACAAGAAGCCACTTGCAACCACCTGCCGCCACTCGCCCAAGCAGCCACTTGCAGCCACTTGCAGCCACTTGCCGCCACTTGCAGCCACTTGCCCCGCAGCCACAAGCAGCCACTCGCCCCGCAGCCGCAAGCAGCCACAAGCAGCCACTTGCGCCCAAGATGATTGAATGTTAGGGACAAAGTCTTACTCCATAGAAACCAATATCATACAAGCATACAAGATGCTTGGGGGTTCATGACAAAATCTTGTTGGGAAACATCAGGTCTTCCAAGAGTTTGCAAATATTATTGTTTTTGTTTTCGTTCTTGTTGTTGTTTTTCCTTGCACTCCTTTTTCCGCGCGACTTGGGGGTGACACGAAGCCGGTTAATCGTTGTTTTTGTTGTTTGATTCTTTTGTTTTGTTTTTGTTTTTGTTGTTGTTTTTGTTGTTGTTGTTGAATTTGCTGTTGTTGTTGCTGCCGTTGTTGTTCTTTATGTTTTGGTTTTTGTTCTTGATCTTGTGATTGTGGTTCTTGCTCTTGTTCTGGCTCTTGTTTGTCAAAAACACTTACAGCGTATCATCCAACATGTTTGAAGGTTAGGGACAAAACAAACAGAACCTTAGAGCGTAGCATCCGACATGTTTGAGAGTTAAGGAAAAGGCCTTACTCCGTAGCAGCAAAGATTTGCAAGTGAAGGACAAAATTTTACACGGTAGCATCCCAGATGATTGCAAGATCAGGCTGCGACTTGACAGCGTAGCATCAAGGATGATCGAAAGTTAAGGACAAGATCTGACCCTGTCGCGTCCAACATGTTTGAAAAAAAACACAAGATCTTACACCGAAGCACCAATGATGTTGGCAATTTAAAGACAAGATTCTCCATGTTTGCACCCAGGATGTTTGAAGGTTAACGACAACAGCCCACAGCGTACCATCCAACACCCCTTTACAGCGTATCATCCAACATTTTTGCAAGGTAAGGACAAGTCTTACACGGTAGCATTCAAGAGGATTGCAACGATCTTACACCATAGCAGCAAACGTGATTGAAAATTAAAGGTAAGGTCTTACAGCGATGAACCCAAAATGTTTGTAATTCAAGCAAAAAAAGTCTTAAAACATATCTTCTAGAACATATCATCCAAGATGTTCAAAGTTACTGTAAGGACAAGCGCTTCGAACGTGCTTCCAAGATGATTGAATGTCCAGGGCACGATCATACACTGTAGCACTCAAGATGATTGAATGTTGAGGATAAAGTCTTACTCCATAGCAACCAAAATCATACAAGATGCTTGAATATTCACGACAAGATTTTCTTGGGTAGCATCCGGATCTTCCAAAAATTTGATCTGATTATTTTTGTTATCGTTTTCGTTCCTGTTTTGTTCTTGTTTTTGTTATTGTTATTGTTGTTTTGTTCTTGTTTTTTTTTTCGTTCTTGTTTTTGGTATTTTGGTTGTTGTTGTTGTTGCTTGTTGCTGTTGCTGTTGTTGTTGTTTTTGAGATTATTGCTCTTGATTTTGTTCTTGTGGTTGTGGTTTTTGCTTTTGTTCCGGTTCTGGCTCGTTAAGGACAAGAACGTGCAGCGTATCATCCAACACGTTGGGAACAACAGAAACACAATTTTTTACGGCGTAACATCAAGGATGATCGAATGTTAAAGAAAAAATGTTGTTGGTGTTGCGGTTTTTGTTTTTAATTTTGTTTTTGTTGTTGTGTTTTTTTTGTTATTTTTTTTTATTTTTTGTTTTTGTTGTGGTTCTTATTTTTGTTTTTGATCTTGTTCTCCTTGTTCTCATTGTTTTCCTTGTTCTATTTTTTTTGTTTTGTTTTTGTTCTTGTTCTTGTTTTTTTGTTGAGTTTTGTTTTTTGTTTTGTTTCTTCTTTTTTGTTTTTATTTTTGTTTTTCTTGTTGGTTGTTCCTCTTGGACCTCCCATTGATACACAAAAATGTGTACAATTTTTCTGCCCGATTTCAAAAAATGTGCCTGCCTGTTTAGGGGTCTGAAAAAAAAAAAAAAGGTGTCCGGACCTCCGTGGCCCCCCATCGTAATCAACCTGATTTTTTCCTCCATAGACTCGATAGGACACTTTTGTCACGCGCTAATGCATGCGCAGCATGCCAAATACGACCTCGAACGGCCACGCTTGACAACATGAGTTGCATCGCAGCACATGTAAACAACCGAGTTTTGGAAAGAGAAGATTAAAAGTATCGACCTCAACATCACGTAAGTTTTTCATAGGCCAATATACCTCCAGTAAACAACCTTCCGCTATAGCGCAATTTTCACAACACCACATCAGCAGTGGGGCATTTTTTTCACACGAAGAATCCTCATGCAGAGCGCTCAACATTCAACACAAAAACACCGCAGGCACAACGAACAAATCCATAACATATTCAATATGAACATTGGACGCGACAAATCTAAAAACATGCGCGCCGTGTCCAAATAAAACGGGAATGAAGCCAATGCATGAACCAAAAGGTGCGATGGAAAAACTGGCTAGGCTCAGACTGAAACAGCATGCCCCCCACAAACTCAAGACCACATGGCGGCGCTTTCTCTTCGGACCATGCCTTCTGTTCGGACCATACGAAAAAAGTCTTCAAAACCACGCAACACAGAATGACGGTCAAAGCAAGAGGGTCAGGTGGTACACGTTTTTTTCCGCGCCCGTTTCGCCTTTTTTTGCGCCTGTCTCGCGCGTTTTCGCGCCTGTTTCGCGCAAGGCCCTTGGATAATATCACGCGCAAAATGTCAACATAATGCATGTCAAAGCCGACCTAATTCAAAGCGCAATTTTTCATCAAGCATCCGTCAACTTGACTGTGTTTCCCTGAGTTCGCGGTCAAACCTTGTCATGCACAACCATGCCACAGGCCGGCTAATTTTGCAATGAGGTGTTTCCACACATGATCCCATGCATTTTTTTTTCCCCGCGCACCTTTTTCACGCATGGTTCAGAGTCCCCCAAAACACTTTAGTGGTTGGCAGACTGTTTTTATACTGGCCAGTCTCCAGAGATGCTCAATCCAATTATGGGGAATTGGGGGGAAGACGGCTGGGCCCGGCGAAGTCCAAAGGGCCGTGGCCAAGCAGGTTGCTGATGGATGGGAAATTGCTGGCAATGTCGGTGTGTGATGTGGAATCCAAGCCTTGCAGGGATGCTGCGTAGGCTGAAGAGGGTGTGCGTCAAGCACTTTTGCGTTGTGCCATGAGTTACCCATGGGGCAGGGCTTCAAACATTTCACAGCGAACGGTAAAATCCCATTTCCATCCTGGAGGAGGAATCAAATGCAACCATCTGAAAGATAAATTTTGCATCCAGTCATGCATGGCAACAAGAACATCTTCAACATTGTGGGCAGCAGCCTTGCCCCTTGATATGGGATATAGGTATTTGGCACAGATTAATATCTGCATGTCGGTCACATCATGTGTGCCCATGTCATCTTTCAACAAACACATCGTGAAAGTAACTAGCCAACTACCAACAGGGCTGATTTGGACGTATATGTTTGCGCACAAGTTGGGAAGGGGCTGGCAAAACTGAAGCCGGCACAAAATGTAGCCACCATTAGCCACTTGGACAAATATGACCACATAGCATCCCCGTTGCCATTCCCTGGGTGGGGTCGCTGTGGGCCATTTTGTAGAGGACTCAATAAACTCCATAAACCCTAGCTTTACAAAATGGTAGTGCCTGTCACCTGTTTTGATCCAGAAATATTTTTTGACAATGATGTATATTTTGTTAAAAATGATCAATCAAGTGCACTCATGATCTTATCAAAAAAAATAAAAAATACCAAAACAATTTTGTAGAGCATCTAATTTGGCAAGAACTCAGCGTCAACTGCCTTTTTCCCAACGCCATTTTGTAGTTTTCACAATTTAATCCATGTCATCAGGAGTGCATGTAGCGTCACAGCTAACGACGTGTGTGCGATGAGGCACCAAGCACGCGAGGGCCAACGTGGGGGAATATTGGGTACGCGGGGAATTTAAATGTCCTACAGTGTTTCCGAACCAATCACTGCAAACACAAATATAAACTTACAAAGTGGTACATGTATTTAAACGATGGGTTTTGTACAGAATGGCTAACTGTTTTTTTTTTATCAATGACTAAATCACTTTTTTTTAAAACCACCAAATCATACCCCTAAAGACTTGTACAAAATGGCTTTTGGGTTGTTACAAAATTGTTTGTCTTGGTGCTTATAAATGATCATGCCCTCAACACAAAAATGATCAAACAAACTAAAACCCACAAATTACTACAAAATGGCAAGCTCGACTCATTTTAAGGAACATTTTCTACAGAATGGTAGCGTTATAGGCACCCCAACCCCTCCCATTCTGTGGAGGAAATGGCGCGGAGGATCACATAGTTACCTTTTAAAAAATATGCTCGAAAATGACGTTGTTTTCAAAATCTGCCACCACTTGCCAGTGGCAGCAAGTGGCTGCTTCTGGCTGCCAGTGGCTGCAAGTGGCTGCTCAGGCAAGTGGCAGCGTGTAGCTGCAAGTGGTTGCTTGTAGCTGCAAGTGGCCGCTTGTAGCTGCAAGTGGCCGCTTGTAGCTGCAAGTGGCTGCTTGTAGCTGCAAGTGGCTGCAAGTGGGTACGCGGTTGCTTGTCCGGGCAACTGTTTTACCTTGCAAAATCAACTTCAAACAATGATCCATACCTATTTAACCGTCTTCAACTATAATCGCTTGTGAAAACCAATGCTGGACCATCCAAAACCGCTCAACTTTATATCGTTGTGACAAAAAAAAACCTGGATAGTTCCGAATAGTTCGGGATTTCCGCGTATGAAATGTTTCGGCCGTGCTGATCCACCCAGCTTTGGTGTTCTCTAAAGGTGTCGAACTGTCGAGGATTATTTCAAAACTGTTGTGTTGTATCATTTCGTGGGTTATCTTTTATGCATTGTTTTACTGACCGGTTGGCTGAAAAACTCGCTGATTTTGTTGTGGGCAGCTTGAAAGGCAGATGCCAGTGCCAAACATGATATATGGACACATAGCCGTATCACACAAATTATCCCATAATTCCGCTAAACATTACAACATACAACAACGATCAGGTATGACAGTGTTTTGACATTGATCATACACTTGCAACTTATGCGAGAACCGCATCATGTTGCATGATGTTTTTGGTTTTTGCGTGACATGTGCAACATTTCAAAAATATTATTGATTGTAATTTAACATGGCGAGTGTTTTTTGTATAAACCAACGACAAACAATTATGATTACAATAACTGTGGCTATTAGGCATTTGTGCCCTTGGTTGACTGTTTTCACCAAACAGCCCTCTTACTGCACCTTTTGTCTTCATAGTTTCCTATTTGGTTCACAAGATTGCTAACAATAACAATGTTGAAAAAACATAATGCTGTGACAAGCGACAACATTTTTTTAAAACTAAAAATGATATAGTTCCGAATATGTTGCCTGAAGAAAAATGGTTCTGTGCATGTTTTAACGAGTTCCAGTCACCCCAAAATTTGTTTCGTTCCACCTAGCGCTAGCCTTAAGGAAAAAGGCGAAACAGCCTCCCATTGATTTGAATTGATTCCCAACTGAATTTGGTTTGATTTTATATTGTTTTATTTCGTCTGATGAACTTTTTAAAACCCGATTTGCGTTTGAAGTCGGCGAAATTTATGTTTTTTTTGGAGGATTGAATTTGACATGCACCCATGGGGGAAAATGATAGCCTGATAGCTATACAATCGACGTCGATCAAACCTTACCTGTTTCCAGCTGACACGTCTTAACGTCTTGTCGACAAAAATATAACACCAGAATCCTAAACTACCAGACGTCGAGTTTTGATAGGTTAGTTTGGCCAAGGATGTTTGGCAATTCCTGGTTTTTTAATTCTTTTTTTAACTCCGGGTTGAAATATCCGGGGAGACCTTGTGCCCCTCATTTTAATGCAGACCTCGGGCCTTACCCTGGTTTGCCACAAAATGATACAAAATGAAAATGCACAATCACAAAAAAAACAAACTACAAAATGAAAAACCGGGTCCAAGTGCATCAGCATAAATTTGCTACAAAATGCTATGCCCAAGGGTTAGTTTTAAATTTCAGACTTCAACATGTTATCGCCACTTAGCGCTTGCTTTGTTGCAGGTCGTTTTGGAACTATTGACATCCTTCTACCCATCCAGTGGAGGGATTTCATTTTGTAATTACGTGAGGGTGAAAGAAAGCAAACAAGTGAGGGCCGCTCGTGCATTTTTCCCCATTGTCAATTCGTAGCTATGACTATGACTACTCCGAAATGAAAACCCAAGGTGCTTCAACATAAGCTTGCCACAAAATTAACATGAAATGCCCGACGTCACAATTCCAAAAAAAAATGCATGCGTTTTTTTGATCCCTTTCTATGTGTTCAATTTCTCCATCCATGGCCACTCCTGTAACCCTATCCATTTTCAAAGTTGCACACATGGGTCATGTTTCAGTGGATTTTCGTTGTGGTCTAACTCTTTTCTGTCCGATTTCATTGTAGTCTGGGTGGAAAGCCCGGAAACGACTTTTCACACATATATATTGAAAACTCTTTATTATCATCAAACCATTTACCACTTTATAAAGATCAAAAACTTCACGCACAAACACAAAAAAAAACAGGTAAACAACCGCAACCGAAGCGTCCAAACACTTATTAATTCAACAAGTGCCTTTTTTTAAGTTCATATCAGTGGAACACAAATAAACGCAACCTTGGGACGCCCATGAATGTCCAAAATCAACTTGCCAACATGTTTTTAAAACATCGGGGTGCCAATTCATTATGTGAAGTTGTGCAGGAGTTTTAGAGCGGTCTAACTTTTGTGCATAGGCCTCAGGCTTTAAAATGCACAAAAACAATGAAAACTGGCTCTGCAATAAAATGCCTTGCCACCAAATTCATGCTTGAATGTGCATCCAACATCATCCAATTTCATCCAATTTTGAAGACCCTCAGAAACGCATCTTTAAAAAGAGGTCAGGAAATCCATTTTAGATAGGGGTA
Source organism: bacterium (assembly GCA_965233585.1). GTDB lineage: Bacteria > SAR324 > SAR324 > SAR324 > NAC60-12 > CBDDTI01. Next base: position 18,494 of record CBDDTI010000552.1, read on the forward strand.
TTTTAAAGTGAAGGTGCCCAAATATTTAGTGAATTTTTTTAAAATAGCATTCTATAGCAACAAAATACGGTGGCATTCTTTCGTGGCAATTCCTTAAAATTCCTTAAAAAACCTTAAATGTCCTTTAAAAATTAAAAACATTAAAGATCCTTAAAAATCTTCCGAATTCCTTCAAATTCCGCTAAATTCCTTTAAATTCCTTAAAAATCCTCTAAGGTTCCTTAAAATTCCTTAAAACTCTCTAAATTCCTTAAATTTCCTTATAATTTCTTTAACATTCCTTAATATTCCTTATAATTCCTTTAAAATTCCTTAGTATTCCTTAAAATTCCTTAGAATTCCTTCAAATTCCTTAAAATTCGCTGATCTAAAATGACATGCCAATAACATCGATATAAAAAGATCCTGGAAAAACACTGGTTCCATTCTGCAATAAAATGCTCCAAGCAAACATTTTTTGCAATAAAATGAGAATGGAAATTTAACATGTTAAAAATCATCAGGATTTACCTTTACAATAAAATGCTTAGCCCAACCCCCCAACAATAAAATGACTAGCCTGACATCAATTTTAAAATTCCAATACATTAACAATTTCGTTTAAACTATGCACAGGTTCACCGGTTCTAGAGTGGAAATTGCCACGGGGATTTTAAAACCATGATTGTCACAGAAACTCCGCAGTTTCAAGTTCAATTGTCAATTGATTTGGAAACTAAATTTGCCTCACATTGTTCGTCTTTAAAGTCTATCCATCAAAGTGTCTTTTCAAACCTCTACCGGGGCTAGCCTGTAGAGGGGGCCCAATAGGCTCTACAATATGTTCGTGCGCGCCTGTGTTGCTACAAAATTCAATGTTCATGCATAACAAGGGTTATCCGGGAAAATCGTTGCTTCAAGGAGGGTTCCGAGAACCACCCCCCTGCAAAATGCCAATCACACATCTGTGCTAAAGGAAATCTGACCAGAGATTCCTTGAACTTCGGTGGACTTCGACTATTGGACCCCAAAAACGGGAATATGTTAGAATCGGATACACTTGGATCGGAACCGACCAAGAAAAAGTGAAACAAAAACATTGCAAAAAAAAATGTTACCACGATTGACAGAGCTATGGGGCAACAAAACGGATCTGAAGTGCGCAGCGTAAAACTCAATGGATTCATTTACAAAACAAAATTCTGTCTCACATCGCTCCTTTGTAAAGTCTCTCCGTCAAAGTATTTTTTCAAACCTCTATTGGGGCTGGTCTGGAGGAGGCCCAATAGGTTCTGCAAAATGTTCGCGCCTGTGTTGCTACAAAACGCAACGCGACATGCATGACAAAAGCTATCCGGGAAAATAGTTGCTTCAAGGAGGGTTCCAAAGAAACCACCACCAACAAAATGCCAATCACACATCTGTGTTTTTTTGAAAGGAACTCTGAACAGGGATTCTTTGAACTTGGGCGGAATTGGTTACCGGACAGAAAAAACAGGAATTAGAATTGGATACACTTGGATCGGAACCAAGAAAAAGTGAAACAAAAACATGGCCAAAAAAATTGTTACCACGATTGACAGAGCTTTGGGGCAACAAAACGGATCTGAAGTTTACAATTTAAAACTCGGTTGATTGACTTTGAAACCACACATGTTCTTACTTTCATTGCCAATAAAAAATAACAAAATTGTTTTCGGTGTCAAAGAGCTAGGTGCTACATGCCACAAACATCATCCTGCTACAAAATCACATGCCTAGCACATGGTTTTGTTCTTGATTGCCAACAAGAAACTACGAAATGTTTTCCGGGTCAAACTGCAAATTGCTACAGTTTTTTTAATGTTATCACATGTTAACCAAAAAAAACAACCACAAAATGGCTTTACAACCTAACCATGTAAACCCAAACAATGCCTTCAAAAAACTACTTTGCTACAAAATGATAGCCGTGAGTACATTTTTGAAACCATGTTTTACCGATAAACTGGATTACATTGTGGGCCCAAGGCCCATCAATCTGTAGTTGAAATTTCAACGCAGGTTATCTGTGCGCAATTTGTTTTCGAATTTTATGTTCCCCGGTTTCTTTGTGGTACAAGTAATTTAATTCCGTTTTCTTGGCGAGGTGGTTTTCCCACGTATTTGTAACATTTTGATTTTTACAAGGCGTACACATCGAATTTGCAGTGTTTTAAAGGTTGGATCTCTCATGCGCAGGACGCCCGCAACATTTTGGAGTTTGATTTTTTCGTTCGGCTGGCATTTGCAACATTTTGGGGCCTGGTTCCTCCATGCGCATGGTGTTTGCAACATGTTGATGTACTGCTGGCCTAGTTTTTTTGGGTGGGTTTAGGGTTTGGTGTAGGGTTGGTTTGGTGTTTATTTGTGGGAATAGTTAGCATAATCTGGGTTGGGTAAGGTTGAATTATGTTTCGGGTTTATTTGGGATTGGTTTAGACTGTATTAAGTAAGGGTTGGTTTGCGGATTGATGGTTCATTAGAATTCGTTCAGAGTCGTCTATTTTTTCCACATTTCTTTACAGTTGGTTTGACACGTTTTTGCTGTCGGCTCAAGGGTTACTTGGAATGGTTTAGGCGTTGTTTCGGGTTGATTTCATTTTTTTGGGGTTGGCTTAATTTTTTCCGCGCAACTTTTCTACAGAAAGTCTCGGCTGGATGCTTGATGAAAAACGTCAACGGGTAAAACACGCGCGGGTTTTGTACTGGCCAGGTTCCAGCTGTGCTTTGGTGGTGCTTTCCGATGGGTGTGCAAAAATACGGGGTCCATCGGGGTCCCATGTTGGCAATGGTGGCCGGCTTGGTTCGCTGGCGCCGGGCTGGCCTTGTGGCAGGAGCTGGCTTGGGAGAAGTGTTTGGCCATCAAAGTGTGGCTGCGACTGACTCATCTTGGAGCGTTGCCGCGAGCGGAGGAAGCCGGATGAGAAACCATGGCCTGTGTAAGGTTAGCGTCGGTGTATTGCATATTGACGTTTGATTTAGCGTATGTCTCGTGTTTTTGTGAGTGTTATGTCGGATGGGTATAAAGTTTGTCTATTAAATTTGTTTAGGATTTGTTTTGCGTTGGTTTAACTCTTATTTAAGGATATTTAGGGCTGGTTTGTTTGTGTTTTTGTTGGCATTTGTTACACGTTGGAGCTTGGATCTCTCATGTGCATAGTGCTTGCGACATGTTGGTTTACGGCTGGCTTCAGGATTAGTTAGGATTGGTTCAGGGTTTGTTGGTTTGTTCAAGGGTTGGTTTAGAGTCTATTTCAAATTGGTTTAAGGTTTTAGGGTTTATGAGGGTTGGTTTAAAATTATGTATATCTGTCTGGTTTCGGGTTCATTTAAATCGGGTTGGTTTAGTGGTTAGTTATTTGGTATTAATTTGAAATACGGTTTGTCTAAGGTTTGTTTAGGGTTTATTAATTTATGATATTTATGTAGGGTTGGTTTGGTGGTTATTTGGTGTTGGTTGAAAGTGCAATCACGGTTGGTTTAGGATTTATCATTATCTAAATCATTCTAAATCTAAGATCTGCTTAAGGTGTCTTTAAATTTGTTTTTGCATGTTTTTGTTGTATTTTGGGTTGCTTTACAATTAGTTTGATTGTTATTTATTGTTGGTTCATAAGTGTTTAGGGTTGGCTTAAGGTTTGATTCGTTCCTTCCTTCCTTCCTTCCCTTCCTTCCCTCCCTCTCTCCCTCCCTCTCTCCCTCCCTCCCTTCCTTCCTTCCCCTCCTTCCTTTGTTCCTAAACCCTAAAACGAATAAACAACGGGCAAAACGTTTCTCCCTGCCTAGTCCAGAGACGTGTCTAGATTGGGTTTCTGTTTTGTTTCTTTATTCCGACAGATTGTGTTGAAGATGTTGAAGATTCTGTTGCGTGCAACGTGCAGTTCAAGTTCCAGCCGCATGCATTGGCGTTGAAAGGTCGTTTCTGCTTGCATCTGAGTGTTTCATCGAATCAAGGTTTGGCTACCGGAGATTGCCGTCCAACTCTTTTGAAGTGGTTCACTCATGTCATGTGTCTTGCTTTCATCGGAGCTTGAAGCCAGCCACGCAACAGATCTCCAAACTCAATCGTGTGGTGTTGGCCGCTCTGCACTGCATCCCTCATCGATAATTAAGTGCCATGATGTGCCATGACTTTGTCCTTCCTGTCGCTGAGTGCGCCACAATCTTGTGTGAGAAAACACGCTTTTGAGCACTTTGCCTACGAAACACAACAAACATCGAATATGTCAGCTCTTCTGCCGATCTTGTATTGTTTCTCTGGTTGAAGGCTGGCGCTCGTTTTGCCAGGACCATTGCCTACTGTTTTAGTTCTTTTTGGTTTGGTAGAAATCGTTTTGCCAAACACCACCCAACGTTCGATGGGTGGACTTCTTGTCGAACACCCGCGGCACGTCACTTTAGCGCCAATGAGTCCAAGGTCTACCTTCTTGCACCTTCTTGCCGAGTAATGAGGGTACTGGCGATGACTGTTGACGGCAAACGGTAATAATTATAATATCGGTTCACGCTAGGCTGGGCCAATATGGATTGGACACTATTCACTATCACTATTCTGCCCTGCAGCCAGATATACACATCGTCACAGATTGTCAAACAAGAGCGGCGTGAACATGATCTGACCGAACAGAACGCGTTTTAGGTAGCTTGAATACATCCTTATACCATGCTGAGTCTTCTTCAGCATTTCGCCGAATGTGCGCAATCCTCAGAGACAGGCAATCCAGATATTTCGGATCAGCTACTCAGGTCTCTTTTTGTGGAGCCTTTCGCTTGTCTGTGCTAGATGGTACATGTTTGCATCGCTGTCATCGCAATATGTCGCAATATTGTTCTCGGGTCAAGAGAAAAGTTCGGGGATCTTTGAGCTCACTTGAGTTCACAATGATTATTGCACCCCTAGATTCCATTTCTGATCAGAATTAGTCACAGCTCCGCACTGTGGATATGGGATGATATGGGCATATCATATCATGATCGGCAGTGTTTCTTTGATCATCTGGCACCGCGATGCGACACGCGACCCATCGTGGTCATTGACTGCGCAATGGTAACGCCAAACTTAACAATCCAACCACGAACATCTGTTAAACTAGACTAATCCTAATCGCTATTCAGGCTGTTCAATCCACTACAAATCCATGTACAAGTAGCATTTGGATGCCTTAAGGCAGTGGTAACCTGGTATGTTTCATCACGGTGTCACCCTTGAGCACGACGCGTCTTTTTCTCATGCTCTATTTGCATTTGCCGGGGTCCAGTGCCCATTGGCCTGTCCGAAGCCAGCCGGCCGTGTCCCTTTGGGCACAGTGGCAGGACGACAACACTGGACGTTCTGCTTGCAGATGCAATGCCTACAAGTCTTACGCCAAGTCTTACGCTCTGGTGAAGTACGCGACAGTATTGCCAAAGTCCACCTGGCAAGGGTGGCGGAGTATAATGGTGCAGTCAATCATAGTCAATGCAGTAGTGGGATGTAGTGGATCAGTGGCTATGTCACCTCACAGCAAGGTTCACGGACTCCCCTTCAAAAGGATGCAAAATCCTATCACAGTTGTCTCGGGTTTCATGAGTTCCTTGAAAAAATAAAAGATATATAATCAACGTGCGCAAGAGAAATGGGTCGGCAACTGTTGGCAAAAAACAACATCAACACAAAGTTCGTAAGATTCTGCACCAACGGTCTTCGTGA
>CBDDTI010000553.1:0-7078 GCA_965233585.1 bacterium
CGTCTAAGTCAACTTATAACTCGTCTATGGCGACTTATAAGTCGACTTATAGCTCGACTATGGCAATTTCTAAGTCGACTTATAACTCGTCTATGGGCACTTATATGCCGACTTATAACTCGTCCATGCCGACTTAGAAGTCGATTTATAAGTTGTCCCTTCCCATATAGCCGTGTAGCTGACGGGGACTGAGCCCTGAACTGGGAATCCAATTCAAGATTCAACTTAGATGGAGGACGGAAACAAACTCATTGATCATTACTTTAATCTGGGATATCAACAAAAGGAAATTGGGAGGGTGTAATTTGCAGGCTGTAGGTTGCAGACTGCAGGGTCAGGGTTAGGTTGCAACTGCAACCTAAACCTGCAACCTGCAAATTGCACCCTCCGTTGTTAAACCTCTCCTTGCAAGAATGAATTCGCCTCAACTGCCTAGAACTCAGGTTCTGGTCGTGTATCAGCAGAACACATGAAAGAATTTCCTTTTGTTGATATCCCAGATTAAACTAATGTTCAATGAGCTCGTTTCGGTCCTCCATCTTGAATCTTGGATTGGATTCCCGTTTCAGTTCCCCTCAGCTACACGGCTGTATGGGAAGGGACAAGTTATAAATCGACTTTTAAGTCGGCATGGACGAGTTTTAAGTCGTCTTGTAAGTTGTTTTTTCCCATCTCAAACTTTTTGGTGAATGTCCTATTGGGGGCTCCGTAGACATGAGAGTATTTCTGCGTGGTTATATCCAATTTTAAAGTATTGCTCAATTAATTCATCACGCAAGTTCAAGGCCAAACGCACCGCCATATTATATTTGCCCCGTCGACACTTGCTTTAAAACAACTCATCACATAACTCGTCAAATAACTCGTCACATAACTCGTCAAATAGCTCGTCAAATAACTCGTCAAATAACTCGTCACATAACTCAGTCGTCACATAACTAGTCCAATAACTCGTCAAATAACTCGTCAAATAACTCGTCAAATAACTCGTCAAATAATTATAATTTGTCATGACCCATTGCGGGCTCTGTAGAAACGCTATGTTGGTGCATATCAGATGTGCACCAACATGGTGGCCGGAAAATAGTGTTCAAGCGGATTTTCGGAGTGCGTTCAAAATGTTTGGGGAAAGAGTCGTCCCATGTTAATGTTTATATGTAAACCAAAAAAAAAATTTTTGGAGAGCGGGGAAAGGCGTAGATATGAGTTGAGCCCTACAGTGTCACGCACGACTTTTAAGTAGCGGTTTTCTATGTAAGGTCGCATAAGATATGACAACAGGACACAGAGGGAAACTATTCTTTCGTTCTATTTTTTACTCTCTCCCTATCCCGCGTGAATACTCAGGACGTTTCATGGGGTCATACATGACCCACTGAACTTTTAGAATGCGCAGTATTCGTTTGCGCATCAAAACAGACTTTGTTTTCTTGATATATTTGCGCGGAAGGTTTGGGTTCTGGTAAAGCGATTGATTTCGGCAAAGGAAATGAAGTTTTTAAGTCACACTTTACCATGATACTTCTCTATGTAGTGGGAATAGTTATTCTGGTGCTGTTGACAACCATCTTTTTTGGAAGGTAGGTAACTTTTGGTGATTCTGTTGATCGACTTCACGGTTTTGTGAAGTTTACTGAAAATTGCGTTACATTTGACAGGTTCCGACTTTGTTAGGTTTTTCTGCAGAATACAGTTTTGAAAACAGAATAGTTATTACAGTTATTGGCAGTATTTAAAGTTCTATGAAATCGCTCGACAGATTCATAGTATAAAGCTTGGCTTTTATCTGGCCCTTTATAGACCTTTTTAGTTAGGGCTGCTCGCTGCTCCATGAATTTTCAAATATTGCAGGAATACTGAAACAGTTGCGTGGATATGAATGAAAATTTCTTAGATGGATAAAAGAGCAACATCTGTAGAGATTATCACATAGCCTGTTATTAAAAAAAAAAATACTCAAGCTAAAAGGTCTGTCGAGTGGTCTCCTCCATCAAGCGAAGGTGGTCTCTCTCTGTCCTAGCCCCTTTCCCTAACCCACGTTCAAACCTGTTCCCTAGCCTGTGAGCAGACTCACTGTGGAGCAGAAAGACTAAAAAGAGAAAAAGAAAAATAAGCCTGCCAGCATCATTTAGAATTCTGAATGATGTCCCCAGGGAAGCCCTGTGATACTGAGCAAGTTGTTAAAAATCAGCGCTGTAGGGATATGGATGTTAACATTGCCCATATGATCTGTTAGGCTATAATTATAATACTAGGATAGGGCCCAGAGTGCATTCCGCAAAGACCCCACGCCGAAGTTACGTCAAGACATTGGAAATGTACGCCAAGTAGGCCACAATTCTACGCCCATTGGTAGCATACCAGTTAGTCAGCTACGCCAATAATTGCCTCCAGGCCCAGTAGATCTTTCGCCGCCACACCACTGCCAAAGAGAGGAGAATAGTTTGCGGAAGTGATGTCCATGCTCGTTATCAGGAGCAAAAGCATTTACTTTTCATCTTTATGTGTTCAGTGGTCGTACTTTGTTTTACGTAGCCATCGCTAGAAATAAAGGACATAAGAATCGGCTAATATTGATCCAGGTTTTTGCTTACAATTTTAGAAACAATATTTTCAAAGAAACGGGTAATATTCAAGGTGTGCACTTAAATTTTCATTCAATATGCATTACATACATACACTATCGTGTTTAACTTTAATTGCACAATTTTGCATTTGCTAACTTGTTAAGAAATATACATCTTGTAATCTTTGCGTTCGCTTTCACGACCAATACAATTTTTTTTTCTGGGTGGGGGGGAATTTGAGGTTGTGCAGCCTTTTTGGTCACTGGTTCTTTACATTGTTCTGGAAAATATAAGTACTGAATATTATACAGCCAGGACAGCAAGTTCTATTGTTTCTTCCAGTCAAGGGCTAACGAGCCATGAGCATTCACTGAAAATCAGCAGAGAGCAAAAGCTCACTACCCACATTCAAAAAGAGTAGAAACACAGGGCTGAGTAGGCGCGCACTCAGTTATGAGATCATTTGGGGGAGCAAGAAGTTAAAAACAAATGCGTGTGCACACATGCCTTTCCTAGCGCCAGGTTTCCACTCTTCTGAAAGCAAATTCGCCGTCGAACTTGCAGGTATTAGGTCAGCGGTTGCTTGCCAGTGCTCGCTGGACACGAGTATTGTACTGTGAGGGGCGTTCTGTAAAGATATAAGCACTCAAAAGGATTGTAAATTTACTTTTATTTATTCACCCCAGCCGCCACATGTCAAGTAGGTTAGTGAAGGTATGCCAGTTACGCCAAATGTTGCCTTGATCACTCACTTCAGTACGCTGACATCTTGTCGATCGCACGCCAGTACGCTGCAAAATTTTAAAACCCACGCCAAAGATCTTTGGCGTAACCCTAACTAAATGCAGCCTGGGATAGGGCTTGCAACATGGCTAGTTCAAAAGAAAATAGGTAAAGAAAAAAAATATAGGCCAAACAAATTCAGTGTTTATTGTGATGGAAAATGCTTGCCCTTTACTTCAATTACTGAACTATTTTATAATTATTGGGACTGCAGGAGCAAACAAATCCTTCCAAACATTTATGGATTTAGAGCCAAGATCATCGCTAAAGATGAAACAGAAGAATAAATCAGCAACAAAGAATTCTTTAAAAGAAAGTGGATACTGACACCTTATTTAAGTTAACTGTATTAATTACTTCATTGCCCTGTTGTATTTTGACAATTACTTTTGGTTTATTCTGTTAATGTCTCTTGTCAAGTGTTTTGTTTTTGTAAATGTAATTATTTTTGTAAATGTAATTATTTCATATGATTATCAATAAAATTCAGTATTTGGACGGGTTTCGTGTGCAGGTAGAGAAAAGACATAATTAATACCATAAAACACAACTGTTCTATAAGGGCCAGATAAATTATGTGGCTTTCCATTTCAGCCGCAATAACAGTGAGTTGAAAAGTTAGACTTTGTAAGTTGTGTGTAAGACAACAAGAATATTTTTTTCTAGGATGGTCTTGAGCCACCACATTTTGTTATTCTACCATCAAGTGTTCACTATTTCTGCGAGCTGCATTTTGATTTTCTAAACAGAAGCTCATCACAATTGCATAATGTCACCATGCCATCGCATTAATCTCAGCAAATCAGTATTTGTATCTGAAATGTGGGTACACTGATTCAGAATTCAAAGCGGTGACAGCAGGCTCTTCTTCCCCTTTCCTCTCCTTATTTTCAATTGACATGCAAAGAACCTACACTTATAATATCCACTGAGTTACGATATTGTATTTGGTTGGGGAGTGAGGAGTGACAATGCATCTTAAAAAGGACTTGGAAATGGCTAAATTATTGGCATTATTATAAACAGAATGCCAACACAGTAATATTGTTTGCTGATAATAACAAATAACATATTACAAATAATAAATAATAATAATAATGATGATGATGATGATGATGATGATGATGATAATAATAATAATAATTTTATTGGGATCATCGAAATTCTTCACTAAAACTTAACATGATAATTGTTTACTATTATAACAATTTTATTAAACGCGTTAAAAAAAGTAAGCGAAATAAAGTTAACAGAAATGAATAAATTGAGAAGACCTTAGGATTGGAGTGACTTGTTTAGAATGTCACAGAAACATAGTAAAAGTATTTGTGGTTTGTCATTGACTGCTCATGAGAAGAAATGAGAAAAAAAACAAAACAAAAGAAAATTGCTCTCGAACTTTACACTACACATTCTACAATTTTTGGAATCTTAATCGTCCTGGCGATAGTACTACTAATAGAAAAAATATTATATCATTATATAAATTTATTTTCCAAATAAAAGTATAGTATGTATAATAATAATGATATTTGATGATGCTATTGAGAATGATAATAATAACAGAACCTTGCTTAGTTGAGTTGTTCAGTATCGTGATTTTAAGTTTAATTTTTGCATGCCACATTTTGGATCCCCTCACCTCCAGAGACAAAGACAGACATGTACAGTTTATTTTACTTGGACAGCACACCTGGCTGTGGTAACAGTGTGTCCCATAGACTTGATAAGCAGAGTCTACAGGATGCACCAGCTAGTTTATGGTACTTCAAGAAATCCATAAGTACCTAACATCTAATATTACACCTCTATAAGTGGTCAACCCAATTTACATAAGGTGATTCCTCAGTAAATTGCATTGCACTTCCCTACCATGCACAATTTCATGTCATTAGTGTGTACACATACACAACAAAAGAAATTTCCCTCAAGCTAAGTTTGATAGCAAAATAAAAGTTTGTTTTCTTACAAACAAGCATGGTAACCTGCTTTTACATTGCATAATAATAGTGCACATATTATCTTCCTTAATTGAAAGTGCTACTGCAACCAAAAATCATATAACATAGCTGGCAGAGCCAATGGAAAAACAATGGAAAAGGAAACTCGGCATCAGTGCCGTCATGATTTGCTTCATGTTTATTTTGACTGAAATTTTCCTTCTCAATGGTCCGCCATTACTAACTTTAAAACCTTGAGAGACGCGTGTGAACATTGCTAAATTAATATGCAGCATGGGAGTTTTAAACTTTAAGACTTTTAAACTCGTGGTTTGCATGTACAATAAGCTGCGTTTACAGGCTGCAATTTTAAGCTACTGAGTCTTTGACGTCATCTTATCCTCGATCCAACCCTCTGAAGTCCAATTGGTCAGTTTTGAATGTGAACAATGGCGGACCATGAAATCCTAAACTTGCACTCAAAGAAAACAGCCTTTGGATACAATATGAAGCTTAAGATTTTGCCAGTGAGGTGTCAAACAAATATGCTTTTAAAATCTGAAGGAAAAAGAGAAGTGAATTTTTTGATCATAGTAGCACTTAGAAAAAAATAACAAAAAAAATTTATTGGAAGGAAAAAAGACATTGGTGAGAGAGTACACAAAATGGTTACTCTGTGATGCAAATTATGACTGTGAAAACAATGAAGTAGAAGCTCTACAAACGCTTTTGTCCACATTGTTCTAAACAGTGTGATTTTCCACAAAATTAATTTTATATGACATTGTTTTATATGCTCAACACTTTCTACCTGACAAGATTATCCCAAGTATTACTTTAATAAACTGTAACATGGACCGATTAAGAACACTCGGATCAGCTTGAGTACAGGCATAATTGTGGTAAGATTGGCTTCTCACATATTGTTAAGCAGGAATGGTGACCTATGGTGCCTGGCAGATAACATTCAGGGAAAGTTTAAAAAAATCCATCGGCAATTGTAATTATTTCTGAGGAATCACCTTAGCGTTTTCTTTAGTGTATTTTGACTGTTTCTGGATGGTACATGTACATGTATCACTTCTTAATACTGGTTTGACTTGATGGAGGTATTTCTGAAATTTTTTTAGTTAGTATATTCACAACATGATATGCATCTTTCATCCTTTCCTAGGTTTTTTGCCTGGCTTGTGGAGATATTTGCACAATTTTTTTTACACTTGGATCTGACGCTTGATACACTTGGTTTATTTGCTGCAAGTGGTATCAAGATAACATTAAACAATGGATTAAAGATTGTAAGTAACCTTCTAATTATCTATGTGCTAATTCTTTTTGGTTAATCAAGAAGTCTGTTGCACAAATCAAATTTCTTTTTTACCAAAGAGTTGTAAAATTTCTAGTCATATGATATCAAAGAAAGTATATGAAGTATCTTTATTTGTCATGTTCAGGGCTACCTGTAAGGTCCTTAAGGTTACGTCCCTCCTTCACACACACAAAAAATCACTTTTTCTATTATTTGACAAATTTTAAGTAGAAAAATGCAGTTAATGGAGCATGACTTGCAAACTTAGGAAACAGTTAGTTAACGTATTTAACTATGTTACAGTGGAACCCCGCTATAACGAAGTGTCACAATACCGAAAAAAATGTTTGTTATATAGCGGGGTCTTCATTATAGCGAAGACCCCATTGTAACGAATTATCTGGTTAACAACAAAGATATTCGTTATAGCAGGGTAACCAAGCTGAACAATGGGATATACACCACACAAAACAGTCTAA
>CBDDTI010000554.1:0-4190 GCA_965233585.1 bacterium
AAGATCTTCTTGACATTCTAAATATTTTATGGAATAAATACATTTATGGAAAATACCCTTGCAAGAGGCAAGGTAACAAAAATGAAAAAAAGAACCAACCAACCAACCAACCAACAAACAAACAAACAAACAAACAAACAAACAAACAGACAGACAAACAGCAACAAACTTGGCGTATACCTGAAGTAAAGGAGAAATATGGCCAATCAGTGGGAAACCCATTCATTAAAAAGCGCACCTTGTCTACCCTACCTTCATTTTGTTTCCAAGGAATTTGTTTACAAGGCTCGTCAGTGAAGGAAACATCATCAATGGCTAGAAGCTGTCCACCAGATAACTCATTGAAACCAACGAAATAAATCTATATCAAAATACAGGAAAATTATAAAGTTGTAAGTGCCAGTCAAACTAGTATACTAGAACTACTATCGTCGACATCTACAATAGAAAATAGTTTAAAGGCCCAGGTAAACGAGGACACATTGTTGCGGACACATTGTTGCCCATGATGTTTCTTGGGCTGCGCAAACTGGAGAACATTTGTTGCGGACATAAAATGTTTCTGAACAAAATCAGAAACATTTTTGTGTCCCGGACACAAAATTCGTGTCCGCAACAAATGTTGTGCACGCGGGCAAACGGGGAAACATTTGTGTCGGCAACAATGTGTCCGCAACAATGTGTCCTCGTTTGCCGGGGCCTTAACAGCAGTCAACGGAAGAATTACCCAGCTTGAGCTCTTACAGGGAAATTAAATGGTCTAACTGCTAAGATACATTTGTTTGTCGACATCTCTCGTACAGCTATACAAGAGGAGAAAACAATCATGGTTTACCTTTGAATTAGTGGAATTCCTCGATAAAGGCATCTGTATATACCGCGCCTTATCTGTCACCTCGTCTGCAAAGAAAAGGAGCGTCACTTGGTCTGACGTTAATGCCGTTAGTAACACTATTAATGACGTTGTATGCCAGTCTCGAGCGTCCTTAGCGCCAATGAAATACCAAAAACGTAAACACTTCCATTCGTAATCATGGATGTTGATGGCCGGAGATGAGAGGGCTGAAGGCAAGCCAGAAGCTCCAGCAGGGACAGAGGCAACGAATCCACCTGATAACAGAATGTAATATGATATATCGGTCAGTGCTTACTAAGTGTTTTCACTACGCCTACTAATTCCAAGAAGCAAAGCATGCCTATCAATTCTGATATCCCTTCCTACTACTGCTCCTAATTTATGGATCAATTTTTGTATTGTTTCCTGGCTACTTTTCATTTGTTTACCTTCAACATCAATTTAACTATCACCTAAGAGTTTTAGCTAATTTTCATACCTTACTCCGAAAACCTCCTTAACATGAATATGTTGTAAAACATTCAGCTACATTTTGACTTGCGAAAAAGAGCACCTTACCAGATGTTTCAAATCCATCTACGCGTGTTCTGAGAACCCATCCCTGATAAGCGTTCCATTCGCACATACTTCCTTCAAAGTCGCAGTCAGGACTTGCTGGAGAGTACGACAAAAATCGTTACTGTTGCCGTCGGGGAGACAAATACCATTTTAAAGTCAGAATTCCTTCTCCTCAAATAAGCTGGACATTTGGTATTTGTGAATAGTGGAATGTTGTATAAATATCGCAGTTGAAAACGAACGGTCGCTCTTGAATCGAACGCAATATGCCAAAATTGGGATGAAAGAATTTTGGGGTTTACATTTTGACAACTTACCCTGTTTTATAATTTGTTCACAATCTCCATCCAACACCGTCAAGTCATCGACTGCAATATCACCTCTACTGCCACTACCAACTGTTCCTTCTATAACAAACTAACGGGAATACAAAAATTCCAATGTTACATTGATTCCGATGGAACGTCTTCTAGCATATTTTCAATGCAATTGGAAACAAATGACTTGGTGACAACGTATTCTAGAAGCATTCTATCGATACCTAATCCACAAACTACGTTATGTACGTAATTTATGTCAATGAATTTGAATAAGCATGTATGTAACTACTGTAGATCAGTTTCCAAATGAGAGTCCTATAACCAAAACCCGAGTAATCACTCTTCTCTATCACAAGGGACACAGGCAATCTGGAGAATATATCAAAACTCCAAGCCAGGGGTGAGAAGACGTGTACGAACGAGCCATGATTGGTTTTTCTCTTAACTTCTGAATGGATGATAATAAAAGTAACACGAGTTCGTTTAAACCAAGCTCAAAGTTATGAAAACGCAATTTCTTTTCGACACACAAGTTAAAAACTCTTTATTATTTTTAAATAGGCGGTTTGCTAATAAACGGAAGCCTTTTAATAAGAGAACATTTTGATTCGAAAAAATGTTCACGCTACTTTCCATTCCAAAGTATGCTTAACTTTAAATATTTACAGGTAGTCATGAAAGCTTACTTTATATAGACTTGTACTATTGAGAACTGTCTGCCCAAATCTCCAGCGGTTGCCTTGATCTCCAGACAGCCTCCAGACCAGTGTTTCTGATTGATTAGTTTTCAGATAAATACCCAGACTACCAATATCTGACCCATGCATGTGATACCAGAATTGAACACAAACTACTTCATTGGGTTCTATCTCGTCGCTTATCAGCCTCGCCTTATCTCCCGGACTTCTCGGAGAAGCTTCAATGAAGATGTACGATCCTGCAAAATATAAGTCCTTTTCTAGTTTATGTCTAAGGAGAAATGCTTGGATTTTTTCCCATTCTTTTCAAAGTCTGTTGTTAGCTATCACTCTTATATTCATTGTGCTAGCAGTGAAACAAATTCGTTAGTGTTGTCGCGAACAAAAAGTTAACAACACAGAACAAGACCTTAATTCAAAGACTTAGATTATCCAATTCACATGTTTTATGACTTTTGTCTTTGATACACTGACCACTTAACTTTTCATAATCGTTATATGGTAAGTTCCGTTGGCAGGCAAGATGAAATACGGCGTTGTGATAAAATCTAGTAAACACATATGATCGCCTTTGACAGTGACAATCAAACTTTTCAAACATATCTAAAAATGACAGTTAGCTGATAAATGTAATGCTTATCGCCTCTTTGATAAAGTTTTCATTGTCCTTTTAACCTACTTTTAGCTTGCGACTTTTCTCACCAACTTTACTGAACGAGGAGTGATCATAACTCGGCCCAGTCTTTTCCGTTGGTGTCTGGCCTGATCTCACGGTCCACTGGAAGGTGGCATTCCTATCAGATTTCAGTCCACACTGTCCATTTTGAAAACTGCAATGACCTGTTTGAGAGCAAAAGTGTGTGCGAAAGGTTGTGCGCAGTATCAGACCAAAACAAGTAAGGAACAGTGCTAGAATAATTTCTTCTTCAGTTCCATTTTGTACATGTACTAGCCTAGCTCAAGGGATGACTTTCAATAGACAATTAGAAATCAAACCCTTTAAGTGCCCATATCGTCATAATTTTAATTTTTTGATCTGATTCTATATATCCTGATATCACCCAATGATCTTCTGCGAAAGAAAACTTCGATTTGGATAAAATGCAATCTTTTTTAGAAGTTCACAAAAAACGCTCATATTTGCCGCCATTTAAGTCCACCATTCGCACCAGTCTTCCCTTCGTTTTGAATGAGTTGTGACGTAAATTCAGGAACAAGTGACTTCGAGCTTGACTTATCTCGCTTGTTTTATCACTGAAAATTTACCATAGTAGTTCATACAAAATGGTGGAAAGGAGCATTTTGCATGGACTACGAAGCTAAATGTACAGAGGTAAAACAAGCGAGATAAGTCAAGCTGAAGTCGCACCTTCCTGAATCTACGTCAAAAACTCTGACCATGTCGATTTCGCTCATTGTTCTGAAGAACTTTCGTTTAAACTGCAATATGATTTTGCCAAAAGTTTGAAAACCTGAAATTCTGGGAAACGAAAAATTCCAAAACTGAACGTTTGGAAGCAGAATTTCGGAGTGGGAAATAGACCATTGTACAGTTGTTTGATCAGTGACCTGATCTTTGAATGACAGTGAGGCTGAAGGTGACCTTGTTTTGATACAGATCTCACTCCTTTTGTTGTGGAAGCAAAGGACAGTCACCTCCCAGCCTCGTTTGCAGTCATAGGCCAGGTAACTAAGCACTTAACTGTGAAATGCCTATTCATGACAGCGAAATTCATGACAGCGAAATTTCGCTGTCAC
>CBDDTI010000555.1:0-2500 GCA_965233585.1 bacterium
GTCACGTAAGGTCTCCAGCTAGCTGAGTGTACATCATGCCGAGAATTAAAAACTCTAAAAAGAAAATGGCCGGGGTATTGAATGCTATTCGGGAGAGAAAGGAGGTTCACGCAATCACCTGTCTCAGGTCGTACCAAAATTACCCTATCTCGGAGAGCATTCGGAAGTCAGCCAAGCGTGGTCACTGTACGCGTGCTGAGCAAGAATGCCGTACAATGACAGACTAGAAACAATAGACAATTCCCAAAGCACAAACTCAGCCAAAACGCTAAAAAATCTTCAATGTTTACTCGTGTTTGGGCTTATAGAAAGTAATGTCATAGTTTTTCAATGACCATGAAATTTAAAATCCGGGTAGTTAGTTAATCAATTGTGGCCCTGAAAAAATTTGAAGGGAAAAAAACTACGAATTTTTAAGAAAATGCTTTTTTTGTGAGAAGGACTCTTAAACACTGACAAACGTCAACAAATAGCTAAAACTATAATTTCTATATGTTTGCTTTGCTCGAAATCGCGCGCATTTACAAGGCCCTAAAGCTTTTTGCTGACTTGCAAGGACCCATTTGTTATAACGATCCCCAAAATAAAGAGATCAACTTCATAGTTTAAAAGATATAATCGTGTAAAGTTTGCTTACCATTCTCGCATAAATTATGACCTAAATTTAGAAACTGCTGAATTTCTCGAATTGGGTCTTTGCGATTTTGGTGAGACTCTGTTCAGCGCAAGGCACTAATGCGCACTATGTGTAGCCAAGAGATTTTTACAAAAAAATGCCAGCATCAGCAGATTTTCGACTCAGACCTCAAAGGGGCGTGGCATTATAACCACATGACATTTACTCCGATCGCCAAAAATTTTATGTTATATTGTAGATTGATCTATATGTTATCCATTCTATGTGTTAGACTTACGATAAAAGTAAAGGTGGGGATACCAGAGAGCTTCAAAGTAGGATGGTACCCCCAGAAAAAACTGGGTCGAGTCACCTTAAGATTTGAAATACATGTAGCTTCTGACTGGAGATTATCATTTATCAAGCAGATATTTTTATTCAGAACTACAAGACTAATAAGGCTAATTTGCTCACCATGCCACTCAACTTCTTTTCTCACCAAGAGCAAAGTTTATTTGTCCCAGGTAATCACACCTGTTTTTTTCCACTGTATATCACTATTGTGTAGTTTCAGAAAATATCCATACCCCCACCACACAGGGAATTCCACATAAGCCCCTCCCTCCTCCCCGGAATTTCCATTTTTTGACCACTAAAATAACACCCCCACCCCTCCGGAATTTCCACTACTATTTTGTACATCCCCCATACCCTCTGGAAAAAATAGTTTTGTCAAGAAAGTGTGTTAAAGTAAAAACCTCCAAACATTAAGCCATCTACATTGCACATAACTACTAATATTCTTGATCGATTGTAACATCTATATCTGAAGATACTCATAAAGAAAGCATTCGGCAGTTTAGTGAAACATGCTCTAAATGAAAAGATAAAATGGTAACTTATCTAATATTTACTACCTTTCTACACGACTAACTCTCTTTATAAATGTTGTACAATTTCCATTGAAGGACTGATAAAATGAGTGTGGATGAAATTGACACGCTACTTTTATTGCGAACATGATCGCTAACAGACTCGGGACAAAAGCCAATTTTACAGCAAAATTACACACAACTAGACAGATAAACAGGGATAAGAAATTCTCAAGTTTGTAAAATCGTAAAATCATTTCTACTGTTATAAAGAAACCACTTTTCATGAAAGAAATCGACCGCCACTTCAAAGACCAATGCGAAAACAAACAAGGCTAGTCTCCAGTGCTTTTTGGTCCACAAGGTGACTCCATGTGGACTGGTAACAAGTAACAGCGGCAATTTCCACCTAGCGGTACATTCTTCGCATTTCTTAGCTTCCAAAGTGCTTTTTGAAGAAAGAAAATCTACATTGTATTTCAAATATAATGCGAGTCAAATACAAGTATGCAAGCCACTATTTTTCATGTGAAAGTTCTACTTAGTAGGTAAGAAAGGAATTTTGAACAGCTAGATCGACACTCAACTCCGTATTGAATCAAAGGACCTCTGGAAACTAAATTGATCATACAATCCCCCACCCCTTCGGAATTTCCAATTCCCTCCATGGCGGGGGTATGGATATTTTCCGGAACTACACACTGTGAACTAGGCATACACTGTAATCTCTTTGTGCTATAATAACACAAAGGTATTAACCGTAAGATTTGTAAAAGGGTATTGAGCCACTAATGTGAGACCTTGTGAGAGCTGTTACCTGAACCTTGTTGTCAAGCTGAGATTTTGACCATCATCCCTTTGCAAAGCAATGTGCAAAGAGTGAAGTACTACGGTATGTCTAATGTACCAGTCAAATCGAAGCTTAAACATTCCCCCCCCCCGCCCCCGCCGGGCATTTGAATTTCTGGTAAATTTTTGTTCAAATTCCCCCCTCCCAAGGCTGGAAAGCTGC
>CBDDTI010000555.1:7500-10467 GCA_965233585.1 bacterium
TGTATTGACTGTCATGGTATTTGCAGATATGTTTGCGCAACGTGAATATGATTTGTCATTTTAAGTGATGATTTAACCTTTGCATTTTTACGTGAAACGTGATTGCTTGCTTTTTTCTGTGAACGTGAAGCTGTTTTTCGAATTTTTCGTGATGCATGAAAAGGCAAATTAATTTTACGTGAAGCTGTTTTCAGAAGAGGTATAGGGGACCCTCCGTGAAGATCAGTAAAGAATGTTAAAGACGCGTAAAGTATGTAAAGTGAAACAGGTCAGAATAATAAGTTATTTCTTATGAAGATGGATAAAACATAATTATTTCACTTCTTTGAGTTATTCTCTGAATAGAAAGTGGTGAATTTTATCCATCAGAATCTTATCCTTTACGAACTTTAATATCCTTTACGCAGTCTTTTAACACGCGCTCTCTGAATTTTGCGCATCTTTACGGAACGCGGAACATGTCCGTAAAGAAGAGGCCTTATATTTACGGTTCTTTAAAGATCCGTAAATTTTGGATTTCATGCTGTGGTAGAAATCGTGAATTTTAAGAATGCTAGACACAAGATCAGAAGCATGCAATCAAAAGAGGGCATTCTTTTTCGGAAAAAAGTGAAAAGAGGTTGAGTTTTAACTCCGCCGTGTTTACCTTACGAAGGAGGGCTTTCTGGGTCAAACCAAGAGAACATGAGGGGACAGAGAGGGACATTCAGGGCGTTGGCTGGGATATGTCGATTCCACTAAAGTTATTTTTACTTTGACGTCCGCATGATACCTGCGTGGAAATGCGTTTCGTCAGTAGAAGCGCCTAAAGAACCACAACCTCTTTGGAATAAAAACGCTGGGGCATGAAGGAATATCAATGTTTATCCTCTGAGAATTTGAACCAAAGAAAACAGCGATGACAACAAGAGAGAATTAATCTGCTTTCATTTGTAGACAACATGCAGAGAAGTATCCTATTGTTCGATCATCGAACAATACGATAACATGAAATACTGTTTCAATCTGTAGCGTTCCTGATACCACTGAACGCATCGACGAAAGAAATCTTAGCACACCGAAGAAAACTACTTTGGTTCCCACGGAAAAACTATTTTTGAACCGAGCGTGGACAAAATTGCTCTCAACCCGGATAGAGGAGTAATTCTGGTCGAGCGGCAAAACAATTCGGAGGGTATCTAAAATGTTTTGAATCCAGGAACCAAAACAACTCGAAGCCTAGCGATTAGCGACAGAAATCAATTTGAACAGTGTACCTCAACAAAGCAATTTTCACCCATAGAAGTTTTATTTTGAATCTTAAGGGCTCGAATCAACTGAACAACTCGGAGTGTAGCAATCAGCCTAGAAAATAGGGAACTTTAGATTGGACTACGAGTACGAGATTGAGTACGAGTACAACTTTTCAATTCCAGTTTTCAGGCTTCACATTATCACGGCACATACCCATTTCATCCCATGAGCTACTCTGTCTACCTAAAACCAACATGAAGAACAAGGGCTCTGGAAACGTCACTGGTTTGAAATTCGAAAATCGTACTCGTACTCACTCTCGTACTCGTGGTCCAATCTAAATCAACCAAATAACAGCTCGGAGCGAGGTGATCAACAACAGAAATAATGTTGAATGGTAGTAGAGTGACAAAATAGCTCACAGCGAAGTGACCAGCGAGAGAAATATATTGAAAACAGCTCGAAGTGGGACGACCAGTGACAGAAATAATTTTGAATACAATAACAAACACCTTCGAGGGTCAGGCTTGTAGAGTAGCGTTTAGCGAGAGAAAAAAAAATTGAATGCCCGCACAGCGACTAAACAGCTGGAAGCCGATGGCGATCATGCATGGGAATGTAAAAACTGAACTGGTTGTGAATACTGTTACGGCGACAAAACAACTCCTGTAGCTTGGAGCGAAGCAATCTGAGCGACACTGAAACCCGTGCGGAAATAATTCAACCTCGTTCTTAATTTCGAATTCACAGAGAAACAGAACAAAGTTGACTGAACTTTCAATTCAACGACAAAATAACTCCCTAGTAAGCGTCAAAAATGATCTTAAACCATCAACCAAAGTACACTGAACTGGGCGAAAGGGATAAGTCAGTTCTTCTGCCTGCTTTTCTAACAGAGGAAACCGGCCAAGACGGAGGTGTCATCTTCCATTGATCATGTTCATGTCACGTCAGTCTGCACCTTTCGCTAATTTGCACTAATGAAAGCTTTCAATCTTTAGTGTGAGGAGAAAATCTCTTTGTCCTTGCCAATATTAATGTCCAAGTCCATGGGCTCGTAAACTCCATTTAAAAAAGCCACAGGGCATAGTCCATGATAGCCTAGCCGCCAAGACCTTTATAACACGTCCAGCCGGAACATTTTGTTGTTTTTGTTGACCACTCAGAACTGCATTTCCGCCCGTCTGCATGTGCCATTTTATTCCCGACAACTGAGTTGTGAAAATATATATCCCTCTTTGATTTATCCATCCAGAAATACCATTTCCCGTAAAAGACGCTTCCATCGACGTATTTGCTCGTGGACCGCCGTTTCTAAATTGCGTGATCACCTTAAGAATGTCATGATGCGGACGTAACAGGAAATGCACTCCCGCTGTTTCCGGCAACCCTAAAATAACTTTAGTGGAATTGACATATCCCAAGGCCTGGACTGGGAGCCTCCCTCTCTGTCCTCTCATTTTCTCTTGGTCAAACACAGCAGATTGCGCTTTGTATGTTGAATGGTAATATTGTACATCTGTCATTAAAATATAGATAGGACCCTGCGCGCGCTCTGATTGGTCAAAAACCTATGTTTTATCAGAGTATAAAACATAGAAAAAGCGTGTTTTATTGTTTTGCGCGCGTAAAATCTATATTTTAAAGCAAATGAAGAAGCCTAAGCCGTGCATTACACTGTGATAAAACACTCCGGTCATTTGAGAACACTCGAGAAATGTAGAAAACACTCGC
>CBDDTI010000556.1:0-6200 GCA_965233585.1 bacterium
TTTAAAGCTTATGTTTTCTGGTTTTAATTGAATTACGGCAGGTGAATGGGTTTTTTGAAAAATTATATACACTCACAATGCTTTCTATGCTTTTCATTACTTAAACTGTTTATAACACTTCGTATTTTTCTGAAATACAATTCAGAATATAAAATAACAAGAAACGAACGTTGCCATATGAAGATGCTTATCAGCTAACGCGTGTTAACTTTGTTGGCTTCCAAGACTTAACTATTCTGAACAAGTGAAAGAAACTTTGTTGTAAACTAATTTTCATTCACGACAAAGCCAAGAAATGCATTCAAAAGTGTTAACTTATCAAAAATTTCAAACGTGAAAATCCGCTACGGCCTGTACAGGCCCCAGTACAGGCGCTAAAAATATTTAGAAACTGGAATCCCGCTTTCTCGAACCTCCGATATTTCGAAACTCGCGATAACTCGGACCGAAAGTAGTTTTCTTCCCTCAGTCCAGAACTGTACCCTCAATTTCTCGAACTCCACGATTTTCCCCGCTGATCTTCGTTTCCCTTGGAGTTTACAAAAATCAGTATTCCAGTCCAGAACAACAGCAGTATTTTGATGTAGCTATAGCTGTGTGGTGGAATGAACAAATTCTCCCAGTCGGGCAAGAGTTCCACTCTTTTTTACTATAATTAGGTTAGGTATAAGTGATTACAAAACGAAGATTTCTTTCCCACATTGCAGGAAAATGCACTCCTGGGAGACTTAAGTTCTAAAAATTTTCCGGGGGAGCATGCCCCCGGACCCCCCTAGAGGTTAGGACCTTCGGCCCTCAGTTTTACAGGGTACCTGCCTACTCACAAGCCAGTGCCCTTCTACTGCAAAAGTTAATGAAAACCCTGAAATTAAGTAGAAAAAGCTCTGCATTGTATAGTCAGTACTGTAATTGAAAGTTTAATAAAGGCATGCTACAATTTATGTATTTGTGCATGTATATTGTTAGAAGTATTACCTTAAGTTAGCAAGTTGGCGGTCTTACTGCTAGCAATTTTAACGCTCTTTGCATTTAAGCATCATGTGGGTCTGTCCTGGATCTGTTGTTATGACTTTTGTATTCAACTTTTCCTTCTGTTCTAGTAAACGCATTGAATTTCTATCTGTTGCTATCCATAATACCTTTTGGTATTGTCACATAGCCTTTTACTCTTTTGTAGGGCAACCTGCAGTGCCTCAGAATATCTGTCTACAGTGTGTGAAACTTTTTAACAGGGAGAATGTTTATATTTTACCAACAATGCAATATGAACTAAATTTTCAGGTGGCGATTTGCATTACCATTTGTCACAACATGGTGTCTTCAGTGAAGATGATGTAAGTACTATGGAGCCTTTGTTCAAAAATGTAAGCCTAATTGAAATTCTTAGCTTGAAAAGGAAGGTTTGTTTTGGAAACTGGGTTTAGAATTTCTTTTTTTTGTAATGGATTTTTTGTAGCACCTATCACTTGTTTTGGAATGTGAGACTTTTTGGCTCTTAATAATATTTCTTCCGTTCTAATTTGTATTTCCAGGTACGGTTCTATGCATCAGAAATAATCTTGGGACTGGAACACATGCACGATAGAAGAATTTGTTATAGAGATCTCAAGGTCAGGCATAAGGCACCCAAGCTTAAAAAAGCTGATATTGACAGAGTTATTTATGAAGAAGTTTTTCAAATGTTTTGCTGAACTCGACACAAAGCAAAGTCATCAAGAGCAATGGTGTCTCAAGTGCTTATTATGTTGTAGAGCATCTTGAAAGATACTTTGAGAGCTAGGAATAGTGGCGTTTTGCCGTGAACGCCCTAAGCGAGACCAGAATCCCTTATTTATACCGAGACGACGAGCATCACCGATCTTTTCATACGGGAGTTCCCCCACCCCCCTTCCCCGGACGCTAACATGTTCTGACATGTACGGGCGAATGTGGAATGCAAACATCTTGTTGGCCTATTTCCTGAATTTCAAAAGTTTGTTGATAAATTTTGAATGAAATGTTGGGAAAAGTCGCTAAGTAATGGTTGTTTCCTTGTCTTAATTGCCGTATGTTACTTCCTGTGTCTCTTGTAATGCGACTGTTCGAATTTTTTGGACTTTTGTTCAGTCAAATTGCAGGCGACTCCATTGCGAGTTACTTTTCAACACAAACCGTATCGCAAACGTAAATTATTAAACTTAACTTACGTGAAGTGGCGCCTTGATTCTTATCCCTCCATATTTGCTGCCAATTTTAGCACTTGAATGCAATTTCCTTCAAGGATACTCTTGCTTGTATGGAGTGTTTCATGGAGGTGTTGTCAATCTTTGTTTCTCGCTGTGGTGTGGTAAATGCTTGGCGCGAAAAAGAGGTCTCACGTGACTTCATGAACTGACCTTATTTGGTATTGTTGGTTCAAAATTGGCGGGAAAATGTAATTTCGCGGCTGCCTGTCTCGACATTTTGGAACAAATAAGATAAAAATATACAACTTTTACGCATTTTTTTCCACAGCCCGCCAATATCCTGCTTGATGAACATGGTCACGTTAGAATATCAGATCTTGGACTTGCTTGTGACTTCTCAAAGAAGAAGCCTCATGCCAGCGTGTAAGTGCTTTTTCATAACGATAAGTTTTTATAAGTATCTTTTAGTTAGAGGTTGTGTTCTGTGTGCAGGCCTAGGGTTGAAGTGATAATTGCGTGAGTTGTAAGGGAAAGTTCATTTAATATGACAAGGGGGGGGGGGGGGGATGAAGATATTGAGGGGGGGCTCTGAAAATTTTTGGACACCCGAAAGGGGGGCTCCGAAAATTTGTATACTTCAAAACCAACAGGAAGGGCGGGGGGGCTCCTAAAAAATTGAACCGCTAGGGAGGGGGGCTGCTAAAATTTCGAGCTTCGAGTTTCAATATCTTCATCCCCCCACCCCTTGTCATATTAAATGAACTTTCCCTAAATGGGTTTGGGGTGAGGGGTGGGGTGATGGGTGGGATAGAGGTTTGTAAATCAGGGGAAGAAAGAGAGGATATATGGGAGGCAAGAGTGACAATCGAAGAAGGTAATTAAAAGTTTGCAATAGCCAACAGATAAAAGAGTGTAAATGGCTGTGTCTTTTAGCGTTCTGAGTCATTGTGTTAATGAGGTACAGTAATATCACATTCTCGTAATGAACTCAAGATTTGCACTTTCATTTTTTTATGAAAAGTAGGAAACTTCATCGAGCGATGTTTTACGATTGTTTCGGTTCAAGAAACAAAAGAATAGGCCTTGTCACAGTTTTCGGCACCATCTTGACAGGTAGGCAAAGTGGTCAGAAATTACAGTGTTTGTATGGGAATCCGATGGTAAATAACTTTTTTCAAAATCGAATTTTACAAAACTTGTGAATCGCTATGTTAAAATACTAGGTGGAAGATTTTATTCACCAAGTTTGAAGGATGTAGCTTGGCTAGAAGGCGCTCAATTAATTTTTCTAATTTTCCATATATTTGTCTGTAAATTTGGCAGGATAGATGGGCCGGCGCGGGAAAAAAATGGCAGACACGGCAAATGTATGAAAAATTAATAAAATTAACTGAGCGTCTTCTATCCAGCCTACATTCTTTAAACGTGGTGAATACAATTTTCTACTTAGTACTAATAACGTTCAGATTAATAAATTGTTCTTTGCCAACCCGTCAAGATGGCGCCAAAATCCGTGATAAGGCCTATTATGATTATCACTTGAAATGTAATTCGCTTATTTTAAGGAAGCACTCTCCCTCTTACTCGCTTGGTTAACCGTGGTGAAGGTTGTAATATAAGATAATTCAGATGAGCAATGTCAGCTAATTCTTAACTGTTTTGTGGTATTTGTTTAGTGGAACCCATGGCTACATGGCTCCAGAAGTTCTGAAGAAAGGCGAAGCGTATGACTCCTGTGCTGACTGGTTTTCTCTCGGCTGTATGCTGTTTAAATTGCTTGTGGGGTAGGTACATCTATAAATTAATTCTGAATAGAGCCATTCCAAGAAGGAAAAGAAGAAACCCGAATGTGGGTTATTTTGGCTCGATCTCTAGGTCTTTTTCTGGTTGTTCCTGAAGGCGATGAATGCACCATAGTGTTCTTTGCATCGGACTCTCACACGGCTCATAAAATAAAAAATTTTGCATGTATTAAATATATTTTTTTCTGTTATTATAATACTGACATTTTTATTGTGTTTTAAATAAGGTTTTCATTCATTCATTCGAAGTATGTTCCTTAGTTAATTTTGAATGGCAAGAGTTATTAAAGTACTTGTTACTTGTCGTTTTTACAGGCATAGTCCTTTCAGACAACACAAAACCAAAGACAAACACGAGATTGATAGACTAACGCTAACTTACGTAAGTATGACAAGAAAAACCCGTGTACATGCCCTTTACATTACCTTTATACTCGTTTTATTAATAGTCACGGGGCAAACTGTCTTGTCAATATATTAGTTAAGTCAGCTACTGGACGAAATCTCCATTCGGGTGATCTCTCGTCATCTTAAAGCGTATGCCCGCAGGCTACTTTTTTGCAATGCTAATAAAGACTGTTAGATCAAGGTATTGGAATAAGAACGAGTCTCGTTCCCAGAGGTCGCGCTTTTCTCTGACGCAGACCACGCCGGGAGAAGAGAGGCTTTGAAAACGATTTTAGCGTGACGTATGTGATGATCAAGCGCATGCGCTGGACGATAGGTTTAAATCGTGGTTCTTGTACTCGATCACATACATAGATTACCTTAGTTTGATTTTTTTTTTTTACTTTAGTCTTAAGATTTAGTTTCCTTCTCTTTGTAAAAAGAGAAGGAAGTATACTTGTGTGTGAACAGTAGTCGTGAAAATAAGTAATCCTGGGCATAACAAATTATCTAGCTTTTTAACGATGGTGGAATCAAAAGTTTCCTTATCCTGTTTATTACTCTTGTAGGACGTAGAATACCCGGAGACCTTCTCTGAGGACATGAAATCGCTTCTCGCGGGTCTCCTCAATAGGGACGTCCCCAGCAGGCTCGGTTGCAGAGGCACAGGGTAACCTGGCTCTTTTGTTATTTTGACTTTGTACGAATTGAGGCGAGAGAACGTCGGTCCATTTCGTCAGTGTAACCGAATTGTTTCCGATCGTTCTGAACCAATAAAACATTTACCCATGGATACGAGAGCACGCGGTGTCGTCACGCTGTCGTCATATTAGGGAGTTTAAGAAGCTACTACGGCGACGCCGAAGACAACGTTGTTTAAAAAATGAATTTATATTTTACCTACGAACCTCGGGATACTCTTAGGTCATTTACTTTGTTTATCACTGTCAAAGCTGTCGCGAAACTAAATCTGGGACACTGCAATAAATTTGAAATAGAATTTTAAAAAATTAGCCGTCGTAGTTCACGTTCTTCAGACGACGCAGAATTGGTCATTTCACGTTGCTGTTTTGCAGAGGACGGCAAAGAAATGTACAAAGAGTTATAACGCACATGCACAGCCATTGTTCTGCTCATTAGACCTTTTGTTTAGCGACGTTGCCGTTGCCGTAGTGGTTATCTTAAACTCCCTATTGTGTCACCTGGCAACGACTGTCGCGACGGCGGACTCATTCAACTTTTAGAGGCGAAAGCGTCTCCCTTTCCTCCTTCGCTTTGTTTTACATGGATTAAAATTTCATGTAAAATCGATACTATGAACAAAAAGAGAAATAGTTCTTTACGTATACTCTTATTGCTTGTCACGCAATCTTTCTTTGAAGGGTACCTGTTGTTATTGATTTCTGTAGAAACTGTTAAGCTGTGTGCAAGTGAAACACTCAGCTATTTATCCCCCGGTAGATTAACCACTGTAGCAAGTTTATGAGGCTGACGTTTCGAGCGTTGTTTGTCCGAGCAGCGGAACAAGTAACAGTAGCTTTTGTTTTTGGAACGAACTACTGAAGGCTTTCTCTTTTCCTTATAGGGCAGTTGAAGTGAGACAACATCCGTATTTCGCAAATTTAGATTGGAAGCTAGTCGAACTCTTAAAGGTGAGGAGCCGTGTTCCTTGAAAAAGCCACTTCTCAACAGTTTGTTGTTTCGCTGATGCTATTACTATCACCGGACGAGTAGAGTATTGAACAGTAGTCTAGCTATGACTGCGATAGACGTGTATCCTGGTCGACCGGACTGATGAATCGCTATTTATTGGTTGGAGTGTTACGAAGCCAATGACTCTTAGCTG
>CBDDTI010000557.1:0-16038 GCA_965233585.1 bacterium
CGTTAATAATCGTCAATCTGCTCGTGTCTCCATTAACGATATTTCTCAACGTCTTGGTCAAAGTTGCTGTCAACACTACACGTCAGCTGAGAAACAAATACAACGCTTAACTTTGCTGGCCTGTCTGGCAGGAACTGACATTATGACTGGTGCGCTGGGACAACCACTCTTTATTGCTGAACTAGTTTACCGCCTCATTGGAAGCCCTACATCAGAGTTTTGCGCCATTCAGAAGTCGCGAATATCGATGGGCTTTCAAGAAACTTTTATGCAGAGCAAACTATGTACAACGAAAAATAAAAGAGATTTGTCATATTGAACAGTTGAGACCTGAACTCAATAAACAAGTTGAGCATGTTAGTCTGTTGTTGCTTATCTAAATTTTTATATTGCTGTTTACTGGGAGTTTTAATTTACTTTTTGTTATTTCTTGTCTGTCTGTCATTTTCTTGGTTAAGTTTAAATAAGTTAAACAGTTAAAGAATATTGAACAATTCTTCACCGAAGTGGGGGCGAATAATTGTTTTAGTACATACCACACAAGCTGAATAACAAGCGGACCAAAGAGTAACTTTATTTCTGGCAATATACCGACAAAAGGCATTATGTTTTTCTTCGGCTGCTCGGAGATGAATAGTACTTAGCTATTCCCCTCCGAGCTAACCAATCAGCGGGCACGAAAATTACTATTATTCTATTATTAAATTACCACTATTCACTGGTGTGGTGTATGCAAACTGAATTTATAAAGGTTCACTGTATATTCTTGTTTATTCTAATGTAGTTTCCCACTTTCCTTTTTTCATATAACGTTGTTGAACTGGCATAGTTTACATTTGATAATGACGACACGTTGTCGCCGAAATGTTTTAATCCCGCTGCTCTTTGTCTTGAAAAGAATACATACAGCTCTATTCTGTGTGGAGGAGAGATGATCCTTTAAATCACGTTTCTCAGGGCGCATCTCCAACATTGTGTGTTATAGTTGGCTTATGATAAGCCTTACCTTTCTTCCAGGATCTTTTCAATAATTCGAAGCTGTAATCAAAAAAGGTAATTCCATGAGTCAAAAACTGACTGAACTTTTTGACGAATTCAATTTTGAGCCGTGAACTAAGAATGAAAAGCCTTGAAAAAAATGCAACCGCTTTAAAACAAAATAATTTGTTTCTTGACTTGATAGACGAATGACTTTATTCAAAGAACTATCAAAAGTATCCAATGAGTCAATCGATCAATCAATTAATCAATCAATCAATCAATCGATCAATCAATCAATCAGTCAGTCAGTCAGTCAGTTAGTATGTCAATCAATATGTTTATTCCCCTTGTGGTAGCATTGAGAACGTTAAATTCTAAGAGGGGCCAGTAACAATATACAAACAAATATAAACCATAAAGGCGAAGGAGCAAAAACAAATTCTAGTACTCTTATAGTAGTCCTGAAATGTCACAAATCTATCAGTGCATAAAAGCTTTGATCGATAAAATCTCCACAATGTACTGACAAGTTTAGCAAAAAATATTCGATAGCGATTTTTCTTCCCCGCGTTTTGACGTACCGAAGACGTGAATTTTTTTTCCGGTATGGTACAAAACCGCGAAATCGAAAAACAGGAGACTGGGAATGATTGTGACGTAATTTCAGGCTTTTAAGTTTCGCGGACAGCAGATTTCTCCGATATTTCTTATTTTCTTATAAACAAGGCACTTTTGTACCATGTCTTGGCGAATTTCTTAGCTCACAATAAGGAAAATTTCAAGTCCTGAAATGACGTCACAATCATTCTCAAATTCATTGGTGTTTATCAAGTTAAAACACAGAAAATTACAACCGTGAAGGAGGTTTGGATACCCGGTCTTAATTAGCATAGATTTTAACGATTTTACTTCTCCGTTTACTCCTTAGTTTTTGTTTCGATTGAGAGGATTTATCAAACACTCGAGACAGTGTTTCATCGGCTATCCAAACACCTCGAATTTCGTCAAAAATACTCTGCTGTGCGTCGTATTTTCAACTCTCTTCTCGGTGTTTTGTTATTCCGATGAAACACTGTCTCTCGTATTTGATATATTGCCTCGCGCGGAAGCAATACCATCTCCCCTGGGTATTTGACAGTTTTTCGGGTGGGTGGGGGGGGGGGGAGGAATTTGTCGTTTGTGGGTGATATTGGGTTGGGGCATTTGACACAATACGTGAGGGGCAGTGGAGAATTTGAAGACGTTGTGACTGAATTATTGTAAAGCTCGAAAACATCGAGAGCCACCATCAAGCCTCCGATATATAAAAGGCCTTGAAAAACTGTGCTGTGTCTGAAGGTAACTGTAAGCCAGTTCTTGGACAACATGGACAGCAAAACCATTCCCCCCCCCCCCCCTTCCAAATCGCACTTCGTTATCTCTTTTGTGGACTCTTTTCGTTTCTTTCTTTCTAACGTGACGGTGTTTGTGTGTTAGGGATTGATGTGGCTTACTTGGCAACCGCCAAAGAAAATGAAGGATTTCGCTCCAGCGTTAAAACAGATCCGGACAAAGCTTGAAACAGACTCAAACGTCACTGTAAACTACGTTTTGTAGTTTTCCACTCGTACTGGTCTTGTAGCTTTCTTGATAGAAAATTCAGTCACCGTAACGTGCATATAACAGCTTATATATAGGGAGAAATTATGTGTTCTGCTTTCCCTTGGAACAAGTGAATTGTATGCAACATATAGATTGTACTTTTGGCGGTTTCCACTGTACTTTAATTTTCTAGTAGTGCGAATGTAAAGTTAACATTTAAGCCCTGTGTTGAACCCAGGTGCGTAGTCTTGTAAACAAATTCTTCCTTGCCGAAGTTTTCAAACTGCGAATGGCTCTTTCACTGGTGTAGTCGTTGTTAGTGTGTTTCCAGGGTCTGCTTGGCGGAAAGTGTACAGACCTTGGGAAGAAAAGCGAAAGAAACCAATCTTCTGCTGTCGAGTGTCAGTTAGCCAGCTGTTATGGCGGCGTGAAAATACTGGGCACAATTTAATACACACGTACTTTTACGAGCACATTTCTTACTCTCACCCGCAGGTAGCGAGTCGAGTACAGAGCGGGAGGGGAGGTAGTTTTCTTGAAAGACTAATATTACAAATTGCAGATCATTGGCACGGTACATCTTATTTAAGACTGTGGCTTTTCAGTTTAACGAGGTCGCAGCCAAGTGAAATTTATTCAGAGCTGTCTGTTCAACATTTTCTCTTTGATTTTTTATTTTTTTATTCTGTTTTCGCGTAATAGCTTGTTGAACAAGTTCAATATCATATGTATATATTATTTATAACGTTTGTTTGCACTACTATAGTAAGAAAAGGCATCTTTAAGTGGATATCATACCACAGACTTGTCTCTTTATAGCACATTATTTACTGCACCAACTTATTTTGGCATGCTAGTGTGTAACAATGTTAAAGGGCATTTGACACTGATATTTGTGACAAAAATACTTCTTCATCGACCTTACGAGGCGTTTGAAAATAGTAATACCGACATTGAAGGACTGTCTAGTCATCTATGAAAGATTTAAACGCCATATTTTGTGTTTTGAGTTGAATACCGTCGAGAATTACGCATTCCTCGAGAGAGGGTTTTCGAAGCGGCCAGAGTCGAAAACTACTTTCGCCCCGTAGCCGTCTTGTTTCGAAAGAAAAAAAAACGAAGAAAAGATGGAGGACGAACATCCGAGATGTGCATGCAAGTTGGAAGAAAGTAAAGTGTTTGTATTTGTATTCAACAGACACCGCCTGCACACAACATAAACATGATAAATATTTTTCGCAAACAAAAGGTCAAATGCCAGTGGATAAGAGATTTTCGAAAGGCACGCGAAACTCCAAGCTGACTCGCGGCGAATTCGTGGCGCGCGTGATAGTATTACGATTTTTATTGGTTAAAAAAAAATTGGTGTCAATCAAGTCCGCGCACGCGCTTTATCGTGACAATGGCCCTTTAAATGCTATTCACAAGATTTCCCGTTGATTAGGGAACCTGGACACGAGTCTAACTCGTGGAAACCACATTAAAAATATACAGCGGTAATACGCACTAAAAATGATATGTAACCACCTGAAACTATTTTATCAAGTCAACAGATTGTGAACACTAGTAGTATCACAGGTAACACGTTATCCCCCCTGCTCCCCTCCCGCAAGATGACCGCAAGATTGCCCTGGCACCACCTCGCGGCTAGAAGGCAATTGTGTTGACTTTTCTCATGGGCTCGACCACTGTCTAGTGGGGGGGGGGGGGGGGGTGGTTTTTGAAGTGCGCACGGGATCTGCAATACCTGCAGACTTTCTGTAATACCTTCAGATTTTCTGCAATACCTGCAGATTTTCTGGAACACTCTGCAGACTTTCTGCAATACCTGCAGATTTCTGCAACACTGCGGAATTTCTGCGGAGCCAGCTCCGACGATATTAATAGTATTACAGCACAAGGCTCCTCAGTACAGTCGTTCTATTTCCGTAGTGGTTAACGGTGCTCTCTGCGCCCTTAAGAATTTACCCCAACTTCACAAGGAGTCAACCACGTGCAAATTATGTCTCATCGATGCCGTTACTGTCAAAAGCTATTTACTCGTGCTGGTGGTAGAAGACAGCACGAGAGGTATACTTGCTGGAAGCGACTTGAAAATGGTCAAGACAAGCTTCCCTTGGTGGACTTCCCTCCATCATCAGCAGTAACACTAGTGGATGCCTCAAAGATTACACTCCCTACTGAAAAGCAGAATAAGTTCCCAAATGGAATAGATTTTGGTCCAAGGCACCCTCCAGTGTCTTGATCGTGAGCCACTTCTGGTTGTGGCTAGACTTGTTTTGCCGAATCGTTTCTCTTGGATCACTTGCAAGAATTATTTGTGAACCCTCCACCCTGCGAAATAGGAGTGTAAAGTAGGAGTTATAGCCCCAGTTAATGGTACATGTTAATTTTGGTATTTGTTTTTTGTTTTTTGTCTGTTTGTTTGTTTGTTTGTTGTGCATCAAAACATGATAAATAAGTCATTAAATAAATAAGTAAATGAAAACAATGTAATCGTTTTATTAACTATATTATAAGTAGAAAATTGTCCATTTGTCAGTCAAAGTAACATGTAGAGTAGCCAATCAAATAAGGTAGAAATGGTAAGCGATTAGTATGGCAAGGATGTAAATAGTGTACTGTTAATAATTTGAGAATTGTAATGTGAGTGGTGTAAATAATGCAGTTTTGTAAAGTAAATTTAAAAAAAAAGAAACCTCCTCCCACAATTCATTACTGCTACGGGGTGTGGGAAGAGGGATCCCGAACCATGAAAGAAGCGAGTGTACAGTTTCACGAAGGGGTTCCTACCACCTTCCATTGGCAAAAATGGTTTCCGAATGGGGGTTTACTCGTGTTAGATGATCTCATGGCAAAGCGAGATGAAGACAAAGAGTTGTTGGATTTATTCACCAACCATTCACATCACCAAAATATCACCGTATTGTACTTGTGCCAAGACATGTTTCCACCAGGGAAATACGCTAAGAGTATTTCCAGGAACACCCACTACATCGTAGCCTTCAAGAATCCACGAGATCAATTAGGCATGAGGAATTTCTGCTTCAAGCCTTTCCCACTTGCTGGCGAGACATGATGGACGTGTATCGAAATTGACCGAACGACCATTCGGGTATATGGTCCTGGATTTACATCGTGGTAGTGATGACAGGAAACGCGTGCTTAGTCACCTCTTGGCGCGCGAAGGATACCCGCGCTGGCATCGGAGAAAGAGAGAAGATGAAGTGAAGAGTGATCATCGCAGTAAATTTTCCAATTTAAGCAATTGGAAAGAAGAAGCCTGAAAAATATCAGGGCTTCAACGGGATTCGAACCCGTGACCTCCGCGATACCGGTGCGATGCTCTACCAACTGAGCTATGAAGCCACACATTGGGAGCGAGGTCAATTTATTGAGTTCATATTTTCCCGTGCAGTGAAGTGATGTGAAGTATATATGAAATAATTCATATTTGTACTGCGGTAGTAGATGAAGTGAAGAGTGATCATGGCAGTAAATTTTCCAATTTAAGCAATTGGAAAGAAGAAGCCTGAAAAAAATCAGGGCTTCAACGGGATTCGAACCCGTGACCTCCGCGATACCGGTGCGATGCTCTACCAACTGAGCTATGAAGCCACACATTGGGAGCGAGGTCAATTTATTGAGTTCATATCTTCCCGTGCAGTGAAATGATGTGAAGTCCCAATGTGTGGCTTCATAGCTCAGTTGGTAGAGCATCGCACCGGTATCGCGGAGGTCACGGGTTCGAATCCCGTTGAAGCCCTGATTTTTTTCAGGCTTCTTCTTTCCAATTGCTTAAATTGGAAAATTTACTGCCATGATCACTCTTCACTTCATCTACTACCCGCAGTACAAATATGAATTATTTCATATATACTTCACAAAAGAGAGAAGATGTCTGATCATTGCACAAAATGGTATATCAGCAATCACTCAATCGACTCCGCTCATTTGAAGCATGCTCTCTTGGGTGAAGGCCGACTAGAGAAAAATGACCATGGACGATCGTTCGACTGATGTTTTTTGACCCGTGAAAGAAAACTGTGAGGACAATGTAGAAGAGGAAGAAGAAGAGGAGCTTGAAGAGGAACAAGACAAAGAGGAGGTTAGTAGCATCTTCGAAGAGAAAGGAAAAGTTGAGGACGGTAAACCAGACAATGATCCGTGGCTCCCGTTACGTCAACAAGTGGGCCATGATCTCAAAGAACTCTACGCGAACAAAGTCCAACAGTTCCTGGATATAATACAATTAGCCAATAAAATAGGGTAGGGGAAAATCCCAAACCTATGCCAAGAATGCCGCTTTCAATGCCCTATCACCTGTATGGAGAGGAAGGGTACGAAGGACTTACTTAGAGCGTCTAAAATGGATTCACCGTATTAAACTTGACACAGTACACCGTAAAGTCATGAAAACTCATCGACGCTTTATTGACGAAAACTACATGGATTTTGACGAAGCAGCGGAGTCTGCAGTGGAAAAACGGAAATTCCTATTAAACAGAGTCATGCAGGAGAATTTACACCGACGAGTGGGATGATGACGAAGAAGCCAAAGAAGAGGTCGAAGCATCGATGTGATGATACTCTGAATCAGCCACGTGAGAGAGTGCCATTGTAGCGTTTTTACTCATTATAGTGTAAGACGCCAGTCAAGATGAATTGCTCCAATCCATCACCAAAGAATGACAAGAAGGGCGTTTATAGAAGTGTCTACCATAAACGATATTAAGCAGAGAACAGGGAACGAATCCTAGCCAGGCAAAAATAATGGCGTACAGAGAATCCTGAGGCTGTGAAAGTGCGTAACCGAAGATGGTATGAAAAGAAAACAACGCCTCGCCAGCAGCCGTAGAAACAACAGGGAACGGTTAAACGGTTATTGGAAACGTTATTATGCCAAGAACAAGGAACAGATCAAACAAAGACTTCGTGAGCAAAAACAGAGACAATAGGACAGAACATCACGCCTTTTGAGGTATGGGACCAAGGATCTAAGAAACTGGAGACAAGTCTAGATCCCATCGAACATGCAGTAACGCTTTGTGAAATATCAACAAAAATTTTCTTTTTTTTTGCAACTTAACTTTACCACTGCGTATGCCTTACGTACCATAGAACCATCTTACGTTTTGTCCTGTCAACCACCCATCCCCAAGATCGATCTAAGTCATTGAGATGAAAATAATAATAAAAAAATGCATGGACGACATCGTATCGAATTGCCTTTTCCGAAACAAACCCTTCTTTTTACCTCCTAAAGTCCCTTTCACGACCACCCCTTACGAGCCCGTGCGCACTTAAAAACCACCCCCCACTAAACAGCGGGTGCGCACGCGCTAAGATCCCAAGTTTGGCGTCCCAGCTCAAGCGAAGCTCTCCCACCCCTGACCGTGACCAGCCCCTTTTCACGACCACCCCATCCTTCACGACCACCCCCCTTGCACGAACACGCCCCTTCTGAGCCCACGCGCACTTAAAAGCCACCTTCCTTTGGACAGCGAGCACGTACGCGCTAAGGTTCCAAGGTCGGCGTCCCACCCCCTGCTTCCCTCCCCCGAGATGGCCGCCAATAAAAGTTCAAGAAAAATGACGTCACATTCGTTCCCAGACCCTGACATCACCTCGTGGCCAGGAGGCAATTGCAGTGACTTTTCTCATGGGCTTAACCGCTGTCCAGTGGGGGGTGGTTTTTGAAGTGCGCTCGGGCTCACGGGGAGGTAGTCGTGAAAGGGACCTCTGCGCGCGCGGATTAAAGAGGTCACGAGCCCAAGCTCGCGCTGGTTCACCACCTGAGTGGTGGACGCGAAGTGGTGAAGGTGAGGGTAGACTGCTTCAACTCTCCCCCCACCCCCCAAAAATCCTGCTTTTTCACTTGTAAAAACAACACAAAAGCGATCGGCGAGTCTACGAAACAACAACAAACCAGCTGACACCATCG
The DNA here is from genome assembly GCA_965233585.1 of bacterium. Taxonomy (GTDB): domain Bacteria; phylum SAR324; class SAR324; order SAR324; family NAC60-12; genus CBDDTI01. Next base: position 8,507 of record CBDDTI010000557.1, read on the forward strand.
ACAGCTGTTTTTGATGTGTCGGGGTCGATGAGAGGCTGCCAGAAATAAAGGTGGGACTCGACCAAGATAAAACAGACTTGCTAGAAGTAGTTTCCCTGCGAGTTACTTTTGTTTTCGAGGACCAAAAATAATCGAGGCAGGGAGTGGCACAAACAGAAAAAAAATATATTTATCTGGGACCGGCAGTGGCGCCAAAAAATGTAGGAAACACTCGCCTACGGCTCGCGTGTCAGTTCTACATTTCCCTCGTGTTCTCAAATGCTCGTCGTGTTTATCACAGTGCAATACACGGCTCAGGCTTCTTTATTTGTTAAATAAACTAAAGAAACTTATGGTCTATTGCTTAAATATTATACTAGTTTTTTTGCCGTGTTATGAAAAAGCTGTTAATGTTCATTGTATGTAAACTTTAGAGTAGAGTGATGTGGAGCTCTTGTAAAACAAGCAGAGAAACAAAACTTTCAATTGGTTGGTGATATAAAGTGGGACATATCTAAATTCGACACGGTCTTACTTCACTCAAATTGGAGCAGCTTATGACGAGATTGCTTAATAACGTTCGCGCTAATTGTTTTTGCGCATCCTTATTGCGCACGCAAATTCACGCGCCGCGTTATGCACGAGCGCGCTCGCTATAAGTAATAACATGAACAATGATAGAGCAGATGGCCGTTGCTATAGATTTGGCTGGATTTAGCAATCTTGGACGTTTGGTGATTCCTACTTTTCTTTCCAGAGTCATATTATATTCACAATTATCTCCACGTTGCCCAAAAAAGAACAAAAAATCAATGTGGGAAGTAAAAAAAAAAAAACCACAAGATTTCTGTCCACGGGACATCGAATCCTGCCATCTTGCGACTGCAAGACACGTGAAATCGTGGTCGCTAAATGCGAACTTGCTCTTCAAGGAACCTCGTTAGTTGACTAAATGCTCTAAATAGGTCCACTTAAACAATATTTGGCAGAGAACATTTCACTTCAAAGATTTAATTACATTATTTTTGTTCTTACAGACACTGTGGCCTTATTCGCCAACGAAGCCCCATTTTTTCAGATTTAAGGGTATGTCCTCTCCAAAACTAAAACGGTGATTCCAATTTTTTTTTTACATTTCTGACATAACTAACTCATCATCTTACGGTGGTAAAAGTTTCAGAAAAAAAAATCAATATTGGAAAATTTTCGCGCAAACGTCCCTAAGCAAAATTCCAACGGACACAAACGTAGGTAATCTCGGGAATTTCGGACGCCATTTCCTCCGCGCTACATCTACGAGGATCCACGCAGCATGTACGCGCGTGTGCCGCAGGCGATGACCCAATTTGTTCCAAAAACAGAAAAATTGTCCCATGGCATAGGGACAGCCCCAATACTAGAAAAGGCGCGCGCCTGCGGTCTCCGTCCCCGATTATATCTCCTGTTGATATAAAACAAGCTCCGTGATCAAAAGCGAGTTCAAAGATTTGAACAAAATCCGTGAACAAAATTCGTTTCATTTCAAATTCTGGCTACTGCTGTGCTGCAGGTGAAAATTTTCAATGACTAATCTATTACATAAGATTACAGAAACTAAACAATGCATTAAATTGTCGACCATGGTCTAACGGGCGTGTCTTTTGTATTACGGTAAACGACAAGTGCCGTTGTTTCAATGATAAAACTTCAGAAAGCCTTTCGCTAAATTATGACAATTTTTGAACGTTTTGTTCATTTGGGGGGTTAAATCACCTTCGACGGCTAGTGATTAAGAAATATAGTTTTCTGGTGGTGACAGTTTCTCTCTTAGTTGTTGATTAATTTTAGGCCGTTTGACGGTTGACAATTAACCCCATTAAGACCCTCAAATGCAACCTGCCTTTTTCGCCGGGGTGGAAAGAAATATGTGAAAACGGAAAGGAGTCGTTGTAGAGAAGTGTCTGAATAAAACCTAATCCAACACGGTCTCTTTAGAGAACAACATTCTTATTTTATTATATGAAAATGATTTTGAATCAGTAACTAATATCCTGAAGATGTAAACCACTAGTAGAAGAAAAGAGTTCCTTAAATAAGTCATTAAATATAAGCGTTAAGATGACAGGCTTCTTATATGCATGAGCAACGAATAATTTGTAACCGTCTTAATGAATTTAAGTAGCCTTATGTAATGCGGTTAGCTAATGACGAACACTCACAGGCTTTACCATTTTAGACACCGGCAATAATCTGAATTCAGTGCCATTTAGTTGTCTTCTCTCATTGGATAGAACAATGAAAATCTTCACTGCTTTTTCGTTGTGTTTGTTCTTGGGTTTTTCCTTTAATGTGCAACATGTTCTGGCCAACGATGATCCTCCTCGATTTGTATTCAGGGCAGATTTTCGTGATCCCGTTGATATATTCCAGAACGGGATGTCAAGCTTAGGAGAGAACGCAGACCTGATTGATCACGTAGATGGAAGGTCTTGTAACCACCAACAAGCGAACAGCGCTTTTGTGGCAACTTCATCAGAACTACCAAGCACTCTTCACTGGGCAAGCGAGCAATTAAGGACAAACGCCGAGCAGAGGTCTATTTACGTTTACAGAATACGAGCCAGCAGTAACTTCTATAGTGTGTACGAGTCCCTTATGTCTGCCTTTCGTCGATCGAGTCCCAGGGATGTGAGGTATCGACAAAGAGCAGATAGATATCGCTTTCTGTTTGAATGGGTCGCTCTCCGTACGATTCCTGCAAATCAAATTGAAAGAGCCACTCGGTACGAGAGAGATGCTGAAAATCGGGGAATAGTTCCCGAGGTTCAACCACATTGGAACCCTGACTACCAAATTAGAAGTACCCGTGGTAACAGCAGGCCCTTTGACGCCGAACAGATAGACAGTGACGAAGTCTACGGCGTACCGAGTAATTTCAGTGGCTTACTCACTGCCTGCTTTGCCTCTTATTCTAAGCGTAGAACCACTGACCCAGACGCCTGCCCTTTGCCACCAGTTCCGATATTCAAAACCCAAATGTCAGCTGCCATGTCCACAGCTTGGGATCCTATTTCGAGGAGGCCTGTTCAGCATGTAGTGCCATGGGTAGAAAGAAGGCGTAATTTTCCTTTGAGTGGGCGGAATCATTTTATTCAGAAGCCTACCGACTGTTTTGTCGATCCCGGGGCTAGAGATGATTCGGCTCTCTTACAAGTGCGCTGTCCTCCTAACGACTACTACGACAAGTTTGTCGTCCTTCTCGAGGCTGGAGGAAGTTGGTATACCTGGGTAGACATGAGCTACACAGACATACCAACTATTTCCACTTGGAAAAAGTGGAGAAGGGAAATTCCAGTGGTCGATACAAATTATAACCTGGCTGACTACGACTACACAATCAACGAAGTTTTTGCTATTGGAACTGGTTGGTACTCAGAGATAAAAGTTATCCCGATTTATCCGGTCTATTACGATGCTCAACGAAAGTGAATGACTTAAATACGTATAAACTACTTAACGGTTCAGGCCTTTCTCGAAACAAAACAAGATTTGAAAGGCCTGGGAAATAATAAAAAAAATGTGTTGTCTAAAACAGATTTTCACGTGTTTAAACATGTTAAGGAATTCAATATGAATATCGAGGGGCGTGGCAGGTAGTAATGCCGAAGCAGACAAACATTGTATTACTCTGGAGCTGTGAGGAATGCGATTCGAGCGAGAATTACAAAACGAAAAATTCTTGCCTACTGTTGGATTCGATCACAGGACCTTCCGCTTACGAAGTGAACGCGCTACCACTGAGCTACGAGGACTAATGTCTGTCGAATGGATAAAGTTCGCCTGGTTTATCTGTGATTTTAAAAGTTTACATCTAGCACGTGGAACATTTAGATGTAGCAAAATGATTTGTCGTTTATTTTTGTCATATAATATTTCTATCATAATGCTGTTTGACCAATTGAGAAGATGTCTTACTGTAATGTAATTCACAACAAATTAATTTGCTACATCTAGATCTACCACGTGCTACGGATAAATTTTTAAAAATAGGACACTCGGGTAAAACCCAGCAAACTTTTAACCACTTAATAGACATTAGCCCTCGTATCTCAGAGGTAGCGCGTTCGATTCGTAAGCGGAAGGTCTCGTGTTCGAATCCTACTGTGGGCAAGGATTTTACATTTTGTAATTCATGTTCGACTCGCGATCCACACAGTTCTAGTAAGCCAATGCGAATGAAATCAACCATGACACACACCTAGCTTTAAATACCCTGTTTCAGACAAAAATGTTCGCTAGGAAAAAATATGGCGGCAGTCTTGAAAAATGGTTTATATCTGATCAAGTAGGCTTTAAATCGCCTTTTACGAAATACCTAGGGAAAAGACGACCTACTCTTTCATAACCCAGGGTCACCAAGGGGAGAGAAATAATGTTTATTATTATAGTCATACTATTTAATCATGTCATATGTTTTTAAAACCCTGGGTTTACCTCTCGGCGGGCCTTTTGAGCTTTAATGAAATGCTAGGTTAAATGTTTAGATGACAAACGTTTAATGTTGGTAATGATCATTGGCTTGAAGCGTAAATTTTAGTGTTGAAAAAGCTTTTTCTGCACAAATTGAATGGCTATGCATACGCTGGGAATACGCATAAAGCGGACTAGGTGAACATACGGTTTACCTGTGTTGGACGATGACGGTGGTAAGGTAGTTGTAACATGTGTATTCCCTTTTGTTACATTTTTTTTAAAAAATCAGTATAATGTTCAAATTATACCACTTAGGAACACAATCCATATATCTCTTCCATGAAATGTACATCTGTACATAACTTGAATTTTGAAGTTTGTTTCCTATTGGCACACGAATGTTAATAAGTAAAGTTACTACGAGGTTTAAACGCAAAATTTATGGTGCGACATGAGGTCTTACAAAAGATTCTACTTATTAGTTGTTTTATCGTTTAAAATATGTTGAATGTGTTCCTCAGTGGCATGCGTTGAACATTAAGTTGAGGGAATACAGTGTTAGTCTTACCTTGTAATCGTCCATGTCCTAAAACTAGCATATGTTATTAAAAGCATTTGCTATTCTCTTATCACAGTATTTGCTGATGTACTTATAGAATAACTAACGAGATGAAACCTAACTAATAATATGTTTAGAAAATTGAAGAAACCAAAATTCAAATTTCAATTTTTCATTATAGATTTTGGCTGGCAATAAGATTTTTGAAAAAAATCATATTCCATATCTAATTAAAATGGTGGTCTTATAAATTGGCTTTGTCACTATGGCAACGGAAACAAATCCGGTTCAAAATATTTGTTTTCTTATCAGTGCAATATATATATATATACCACATAATAAAATATGAAAATGTATGACATGCCGTGGCCAAACGGTTTTGTTCTTACAGAAAGTCCATATAATATCTCACATACATGTATGGTGGAAATCAGTTTTCTTATTTTTACAGTTCATCTAAAATCGCTATCTATCATGCCTTTTGAAAACTTATATTTCCCACATATGATGGGAGACATTTTCCAACGATGGTCATTTTTGTACAAGTATAATATAGCACACGCAACACAGAAAATATGCATCTATCCAAATACAGACAATTTAGAACAGTGTAAAGGCATTACAAAGCTAATTCCCTTTTCAAAGTAATTTTGAAATGTAAAATACTGTTCTTGACAGTTATCTGTAAGGTTATGAGAAACATTTTAAATGAACCTTTTCCGAAAAGAGATGAACATTTTTAATACACTTGCGACGCGGAAAATTATCATGATACAAACTTTTTGATTTCGTGCATTAACGGCACACCACCTGCCAATGTCGGCGTAAAAATAATGCTAGGAATTTTTGTATAGTTAGCACTTATAAAGTTATGCCGATAAAGGAAATTACAATCTTTAAAGTGCTAGTAGAATGAATACAATTTGTGTATGAAATGGTTGCTATCCTCGTCCAAACCATAATACAAAAAACCCGAATCAAAAATTCGCAACTGAAGCAGAGATATTGACGAAAATAATAACGTTACGCCGACCATGCGAAATGCACGGCAGGCTACGTCGACCAATGATCGAATGACGTCATGAGACTGTACGTTGACGTCATTGGGGGTGTGGCTTGTAGCGAGAATTGATGGACGCCGCTTGCAATTCCACAAGGAACAGGAACAGTAACTCTTTCTATACCGCTTCATTACGTCACAAGCCTAGTCCATAACATCGGGCGGAAGCGGCAATTTTAGTTCGGTAATCTCCGGAAAGTGACCGAAAATAGCAACTTTAAATGTCATTTTCTCGGGAACGGCTGGTCGTATCGCCGTGAAATTTTGAACAATTATTAAAAAGACCATGTCCTATCACATATGTGAAAACTGTGTTCATTCTACTAGCACTTTAAGCAGTTCGTTAGCTAAGGAAAAAGAAATCTGATAACAATAAAAATAATTCCAGAGGGCCCGCTTTGAATTTTTAAGTGGTATACAGTATTTAAACCCAGAGAGCGTATTCATAAACTATATTGTTACTACATTGTATACATGTACAAGGACAAAAAGTTGTTGGTTTTTCATCTTGCTGCCGCTTAAATAAATGAATGAAATTTAAAATCCCCCGCAGCACGAATTTCCTCTGTCAAACTAGGGGAACCGCATCGTCTAATGTGCGAAATATAACGTAAAAAAGGGATAATCCGGACGAATGTAACTACGGATTGGCTTGTCTTATGATACAAGCTTGACTGGGATCGGAAGTTTTATAGTAAAACATCTTACAAAACTGAAATATTCGCATATGATGATTATGTTTATATGCAGGTTGTGTTGTTTTAATACACGATTACGTCTTCAATCATTGTGAGAACAGAGTAGAACTACATGTGCACTTCACTTACGAAAATGATATTAATTAGCATCAAGCATAGAATTGATAAGCACTTACCCATTTTCACGGCCATTTTCACTAAAATAGAATAGGATTGCATCTTTCATCATACAAAATCATTTCTAATTGAAAAGTGTTATAATCTGACTAAACGCTAAACATTAAAACTTTTTTTTTCTCGTGGGTTCTAGATTCAATTTCCCGGAAATCACCATAATTTTACTTTAAAATACGGATAAATCATTGCGATGTTCATTGTAGAATCAATGGTGATCAAAGGCTCGAGTGAGCTGCAATAGAAGTGTTTCTATATATATCTCGCATGGCCATTCCGAAATCATATTTTGACTCGACTTCTTTTAAATCCTTCAATAAAATTGCTTATAAATATTCGATACATATATAAGGCTCGCGCTGTCGTTTATGCTGCTTTTCTTGTTTTCTTTATTTCGCCTTTTAAGGTCACTGTCGAAATCAAAGGAGGGTAGATACGTGCGGTCGATCCCGAAACTGTTGGTTGCAAATAATTAGGTTGTTTGATACAAAAAAGAAACATATTAGCATAATCAAAATGAAAAAGTTTTAATAAACAGAGGGTAGAAATAAATTTCTCGAACATCCAAAGCGCGATACTAATAGGCAAACCGACGTCTTAATTTATGTCG
>CBDDTI010000558.1:0-5740 GCA_965233585.1 bacterium
AATTAACAACATTTTTACACTCTGCGCGAAAAAAGTTGTGGAAAATTCCTATTTTAATAAAAAAAAGTGGGCCTGGTTTAAATTTAGATTTGAACTTAAATTTGATGCATTTAATTTAAAAGCTGACTAAAGAATACGACTTTTAAAAGACTTTCTATATTTAACCAGTTATCAAATATTGAACATGAAACGTATCACGCGAGGTGAGTGTCAAGACTAAAATCATATTTTCCTCTCGGCACTTTTTACGTTGATTCAATACAGTTTTCGTGAGAAGCAAGAAATCGTTAATTAAATTCAGACGTTCCTTGTGCCATGTCTTAATCAGATCCTGACGAATTTATTTGTTGCAATAAAAGTTGGTTGCGGGCAGGCAGAAATTAAAGACACAATCAACTCGAGGTTTCGCAACGATCATCTATCTTATCATTCCCAAGGGTTTTCCAACTGAGGGGGCGTTTTATTTGGTCCAAGAAACCTAAACAAAGCAGAACTTGTTAAACTGAAATCTAAGTTATAGCATAAGGAAGTTGGAACGCAAAATACTTGACATTTGCTTACTCTAAGCCGCCAGTGTCGATTTTTCCCGAAGAATGTGAAACATTCATGTCAAATGTTGCAATTGACATTTATCAATTCAATCTCAACCCATGATTTTATCTACATATAGCGACAGGTGATCAGTTTCTCGACCGGATATCAAGGGTTATTTCTCTGTTTTCATGGCGTTTGTTAGCTGCAAAATCCCGGCACATTTCTGAGTGATCAGCCAAATAAAGTTCGTGTAAATCAGGTCACAATGAATACAGACTTTCTCTGTGTCAATTTAATCTAAACAGCCGAGGTTTCGTTATGCTTTATACTATGAGAAAACCTGTTCTTTTTGCCTGTATAATTAGTTCAACATATTTCAAACCGCTTTGCTCAGGTTTGAATCCAGTGCAACCGTCGTGTAGAAGGGTCGGTAGAGTTTTATACTGTTTAAAATGTTAAGCAGACAGTCCTTCAGTACAGGCACATGTTCCGTACGTCATCAAGGCGATTGACAAGAATCACAAAAGCCTCTCAAGATTAGCAGTATAAAAGCAGCAATATTTGCACAACATGCTTGGTCTGTTCTTCGGTCTTCAGAGACCACATGAATATTAGGTATAATGTTTAAGAAGGAGACATAATTCGTACATGAACAAACCTTTAACTCCAGCCAAGTTGCTCATTATGGTTCTGGGGCAAGGCCCCATTCCAAGTGAAGTGCAACAGGGCTCAATTATGGTTAGGGTTAAAAAACCTCCGTTTTCACAAACTGAATGGTTTATGGTTTATATTCCGATGCTCAGAGGTTAAGAACTTATTCCGCTGGGCTCGACGAACACGATGCGTTGCACCAAGTTTTTCAAGTACAAATTTGCAACAATCTATAATTATAGGAGATTTCGTGCCCGGAATTTCGTGGTCATAATTTGGTCTCAAGTTGTTAAATACCAACTTTCTTACCAACTTGGTTACATGTCAACTTACATTACCAACTTGGTACGATAATAAACTAAACTTATAACCACTGGGTGTTTCTTGAACTACATGGAACAATACAGGCCGTAAGCAACATTTATTTGAATGGTATGCTGAAATACTCCACGTGTTTAAGTCGTCCGTCAACATTCATTAATTGTGCAAACTGATCGCTTCCAAAATAATGCGAAGGCTTTTAACTCCCTTTACTTACGTTTGTTAAAATTTCTCTCCTCTTGTTAATCTTCCCTCTATAATTTTAGAACAGAATAATCATTGGTGTTGTGTACATCCAAAAACTTGACATGATTTCAAAACAGACATCCTCTGTAAGGAACCGAGTCTGTCTAATGCGCAAACTTAAAAAAAGCACAGCCCTTAGTTAATTAATTAGCAACAGTAATTTTTACAAGCAAGATTACATTCAAGATAATCTGTTTACAAACTGTTTTCGCCGTAACTCAAACAGCTCATTTTTGAGATTCTTAGCTATTGAGAGAATGAAACTAAACTATATGGCGCCGTTTTTGAGGCTGGCCATCAAATAAACCAGAACCCAAAATTGTCAGAGTACTAAAAATCAAGCAACATATTTTTCTCTGGATGATTTCCTGTTCAAGATTTCTGCTAGAGGTGTGGTACCCTAAGAACGAAGGTTTGACGTCATACTTAAAGGTGTTAAAAGGTTTTGCACACGAACAAATCCGTTTGATACCCTTTCAAGATCCGCTGGTGATAACAGAAGTATGTCTGGCGGATCGACCATGGCACACGCGACTTGAGAGGATGTCAAAATATTTCGGAAATGAAAATATTTTCACGAAATATTACAACGGAAAGGTGTTGACAACTGAAAAGTAAGGTGTTAATTGCAGTAATTTCTTCCTTGTCTGTTAGCTGAACGAAAAGTGCGGTTGCTATACGACTAAGACTTTTCAATATTGATACACAATCCTGGACATCTTATAAGCAAAAAATTCAAACTAGACCCAGGGATATAGCCCGTGGAGGGTTTCAGGGGTTCCGGAATTCCCCCGTCTGAATCTCAAATTTTGCAAATGAGATCTATTTGACTGGGAAACCAAAAACTGCAAGGGACCGCATACGATAAACGCTGCCAACATAGGATCTACAAGAGATCTAAAAGAAAACGGTGATGAAGCCTTAGAGCCAACTGGGACCGGCTCATGGCTACCGGAGCTTATGCCGGTTTCTGTAGCATAAAGAGAACTGATCAGCAAAAAAATACAGAAAGACAAACAATAGATTTCACGGCTGGTACTACGCGAATGACGTCTCGAGACATCAACATGACAAGGACCGATATTAAAAGCAGGATCGCAATAGGTCTAACAGTGGACTGCTGTTTCGTCTTGGGACTTGTCAGCACCGGCTGTCCGGCACTTTGTAGCGAAGATATGTAACGCCAGCCCAGGAGCTACCCTGCGTCTATAGACTGGCGGTTTAAGCATGTTTTTTAAGCAGTTTGAGCTCGAGCGCACAATGCGGCTACTCGCAGCTTCGCCGCTCGTTATCACGACTGCAAGGCTGATATCAATACCACGTAAAAGAGGTTTCGAGACACCAACATGACTAGAACCGTCATTTGAAAAAAAACCGCTATTCGGCATTTTAAAAGACAGCGTGTGACTGAGAGCACGTCATCGACTTCAGGTCTACGAACCCGCAGGATACCTCTGGAAGTTGACTCTAGTTTACCAAGTAAGAAAATTTAATTAATTTTAAACGTGACATGCGCACGTGTCCTGATCGAACGGCTTTGTAAACATTCTCGTCCCCAGAGCCTACGATCCTTCTGGCTTGCGGCAGGAATCGAGAGCTCTGGGAGCAACCATTTCGGGCATGCGCTATAGATGAAGACTGAGTTAAACCAGATAGGCAGAATTCGGTTTTTGTTATTTCAAAATGGTTGCTCCCAGAGCTCTCGATTCCTGCCGCAGGCCAGAAGGATCGTAGGCTCTGGGGACGAGAATGCTTTCTAAATGAACTTACGGAAGAGATAAAACCCCTCCCCTACAATAGGCTGGGTTCACTCCTGAGACCAACTTGCACGATAAAGCTCTAATTTAAAAACGTCTTCAAACCAAAGGGATTTAAATGCCTTCGTATGGATAACTCAGTGTTTTGTAATCTAGATTCTTTTTAAGGTAATTCCTTGGTATTGCATTGCGCATCCCTACTGCGCACGATTTTGGCGTCATCAGCGCGCGCACATGAGCGCGTGCACGTGCAAAACGTAAGAGATTTCCCCCAAACTGAGCTCAATAACCGAATAAATTCTCCTTTTCTCTTAAACGAGCACGGTGACCCCTGATTTTTTTTTCAGGTATTTGCTAAGAACAGTCTAATGAAAAACATATTTGAAGAGGAAAAAAAGTTTGATAGTAGAACATGATTTTTTTTTGGAAAATAGTTCCAAACTGGATGTATTTTGGCCAACGCGAGGACTTCAAGTTAACCACGGAACTGTCCTAAAAAGTGCAATATTGCCGCAACCAGGCAATAAAAACGGCTTAAATGAAGCAATACGGCTTATGTCAATAAATGAAGCTTTACTTTCAAGACAAAACTTTGTGCCTTTCAAGTAACCAAGATTTAATTCTGTATGAAGGTGATTCAAACTTTTAACGCGCACCCAGTAAAAATACCCCATTTTGAGAGCCTGCTGACGCATAAACGAGCACCGTGACCCCATATTTTTATTGCATTTTTATAATGTTCATATCATGAATGTTCATTACGCCAAGTTTCAAAAAAAGTTTGATAGTAGAACAATTTCAAGGGAATTACCTTAAGGTGGGGGTAAACGTGAGAGCTGTTTTGATGTCGCTTAACATGGCCATTCTTCCAATATCTGTGTCACGTTTTAAGCAACGCTAAATCCCTTTGATTGCCTCGTTAACCAATGTTTTCATCTTTTTTTATCTCATCAACCAATGCCTTCACAAATAAACTTGTATTGTATTGTACTGTTTTCCAGTTTTGCGTAACATTTTGGGTGATTCTTGGGCATTTTGGGCGGAAAGAATATCAGTTTTCACAAAGGATAAGTTAAACTGGAGAAAATATGAAATGTTGAAGATTTGATTTATTCGGAAAATTGAAATTTGAAGTGAAAAAATAGTAGATGGACACCAGACAGTCCCCTACCAGCCTGGGCTCTCGCTCTCTCTTTTTTTTTTGCGTGGGGGGGGAGGGGGGTCAACTGTCTGGTAATGTTCCCAATCCATTTTAATCTTAACAATTCCCTTTTAAAACTACTTTCAATTTTACTCCTATTCATGTTTACACCCGCCTTAATTTTTATTTAACATTTCACTGAAAACCTTCACAGACCTGAACTTCTTTTCAAATTTGCCGTCATTGTTTAGAGTGAGTTAGGCTATCTGTGAAAAATGTTGAACGGCAACACGAAACAAGTGTCCCCGACACCGCGCTCAGTCTGGTCTAACTCACCCCCGGCCGGGTACTCCCTATGTAATGCCCCATACCGGGAGGCTCCGCCCAAATTAAAGGGGTGTCTTTTTTATGTCCACAAAAGGGTAGGGTATTGCAAGTTGAAGTATATCAGGAAAGGGTAGGGAAATCTGTCATTTAGGTATTTTGACCTCGGACGGAATAAATCATTAAATAGTCCTGCCGCCGCTCCTCCCGGGAAAGTAGTCTAATTGCGTGTTTTGAAAAATAAAACATTGAGAGAGACAGGTACATAGATAAGCTGGAAATTTCTCCGGAGACAGATTTCACGCTCTCTTGAAAGCGAAGAGTGGGAGGCGCGATGGCCTCAAGATTAGTACGCTCGACTCCGAAGCGAGCGGTCTGAGTTCGAGTCCCTGGCCGGGGACATTGTGTTGTGTTCTTGCGCAAGACACTTAACTCTCACTGTGTCTCTTTTCACCCAGCTGTATAAATGGGTACCAGCGAGTTTAATCCTGGGGGTAACCCTGCAATGGACTAGTATCCCATCCAGGGGGGGGGGGGTGGAAATACTCCTAGTCGCTGCATGCTCCTGAAAGGAAGGGAAAAGACCACGGGAAAAAATGGATGTGGTAAGATGAACGAGAACGGAGAGAGATTGGCAGATATCTGTGGTTTAAATGATCTTGTGATTGGGGGCACCATCTTTGAACACAAAGAGATCCATAAGTTAACATGAATCTCCCCAGATGAGAACGCCAAGAACCAAATAGACCACGTCTTGAATAACGGT
>CBDDTI010000559.1:0-16902 GCA_965233585.1 bacterium
GTTTTCAAATAAAAAATATTGATATTATTTTCCAGAGGTTGCCATCACAAGCCAAAAAAAAACAACGGAAATCCCGTTTTCAAAAAGAAGATATTGACATTATTTTCCAGAGGTTCCCATTACAAGCCCAAAAAAAGGGAAATCCCGTTTTCAAATAGAAGATATTGACATTATTTTCCAGAGGTTCCCATCACGAGCCCAAAAAAAGGAAAATCACGTCTTCAAATAGAAGATATTGGTATGATTTTTCAGAAAAGCCCAAAAAAACACGGAAATTCCGTTTTCAAATGAGGTCCCCATCACAATTCCAAAAAAATAACGGCAATTCCGTTTTCAAATAGAGGATATTGGTATTATTTTCCAGAGGTTCCCATCACAAGCCCAAAAAAAGGGAAATCCCGTTTTCAAATAAAAGATATTGGTATTATTTTCCAGAAAAGTCCAAAAAAACACGGAAATCCCGTTTTCAAATGAGGCTCCCATCATAAGCCCAGAAAAAACACGGAAATTAAGTTTTCAAATAGAAAATATTGATATTATTTTCCAGAGGTTCCCATCATAAATCCAAAAAAAGGGAAATCCCGTTTTCAAATAGAAAATATCGACATTATTTTCCAGAAAAGAACAAAAAAAACGGAAAACCCGTTTTCAAATGAGATTTCCATCACAAGCCCAGAAAAAACACGGAAATTCCGTTTTCAAATAAAAGATATTGATATTATTTTCCAGAGGTTGCCATCACAAGCCAAAAAAAATAACGGAAATTCCGTTTTCAAATAAAGGATATTGGCATTATTTTCCAGAGGTTCCCATCACAAGCCCAAAAAAAGGTAAATCCCGTTTTCAAATAGAAATTACTGGCATTATTTTCCAGAAAAACCCAAAAAGACACGGAAATCCCGTTTTCAAATGAGATTCCCATCACAAGCCCAGAAAAAAACACGGAAATTCAATAGAAGATATTGATATTATTTTCCAGAGGTTGCCATCACAAGCCAAAAAAAAACGGAAATCCCGTTTTCAAATAGAAGATATTGGCATTATTTTCCAGAGGTCCCCATCACAAGCCCAAAAAAAGGAAAATCCCATTTTTAAATAGAAAATATTGGCATTATTTTCCAGAAAAGCCCGAAAAGATACGGAAATCCCGTTTTCAAATGATGTTCCCATCACAAGCCCCAAAAAAAAACGGAAATTCCGTTTTCAAATAAAAGATATTGATATTATTTTCCAGAGGTTGCCATCAAAAGCAAAAAAAACACCGGAAATCCCATTTTCAAATAGAAAATATTGGCATTATTTTCCAGGGTTTCCCATCACAAGCCCAAAAAAAGGGAAATCCCGTTTTCAAATAAAAAATATTGGGATTCTTTTCCAGAAAAGCACAAAAAAACACGGAAATCCTGTTTTCAAATAAATTTCCCATCACAAACCCAGAAAAAACTCGGAAATTCCGTTTTCAAATAAAAAATATTGATATTATTTTCCAGAGGTTCCCATCACAAATCCAAAAAAAGGGAAATCCCGTTTTCAAATAGAAAATATCGACATTATTTTCCAGAAAAGAACAAAAAAAACGGAAATCCCGTTTTCAAATGAGGTTCCCATTACAAGCCCAGAAAAAATACGGAAATTCCGATTTCAAATAGAAGATATTGATATTATTTTCCAGAGGTTGCCATCACAAGCCAAAAAAAAACAACGGAAATCCCGTTTTCAAATAAAGGATATTGGCATTATTTTCCACAGGTCCCCATCATAAACCCAAAAAAAAAATTCCCGTTTTCAAATAGAAACTACCGGCATTATTTTCCAGAAAAGCCCAAAAAAACACGGAAATTCCGTTTTCAAATAAGGCTCCCATCATAAGCCCAGAAAAAACACGGAAATTCCGTTTTCAAATAGAAGAGGTTGGCATTATTTTCCAGAGATTCCCATTACAAGCCCAAAAAAAGGGAAATCCCGTTTTCAAATAGAAGATATTGGCATTATTTTCCAGAAAAATCCAAATAAATACGGAAATCCTGTTTTCAAATGAGATTTCCATCACAAATCCAGAAAAATACGGAAATTCCGTTTTCAAATAAAAAATATTGATATTATTTTTCAGATGGTTGCCATCAAAAGCAAAAAAAACGGCAATCCCGTTTTCAAATAGAAGACATTGGCATTATTTTCCAGAGGTTCCCATTACAAGTCCAAAAAAAGGGAAATCCCGTTTTCAAATAAAAGATATTGGTATTATTTTGCGGAAAAGGCGAAAAGGAGACGGAAATCTTATTTTTAAATAAGGTTCCCATTATAAATCCAGAAAAAACACGGCAATTCCGTTTTCAAATAGAAAATATTGGCATTATTTTCCAGAGGTTCCCATCACAAGCCCAAAAAAAAGGAAATCCCGTTTTCAAATAGAAGATATTGGCATTATTTTCCAAAAAGCCTAAAAAAGGGAAATCCCGTTTTCAAATAAGGTTCCCATCACAAACCCAGAAAAAACATGGAAATTTCGTTTTCAAATAGAAAATATTAATATTATTTTCCAGTTAACGGAAATCCCGTTTTCAAATAAAAAATATTGGCATTATTTTCCAGGGGTTCCCATTATAAGCCCAAAAAAGGAAAATTCCATTTTCAAATAGAAAATATTGGTATAATTTGTCCAAATACTCAAATTAAGATTAACCGACAAACCATTTTCAAATAAATATTGTCAAACAACCAATAGGGAAGCAGAAAAAAACATTTCAAATAGAAAATATTTATTATATATATATGTATTTACCCATATTTACTCCAAATTTTCAAAATAAAATTGGCCAACAAACCATTTTCAAATAAAACATATTATCAAATAATCAATAGGGAAACGGAAAAAACCATTTCAAATAGAAGATATTTATTATACCAACCCAAAATTTTTAAGAAAATTATACGACAAACCATTTTTTTAATAAAAAATATTCGGTTAAATAATACACCAAGTTTGTGTTTTTAGTATTGGTCTAAATGGTTTTTAAATAAAAAATATTAGTTTAGACCCTCCTAGGACCATGTTAGCGGAGAGTACCAAAATAGTTCCAATATCCCGGATGTTTGACCAATTTAGGTCATTAAATTAATTTATCTTTTATTTAAAATAAATTTTTCAATATATCCAAACCCGTTTCAAATAAAAAATCGGTTTTCCGATAATGCCTGAATATTTTTTATAATAACGGTATAAAATATAATTAATATTATATATTTTAATTTTAAAATTTATAATAAATTAATAATATAAAATATAAATCGATAAAAATATAATTATTAATAAAAATATTTTATTTTTAATTTTAAAAAAATATTTTGTTTAATTTATAAATATATTTTATTTATAATAATATATATTTAATAAAAAATAATATAAAAAATAATTTGAAATTTAATATTATATAATAATATTATTATTATTTTAATTTAGCTATATCCAAATTAAAATTTACAAAATACCTCAGCTTCGGACCACTTTAAAGTTAAGATGTCGAAAAAGTACACGCCGTTGTAGCACGAAATACATTTCGAAATCAAAATATATAAAATACACCATTGTCGGACCACTTTTGGAAATTAAGATGTCGAAAAAGTGCATTCCGTTGTGGTGCGAAGCACATTTCGAAGTCAAAATGTCAAAAAACACCAGGGGTTCGGACCACTTTTGATCGTTCAAATGTCGTTCCGCATGGCAGGCATGGGACATTTAAAAAGGATCTGCATAGATGCATTTTCCGTGGCAGGCACAATCCAAAAAACATGTTCATGAGAGATGTTTGGAGGTCAGGGCGCCGATTTCCTGCGAGGGGTTGTATTTTCGAACATCAAATCTATAGGTTTGCTAAAATGATTTTACGTGACAGGTGCAGTATTTCGTATGACCTGGCATCAATTTTTCGTAGCAGGCGTAATACTTTAGACAGGTAGAATAGAAAAATTCCAAAATGCATTGATATGAGGCTGTCAGTGTTGTACTCACCTTTCCATTTTTGAAGGAAGTCTCGCAGAATTGTTTTGTATTTGATATTGTTAAATTCAAAAATTAAAGAAATCTCGTAAAATTGCTTCGTTTTGGATATTACCAAGGTCCAAAAATAAAGAAATCTCATAAAATTGCTTCGTTTTGGAAGTTATTATGTATAAAAATGAAGGAAGTCTCGCAAAAATTCTTCGTTTTTAATCTTGCAAATAAATAGACAGACAAACAGACAGGCAGACAGACAGACAGGCAGACAGACAGACAGACAGGCAGACACAGGCAGACACAGGCAGACACAGGCAGACACAGGCAGACAGAGGCAGACAGAGGCAGACAGAGGCAGACAGAGGCAGACAGAGGCAGACAGAGGCAGAGGCAGACAGAGGCAGACAGAGGCAGAGACAGACAGAGACAGACAGAGACAGACAGAGACAGACAGAGACAGACAGAGACAGACAGACACAGACAGACACAGACAGACACAGACAGAGACAGACAGAGACAGACACAGACAGACACAGACAGACACAGACAGACACAGACAGACACAGACAGACACAGACAGACACAGACAGACAGAGTCGACTGAGCTGTGGAAGCCAAAGATCGGGAGAACTCAACTCCGTTTGAACATCCGTCCTTTGGAGAAGAGCAATATCCTCAATAAAAGCCCCAATTCCAAAAAAGGTCACCCTCAAAATGATCAGAAACCGCAGAGCCATGATGGCATGATCTAGCTGAGGTGGTTTGCTTTCAACCACCCGGCAACAATTCACTGAGTTCGACTGTCAAAGCATCACCGAATATTCTATTTCATTCTATTTCGATATATTATTTAAGATACTCTTGTCCGTGAAGTATGAAAGCTTTTGCCAAGCCATTAGTTTGGCTCCCGAAGTCCCAAAGTGTTTTGAGTCAAGCGTGGTCTTCAGCATGGTACTTGAATGTGGTACCTTTGTTATCGTTGGGGCATTAGCTACATACAGGACTTGGATGCAATTTTAGTATCACTGCGCCAATGGCACGAAAATGAACAAAATGATGCATGTGTTCAAAGTTGACCACTCAGTTTTGGCCAAAACAGGGCCTCATTCACCGTTGAAGATTCGGTCTGTGCCGATGTTGATTCAAATGCCCCTTGATTAATGTATCAGGCAGCAAGATGTTCACTGTGTGTTCACTTCATGGTCAACAATTGTGCAAGGCTGCTCCAACATGCAAGTGTCAACGATCCAAATTTGGACAACATGCTCAGTCCAGTTTGCAAGTGCTAGGTCCGCAAGGTACTCCAACAACTTTATCTGTATGAAAAACATGTGCCTTGAACGCCTTAAAATGAAAGTTTTTGAGGCTCACATGGAGGAAATTTGTGCTTACAACAATGGAAGGTACGTCGGTACGTATAGAGTATAGAGCTTGCGTTGCCACTGTTTGTCTGTCCTGCAGGCTGAACATCGCACGGAGTGGGTTTTGGAAGACTCTGTGACAGGGCCCTGTACATGGCCACTGGGCTTAGCCACACAGTAGCACGTCAGTAGTCGTGGGGCCTGGGTCACAAAGCACATTCGCTGAGACCAACAGACTCAACCTCTACAAAGATGTGAGATCTCACTTCTCAACCAGATTCAACCAGCGAATTTTTGCAGCTCACTTCTTCCTCGAAGCAATAAACCACGCCGCAGCTGCGGCAGCAATTGCGCCAACCTTAGCCAGGTTGAGAAGGCTTGCGAAAGCATTGCTCTAACGGACTTGCTGCCAAATAGCCAGCAAAATAGGAGCTGCTGAAGCAAAGTTCACGCCGTTCTTGCTCAGAAGCGCCTCTTGAATGCTGTAAAGCACGTGCAACGAATATCAACAAAACATTGAGCAGTTTCTCTGCGTTTCTATTGCTCATTTCTTGGAGTTGCACCAAGGCGTCTTTCAACCAGCAGCAAAACAAAGGTCTGGTTCAGCATCAAAATAAACTGTTTTTAAGCCTGCTCAAAGAAAAACCGAAAAGCCGCAACAAAAATAAACATGCGGCACCATCCCAACTCTCTCCACACGTAGTATGCTGATAACAACTGTGCAAAATATGACAAATGAAGTATGGATACTATTGTGGTCGAACTCACCCGCCTACAACCTTCCCAATTTTGGAAACTGGCAGAGTCGTACTCACACATTTCGGACAGGCGCCATGTTTTTTTTACTCGCTCGCTGGCATGTTTAATATCTCTATGCTGTCACAGAGCATAGAGCGAGCTGCAGCTGGCGCCATGCAAAGCTTAAGTTGAATCTAGCTATGCCAGCTATGCATTCACCTGGGTCATTTCCGTTTTACTATTGCGCAATCAGTGGAAACCTCAAGACTCCTTTTCATATGTTTTGCTGCATGAATGCTACATGATGCTACATGCCTGGCCCAAGGGAAGGGGAAATAGTTTCAAGCAGTCCTACCAACGATAATTGAGAAGAAACTTTTTAAAAATGTTTAGCCCGCACACATGAAAGGAGGGATAAATTAAAGTGACGAAACCCTGCGTGTGTGTGTGTGTGTGTAACATCTAAATAGATGTAAAACTTCTCTCTTTTTTTCTTCTTCTGTCCTCTCCCTTTCTAATCCTAACACTAATGCAGGGGGACAGAGCTCTCTGATGCTACTCTGTCCAACGAAGCTATGCATCAGAGAGGGAAGCATCCATTGGCCATGGATGTGTACCTGCTTTAATTTGTTTCTCATCTAATTTGCATGTTACAGGATTCAGTTCCTGCCGGATCACTACAATGATCCATTCTTATCTAGTGTGATTCCTATGGTGACTCCGACATGGTGCCATAGGGCCAATTGAGGCAACCCTATTTGGGGTGAATGTCGACTGAATTGACAACCGAATTTACACATTTTAATTTAGTAATTCGTTTAAGTAAAGTGCAACAGCTGGCCTTACCGTTTTGCGCCTTTGATGATGTCCTGCGGCTCCTGTGGTCCCAGGGATTCCTCGCCGCAATGCCTGTCTACCAGAGTGAAGCCGTTTGAAACTGCCAGAAACCTCGTTTTTATTGCAGCTCTTGCTTTCACAGTGACAGATTAACTAGGACAGGATTTGAACAACAGGCAGGCACACGACTTTCAGGTGTGGTCTTTTTTCTTTTGATGGTTGTCTGGTGAGGTGAAACATATTGTGCACCTAATTCGCTGGAACTTGAAAGCCGTTTATGCCAATTGGGGCAAGACTTGACCACGGTCCCGGAAAGGGAATAACGCACGACCTTCAGGTAGTTAGGAACTGAGTCCTGTTGTTTAATTAATTGTTTTGTTTTTTGTTTGTCATCAACTAGTCCCCCATTTGGTCCCTAATTCTCCCCGCGTGCCTCTCCGTAATGTGTCGTGGGGTTTAGGTGTGAGCGCTGTTTTGGTCAGGTCCGTTTCGCCGTGTAGGTTGGTTTTGGAGGTCCGTTTGTTCCCCTCCCCCCCCTGCGCTGTTCTGGCCTTCTGCCCGTCGTCTGTGTTCGCCTTTTTCTTCCTTTTGCCTTTCAGGGTTGACCCGGCTCCGGCCGGGTGTGTGTGTGTAACATCTAAATAGATGTAAAACTTCTCTTTTTTTTTCTTCTTCTGTCCTCTCCCTTTCTAATCCTAATACTAATGCAGGGCGACAGAGCTCTCTGATGCTACTCTGTCCAACGAAGCTATGCATCAGAGAGGGAAGCATCCATTGGCCATGGATGTGTACCTGCCTTAATTTGTTTCTCATCTAATTTGCATGTTACAGGATTCAGTTCCTGCCGGATCACTACAATGATCCATTCTTATCTAGTGTGTGTGTGTCATGCAACGAGTGTCACAAAACCCCAAAGCTTCCCACCAAGCCCAAGTTCGGATTCAGGATACCTCCCCGACAGGCACCTCTTGCACTGTCAAAACGAACACATTTAGCGCGGTAAGTCGAATTTCTCAAGAGCTCTTGCAAGTGAAGTGACTGCGCCCACCCAAACACCCCTGCGAAACATTTCTTGTCGCACCTTGCCCAACCTTACCCTACCAGCAGATTGTATTCAAAAATGCGGAACTGTTTCATTGCAACCATGCAATGCTCAACTACGAGGCAGCTTTGTCAGCCTATTTGCTCATGTCTCATGCATTGCCTCTGGGTCAGGAATTCCTTGCCCTTCGTCCCAGCCAGATTCGCGAAACTTTTGGACCTGAAAATCAGGCTAAGATCCGTTGCTCAGCTTAGACTTGCAAGCTTCTCAACTTCCGGAGACTACAGCACGGCAAAAGCAAGCAAATTATGTTTTTCATGCCCGAAAAGAGTTGGCACTGTGTGTGTGTGTGTCTTCAAAATTCAAGACCAAACAGCTTCGCACACGTATGATCAGGAATATGCTGTTTACCCGCCGAGTGAGGGTCTCCAGGTTTTGTGTTAGCTTCTCCTTCCTCCCTCCTCTTCCGCGTCCTTCTCCTCCTCTCTGCTTTCTCTCACAGCAAGCTGGCTACAGCAAGCTCACAATCTCCTTGCGGATCACCAGACTATCGCGAGCTTGCAGACTCTCTGAGCCTTGCCCGACCCTGAACATTATCACAAGCTTGCAGACTCTGTCGGCCTTGCCCTGACCCGAAATGCAAGATAAAATCTCAGCTAGAATGTGAGACAGAATATATGTCACATAGATTCACATAGAATGTTAGAATATATGTCCGTTGGTGGGGATCACTCGAAGTAAAGTAATTTCATATACTTCATGTATGGGTACAGCAGATAAGATGCACCACTGACTCAATCGACCTGCTCTTCTGATCCTTCCAGGAATCCTTTGAGTTCCAACTTCTCTTCTTTGCGAGCTGCATCTGAATGCAATGCATCCTCTCATGGCCAGGTTCCACAGGTTCATCATGGATGATCATGGATCATCATGATGCATCTTGCATAGGTCCCTAAGATTGACAACATTCGGGCCTCAAACTCGAGAGACGCATCTCTTCCTGCTACATCCTCGAGCAATTGTGAACCTTGGAAATGTCATTCTTAATGTCATGACGTTCATATGCGTACTGTGCTCGCAAAATCTTCTGTGTCCACCCCACGGCATGCTCAGCAAAACAAGTCCAAACTGTTTAAACCAAGAAAACCGCCAACCGAGTTTCCAACCGCCTGGGTGCTCGTGCATGAAATTAGACACATCGTAGACCACACCATGTATGGCCATCCACACATCCCCATCACCATTGTGCTTGGCAAGCTCTTTGTGGCTGATGATGTTCATTCTGCCAATACGCTAGGCTCTTGAGCCGACATCGCTGCATTCTTCTAACACAATGCAGAGGAAAACCTAGATAATCCTCAGCACCATGATCTTGCAGGGACTGACCCTTGCTTGAACAATGTATATAGATTTGTCGAAATATGTCGAGATTGAAACTGACAGCAATCCGAGTCAAGCTTGTGCTGAACGCTATCTTGTTTTATGTATGTCAAAAGACCGATTGGATAACGAGAGACGAACATGTATCGTGAAAAAGCAAACCCTGGCGCACTTTTGCAGAGGATCTTTGCCTCTTGCGGCATAGTCAACCAAATCCAACAATCTACCAAGTCCATTTCTGCTTCCGTGCGCTCTTTCTTCTTTGCTTCTTTGCGGTAGGGCGCCGTTGTGGACTGTCACTCTTCAATGGAGGTTCATTTGGCAGTATAACACCAACCTGCGTCTCCAATGACGGAAGCTCAAAGCCAAGCTTCCGCGCAGCGACCGCGAGTTTCAAGAGTTCAAACACCCCAAGTTCTTTCAGTTGTTCCGGGCCCAAAGCAAGAAGAATATGATTTTTATCATCTGGCAAAATCGTGTACTCGATTTTTGCCAACGCATGGAGCAACTTTACAGCATCTCGAGTGCTGAATTCACCTGGAGGTCGCAGCCGTAGCAGGCGTATCACCGTCCCCAATAATTGTATTGGAGCTTGATGCACCTTTGCAAAAGCATGCACAACATTGACGAGGTCCGTGCAAGTTCGGAATTCTAATGCTGCCTGATCGTTCTCCTGACATTGCAGCAATGACTCTGCCAGCCTCTCGTGCAGCCTTGAGTCCCGGACTTGAAACTTTGCAAAAGCCATCGTCAAACTCAGCAGTTCATTGAATGTACCCAGGCTTAGGTTGCACACCCTTTGAACTTCTCTGTCCTCTTCATTTGCTTCAAGTTTCGGACCGGGACGACGCAGCATTTGGGTTGCACGGCCAGTAAGAACAGGGCAACTTACGCCACACTTGGCTAGTGATGCAAGGGTGGAACTCATCAACCTGACATCCAAAGCATGCAAATGGCGCCTGACTTCTATAGACAACAGGTCCAACAAAGCAATGTCTTGGCTAGTGAATTTCGCAAAGCCATAAAGCACATTTGCAAGATCTTGAGCCGTTAAGTCTCTTCGCACTTCTTTATCGCGCAGTCTGAAGGCTAGAGATGATAGAATCTTTTCATCATGGACCCTGCAAGCTGCAAAGGCGCGTGAAATGGTCCCACAATCCTTGGAGCTTAGCGTGCTCGTCTGTCTTGCCAACGAGTTGCCGATTCCAAAAAACAACGCTGAGACTTGTCGATCACCGCGGACTCTGAATGTGGCCATGGCTTCCAAGACTTCACAAAGTTGAGCAGCGGTAAAAAATGAGACATGTTCCAGGCAAACTCGTGCTGCTCCGTCTATGAGTTCTTGTCTGGAATACTCTAATGCCTGGTCAACATCCGGCAGCACAGATGCAGAGAAAAGCTGAGACAGCGACAAGAGAGAGCTGGATAGACAAGCAGCCGTGGCTTTTGACTGTTGCAGCATCTCGAACAGGACCAATTCCAATTTTCTCAACACTCGATCATTGCGGAACGCAAGAATAGCATGTGATTGAAGTATAAGCATAATGCTCTCTGCATCCAGAAAGTTGCGCTCTGCTCCCGCAACCGCCATATCGCCAATGTTGTACCTGGCAAGTCTCAAGAGACACGATGATCCTGCTTGATGTTCGTTGTGCGCAAATGAACTCGTGCTTTTCAACAGCTTCTGACATGCGGAACCGATAGAACGGCTTACTGTATGCACATAGATAATATCAAATAATCATAAAAATACTTAGTGTGTGCCTCCTAGCATGAAAATGTGTTGGGGTTCAACAGCTCACTTTTAATAAAGCCGGAATTGAGACTACAAGTACAAGCAAGACGACGTACTGTCATGACTTTCTTGATCACAAAGAGAGTTCCATTGTCGATGAAGAAATAGAGTAAATAGAGATGGAAGCAAAGGAAAGCAAAACAAATCAAAGACAAACAAATTAAACACATGACTTTTGCTGTTTATCGAATGCTGAGATTCATAAGCTCGGTGTCTTGATGGTGAACCGTCGCTGCCGCTACAGCATAGCGGGCTAAGGCAAGTAGATTTGCATCGGCGCCACAGAGCTTTCGAGCTTGCAGACTACAAGCCTGCCAAAAAGCCTGGTCTTTGAAATCACTTGACACTGCACTTTTGGCAACCAGGAGCAAGGTAGCAGCATCCGGCAGCTGGCTGGGGTCATAGACTAGGTGCGCAGGCGGGCCGGATGCAGCCTGTTGAATATTACGCACCTTTTTCGCAAAAAATGCGTTTCCGCCCAGGGTTGAGAAGGTACTGCACCGCCATCGAAACCGTCGAAAGAGCATCAATCAAACAGTGGCTTGAGCGGTCTGGAATGAAAGCCTCGCTTTCCCTTGTACCCACCATGAGCCGCTGAGACCATTGCTTCTACTTTGCAACACAAAGATCCTGAAAGACATCCCCTCTAGACTTCAACCACTTCACGCCGCAACTTCCGATATGTCTTAATGACCCGCTACCTTACATGTAGTGTCGTACAACAAATGACTGCAGTGCTACAGACGCAGCTTTCTTATATTTGCTTGAAAACATTCCCGCGATTTGGACCAAAAAAGACAATCAGCAAATCATCATGGAGTCATCCAACATGTATGGGCTATGCCGCATAGCTATGCTGCATGTTCTTGGTTTGTCACAACTAGAGCCTTTGGCTTCAAGAACTGGCACATCTTAGGAGTGCCCAGGAAAATGTGAGTTTCACCGCTTTCTGTGAGCGCGGCTGCAATTTGTGGAAGTACTTGCTTGGTTGCTTCAAGCACAAGTTGGGCATATGTTCTAAAGTTCTAAAGCGTGCTTTTCTGGAAGCAACATTGAGTCTTGATTTGCATGCTGCTTCTTCCACTGTTGTGGCTTCTGACAAGTCATTACACACTTCAAATCGCAGACAGGGTCCATCAAACCGGAGTCTGTTCCAAAAGGTCAAGGACCTCTGACAAGAAGTGACAATAACCTCAATTGAGTGAGAGGCGGCCTTTTTTTCGCACTCATTTCTGGAAGCAACTCTTGACTCTGCTCAGCCGTAGCCTACCCCTGCTGCGTCTCTCGCACTCTCTCTCCCTTTCTCTCTCTCTCTCTCTCTGGCTCTTTGCAAGGAGACTTTCATTTCACAGTGGCAGGGCCTCATTCCGGCTGATTCAATGCCTTTCACATTCTTGCCTCAGGGACTGAAAGAATGTCTGGGACTTGGCCAGTCCTCGCGAGGAGCAACAAAGATTTAAATCACCAACAATGACAATGAGTTGAGACTCAACTTGGTTCAAGTGCAACATCCAAGCCCTTTACTTTATGTCCTCAGAAATTCTGATATGATCTCCAAGCAATCATCTCGTCTCTCATTGCCTACTTGATGAGGCCTGGCGCTTCGGCTGCGAGATCATGCGAAAACCGATGACTAGACTATGACTATGACATGTTTTTTAAAGGGGAGCAAACTGACTCAAATTGAACAGGTAGAATTCGGACTGTACCACTTTTCACTTTTCCATGATCCTTTTGTAGTATGGTACTAACGCGTCAGCGCCAGGTCAAGGTTGCAAGTCACTCCACCCACATTCATTCGAGCAACAGCAACGCGCCAATGCTGCCAAGTAGTGTCACGACTTACTGCCACAACGACATCAGCAACGGCAGCGTTACCAACCACCTTGAGTTGAGCATTGATATAGGTTGGGGTGAAAGTTCCGCTGCATGACTCAATGTAAGACGGACCCAGCACGGTCCGAACGCTCTGATCACCCAGCACCGCCTTCCGCACACAGCCATGGCTTTGCCAAACATGACGGGACCTGAAGACACGGACTCCTCCAGCAAGAACAGTCGCAATCAAAGCAATCCCCAGCGTAAAGTGCAATCTGCGTCTGGAACGCTCATCCTTGGAGCTACCATCACGCCGCAAGCAAACAGCTTCATACTCAGGCAGTCCGAGTGGATTGCCAAATATAATCTCGCCATCTTGCAAAACAACCAATGTTTCAAGTCTCCACATCGAAGGATCTTGATCTTCGGGTCGAAAAGAACGTATCGAGCGTACCTTGTCAAGGAAGGTCTTCTTCAGCTCCCAGGGTCGCAGCCAATAATAGCCATCATGGCCATCATCAGAATCTGTTTCTGTCTCTTCAAGTTTATCTCTCTTCGCACTCACAAAAACATGTGCCACACCCTTTGTGCCATTGACCTTGAAGCTTGCCCGCATCAGGCCTGCGGTTGAATCCACATGACCTTGTCTGGGCCACATGCCAAGCTTCAATGGTCCCAAATCAAGCTGCTCCTGCACCTGCTCCATCTGTGCAAGAGCAAGTTGCACACAGGGCAAGTCCCGATACCTGCGGTGGTTGCTTACAAACTTTGCGCATGCTGCAGTTCCAGCAATGGTCCAAGCGCCAGCAATGACACGACGCTTTGAAAGTGCAAACATTGCTTTAGTAAATATCCTACCGATTTGACATGGTCCTGGACCGTGGCTCTACACTGTGCCCTAAGCTTCTCTCTCTTTCTCTCTCTCTCTCTCTCTCTTCTCTCTCAATCACTCTCCGGTGCAGGTCAGTGCAGCTCAAACACCTAAAGGTCTTAAGTCCTCCATTCAATCGAGACAAAATAGAACCCTCTTATGTATACGTATACATATATATATATACATATACACCTATAGGATCCAGTACGGCCAGGTAGTCAAATTTCATTCGCTAAATTTGCTGAGGTCTGTGCCTGACTGTTCACATGTTTGACATCTTTTGACCCGTGAAAGTCTGCGGGTTCCTTCAGGGTTGATGATCAATCTTCCATGCTAACCTGTGCGGCTGCCAGCGATGCAGCAATAAAACGTAGCACGATCAAGGCCATCTGGCCAACTTCTGCTTTGTTGTGGCTGATCAAAGCATTGATCTCAGGATCCTGCCATCCCTTGGCATACTCAACTGCAGTAACCTTCTGGTCCTCGACACCGAAGTCAAGGAAGAACGCTCACACACGCGCACACACACACACAAAAAAAAATGCAATAGTTTGGTGTAGTCGGTAATTATATCTATAGGGGTAAGGATAAGCTGACCCGTAGCAGCCTTAGCGTATCAATCCTGACAGCAGTCCTTGACCGATTTGTCGACCAAGCCAATGTCAGCCCCTGCTTTCAGTAGGGCGGCAACCACCTCTGCACTCAAGCCATGCCGGTACTGCTGCAACTTGAGAAAGATCTTTCCGAGGCACCTTTGCATGTCCATTCCGCGCTGCCACCTCGACTTGTTTGTACTCAATTCACACTTCAAACACTTCAAACCGTTTGAATTGAACATCCGAAAATATTGCCAACAAAACCACTCTATGAACCTGCAAGTTGCAGGGAAAATGTGGGACTTGTTCGTCAGTAAATGTTCCAGTCAAACTTTATGAATGCCGAACAGCCCAAGGACAAGGGGAAAGCTAACTCCATGAATTAAACTGCAAAAGATCAGCCAGCTCACCATGAGTGGTGTTTTGCCATCTTTGTCCGCAAGGTTGATGTCGATCAAATCCTGAATTGGGGGGCTAGTTTTTTGGGGGTCAAGAGTGGCCCAATTCAATAGTCAATGTGTTGAACTTGTCAAAAATGCAAGGAAGAGCCAGTTGCACAGAATCCTGGGCAGTGCGGCTCACTGAGGCTGTTAGCCTGTGCAAAGGGTGCTGGCTCAGTCCTTCTTCTCTGTTTCAAGGTAGTCCTCCACGACATCTACTAATCCATCTTGTACATGCAGGCGGAACCGTGTCTGGTCCTGGATTACCCATGCAGATCAGAGAGGCCCACGCACCCCATCCCAACCCTCTGCGAGTTATAAAGAGAACAAAAAGAATTCAAATAGTCTGAGAATCGGGCCCTGACCACATAGCCGAACTTGTCCCATTCTTGTTCTTTGGTCATGGGAAAGTGCCATCCATCTGCCTGCCATGGTTGGGAAGTCGCTGGTCAGCCCAAAAGCCCGGATGCATCTGCGTCCACATATGCTTCTGACATTTCCGGAACCCGTCTCGGTCAGCACTGCGCCTTTTGAGCATCTGTGAGAGTGAAGTTTAGGTCATTAAATCGCCCAAAGTTGCTGGGCCTTACTTAACTTCAAACGGTGCAGCAAAAGTGAAAGACCTTGAAAGCAGTTTTGCATCATGGTCACGGACTGCCATTGGCGAGTTGAACGGGTGTTCAGTCTGCCCAAATGAGACCGCCACAACACTTGAGCATAATGCACAATATTGCACAATGCTATCAAAAACAGAAGCCACAGTGAATTGCGCCAACAGTTCAAATCGACTTAAGAGCCCAAAACATGGAAAATAGAGAGCATGTGGCAGGGGCAGGGAAACAAGGGTAGAGAGCAGCAAGTGCATACTCCAAGACCTGAAAGCACATGGGATTGCTCAAGACAGGATCACTGGGCTAGAAATGTCAACGGCTAGCAACAGGTGTGCCTGGATATGGCTTTTGTGCCTTTGACGTTGTTGGGTGATGATTCAGCGCTTTTCTAGCTCCAGATTCATTGATTTCTCTTCTTGTCTCCTGGTTGACCTTGCCTTCTGTATTTCAATGTTCACTCTCCGTTTCATTCCTTTACGTCTGCTTTACTGTCCTTGGCTGTCTGCCTTCGTCTTCAGTTTCCTTCATTCATTCCTTTGCACATTTTCCTGTGAACGCCAAGTTTAATAGTGTGCCTCTCACAAGATAAATCCCACCACTTTCTTCCAACACCAGAACTGTATCGATGGCTTTTCAAACGTACAAGTATGCTAAAGCATCATTGTTGCTGGGTGGCTCCGATGTGCAGTGTCTGTGGTGTGTGTCCAGACGGTTTCTGATCCAAGTGCACTCTATCAAGTCAAGGTATCAATCTTTCAAAATCTCTCTGATTTGTTTGAATCATGCTTTGTCAGAGGAGTATTTCTTCACGTTTTTGGCAAACCACTGGGATTCAGCAGCAGTTGGCCCAAGGGAGGAAACTTGTTTAATGGGTGAGAATTTTTGTGTCTGTGTGTGTGGGTGTTCCTGTAGTTTAGGGGATGTTTAACATCTGTTCTGTGCGGTATTTGCGGAATTTTGGAGCTGGCACCTATCATTTGTATTTGTCAAAACCGTGTGTGTATATTACATATATATATATTATGTAATGGATGTGTTTCCATGTTTCTGTTGTCGTAGTGTATACTAATACTGTTGCCCATGCTATTCTTGTTCTTATCACCATTGCCGTTTGGGCAGTTGTCGCCCATGTTGTCGTCTGCTCTTGGTTTGGCTTGTTTGTCTTGCTTCTTGTAGTTGTGTGTGTGTGTGTTTGTGTGGGTTACCGTTCTGATTGCTCACCCTGGGCTGCAGTTTGTAAGAAAATGTTTTGCACGTGACGGCTGGGCCATTCAAGGTCTGCCATGGGAAGTTGCTGTAGTTTGGGCAGGGAAAGTCCGGATAGGCGATGCGGATTTCTCCACATATAAGAAACCCTGCACGGAACAGCCACAAGTAACCCACAGGACCACCCTTCGACAGTTCCACAACATGACT
>CBDDTI010000560.1:0-8553 GCA_965233585.1 bacterium
TTTTTCTATTTATATTTCGGCCTTACACACCCCCACTGAGGTGTTACAAGGACGATGATGATTTTAATAATACCTACCGGAATGTTAAGTTTATGAGGATTTGTGTAAATTTGTTTATTTCTTGTACTTGTTCGTTGCTCTCTGTTTGCTGTTTTTTTTCTAATAATTTATTTCCAGTAAACAGGGAAATTTGATATAAATACCGCAACTTTGCTTTCCGCATGAACACTGCACATTACAGATGGCACCTGTCCAATTGGCAGTCGTGTACGAAGACGTGTGGGAAAGGCAGTCAATCACGGTCTGTTGTTTGTCAAGCGAAGATAAACGATACCCACTACAAGATCGAATCTGATTCGCTCTGCAACGCAACAACAAAGCCAGTAGGATTTCGCTTCTGCAACGAAATCAAATGTCCTGCTTACCGAATAACTCACTGGTCTGAGGTATGAAACGTGAAAGATAGTATTTTTTTGACATGCCATTATATGTGTTTTAATTTTGTGTAATTCTGTGTAAATTTAGAGATATGCAAGCGCTAATATAGATTTGTTATTCACATTGCGATTCAAGAAGCCCGATCCTGACACGAAATCCTCTTCCGTAGACTCCATAGTTAGATCTTCGCTGGTCGGTGGCATCGCATTTTAACTAAAATTTATTTATTGATTTATTTCAGGATTTGTATATATAATATGTATACAGGTGTAAGAACAAAAGGATATAGCATCCCCTACAAGCTCCCTACAAGTACAAGGTTCAACAACGTAAAAGAAGTGAAAGCAGAGTATTCAAACTGAAAACTGCATATGACATTTTTTCGGCCAGTCAAGGGGATTTTGATTTGAGATCCCAAGTCGACTAGCTAAAGAACACAACCAGTAATTGTGCTTTGGAGATTTAGTTCTCAGCAAAGATACCTTACAATTCTTGATCAGGCTTTGTAAAAACATACCTACATAATCCCCTTCTTTCCTAAGTGTTACATAAGTAAGATAAATGCGCTTTGTAAATAGGTAAAACAATACAGTGTCTTCATACCAGCAAAGAAGCCCATCATCCTATCATCATCTCCAGTTCCTGTAGCATGAAAAGGACAGGAGTACTTTCCTTACCCCCTGGATGGGATGCTAGTCCATTGCAGGGTTAACCTCAGCATTACGTCCACTGTTACCCATTTGTACACCTGGGTGAAGAGAACAAGAACACAAAAACACAACAAAATGTCTCTAACCAGAGCTCCAACCGGGCCGTCCCGATCCGGAGTCGAGCGTACTAACAATGAGGCTACCGCGCCTACTCCCATTTTTCTCCTCTAAGTGAATCATTAGTAAAAGCTATTGTTCGATTTCCTATACAGTGCTCTACGGCTTGCCTTCCTGGACAGCGAACAAACTACACAAATTGTTCACGAGTAAACGAACAGGGAGAAATTGAAGAGGTGTCGGGTATACAGTGTGAACATGAACCCGAGCCTCCCTCCTCCGAACCTTGCAACGATGATAACCCATGTAAAGGTAAGTGAAACGCTCATATTAGCCGTCATAGAGGTAACAAAACAGATTTATTTACCGAATTGATAATGATTTGAGTATTTTATGTATGTTATAGTATTTACGGAAGGGTGAAAATGCTGTATTAAAATAACAAGTATTTACATGTACATGTATATTTGCCCACGAGTTATGGAAAAGCTGCCATGATCTCGTTATAAATCCTTCGTGCGTCGAGATCGGATTCGAATATGGAGTGTTGGTATTAGTCGATGTGGTCAACCCAGTGGGAGAATCCAGATGAAAATTCATAAGGTAGAAACAAGAACGGCAACGCAAAACATTACCCAGGATTCGAAATCCGTGGCCATATCGGTGGAAGGCAACGTTCTCGCTACTGTACAACTCCTTGTTGAGAATACAAGCTAATTAAAATACATCAAGTGATTCCTATCTCACAAGGTAATTTTCGCGATCACTAATCCTCTCTTATCTCAGCTGTCTTGAAAAACAAAACACAAAAATGCAAAAAAAAAAGAACAACAAACAAACAAACAAGGAAAATCAAAACTAGAAACAAAACATAAGAAAAAGAAAATCAGGCGATGTTAAAAACTCCCTAAAATTTATTACTGAACGTATTACTGACAAAAGTCTAAATGGTATGCGCTTTAAGTCAGCTGAAGAAATGATATGGATTGGGTAAATGATACTTCGCTGAATAATTTCAGATAACGAGATTGGTTGTTTCAAGACACCTTCTGGATTGTTTTCGGAGACACTGGGTGACTTCACACATGAAGCAGACCCGGCCCAGGCCCTTATGAAGTGTGGAGAGCTGGCACACAACAAAAACTATCACGTGTTTGCTCTTGGGTTTGGTGGATTGTGTCAGTCAGGAGATGATGCTCAGCACAAATATTTTTTGCACCGTGCGCCTGCTCAAAGGACCAAGTGCTCAAACGGCATTGGATTTGGACCACACAGCGTTGTGTATTCGTTCGGTATGGACAATGATTCTTTCTGTTTTACGTCTTATAAATGTGCATGCGGGATTTTGGTGATGGTTCGAAAAGAGAGGTATACATTTCAACCGTTAACGATAATTCAAGAAGATTGCAGTCATCTGCGATCCTCGCACTTTTAATATTTATTCGTTTTATTTGTGGCTAAAATAATAGGTGGTTTCATGCGATAGCTTAGTAAGTAGACCTTAAGTATTCTTCAATCTCACTTCAGATGTGAACGGGTCTAATTTCAACTTAATTAGCCTACTTTGTAGCCGTGGCAACGTATCGTGTTCAAAAGAGCCGAAATGCACTTCCCAGTCGAGTTCAACCCATCCAAATGCGTTTTTCGATGAGAGATCAGAACACGCAAGACTCCTACGACACTACTTGCTTGCTTGACGCCTGGATTTCAATGCAAGGAAACGAACAACGTAGCTAGACGACTTATAGAAATGGAAAATAACTCCAACTTCAGCCATGCTTGATCCTACTTTCGTATGTTGGACCGTGATCATGACTATTTAGACCACGCAGTCATGCAAGTATCTTTCTACATCGTTCCTAGCACGCTGTCGATGCAGTAAAAAATATTAACCAAACAAGGAAAGCAATTTGCACATGGCTGGCGTGGAAATTGACTGACGGCTCTTTCACTTAAAGTATACTTAGGTACTGAAATATGAACCCTCATCAGAATAGGTAAACATACGTGTTCTGAAGTATACTTGAGTTCTCTGCATACTTAGGGTCTACTTACTAAGCTAGTGTGAACCCACCTAACATTTTACCTTTGAATGTTCCACACTGTCAATTCACGTTGTCGTGGAAATTACGTTTGAACATGGAAGTTAAGCCGATTTCGTTTCTTTGAACAACGTTGTTCGTTGTTCCATTTTTTGTTACAAAAAACAAAAAGAAGTCAGTTCAAGGTTACGAGGTAATACGTTGTAGGAAACAAGTCATTGCATTTGTAGTTCATTTTATATGTACTTATTATATGGTTAGCTTAGTGAGCGCGTAAGATAAAGCAAATCCTACTCTGTGATTGGTTACCCGCGCGGGCAAGATAGCGCTCTTTTCCCGCTTGGGACTACTTGCTGAGTCCCACAAGAAATAAATAAATGTCCCTAAAGCCATATAGTAAATCATTTATTGACCAAGCTTGTGCGTTCAAAATGGATTGACATTGCAACTTGGCCAATATCCAGCCATCTTGACCTCCCGCTTGGGCAATTACCTTTACCAGGAGCCCATTACTAGGAGCCTGCCACATTCATAATGAGCCAATGCAACGTACAGACCAGTCTATTTTTAGATGTTCTTTTCCCGGGAAATAGGCCAATTCCAGTCTACGCGAGCACGCTTCGGTAAGGACAAAACAATGCGGCTTCACGTGAACATGTCGACTTCATTTGAACATGTCGACATTAGTCCGTGCTTGTGATTGCAATTGGTCACCGAGTTTCCTGTAGGGATCTGTTTTCGAGATAAATTCACAATAAAAATAAATCGGTCTGTGAAAACGCCGTGACAGGAATATGGGGAAGTTGCAGGCTTCTAGTGATGGGCGCCTGCCTTTATGTATTTATTGTTTCTGTTTGCAGGAAAGTTGGCGGGCCTAGAAAATGCACTAAACAGACTTAAGGACATTTTACCAGTAAAATCTAGAGAGGCGCTGTATCATGTATTTAAATTACCGAATTCTTACTACTGTAGCCAAGTTTGGCATCATTGTGGATCCCGAAACACTAAGGAGTTAGAGAGGGCAGGATGAATGAGCGCGCCCTTAGATATGTTTTTAAAGACAAGACAAAACCATACAGGGAACTATTACAGAAGATTGGTATAGAGAGTATTTTAAAGTGTCGCCGAATTCAGGATATGCTTAATATCATTAATCGCTGTTTAAAGGGCAGAGAATTTCCCCCCTCCCCCCCCCCCCCCCCCACTTAAGTGTATTGAATCTAATTAAGACTAGAGACCATAAGTACAATTTAAAGGGAACCAGTCAGCTGGTGCACTTGCTCATTAGATACCATTTTATAGCTAATTTGCATATAACAGGGACGTGATAAATATCCCTTCTAACCAGATGTGATGAAAATAATATCGTGATGAGCAAAAGGACCCTCAAAAACAGGTTCTTCAGTAAACGATTGAAAATCAAGCAAAACGTTGCGAAAATTGGAGCGGATTTGTAGATGAACTTTGATTCCAGGTTGTGATGAACTTTTTTCAAAGTGAGAAAACTGGTGTCCAGGTCAGCGCTTCCCTTTAAAAAGAAAAAGCATACTTTCATTACCCGAGCACAATTGTGCTAAACATGGTCTTAGCTCGTTTAAATATTATTCAGTAAAACAGTATGCTTCCAGACAATGTTCGCGATAAGAGACTGGCATCAAGATATTCTTTAGGCTAGTGCGAAATTTTTATTTTTTCAACTATTGTAATTCTAATTGATTTTAATCCCGTAGTAAATCATAAACTTCATTATAATAGATTCTTGTAACTAGTTGATTTTTTTTAGTATCTTTTTGTATCTTCACGTTTTGGCATGAAAATCCAGTAAACTAGCTTTTAGGCTAAGTGTTTCTCCCTGTAAAATATAGTCATTCATTCATTCATTCATTCGTGTATTGCCAGAATATAACTGAGCGAGATTTTTCGTCCACAGATCCACTTCCTGAATTTGAGCCAGTTGGGTGCTTTAAGGACAAACCGAGTGATCGTGCATTATCACATAACTACGCAAGTTTCCGCTTTTTTATTGACTGGCACAACTTGGACGCTACCATACGTAAGTGCGCGTTGGTGGCACGTGACATCGGTTACGAGTATTTCGCTGTGCAATTTTACGGAGAATGCTGGTCCTCCAGAGACGCCGCCTTGACCTATGACAAATATGGGGTGGAAACAAATCCTATTAAGTGTTGGGCCAATGTTGGAGGCGCGAGTACCAACTATGTTTACCGTTTCCATCAAGTAAGTCAAGTTACTAGCTATTTCCTAATCGCCACCGTCCAAAAACAAATGTCTAATCTGGATCGATCTAGATTTGGCGTGTCGATGTGCAGTAGCTGAAGCGGGTGCTGGGATGTAATTTGTCAAAGTCATCAATAATTCATCAGAAAAATAAGACGCCGACGGTGTTTAGACATCTGGCCCCAGTTGTTCGAAGGCTGGATAACGCTATAAACCAGATAAATCGCTATCCAGCGGATAAGTGTTAACAAAACAAACCACGTTATCCGTTACTCGTTACTTTTAGTTTCGATTGAGAAACTTTATTAAATACCCTTGAAAGTGTTTGGTCACGTTTCCAAAACCTCTAAGTTCGTCAGAAATACTTCGCAGCGCGCAGTATTTCCAACTTTGTTCTCGAAATTTGGAAATGTGATTAAACACGGTCTATTGCGTTTGATATACTTGCCAGTTGAATTTATGCGATTAATTTCTTGCAACAATAAAGAGGTTCACCCCATTTGTAAGCTATCATTAAATTTTGCTGATTTGAGATCTCAGCTGGAAGTTGTAAAATGCGTCCCAGCTAACGGTGAATACAGTCGACTCTCCCGTAAGTGAGCACCCAAAATGTCAAGCCAAGGTGGTCACCTATGGGATGTGGCCGCGCTTACGAGAGCTTATACCAAAGTGGGTCAAAATTTCATTAGAATGTGGTAGCTTCTGAGACTTGACCCATGGGACAATGCCGATGCAATGTTTTATTCAAGGAAAATCAATTTCGGAAAAAAAATCCGGTTCTTCCCATTGAGAAATTTCCGTTTTTTGTACTAGCCAGAAATACGATGTTACAACACCTTATAAAAATAGATCCATTTTTAGCCTCGTTACTGTCAA
Organism: bacterium; assembly: GCA_965233585.1. Taxonomy (GTDB): domain Bacteria; phylum SAR324; class SAR324; order SAR324; family NAC60-12; genus CBDDTI01. Next base: position 6,362 of record CBDDTI010000560.1, read on the forward strand.
TTGGTCGCTTACGGGAAGTTAAAAACAAAGGAAAATTTCAAACTTTTATCTCTAAAAGTGGTCGCGGTCGCTTACGAGGGGTAGTCGCTTTCAAGAGGTTTCAAATATAGTGATTTGGCTTGGAAACTTTCGATATTTTGGGAAACTGGTCGCTGAGGAGAAGTGGTCGTTGCCCTAGGTGCGACTGTATTTGCTTGTAAAACGCGATTCCCATAAATAGGTTAGCATTTGGAGAACGTCAAACTGATCTAACACGATTGCCTGCCGATCGATGTCCCCCCGCATTACTGATTTAGCTCCTGTCTTTTCTTGATTATTTAATTAAATTTAGAATGAATTTAATCAAAGCGATATTTTGGGTTTCTTGCAGGTACAGACTTGAAACATCTAAGAACGCTACAACATAATTAAATCGTCAGTGAATTAATGTTAACAATGTTTTAACACCAATATATAGATATTGTGGTAACAGTACGGGTATTATTAATTTCAAGGGTAGCCTTGGAAGTAACCTTTAAGGGGTTTGACCTTACATAATTTCCCAGATAGTATGGCCGACGCAATGTGTAAACACTGAACTAGAGGACTGCTGATCTAATGTTAGATAGTAAAAGTAATTTAGTTATCGCAATAAAATTATGACTGATTAATCAACTTGACGTCTGGTTAGTAATTTAAGGAAGATATGCCTCCGTTGATCTCTTGGAATGCTGAATATAGACATCGCCTGTTAACAGGGCCCGGACCGCTAGTGCTGACTTAGCTTCAATTTAATTGATTAATTTGCGGAATGTTTTTATACAGAATGATTGTTTCTAAATGGATTATAACAATTTTTAATGGTAATAGGACTGAGTGAAGTCCAATTCGGTTTGTAATCATACGAGTGTTTAGCAAAATCGGACGACCGCGAAGAGGGAGCCCGATTTGTTAATCACGAGTATGATTAAAGTAGTTAGTGATTTATTTGAAAATATTGGAATGCCTGGCTTAGTCTTAAAGGCAAAGAAGGTGAAGATTAGATCATGATATACAATGCGAGAAAAGCCTAAAATTTGACCGAATGCTACTCGACGCTTGCCGTGGATGCTGAATAATTTCAGGAATACATCATATAAAAATCCGGCCTGTTTTCCTGAGCTCGACTTGAAGTTTTCAGTTGTACCTCTGGCTCCAGTTGTTCAAAGGCTGCATAACGAAGAGCGGATGGAGTGGTTTGTTTTCTTAACATTTATCCACTGGATAGCGATCTATCCGATAGATAGCGTTATCGAGCTTTTGAACAACTAGGGCCAGGTGTATATCCTTGAACATTCCTTGCGTGCGCTTTGAACACTGTAGGAGGATTCTATAGCGTCACGTTTACATAATCGAGACTAGATAATTCTAGGATATTTTCGCTTCGGTCGAATACGCGAGGGAGAGGCGGGTAACACAAAAGGCTTACAAAAGGAAGGAATTCATCGAAATCTTCTAAACATTTCTGTAGGTAATCAACTTTGCAAAAGAAAGTAGTTATAAATAGGGAACTTTAGATTGGACAACGAGTATCTCGAGTGTAGACAACGTTCCTAACATAAGCTAATCAAATTTTTTGCGTCGTGAGAGCAAGGCATTTTTAGACGGTAGTCCCTCCTTTCGCGCACGTCTCGGCCCACGTGCATGGCCATCGTGTTTTTTTTTTTCTCTCGCGGTTTTCTTTCAAATCAAGCACGGCGGACTAAGCAAAAGAGGGAATACTCGAAGTCTAATATCAGATATTTCTGAGTATGGCGTTTGTGGCTTTTTAAGTCGGCGTTTTAATACAGTTGAGATTTGCCCCCCCCCCCCCCCCCCCACCCCCTACCTGGGAGAAAATAAATGGCAGCTTTGACTTTCCTAATAGTGCACAAAAAGTCCAAATCATGAAAAACGCCTCGAGTTGCTCTGCCGATACGAAATAGAGGAACTCTTTCCCAAAGCTATAACTTTTATTTCTTGAGGAAAAGAGTCACTATTACACTGAATTCCCAATTGCAAGGTTAATACGGCGATTGTGGCTTCGACGAGTGTGCTAGCTTACTAACTCGGTAATAAACGTCGAAAACTAACGGAAAATAATGCCGAAAGCATAAATGACAAACAAACATAAGTCATAACTAAACTATCCACTGTATCACTACGCTTGAGTTCTTGAAAAAAACATAACGACC
>CBDDTI010000561.1:0-8330 GCA_965233585.1 bacterium
GCTCGGTGACAAATCAGCCTCAAAGTGTTCTTAAAATGTTCTTAAATTTCTATACAGTATTTTTAGTAATACGGGTGCTACCCAAAAATGCCCCTAGATGTAAAATTAGCAAAAATTAATAAATATTCTTTGATTTTAAAGATCTGTACTGTATCATTGATGAGATGACTGGCTGTCCTTCATTATAGGTAATGATGAAAAAATACACTACTGCAGTAATTAAGCATGACCATAAACAAGGAAAATCACTTTTTTTTTATGTAATTATGACACCTTTTCCATTTTATAAGAACATGCTGAATATTTCAGGCTGATCTTGTTCTTATAAAAATGGGGCTTTAATGGCCAAATTTCAGCCTGGTGTTCTTAATCCATTTGTTCTAATGACTTATATGCGGGTGTTTACTGTATTCACGAAGCGAATTTTATTATCCCGAAGACCTGGAAATGTCTAATGTAAAGACTCAATCAGGCATCGGCAAAAGCTGGGAGGCCACAGACGATTTTACAAAGAAGCAAAAAAGTGTAAACAGAAATAAGAAGACTGCTACTGATCTGAACACTCTTCTCCACTAATTGTAAGGTAACGTTATGACAAATGAAAGAGTTAAAATCCTACCTGCGAAGGAGCTTCACCACTTCTTGTCCATTGAAATTTTTTAGCTTTAATATGAACAAACACGCAGGAAACACGGACAAGAGTACAAGCCAGCAACAATTTCTATTTTTCAGCCCAGAATTGTCCAAAATGAAAAGAAGTGTCGAACTGTTATCAAGAGAGACGAGGAGGATTGATTTTAAGACTGCCTCTTCATTAGCCGTGTATATGTTTGAACGACTTTCAAAGCAACCAGCTTCGACATTTCTTCATCCATATTTTGCAATGCGCAAGTTAAAATATTCCATGCAGGATGGCGACAGAAACCATTTTCCGAATTTCAACAAGTTGCAGCTGTTGAGACTTGGGACAAATTCAGTTACAAATTGTTCTTGAAGCCTAGTTTATGTTCAACATGATTTACATTCATTGAATTTGTTTTCAAACTCGTGGTAGCTTGTTCTTTTTGAGTTGCTCGCGTCATCAACTGAAACACCCTGAAGAAGCCCTTTGAATTCAAGTGACCGGAAGTGCATTTTAAAAGAAAACAAACAAGCATGACCAGAGTGCCATATAATAAACTACTTACTAACCTTGCTAGCTCAAGCCGTACTGGGGAATGTTGGCCCTCGGCCATTTTGTACAGACCTCACTGCACTCGGTCCGTACTGTCACGACCTCGGGCCAATATTCCTCGGTACAGCCCACATGCTCGGTTAGTATTGAGGTTAGCATATCATAATTATTTTCAACTGTGTTCTTAATGATTGATATGTGGTAATTTATGCACTGTTCTGCCCTTTATATATTACCAGCACTTACCAAATTTAGATCCTCCTCTTAACAATGGATCTAGCACCATGGATAATGACTGCACTAGCTCCACAGAGTGCTGTGAACAGCTTTGATCCTGAAAAGCAATCATGTGCAATCAGTGATCTACAGAGTTTTGACATAAATGTTATCAAACTCTCCACATGTAGTACATGCCATTGTAGTTACATAATTTTTTTTAGTGAACGTAATTTTGGGTAAAAGTGTCACTAATCCCAAAATGTTTGTCACTTAATATAAATTTCCTTTTCCTCCTGATCACCACTGTGAAAAATTATCATGATTGTAGCTTTTTCTGTTAATTTTTTATGAATTTTCAAAGTTTGTAAATTTGCCCTCTTCCATGTTCCTAATGGATAAATAGCGAGGAATGGGACGAGCTGGCTTCTGACGTCACTTTGAGAATAACAATGTTTTGTTTCTGAGAGGAATGTATGCGAACATGCACTAGTGTGTGTCAAAATTGTTGCAGAATGCATGGAGGCTGTAGCAGTACAGGATAAGTAGGATAGTGCATTCCTCTTCATTCAATATCTCTATCCCATGAAACTCGACCAAAAACAAGGAAAAGACCAAAGAAGTGGGCTCATCTGTGCAAGGCTGAAGCTAGGAAGCCACCAAGGATTTTTCAGTTTTGGGATCACTGCTACTGTAAAAGCCTAGAGATTTTTATGGCCTGCATATTCTTCTCTATCTCTGGTAGAAGGCTCGACATTGTTGAGGTACTGCATAAGACACAAATTTGGGATGGGCTGGAGCCGTCTGAGTACCCTATTCAGAGCGCAAACAACTCCACCGAGTTCCTGTCAAAACTGTAGGTGATGAAGTTACATGGTAAATTAAATGTATCACCTCACCTTTGGATATTGTTTGCTAACATCTCTGCTTATTTCTTATGTTGAAACTATTTTCAATCATTGATCTGGAGAAGTAGGCAGGAGTGGACTACAACTGCATCGCATTTTAACTTTAAGTCAAATTAGCAACTCTTTGTGTTTAATTTCTACTCAAGGTTACTTACCTGGCAAATTGGCCGCAGATGGACCCCTAGAGAGTGGTAACTCACACTGTACAGCAGCAATGAGTACAACAATGTAGTTAAACCAGCCTGCAAAAAATGTTATGAGAAAATTTTGTTAGTTACACATGGAGCATCTTATATAGAAACAACATTTTATAGAGTGGGAAACAAGGGGAGGGTTAGGAGACAGAGAAGTCCAGACAAGCAGGCAGTGAGGGTGTGAGCATATTGTTTAAGGATAAGAACTTTACCAAATTTATTTGAATGGTACAAGAAAGGATACAAACTACATTTAAATTGCAAAGCTATTAAAAAGACTGGGTTGAAAATGCAATGAAAACTTATTCAGGAGAAGATCAAGGATTTTTCAAGGGGGTTGGCTGGTACCTCGAGATTGCATAATCAATGGGGCTTCCCAAAATGCTACGATCTGAGAATTAGAACGTAACTGAAACCATTTTCACTAGTAATGCCACAAAGATGAAATTATGATGCCTTTATTTTGTCTTCAGTTCTGCCATAATTTTCACAATCTTTTCAACTTTTGTAATGTTTGGCGCATCTAAACAGGGCAGAAATCTATGAATAGCAGGCCAAATTACAGCAGGAACACGTAATAATACAAAAAATGGAAACAGAAGAAACCCGCTCTACCTAAAGCTACGTGGTTACCTTGGAGTCACAAGGCAACAGTTTTTTCCATGGAGTGAGGTTCTCTGTACACACTAGTTCCCTTGGCAAAGCAGCATGTCTTAACAGTGAGTTGTTTGTACCAGCAGCAGAAGCAACACCTTCTCTTCTAAAAGAAAGCTTGGGACTCGAGGTTGTTTTGCTGTCTATGAAATTCAGTGATGCACAAAATTGACCAGACAGTGCTTGGGTTAAGCCTGACCAGTTTTCATCAACTCTGTTGGAAGAAAAAATTATCTTTGTAATTGAAACTGAGAGACAATATCTTTGTGGTTTATTAACTTTTGCCAAGGCTAACCATGTAATTTATCATTGTTGAATGAAAAAAAATGAATGAAAACTTTATTTAAAACACAATAAAAATATCAGTATTAAAATGACAGAAAAATACATCACCTATGAAATTTTCTATGTACTGGTTTACATATTTGCCATATGGGAGTCCGATGCAGAGAGCCATTTATTGATGCCTCTCTCAAGATACCTGGAGATTCTGTAGTGTGAAGTTCCTCTGGAAGATCATTCCATACAGAAGCTCTGCCATAACTGAAGCTACGTTTCAGGTAGTCAGTTCTTGGTTTCGGAAAATGCAATTTTTGTCTTGTGTAGTGAAGATCAAAGGACAAAGTTCTCCCAGTGAACAGGTTACGAAGATAAACTGGAGCGAACTTATAAACACATTTGTACATTAAATTTGCCTTTTCTTTCGCCCTTTGTACTGATAACTTATCCCAGCTAAGCGAGGTTAGAAGACAGCTAGAGTTTGTGTCATAACTTGATTTTAATTGGGCAGCATGATTTTGTAGTTTTTGAAGTTTAATATATTCTTAATCGCCTGTCGAGACATGCCATCTTAAAAAACACTGCAGTAATCAATACACTGTATGCGGCTTTATAAGACCTAGTATATTTTAGTAGCATTGTGCCCGAAAACCAATACTGGAGGCAACTTTTTTCAAAATTGAGTGTATGTGCTCCTTCCAGGATAGGTTTTCATGTATGTTCAGTCCAAGAGCTTTGGTATTATTTGTTTGGTTTATTTTGACACCATCTACATTGTTTGATATTTATTGTCTAGTCATTTAAAGACTGCAATTTTTGATGTGAGCTAATGACCATAGACTTGAAGTTCAAGCAACATTGAAGCTTAACTTGTTAGCTCTGAGCTACCAAGATTAATGCTTTTCAGTTCATTATTGATTTAAGTCTCAAGATCAATCATGTCAGATGCACCAAAAGTAACATTCATGTCATCAGCATAAATTCTAGGGGAGCCTAGGCTCAAGCAATTAAGCAGGTCATTAATATAGACAAAAAAGAGAAAAGAACCAACTATTGATCCTTGGGGAACTCGCAGTTTAAAGGACTTGCATTGGGAAGAAGATTGTTTATGTTGCATCATTGCAGATGATTCGTTTGGTAAGACTTCAACCATTTCAGGGCATCTTGACCTACCCTATATTTAGCAAGTTTTCGCAACAACCACAACGTCTTTTATTTCAGCCTGATGGGCTTCAAACATTACATGATTCATCATTTTGCAGACCATAATGAAAAGTTTTGCACCCAATGTACAGAACAGTATTGGTATTCTCAAATACTACTGACAAATAGTTATAGAAAAAACCTCAAAGATTAATGCACTTTATCTGATAACTTCTGGAAGTTCCTTCCATACTTGTTGCAGACATTTTCACATCTTGATAAAACAATACCAACTCTGCTGGACTTTGGGCACAGATCCTTCTGATGTGCCAAACTTCATATGGTTGTTGACATATCATACAGCATCTGATACTCGTTTAGATCAAGCTTGTGCATGATGTGTTCATACTTAGATGCAAACAATGGTAGAACAGTACCTATCTATCACTCTGTCTTGAAACCACACCCATAACTCTGCTCCAGGAGGTGCAGATATCACAGGATATCCCCAGTGTTCATGCTGCCATTGTCCCTGAGTGAGACTCAAATGCAGCTCTTCTACTGAGTATTGATTGATGATCTGACCAAAGGATTTTGGAAAGAGGTTGTAGTGGGAAACTAGGATAAAAGATACATAAAATTACATGTACATAGGTTGAATAGACAGAAGAAGATACAAACTTTTCTCATTTGTCTTTTAATGCAGGGATGTTTCGCGTATTCGGGTTTCTTCAGCACTGCAAATATCACCACATGGTGGGATACAAAGAATTGATAAAATTCGTAAACTCATTGAGTTTGACAGGCCAGCTTGGGTCCAAAGATCAAAAATTTTGTGCCTGTATCTCCACCAAAGGTTGGGTTTAATTTCCCCAGATCTTTGTTACATGTACATATATTACTCCAGGGAAAGAAATCAGTGGCTACTGGGCTAGTAAATTTGATAATCCATTTATCCACATAAGGGATAAGCATCTTTTAGCATGAATCAATGCACCAATCTGCAAGATTAATAACCTTGAAATCTTCCAAAAGTAGCAATCCCCGAAAGTACAGTGTAGCTACCTCCTTGAAAGAAGCAAGCTAAAAAGCCAATTGGAAACTTGCCATACATGTATATTGAGTGTGTAAAATAGAGGTGCAGATGGTGAAAAGAAGTAAATGTATAAATATATATTATTTGCTGCCTGGGAGGTCCTTATATAGTGAAAAACTAGTGAAAATGACTGGGTCGGCAATAGCGCCATCTGATTGGTTGATCAATTAGTTAAAAACTTAGTTTTGTAATACAAGTAATAGAACCAAGTTTCCTTGAGACCGTATTGAGGAGACTATCAGCACTACGTCTTCGTCTTACAGACTTAGCCTTTTGATATGACATTGGGTGCACGAGGATAACGCTGATCTAGTTAACGGTGTCAGCAAATAAGTTTTTAATAAGTTGAAAAACGTGAACCAGAGAACTAAAAGTTGTCCCACTTACAAGCTTTTGCATCTCTGATATCCACGTCCCAAACCGTGGTAAACTGAAAGTGTGCATACACGTGGCCAGTCTTCAACGGCCTCAGAAGCAATTCTTCATGGAAAACATCCTTCGCAGCGAACGAGAACGACAAGGAAACAAGGCAGAGTAAGAACGAGACAGCCGCCATGTTGAAGAAGCAAAGGCTTGGCTACATTGTCATTCATTCCCAGTCCTCACCTGAAAACAGCATAACAGCATTCTTCTAAGCGACATCATCGCTGGTACAAAGCCGTCATTCAAATAATACAAAATCCCAATTTTCTATAGGCTTTTTAGCGCTAAGTATTTTTATTTCATGAAAATAAAATAAGTTTTCACAAATGGACAAACTGAGGTCCCTGTCACGGTTAAGCTAGTTACTTGGAATTTTTCCAAGCGACGAAAATTCGTAATTTTTGAAAGAGTGCTCAGTGGTACGGAACATTCCTGAGGAGGTTTCTAAAAGTCGTGTTTGAATTTCCAGAAATTTATAGCGGCGAATGAAAAAGTACTTTATTGAATCACCGGAAAATAGGGTCAACTTCGCGAGGTACACCAAAATTTTCGAAAATTTGCTCCCGAGAATTTTTGTTTGAATGCTTCTCGAAATTCAGTGATTTTCAGATTCCCTGGAAACTTTCCAAGGACATTTCTACGGTGGCTTGATGTAGACCATTTGAATGGAAAGCGCCCTTTATTTTTCCTGGGTATGTTACCAACAGTTTAAGGTGGCTCTGAGCCCGAAGGATAAAAAGCTGAAAAAGCAACTATCCTCAAGAGGTACAAAAAAGGAAAACCCCCATACCCAACCTTGTTCCCAAGGTCTCTTATCTTGGGTGACCCTGGGAACGAGGCTGCCCTCCAGAAGGTAAAACTTGACAACAAGTTAATTATTCTCTCTGTTTGATCTCATTATAGACAACTCTTTCATTAACCATTTAGGCATGCAAAAAAGAAACTGAACTCAGAAAGGCTTACCGTGCGGTTGGGGTGAACTGTAATATATTTTCCAATATTTCGTCAGGCACGGGCTAACTTCTTCAGGGAATGTTTACAACTGAGAAAAGACGTTACAATTTAAACAACCAAGATTGTTTAAATTGTAACGTCTTTTCGCAGTTGTAAACATTCCCTGAAGAAGTTAGGCCGTGCCTGACGAAATATTGGAAAATACCCCAACCGTACGGTCAGTCTTTCTGAGTTCAGTTTCTTAAAGCCTTTAGATTTACTGATCAGAACCCACCAGGTTCCGGTACTTTTGATTTGTCCGTTGGCCCTTTCTATTTGTTCATGCAAAAAAGGCCTACATCTGAACAAGAACAAAACGATTGTTACTACAAGCAACGTTTGCGATTTTTTGTGAATTTTTTCAAGTCCTTTTCTGTTAACTACAATTTACAGCTACAAATACTTTTAGAATGGCGGGAAAACACGCTAGCACTTGACCAAGATTGGCAAAGCTGCGAACGAAGATCTTGTTTGATTGAACGATGGATATCTCACAGGCGATCTAATCAGCCAAACTTGAAAAGTAAAATGATGAGAAGTCAAAGGCTACTGCAAGGCTGCTACAACGTGTATTTAACACAGTATTTCGTCTGGCAAGACCAGCGTTCTTCAGGTTAAGATGTTACTAAATTATAAAAATAAAACAATATAATTTTTTAGTAAATTCTCAGCTCCGACTATTGCATTTCTAGCTTTTTGATTGGCTAAAAAACTCCGACTATGAGCCAATAGTCGGAGTTTTACGTCATATGAAAAATAGTGCGCCAAGTTCTCTTTCCGGACGCTTTGTAAAATTGTGGCAACAAAAATCGGGGGCAAAACCCGGTTTGAGAATTTACTAAAACAATTATTCCATTCGCCCTCGTTGGATATGAAGTGATTATAACCAACTCGCGCTACGCGCTCGTTGGTTATTTTATCACTTCATATCCAACTCGGGCTCATGGAATAATTGTTATATGGTGGCCGAACACAGTTTTAGCACGCGCTTTTGCTGATGCAAATTAGCACGTGCACAAGGATTTCAAAAAAACAAACATGCCGTCAACAGAGCGATCATTTTATTTACTCAAAACCTGCACTATCTGTGTTATTTTTCTTTATAATTGCATGCAGTGTATTGATGGCTTTAGTATTTTATTTCAGCGATATGTTACAAAAGGTAACGATGCAAAGAACCCAGCATTTTTAGCTTTTGTTTGTTACAGAAAGAAACCAGTTAAATGCAACGCATGCGCAGTTGCTCGAAA
>CBDDTI010000562.1:0-6157 GCA_965233585.1 bacterium
TTACCTAGCCTGAAATGTTATCTTTTTTTTATTTATCTAGCTCAAACCCCCCGTCCACCCCAAACCCTTTTTCTCTTATCCAATTGGCGTTATGTTTTGCCCAGGCTACACTCGGCTGAATTTTAGTTCGCGCGGTATCGCGGAGGTGCCGTTGATCAATAAGCTTTCTGTAACTGCCGTCTAAAGGAAGTCTGCAGGAGGACATCATTAAGTCCAATGAAGGTGCAAGTCTAACGATTTGCTAGCAAGCGTCGTCCATTATCGTGCATGAAGCCGTCCTGAGATGCACTAGACGCTGGACGTCATTTAGCCCCGTAATCGTAGTCCGTTTGGACCGTTGCATGTGGCGATAATGTTGTGCTTGCTTTAGACAGCAAAGAGCCTTAGCCACATCAATTTAGAGCTTAGACGTACAATGGAGTAGGCATTTCTAGCTGCTGTTGGCGTTATTTGGCCTAAACTTTGATGCGTGCTAAGACTTAGAAAAAAATATGTTGTAGAGAGGAGATTCTACTTCCCCGCCGCTTGAAATCGAAGTACACCCGGGACATTGCTATTTGCGAGCAAAACATGGTCACGAACAGTGTCAAGGAAAGCAACGTCAAAGGCTGATCGATCGTGAGTAAACCTTTCATTTCCTTGTTTGATCAATTTCACGCGTTTTCGGCCTAGCTAAGTATCAGACATGTCTGTAATTCGCTAGCGCGGGGGAGGATTATTACTGTGGTTTCCGGTCGCTAATTGAGCTGCTGACAATATTTGGCAATTAATTATGGCCCAGTTTGTTTGAAGTTCAATCGATCCTCGATGTAGGAAGCTCTTGTTCAGTCCATTCAGGACGATACAGGCCTTTAGAAAGCTATAGATCAACTGTCCGCTGTGGTTTTGATACCTGTACGTTCGTGTTTATTTAGACTCGAATTTCATTTTAAAGCACTGTTAATTAAATTGTACAATTCGTGATTCAACCAAAACACGGTGAATTTAGTCTTGCTGGCCTCGAAAGGCATACAGAAGAGTTATTTCCTTTTATTTGAGCTACGATAAGCCTTGTGGAGAGCTAGTTCTAGGAGAGGATTGCATCAAGATTATCAGTGACAAGTCAAATTCTCTAGGTATGTTCTTGCGAATACAGTCAGATATATATATATATATATATATATATATATATATATATATATATATATATATATATATATATAATCAAAAAGTAAGTTGAAATCCTCATCAACTGCAGAGTGCTCAATAGCTGAACTAGAGCGATAATTAATTATAATGCAAGAGTTAGGTTATTGAGTCATCTATTCGTATATATATATACGAATAAATGTATGTATATATATAAGTATATATATATTCAAAAAACTGGAACAAAATGACTTTGCCGATATTTCGTGTTTATTGAAAACACTTCGTCAGGGCAACTCAAAGTATATATATATATATATACTTAAACATAATATATCACCTTACAGGCACAAGTAAAATTTGTCAACAGCCATCGTAATGGTCATAACAAAATGTTTTCAATGGCTTTGGCAAATTATTTTGAGAGTCATCCTTACTGTGAATACATACTAATTTTCCCTTTCCAACTAATGCCACAATAATTATGAGAACTTTATTTGTCGGACATAAGGATTTTTTATTACCTGGAGGGGGAGGAGTTCTTCCTTATCTTGGCCTAAACAGGTATGTACTGCTTAACAGAATATGGTTTTTCGGGTCTTGAATCTTAAACAGGGTACATACATGGGAAATAGTTGGCAAGTAAATCTGTGGCCCTTGCAGTGGAAACATATACTATCCAATTTATGTCTTTGTAACATTTTTCCACTGCATTAAAACCATTTTTTTTAATATTTAACTACTTGATCAACATCTGGCATCTTTGCAATACTAAGCAACTCTGATGAGTTGCATCTACTTGCCACAGGCTTAGGACATTAATTTTTCTTGCTAGTTCTTTTAGTGGACGATGTTTGGTGAAAGTCTGTAAAGACTTGCAATCACCACTCAAAGGAATACATATCACTCAAAAAAGATTGAGTACAGGTCCCTTCAATAATTTCTGGTGCAATATGGAAATGGTCTTTGTAACTTTTTTTCCTTGCCTCACTAAAAAACATGCTTTGCCAAAATCAACAAGCACTGGTGAAAAAAAAAAACTAGAACAGCCTCTCACTATCACAACATTATCGTTCTTGATCTCATTGTGAATCATTGTTTTGGCATGTAAATAGCAAAGGCTATCACAAAGCTGCGTTCTAATGTGAAGCCAGCTATCTGACCCTGATACTGTTATATGTCCCCCTCTCTTTTTGGACAACACCTCTCAATGTTACTGGTTTGAAGTCTTCCATAAAACTGGGTGTCAAAGTAAAATGGTCTCTGAGTGTTGTTCATGCCATATATCAATGGCAGATTGATGTGGCAACACTGCTTCATTTTCAACTGCCTTAGATGTAGTACAGGACTCAAAATATTTAACAGCTACGGGGAGCAGATCTAATTTTTTCAAAAAGACAGTTCCGAACCTTCCCTTACCCAGTTTGGCTATACCTTCAAATCTTGCAGTAAACTTGGATCTATATGTAAGATTTCTGTAGATTTAGCTGAACCATGTTCCTTAGCTAATTTTGAATGAAAACCACTAAAACCAACTGAGACGTTTTCAGTCTATCCTTTTCTTCTCACATTCTCTCCACATTGTAAAGAATTTTTCGTTGATTGCAATCTCTACATTAAATTTTTAAGGGGCAATCATTTTCTTGCTTTAGCTCTTGAATTCAAGTTATCAATCCTCTTTTGATATGCTTCTTTTCTTCCCTTTTTCGCTTGTTGTAGAATAAGCGTTGCCTTCTTTTGTTTTCCAAGGAGTGATTTCCTTTTTTCTTCTCTCTGAAATGGCCAGGTATAAATGTATGCATCTCCTTTTATATTAGCAGCTCTATAATCCACTCAAAAGGGATTTTTGTTAAAGGCAAGGAAATACCGCTATCCAGACAACAACAGAAAACACCATTTCTACACCATGTATTTCCTGGCCTTTACATTCCCAATGTCAAGTGTAAGATTACACTTAAGGAGTTTTTGGTTGATCCGACGGGAAATGCATCTTTTCAGAGTGACCTTGTCCTCCTCTGTGAAAGATAATAACTGTTAAACTCGATATGTTGTACATGTATTTGTGAAAATGATACCATTTTTTTCCATTTTGAAATTTGTAGGTATAAATTTATGCCTATCCTCCTTAATGGGCGGCTTATTAGATAATAATCCACCCAAAAGAAGTGCTGGTAAAAGGCGGTGAATGTACCACCCTACACGAACAGAAACTGACTCAGGACAAATTTATACAGCCTTTATCCTGGTCTTAAAGTTGTTACTGACAAGAGTAAAATTACACTTGAGTGAGAAAATGGTAAAAAGCGGCAATAATTATTACCACTTTACTCAATAGCTAATTTTCAGCACTGTAAGAACAGGATTAGGCGTTAAGAGATTCGAAAGCTGACGTTTCGAGCGTTAGCCCTTCGTCGGAGCAAATCGAGGAATTGTGGGTTGTGTGTGGTTTATATACAGAGGGAGGAGCTACGCTATTGGCTGGTGCCTGGTAACGTGAAAAACAACAGAATAAATTAGTTGAATGAAAAGCGTTCATTGATACCGTGAGGATTAAGAGTGCCGATTTGAAAAATAAATTTTTGTTCTTGAGTTTTACGGCTTTCAGTGCTTCCTTGATGTAGGGAGAGGCCGCAGACTACCATATGTTGCTTAGAATGATTGGGCAGATTAAAGTGTCTGGCCACCGGTTTAGATGCGTTTTTGTCGTCTTTCTCTACGTCGCGAAGGTGTTCTCGGAATCTGTCGCCTAGTCGTCTCCCTGTTTCGCCGATGTATAACTTTTTGCAAAGAGTGCAAGTTATACAGTAGATGACATTGGTTGAGGTACAAGTAAAATGATCAGTGATCTTAATGGATCGCTTTGGTCCCGACAATTTCTCAACGTTGCAAATAAAAGGACATGTTTTGCATCGTGCGCGTGCGCATTTAAAAGTTCCGGCCTGATTACTCGTTTGGAATGCACTTCTGACTAAAAAGTTACCTATGTTTTTGTCGCGTTTGAATGAAATTAGTGGAGGTTGCGAAAAGATTACACCAGTATCGGGATCATTTTGAAGTAATTTAAAGTTTTTTAGAATGATGGATTTAACTGCGTGGTTGTGAGGGTGAAATGTGAGGGTGAATGGAATTCGATTATTATTCTCCTTCTGAGACGTTTGTAGCGCTGACTGCCGATCAATTTGTTGGGCGCGATGATGGCCTGCTTGAACAACAGAAGCAGGATAGCCACGTTTGTCGAAGAAATGGCACATTTCCTCTGATTTTAAGGAAAAATCAGAGTCCTCACTACAAAGGCGACGAAGTCTAAGAAGCTGAGAATAAGGAATAGAATTCTTGACATGTGATGGATGTGAAGATGAGTACAACAAATAACTATGAGAATCTGTGGGTTTGTAGTGCACACTGGTGCATAAACCGTTGCCTTCGATGGAAAGTTTGATATCTAGAAATGCTAAAGAAGAATCGGAAATTTCCCAGGTATATTTAAGAGCCGGATGAAACGAATTAACAGCAGTTATAAATTGGTTGAGTTCCTCTCTGGTAGAAGAAGTGGCGCCGACACAGTCGTCAATGTAGCGACGATAGAGTTCAGGTTTAGGGCCATTGTATTGATTGAAAAATTTGTGCTCGATGTAGCCTACGAAAAGGTTGGCGTAGCTGGGTCCCATTTTTGTGCCCATGGCCACACCATTGATTTGTTTATAATAACTGCCGGCGAATGAAAAACAGTTTAGTGTTAACACTAGTTCAGCCAGGCGGAGCAGTGTTTCCGAGCTAGGTTCCTTAACTGTGCGTAAATCAAAAAAATGTTTGAGGGCTAAAAGACCTTCGCCATTAGGGATGACGGTGTAAAGAGATGTAATATCCATAGTGAAAATAAGTTTGTCTTCGCCCAGGAAATTGAAATCGCGAAAAATTTGAAGCGCGTGTTGACTGTCTTTAACGTATGACGGTAAAGATCTGACGATAGGTGCCATAATTTTGTCTAAATAGCTGGAAATAAGTTCTGTAGGGCAACTACACGCAGAGACGATAGGTCGGCCTGGGTTGTTAGGTTTGTGAATTTTGGGTAAAAAGTAAATACACGAAGTTCTAGGAGTGGTGATGATGAGATTAGAAGCAGTAGCCGGCAATTCTTGTTTGACTATAAGGTCGTTAATAGTGCTCTTGACAATTTGTTGATTAGTGGAAGTGAGATCTTTATCGACTTTAGCATAAAAAGAGGTGTCAGAAAGTTGCCGCAAAGCTTCTTTTTGGTAGAGGTCGGCCCGCCAAACAACCAAAGCGCCGCCTTTGTCGGCCGCTTTGACAATTAGGTCTTTGCGCTTACTAAGATTTTCGAGCGCCGCTCTCTCTTCCGAAGAAAGGTTGGAAAATTTGGTGTTACGATTGAAATTAAGCTTATTGATGTCATGACGGCATTTTTTGATAAAAAAATCTAAAGAGGCAAACTGGCCCTCTGGGGGAGTCCACTTCGATTTTCGAGTCTGAAGCGTCTCGAAAATGTCTTTGTCCGAGGTGTTAGAATCATCCTCTTTATCATGGAAAAAAGCTTTAAGTTGAACGCGGCGAAGAAATTTTTCAACATCTTGCTTAACCGAGAATTCGTCCAGTTTTTTAGATATAGGAACAAAATTCAATCCCTTACTGAGGACGGATTTCTCTGCGTCGGAAAGCGAAAGATTTTCTGGAATAGTAACTACGGTGTTGAGGCTTTCAAGTGACGAGTCACAAGTAATAGGAGGACCTGTTAATTGTTCAAATTTCTGGGCCTTAATTTGGTCTAAATGGTTGAAAAGTTTAGAATTGGACCTCCTGAATTTTGGTTCGAATAGAATGCACTAAGATAGCTGGACAGATTTTAGACAGTTCAGAGCGACATTGCAGAATTTGTTTGTTGAGGTCGTCACGTTTTTGGCACATAGCTCTGATAGTAATCCTCATAATGTTACGTGAAAAAGAATTTTGAGCGCACTGAATTTTGCGAAGATATTGATTACAATGAGACAGAGAAGATGCATGAAAATTA
>CBDDTI010000563.1:0-3293 GCA_965233585.1 bacterium
GCGAGTGGCGTAGCCAATCAGAGAACTACATTCGTGGTAAAAAGCTAGTAAATTTATACTAAAACTCGATAGAAACACGGTACATGTTTTCTATCTCATAAGTAAGTATTAATTACAAAACATCATCTCACCAGTTAAATCCGCAGATTATAGTTCTCTTCCTGAGCTTTGGAGTTCTCACCATGTCAAAAATACCATAGGTTTTCCTGTTTTCGTTGCGATTTCGAACTTCTTCCTTTTTGAATTCCTGTATTGCGTGTTTTAGTTGAGTGGATTCAATAGTAACCCGATTTCTCTTGGCATATTTCATAAGCAGCTCGTGAGCCTCGTCCAGACGATTTTTAGCAATCAGCCAGCGAGGAGACTCGGGTATCAAGCTTTGAACAAAATACACACTTGTTTTAAAGAAAAAAAAAAACTGTAATTTATTCCTCTGTTAGAACTCTGTCGAGTCAAACCTTTCTGGTTGTGTGCGGTACAAGGATTTGAACAACGACAAGCGAGTTCTTGGGAAAGTAAGACTGAAGGGATTTCAAGTGAAACATCTAGTACCACTGGTAACCTCAATAGTTGTTATTGGAGTTCAGCCCGCTGTCAAATATTCCTTTGTTTAGAGCGGCACACAAGCGAGGCTAAAGGGTCAATACAATACAGAATTGACCCTTTCGCCTCGTTTGCATGCCAAACCGCTGATAGCTGCGATAAGAGCTATTGCTTGTATTCCAATTCATTTTGACCTTACTTTAATTTATACGCTGGACACATACTCCGATCGATCCTTACTGAATTCATCTAATTTCTTAATCGTCAAAATTTCGAAAATCAATGGAATTTTCGTCAATCAAGCCTTATTTTTGAGATCTTTTGAGTAGTAGATAATGTTGGGAATTAGCCGGATTACTGCCTAGGTAGGCCTAGGTGGGCCTAGGTAAATCATTAATATTCAAACTGCCTAGGTAAAATGCCTTCCTGCATACTAATTCGGTATAGGTTTACTAATAAGCGTCGCTCTAGTACAATACAAACAATAAGGTTGCCTAAACTTGCCCGTTAATACTTAACCCTGATTGACTCATGAGAAATCTGTCATGTGTTTAAAATAAAAGCGCGTATTTTAACGAAAGCGTTATCTTTCTCGCAATCGCTTTGCTAGGAAATAATTTGTTCGATTTTCGAAACGTTTATCGTGAGGATGGCTTTTTGACAAACGTTAATCTTCAAGCTGCTTTGAGCGCTTGTTTAACTGTCCGCGACTGGGAGATGTTGACGGAAGCTGTTTTAATTCCCGATGAGTGGATGACAGTGGCTTATGCGAGGTTGACAGAACTGACTGTGCAAGAACTCGAAGTAAGTTGTAATATTTTGCTCGATCTGTGTTTTCATTCTCTTTTTTCTTAACCGACAGTCTTGTATAAACCAATTTCTCTTTTCTTTTGCAGATTCCATCCGATCATACCGAAGATCTTTTGCCAGCATCTGAGGTTATTCCTGAAACCACGATAATGGTAAGTGAAACGGTTAACTTTCTCCTTATCACTACACCCACCGAGAAAACAAGCGTGCGAGCGAAGTTTACTAGTTGATTTCTAAACTTTCTTCTCATAACTATTGTACAGCGTAAATACTAACTCTTGGCTCATTCAAACATTGCTTTAAATAACCGTTAAAAGATTCAATTCTCTCTTTTGATCACCGTTTTATTCTCTTGTCACAGACCTCCGGCAATGAGGTTCCGACTTCAAACGTGGAAAATGAATTTGACTTTCTCGACTCGGTAAGTTTGTTTTGGGTTCTTTTAACAGATTGTGTGGCACGATAACAGACTCTAAACCGTTGTTTTAACACGCACCGTTAAGCAATTTAATTATGCGAACTTACTTTGACGTAAATTTGCATCAAACACTTCTAAACTCCGTTAACAACACAATGGAATAAAAGCGATGTGTGATTAAGTCTATTTACTCTCAACCATGTTGAATAATCGGAATAAGCAAACTTAATCGAAATATCTTTTGCTTTACAGTTTACGACTACTGAGCTGCGAGAAATCGAGGACATGGAACGCCTGGCGCTGGAAAATGTAAGTCACCCTTCATTTATTCAAGAACCCCGAGGCCAAAACAAAGCTTGGATAAAAGGAGGCAGAATTCAAGAAGGATATTCACGACTCCGAGAGTTGTTAATACACCAGCAAAAAGAATTTGAGAGAAAGAGGGCTGAAATTCGGGAGAGAGAGGAAAAAAGAAAGAGAACGTATGCTGAACGACAAGAGAGGGAACGACGGTATTCTGAAAAACTGAGAAATGGAACTCTTGAAGAACGGGAAAGAGAACGCGTATATCAGGAAGAATTAAAGAGAAATGGAGGATGGATCACTGATAGCATGGAAAGACGGCGGTGGGGATTTGAGTGAGATATTACCCGACTGGTTTATGAAAATATCTGTTAAGTTTTTATCTTAACTCTCAGCTTTGCTGAACAGAGAGAAGTTCGGAGCGCTAATGAAATTGTCAACACGCGGCAATACTGATATTTTCGAACAACACGTTTCTCTTGTTCATATTTTTACCCGAAACGCAGTGTTTTAAAAGGTTGGTTTTAGCACGCTTCCGTTAGACATTTAAAGTCTTTGCAAATAGTTTTTTTTTTTTCTATAGATTGTAAATGAAAGATTTTTCTTTAAGACTTTCAAAATAGAATGTAATTATAGTTTGTAAATAAATCATTGGTTGAATTGAATCATGACTTGTTTTCTGTTTAGCCACGCGCGCGCGATTTACACGCGAGATTCAGGGAAAAACACAGGACGAGAATATGCCTTTTCTGCCCGGAATGCCCTTGAAGCCCTCGCAATTACCGATAAATGTCATGTCATAAACAGTTTCAGCAAATTTTAACCTTTTATGCGAAGGTCAAAAAGGACACAACACAGGACAAAAAGGCCACAACACAGGCCAAAAAGGACTTTTGAGGGTCAAAAGGGACAAAACGAGGCCAATCAGGACAAAAGGGCAGAGAGGGCACCTATTTTGGCTCTTTCTTTTCTGGAAGATCTCTCGCACGTGCAGTCTTGCGAGGGGCTACCGCGCATCGTTTCAGATTTCTATGGATTATGAACCTTTCACGAAATGAATGACTGATTTGCTTTCGCTTTTATGTCTTTTATTTATATATCCAGGAGACTTGCATGTTTCATAACACTCCTTAAAACACTTTGCTGGTTTTCTTCCTGACCTAGTTTCAGTAATTTATCTGTTACGAGCTTTCTCAGGGTTTCATTTATTTTATGATCA
>CBDDTI010000564.1:0-5134 GCA_965233585.1 bacterium
CTTTCCCATAAACCGCTTTTAATACAATGCTCGGTCAACAACAAACGCCTTATAAGAACGAGAGAAACATACAGCTTGTTATCTTTTCTTGTCTGTTACATGTATACGGTAATGGCATAGTTTAATCCCGCTTTATCGTTCCAGAGATAACAGAAACATGCTTGTCGTCTTTAGCGGTCTTTTTGTGTTTTATTGTCAACTGCGAAAAATCGCAAATTTTGTAAGATCCGCAGGTCGGCACTAGTAGGTGGAATTTGCATTACAAAGAAATGCAAAAAACCGCAAATTTTGCAATGGCTTATTGAAAAATCGTAAATTTTGTAAATTTTGTAAAATCTGCCAGCCGGTGCTTGCTGGTCGATTAGCATAAAATTGTAAATTTCGGCACAACGTATCGAAAAATCGTTGAGGCAGTGGATTTTTGTATATCTTGTTGAGTTTAACGAAAAATCGCAAAATTTGTTTAATTTGAAAGTAAAACGAAAAATCGTGAAATTTGCAAAATTTGTAACTGCATTCAATCCTGGGCATAAGTGTTCTGACCAGCGTTATAATAAGTTCCCTAGTTCAGACCAATGTTAAATTACCATAAACATAACTTGTAAAGGGCTTTGGTTGATTTTCTTTTCGATAATGATGAAAAAGTGGCTTCTTCTTAAAATTATACTTATATCAAGGCTAGAGTGCATAAACCATACCCTATTTACGACCAAAATGGCCGAAATCAGCTAAAATTGATACCCTATTTATGACCAATACAGTCGAAAAACCATACCCTTTGGGGCCGCACATACCTATATAGCCGATATAAGGGAGTACCCCCCCCCCCCCACCCCACTCCCAGGGCGTTCCGTGAGTGTTTATCGTGGTTTTCCAAGCAGATGTACTTTCAATTGCGATAGAATCGAGCGCGCCGCGAAGAAAAAAGACAAA
Organism: bacterium; assembly: GCA_965233585.1. Taxonomy (GTDB): domain Bacteria; phylum SAR324; class SAR324; order SAR324; family NAC60-12; genus CBDDTI01. Next base: position 934 of record CBDDTI010000564.1, read on the forward strand.
GAACGCCTGATCGCAGGTTTAACTATAGGAAGAAGAAAACTTCAGCTCAAATGTAAGTTTTGCTTTGTATTTCAGCGTTCCTTTGTTGATAAATTTTCCGTTTCATGCGCTTTTTTTCTGCATGACCAGCGTGTTAGCTTAAGGCTTCCTCTCTCTGTGTTGTCAGATATAATTATTTCACGGAACGAGCAGTTTTTATTTTATTTATTTTATTTATTTATTCCATTTTCACTGCATTAGTTTTGTACCAAAAAAGAAATTTCACGTAGAAACATTTTAATCACCAACGTAACCAATTTGCAAAACGTTCAACCTCTGTCCTCACCCTAACTCTCGCCTAAACCGCAGCGCTAGCGCTATCCCTAAGAAATAACCCTAGGCCTGAACTTTAACTCTAAGCTCGACCCATAACCCTAACCTAAATCGAAGCGCTAACCTTAACCTTGTTCCCTAACCCTAACCTTACGGCTACGTTAACCCTAGTTTCAAGCAGTAATTGGAGTAAAATTAACGTCTTTGCGGTCGCACATTAACGTGAAATCAAAATTTTAACGTTTTTTTGTACCTGAAATAAACTCTTTTTAAGGTTGCACGTTGCAAAAGATGAATATTTTGCTTGATTCTAAGTGAAATTACCGTCTTTGCGGTCACGTGCTGACGTGACCACAAAATACAGGTTTTTTGCATACGTAATACTTCGAAAGCTAAGCAAACTTCAGCAAGAAGACATACAGAACATTCTTTAACGCACCTAATCAAAACTACATGCGAAATTTGGAGCATTTCTGACAAAGTTCAATTTTGAGTAAAAAACCTGCCGCCCTTTTTCCACCGAAGCCTTCAATTTCATCATTTGGTTGGCACGCCAAATCTGTTACGCTTGGCATACTTCTGTCACGTATTGCTCGTAAATAAATTTCCGCGAACTTTGCCCGCACGGGCATAACAATTTGGCATGCTGGATGATAAATCTCTTATTAGACATTTTGTTGTAGTATCGCTGAGTATTTTTAAGAGTTGTGCTATATTTTGACGAGCTCGTAAAATACAAACACTGGTGCTTTATTAATATTTTATTTTATCCTCCGTCTGCATTTACCCCTGGTCTGCAGTCTGCATTTTACTCTCAGTCTGCATTTTATCCCCAGTCATGCAGTCTGCAGTCTGCGTTTTACACTGACCCAATTCTGAACTCCTTCTTTGATCATAAAAAAGACTACTCGTAGACGGTGAATTATCACAAAAAGTAAATGTACTTGCATGACAGGCCTCAGACTGCACTTCCCGCGCATTTTGACATGATTTACACGGCGTCGTGTAACGATCATGGTACGTCATGTGGGGCCACCAAAACGAACCGCCATATTGGTAACATTTTAAACAACCTGAAGAAGGCCAGTAAAACCGGTCGAAATGTTGGTTTTAAAGATATTTTAACTCGGAAAATCCCGGAAACAATTCAAAATTTTAATTTTGTTGCATTGAGTTCAATATTAACACTGACGTTGACTTTATGTACAAGATTTTTATCTCATATGTTCGTCTTTATATTGGACAACACATGCCTCGCTACTACTAGAGAAATCCACCACGTCAGTCTTTCAACTTGGCTTGAATTTTCTTCACTTCTTCACTCAAAGAAAACAGCATACAAGATTTTTCATCATCAAGAATTGTAGCTGGCTCCTGAAGGTCTCGTCTTGGGTTAAAGGACTGATCATGTTGCTTCCGTTTTAAAGAGCGGACTCTTGCGTGTCTTTTTTCATGTTTCTTGCAGCTTGATGACTGGCTAAAGCACCTTTTACAATGCTTGCATGCATATGGCTTCTCTCCTGTGTGAGTTCGTTCATGTTCCTTGCAGTTTGATGAGTAGGCAAAGCACCTTTTACAATGCTTGCATTGATAGGGCTTCTCTCCTGTGTGAGTTCGTTCATGTTCCTTCCAGTGTGTTGAGCTGCTAAAGCACTTTTTACAATGCTTGCATGTATACGGCTTCTCTCCTGCGTGAGTTCTTTCATGTTGCCTGTAATGTGATAAGTAGTTAAACCCCTTTTTACAATGCTTGCATGTATACGGCTTCTCTCCTGCGTGTGTTCTTTCATGTCGCCTGCAATGTGATAAATAGTTAAAGCGCTGTTTACAATGCTTGCATGCATACGGCTTCTCTCCTGTGTGAGTTCGTTCATGTTGCCTCCAGCTTGATGAGCAGCTAAAACACTTTTTACAATGCTTGCATGTATACGGCTTCTCTCCTGTGTGAGTTCGTTCATGCTCTTTGTAACCTGATAACTGACTGGAAGAACTGGCCAAAATGCTTGCATTTGTCTGCCAAAAACGAAACATTAGATTTTTATTGAAACCTAGGTAGATGGGTCTTGATGCTGGAAGTTTAAGATGTCGCTACATCCGGACACATTTAAAATCTCATTCTTGTATAAGATATTAAAGGATCTAATTGTTAGTCAGGAAATATACGTAAGACGGATTGGGAAACAATAGATTTGTGAACCCATCAAATTAACTCTAGTCTACTCGTTCTTACATGGTTTCGACTCCACTTGGGGACTCAAAAATGTACCCTATATTGAGGTTACTGTGGACCTTCAAGGGCCTTTTTTGTCCAAAATTCATTTGTAAAATCAAATTCAAGACAGGGGCGGATCCAGAAAATTCAGAAAGAGGGGGGCCAGTCCCACACCCTCCCATCCCCCTCCCTCCAAATGATTTCAGGACATGCAGCAATAAAGTAACGTTAACATTTCAAAAAAAATTCGAAAATACAGGAAAAAAGGGAGGACCCTCCCCTAAATCCGCCTATGCAAGACTTCTACTGTATCTGAACTTTCCAAAATTAAAATGAGTCAATGAAGCACAGACTGTGATAACCAATTAAAAATATTAAGGTGTCAACCCTTAAGTTCAACGGTAACAATTTTCCGGCAACTGATCTCATTCAGCTACAGAATCGTATTTCGCTTCTATTTTTATCGCTTACATCTTGCAAATTCTTACACATCTGGCGTTCCGTTACGGACAAAATCTTCTAAACGCGTTTATCCAATATTAAACGCACGCAAATAAAGCGAAACTCGTTCATTTAATATCAAAACAGCAAAAAAATAAATCGCATTGTACAAAAACAAATTGAACCGCATACATATAAATCGATCTTCCACAAATATCAATCTAACCGTACAAAAATAAATCGAACTGCATACATATAAATTGAACTTCCACAAATATCAGTCCAACCGTACAAAAATAAATCAAACTGCATACATATAAATCAAGCTTACACAAATATCAATCGAACCGTGCAAATATCAATCCAACCACATACATATAAATCAAACGTACCGTACAAAAATATATCAATCGAACTTGCAAAAGCTGGTCAGCGGTTAGCATCAATGGGCAGTAGTTACTTCATATATGGTAATTATTATGGGCTTAGGACCTTCTTGTTACTAGCGTGACGTGTTGCTGTTTTGAGGTACATAAAAGTGTTGGTGAGAAACCAGCTCACCCATTACGAATTGGAAGAATTCTTTTGTTCTCTGCAAGTCTTATATATATTAGTGCTTTCACTTAACCCAAGCTTGTCGTTCGACTCCGTTGAATTCCTTTCACGATGCCTCGACGGTTTCGAAAGAACTCTGAGCGTTTTGTCTTCAAGACTACGCGTTTCGTATTGGTCCGAAGTACAACTACTTTCTGACCTCGACACTCTTCTTATTTATTGTCAGTGAACAAAAGCAACATTGCGAGGACTTATCTTATTTCGCTTTGCACTCCGAGGAGGAAGAAGAATCAGCAGCCCAGCGGAATCCAGCTCCATTACGAAGAACTTCCAACAAATCTTCTGAAATATCGAGCCTCGGGCGGCCTGGACCACCTGATCTCACAACACCCACTCTGGCAGTTGAAAGTTGCTGTTCCTTCTCAGAAAGTAGTTGTACTTCGGACCAATACGAAACGCGTAGTCTTGAAGACAAAACGCTCAGAGTTCTTTCGAAACCGTCGAGGGGTCGTGAAAGGAATTCAGCAAAGTTTGGAATGCAGTGTAAGTGTATTTGGGCATGATTATATGACAATGACCAGAGAGAATATATAGTAAGTTGAGCATATTTATTTGGAATTTGGCATTGTTATATGGCAATGACCATACACGATATAAGAAGTTGAGCATGTTTATTTGGAT
>CBDDTI010000565.1:0-4444 GCA_965233585.1 bacterium
TAGCCAAGAGATTTTTACGAAAAAATGCCAGCATCAGCAGATTTTCGACTCAGACCTCAAAGGGGCGTGGCATTATAACCACGTGACATTTACTCCGATCGCCAAAAATTTCCTGTTATATTGTAGATTGATCTATATGTTATCCATTCTATGTGTTAGACTTACGATAAAAGTAAAGGTGGGGATACCAGAGAGCTTCAAAGTAGGATGGTACCCCCCAGAAAAAACTGGGTCGAGTCACCTTAAAATGACTTATTTTTCGGGTCATATGCACTTTAAGGTTCCTGGAAATTGCGAGAAGCTATATTGACTCAGACTATATTGAACCAAGAACGGTTTCTTGGTTCGTTTTGTTGCCTGGATGGGCGCAATTTGAGACCAACATAAAGATACCGATATACAGTTTATTTTAAGCTAAAATTAACCCAGTTGGTAAATTAATCTTAGAGTGTTAGCATTGATATGATATCATGTTTGAGGGCATGGGGCTCAGTATTCTGCCTATTTTAAGCAATAGATAGTTTTCACTGTCACGCAATAAAAAAATGAATCGAAAACCATTCTGTGGATAAAGTCAAGAAATATTGATCCTATTGAAAATGAATAAAGAAGACACTTCTCCAAGTTTTAGGTCTGTGAGTTCTCCCAAACCACATGTTTTCTTCGAAATGTTTCGAAGAAGTATGGAAACGCCATGTTTGTGCACATCAGATGTGCACCAATATGGCGGCCGGAAAATAGTGTAAACATCTGGAAGTTACGTTGGCTATCTAGGCGACTGACTATCTGTACTTAACAAACAAGCATTTACATAAGCACCTTTGCTAATGCTGTAACTTCTGAAAAGGCTACAAATCATGCAAATTTATGCGATCGTAGCTTTATGTCACGCACCGCCATAACTCTGAAATTCAAAATGCTCTGGCTTCCAAGCCAAGCACGCTATGGAGCTGTAAAATTGTAAACAGATTTAAATATACCGACTCTTATACTTCGTGAGGATAAAAACTTTGGTGGCTCTTTAGTTTTGGATTTTAGAAAGCGGTGACGTCACGTGAAAACGATCTATAAAGCACAAGGTGGTCTTATGTACATGGAAAAGGGGCAAATTTTAAAGTAATGGTCTTGCATGGAGGGTACCGATCTCTTCATGTCCCAGGCCTATGGAGACGCGCTCCGAAATCTGTTGTCTGATAGGGCCTTTTCACTGTTTTGAAAAGCCTCTAGTGCGTATGAGACTGGAATATTGCAGTTGAAACAGACTCAAAAGCAAAAAATAACTTTAATCACTTCAATATTGCACACTAAATCACGACGTCTAATTCACTTAATCTTGGAAAGCGTAGGTCATCAAATCACAGCTTTTTAGACATCACGTAGCTGCAGGTTTCACGTAAAACAACGCGTCATCGGGATTAAGGCATTCAAGTCTTTTGATGATGTTTCTCCGGATGTTTATTGTGATATTCTTCTGTAAACGTGAGACAAGCGAGGATTTCCTTGCTCGCATATAGAAACGTGTTGCCATGACGACCTGACCTTCGACCGAGGACGAAGTGCTCCATGGCAACCACAAACACATCACTCCAACCAGAGCCAGGGCTCAAATTAAATTAAAAGAAATCAAAAGCGGTTTCCAGCGTTATGCTGTGTCAGGAACACAATTGAAGACAATAGTCGCTGGAACGTTTACCAATAGCTCACTTGCACGATGACGTCACGCGCGCAAAGAGTTCTGGTAGTTGTAGTCATTGATCCAACATGGCGTCTGGAGACAGAAGGATTCACTTGCAGCGTCTCAGACTGTCTTAACAACGATAAACGCAGACAGGGGGTTTCTTTTCCCAAAGACAAGAAACTTAAAAATATATGGCTTCAAGAAATTTTCAAGAATAGACTTAAAACCGACAAACGGTCATCGAGTTTGTGGTCAACACTTCGAAGGTGGTAAGAAGACTTACTGAGATCAATTGAGCCCAGAGGAAGAGGACGAAACCCGTGATGTAGCTTCAGTAAGAATCCATGTGGAAAGCGCAATTAAGCGTGTAAAAAATTACAGCATTTTGACACAGATCATTCCTAACTCTATGGCAGAGGACTTTAACAAAATTTGGAAAGTATGTGCTTTATGATCAAACTTGAAAGGATGCCTTGTTACTTAATTTCAAATTATGTATGCCTCATTGTGGTCCTGTTTTGTGCACTAAGAGTACATATAAACTGATCGCTTGCAAGAAAAGTAAACTACCAGTCAAGCTTTGTTTGTAATGTTGTTGGGGGGAAAGGAGTGTTTTTTGGTAATTATATCCAGGACCTCTTCCTCCACACTAATATGCTCCATCCCTAATTGAATTTGTCCTTATTTGTATGAAAAGATATTAGGGTACAAGGGAATACCCCTTTTCACACGTGTTGGCAAAAGCTCTGGGATCATAGCAAACAAATAAAAGTCAACAAGTTTGCCTTTTAAGGCTACCCAAAAGGTTGGGTCAAAGTATATCCACTCAACATGGATGTCCTATGCTGCTGAGGTATAGGTATAAACTATAAAGTCACACCATTGCATTCTTCTTATATCCATCCCTCCTTGCACTTGTGAATAGTAAGGATGTTTCCTCTTCAGTCTGAGGCCAGAATCAGTTAATTCTAAACAAAAATTCTTTGTTTTAGGTGCAAGGGTAACTAATAATCTAGTGTTGTTTTCAGGAGCAATCTAAACTGGAAATAACTTGTATTTCATCTCTAGGTTTCCGACTGGACTGCCTGTGTTGTTAGGGTCATGCACTTCACCATCAATACTTGCTGCCAAAAATGCATTGTCCTGGTCAAGAACAACACCCTTCTCTTCTACGCACTGAGCCCCAAGTGGCCATGGTTGAGCTGATATTCAACAAATTTCTCCTTAATCACTGGTTCAAGTCTGAGTCCTTCAGCACACTGAAATGGTGTGGTTGTTCTAATTCTGTATTGAAATAGATCTCTGACAAGGCGATCTGGTGCAGGTGTTGACCTGCAATTGTTGATTTCAGCAAACTTTGATGCTGTGATTCTTCCAGTCCTATATTTAAACCATTCTGGGTTGGATGATTGTCCCCTTGTCCTCTCCTCAACATCAATAGCCTCTGAAATGTTGATTTTAATTTGACTAAGAAAATTTTGACACTCTTCCCTGAACATAGGATTTGTTAAGTCAAATTCATCAGAGATGACTTGACCTTTATAAGGTATTTCCACAAAACTAGTATTTCCATTTTTTGCAGTTTGTGATGCTTCATTACTAGTTTTTTTTTCTGTAGGCTCTTCCTGACAATCTTCTTCAAATTGTTTTTCTTGGTTACGCTTTGGGTTGTTTTCTGGGATTATCAAAACGGAATGTGATATGAGAAGATGTGAATCATTTGAGAAATTGCTGTCGAAGGGTTCACATTCATTCCCATCACTGAAATTATACTTGACATCTTGGATATGGCTAGCTTTAAAAAGCGCATATCCCTCCCTTTTGCATCTAAAAGCTCCTCGCCTTTTTTCTCCTTCTTTTGATGCACCAGATAGAGAATATAAAACAGTGCTGGAACTCTGGCAAATTTTTTTTCTTTTGACCAGCCCTTGTTTGGCCACCCAACACGGCAGTTTGCCGGCTGTTGTTTTTCGGTTTTCTTTCTCGGCTCGTAGCCTCTGGCAATGAATTCCACCATCGGGATCGATAACCTTTTTATCCAGCCCTGAGTTATTGTAATCCTTTACACTGTCAAAAAAATAGAGCGTTTAGTTCAGCAAGAAAAAAATTCTCGCCTCCTGCAAGCAGTTATCGCGCTTATCGCGTTCGAGGAGTTGCACACGGTTTCCGCAAACTGAACCTCCTCTGCATTTTAACCTACGTCTTACTTCTTCATTCTTTAGATTTTCTAGATTTTCTGCAGAGATGCCCCACGGATATCTTTTTCTGTCAAAATTACACGACAGGACCCTAAATTTTTGGCTTTGTAAACAATATTACTATCTTTGAGCGCCATTGCTACTCAAAGCATCGCGCGAATTTGACTACAACTACCAGAACTCTTTGCGCGCGTGACGGCATCGTGCAAGTGAGCTATTGAAACAAGCTGCACGAGATTTTCAGCGGACTTCGAACATAGCAAAGTGGCCAACGAAAGCAGGCGATTTGATAAATACCTGATGCACACTTTAACTTTGTATCTTGATCATAAAGCAGTTCAAAAAGCCTTACACAAATGAGCATCATTGTTTCATGGCAGCTATTAGTGCGAATATCATATCTTTAATTTGATTCCAACCAAACGAGATGACAAAGTATCTCGGTGTTCTACCCGTTACTCCTTGCGATCCCATACCTGCTTGAATTTGATTACTTTCGATTGTTTGCTTGATAGGCGCCTGGAGGAGATGTACACGACTGCACAGTGCAGGATGCAGACGACCATGG
>CBDDTI010000566.1:0-4051 GCA_965233585.1 bacterium
AGCAACCAAGTCGCTAAACGCCTGAAATCTTGTGTGTACAAATTCTACTCTTGTGTTAACCTTAAGATCGTTTTTCAGAGCACTCGATGCATAAAATCTTTCTTTCCTTACAAGGACCGTATTAATCGTTCACAACAATCCAGAGTTATTTACAGAGCAAATTCAAGAACTTGAGCCAGCTTTCAATGTCAACGTCGGAAGTGAAAAGCTGATGCTTTATTAATCTGTTCTGTTTTATTTTACTGTTAAGTATTTGCTTAATCTAGGTTCCAGTCCCCTCACCTTTGTAATATATATATATATAAATAGCTGTTTTAAATTTCAACGGTTACTTTTGAAAATGTATGTAGAGTACATACGAAACGTCAAGTCAAAATCAAAATGTGCAAGTTCAATATGTTTATCACTGCTGTTTGTGTGTTATTTTTGATCAAATTACGATGGCCCAAGAACAAAAGTATTATTATTATTATTATTATTAGTTTAGTTCAATTAGTTTTTAAGTAGGTGTCCCCAATTAGTTTTTACTTCAGTGTAAAAACTAGAACGATTGACACGGTAATAAAGTTCTTATCTTATCTTATCTTATCGCCTCATTCTTCTCGCCGGCTTCGCCGGTTCTCGGTTGCCAAACAAGTGAGCCTGCTCGCAGGCTATAGTGGTCAAATGTTGTGGACTCACAAGCTCCCGCCGAGTAAGTCCTAACAGGCTCAGTTTAAATGTTGCTAAAACTGAGCTCATGATTATTGGATCAAGGCAAAGGTTAGCTGTCCAATGTGACGACTTAGAAATTAAAATTGACGACCGAATTATCAAGAGAGTTGATCATACCAAATCTTTGGGTCTTACGATTGATGATCATCTCTCTTGGTGTAAACACGTTGATGAGATTTGTAAAAAAGTCTCTTCGGCTATAGGCGCCCTCAAACGAGTGCGGCCCTTTATATCGAAAGAAACTGCAATTCGAATTTATAACGCTTTAATTATGCCACATTTTGATTACCGCAGCCCCGTTTGGGACTGTTTGAGTGGTTATTTGAGTGATAAGCTCCAAAAATTGCAGAATCGGGCAGCCAGGATAATTACTAAATCACCCTTTGATACGAGCTCGGACCACCTCCTGTCCACTCTTGACTGGGAGAGGCTATTTCTTCGGCGGAAGAAACAGAAAGCCTTAATGATGTTTAAAAGCATGAATGGACTTTCCCCGGAATATCTTCAGAGTCTTTTCTCTCAGCGTCGCTCAGTTTATAACTTGAGGGACTCTGAGGGAAAACTGACCTTACCCAAACCAAGTACCAACTATCTGAAACGCAGCTTCTCTTACAGCGGAGCTATGTTATGGAATAACATGCCCAAAAGCTTAAAAACCGCTGTATCTGTAAATCATTTTAAACAACTTATTAAAAAGTTAGCTTTGGCTGATATATCGGATTCCCACACGGCAATCATGTAAAACAGTTATACTTAGTTTTAGTTTTCTAACTGATGATTTTCCGTGTTTAAATAAAGTTTTTACATTACATTACATTACATCACATTACAAGTCCACAACAAATTTTGACCACTGCGATGACGCGTATCGTTGGCGATAAGAGTACAGACCACGCTGAACCACATCCGATTTGCTTTATTATCACAATATCAAAGATAACGAAAAAATCTTTGTCAAGATTTGTTGACAATTGAAAACATCCACTCGGACCGTCAGACTCTCCTTTCAAAAACCTTTGCAAACCCGCTCAACATGTGAAAAGAGTAATGACGCTTATAACATAACAACATAACAACAAAATTTATTCATGATGAAAAAAAATAAATAAATAAGTAAATAAACAAAAAAATTAAAAAAATACATCATGAAAAGGAAACACGAGGTTAACCCTATAACGTTTCCTGAAATTAAAACTAAAATATTACATAATACATTCAATGCCTTAGGATAAAACTATTTACATATTTACAAGTTAAGAAAGGACTTAAATCTAGTTTTAAAAATTTTAAAAGATTCAGCTTCAACAACGTGCAGTGGTAGGTTGTTCCAATCCTTAACTATGCGAACAAAAAACGAATATTTGTATGAATTTACTTTTGCGCTTTTCACAGATAATTTATAAGGGTGGTTAGCACGTGCCCGGGTATCTAAAGCTAGTTCGAAAAAGTCGCTAAGATTCAGACCATTTAGGCTAAATACGGTTTTGTAACACTCTACAAGAGAAATATAGTGTCTGCGTTTCTCTAAGGTGGGCCAATTTAAAATTTTGAGGCGGTCTTCATACTCCATGTCTCCTCGTCTTTGTCCTAATGCAAGGCGTGATGCTCTTCTCTGGACTTTTTCAAGTGGTAGAATGTCTTTAACTAGATATGGACACCAGACTGGAACGGCATATTCGAGAATATGACGCACTAGGGTCTTATACAGGGTAGAAAAAGCTTCTACGTTTGAGTGTCCAAGTGTTCTATAGACGACACCCAAGGATCTATTTGCCTTGTCTACAACGGCATAAATTTGGGCGCTCCACGATAAATCAGAGGTGATAAGAATTCCAAGATCTTTCGTATACTTGACAGGCGTGATTCTTGATCCCATTATGTAGGAGGGGACCGACCTGTCACGGCTGTGAGTTATACGCATCGTTTCGCATTTCTGGGTTGAACCTAAGCTGCCAGAGAGTAGCCCAATCCCCCAAACGAACGATGTCCGTTTGAAGGGCTCTAGTGTCATTTTCAAGGTCTGTAATCTCTCTGTACACCTTTGTGTCATCAGCGAACATTTTGATAGAAGACGACATGTTAGATGATATATCATTAACATAAATAAGGAATAGAATGGGCCCAAGGATTGTTCTCTGGGGTACTCCGGATCTAACGTGGGTCCACGAGGAGAAGGTGCCACGTACCACTACGCGTTGTTGACGATTTGTCAAAAAATTTCTAAACCAATGCAACAGGTTACCCTCGATTCCATAACCTTTCCGTTTGAGAAGCAAACGCTCGTGGGGAACTGAATCGAAAGCTTGAAATCGAGGAATACAACATCAGTAGGCGTTGATTTGTTTCTGGATGAGGCCCAGTCATTATAGCAGGTAAGTAACTGTGTCACGGTTGACTTGCCTTCAAGAAACCCGAACTGAATTGGGTTAAAAATACCCAGACTTTGCCAAAAATTTATCACACGCTTTTTTACAATCTTTTCACACACCTTGCATGTTATGGAAGTAAGTGATATTTGGCGATAATTTTCTCTGTCAGTTTTAGGCCCCTTTTTGTGGATCGGAACGATGTCTGCTTGTTTCCAAGCGTGTGGGACTGAACCAGTAGTGAACGATGCATTCACTAATTTGCAGAGCGATGGAGCTATCTCAATGGCACATTCTTTCAAGACGCGTGGTGATAGATGATCCGGCCCAGGGGACTTGTACGCGTTTAGATTCTAGCGACATCTTTGACGAAAAATGCGATTTAATCTCTCGATTTACGGCGTCGATTGCGTGACATAAATAGAATTGGTGGTAACATATCCCTATATTTCGTTACATATTCTAAGATTTCTTCTGGATCGTCAGGCAACACCGTGATTGAAGCGTTGCGTAACGACTCAAATTACGACTGCGAAGGTGGCTTGAATAGCTACGGTGCACTATGTCAGTGTTACTTAAATTTAGATGAAGCTCTTTTCTTCGCCTTATCAGCCTTGGTATGAACGAACCTTTTCTTGGCCCAGACTTTCTTGGGTTTCTGGAGACCAGATGACGTTGCCACCACATCGCTCCTTCCTTGATTCTGGGCTCCATTCCAGACTCCTTGTCCAAAACGCATTTCCCTCTCACTCGTCTGCTTGGGTCCCCCATCCGGGACGTCAGGGCTATTGTCAAATCCGGCCGACAAGGACTGGGGAAAAGAGAGCGCGCCATCGAGACTTTAATCGGGGTCGTCGTTGCTTTGAAGTGTTTTAAGGGGCTCTGACGAACCATAGTCAACTCGTCTTTTTTACCATAAAGGAATGGACTTAAAGCCACCTCTGTTCGCGCCCATTGCTTCCGGTTTAACT
>CBDDTI010000567.1:0-6429 GCA_965233585.1 bacterium
TGTGTTTACTCTAATATGATAGCGCACGTGCCATTCATGGTCAGCATCTAGCATCTTCTGTAGTATTTTGAGCGTGTGTCGGTGGTCCTTCAGGGCTAGTGCCGTAGCCTGCGAACAGGCAACCGGTGAAGACGGAAAAAAATTTGGTGAGCGCAAAATCGAAGAATTCGGAGAGTGAAGCAATCGGGGCAAAACAAGGGAGCCTGTAGATTTTGTTTTTGATGTGCCTATCTGCCCTTGGTGAATAGCCTGTAACAGATTAATCAGTCAATGAGATAATCAGACCTATCAACAAGCTACAATTTCTGTATTGGCTAACATTGCTCCATTTCCTTTAAACTCTAGAATACCCGTCCAGTAATTAGCATCTCATTGAATATAAAGAATAGAAACTATTGTTGTATTCCTCGTTCTTCAAAGCACACCGACAGATGTAAATGAAGTGTTCGGACATTCTGAAGTTGCTGCACATCGTGAGGAATCGGTCATTGTATGCATCAACTTAATGCATGACTCGATGGCGAGGTGTGACAAGGGATTGTGACAAAAAAGCACATACTGAGAGATCTGAACTATGTTTGGACAAAATGGTACGCATCACTGAACCTCCCTTTTACTAGCCTGCCTGGCAGGCGACCGAAGGGGAGGGAAAAGGAAAAGACGAGCGCGTGAAGCGCGGGAGGATCGCGGAAGGTACAGCCTGCAAGGACGCTACTGTTTTGTTGGAATTTATACATCATATGTTGGTAATGACGCCTCTTTTCAGAATTATTAGCGACCATATTATGGAAGTCGAGGCAATGAATTTGACTGCCTGACATTTGGCTCAGAAACTAGTTTGTTTGAAAGACATGGAAGGGGGGCAAATTTGATGTAGTCTGTGCATCGGCGGAAAGTGCCACAGACAAGCGTTTTCTACGATCACTGAGGAAGAACACTACTCAGTAGCAGTTTAGTGGCTTTGTGTTGTAGATGAGTCGCGTACAGTTTTAACATGAACAGGCATTGCAGGCCAACTGCCTTTAGATGTAAGAAGAAATCACTGTTATCCCAAAGCTCTTCAGAGATTCGCTTAAGACAACTCCGAATATTTCTTTTCCCGTCGACGGTTTGAATATATTTCCACAAGCTTTAGCCACACATTTGCCATATGTTACTTTTAGATTTACCAGGCAAACTCTACAAACATTGTTACAATTTCTTTCTTTTTGGACCGGCCTGTTCTCGTTTTTCCCTCGCTCATTTTCATTTTCCTCCCTCCCGGCTTTCTCCGGCCTGCCATGCAGGCTACCCTTTTACCAGATCAAGAAATCGCAATGTGTTAAAATGCTAAAGTTTTAGCTTAAATTCATGTTTGGATGAAAAGAAATAGATCGCAGCATATATGAAAGTAGCGTGTACTACCGTGCCTCCGTTTCAAAGCGAGTCTACGCGCAAAACCATTCTTATGAAAATGACTGATTTGCATGAAAATGAAACTGCATTCAGAACTCATTTTAGCCTTCGAAACAAAAGCACTCGCGCGCGAAATCCCGCCAGCTACGTAGGCTAAACTCATTTTCATATGAAAGGTTTCGCACTTAGCCTCGTTTTGAAACAGAGGTACAAGAGAACTCGGAAATGGCCTATTACCGACGATTTCTCTTCATTTAAGAATTCGACCAAGGAGGCAAGACTGCTAAGAAAGGGCATACTAAGTGAAAAATTTAGATGTCTTAATCTTCCAGATTTACAAACTTTCACTTACTGCATTAAGAACAAAAGCAAGAGTTTTACAGGTAAATCAGAGCAAAACATAACCACCATTAAACCTGTCTCACTGGAATCCATCCAAAAAGATGGTGTGATATCCTCGTGCTGTTTGCCGCGCAATGCACTCTCAACTAGTAAAAAGTGGCGCAGTGCAATCTGGTTAATTGCAATGCATTCTGGTAAAAAGTGATGAGTTAGAGAATTACTTATCAGTAGAAGTGCCAACGAGTACGATGGTAGAGGATTGTTAGGACTAGTGTATCTAAAAGATAGTAATGCTGCGTCACGTTTCGTTAATAGCCTGATATTATTTGCATTGAGCAAAACAGCGTAGAGCCATTTTTTTGCACATGCTACGCAGAAAAATGTGAGTAACCGCTGGTATGCGTCTGCTTTGCGTGTATGCAAATCGCAAAATGGCAGTGGTTTTAACAAATTTCTCGGCGATGTTTCCCTTTGTAACTTGTGTAAGAGTCAGAAAATCAATCAAATGGTTTTGGGGAGTCTAATAGAAAGTCCCAACCAAGTCCGTTTCAGAAGGTCAAGGCCTAAACAAACGTTCTAGACTTGATAATTTGGTTTTATCAACTGAGTTATTGGCCACCGTAAAGAGATTGAATGGAATTGTTAGAACACGAATGAAGGAATGTTTGTGAAGGATGCGTAATATTCAAGGTTTTTCCTGGGTTATAAACGTTTCTTATCGCTTCCATTATTAGTGCAATTATTAATCCTTGGGCAATTGTCAAATTAAATCAGAAAATAAAATATGGCACAAGTTAATTGACATGACCACAAAAAACTTTAATGTCGAGTTAAGAAAAGTCATAACGTAGTAGAACTAGAAAGATGTATTTAAACCTATGGAGAGCTTTTAGAGATGGAAGGGAAATTAAAGATTTTATCAGGGAGCAAGAGTTTCAACTGCGAAAGTAACATTTGATATGGAGGCTACAGTCAAATTGGCAGTAGTCGAACACTAGACAAACACACTTTGAAAAGGATGTTGCGACAGAGCTATTAAAATTCAAATGATCCATTCTTGTAAAACCAAACCATACCTCAAAAGATGCACCATGTGTTTTGGGTACAGAGGAGAAATACAGTAGCCCAGTGAAATGACACAGCCTCTTTCAGCTGCATCCCTTCATACTTCGGCTGGACTTTTTGTCTCTGGACTTAGCTTTGTACTTCTACGAATTCTCTCATTTTTTCAGCCTTAGAAGTACAGATCCCAAAATATAAGGAAATTCCGGGCCAGTTTTACCCCCTCCTCCAATGGGCTAAACATATCAACTAAACATACATGTATTTCAATTTGCTGTTGATAATTTCAGCTGCAGATTAAAAAAAATTAACAACAAAAAAATACACATTTTTCACGTTACGTTTTCATGTTTATTCTGTTAAGATAATTGGCATGTGGTCTGATAGGTAGGCTCTTATTACAGGCCAATTACATTTAAAAACAGTTGCTGCAATATTGCCGGATTGTTCCACCAGTCAAGTTACTGGTCTTATGCTTTAACCAAACAAGGATTTGTCTCTTTGAAAGCCACACACATGGCCTCCAAAGTAGCATTGTTGTAACCACCTCAACTGGAAATAATAGCAACTTCTTCACATTAATATCTTGGAAGGATGGTTATGCAAGACAAGGGGGCTCACTTGAAGGCTCAAATGTGGCAGTTTAAGGTCTGAAATAGATAAATAAACAAGATTACATTAGAGGTCAGGGAGAGTGCAGTTGTGGGCTTTATTTAGTATAGTAAACCCCTCACCATCCTCTTGCCGTTCATTTTGTATCTTAATTTATCTGTGAAAAGGTGAATAACTATTAATTTTCATAGCATATTTCATTTGCAAGCCAACAGTTTAAGACTGATTACATGATTTTATGTCAAAGGATGATCATTAGCTATCACAGTAGCATTTAAGTTCCAACATAAATATTTCATAACCATACTGTACAGAACATGAAGTTGTTGCAAGAGCTAGTACATAATTTACAAATGGCTAAACATTGAGACTGAGAATTGTAAAGAAGAAATAATCTGCTTCATCAGTCTACTGTGTCTTTTACAATGCCTGCACTGATGTGCAGCAAATAATAGAGACCAGTTATAACATGTTGTTTTAATTTTGTTTGAACAAGTGTCTTTCTCTGAATCTTCAGAGCATGGTGAATAACATCAAAACAATAGTCTTTTGGACATTGATGAAAAAAAAATCAGCTCGAAGGGCAGGGGAATTCTTACAAAATAAACACTGCACGAAAGTAAAGGCTCACGTCCTTCGGTTCCCATGTGCCGTTCGAAAGCTAAATGTACATGAAATGTGAAAATTTTTACAGAAACGGTACCAGTTTTTCTTCTCAAAATAAGACCACGCATTTTTGGGGGAGAAACAAACTGGATAGAGCAAAGGACAAGTAAACCGGCAAACAATGCAATGAACTGTTTGGACATAAAACGATACACATCAACCTCCTCTTTACCAAATCCAAATAAACGAAAGATGTGGAAATTGTAAGAGTTGAAAGCCGACATACAAATCCTTCACTGGTACGCACATGTCTCTAGAGTCGAATGTTGACAGATTCTGACCAGTTCGCGTCTATTGCGATGTGTGAAAATGCTGAAGTTTTAGCTTAAATTTATGTTTGGAGGTAAATAAAGCGATCGCAGCAGATATATAATTCGTGTGTTCTACGCTCTAAACTCACCTTGCACAAACGACGGCAAATAGAGATTTCCGAATAATTGTTTGCAAGAAATCAACAACGACAGAAACGTAACTTAATACATACATGACGCATCGCTGGTGATCAAAAGCACATGGTGACCATAAAACGATACACATCACCCTCTTCTTTACAAAATCCAAATAAACGAAAGATGTGGAAATTGTAAGAGTAGAAAGCCGACTTATAAATTCTTAACTGGTACGCACATATCTCTAGAATCGAATGTTGACAGACTCTGACGAGTTCGCGTCTATTGCGATGTGTGAAAATACTGAAGTTTTAGCTTAAATTTCATGATGTTTGGATGTAAATAAATCGATCGCAGCAGATGTAAAATTCGCGTGTTCTACGCTCTAAACTCACCTTGCACCGAATAGCAGCAAATTGAGATTTCCAAATTGTCTGCAAGAAAACAATATCGACAGATTAATACATACATGTATGACGACGCATCGCTGGTGATCGTGACTGAAGCACTTTTAAATTAGGACGTCACAATTAATCGTCCAGATTTCCAAACTTTCAAATTCTGCATTGACGACAACAGCAAGGGTTGTGAAAGCCAAGCACGACCTCGCTCACATCGTTTTACAGGTAAATCAAAGCAAACCATAACCACTAACCTGTCTCAACTGCAATCTACGCAAAAAAAAAAAACACCGTTAGAACAGTGTCACAACCTCGTGTTGTTCGTGGCGCAATGCACTCTGGTAGAAGACGCAAGGCATTCTGGTAAAAAGCCACAAAGCATTCTGGTAAAAAGTGATGATTTTGAGAATTCGTTCTCCCTTTTATTGCTGCGGAGCGAGCGTAGCGAGCGAGCAGCAACATAAACAGGATTTAAGAAGAATATATAAAAGGGAGAACGAATTCTCGAAATCATCACTTTTTACCAGAATACTTTGCAGCTTTTTACCAGAATGCATTGCGCCTTCTACCAGAGTGCATTGCGCCACGAACAACACGAGGTTGTGACACTGTTGTGATGGCGTCCTGTTTTTGCGTGGATTGCAGTTGGGACAGGTTAGTGATTATGATTTGCTTTGATTTACCTGTAAAACGATGTGAGCGAGATCGTGCTTGGCTTTCACAACCCTTGCTGTTGTCGTCAATGCAGAATTTGAAAGTTTGGAAATCTGGACGATTAATTGTGACGTTCTAATTTAGAAGTGCTTTAGTCACGATCACCAGCGATGCGTCATACATGTATGTATTAATCTGTCGATATTGTTTTCTTGCAGACATTTGGAAATTTCAGTTTGCTGCCATTCGGTGCAAGGTGAGTTTAGAGCGTAGAACACGCGAATTTTATATCTGCTGCGATCGATTTGTTTACATCCAAACATCATGAAATTTAAGCTAAAACTTCAGCATTTTCACACATCGCAGTGGACGTGAACTCGTCAGAGTCTGTCAACATTCTATTCTAGAGACGTGCGCACCAGTTAAGAATTTATAAGTCGGCTTTCTACTCTTACAATTTCTACATCTTTCGTTTATTTACATAAAACTATAAAAGTTAGAGATAACAAGTTAAACCGACGTTTCGGAGTAGACATCACTCCATTATCAAGGTAAAAATGTTCTATGATGCTAAAATTACAGTATTAAAAACGATTGACGCTAAGAATTAACATAGTAAGCACGTGCGAAATTGGCTATACAAATACTTTAGCACGAATGGAATCCGATTGCACATTGAGGCTAGGCTTAAGTGTTCTTATAAATAACATTTCAAACACTAAGCAGTCAAATTTGTTTTTACATTTTTTGAGCACCTCAAAGCGTTTAAGCAGGTCCCGAGGGATCGTCCCGTGTGCGTTCTTACAGTGTCTGGCAATGGCCGAGGACTGTTGTTTGTGTCCCTTTACACGATTGTGTAAATGTCCGCGTGTGTAGCCTACATAACCTTCAGACGAATGTGACCGTTT
>CBDDTI010000568.1:0-4159 GCA_965233585.1 bacterium
TTCACTCTTCTTGTGTGATAGAAGCGGTGTACTCATGGGTTTGGTGTTGATCGTGTCAGTGTGTATGTGGGGTTTCTGGGGGTCTACTGAACTCAAGGGTTGGGTAATACTTTTTTCCTCGTTCAACAAAATGCCCAACTTCAAGCCCAACAAATTGTTGGAACTAACCTACGATAGTGGACTAGCATACTAGCATTCACCCTAAGGAGCACAATACTCAACGATTCTTCTACGTCATCTGTTTAAGGTGGCGAACACAGTTTTCAAGAGCCTATGCCTAATTCTCCATAACTTTTAAACTATTTATGCTTTGGCGCCCATTTTCTGCAAGAGTCAAGATTAATTACAGAAGTAATAGTTCTCGCATTTTGACAAGGGTGCATGCTGTTGCCATGGCCACGGGGCTGGTTAAAAACAAGGCTTAACTAATGGTTTTTATTTATTTAAAAAAAATCCAGTCGTTAGATTGTTTTCATCTTTTGCACACTACGAGTTGACATTAAATCCCTTTTGTCAACACCGTTCTAATAAAATTTTGACATAGGCGATTTCTGTAATTCGCCGTTAATCGTTTCCTGTATTATTAAAAATTCCCTATGTCAAAATTCAGATTTTTCGTGATAGATTATTCACGTGGTCTCTGATCTATTTTTTTGCCAAATTTCTTGAAATCCTAACGACTGGATCGCTAGAAAACGACACGTTTCTGCTAAAGCAATCGGTCTCAATTTTTTGAGCAACTGCGCATGCGTTGCATCTAACTGGGTTCTTTCGGGAACAAACAAAAGCTAAAAATGCTGGGTTCTTTGCATCGTTACCTTTTGTAACATATCGTTGTAATAAAATAATAAAGCCATCAATACGCTGCATGCAATTATAGAGAAAAGTAACACAGATAGCGCGGGTGTTGAGTAAATGAAATGATCGCTCTGTTGACGGTATTTTTTTTGAAATCCTTGTACACGTGCTAATTTGCATCAGGAAAAGCGCGCGATAAAACTGTGTTCGGCCACCTTAAGGGATCATGTGAGATTGCAGTGCGCATGCGTACTTCAGTGGGGTACGTTACACGTACTTCAAGGTTGCGTTTGTGACAGCTTATGAAAAGTCGTGGATTTTTCCCTTTCTTTGTACAATTAGTTGTCTGTACAAGGCTCTCACAAAGCGTTACTGCTTCGCAGAAGCATTTAAAAAGTTCCTCGTTGAGGGAAAAGCCATATTACTGATTTGAAATTCGCCGATTCTCACAGCGAAAAGTTGACCTCGTGCTCGTGGCGGCATTGCCAACAAGACGCGAACGAAAAATGCCTAACGACTCTTCAGCACAAAAAAGTAAAAACCAGAAGAATTCTGGTAGTACCACAGGCAGTGCAGTTGCCAATAAGGATGGTCCGACTCACAAGATTTGTGATGAAAACCCTAGCCCGCGCCCGAGTAAGAGCCCGGAGGAAGGAATGGCGGGAAAATCTGCCAGCAACCAAGGCAGTGAGCTTCTGAAATTCGGATCGATGCTAGCGGCGTCAATTACAGAATTGAAAGATACTATGGCTGGGAAGTTTGACCAGCTAGAAGAAATACTCACTCATCCCGATATATGGGTCCAAGACACCGAGGAGCGCGATGATGCCTCGGAAGACGATGGAGACATCGATAACAATGGGGGTACCACTGACGAACCACCGAGCAAGAAGTCAAAATTGACTTCTTCTAACGAGGTGGCCAGCAAACAAACGGTGCTCAACAGTATTGCAGAAAAAATGCAGATGCAGGAGAAAATTGATCGAGGTATTAATGAACAACTGGCCAAAATGATTAAACAGGTGATGTTCAGAAAGGAAAAACCTGATGAGGAGAAACTGAAGGAAAAGCTAAGTCACATAATTCGACCTGCTAACTGTGATTCGCTAGTTACAACTAAAGTAGATGAGCTCATCTGGCAGAGGCTCAGGCCTCAAACCAGGTCTTTTGACTCGAGGGCTCAAGCTGCTCAGTCCTGCATTGTCAAATCAGTCACAATTCTATCAAAATGCTAGATAAAGCATTAAATCTGAAAGACAAGTTGCCAGACTTGACCAAATCACCAGAGAGCAATCTAGATGATTTGCAGACGGAAACTAGACACTCTTATAAATGATGGTATGGAGACAATTGAAACAATGAGTTTTGCCAGCTATGAGGTCAATGCCAGACGTACAGAGTGTATAAAACCTGACTTGAATGACGACTCACTCTTCTCTCCATCAGTGCCCATCAAGACCCATCAACCAATTCCTCTTTGGTGGTGACACCTCAAAGCGACTTGAGGAGATTGAGAAGACAAACAAAGTTGAACGAAAGGCTATGGTTCAACAAAGTCCATACCCAAGGCAACGTCACTACAAGAGTGGTGGCTCCCGGCGTACGGGCCCGGGGGGGGGGGGGGGGGGAGGGCGAGGGGGCCAGGGGAGCCAGTTTTTAAAGATGTTTTCAGGCTTTTTTTAATAGTTATTTATGTTCTATTTTTACCTAAGTCGGCATTGTAAAGCCAGTTAAATTCACAGACAGCGGTTGCCTAGAACGTGACGAGCCTCTGGTCATACATATTTCTATTTTTTTTTGTTTTTTGTTTTGGGGGGGTGGGGGTGGGGGGCACTGTACTGTACTGCACTGCACTGCACTAGCAGGTGTTGTGAACTAATTAGAATCAATTTCGCTATACAACATTGTAGAATCATGATATCGTAGATTATCGACTGGAGTCTGGGGACTCTCAGATGATCTGAGTCACGAGATCTGAGCAATACCGTGAGTAGTCTGTGTTGATATCTTCAGAGGAAGACGGTTGACGTCATCTCCGCTCGTAGAAATGCCGACATGACCATGACCCTACGCCAGTGTTGGAACGAAAAAAGTTTCAACAGCGTATGGCAAATAGCATCATCAATGGGCCTGAAAATTAAGAAGTGGCTGACCAATTCTCAGTTTGAATTACGAGAGGCCAGGGCACCCAAACAAACGCCATCGCGCTGCCTTTAAGCTCGCATTAGGGAGTTTAAGAAAACTACGACGGCAACGGGAACGTCACTAAAGAAAAGGTTTAATGAGCAGAACAATGGTTCTGCAAGTGCGTTAACTCTTTGTACATTTCTTTGCCGTCCTCTACAAAACAACGACGTGAAATTATCTAAATTCTGCGTTGTCTGAAGAACGTGAACTACGAGGGCTATTTTTTAAAAAAATTCCATTTCAAAGTTATCGCTGTGTTCCAGATTTAGTTTCGTGATGGTTTTGACAGTGATTAAGGTAATTCCTTAGTATTGCATTGTGCATCCCTACTGCGCACGATCTTCGCGTCATCAGCGCGCGCACACGGGCGCGTGCACGTGCAAAACGTAAGAGATTTCCTTCAAACTAAGCTCGATAGCGAATATTCTCCTTTACTCTTAAACGAGCAGGTGACACCGGATTTTTTTTTGCAGGTATTTGCTAAGAACAATCTAATAAAGAACATATTTGAAGAAGAAAAATAGTTTGATAGTGGATCATGATTTTCGCAACAGGGTGTATTTTGGCCGAATTGAAAATTGTAATACTGACGCTGTATAGAAATTCTTAACGTACCGACGTTTCGGCAATGCTGCCTTCTTCAGGGTACAAGACTAAAATACCGTTAAAAAGTTCGTTATGATTAGCTCACGTGCCTGATTGCGCACTCGCGCGCGTGCCACGTGAGATAGCGCGCGCCGGCGTGCGAGTAAGCAAAAAATGATTCACGTGAAACTAAAGTCCTGGTTAAGGCCACTAGGACTCATAGTCCCACATTTAAATATCAGCCTCATCTCCTGCTTCTTTCTTTAGTCCTGGTTGGCTAGGCCTGCTTTTAATACCGCTACCTTCATGTCATCCAGTGTGTGGTTTGTTGAATTGAAGTGGGCAGGTACCGGAAGGTCATTCCTCCCGTTGATCACATCTCTGCGGTGTTCCCGAAAGCGGTCCGCCAACCTGCGTCCAGTCTCTCCAATATAAACTGTCGATGGACATTTCGTGCAAGACAAGCAATAAACCACGTGTTCCGTGATGCAGGAAAAATGTCCCGTGATGTTAACATGCCGTTTTGGTGTTGTGATTGTGGATGATGAATTCACATGGGGACATGTGAACTGGTATTGACACTTAACAC
>CBDDTI010000569.1:5000-7500 GCA_965233585.1 bacterium
TTAAAAGCGAAGAGACTACGATTAATTTCGTCAACAGAACAAAGAGAAATTATTCTGTGACAATTTTACATTTATAATGTTCTTGTTTCTACTGCGATGAGAACTGTATGAGAAGATACGTTATAAATAAAACTTAATCTCGTCAATGTTATCAGGGTTTTCGCTTTATCAATTGAAGAAGAAAAAGAAAATTTCTTGTTTAAGATAACTTAAGTGGGGTATATGAAGTTTTGGGAGCTCTAAGGCTCTATGATTGTATGAAGTACAAAAACTTTGGTGCTTGAATAATAAAGACTGACGGGCATGTTGCCGGTTTGTGATTTTTAGTCCGGTTTGGAGGGGATTGTGACTGTTACATAACAGACATTGAGTTGTTTCAGTGTAATGGTGGCTAGTTTACCCTGCGAGCAGAGTCTCCTTCGATCTTCCTAGCACAATCGTTCTTTCTAGGACGATCGAAGGAGACTCTGCTCGCAGGGTATGGCTAGTTATGAACGAGATGAGTTTTGCGTTTTGAAGTAGCTCATGAGATGGTAGTAAACAAATGGAAAGAGATCTTTTTTTTCAGGTTACAGATGGTAACTTCATACTGTTGATTTTCACAACGAGTAAATTCAAATAGAGGTCACGAATCGTCGCTTCTAGTTTTAACGTTTACAAAATATTTGGAAGGGGCAATTGTTTTGTTATTGTATGCAAATGTAACGAGATATTTTTAGTTTTTGTTACAGAGGGTAACTTGACACCCTTGTTTTTCACAAGGGTGTAAATTTAGTTAGAGGCGATGAATCGCGAGCACTTGTTTCCCCGAGATGTTTACTCTTTTTAGTTAGCAATGGTAACTTGACACTTCTGTTTTTCACAAGGGAGTAAATTCAATTAGAGCTGACAAATCGTCACTACTGTACAGCGCCGCAAATGATCCCCGACCGCAAATAATCCCCAGACCGGTAAAGATCCCCAAATTAGACCGCAAGTGATCCCGGCTGTAAACCGCAAATGATTCCGTCGGAATGGAATGGAATTTGTTCCTTGGGCCACTCGTGGTTTCAATTTTTAACATAAACAGAAGCAAGTCTTAGCTAACCATATTCTACATGGATATACCGAATTCTCATAATAAAGAGTTCTTCGGATAATTACCGTAAAAGCTCTACGGAATGTCTTGTTATCGACTTTTACCTTACATTTCATAACAATTTAGCCGAAGCGAAAATTTCGAACGAATTAATAATGTCAGTTCAGTCACTCAATTGATATCCTGTGTCTTATTTCCTGGTCTGCACGTTTGGTCAAACCTTGGATGCTACAGACTTTTCATGTGCGGTTTCCGGTTTTGGTTAATCGCGCTAAGTGAAATACTGTTGTCATCGATGTTAAAAGTTTGTAATAATATGCAGTTTTCGGTTTTTCTCATCTTCCCCACGGAAAATGAAGGTAACTGTTAGATCGCTCTGCATACTATGTAAGTTGACCAATCAGTGCTGCTATCCAGAATTTCTGGCTGCAAGTTGCAGATGCGAAATAAACACTTGGTATTAACACTTGCTGTTGTATTAGTGTTTCTCGCGCCTTTGGCGCAGTATAATGATAAGGGAATACCGCCGCCTAACCCTCTTGGGAAAAATTGTTGTGCTTAAAAGCCTAATCGCCTCTCAGCTTGTTTATATGCTCTCTCCCTTACCAACCAATCAACAGGTGTTGGACGAGATCATATGTTGGACGAGATAATATTTTCTATAAATTTCTTTGGGATGGTAAGGGAGACAAAATAAAGAGAAGCATTATGATTAGTGACTATGAAAATGGGGGACTTAGGATGCTGGATCTAAATTCCTTTAATAAAGCACTTAAATTATCCTGGGTGAGAAAATATTTAAACGAGAATAATAGTGGAAAATGGAAACTGCTGTTTGACTTTCAATTGGAAGATTATGGTGGAGCAGAGTTCTTCAGAGGCAACCTCGACAGGAAGGACGTTTCTAAATACATCAATGTGCCCGACCCTTTCATTACTGAAATTGTCCAAATATGGACAGAACTGAGTTTTGAAGATACTGTAAAATCCATGGAACACTTTTTGTCATTAAACTTATGGCACAACTCTCTCGTAAAGGTTGGGAAGAAGCCAATTTATTACAAATCATGGTCCGCTAAGGGAATTCAAATGGTCAGGCACTTGATGACAGACAAAAGCAAATTTCTATCCTGTACTGAATTTAAGGAGCGCTTTGATATCAAAACGAACTTTCTCATCTTTTATGGTGTTATATCATCTATAAAAGACCTGCAAAATACGATTAAAACACAGCCCCCTCCAAAAGGAAACTATGAACCCTTCATTGATGTCTTTCTAAGCGTTACCAAAACAAACATAATGGTTTATCAGAAATGCGTCAACTCTAAACAGACTAGCCCTAGTAAAACTCAAAACAAATGGCTTACTGACTGCCAAATTACCTGTTTTAATTCCATTAACTGGAAAATGGTGTACAAACTC
>CBDDTI010000569.1:10000-20000 GCA_965233585.1 bacterium
CACGCCTTGCGTGCCTATGTTTATTTTCCTCTCCATTTTACCCGTGAAAGAGCCAAACTCGGCCCTGAAATTGTACTTTTTGCGAAGGCTGGCAAGCCAAAATATTGTGCGTGGCTGGAAAAGCTAACCCATATTATTAAAATATAGTGTTTCAGTGTCACATTTACATGTAATTTGAACCTGAATTTTTAACAAATTTTCAAAATTATACGCGACGACGATGTCGCGTCGCGTCCAAATTTAGGTCAAATTCGTGGACCAAAAAGTCATTTTGGTACATGAATTTACCTCCCAAAACTATTTTTCTGGATAAAAGTATCACTTCATCTTGCTTTTTTCGCAAATCTAGCTTGGGTAAATAAAACGCAAAAATTTGACAGCGTCTTGAAACCAAGCACTTGAGCTAATCGCTTGACATTTTGACCTTTCACGCCGCGATTGTTATCTCGAACGTTGACCCTGAAATGTTTGTTTGTGGGTCTCAATCCAGTTAAATAATTGTTATAAGCCTCCAGATATCAGTCATAGCAATTTAAAGACAGGTTCTAGCCGCAAACGAGCATCTTAAGCAAAGGTAATTTTGAATAATTAATTAAGCCTAAACATGTGGCGGTTAGCGAGCACAGACAATGCACGAGACAAAAATGTCGGTTTATAGATAGTTATCGGGAAAAAAACTTGAGGAAAACTAGAAGAATAAATAGTTTACTAGATACTTGGAGTTATTTCTTACCTTGATCTCGCTTATCGTGATAAGAAATGGTAACATTGCTGCTTGTTCGAAACACTCTCGACGGTTGCCAGGCTACAAACACAATCACAGACACAGGAATACCAAGGTCGTGTGAGAGCGGTAGCCTTGTTTATTTATCTTAATTGTTACTATTTGTTTGGTTGTCTGTTTGTTTTCTGTAATTGTTTGCTCTGTTGCCTAATTTTCTGTGCTTTAATACCGCTTGTCAACTAGCATGCCTCGGGATAACAGGTGTGCCCTCCCTGGTATCAAATTTCGCAAAACGTACACACACACATGTTTTGAATTAACTCTGACCTGTCTTGTTTTAGCGCGATTAATATTTTCCCGTAAAAAGCGTTGTATCCTTTGGTCTTTCGAATTAACGTCGGATTTGTTTTTATTTGTAAATAACATACGTAACTGGAGAATCCTGCGTCTCCATTAAGTTAGAAATTGTAATTTAATGGCTTCATGTGGTTTTGCACACTTGTCGGGGGATCGTGTGGATCAAGTGCAGACAATCCCGCAAATGTCCAGTGTGTGGTTGTGGGAAGCTGTGGAAAGAGTACTCAAGGCCACCTTATAAATTTTCTGTATTTGAAGACTCTGCCGCAGACTGTGAATCGAAGCTCTTGCTTGAACGGCAGGTAAAAGAGTATATCTCACTTTTATTGCCGTATCACTTGTATTGTAAGCCACGCGCAAAGTGATTTTGATTTTTGTAAATAGTGTTATAATCTGCACCCTAAACCTTCAATGCGAGAGCCCCGCTGGGCCACACCTCGCAATAGGTGGCTGTGCATGCTGGCTGTGATACACCTGTCAAAAGTCACGCATCATGCACTATTGTCACACACTAGGTATGATTGTCACGCAAAAATCATGAAGCTGCCTGGAATGTCATAATGTATGCCAGAGTATGTAGGCGAAGACAAGTTTATCTGTCATAGTCAGAAAAGTTAGATCCTCAAAACTAGAGAATAATGAAGAATGCACTCCCCCGGGGAAAGGGGGACGTTGAAGAGAGGGTAGGTAATTGAAAAGCGTGTACATAATAAAACTTCTCTAGCCTTGCAAAATTTGGTAGATACAGAAGGTCATGATACAGTTGGTAGTTTTGGTCTTTTACTTTCATCTTACAGGGGGTGTTTGATATGGGCAAGTCACATTTTCAGCCGACAAGTGGTCCAAGACATCGTAAGTCTTTCGGTATCACATGGCGATCTAATAAAAGAAACTGTGCTGCTCCGATTTCTGTGAAAGGAGAGCGGAATTACAATCTCGCAGTCCAGACAGCTATTCCACTCCACTGGTGTGTTAGTTCTCATGGCGTCTCGTAAGTTTATAAAATTAATTAAAACATAAAATAGATACTAACAATAACAATAATAACAATAACAACAATAATAGTAATAATAATAATAATAATAATAATAACAATAATAATAGTAATAATAATAACTTAACTGATAATTAAAATCTAAGAAGGAGCCATTTACTCTACTATAACATGCTGCATGCCAGATTGTACCAGGGTTTATTGACGTGTTTTGCTTGAGAGGTGGAGGCTAAAACTATGTCACAGTTGTAAACATGTCTAGAATTTCTTACTAGCTACATATGAGCGCCTCCTGGGCGTGTAGACCCCTTGCGCGCGTTCCTACTAAACGTTCCATAAAACCCTTAACAGCCGAACGTAATTCCTCCAATAGAAACCTAACCGTCTTTTCCTTCGATATAAGCCCGTAGGAGTATCTCGTAACTAAATGAGTAGTTTTCTTCAAAAAAGCTCTTTCAAACATACTTTTCATCAAAATTAAGAAACCAATCACCCTGGCATAAAATTCTTTCCTTGGCCATAAAACCAGCGAGACGTTTCTCAAAGACCCCAATTTGATTTTCCAAGAATTTTATGTTAATAAGATTCTATCAAGTTCCCGTTCTGTTGACTCAGCTAACCAAAAAGCTTAACTTGGTTCGTCAACAAATCTATCTCTTTGTTGAATTAATTCCTCACAAAACGTTTTCTGGAGACTAACTTAGTTTTGTAAGGAACGTACCCGAGGAGTCTACAGTGACACGCCCAGGAGGGTTGGCGCTCATATATGTGGCTCGTGGGAGATTCTTCGATTCACAGTCTAAGGCAGAGTCTTCAAATACAGAAAATTTCGAAGGTGGCTTTGAGTACTCTTTCTACAGCTTCCCAAAACCACACACTGGACATTTGCGGGATGGTCTGCCCTTGATCAACACGATCCCCCGACAAGTGTGCAAAACCACATGAAGAAATTAACTTAGAATTTCTAATTTTAATGGAGACGCAGGATTCTCCAGTTACGTATGTTATTTACAAGTAAAAACAAATCCGACGTCAATTTGAAAGACCAAGGGATACAACGCTTTTTATGTAGCTCTTATTAACCGAGCAGGAGGTCGGTATGGGAGAATCTTGACCGAGGTCGTAAATACAAACCGAACGCAATGAGGTTTGTACACAAGACCGAGGTCAAGATTCTCCCATACAGACCGACTTAGCTCGGTTAATAAGATGTTTATTATATGGCGAAAACAAGAACAATTTAATTCGTTTAATGTAACTGGTTTGTAGTAACTGACATTTTGCTTGCGAATGGCGATGGGCCGAATTTAATTCTTCCGAAGTTTTCTCGCCCTCTTTGCTTTTTTTTTTTTTATCTCATCAGCTTTTTGGCACTTACAAAATAAATATTGTTAGATTATAACAGTCAATGATTTTGCATTTTATTTTGCAACTTTTTCACTTCAAACCATTACCGGTCTAGATACCGGTCTAGATGCCGGTCTAGATCGGAAAATCTAGACCGCGATCAATATCCATTTCAGCCAATCAAATTCGTGAATTTAGTAGTTCCCAGTCCTTGTGAGACAGAGCCATATAATAAGAGAAAATATTAATCGCGCTAAAACAAGACAGGTCAGAGTTAATTATTAATTCAAAACATGTGTGTGCGTACGTTTTGCGAAATTTGATACCAGGGAGGGCACACCTGTTATCCCGAGGCATGCTCGTTGACAAGCGGTATTAAAGCACAGAAAACTATTGGGTATGAGAAAGCAAATGGCATAAATGTAATAAAACTTATATATTAAAAAAAAAGCAACAGAACAAACAATTACAAAAAACAAAAAGACAACCAAAGAAAAAGTAACAATTAAGATAAATAAACAAGGCCACCGCTCTCACGCGACCTTGGTATTCAAGATGCTCGTTTGCGGCTAGAAACTGTCTTTAAATTACTATGACTGATATCTGGAGGCTTATAACAATTATTTAACCGGATTGAGACCCACAAACAAACATTTCAGGGTCAACGTTCGAGATAACAATCGCGGCGTGAAAGGTCAAAATGTCAAGCGATTAGCTCAAGTGCTTGGTTTCAAGACGCTGTCAAATTTTTGCGTTTTATTTACCCAAGCTAGATTTGCGAAAAAAGCAAGATGAAGTGATACTTTTATCCAGAAAAATAGTTTTGGGAGGTAAATTCATGTACCAAAATGACTTTTTGGTCCTCGAATTTGACCTAAACTTGGACGCGACGCGACATCGCTGTCGCGTATAATTTTGAAAATTTGTTAAAAATTCAGGTTCAAATTACATGTAAATGTAACACTGAAACATTATATTTTAATAATATGGGTTAGCTTTTCCAGCCACGCACAATATTTTGGCTTGCCAGCCTTCGCAAAAAGTACAATTTCAGGGCCGAGTTTGGCTCTTTCACGGGCAAAATATAAAGGGCGGTCTGGAGAGGAAAATAAAAATCCAAACAACCTAAAAGTTACAGTTTTGAAACAAGTTAGTAAAAACCTTCTTCCTGACAAATTTTCAGAAAATCAATTTTTTTCTATCTTGCATAGGTATAGGTGATCTTTACAGCAAGTCGCCCTTAATACGGAACGTCTGACAGAAATTGGTTTTGTTTGAACTTCAGACATCGCACGAAATTTCACAACGGAAAATCAATGTTAGAGAATTTAACTGTTGAAATAAATGCAACTAAGAGGGTCTCAATGGGGTAGTGGTTTTTACGGTTAACGGTTAATATTTTGGGTTTTTCACGGCTAACGGTTAATTTTTTGAATTTTTTACGGCTAACGGTTAATTATTTTCCATTACGGTTAACAGGAGTTGTTAAAATTTAAAAAAACAGATCCATGTTCATGTAACCTGTGTCACAAGTATATTTAATTGTACGTGTTTGTTTGTTTGTTTGTTTGTTTGTTTGTTTGTTTGTTTGTTTGTTTGTAAATGGAAACAATTCTATATGAATCATAAGGCCTTAATTAACAGGTTTGTACGGCCTGGCTTACCATTTTGCACGCCTCTCGTTAAGACCAATTAACTCGATAATATCTGTTTTTGGAACGACGAAAATAATTTATTGTCTTCCTCGACTTTAAACCTGGTCTTATATCTTTCTGTAGGCTTCTCTTCTCCAGCGCGATAGAGACTTACTATTGCTTTCAATACAGCCATCAACCAGTCAGGATGAAAGGAAAGCAGAAATTCGTAAAATAGTAGAGCTGCCAAAACGTCTGTCAACTCGCGCAACGACATCCATAGGCAATTGCAGAA
This sequence comes from bacterium, assembly GCA_965233585.1. Taxonomy (GTDB): domain Bacteria; phylum SAR324; class SAR324; order SAR324; family NAC60-12; genus CBDDTI01. Next base: position 15,352 of record CBDDTI010000569.1, read on the forward strand.
ACGTGAGAGGACTGGGAAAGAGTATGGTTGTTTTTCGTTTGTTTGAAGAACTAAGATATTCAAATGGAAGATCAACTAAAGTTGCGAGTCTTTACCAAGAATAGAAGTATTTAGAGGAGGAAAATGGCAAAATGATAGCTCTTCAAATATCACCTAAAATAGAGAGTTTGTATGGATTGGGTAGACAAGCCACAAAATTATAAGGATTTGTATGGAATTTTGCAACTTTTGCGAGGCTCCCATTTGAACAATTTTCCGCTGAAAACTCTAAACTTGGCTGGGTGGCTTTTCATTCAGTAACATGTAAGTTGAAATGTTTAGATTTTCAATCTAATCAATATAAGAAACTCGTCCCAGTCCTCTCACGTTTCTGCAATGGGCTATGCGACAAATTATGCGGACACTTTCCGGTTTCGTATGCCTCAACATACATCCTCGGAAGTGACAGTTGGATAAAATACAACAAGATTTAAATGCTAAAGCGAAAGACTGGAACCTAATTAAGACAATGGTGAAAAACTGATAAAAAAAACAGACCTATCAAAATCTGCTGGAAAATATAAAGAAGGCTAGTACAGAAAAAGTTTCTCACTACCCACATTTTCATTTAAAGAAGGTTTTAAATCCTTAATCAATAAAGACTCTTTAATTCTACAGTGAATATCAGAACACCCGGTAGCTAGAATTTCAAAATGATCCCACTTAATATTGTGTCCAGTTGAAGTAATGTGATCCGCAATGGCTGATGTTTGACATTTGTCTTTCTTGATGAAGGATTTAAAACCTTCTTTAAATGAAAATGTGGGTAGTGAGAAACCTTTTCTTTACCAGCCTTCTCTATATTTTCCAGCAGATTTTGATCGGTCTGTTTTTTATCAGTTTTTCACCATTGTCTTAATTAGGTCCCAGTCTTTCGCTTTAGCATTTAAATCTTGTTGTATTTTATCCAACCGTCACTTCTGAGGATATATGTTGAGGCATACGAAACGTTAAGTCATTAATCAAAGTTTCACAACATGCGTTGTTTTGTCATGTTTGTCACCGCAGTTTGTGTATTATTTCTGTTGAAGCTGAAATGGCCGAAGAATAAGAGTTTTTACTTTCCGGTTTCGATTGTAATTCTCCCTACAAATTACAACATGCATGTATTTGCTGCTCCCAATACGACGGCAGATTCCCAGAGAACATAAATGCATAACACATCAAAGTCAACAAAAGATCTCGACACCTTATTTTGTGGTTAGATTTTTTTGCGGTTAACATTTTTTACGGCTAACGGTTAAAATTCTTTCATTTTTACGCCTAACGGCTAAATTTTTGGCTGTTTTACGGCTAACGGTTGACCCCATTGAGACCCTCAACTAACACAAAGAGGTTCGAAATTAACCTGTTCTTTAACACATTCTTCTTTGTCTAGTACCTGAGTGAATCGCTCTTTCACATTCAAATCGCTTGTTAGATTTTTTTTAAGAATAGTTTGTAGACAGCGCGTATGCCAATTCAATAGGAACTTCAAGATACAGTACCTGGACGGCTGTTTTAGGGAACGGCTGACCGGAAGTAATTTTACACGTGTAGACTGTATTGCGCATGTCTGCACAACACGTGTTGTCGAGGATTTTGCCGTCCGCAAGTGAACGTAAGTACATTTGTCGCGAATAGGCCTTTTGCAACAGTTGGTCATGTGACCGATTATTTTTAAACTTTTAGCTCCAGCTAAATGAATTTCAGAGCTGGAAAGAGTATGTTTTAAATAGCCAGGACACCAATTTTCAGACCAATGCCGTGTAAGGTTGAGATTTTATGACGATTTGAATATTGCAAAAATTAGAAGGTTTTGTATGGAAGCGAGGAAGCTTTGCCCTCCAGAAACCTTTTCTGTTATTAATCACTACCAAAAGGAGCTGCTGGCAAATAACTATTGGAAAGACAGAAAGAGGGGTAAAATATTAGGATGAATGAAATTTCTGGGCCCTTACATCGAAAGGCAAAGACTTTATGGCAGCTTGAAAACTTGCAAAATTACAAGGATTTGTATGGAAAACAACTGGAGCGTGACTGGAGGGCAAAGCGACTTCTTCTTATACAAATCCTTCTAATTTCTAACGTTCATAAAAATTCCCCCTTAAAAGATATAAACCTGAAAATTTGCATGTAAGCTTATTTGGAACTGTTCTTTCCATTTCTGATAAAATTATGCATTACCAATGGTTAGTCAGCGTGTTCTTGAAAAGCACGTCACGTGACCAACTGTTGCAAAAAGCCTCTTCTTTTAAAATTCATTATTTTTCAATTGACAAGGCTGTTCTTACTATTATTTCTTGTTTTGATATGCAAAACTTAAAAAAAATTTGAAGAGAAAAATGCCGTCGAGAATGAGTGTTTGTTTGCTGTACTTGATGGAGAGTATGTCAACTAAACACTTGTGTGAAATTGAATTTTCTTGCTTGTGTTTCCACAATTATTTTACTCACTCCATGTATGCCGTAAATCAAATTTATGTTATTCACCATAAACGTTCGTCCATAAGCGTCAACGTTTTTGCCAATTGTGATTTTAATAGGATTCAAAAATTGCGTTGTTTGTGTTTACAGATAGAAGCGACATGAAATGGAGGGAAGAGCACGACGTCCTTTTCTGCCGTGAGATACTCGTTTCTCAACCCTTCAAGTTCAAAGAAAGAACTGTCGAGAGAGGGAAAATTTGGGACGAGATTGCTAATCGATTGAATAAAAGTCAGACTTTAAAATTCCGTGTGAACAAGCGATCAGTCAGAGAGCGATTTAAATTAATCAAAAGTTCAAGCGTAAAATTCAAGACAAGGAATAGGCGTCGGGAATTGTTCTAGAACCGGCCTCAGAACTAGCCTGCGTAGCAAGCGTTTCCGTGAAGCAAAGAATTTCGGCGTTTTGCCAGCGAGAAAAATGGGGCAAGAGCAAAAAATAGGAAGGAGGGGGTGGGGGAGGGGAGGGAAGGAAACGCTTGCGGACAAACCCCTTGATTTTGAAAACCTCCGTTCGCCAGCGAACGGAGCTTGTGATTGCCTGGGCTAGTCAAACATTATTGACATGTGTCGATCAAAGGTCTTAAAGCTCCGAGTGCCGGAAAGAACGTTCGAAACTTGTTTACAAAAAGCGTTATACTTTTCTCACGGAACGAGTATTTAGTCGATATTTAGTCGTTCGATAGTACGGTAGAAATGCTGTAGCGCAATGCCAACGCTTTGGTATTTCGAAACCTGACTATTACTGCAGATGCAATTGCGACACAATTTTGCAGCTGTTCCTTAAATATTAATATCACTTTCATGAATGTCGACTTGCGCCAAGGACGAGATAATAAACCACGCCGGGACAGAAATTTCGCACTACTGCGTGGGAAAACTGAGAGATTTCGCCTAGCTTGTTTCATGGCATGCTTGCGGATTTTATCATGTACGTAATCTGACATTTCATTAGAAGCATTTTTGTTGAGAGAATTTAGAACCTTTGGGTACAATTTTGAATGATTCGTTATCGTGAGCCGCGGCATGCCAGTTTTGATTGCATTATACAAACGCCATTTGAATACTTCTCACAGATTTGTGCTAAAACTTCACCCTTGCGGTCCATTTAGTAGAAATATAGCTCGATTATAAATTACCAAATTTAACTTTGAAAGCCTGCATTAGTCGGCCGGAGTCATTGAAATTTCTCCGTCGTACGCTCTTTGTTTCAGGTATATTTTGACAGGTTAACGTTTGTTTTGGTTCAAAGTTCACTTCCGCTACGGAAGGCCGAACATTTAATTCGTTAATTTATGACAGCGTGACATCTCAGTGTGCGTGTGGGCGGTTTTCAAAATCCAGGGGTTTGTCTGCGGGCGTTTCCTTCCTTCCCCTCCCCCTCCCCCCACCTTAAATCGCTTCATTTATCGCTCTGAAATTCTTTGCTCCCGAACCGCACAGAAACGCTTGCTACGCAGGCTACCTCAGAACTTGAACAAGCTCTCAAGGACATTTGTGCACTGGAAGAATCTCTGCCGGCGGAAGTCATGGACTCGAAGCAAGCTAAGGCCGAAGCAAACAAACTCAAAGCCCAAGAAATACGCCAAAAAGCAATGGAGAGCTTCGGGCAAACTAAAGCGAGAGAAGGTCAACAGGAGCCCGGGAAGAGAAAGAGAAGAGGAGGCATCGACTCCATACAGTTCTTAAGAGAAGAATCGGAGAAAGAGCTCAAAGGAAACAAGAGCTAAAATTAAAGGAAATGGAGCAAGAGCGTTTCTAAACAGCAACGAGAGATCTCCAAATTGGTAAACAAGTGACGTTGACAGTAATGATATATTTTTTGCTGCTTTATTATGCAGGTCACCTTTGTTATCCATGTTGCCTATTAAGTAGCTAAATCACTCGGCTTAAGCATTAATTGTTGATGTTTCTTGCTACTGAATCCTTCGTTGTACGTTGGTTTTGTTTTACAAAATATATTTTCAGCCTGATTTTGCAGTACCTTTTTTGTACTCAGCTTGTTTGATTTAATAAAATTGCATTTAACTGATATCTGTCTTTTTATTAGCATCCTCGGAAACCCAGGGGCTACTAGCCGGGACGATGCGATATTTTCGGGCAAAAGTTTACTTTAAGAGCTGAACAGCCCCTGGGAACTTATTCT
>CBDDTI010000569.1:25000-30565 GCA_965233585.1 bacterium
CAAATCCCGTTTTGTGTACAGGGGTTATCTGAACAGTTGATTGATGGACATACAGTGACCGAGTGTGGCTGGGGAGCAGAATTCACAAATAATGACTCCTAAAAGTTTTTTTATTTTTTTTTTTCCACATGTTTTATTGCCATTTGAAAATAAAGAAGTTAAGTTAAGTAAATGACGTTGGTAAAAAAAAAGTTTGAATGAAAAGACTAATAATAATTATTGTTTTTACCATTCTTCTCTTGCAGTTACCTACGCAGTGTTCATATGAATGTTGCGCCGCGTAGCACTATGAACACAAATAGTGGAACAGAGAATTAACTCTAAAGTGTAAATTTAAGTGCTAATCTAACCCATGAATAACCCACTGGGCGTTAGCCCTAGTAAAGGGAATCTGGGAACCGCACGAGGTAGAGAAAGAATCTTTTGACCTCGGTGGGAATCGAACCCACGACCTCCGGACTAGATCTACCGTTACTCTGCCCACTGAGCTACGAGGTCGGACAGAGAAAGTCGGGGACGATTTAGGTGGTGAGTCGCGGCGAAGAGAAAGTAAGGGTACATATGAATGTTGTGCCGCGTAGCACTAAGAACACAAATAATGGATAAGAGAATTAACTCTGAAGTGTAAATTTAAGTGCTAATTTAACCCATAAATAACCCACTGGGCGTTAGTCCTAGTAAAGGGAATCAGGGAACCACACGAGGTAAAGAAAGAATCTTTATGGCCTTGGTGGGAGTCGAACCCACGACCTCCGGATTAGATCTACCGTTACTCTGCCCACTGAGCTACGAGGTCGGACACAGAAAGTCGGGAACGATATAGGTGGTGAGTCGCGGCAAAAAGAAAGTAAGGGTACGTATGAATGTTGTGCCGCGTAGCACTATGAACTCAAGTGATGGAACAGAGAATTAACTCTGAAGTGTAAATTTAAGTGCTAATTTAACCCACGAATAACCTACTGAGAGTTAGCCCTAGTAAAGGGAATCAGGGAACCACAAAGATAAAGAAAGAATCTTTTGACTTCGGTGGGAATCGAACCCACAACCTCCGGAATAGATCTACCGTTACTCTGCCTACTGAGCTACGAGGTCGGGCAAAGAAAGTCGGGGACGATTTAGGTGGTAAGTCGCAGCGAAGAGAAAGTAAGGGTACATATGAATGTTGTGCCGCATAGCACTAAGAACACAAATGGTGGAACAGAGAATTAACTCTAAAGTGTAAATTTAAGTGTCAATTTAACCCATAAATAACCCACTGGGCGTTAGCCCTAGTAAAGGGAATCAGGGAACCACACAAGGTGAAGAAAGAATCTTTTGACCTCGGTGGGAATCGAACCCACGACCGCCGGATTAGATCTACCGTTACTCTGCCCACTGAGCTACGAGGTCGGACAGAGAAAGTCAGGGACGATTTAGGTGGTGAGTCGCGGCAAAGAGAAAGTAAGGAAACATATGAATGTTGTGCCGCGTAGCACTAAGAACACAAATGGTGGAACAGAGAATTAACTCTGAAGTTTAAATTTAAGTGCTAATTTAACCCATTAATAGCCCACTGGGCGTTAGCCCTAGTAAAGGGAATAAGGGAACCACACGAGGTAAAGAAATAACCTTTTGACCTCGGAGGGAATCGAACCCAAGACCTCCGGATTAGATCTACCGTTACTCTGCCCACTGAGCTACGAGGTCGGACAGAGAAAGTCAGGGACGATTTAGGTGGTGAGTCGCCGCGAAGAGAAAGTAAGGAAACATATGAATGTTGTGCCGCGTAGCACTAAGAACACAAATGGTGGAACAGAGAATTAACTCTGAAGTTTAAATTTAAGTGCTAATTTAACCCATTAATAGCCCACTGGGCGTTAGCCCTAGTAAAGGGAATCAGGGAACCACACGAGATAAAGAAAGAATCTTTTGACTTCGGTAGGAATCGAACCCACGATCTCCAGATTAGATCTATTGTTATTCTACCGACTGAGCTACGAGGTCGGATAGAGAAAGTCAGGGACGATTTAGGTGGTGAGTCGCGGCGAAGAGAAAGTATCGTCCCCGACTTTCTCTGTCCGACCTCGTACCTCAGTCGGCAGAGTAACGATAGATCTAATCCCGAGGTCGTAGGTTCGATTCCCACCGAGGTCAAAAGATTCTTTCTTTACCTCGTGTGGTTCCCTGATTCCCTTTACTAGGGTAACGCCCAGTGGGTTATTTATAGGTTAAATTAGCACTTAAATTTACACTTCAGGGTTAATTCTCTGTTCCACCATTTACCTACGCAGTGTTGCCTACCGAGAGTTTTCCCGCTTTGTGTATGGGTTCCTGGGAAATAAACGGATTCCCTTCCGGCATGTGCCTACACAGCAATAATGAAGCAATTCCCTCTTGGGAAAGATGGATCTTTCACAGGATTTGACCTTGACGAGGACGATGATTAGTGTAGTGATATTTCTCACAAGAACTGGGTATTTTCGATAATAATTTATTCTTGTAAAGTTTCAAATGAGGTTGTGAAACCCTTTTTTATACATTTTATCAGATGGCCTCGACAAAGCACTCTTGATTTGACAAGGGATAAATTATGTTCAATTCATTTACTGTAGGTCACAGACATTTAAATGAAATTCTGTCGGTATCCCCTTGACCACTGTTGAAAATATCTTTTTGGTGGGGAAATTGGATTGGCGGCCGCATCATGAAACAGAACAGGTAAATTCACTACAGAGATTTAAAATATCACCAGTTTCAAACGTGGAGGGGAACAATTATGCGGGGTGTTCACTACTCTGATATTAAGTTGCAATGACATCAGTTCCTCAGCTTCACAAACTTTTTCTTAAAAAAAAAAACCCTAAATAATTTATCAATCAACTAGTATATCCCAAACAGGACTTAATTTTAGTGTAATACTCACTAAGCAACTATTCTCTATTTTCCAACTGCCCATAATTCACTCTGTTTGCCCCCCAAATTTTGCATAAAACTACTGTCGTGAAAATTGCCCTCGGGAATATGCAGGCCTCCCAAGAGCATTTCAGAACAATACAGTAGCAGGCAAAATTTGGGGGACAAATAGTAAGAGTGAATTATGAGCAATTGGAAAATGGAGAATTAATACTATCACAAATTCGAATTAAAGCAATAAAATAATGCCATGATTTGGTTCTGAAAATGCAAACAACAACAGTAACCCAATTTTAAATGTGTAGTTCCAGACAATATCCATGCCCACCCCAAGGAAGGATAATGGAAATTCCAAGGGGGAGGGGGGTTTCAAAAGCCCAATTTTTTTAACAAAAGTATGACACTAAAATGGAATTTCCGGAGGGGTGGGGGGTTCAAACTAAAAAAACCCTCCATGAGAGGGTTATCATGGATATTTTCTGGAACAACACAATCCACTTGTCCTATGTTCTCTTTTTGGGTAGCCTGCGAAAACTGCCGTCTTTCTTCGCTCCCGGCCCGAGTGGCGTTTCGCGTGAAGGACGTCTGCGATTTGCCGTCGAAAATTCCATACTGATGACGTACGCGTGAACTTTGTAATTTTGCATAAATTAACATTTGCAGTTTTAGTCAATTGAAACGACACATTTTTCGATTCTTCATTACACACCACGCACGAAAAGTTTGTGCCCAGCCGCAAATGTGTTACATTCTCACATAGGCACGAGTTGCGCTAGCAACTTCAGACGTACAGAGTATTTTAGAAATACCGGCAACTGATGAGATCCACCTGGAGGATCGAAACCAAACTTGCGTGTCAACAGCCACATTTGAATCATGTGGTACCAAAACGACTAATGGAAGAACAAGCCTATACATCAAGCTTGAGAAACATAAGGTCGATCAGATGGCTGAAAGAAACATTAGAATTTCACTAGACAAGCGCATAGCTTTCTCGAAGTAAAGCTACGGCATCTCTGAAGGAAACCGTGCAAGGGCAATTATGATATCAGTTCTGTACGTTTTGATCAGTGAGCAACATCTTTACCGAGGTGTCAAAATGGGCGTATGGAAGACCAGGAAATCCGGAACTGGAACCGGAACCGGAACCGGAAAATAGATGAATGCTTCAAGTCTGGAAGTATGATTGACATCAATCCTCCTTCTCCCTTCTCTGCATTCCTCGAGGGCAAGATGGATGATACGCGGAGCCCATTTAAGAAAAGGTACGAGCAAAAAAACGTAGTAGTTACCATTCTTTTCAGTTAAATTGAGTTTGGGATGATGCTCTTATTATACAAAACATATTTGCTTTGTAGGTCGCGACAAACCGCAGAGGAATTGGTTGAAATGTGAGTACGGGTGAACATTTGACTTTGCTATGCCTTACATTTAACTAAGCTCGAGTCTATATGCGGAACAACCGATTCTATGTATTCCAGGAGTTATGTTCTGCTTTTTCATATAGTTAAGTGTATAACAACCGAAGAGTTCGTTTTTCGCCGGTGAAAGAATAGGAGCGTAAATATGTACAAAATCGTTCTGAACAAAGGAACCGTCCTAAAAGCACGGTTAAATGTTGTCGTTTTGTTTTTTTTTTTTTTTAATTGATATTCCTTGTCAGATAAAATACTTTTCGACACAAAATGCATTCATGTACCTCGCACGTAATTATCGAAAATTGAGAATCATTACCTGTTTTCATTTATACCGCTGGTTAAATTAACATGGTTTTAGCAACCTTATCAAAAGTTTATCCCAAAATGAATGGACTGTTGGCAGCTGTTCTAAGAGTTTTATAGCCTTAAACTTTTCACAGTCGGAAAAATCTTTAGCCTGATATTTTTATGTTCTATTTTGATTTAATGAATTTAATTTTGCAGCAACTCAGCGAGCAGTACAAGTGCCGCACGCGATCTGTTTGGTGCTTGGAATACTCAGGTTAGTTTTATGTCATTGTTCAGCACTGTTTAACTAAAGCTATCTAAGAAACATACTGCGTTTCAAAATTTGTGTTTAATGCAACAAAGTATACACAATTCGCCGAGGAACTATTGTATTAAGCTTGTCACGCCATTTAAAACGAACATTAAACGGCTCACTTTCCTAAATTTACTCAGTTTAGATTTGCTTCCTAATGTTATCAAACAAACAAACAAAAAAAAAAACAAAAATATATATATATATATATATATATATATATATATATATATATATATAAAATGAAGTGATAAAAATTGATCATCAGCTAAAAAGTGCTCAATGGATTTACCAGAGCTTTGAATAGAAACGTAGACTTGAACTAGGTCAAAAACATTTATTTGCTACTCTGAGTTTCATGCCTCTTACGAGGCAATCATCAGGCAATTGCCAAAAAGAAAGAATACATGGTGTATTATAGTAATTTTGAAAAAACCGTAACAAGTCATAATAGGCTGGGGTGTATAGCAACGGTAAAACAATTGACAGTAAACTTCCTAAACTAAATCTTATAGGATATTTTGAAAAAAACGGTAAAGGGGTGTATAGCAACGATAAAACAATTACAGTAAACGCGGGCTAAAAATAAACTGCTAAAAATAAACTGCTAAAAATAAATCTTATAGGCCTAAATAATCACGCTATTCAGAAGGA
>CBDDTI010000570.1:0-5732 GCA_965233585.1 bacterium
TGTGATCAATTGAATCGTGTTCACCACAATAGAGGCATTCGTCATCCGTTTTAATTCCGTATCGAAACAGCTCCTTTTTTGTTACTACAATTCTATGAATAAGTTTGAATTGAAATTCTTTTAATTTTACTTCCTTACAAGTGTTTTCCAGTGAGTTAAAACCTTTCCATGCCACTCCAGCCAGGTGCATGGTTTAATTCCATTTTGTTGGGCCAGTTTGACAACTCGTGTGAATTTTTTTGTTAAGGACGTTCGCGCCCAAAAGTTCCCACGAACAGATTTTTTTAAAACTTTGACTGCAGGTAAAAAATCATAAAATTAGATTAAAAACGTAAAAAAATCGGGGGTCACTAAACTCGTGTGAAAGATAAGGCGTATCACAGACCATAGCATTTCTAGGATTTCCAGTCACTCGAGACGATTCTGGCCGGACTCATTACTATCGGCATATATTTAATTTGAAGAATTATATCTAAGTTACGTGTGTTTAACACAGCAATCAGAAAAGGAAGTGATCTGCCGAAAAATAAGTGGGGGTCACCGAGCATCCAACAAAAATATTCGCAGATCAAGTTATCGCATAGGTCATCAGCTCTATATTTTGTTGAGTTTCGACTCGGTGCGCGCGCTTGAAATACATGACGTGGCGCACGCCACGCCATGTATAGCCTGCACACTAGAGATGCGCAGTAGCAATGGGCGCGAACGTCCTTAAGTAAACAGTAGAAGTCCTTGGTTTTGGCTTTGCCTAAGTGAATTGCTGTCAGGTCATCTAGTTGGAAAAAGGAGCTGTTCTCAATGTATAGTTCACGTTCTGGTGGTACTGTGTTTTTCGCTTTCGTGACTAGATGCTTCGGAATTGCACTTACAACTTGATAAAATTGGAGGAAGTTCGTTTTGTAGGCGAATTTGTTCTTGAATTCTTGGTAGGTCATAATCTGGCCATTGCTTTTCAACAAGTTGTTAAGCCATTCCCTGATGAATATGGGCTTCCCTCCAACGAGAATTTCTTTGTTATTGAATAAGATCATATTCTGTCCTCTATCGTAATTATACAGGGTTTTCAATTCATTGAAAAACTTTAATGTCTTTATAAAAAAAATGGCAAACCGTCAAAATATTTTGTGCTGTAGTTACATCTTAAAAAGAAAGTTCAAACCTCTATATCTTCCTAAATAATAGCCTGGGATAGTTTTCCAATTTTTCCTTCCTTGTACAAAAAGTCTCGGAATCCAAGCTAACCGCAGTGCTTTAATCATAGTTTCTACGTCAATCATGCGGATACCCCCTTCAATCATGCGGATACCCCCTTCAATCATGCGGATACCCCCTTCAATCATGCGGATACCCCCTTTATCTCTATCTTGATAAAGGCCTTCTCTTTTTATTTTGTCTTTTTTGTTTTTCCATAGAAATTTGAACAGTTTTGTCTTGATTATTAGCGTTATTTCTTGAGGGACATTGAGATTTGATGCTGAATAAACGAGTTGTGATAGACCGAGCGATTTTATAATTAGTACCCTCCCAAATAGAGTTAGGTCACGTGCCCTCCATAGGTCCAGATTCGTTTGCAGTTTCTGTAACTTGTGGTTGAAATTATGTTGGTTATTTCCCTTTTCGTCGTACGAGACATGAATTCCTAAAATTTTAACCGGATTACGTAGCCATTTCAATTGTAATGGTTTGCTTTCCCAACCAGATCGCTTTTGTTTTTTTCCGGTTTAATTTTAGGCCAGCTAGCAAACCAAAATTATTAACTATTTCGAGGGCCTTTTCTACAGAGGCCAGGTCAGCACAAAAAAGACTCGTATCATCTGCATATTGGCTCAATCTCAGTTCGTTTCGTAATATTTCAATTCCTTTGATGTGTAGGTCTTGTCGGATTTTATTGGCCATTACTTCTGCTGAAAGAATAAATAAATACGGGGATAGTGGGCATCCCTGACGGACTCCTCTAGACGGCCGAAACCAATTTGTTTAAAAACCATTGTTTAATGCTGCACTCTCTATGTTGGTGTAAAAGGTGTCGAACCCATTTTTGAATACTCGTACCAAAATTGAAGATCCCCAATATTCTTATTATAAAGGGCCATTCAAGGGAGACAAAAGCTTTTCTAAAGTCTAGAGACACTAGAATGCCTGGAATGTTATGCGTCTTAGTATATTCCAAAATGTCGATTATGAGCCTGATATTTTCCCCAATATAGCGCCCTTTAATAAAACCGGTTTGGTCCGAGTTTATTAACTTGGCAGCGAAGCTTCTATTCTTTTAGCTATGGGTTTAGTTGCTATCTTGCAATCAACGTTAAGTAAAATTATTGGTCGCCAATTCGATAAATCTAGCAGGAGCCGTCCTCCTTTGGTATAAGAGTAATGATGCCTCTTCTTTGAGAGATGGAGAGCTCATTTGCTTCGTTAGCCTCATTGACTTGAAGCTTTCGACGAGGTTATGTCCTAGCAGTTCGAAGAAAAACTTATAAAATTCTACCGTAAAACCATCCTCACCTGGAGACTTATCATTTTGAAAAGTTTCTAAGACCTGTTTACATTCGTCGTACGTTAAAATTCCTTCAAGTTCATCTCGCTCATCGTCAGAAAGCTTAGGAAGGCAGAATTCCTGAATAAAGCTATCGTATTCCTCTTGTGTTGCGCTACTTGCTGATGTGTATAAATCCTTAAAATACTCTCAATAGCGTCCAAAACCTGGGTCTCGTTTTTAATAATCATTTCGTTCTCCATCCATAGTTCAGATATAGTCTTTTTATTGTAATTTCTTCTCTCTAAGTTAAAAAAGTATTTGGTGGGGCGCTCACCTTTTTCTACCCATCTACACTTTAATCTAAAAATTGCTGCTTTTCCCTTCTTAGTATCTATTGTTTGAAGTTCAGTTTTGAGATCATCGAATTCGTTTAAGACCTGATCGATGTCAGGAGCATGAAGATTATTACAAATGAACTCATCTAACGCCTGGAGTTGACGTGTTATTTCCATTTCCCTACAATTTGTTGATTTTGCTTAAATCTTTGCTGAAAGAGATGGTTGCTGCTCTTATTTTCATTTTAAGCATCTCCCAAAATAGCCCTTTGTCAGTTAACTTGGAGTAATAAGAACAAGTTTGAAAATATATTTCTCAAACTCATTCATTATTCATGCAGTCAAAAGCCAATAAATGACCTCCATTTGAGTCAGGTGGATGAATCTCGATACCCAATGAAACACCAGATGAAACACCACCAGGTTTTCATCTGAGATGAAACATGTTTTTCATCTGAGATCAAACATTTGCATTTTAATCAGATTTTTATTGATTACACAACTCATGGAAATTAAAACTGTTTTAAATACACATAGCATCCGATATTCAATACTGTTCCATAAACAGTTGTCGGTGGATATCTCTTTACCTACGTTTTGCTCCAATTCAATGACAAATTTGCTTTGCCAAAAATTCATACTCGAGCATAGCGATTTCCTTAATATGTATAAGTCCAGTGCTTCGAAACCTATTGTAAATCAGGTAATATCTGAACGAGCCTCCCGAAGGAATGGATATTTTTCTTTAACCGAGTAATTCGCTATTCGTTAAAATGGTTTACGCGTATTAATTTTGTTTTATACCTTGATGACGGGGAATACGACTTTCTTGACTCAACTCTCTTCTTCGTAAACCATTTTTGGCTCCTACACCATGCCGCTCCTTCCTCGCTCGTAGTTGGACGCTAATGAATCATGCATACTATCGCGTTCTTTCGGAAAAGGGGAAATATTTAACACTGCATAATTTCTTATTGTTTCGTTTGCGAAAACATGTCACTGCATAATTTCCTATTGTTTCATTTGAGAAGCCATATCAAAAACTCGTGCTTCGTGTTTCATCAGGGGTTCCAAACACCTCGAAACAATAAAAGCACTCGGTCTGCGGCCTCGTGCTTTCATTACTTTCTCAGTGTTTGGAACCCCTGATGGAACACTCGCACTCGTTTTTGATATATTACTTCACGTATTTTGTTGACATAGTGTTCATTGTTCAGCAGCGTCCTCTAGATGTTTCGTTAGACAAAGACAATGATATGTAAATTGCTTTGTGGTCAGGCGCTATAGAAGGATAGATTTCACTCTTTTTGACAAATTGTGTGAAGTTTTTGGCGACCAAAAGAAAGTCTATTCTGGATTTTACTTTTAGAGCCTTTCATTCGTAAGAATACTTGCGCAATTTTGGATGTCGTTCTCTTTGAATGTCCACGAGATCAAGTATATCCATAGTAGTCAGGACTAAATTTCTATAATTAGTTGCTTTCCAGGGCTTGCCTCCAATTTTGTCATTCTTTGATAAAGCACAATTCCAGTCGCCACCTACGATCAGTGTAGTCAGTTCTGATTTGTCTATTTAACAAATTGACATCAAGTTTTTTATGCGTCTGTCCTGTTATTGATCATGAATTTCGTCATCACATTGTCAAAGTAGCTGTGGATCCATGAGGCGATAACCGAGTGGATCCGCAGACTACTTTGACAATGTTATGACGAAATTCATGATCAATAACAGGACAGACGCATTAAAAACTGACATCAATTTGTTTTTTACGATAACAAATTGTCGAATTGCCGGCTCTCGCTCGCTGACGCGTCGCGTGAATTTTTGTATATTGACAATAAAAATTAGCCAATGAGCGCGCGTGAATTTCTGCAGTTATCGTAAAAAAGGCAATTGTTTAGCTCTTGTAAGAATTCCAGTTGTTCAACTTGATTGTTTGAAGCGTAAATATTACAAAGCGATAACATTAAAGAGTTGATAACTATAGTAATGAACACAATTCTTCCGGATTTGTCACTAAAAGAGTAATCGATTTTTTCTTGCACCAAGGGATTAATTAGAATGCAAACACCTTTGCTGTGTTTGGTGCCATGGGAAAAAAATATTTTACCTCCCCATTCATTTCTCCAAATAATTTCATCGTTCAATTGATATATTTTTTCAATATTCGAGAGTCGAATGTGGGTTGCCCCTGCATACATTTCGTTGCAGAAATTGGCTATTTTAGTGTCCCATAATCCATAAATTTACAAAAGATTCTTATGAAATGTTGCATATTTACCAAATTCGGCATGATAAATTGATCTAAGGAGATGTTTTTTGCTTTTTTTGTTTACATGAAAATACTAACAACTTTGATTTGGTCTGACGTCCTCAAAATGGTGCACTGACAGTGTTAAAAGATTTTGTTTACTCACTTCACAGTAAAATCAAAGTATCGCATGTACCTCTGACGTGAATCCAAACGCAAGCAATTACAAGAAACACAAGTAACGCAATCGGAACGCACCAGGCGTACTCTGGGACCTCACCTCAAGATGCTAGTTAACGCGACTGAAGGCGACATTTAGCAAACTTGACAGACAAAACATGCCACTTTAGGCGACTTAAGAGGACTTCAAAAGCGCCTTTATTTGACTCCAGTGATAACACCTAAACTTGCCGCAACAGTCGCTGTATATATTTTGAAATTATCTACAAAATCTCTTTTAATAAATCACTACTATAATGATCATTTTGTTTACTTTTGTATGCACATAGGTCACCACGGTTATGCCTGCCCATATGTAGCAATATTTAATCCTTGATGATTTCTATTTGATTTAAACTTCTTTGCTTTTAAATTTAAACTTCATGTCTAAAATGTATTTAAATTTGAAACAAATTTCTATCTAAACTTTTTTTAAATCCATTCGAT
>CBDDTI010000571.1:0-4257 GCA_965233585.1 bacterium
CCAGTTCACACGATGCGACTAGTCCCTGCGACTTTTTGCAGGGAATAGTCGCAGGGACTAGTCCCATCGTGTGTGCCGACCTTAAATCGTTGACTACTGTTCAAACACTGCTCACCAAAAAAATAAGTCTCCTTCTTCGCAGCACTTACACTGGGCTGGACACTGGGTCGTCAAGGAATAAACGGTTATCTAAAGTAACAGTTGACTGGAATCATACTTACCTGTTTAAAAATACCTCGGTGTTTCTACTAAGATAAAGTCTACGTACCAACCAAGAGGCCCATCAGCTAGTTCTTAGTCGTACTTTATTCTAAATTTATAAATCCGTATAAAAGGCTTGTATAATTTCTTTCTGTTTTTTCGTGGCGTTTCGTTAGCTTTTTAGCTAAGCGTACCAATCCGGCGTTAAATATATTGATATATTGATTGATTGATTGATTGATTGATTGATTGATTGATTGATTGATTGATTGATTGATTGATTGATTGATAGGCCGGTATTTATCCCGGTTTCTGTAGCATGAAGCTACTAGGAACTGAATATTTCTACTCCCCACTGGATTACAGAATACAGTACCCACGACTTGTTTTAGTTGATTGAACCGGACCACGAATTGACCCATCATATAGTATCGTTTTACATTGTGCACGTGTTTCATCGCTCAATTTAGGGTACACTGATACTTTAAATCTTTTTTTATTTTTTTAGCTGGATTCTTTAGAAAAACGAGAGATTTTACCTTACTTTTCAACGATAAAATACAATTAATTTACAAAACATTGAGGTACTTAATAATTGCATTTTATTCTCCATCAATACAGAAAAAATTCTCTTGACACAATTTTAGCCTTAGCTTGAGTAAATTCTTTACACTTTCTTACATGTAAATTGTTTATTAGGAACTAACTTGAAACTACATTCACTCATATCCAGAAGAATTTCTTTTTGGAGGTAATCTGAAGTGAACTGTTTAAATTCCCTTTCATTAGAAGCTCTGGAAGTTTCGCAAAGTTATTTTTGAATCTTTACCACCCAGGAAATAATTAGGCAAAGAGGGAACAAGCCGTTAAAAACAATATCTAAATTTTATCGTGAGAATTGATTGGAGAAACCAGGAGCCCATCACCTGGAGCCTCCATTTCCCATATATATCTTTGAGTCAACTTTTGCTATATTTTTTGGAACAGTCTTCTTAAATTCCCAAGAAAGCTTATTCTATAGTGTATAGGCCATTTCCGAGTTCTCTTGTGTCTCTGTTTCAAAGCGAGTCTAAGTGCGAAACTATTCTTATGAAAATGACTTTGATTTGCACGAAAATGAAACTGCATGCAGAACTCGTTTTCATATGAAACGTTTCACACTTAGACTCGTTTTGAAACAGAGGCACAAGAGAACTCGGAAATGGCTTATTGTATTGTACTGTGTTGTACTGCATTATATTGTATTGTGTTGTATTGTATTGTATTATATTGTACTGTAAAGCATGTAGTGAGCGCGAATCTAAACCCCCTTCCCCCTCCCCCCCCCCCCCCCAGTTTCTAAAAATTGAAAGATGTGTGCTTAAGGTGATTCCTCAGTATTGCATTGCGCATCCCTACTGCGCACGATTTTTACGTCATTAGCGCGTGCACGTACACAACGAAAGAAGTTTCCCTCAAGCTAAGCTCGATAGCGAAATAAATGTTCGTTTTCTTTTAAACGAGCATGGTGACCTATATTTTTTATTGCATAATAATAGTGTACATATTGTCTTCCTTAATTTAAAAGAAAACTAAAAAAAATTATCGGAAGGAAAAAAAGATACAGGTGAAAGAGTGCACGAAACCGTTACTCTGTGATGCAAATTATGACCGCAAAAATAACAACTCTACGAACACTTTACGTCCATATCGCTTCAAAGAGGGTGATGATTCCACGAATTTTATATGATATTGTTCTATATGCTCGACACTTTCTACCTGTCAAGTGTTTTCCCATAAACTATTTTTCAAGCTACCGCAAAATGTAACTTGGACCGATGAATAACGCGCGTGATTAGCACGAGCACAGGCACAAATGAGGTAAGATTGGGCCGTCACATTTCTTAAACGAGAATGGTGACCTATCGTTTTTATTGTATTTTTCGAAACAGTGCTAGGTTGAGAACATTCAGGGAAAGTTTCGGAAAAATTCATCGGTAACTTTTATTTCTGAGGAATCACCTTAAACGCTCATAAACATGTTACATTTACGTCACACACAATCAAGAGCAAAATAAGCGTTCAGTTGCTTGAATTTCGCGCGAGTACATGCAATGCTGCAAACGATCGAGTCTGCAAAGATTCCTAACCGCTACTTTGACAATCTGGTTTGTGCTCCTTCCAGTGACGTTTCTGACATTTCGTATTGCAGTAGAAGACTTCTTTACAGCCGAGACATCTCTTTAAGGTCCCAGTCTTTGAATGGCAAAAGGCGCACTCTGGGTCTCTGAGAGGAGGGGCGCATTGAGGAGGGTCAATTACGCCTGAAGAGCGCTCAGAGAAGCTAACTTCAGGAAGCGCTTCATCAGGGTAACTGGAAGTTTGTGAAGAAAGAAATGGATTAGGTGCAAAACCTTTCGTTTTCCTCCCACCTGCTGTTTCTTGAACATCACCTAAAGAAGAAAAAGTTCCAAATTAATAGAATATTTGGACTTTTATGGGCAAATAGATGACTAAATTAATCAATTAATCAAATTATTTTCATTCAATGCATTATTTATTTCTGAATAATCACGGCTAACAGTTTGAGATTTACAAGGTTTCCTCGTGTTCTCCCAACACCCTGCGTGGTTTTTATTGCGCAGGCAAACCCATAGAAAGAGTGGTCTATAAAACATACAACGAGAATACCAAAAAGGCAAACTCGGCGATCGAATGATGACACAAATTACCAGTGACCTCGGATATCACAAAATTTCTTGATCTGTCAGTCACATGCAGATCCGTTATCATTCCTCAACCTTCGACCTCGATCGATCTGCTCGCCATCGACAAATTACGATATTTTGATCAACCTTGTCCAATGATTGTTAATTTTGAACTGCTCATTCAACCAGCTTTTAGAAAAGTAAGGCCTAAAACAGTAAGATAAAAATAGAACTGGAAAAAGACGACAGTTTGGGTGCAACATTTTGCAGCACCGGTGGTAATACACACAACAGAACCTTTTCAAATTGCAACGTAACACTTTTGCTGCTGCAAGGACCAAGTTGTGGTGTTCAAAGGTAGTCGGTTCATTGCACTTTGGACCTTTCCGTCTATGGCATTAATTCTATCAGAGGTCATCAGTGATGTTGACTTTTCCAACAAATTTGGATTTCTTTCACTTAGCAACAAATTTTACAGTTGTCTGCGCGTTGTTCTGGCCTTTGAATGGCTGCGAGTCTGGAGGTGACCTGGTTTTGATAAAGACCTCACTGCTTTCGTTGTTTAAATAAAGTTGTTCTAATGCTTACTAGGTGCATTCACATGACAAAAACGAAGAGGTTATCTCCAGCCTCGCTGCCATTCAAAGACCAGGTCACCGAGCAGAGAACTGTAAAATGGTCAATTGATCGAGTTACCTATGACGTCAAAATTGCGTTGCCATGGAGACTTAAAGAAGAGGTCAAACATACAGCATTTTTGACCTTCTGAGGCCAACAACTTTAAAACTACTCTTTGTGAATTATTTTTATCTAGTCCACAAAACAGGCATTGTTACAAATTTTTAATTCCCTGAGTAGAGCGCGACGCCGCCTTCAAATTAATGCCTTCTACTCGTGCTTCACGGAAGAACGCACTCTGTTACATTTATCCTTCCATGGTAAATGTCACAGATGACCATGATGACCTTTGATAGAATTAATGCCACAGACGTAAAGGTCCAAAGTACGATGAACCACCTAACTTTCAACACCACAACTTCGCCCTGGCAGCATCTTCTTGCATTTTCCCGTGCAAAAGTAAGGTGTTACCAGCTCAATATGACAAAGATAACTGTGGAGGTGCGGTTGGGGTCTGACTTACTGAAGAGGTCGAGAGTACTTTCTCTTGGAAATAACAGGGTTATGAAGGAATCCGTCCAGACATCAGATCCACTCTGGGTAACTCTAGCTGCATTTGTGTATAGCATTTTTCTAAACAAAATTTTCTCCTGTTGAAACGAAGGCGTGATAAAATATCATCAGTCTGTTTGTAATGAAACTGACAAATTCAATTATTCATCCACAGTTTCGTCACAATTAGGATAAGAAC
>CBDDTI010000572.1:0-4962 GCA_965233585.1 bacterium
GAGATGTTTGTATGGATTTGGAAGCATATTTCAAGGTTCATAGCATGGTCTCTGTTCATCCTAAAAGCATCATACTTGGTCAAATAGTCAATATTCAGTCTATCGATTTGTTAAAATTTGAAACTCGCCCCAGTTTCCTGCTGAATTTCAGAACGGCCAATTTGTCACAGTTATGCGATTTGTGTCCATCAACTAAAAAACCTAATTAAAAAACTACTTCTTCAGAGGCACCATGATCCCAGTGATTTTGGATCACCAACCCTGACCCAGATAACAATAAAGGGACCAACCCTTGATTAGTCTGTTCACTTCTGATGTTTCATTAGTCTGCAAACAGACTTCCAGTTTGTGCCACATTTCCTGTGCTCCTCCAATGATAAAAAAAAATCAAGGTTTTTGAGACGCGGACAGACCGGAAGTGAGCTATTTTCACTTTTAACTTGCACTCACCCAACCACATTCACGTTGATAAGTATCTTTTCTCCATTAGAGATGAGTAGTATAAAAATCTGGGAGACAATACGGTCCAAGCACGCAAAATGTTCTCTTCCGATTGCCGTCCACATCTAAAAAACCACCTAATGTTTCACTGCTCTATAATAACTAGAGACATTTCAGTTGTGCCAATTAAGTTGATGACTTTGATAAAACCATTAAGTATAATTTAAGAATCAATAAATATAGATTACTCACAGACTATCCCTTTACAAATTTCTGATACTATTTATTAATTTCAATTGAACTGATTCAATAATTTTGATTCTATGTATTCAACACACCGGCACTAATGATACAAGGCAACCCAAAGGGCCTTTGATCCCATCTCTTCTATTATCCCTGATTCCATCGAGCTTTTCATTTGATTTATGCTGCGTTCATTCCTTCATCATTGAAGAGCACTTTTTGAATCTTTTTTGGCATCTTTTGGTAAACTGACTCAGGAATTTTCACATAAAGTTGAGAGTCACAATCAAACATTGCATCACGACCCAGGTATCCATACTCTACTTCAAGGAAAGTCTCCAAACAATTCGGCCCTTGAACACATACACCTTCAAATTTGTAAGTCTTGAGTGGTAATACACATGACTTTGGAAATCGCTTTCTTCTAAAATCATACTTTCCAGGAATATTCCAATTATAACAATAGCACGTAGGATCATCAGGATGCCGTCCAAACGTGAACACATCTAAATGAGCCAGACTTGAATCAAAGAGCAGATCACGTCTAACTCCAAATTCGTCCCAGAGTTTTCTAGTGGCATAGCATTTCAGCCGTTTTCCACCACATCCACTGTAGGAAATTTCACTTCCATCTTCATCGAACCAACTTGTTTCATTAAAAGGACACTTGTCTGATAGGCTGATGTAACCATCGAGTACGCCAGGTAAGGAAGCAAGATTCTGTACAACACTAGAAAAGTCTGACTCAAAAATAGCAATGTCAACATCCTCGTCATGACATATCATTTTTCCACCTTCCCTGTACACTGACAGAGCAGTGCCACCACAAACAAAGTAACGGATGTTCATTCTACTCAGAAACTCAGTAACTTCTTTAAGAAGATAAATACAAAGAGGTTTGAAAGTCTTGTTTTGTCCCATCTTGGTTCTGAAGTTTCCCAGGGTACAGCCATTCCACATGTCAAAACTGATAGACTTTGGTGTTGTAACTTTACTTAGAGGATTACAGGTATCTGACATTTCTTGCTTTGCTTCCGTGAAAGTGTCGCTGTCTTGACAGATAGACAAAAAGTCATCCTCACAAGAAGCCATAGTTCTGTGGAAATTTTTAAAAACAGATCATATGGTAAAATCAAATAAATATTTGTCATTATCATTTAACGCATTTTTTCTTCCTTTCCATTGGCTAAGAGCCCACCACCTGACCTGCAAATAATTGCCTATAAACAGTGGTCTGCTCATGCATAGTACCGTCTAAACGTGTTTTGTTGCAAATAATATTCTGCTCATGCATAATTGGAACCACACTCTAGAGAAAAAAAAAGGCAGATCGCTTCCCTGAGCCACCAGGAGGTGATTAAAATATGAAAATCAAATTAGTGGTTGAATGATAAAAACAATTATTGAACTCAGTTATCGTAAAATATTGCGATTTGTCAGCGTCTCGCAGATCAATAATTATTTGCCTCATTATCGATATAATTTATTTGCCTCAGCCTTCAGCAATAATGAATTCAACTTTAAATCATCTGAGATCTAAATTTAAGCAAGCAGTGTTTTGCTCTGTCATCCCAACTGGCAGCATTAGTGTTAAAGAACAAGTGGAACACTTGGTCTTCTTTTGCTTTGATCCTCCAGTCACTGTTTTATTGATGGAAAATTGGGAATGGAAATGATTTCCGTAACTGTGTATCATATAGCAACATGTGGCCCTTCCAAAACAGAATACCTGGACCTTCACATCATTTAAACTTAAGGGTACATTTTGACTTTGACGTTATTGACTTTGCCACAGTGAATCAACACCGTGGCAAGAAATGAAACAGGACTTGCGTCTCAATTGATATCAACTCCTATATTACCCACCTGGCCCATGAAAGGTTGATCACTCTTTTCGATAAATACTCTTTTCGATAAATGTGTGGGTTCTTTAATGTCCCCTGCTAACCATGTAACACTGAAGATGCAGGAGACGGGGCCTACAGTTTATAGTCCTTATCTGAGAAGACTTCATGTCTAACCATTTGCAGATATAATTACAAAGGCAGCACATTCTCCTCAGTTATCTTAAGACCCTGAGTGTTGGTCTGGTCTGGGGTTCGAACCTTCGACCTCCTGCACAGGAGACTGGCGCTCTACCAACTGAGCTCATCAGGTGACAAATATCAGAGGAAGTATACTGCAAGCCTTGCATGAAACCTCTTGGGGCACGTGCTATCACTCAAATAGACCTTTTCACCGTTTCTGACACCACCTTGCTTGGGGGGCAGACAAACATGACAAAAAATTGCAGTAAATGTATGGGAAAAGCTTAATGTCCAACAAGTTCAGAGTGATAAACATTTCCAGTATTGTATGAGTTACAAAGAAAAGATACCCGACGGTAGGTCTTTTTGACCAGATTTGAAGACCATAGATTTGCTGTAAGGCAAGGACTAATTATTGCAATTTTCATTTTTCATACAAATGTCTCTAAATTTCCCCCAAACTGCTGAGGACTTGGTTTTACAAACAAATGTATGGAAAAAATGACAATCTTAATATCGTGGCTTTTTCTAATAAGGTGATTTTCCTAATATCAGGGCTCGAAAATTATAAAAAAAATCCTTAAGTGGTCATTTGGCATCTAAATGGTAAAAAATAACGCCAAATGCAGTTTTTTAGTTGCTAGATTGCAAAGTCAAATAGAAGAGACACAATTCATAGGCATACAGCAAGAATTGCATCAATGGTCAAGGGTTTTCAATGAATTACCGGGTGACTTCAAATAGGGGTAGCAATTTCAAAGTTTTCCTGTGTAAGAGAATTGTTTACTTCTGTCAGTGTACCTGTCAAACAAATCAATTAAACATGGCAATACAGTTGGCGTTCAAAGAATCGTTGGTTTGTTTTATTAATCGGTATATCTTTCATCCAGAAGTAATTTAGTTTTCCTTCGAGGTTAAAAGGTTGATGAAACAAAAGGTGAGTCACCCACTAGCGACCAGTTCTTAAAATCTGGTAGTCAACACTCAATTTTTGGTCACAATGGCTACCAGTAAGTTCCCATTTTCGAGCCCTAAATTTGTGATCTGTAAATTCTTTTAACTAGTAACTTGAGTTTTTAATTCATAAATACTTCAGAACTGGAATTTTCCATAAGTTGTTCTACATTTAACACTTAATGACTGGGAACGGTGAGAGGAGAGAGGAACAGTGAATTTTGTTTCCCTCAAATCTCAATGTTTTACCGAGACATTGAGATTCTCGGGAAACAAAATTCACTGTTACCCAAGGGACCAGTCATTAAGTGATTTGTTATATAGCAAAACAAAACAAAAGCAAAATTTGAAAACCACGCTGAGATTCCAGCGATCAACATTTCGCTGCTAACAGTGAACTGTTTCCCGTTTGACATCATAGTTTTAGCAATGTTGCCCACTCAAAGCATTTGGCGGGAAACAGTTTCATTGTTAGATGTCATGTGACCATGAACTAGCCAATGAATGGGCATGCTGTAACGGAAAAAAACGCCAGCTATATAACAACATTACTTATATTCTCCTTTTTCCGCCCACATTTACTGTCATTTTTGCTGTGTTTGCCCGCCAAGCAAGATAAAGTCAAAAAGCGTGAAAAAGTCTATCATGAGCGTTTGGCCCAAAAGTTTTCACAACTATGAAACCGGGGGGGCTGTAGCCCGATAAAGAACAATGGTATTCAACTTCATCTATCAAAGTATGGCTGTTGGAAAAGTGCTGGAAACTGTTGCCTGCCACCTATTTATCCGATGGATAGCGTTATCCAACCTTTCAAACAACCCAGGTCTGTGGGATTTCTTAACCCGCAACATAAAGCTAAGCGCCTGCAAGAGAACCCAGATACGAGCGTTCAATCGTGTTTACACTTACATCTGTCCAGGTGTTTCCTTCGATACTGTCCATCGATATCGAGGTAGAATGCAATGTGTTTCGGCACGGTGAACTCAGTTGCAACCAGCTAGCAAGTGAACTAACCGGTCGCTTCCCAACTTTGTTTTTTGGCTGATTAGAAGAACTCTTGATCTTGTAGAACCGGTCGCTTCCCAACTTTGTTTTTTGGCTGATTAGAAGAACTCTTGATCTTGTAGAACCGGTCGCTTCCCAACTTTGTTTTTTGGCTGATTAGAAGAACTCTTGATCTTGTAGAACGGTACTCCTGAGCCTGCGTTCTTCTGGTACGCACATAGTGCGCAGTCCCCCACCAGCCTAGTCTCCCCCGTAGCCGTCCCCGTAGCCGTTTTTTGGGATGTCACGCATT
>CBDDTI010000573.1:0-14008 GCA_965233585.1 bacterium
GAATCTTGAATGGACCTTGTGGTTGTGGTGCTGTAGAGTTTCCATATAATAAACAAGTGTATTCTATATTTTCAGGGCTTGTCAATTTCAGCACAGCTCTGCTTTCACCAATAATATTAGGCTCAAACCTAATGTTTGCACTAAGATTTACTCCATTATTGTTTTCAGCAGCTGGTGCTTGAATACTTGGTTGCTCTACCTTGAAGCAAGTAGAAGGATGACCAGACATGTCTTCACATTTCACAGCATATGTGGTAGCTTTCTTCAAATAGTGTTTGAATTTGAATGATTGCATTAATTCAGCTCCTAGAGTACATTTGAAATGTAGAGATCTCTGAGCAGTAGATACCAATCCTTTGAGGAAGAGTTCATATTTATAAGTGCCTAGCTCTGGTGAGTTCAGTACTAACTCTTCTTTTTCTTCATTGACAATCAATGGTCTATAACTGATTTCAAATCCTCTTTCAGATTGTGGTGGAATGGTTAAGCTTGCAGGAATAATTTCGATGTATTCATTGTCAATGACAAATTCGTCTCTTGATACCTTTACTTCTTTACTTGTTGGATTTTCAAGAATTATCATTTTTGCAGTGGTCTCTCTAACTGGACATATAAGTTCTATTGTTGATTGCAATCCTGGCTCTTCTGCAATGACTTTAATATCAAAGAATATGTATTCTCCAGTTTGTTCATTTAAGAATGTGACAGTGAAGTGTGTTTCTCATGCTTTGTAACTCAAGAAGTTTAGCTTATAGTCTTTAGTTGAGTTTGCTTGAACGTCGAATGTATTCGCTCCTCTAATAAACGTTGTCTCGCTTGACTCTCCTTCCACTTTAGTGGTAACTTTGAATCTTTGAGGTGTTTTCAACCAGTTCTCAACTGGAATATTGATGTATTTGGCTTTCTTAGCTTCTACTTTCTCTTCAAATTTATTAGATGCTTCTGGTTTGAGACTCTTTCCAAAGAGTTTATAGGACTCTGCACTTCCATCAGGTAAGGGGAAGAATAAAGATGCTTCATGGAAAATAGTGATAACTTCTTTTTCCTTTTCTTCCTCACCTTCCTTACTGACTTCTTTTTCTTTAGTCATTGTGAGTGGACAATATGTCACTTGGTAGTTAGCATTACCCTTTGGAGGTACAACTAATGTATCATTTCCCTTGAAATAATCTTTGATTGAATCAACGTTTGTAGCAATTGTTGGTTTAATTCTCCACTCTTTCTCAGTTGGATTATTGATTGATACATCTTGAGTGGTAGCTTTTCTCACAATGGTCTCAAAATTTATTTCCTTTGTAGCTTCTTTATCAGGAGCCACACATTTACCCATCAATGTTAGGCCAAGTGAAGATCCACCTGTGTACTCACATTTAATGTTTTTCACACAAATATCATTGTCTACTTTGTTTGGATGGAATGTGATCTCCAGATAAATATCTTCATGTGGTGGAATATAGCCACTTTCAGGGAAGATAGTGAAGTTCTTTGCATAAGCTTTTGAGTCCCATTTGAATTTAGCTCTAATATCTCCGAAATTAGCAAGTTGAAGTTGTTTGGTAAGTCTACTTCCTTTGATAACTGAACCAAATCCAACAACTTCTTCCATAAGTTTGAGTTCAATTCCATGTGAAACTCCTTGTACAGTGAAAAGCTTCCTTGACTCATTTCCTTTGATATCTAGCATAATATCATGAGAGAAGTTTGGCATTCTTGTTTTTGGATTGAATCTAACTTCAATAGGCAACACTTTCTTTGGCTTCAGTGATACCTCTTCAGAAGGAGATATACTAATAGCATTCTTAATTAAATCTTCTGGATGAGCAGCAGTTAAAGTAAATTGAATAGCTTTTCTGCTCTTATTAATCAAGTTAACAGTCTTAGTAACATCACTACCTTTAGCTAGGATACCAAAGTCAACAATATGTTGATCTGGGTCAACTAATTCAATGTTCATTGGGATTCCTTCACCTTTGATAACTACATCAATCTTGTAAATTCCATTGAAATCAAATGTAACAACTTCATAATATTTCTGAATGGCTCTTGGTGTGAATATAATAGGAATAGACAACTTCTCTTGCTTGTCCTTGGTTGAGGGCAACAATACCTCTCCGGGAGATAGCTGAACATCCAAATACGGCTTCTTTTCAAAGTTCGTTTCAATTGAGATTGCAGAATCATCATTGTTGACAAGTTCCAACACGGCTTTAATTGACATTGGTTGACGAGTTACGAAACATGGACCAAAATCATACTGATGGAAGGACATTTCAATGCCTGGTTTACGAGCTGTTCCATTCAATAAGAAATTGAATTTAGGTCCCGATGCAATCTTCAACACACATTTGTAATTCTTGAGTTTGTGGGAATTAACAGGGAGATAGACGATATCAACATTGACGCTATCACCTTTCTTTACAGTACCAGTTTCTGGCTCAATAGTAATATATTTATTTGGTTGTCTCTTGAATTGAAAATCAAAGTTGAAGTCTCCTTTGTTCTCAACTACAATAGATTTAGTCTTCTTCTCATTTACAAAGAAGTCTCCAAATTCAAAACTGTGTGATTCTGTTGGTAAGACTGGAATTCCTGCTTTATCTGCTAGGACTGAGTAATGGATGGCATATCCAACACCTTTAACATTGAGAACTAATGGTCTTTCTTTCCTTTTAACGTTGCAAATCAAATTGTAGTTATAATCTGTTTCATATTTTGGTTTGAAAACAACTTCAACTGGAAGTTGAGATTGTGGTGGAACAGTACCAGACACAGGAGTAACTTGAAGTGAATCTCCATAATCAGGATTTTCTTTGATTGAATCTTTATTGAAGTGGAAACTAAATGGGAGATGTTCTTGATTGACCAAGTTTATAGTCTCTCTGTTCTTTCCTCCAAGCAGTAATGGACCAAAGTTAATTTTTCCTGTTTCAAACAACACAATTGGTTCAACAACTGATCCAACAACCATGAATGGCTGAACAATACCTTCAGATGGAATCTTAAAATTCCAGTAACTTTGATGTTCTCCAACATTATCAGGTATATATTCAAAAGCCATTTTAAATTTCTTTCCACTCAAGATAGTTCCTTTAGGAGTCATGCATCTGAACATTGGTTTTTCTTTCTTGACTTCAGCTTTACCAGTATCATGCTCTTCAACTTCTTCCCATTCGAAGTCATATCTATGGCTAGTAGGATTAGCAACCATGAACCTATTGGTATTCTTGACCTTTGTTCCCAAAGATTGGAATTCAATAATACTGTATTTGGAATCAATAGGAGTCATATCTTTTCCTTTCTTATCTCTATAGGTGCTAGGTGGCAACTCAAAGTGACAAACTGGTCTTTCTGCAACTCCATCAAGTTTAATAGTTAATGGATCAATCTCAGGATCAAGATTTGCAATTCTACATGATAAAACTCTTGCAAAGTCCCTATCAATTTCTTGGGGAGAGAATTTTACAATAAGAATCTCATCTGTTCCTGCTGGAATTGTACCTTTTCTTGGACTTATAGAGAATGCTCCTGAATCTGGGATACCTGTGTTAGCATTAATAATATGGAAGCTATAATCTAGAGCAATTGTGCTTGTATTTCTGATAGTGAATTTATAACTTCTTGTCTGGAACATCAATGTTGGCTTGAAAATAATTTTGTCAGTTGTACATTCAAATTTAGTATAGTCACATACCACATTTGCTTTAAGCAAAGATTGTTTTTCTGTACCTTCGACTACTTCAAAGTGTGGTTCAGGTAATGCTTCAGCATATTCTTCAGTTGCATCTTCAGTTTCATCTATTTCAATATCTTCTTCAGGCAAGCGTTCATCTTCTTTCTTTGGAGGAGGCTTTTTACCTTTCTTTGCAGCGGCTGCGGCTACAGCCTCTGCTTCCTCCTTTTTCTTTCTCTCTTTAGCTTCTTTAATAGCTAAAATCTTTTTGAGCTCACTTGGTCTGATCATTTTGATTTCAGTCATGCTGTCATCCCAGTCCACAAATTCAGAAGTATCTTGAGTAATAGTCTTAGTATCACATGTGATTTCAGCGTCTTTAACCTCCACAGATTCTTCCGACAAAAATTTAACTTTGATTGGTTTTGAACTACGAGGTCTCAGGTATCCAACGGATGGTAAGAAAGTAAAACCTGGTTCAGCAATGCTCCACTCAAATCTAATTGGTTTATCAGATGTGTTGAGAATGTCAAAGTTAATACTCTTCGTTTTCTTCACTATAGCATCTCCAAATTCTAATTTATCTTCTTGTTCTTCTGGTAAATTCTCAAAGGTAACTGTTTCTTGATAGCCTTCTGCTTGAATGATAACTTTATGGCATTCATATGGATTATGCAAAGTTTCAAACTCCATTTGGTACTTGATTGGTTCTGGCTTTGTTGGAACAAATTCAATGTCACATGAATAATACTCTTTCGGCTCCAAAGTTCTGCTCATTTCTCCTTTAAACTCTAAGTTCTCATTAGTAATTGGTTTGAATTTTACAGTAGCAGGAACTGCACCTTCATTGTGTAATGTGATAGTTCCAGTAGTCCTCTTACCAATTCTAGTCTTCTTTAGCTTCAATAAAGGAAGTCCTTCTTCACTCAACTCAGTAGGTTTAGTCAAAAGTAACGTAGGAAGAGTGCCTTCTCCTCTTAATTCAAAATTGAATTTTCCTGAGCTGCTTTCTGGATCTCCATTATCAACGATAGCTTCGAAAATACCTCCATAAGGCATCATATTCTCAGGCTTAAAGCTTACTTTGACGTATGCATTCTCATGAGGTGGAATCTTGACACTCCCTGGAGATACCTCAAATGCAAAACCTTCATTCTTTGATTGACTCCTAGGTTTGACACTAAAGTTAACAGTGCAAGGAATTTTATTTGGATTCATAATCTTGAACTTCTCAATAACTCCCTCTGGAACTTTTGATGCTACAAGAGTTCCAAACCAAAAGACTCTTTCTTGAA
The DNA here is from genome assembly GCA_965233585.1 of bacterium. Classification (GTDB taxonomy): domain Bacteria; phylum SAR324; class SAR324; order SAR324; family NAC60-12; genus CBDDTI01. The sequence goes on from CBDDTI010000573.1 coordinate 4,966, forward strand.
TGGCATAAAGTGGAGAAGTAATATTTGCGCTAGAGTCTAAAGATGGAACAACGGTTTGTTCTTCAAATACAGAATCTAAGTCTTCAGCATTAATACCAGGAATACAGCTCTCCGCACTAACATCAAATTTAATCCCTTCTGGTTGATCTTGGAAATCTCTACCAGAGATATCTATGGCTAATGCTTTCTCATAAAATTGTGCTCCTTCTGCCTTAAAGTGAATCTTAATGGATGCGGAATTTTCAGGTTCAATAACTCCTGTCTTTGGTCTGATTGTGTACTGTGAAACTTGAAGTTCTTCTCCCTCAGCAGCAGCACCTCCTTTGGCTTCTTTCCCAGGTTTTGCTTTTGGATCTACTTTCTTCGCCTTAGGATCTTTAGCTTCTTCACTCCCAACTCCAAGTGCCTCATCTCTTCTTTCTTGAATCTCCTTTTCTCTTTCTTCTTTAATGGTGTTCTTGGCTTCTTCATCATTGAAGTCACAGATAGCATATTTGAATGGGAAAAGTCCGTTGTTTTTGATCTCAAATGCTAAGTCTTTTTCTTCACCATATTGCATTGGACCAAAATTGATGTTCCTCAATGGTACAATCGTGTACTTAGAGAAAACTGAATTAACATTGAAGTTGATAGGGATCTCAGTGAATTTTTCTTTACTTTCACCTTCAAGAATGGTCAACTTAATATCGCTGGTCGTCTGGGTTGTCTTTAACTTGAATTCTTTCTTGCTTTCAAATCACACAATTATATCTTTAGCTTCTTCTGGTTGAAGTTCACCTTCATTTGGTTCTATCTTGAACAGCTCTCTAGTCGTCTTTTTCTTCATATTGAATCCATACTTGACAGGATACTTGCCATTATTAGTCAAAGTGACTATTTTCTGTTTTGGTTCTCCAACTCTAACAGCTTCAAAATCAAGAATGTTTTCTTCATTTTTGAGATCGATATCCACAGTGATGTCAAAAGCTTCAGCATGTAGTTCAATTTCTTGTGGCTCTTGCTTGATTTCATACCCTTCAGTGTCTTCAACTGCTAATGTGAGTTTATGCGTGAATTGGTCTTGTTTTTCTGAAGAGAATGTGATTTCAATATCTACATCTTGACAAGGCTTCAGGACACCATCCATTTTAGAGATTTTGAACTCTACTGGAATTGCTTCAGCACTCTTAAGCTCCCATTTTACTGGGATCTGACAGTCATTTGTTAATTTGAGGGTTCTCTTAGCTGGTTTATTGAGAAGTAATCTGTCAAATTGCACATTAGGATTATCAATCTTGACCACAGGCTTCGCTCCAGTACATTGAACATTGAAAACAGCAGGGTTAGGGTTATCCTTGAGCAGACTCACAATTTTATCTGTGTATACTTTGTTGTCTTGAGGGAAACACCAAACTGTTAAATTCTGCGTTTCTTCAACTTTCAAATTCATATTTTCTGGTTCAAATATGAATGGAGATTTTTCAGCTGATGCATCATCTCCTGCTAAACTACTTTCAAGTGCAAATTTAGCTTCAAGATCGTATTTTCCATTGTTGCTGATTCTGAACTCATATGAATTTGCCTTTTTGAGTGCTTCATCTTCAGTACGTTTTTCAGCATCTTTTCCAATTAGTAAAGGTCCAAAATCGAATACATTCTCATTGGTCACAAAGCATTTCTGGAGATATGATTCTGGAGGAGCTGTTGGTCTACTACGCTTTTGAGCCATAAAAACATTCTTTGAATTCGTATTGATCGTTGGGAACTGGCATGAAGCTTCAATCTCAAGTGGGAATTGCTTTGAAGAACCAACCACTTCGAAGTTAAGTGTTTGGTTGAATTTACCAGTCTTGTTTGAGAAGAATTTGATGAACAATGGTTTAGCTTCGTTAGGTTGTAAAACCCATCTTGTAATAGATTTGTCTAGATTTGGTTCTTTCTCTTCTTCATTTTCACCTTCTGGTTCCTTTGGAGTTTCATCCTTACCTTTTCCTTTTGCATCCTTTTTATTCTTGCCTTTTGGATCTGCTTTAGCATCTACTTCAGCTTGTTCATCTCCTTCACCTTCGTTTTCTTTCTTTTCAACTGGTGTCCAGATAGAGAACAAAGTTACCTTTGGCTTTTCAGGTCTGTTATTTGGTTTCTTAATAATCTGTTGAATTTTTGGAGGTGGTAAGGGCTCTTTATCTGGATCAGGCCAAACAGGTTCAGGTACATTTTCTTTTACTTTCTCACATAAATATCTGAAATTAAATTGCATTGGAACTTCAAAGAGAATTCTAGTACCAAAGTATTGAGGTTCATTCTTCGTATCATCTCCTTCTCCTTCTTTTCCTTCACCTTCAGCTTCTACTTTAGCATCTTCTTCAATATCTTTAATGTCTTTATTTTCTTCCTTTTTGGACTCGTCAGCCTCAGCTTTCTTTTCTTCTCCCTCACCTTCAGCATCACCTTCTCCAACATTTTCATGTTTCTGATTCATTTGTCTCAAATTAATCTCTGTGAACAGTTCTAAAATCTCTTGATACTTTTGCTCATAGGCTTCTTTTTCTTCTTCAGTCAGAGTTTTAGGTTCAGGCTCATCTAATCTACGTTTATCTTCTTCTTCCTTAAGTTTCTTTGCTCTTTCTTCTTCTTCAGCCTGTCTCTTTTTGTCCTCTAATTCCTTCTTCTCTTCTTCTGTAAGCTCCTTCTTTCTAGGAGCTCCTCTTTTGGCACCTTTACGGTCAGGTTTTTCCTTTTCAATAAAAGTTTTATCCAATACTTCTTTTTCGAAAGATTTGTCATCAAGACCTTTGCGCATTTTATACTTGTAGTGTTCACAGTACTCAAGGCCATCTTCATCTTTGTTCAATGCAATAGTGACCAAATGAACATTCTCTTCTTGAAGAGTATCACATATAGCATCAATGATTTCCTTCTCATCTTTCCAATTCTCACTGAGGAGGTTGTCAAAAATGATGCCAGCATTACAGTCTTCATGACTAGTTCTTTCTTCGATCAGCTTCATTAGCATTTCCTTAGGTAAATATTTATACACTTTTGGATCGAATTCCTCTTCGCCTTCTTTCTTCTTTTTCTTTTTCTTCTCAAGTTCTTCTTGAGCTTTGCACTCTTCATCACGTTCTTCAAGATATTTGGCAACTTCTGCATATGTTGGAGTATTATTCTTCTCACACCATGAGAGTAACTCATTAAGATTGACAATACCTCTTTGTTGTTCTTCCGATAAGAAGTAAGCGATTGTGCTCTTTCCACATTTCTCAGGACCAAATAAGATCACACTGAGTCTGTCCCTTTTCTTTACTTTGGGTCTAGATTTCTTAACAACATTCTTTTCTGCTTCAATTTCAATGATTTTTTGTTCTAATTCTGTTTTTTCTTTTTCAAGTTCTTCCTTTTCTTGTTGTTTTTCTTCTGAAAGTGGTTCAGGTTCCTTGCCTTCTTCAGGTTCAGGAATAACAAAATCAGTTGCAAGTCTTTCCTCAATGATTTTAACTTTATCTGTCATTTCATCGTAATCACGTTTCTTTTGGTCAGCTTCTTTGATTGCAGGCCAAAATTCTTGTCCAGCTTTTCTGAGTGATTCATAAATAACATCTCCTTTCTCTGTATTGAGAGCTTCAAATCTTTTGAGAATCTCTTCTTCATCAATGAATTGTTTATCAAAATCAGAACTGTATACTTCTATTGGGAAACTCATTGGGTTTCGGATCTCAACTTGTTTAACAGCTGATTTATCATATGGCAAAACAGGTCCCATTTGAATTGAGTTCTCAATAATGTCTAAGGCATAGTTGATTCCATGACCTCTCACATTCAACACAAATAATTTACTATTTTCTTTACATTTGAATTGGAGTTTCTGTGTTACAATCTTCTCATGAGTTGGTGTGAAAATAATGTCAACTGTTTGCTTTTGTCCTGGTAGTAAATACCCAGTTGTTGGAGAAACAGAGAACTTCTCACCTTCTTTGGCAGATACACCTGCAACATCAGGTTTGTAATAGTAAGACCAGTCACAAGGAACTTCTTTCTTGTTTTCAAATCTAACACGAATCATTTTTCTTGTTCCAACACATACTTTATTGAATTCAACATTGTCAGTTGACATAGCTAGTTCAGGGATTGTCAAGTTAGCCACAAATTCAACAGTGTAGGATGGTCCATAAGTCAAATGGACAGGAACAATATGTCTCACCTTTCCATGCTTAGCATTCTTGCGAGTAGAGAAAGACACAGTGAACTGCATTGATGTATTTGGTAAGAATTGCTTCGGTGGCTTTGCTGGGTCAATAGTGATGCCAATTTGTTGCAATATTCTTGTATCAAATGTGAAATTCAAGTTATTCTTTCCACAGTTAGTCATCCTGAAAGTTTTCTTCTTACTTGAGCCAACAACCATGTTACCAAAGTCACAAATATAATTTGATACAATGATTTTATCGTCTTCTTCTTGGAATACTCCACTTTTGTCAAGATCAAATCCTTGAGTTTTGCCTGGAGAAGCTCTTGCGTTCTTCTTTGTACCAGCCATTGAGGTATTCATTTTTGTGTCATTGAATTTAATAGCAGTCTTAGCTTGAGCAACTTCTTGTTTATCTAATAGCTTTTCTCATAATTTTAGTCTATCTGTTTCAGCTTCTACATCCATTTGATACAGGTCCATTTGGAATTTATCTTGCTTTCCTTTGCCAGTTGGAACATCTTTAACTTCAGAACTTGTGAATTTAGCATCATATTTAATCTTTTTCTTTTCAAGTAACTTCTTAGTTTTTGCAAATCTATCATTGAAAGTTTCATCATTTCTTGGGAAAGTTAATAAGGCACCTGGGTATGTACCAACAGCTTTTACTTTAAATCTTTCTGCAGGGAAATGAGCACATTCCACCAAGAATAGTTCATTAATATTATCTGGAATACCAGGACGGAAAGTTATACTGACTTTGAATCTTTCTAAGCTCATGATTTTTCCAGTCATAGGAGAGACCTCAACCATACCTGGCCGGGTCACAGTTGACAAGTTAATATTGAACTCGAATGGTACTTTGCCTACATTTTCAATATAAAAATCTTTAGTATCAGAAGAACAATAAGTGATCTCTCCAAAGTCAATTTCATTCGTGGATAATCTAAAATTCACAAAGGAGCTTTCTCCAACCAATGGAACTTGGTAATCTGGTCCTCCGTCAACTGAACAGACAGCTATACCATTGTACTTGAGTCCATGTCCAGCATAGTATGTAAATTCTACAGTTTCAGTTTCTCCTTCCTTAAGTATACCACTGACTGGTAGAATATCAAATACTTCATTGATAGGCACATCTTTCTTTTTCTTCTTTTTCTCTTCCACTTCTTCTGCATTCTTATTCAAGGAGGTAGTCTCCTCTTCAAGGAAGGACCAGTCATAGGTGCACACCATTTCGGAAATATTGGTCATTGTGATATACCTCTTTTTGGAAGTGTCATTCAGGATACACCCAAATGAGATGCTAGGAGGAGTTATGTTCAAGTTAGGGTAGCATACTTCACCGAATAACTCAACGAAATCTTTTTGAGGATGTCCTTTATGTGTTATTTGCAACTTACTCTCATTCACACCTGACATACGATCTTGTCTCATTCCAGGATCAAAATCTATGTTTATTGTCTCTTTATGACCAGGTGGAAGAGTCAAGACTTCTGTGTTGCAACTAAATGGAGGAACAATTTTTAATGTGATTGTGGTGGAGAGATTCCCAACGTTTGTGATGTCTAGTGGTTTCTGGATTGGCATTGCTGGTACATTTTTCTCCCATTTGTACTTGAACATTAACTTTGGATCTGAGTATTCTAGCTGAGGACCGATGAATTCTCCAACTCAAGTTGTCTTGTAAGCTTCTTTTGGCTTTCTTTCACCTTTCACAATAGTTGTACAGACAAATTCTTCAGACATTCTACCTTTCTGGAATGAGTTAGCCCGGAATTGGATGAAGATACCCATTTTTGGTTGGAGTTCAACTTCATCAGGCACAACAGCAAACACATACTTGAGTTCCTCTCCTTCTTCTCTCTTCTCTGAGACCATTGAGGTATCTTTTACTGAAGCGTCATTCTTAGAATCTTCTTTACCAGGCTCTTTAGGTTTAGCTTTCGCCTTATTTCTATCATTTGGTTTATTGACTCTTGTCCATTTAATCTTCTGTGGCTTTCTGCCTCTATTTTCAAGGAAGAACTCCATAGTTTCATTACAGTGAGTGTATTTGGTTCCAAAATTAACTTCTTTCAAATTTTCTTTACAAGCTAAAGTAGTTCCAATACCTTTAGCTTTGAGACCAACTTCAAGGTCAACTCCATTGTTAATAATGATATGCAGCGTATCATTAAATTTTTGGCATTCATCAGCGTTACAGACAACATCAAGTGTTTTTGCTTCATCTGGCTGCAAAATACCATGTCTTTGGATCACTTTCCAAATTGAAACTTTGTTCTTTGTAAATGCAGTATACTCAGCTGGAATTCTGGATACATTTGTAATTTTTAATGGTCTGATTACATCATGTAAGACTTCAACATTTCCAAAATCTAACTCCTCATGATCATATTCGACTTTTGGACCAGTACTATTAGCAAGTACATTTATCATGAAAGGAATATGGTATCCTTCCACTTTAATTTGCATTGGAATCTTAATATTTGCATTGATCATTTCTGTCTTCAATGTAATCTGTAACTTAATAGCACTTCTTGGAGGAATTATGCCCCGTTCTTGGTCAGCTTTGTAGATACCAACTCTTTTGAAGTTATCTTCCTGTGGCATAATTTCAAATTTAGCTTCAAGGTAATCTTCATTCTTCAATTCCATTTCCATTGTTTTTGGGTGTCTCAGGAACACATCTTTAAAATCTAAGTAATCTCCTGGAGTGATCTTAACTTTAGGGACTAAACATTCAGCCTTGATTGGTACTGCAAGCATGTCTTGACCTACTCCTTCCAGATCAACCATCAAGCACATGTCATATTGACGTTGAGAACTTGGAATGAATTCAATCACAATCTTCTGTCTATGCTTAGGGGCAAGTCTACCTCGATCATTGGTGATATTGAATTCATTTTGTAGACTTCTCTCATCTCCTGGTACTCTGATGACATAATTAATGTCTACATCAGAGGTATTTGTCAAATACACTGTCTTAATAGCTGGGAACTTATATGAAACTTGCCCAAAATCGATAACTTCATCTGAAAATTTGAAAGTAGGTGCCACTACGTGACCTTTGAAGGTGAGTGAGAGCATTTCAACACTGCCTTCCAATGCCCATCTGAATGTTTCTGAGAATTCACCAAGTATATCACTCTTGAAAGCCACATCAATAATATCACTTTGGTCTTCAGTGACTCCAAGTTTACCTTCAGTTTTAGAGAAGTGGAACTTCGACCCAAATGGTGTTTCATAAGGAATCAGTTTATAATAGCAGGTGATGTCACCTTTGTTCTCAATAGCAATTTTATACTCCTGTTCAGAATTAACGAAGATGTCTCCGATATCCCACTCTTTTATTGATAGAGCAGCCTTGGGCCCAATACCTTGTCCAGTCAGGTTGAGTGGCAGTCTTTCTTCAGAGCAAGTTATGTTACAGAATGCAGTACAAGAATAGTGAAGGGGTCCTTGTGGCTTAAATGTAACACAGCAAGTGATCTCAGTATTTGGCCACAATTTTCCTTGAAGTGGTTCAATGTTGAATATTTCATCTTGGAAAAGCATCAGATCTTCTTCAACTGCTTTTCTAATTGACTGATATTTCCTCGCTAATGTAGTTATAGCCTTTGTTTGTGCTCGTTCTTGCTTTCTGTTGAGCTCATCTTCATCATAAGAGTCGTCACTATCTAGGGATTCTGCAACTGACTCTTCAAGGTTGGATTCTTCTAAAATCATCCTTTCTTCAGATTCTTCGTCATTAAGTTGTGCAATCAGTTGGGATTTCTTCTTATTTTCTTCAACTTCAGTTTGGAAGGCTCTCCAAGAGAACTCAACTGGCACACTACTCTTATTCACTATATTGAAGTACTGATGAGAGTAGAGAGTGATGTAAGTGTCTTCCATATGTAGATGGTTCTTGCTTAAGTACACATTGTCATTGTGACTTTCTCCATAAATTTGAATGGCTGCTTCTAAATTATCATATCATAGCATTAGCTCTTCCTTATATGGCCTGCTTTCTTGAGGAATGAACTGGAACACAAGCTGGTCACTATCTCCAACCTCCAGAATACCTTCAGTTTTGTCAACTTTGAATCCATCAGGAACTTTGATATGCCATTTAGTTGTTTTCTCACCTATATTTCTGACCATTACTGGCTTCTCTGCGATATGCTTTACTGGCACAAGTCCGAAATCAAGTGCGTCAGGGAAATCAAGCATCGACCTATATCCGACAGCTCTTATAGGAACAATGAATTTTTCCCTTTCAGTGACAATCATCAAATCATATGAATAATCCATTTTAGTCTCTGGAGAGAATTTGATGACATAAGAAATCTCCATTCCTGGGGCAACACGACAGCTCATGTTGTCAGTATCAGAAGGTTTGGTTACCTTCTGATTGCCCTTAATTTTTAACTTGTTCTTCTTAGATGGGTAGACTTGAAATAGTTTGGAATCTGGTGGAATGATCTTCACTCAACGAGCTACCTTATCCTTGTTTCTATACCAATAGAGTCAGATTATTCAATCAGGTTTAAAAGAGACAAACTCAAGAAGTAAGAGCATTCCCATATAGGTTTAACAAATTGCCTAATTCTTTCTACTGCATAAGCAATGATTGAGCCAAGATGCATCTTCCCTAGTTCAAAAGAACACAAAAAAGAAGTAAACACTAAAATAAAAATTCTTATAATTTTAATCGAAAGACTTAGGATAAATCCTCGACTAAGTTTGAATTTAAATACCTTAGCTTTAAAATTTGCTCCTTAGTCTGTAATTCTTCATAATTGGTGAACTGGATGACATGAGGTTCTGGTTGGAACAAGGGTTCATCAACAGTCACTTGGGACTCAGTATAAATAGAGTTGTCCCCAATATTCA
>CBDDTI010000574.1:0-7677 GCA_965233585.1 bacterium
AATCCTTATAATTTTGTGGCTTGTCTACCCAATTATCCATCAGGGTTCGTACCCTTCTTCAGAAACAAATTTCCAGGACTTTTCCAGGACTTTTCCAGGACTCAAATTGATATTTCGAGGGCTCTAAAATTCACTTTAACCCCGACAATCCCAAGATCTCAATGTTAATTTTCCTTACTGCTTCCCATACACTTCATATTTTTAGCTGAGTTAACAGATTTCCAGAACTTTCCAGGACCAGTGGCCTTTTTCCAGGCCTTTCCAGTCCTGGAAAATGCCATAATAAAATTCCAGGACTTTCCAGGTTTTCCAGGACCCGTATGAACCCTGTCCATACAAACTCTCTATTTTAGGTGACATTTGAAGAGCTACCATATTGCCATTTTCCTCCTCTAAATACTTCTATTCTTGATAACGACTTTCAAATTTAGTTGACATTTCATGTCAGTATCTTAGTTTTTCAAACAAACGGAAATCAACCTTACTCTTTCCCAGTCCTCTCACGTTTCTGCAATTGCCTATTCTTCCCATGTAAGCCTATATCAAAAATCCACAACAAATATATAACGTAGATGTACAAGATCTGCTGAAAATGGATAAATGAAATTTCTCTTCCAACTTACATTCCTTATGGAACAGTCTTTTTCGTTTTCCTGTAGTTTCTACCTGGCTTGACTCGGATTCGTCCTGCAAACAAAAAGACCTCAATTTGGTGTTCGTTCGATTCAAAGCAGCCTAAATCTTCCTTCGAGCCATCGAGGAAACTATGAAAATGAACAGTTCGACAGTAACCCAGAAAACAATCTTTAACATCCTCGAACTATCATAAATAAAAACACAAAGACCTCAACTTCTTCGTCTGCGTCCGCCATGTTTTTGGTTGCAAGTGACGTCTTGTTCGGTACCAGTTTCTTAGCGTCCTAGAGTTAGTAGTTCCCAGGGCCGGCCCAGGACAGGGCTTAGATCAGCTGTTGGATTGCGGCGTCCTCTTTGGAGGATTTTAAATTTTAACTCGTCTTTTATAAGTTTCACACGGAAACCAAGAGCAAGATGCTCCAATGTTATTCAAATGACGACAGAGCAAATCTCAGGCCGACAAGCATGAAATAAATTAAACGAAAATTTGCAAGGCTGATTACACAGTATAGGGATATATTTTTTCCAATAATTCGGAAGGCACGGCCTTCCTTCTTCAGGGAATCTTTATTTAATTTCTCTAAAGTGACGGACACTGCTTTTATGACGATAAAACTATTAAGACGGATTCCGCTCAAAGTTCGAGCAATAAGTGCAAAAATTATTTACTAAAAATCTACTCACAGCACATTAACTTTTTGAATACCATTTAAAACCTCCCACTATAGTTCATTTCTCCAGGTGACCCCGCGATGAAATCTCCAAGCATTCCCGAGAAATTTAATGTCAAACCTCGTGAGAATGCCTCATGCGTGTGTTATTGTGTTTTCAACTAACGCGAAACGTGCGTTTTAACTGAAATATGTACAACTTCAAGTTCAATTATCTCTCGCGGGGTCAGCTTGTGAGCCTAAATCTCGATAAGATCTTCTTACCTTTAATAAAAATGTTACCATGCTACGAGGTTTTTTTAGTAACTTAATTTTTGCCATTATTGCTCGAATGTTATGCGGAAATCATCTTAATTTGTTTCCACTTCAGCGATGTTGCTATCGGGTCTCAAAATTCACCATCACTAAATTGAAATATCGCAGATTGTTAAACTACTGATATCAACATTTAATTACTATAAATAAGCCAGAAATCCAACGATTTTTCTTGAGCTGCCTTGAACTCAACACTACATATTTCGCAATTATTGGATGAGGTTAAGTATGATTTGAAGATATGCAGATCGATCTCGGAGGGTGTTATCCGCCAAAGCAAAAACTAACTATTTTTCACTTCCGAGCAACCGAAGAAAAACAAAATGGCGTCTGTCGGTATATTGTCACAAATAAATTTACTCTTTGGTTCATTAGTTATTCAGCTTGTCTGGTATATACTAAAACAGTTATTCACCTCAATGCCGGTGAAAGTGGTGGATAATTGTTAATTATCATTTCCCGTTCTCGATTGGGTAGCTCTTTAATTTTTACTATGATGTCGTCAAAACACGAATCAGGATCACTGTCCTTCAGCACCACTTGTAAAATTTCGATGTGGTTACTTAACATAGAAATATTTACATAATCCTTGTATAGTTTTTCCATAAACTTTAGCTCTTCTGATTTGTCCTGGAAATTGAGGGTCTTAATAAATCAAAGCTTGGCAAAACGCTGGCAGCGTAATGGGCTCCTGACGCTGGTCAATAGCGTTCAACATCAAGTCAATAGCTTCAAAGTATATTCGCCTGTAATAACCTTGTGGGTCTACGCGTTTTCCTGAGAGCGAAGCCATTTAAAAGACGCAGTTGTGACGCCGACTAATACTTAAGGCGGGGATACACGTGAATAGGAGTGAAATTTGAAGTAGTATTAAAGGGGAATTGTTAGGATTGAAACGGGTTGGAGACACTACCAGACAGTTGACCACCTCAAAAGAGAGCCCCAGGCTGGCAGCAGACTGTTTGGTATCCGCCTATTAATTCTTCACTTCAATTTTCAATTTTCCAAATCCATCAATTCTTTATTCCTAAATATAACCTACCCTTTGAGAACAAAATATCTCTTTCCAAAAATGCCCAAAATCACCCAAAAATTTACACAAAACCGCCTAACAGTGGTCAATAAAATGAGCATAGAGGTTTAGCGTTGTTTGAAAAGTGACCGAGATATTGGCAGAAAGGCGTGTTAAGCGACGTCAAAACAGCCTTCACGTGTACCCCCCCCCCACCCCCCACCCCCCACTTGATTCTGACTATATACCTGCGCGTTTGTCTTTGCCAGTAGCTCTCGTCACTTTCGAATTAACGATTTTTTGCTGTTTTTGGCCCTGTTCTTTTTGTAAAATTATTTTTTGTTTAATTTGTATTTAATTTTGCAAAAATGTTAGGACGCCCCCAGCCCCTCCCTCTGCACGGTCCCTGGAGCTGGAAATAAGTGGAATTCCAGAAACTAGTAAGTTACGCAGGTTGAAAGTGAATACTGGAACAACAACAACAACATACTTTATCTACTTCACTTAGTAGTTTATATATACGATTATTTCAAATGATTTTTGAAATGACTTTCAAATTATTTGTTTTAGAAAGAATACCGGAACATCCTGGAGGTTCCCTGAGGCTGTTTTACCAACCCGAAGTCCGGCGGTGAAGATGATTGTATAATAATATAGCATTTGACAATAAAGCTGACAATTATTTGTGATGATATATTGTTCGTGGCAAGTCTTACGCAGCTCATTTCGTCCCGCCCAAGAGACTCATCAGAGACCTTTCTGCTTGGCAAACTCCTTGGGCATCGCACCCAAAGTCCCGTTCGATGACAAAATGATGAGAGCAATCTCGACTTAATTATATTGCATAAGGATTCCCGACCGCTCAAATTCAGGAGTGAAAATTGACAATAAAGTTGACAGGATTCACTGTTTTTTAAATTGTTACGTTCTTCGCTTTCTATCCGGTCGCAATTCTGTGCTATCATCTTTTCATGGCTCCGCTGCGGGTTTTACGACGGGGCTTTCTCGGTTTTAGCTTATAGCCGAATACCCGCCAAAAATTCGGCGATGTGCTGATCTAACTTCTGTCGTTCGCTATCTTGATATTCCGGCAATTCAATGCTGGCTAGACCTGCAAGTTGTCCCCAGCTTCCCTCGGTCATGGCTTTTAATTCAATGCCGGCAGATATCATCTTGCATATTCCTTCTTGGCCATTCTGAATATCAGTCTGTAAAGACCTTGATGGCACCATGTCAACTTTATACAACTGGCAGAGATTGATGGTAAACTTGATGCCTTGAGATGAACAGTGTGCAGCGAAGAAATCTACTATGTCCTGCGCACATTCTTTTCTCTTGAGATTAGGTCGCTTCTCATGATGCTTCGTTGATCTATAGCAAGGCTGTTTGTTCATGAACATGTTGATATTCCCTCCTCTCTCGCGACAAAGCAGTTGGACAGCTTGTCGAAACTCGTCGTCCATCAACATAAAATGCTCGCCATGAATTGTGTTTCGGCGATCACCGTCAAAGCAGTTTCCATATCTAGCGTGAAAAATCAGCCGGTTATTGCAGTCTGTCAACCGTACATAGACAACGACTGAAGCGGCATAATCAACTTTTGGATTCCTTTGCCTTGACATCTTTCCAACTCGACACTGTGGCCTTTCGAGACATTTGTAGCTGATGTTATCTCTCTTTTTCTCTGTGACATGGTAAAACATGGCACAAAACTGAGCTTTAGTAATAGCCAGTGGATTTCGTCCGCCAACTTTATGATTTTCTTTGTGATCGTGCACAATACTGACCTTGTTACACTCTTTAGTTTCTCTCAACTGGACGGAGGCCCAGTCTCGCGCCGACGACAGCTGTCGGAAGTCGATTACCTCGACCGTATTCCAGTCCATAGTAACAACAACAATACGATTCAACGGAACGAGAACGACTAAAAGTTGACATAAAGGACTCGGCCCAGCAGTTATACTCTGAGGGATAAGATTTCTAGAATGAGGTTGGCTACCTGCATCAACTCGATCGTTCAATTCCGTTTTTTCAATGACAGTTTTCCCGTTCCTTAGTTGACAAATAAATTTGCTGACAAGTCGTGGCTTTCCAACCAGGTTATACACCTTGATGCTGTTGTCGCCGTTGTCTGTGATGACGAGGTGGTTATTTGGGGCAAAGGAAACATCATAAGGTCTTACAAGGTGTTCCGTTATAGCTTCATTTTCCGATGGTCTTGTGTCACCTGTGTCCCCTACGCGTTTGCGATACAACTCGACACAGATTCCACTTCTCTTGGCTACTGCCAAGCACCCTTGCTCAGAGATTGCAAGCCCTGTTTCGCTTGGCACTGAAAATCCTTCTGCCATGAACGTGTTGTTCAGGTAGCGAACTAGTAATCTGAGCAGTCAAAAATACCACTCAAATAAATCTCTTTCTTCACTAATGGCTGTGTGGCAGCTTATTCATAAATATTCAAATAACAACAAAGGCCGGTGAACCAGAAACACTAAGGCAGAGTCGGTGAAACAAGTAAACTATTTTTAGCCGAAGAACGATCAAGAACCACCTTTTTTTGGAAAGGTTGAAAATAAGACAGGCTTCGAAGAAGTCAATTCATGGGCCCACCTCTCATTGGAAAATCACTGAAATATATATGTGTTTAAACCAACAATGTCGTGTTGTATTAAAATAACTATGAGTAGAATTTCCCGGAAAATCGTGACCATTTCTGAGAAAAAGTGATGTAATTATCTAAAATAATTTGACAAGGTTACGATGCATGTGATATACTGTGGTTATTTTTTGGAGAAATCAACATATTGACGTCGTTTTCCAAAATAGTTCGCAAAGCGGTTTGTTCATCAGTATTGGAAGAAAAAAAGACAGGATGTCTCAGAGGACGACTTAATAATATTCTCGATATTCTCATATTGTTCTTCGTATTTGTGTTCATTTTGCATTCATGCTCCAGTGATGATGATCCGAAGCAAGAGTGTAGGATGTGTTTGCAGTTTGCAGGGCCTGTAGGACCGGCCCGTACGGGTAATTTTCATTCAAAATAACGTATTATCATAAAAACTTTTTTGTGTGGTGGTTACAACCGTTAACTGGGTAACAAAAATATTTTAATTAATGTGTTATGAAAACATCTGCAGTGCAAACTGACAGAACCAATATCTCAAGAGTGCGCACGATTTCTCAGAAACGGTCACGCTTGTTTTCTTAGAATTAGAAGTCTTCTGCTAAAAGGCATAACGACTTAGGAGAAAGTCCACAGAGTCCATACAGAGAAGGTTTTACAAGGCATAAGGAGTTCTCAAACGTACGGTTTTAGGCACAAAATCTCTTCCGACTTTAGCTTGGTACATTCCCAACGACAATGCCTCTCTTTCACTGTGTAGTTGAACCTATAATTGTGTTGTTATATTTTCACCATGTCAGTTTTTGAAAAAAATATTAGCTAATAAGTGTGTTCAGCGTACATTAATTAAGAAACCGTGAGTTCTAGTAATTTATGCCACGCGATTATGATCCAACTCAAATGACGGGCAATTGTATGTAACAGTAATAAAAATGTTTATAACATATGCATTGGCGCAAGGCAAGGACAAAATTGTGTAGGACTGAGTCACACGTAGTTAGTCACACGTAGTTTAAAAAGAATGCATTTATTTCAGTTGTTCGTGCTAGACACAATATGCTTATGAGCAAACTGACTAACTTTCAGAGATGGTAACCTATTGCTGTTGTGCTAAATATGTTAGTTGACTCATGATATTAAGATTATCACGGTACAAACCAATTGAGCGGAGTAATCGGCGATCTTTTTATTTCATCAAGAACTCTGTGAACGTGTTGGTCGAGCTTTTGTCTGTCGCTGTTTTGATATGTTGGAAGTGTAATGTTTGCAAACTCAGCCAGTTTACTCCAGCTGTGTCGAGTCATAGCTTTCAGTTCAATACCATTACAAAACATTATTTTCACCCCTAGTTGAGCATTTAAGATATCTGTTGCCAGAGATTGTTCTTGGTAGCCGGGTAGCATGTCCACTTTGTACAACTGGCACAGATGAATGGTCAGTTTTATACCGTGTGGAATGCAGTGGAGGTTGTAGAAATCTGCCATATCTCTTGCGCAATCCTTCACTTTGAGATCGGTTTTTTTGCCGTGTCCTGTCGACCTGAAGCAGGGCTGTTTGTTCATGAACATGTCAATGAAGCCTCCCTTCTGATCTCGAAGCAGCTGAATGGCTTGTCTGAATTGTTCGTCTGCCAACATGAAATACTCTGCATGGGTAGTACTTTCATAAGCACCCTCGTAGCAATTGCCATATCTAGCGTGAAATAAAAGCCGACCATTTTTCTCCGTTAATCTAACATAAATGACGACCGTCCCAGCAAATTTGCTGCTATCGTCTCGTTTTCCAACCTTGCACTCTGATTTTTTTAGACATGAAAATCCCGTGCGGCTAGTTTCAGTAACGTGGTAAAATATCGCGCAGAATTGAGCTTCGGTAATCGCCAGAGGATTAAATCCTCCTACTCTGTGATTTGCTTTGTGATCCTGAACTGCGCTTACATTATCGCAAGCTAGCCTCTTGTGGAATTGTACAAAACACCAATCAGCAGGAGAACGTACCAGAGAGAAGTCTACGACATTTAAATTGTTCCAATCAATGTTGATAAGAAGTACATCGGCTGCGCTTGTGACAAATAGCCGTGATGGAGGCCCTGGACCGATTACTAAATTTTGAGGGATTCGAAATGTTGTAATCAACGGCAAAACACTTCCCCTTAAACGAAATTCCATTCTGTCGGAGTTCAAATCTCGTACAATCAACCCTCTGTTCAAGCGATCATTGCCAATGACAATTTGATTTGCTTGTTGTGGACCTCCTTCCAATTTATAAATCTTTATTCTGTTATCCTCAATGTCTGAAACAACGAGGCAGTTATTCGGCGCAAAACACACATCGTAAGGAATGGAAAGCCCCACTGTAATCCTTGTAGTCATCCAGGGGACACACTCATCGACACCCTTGCCGTAAAGTACAACGCA
>CBDDTI010000575.1:5000-25000 GCA_965233585.1 bacterium
GGAATTAAACCAAATGAAAATTCAAAATGTCAAGTGACCAGGTGTCACCCAGGTAGACTGGTTGGATGCTGAAGTTTTCAATTGACTTTTGAACACATCTCTGGTATGGTATACTTCAGGGATGGGGAACGTACAGACAAATTTGTCCTTGTTGAAAGTTGTTTTCATATGATTTAAAATATTTTCTGGATTCTGTGAAAGGGATGTTTTTCCCCATGTTTTCCCCTGGAGGATTTTTTTTAAAGGGCATTTTGACCTGTGATCTCCCAAAACTCTTTGTGTCCACAGTCGTATTCAAGTCTGTTTGAAGTGATGTCATATGTTGTGCTGGGAGAAACTTTCCTCTCACAGTACTTGAAGTATAAATGTGGATGAATTTGTGTGATTTTATTGACTTGTTATACTATAAAGTACTAACACTAAGGATGAAATCAAAAATGTAGTGTTGGCAGCTTCAATTTTTACTTTGAATGCAGTTGCTCTTTATTACTTATTGCAGCTATACCGGGAGTCATGTTTCTGGAGGGGGGACTCCCACGTAAAAAGGTCAGGACACTTGTCAACCAACCTGGGCATGGCTCAAGCATTATTTGACCCCTAAAAGACACCACTTAAAACAGAATGAGCTTGATTATCAGCTGCTGTTCAGGAAAGGAACTAATAAATAGTTTGACAGCTAAGAGTAGCACTCAGTAGAGAGGTTAAGCATGACGTTTACGGCAAATGGCAAAAATGAAACTTTTGCCGTCTGTCTTCAGCTCTCTGTACAGTAGAATCAAAATATTTGTATTTGCAGTGAATAGTAAGAGACACTTTTCTATTTTTGTGTGATTTATTTAAGAATTACAATAAAAGAATAGAAAAACAGAGGTAATCTTTGCTGTTTGCCGTCAACGGCATGCTTAACGTCTCCAGTGTCTTGTCATCAACATCCTAAGTGAGCCCAGAATCTGTCCCTAAGTGAGACAACAATCACTTGTTAGTCTCCCCCTCCAGGCATATTTCTCCATATCATTACTTTCCTAATTTCTGAAATCTAAACCATTTCTGTTGTATTTTTTTTTCAGGGCACTATTGTGTGATCTGAAATCAACTGAATGAATTTAATATTCAGGCAGCAATGGAGATGACATTATGGCTCATTTTATTCATTTCTCTTCTTCTGAGGCTTGCATCCTGTGAACATGTTATTCAGACTTTTTATGGAGAAATAGGGGCTGGAAATCTTACATATTTTACCCTAAAGAAAGATGGAGACGTGACATTGATTCTGGAGAGTGAGGAAGGTGACGCCGACATTTATGTATCACAGGATAATCTCAAACCTGATTTTGACGACTATGACCTGAAGTCGACAACTTGTGGTGAAGATGTTGTTACTATTCCAAGCTATTACAAGAGACCAATTGGAATATCGGTGTTTGGACATGTGTATGCTCCTTTAACAAAGTACACCATGAAAGTTTTGATGGATTATTCTGGGGGAGAAGAAAATGAAAGACAGTACAATGAAAGTGAAGAGCCAGAGGAGTCACTTCTTTGGACCTTATTAGTCAACATTTTGAAAATTATTTTAGAGATTCTCCTGTAACCAGAACTGGTGCAAGTATACATGAAAACCGTGAACCGGTATCTTCAGATGCTCTGCTAACATTAAATGAATAACACTGGTGCAGTAATTTCCTGAGTATGTCCCACTAAGGGAGTTGAGCTCAGTTACAAAACATATCAGAAAAAAGAATGCTTTTTTTATAAACATTAGGAACTCAAAATGTTAATTTTTATCAGCTTAAGATACAGGGAGTCAAGAAGTCTTATTCCAGTAAAATTCATTGTACAGAGGCAGTGCAGATTAATCTTGTCAAAGTACCATGCAGTCATGTTATGCATCAATTGAAATCCTCTTTGCCAGACTACAGCTTCACACAGCAAAGACTGAGTGTGTCTCCTGTGGTCCATTCACCCTAGTTCAAGTGATGATCATTTTTGGCTCATGGTGCACATGGATAGAATTTCAATAGAATCATGAGGTGACGTTACCACATGATGCTTAGTTGGGTAATGTGTAGTTCCAGAAAATATCCATGCCCACCCCAAGGAAGGTTAAAGGAAATTCTAAGGGTGAGGGGGGTTTTAAAAGCCCTATTTTTTGAAGAAAGTATGACACTTAAATGGAATTTCCGGAGGGGTGGGGGGTTCAAACTAAAAAACCTACCCTGGGAGGGGTATGGATATTTCTGGAACAACACAATGTACAATGATGTGAATCACAAGATCAATTTCATGCTGCAATTGTATGATGAATTAAGCTGGAAATACTCTCAAATAACACTCCCCTGGTCTATGTGATTTTGTTGAGTGTTTTGTGGCCTGTAAAGCAGTGGTGTCTTGTTACTCCTAGCCTTATGATATTGAGGCAATGTTTGTTTTAGTGCTACCCTACCTTGTTCCGGTTAGGGCAAGTGTTAACTAAAATGTGGACATTCAAGTAGTTTAGTTTAACTGAAACTTTCATTTATCTGGAGGTTGAAGTTGTGAGTGACCCCATGCTACAGTAAAAGCGTGACAATGTTTTGACTTGAAGGCTTACTCTGAAGAGGTTGAGGCAGGTATTGTAGCAAGTGTACATTGTAAGACTTGTTGGGGTTATTTTGAGGGGAATGTAGCATAAATCTGAAGGTAACACATCAACGAAGAAAGAACACTGCCATTTTACAGAAAAATCAGGATCAAAAGTCTGAAGAACATAAACCACTTTGTAACAGGAATAAATTTACTGTTCTTTATGACCTAATTAAAAAAAACAGTTAAGATGAGACCTCTGGGTTTATTGTTAGGATGCTGATTTTTTTGAAGGGGAGGAGGGGGGCTAACTAATAGACTTAACATTACTTATTATTGGTACCTAAACAATAGAATTCATCAATCTGTAACATTTACATCAAAAACTAATGGCTCGTTGAAAACTTTAGTTGCTGTTGTCATAATGCTCTATGATCGTCATGTGAATATATTTTCACTCACTACAAGTAGTATCATCAAACATCACTGAAATTTCTTCAATACAGGAAATAATAAAGAAAGACTAATAAACTGACAAGCAAATGTTATTGGAGATTGTTTAGTTTTGGGATAATCGGACAAAAAAATGGTGTGTGTGTGTGTGTGTGTGGGGGGGGGGGGGGGGGGGGGCAGATAACCTTATACTGTTACAAGTGTCCAGTATGGGTATCTGATTGCCTGGAAAAAGCCAAGTTAACCTCACATAATCCCTCCAGGGCTCCCTGTTACATATCTGAAAATTAATGAAGGCCTTCCTGCTTTCCCCAGGATTAGAATGGACCTTGTAAAGGAGTTATACTGCTCATGAAATTAACACACTGCTGGCACAATAAAGGTTTAATGAAGATAGCCAGCTGGATATTTTTTCAGATCATATGCTTCAGTTTGGTATTATTAATTCAAATGTTACAATAGTGAGAGTATTTGCTAAGAAGATAAATAACCGAAGTCAACCCAGTACACTATCCAGCCAGTCTTCAAGATCATCTTCGGCCTTTTTTGCTGACTGAACAGTTGGCTTTAAGGACGAAGATGGAACTATTATAGGTGCCGAAGTAACCTGCAAAAAATCACAATATCAGATGTAACTTATGATTTGGCAGAGAAATCTAAGCTGTGTGCATTAGGTGGGTGCTTGCCATTCACTCAAACATTTGATCTTGTAAATCAAGGGCAAATGGTAACAGACATTTCCTTGAAACTTTACAGAAAATATACGGAAATGGTTTAATTATGCAATAGACCACAAGTTTCTATGGTCCATAGGATGATAAACCACGCAGGATGTTGGTTGAACACAAGGAGAATCGTAAATCACGAGCTGCAGGCGAGTGATTTACGAATTCTTTTAAGTGTTTTTCCAACATCCCAAGTGGTTTATCAGCCTATAAACCATAGAAACATTTGGTCTATTGATTTTATATAATAATTCAGAAAATGTGAGACGTTTCCATGAGTTTACTGGCACAATACACCATAGCTGATTGACCAATCAGAGCATGTAAATTGATTTGGTTATTATATAATTTCTATTATTGTGCATCAGACTCACTATGAAAATCTGATTGGTCGAGAGCTTTCAATCAATTCACAATAGCTTGTGAACTTGACATGATAAATGCAATATCTGCTGCAGATATTGCATTTATCATGGGCACCAAGTTCAATGTCTGCCTGGTTACTAAGCCCCTTGGAGTGTTCTCCTCAGAAACAAAATGGTTGAACGCTTCACTTCTGTTTCTGAGGATGAATTATGTGAAAAATGTATAATAAAACAATTATTGAATTCGATTTTTTGCTTGATATCATGAATTATCAAAACCTTGTGTCTGTGCCTTCGGTTTCCGCAGATAACACAGACCTTGGTTTTGATAATTCATGATATCATGCTCAGCCTCATCCAATAATTGTTTAATATACAGACCAACAGAAAATACCTGAAATTTTAAGAGAGAAGTCATTTGAAATGATAATAATCAGTAAGATATTGTCAAAAATTTGGAAGTACTATTCAAGGTTGTCTTATTTTTTACAGCTTATGGAAAATTTATCAGTGGAAATTTTTAGAAACCGGAACAGGAATTTTGGTCAAATTAAAAGTGGCCCACATTGACCTGTAAAAAGTCTGCATACAAGCCAAGTGGCCTACGTGGGAGGTGCGGTGGCCTCATGGTTAAAGCGCTCGACTCCGCAGTGAGCAGTCCGGGCTTGAGCCCTGACCGGGGACATTGTGTTGTGTTCTAGGTCAAGACACTTCACTCTCACAGTGCCTCTGTCCACCCAGATGTATAAATGGGTACCAGTGCACTTAATGCTGGGGGGTAACCCTGCAATGGCCTGGCATCCCACATTGACCTGTACATCTGTTTAATTGTCAAGATCTAACAGCCCAGCTATATTTTTCTTTTTCTTTTTTTTTTTCACCCCAGCTACATGTATTATACTCCATGGTCATGTAGGTCAACAAAGCAGCCTAGTTGGCCATTTAAGGACGTTCGCGCTAATTGTTTCTGCGCATCCTTATTGCGCACGCAAATCCACATGCCACGCCATCTCACGTCATGCATCAAGCAAAAAATCAATGTTAGAAAAATTTCGCGCGAACGTCCTTAATATAACAAAATTAGAAAGTCTGGACTAGTTTCAGAGACCCCCTGCCTGCAGTTGAGAAATAAATTTCATAAAATGATGGCAAAAAGCTAGCTAGAATTGATTTATATCTGATTTCACTAATTGGCTATATGATTACCGGTAGTAATAAAGTATTATAGCACTGATGTATCTTTATTGCTCGCCTTTCTCTCCAAAGGGAGGTATTGGTCTAGTTACAATAAAGGTTTGAACATAGGTAATACAAAATAACATTTACCGTATCTGAGTACTGTTACTCAGAAAACTCATACTGCTATTAGTTTATTTGTGAATTAAGAATCTCTTTTCTTTTTTGAAACATTACTTTTTGATTGATTGACTGTCTGATGGACTGACTGAGAGCATACTAGGCATATTTTGGCAGTCTGGTAATAACATTCTCTGAAAACCTGAATCCACCTAACCCCACCCTTCAAGAAGTGACTGATTTAGCCTGTTCTGTGAGTACACCTTTTCCTTTGACTTACCTTATTTGTCTGATTTCCATCAGGGAGTTTGCTATTGTCTTTACCCCTAGGTGTTCCAAGTGAAAGTAGGAATTCAAGTTCATCATCGTCATTATCACTCGACTGAGTTAATTGTTCCACTGTACCAGTCTTTGGAGAAGGGTTGACGGTTTTCAAAACATCTTTCAATGAATTCTGCAAGTTTTGTGTGTTATGTACGGTGCAAGGTTCTCTTCCATCTCCTGGCTGCTTTGCATGTGACAAATCACCTTTAATTGAGTGAGTGAATTGCTTGGAGTCATTGCTTGACTGTTTAAAATTTGTTTTATTGATATCCTGTTCACAGTTGCTTACACCCTGTGGTGACAGTGAGTTTTGAAAAGTGTTTTCCAGAGAAGGTCTTGATTCTGCTGTTGCTGCTGTTACAGGCCTAGTAACAGTCTCATCATCAGATCTCCATGATGAAATGGCTGCTTCAGTTTTATGTTGATCCCTTAAATGTGCATTTGCATTCAGTTCAAACTCCTTAACAACATTTGGCTGAAAACGAAAACAAGTTGATAAATGAGTGATGGTGAAATTGCAGCTCGGTAAATGTATGGGAAAATAGGATTTGAACCCATGACCTCCCGAACACTGGGCAGGTGGTCTATCCACTGAGCTACGAGAACTAATGGAGAGCCAGGTCATTTAACTGAGTTCTTACATGACACGTGTCTCCTGCATATTGCAAACAAGTTGTTCAATACAATTAGGATTTTAAACAAGTTGTTCAATTCAAATTTCTAAAGCATGGTTTTCACTACTGACAACATTAGCATGAGCAAACCAATTGTGACAACAACCAGAACACAGGCATAAGTACAGGCACATGGAAGTGAGAGCACACACATTACAAGAATCTGCACATGTGCAAGAAGAACAAATATCTTGTGCCTGTGCCGGTGAATGACATTTGCAGACTGCAGACTACAGACTACATCTAGGCCAAAATAGCATTCTGGTTAGCCTGAATATCACACAGGTCAGCCTGTTTACAGTTAGCTAGATCAGTAATGGAAACAGGAACATGATAAGAGTTAACAAGTTTGAAGTCATCTGCAGTTCTGCATTCTGCAAATGTCATAGAAAACAAGGCAATTATCCATTGTATGCTTGTTTATGTGCTTTTTTTATGTGTTTCTGGGTATCATCACTACCATTTTGCCTATGATGCTTGTGCCTATGAACTTCTGACTTATTTTAAGTGTCTTTGATGGCTCGCTTTTCAGTTATCAATGGAAGAATTACATTATTTTGTAGGTGAGCAGGAAAAAACATAAGCCAGGGAGACTCCCTACCTGAGCGATTATCATACAACCACCAAATAATATTATGAAAGATAACAATCCAAAGAACAAACAAACAAGAAGGGGGCAATGTGACAATTATAGCAAACAGTGAAAGACACACACCCTTTGTTTGGTTTAGTGAGTATGCAAAGCAGACCAAAAAGATTGTGAGAAGCTTTCAACATTTTTTAAATTCCATAGTACATTAGGCTCCCTCCAAAGCTGATCCTTTCAATTCCGCACAGATGAAACACATCATGAACACTCAATGACTCTTCATCATTAACACATTTTCAAGTTCATAAAAAATTCACTATATATTATTGTCTGTGGAGCAATTTGATAACAACAAGAAGACAATATTTAAGATACATACATGTATTCCATCGGCTGAGATATCAAGACGTTTGTGCAAGGGTACAGAGTTTAAGGAAGCTGCTAAAATTCCAAAGTCAATCTCAAGTGCTGAAGCAGTTATCTGTTCAAAAGGCATTAAAAATACATAATTTACCCAAAGAGGATACCTTCTTCTACCTACTTTTAGGTAGGTTATCTGCAAACAAGCCAAGTGGCTCATCGGGCCAGAGCTTATCCCAGTTTCAGTAATATGAAGCAACCAGGAGTCTTTCTGCCCTCTACCCCCCGGATGGGATGCTAGCCTATCACAGGGTTACCCCCAGCATTAAATTCACCAGTACCCATTTATACATCTGGATGGAGAGAGGCACTCTGAGAGTAAAGTGTCTTGCCCCAGAACACAACACAGTGTCCCCAGCCAGGGCTCCAACCAGGAGTGCTTGTTCCAGAGTAAAGTGCACTATCCATGAAGCCGCTGCATCTCTACCCACTTTCACTACTAACATAGCCTGCGTAGCTGGCGGGATTCGTGAGCGGGCGAGCGGCGGCAGAGCCGCCATGAGAGCTGCCATGTTACCTTGCGGGCTTTGCCCTCGAGGGAATTTGCGAGTGGCGAAGCCGCGAGTGAAATTCCCACCTGCCACATTTTGTATGGTTTTTGCTTGCCGCCCACTTTAATCACTTTTGATGAATCAATTAAATAAGTCAAACAGAGAACGAAACGTAACATGAAACTTCAGGTTTAGTTTTGCCTGAAACAGCGCAAATGCATGCGACTCATCGGAAATAAACCCTTGATTTACATGGACAATAATTTCTCCAGACAAGCGAAGAGCTTTCTCGAAGTAAAGCTAAGGCGTCTCCGAAGAAGAACGTACGAAGGCAAGTATGATACCCGTGATAAGAATCTACCCACTTGCAAACGGTTCTATCACAGCCGGGACCGGCGTCACGATATAGAATGCAAGAAAGAAACACGTTCACAGTAAACGTCATATCTTGTTCCTCTAGCCTGCGAACAGGCTCCCAGCAAGGGCGGGAAAAAATTCGGCGAGCGAGCGAGTGGGAGTCAGAGCGTCATGACTCCGCGAGCGAAGCGAGTGGGATGCGGGGGAGCCTGTAGACATTGTTTTCAATGTACCATTCCGCCCCTTGGTGATTAGCCTGTTACAAATCTGTCAAGGAGGCAATCAAACCTGTCAAAGTTGATGGGTTTCCCCGCGCCGATGAATGAATCGGCCTCTTCCTTGATCTGCTCAACAGAGGAATTCACTTCTCAGTGGAGCCTATAAGTAGATTCTTTATGCCGTTGTGTTTGCTAGCTCTGTGGCAATTTTAGTTAAGTTTGTTGGCTCATTTAACATTTATGTTACAACTATTGAATCGGTCGGATCAGTAGCCTTCGATTCTCTATTACCGTGATCTTTTGTTTATTAGCCTGTGGTGACCTTACAGGATAATCTTTAATGATGTTTATCACGGACGGTTTTAGAACTAGCCGCTCTTTCAAGGCTACAGTGTAGTTTCTTAAAAGAGTGCACCACCATTATTTTGTTGCATTCCTCGCATCCAACAGGCGTTAGTGTTTTGTTACCGTCAGGTTACCGTGTTTGAATTAAATTCTAGGATGCTGTAATGATTTTGCTAGGTAAATGCTTCAGGTTGCTTTCTTGTCAAATCACAAAAGAGCGGGTGTTAAGCCTGTCCATTCATTGTTAACCATTTTGCCATTTTGCCATTTTGTTAACCAACTGCTCTTATCTCTAACTCGGAGCTGACATCACTCAATGATATTGCGCTTATTCCACGTGAATTTAAGCGGCTGCCTTGGTTCTTCATCACGTTAATAAGCGGTGAAACAACGAGTACAATATTCTTCTCACGAGTTAGCCTGCGAACAGGCTCCCAGCGAGGTCGGAAAAAAATTCTGCGAGTGAAGCGAGCGGGAGTCATTGCTTCTGCTCACGTTTCAAACCAGAGATACATGTATGACGAAAATGTTCAAATTCGTCGTCAGTGAACTGTGCATTGCATGCGAAAGCCATTGTTGACGGTCTCCGCAAGAATTATGCTAATTTACAAGCAGTTGTCAAGATCTGTCAATTATTTATCTCAGAGCTGTCAACAGTCATCGATTCAACCAATCAGATCTTGATACCAGGAGCTGGTATCATGGAACGGCGGCATCAATGGAATGTCTACAGGCTCCCCTGCACACTCCCTCCTCACCAGACCGCTCTCGGCTCATCCTGTTCGCCCTAGACTGCACTCGGCTATCTCCAACCGGAGCCTGTTCGCAGGCTATGTTCCTCAAAAGCAAATACTTGGAGATTTAAAACCATATCTTGCATGCAATAGGAATGAGCCAAAACAATACACTAACAAATGGCAAGTTACAGAGGTGTCAGACTCAACGAAACGACATGCATATTACAGCGGAAATCAAGCAGACCTATGACCTCTTAAAATTTGCCATAGCACAATCTAACGATCTAACGGCTCTACTCTACTTAAAACTCCTCCTTAAAACACAACATGAAGTGCCCTTCATAAACACGAGTGAAACGACAAATAAGTTGAGTGACCCAACAGAGAACGGCAAATGTACATATGTCACGAACCGTAGAATTTTGAAGTCGTGTAGGCTAAACACATCATTCCCGAAATCAACTCTTTAACGGCTCTTTCCTTTTCTTCCTTTTGCATATTTTTTTCTGCTTTCTCAGCGGATATTCAGAGAATCCAAAGCTTCCACTATGCATTTCTTTGCATTCTCCATTTTGCAAATCTGTGTGTGAAAACAAACCTTTTCCCCTGGGAAAGATGAGAGATATAGATTAACATTTGATTGACGTTTCGGTACTCTCAGCCAATCCGAAATTTGCGTTCACTGGTGAACGCATAATTCAAAAAACCCCACGAATTTTGGCAGGCGGGAATTCAACTAGACTCTTCACCAATCCTCCCATGGTGTCGCCACTTGCGTTCATGGCTTCGCTACCAGACCAAAAGCACTGACGCGCAAAATCCCACCAGCTACGCAAGCTACTACTAACATTAAAAACAACCTCTAACCATACACAGTATAATTAAATTGTAATATACAATAAGTCACACATTAAGTCACGCCAAACCTAAGAAATGAGCACATCATTGTACAGAATAATTCAGGAAGTTACCCCCTACATTGATACTGACATTTATCACTCACATGGTAATATAGTATAATTTTACTTGCATTGTGAACTCTAACTGGAATTCTGGGTTTGAACTCACTCAGATTTACTGTACTTAAATAGCCAGTTTGATATAGATCTGCTGGATATAAGCATTGGGCATGATAGGAACTGCAGAGAATTGCAGCTCCCACCTGACCATGCCCAATCCGCACCTTCCTCATAATTCTCTGAGAGAACATATCACTCAGGATGTCAATATTCCAGATCCTAGCTGAAACTGTAAAGGCTGGTTTTCACTAAGGCATAAGCATAAGCCGACATACCCAGATGTAGTACGATGTTGATAATTAGCACCTTCTGTTGGAGATTTCCCAAATACAAAATGATAATTATCAGCATTTTACTGCTTGTGCTTATGTGCTAGTAAAAACCAGCCTTACACTTAACCAAAAAAAATACTGTAAGTTAAAGTAATAGTACATGTAGCTCACCCAGAAAAGCTTTGCTAACTGCAAGCTACGAAGACTTGACATCCAATAATGTATTAATAAGCTACTGTTACTGTTTCTAACTTACTTGTGTGGTACTTGAGTCACCTTCAATTTCCTGATCCAAGTCTTTCTCTGACTGAAACCTGAAATGTGATGACGGATTTTCTGAAAGATAATGGCATCAATTGGAGGCACAAATATTAATCATTTCACCACTGAAGACCACTCATCTTCATTATCATTGAAAGCATAAAACTGTGACCCCCACCTCGTGGTGCACGATATAGTTCACCATTTTTTCTGCACTAATTATGTGGCTCCTACTGCATT
The DNA here is from genome assembly GCA_965233585.1 of bacterium. GTDB lineage: Bacteria > SAR324 > SAR324 > SAR324 > NAC60-12 > CBDDTI01. Next base: position 16,349 of record CBDDTI010000575.1, read on the forward strand.
TGCTAAACAAATTAAACTATTCATTGACTTTGAAAGCTGTAAAATAAGGTCTAGTTTAGGGGTATATACCTAGTACTGACATAGCATTTGACTCTTTTGAACTTTTTTGTTCTCTCCTTTCAAACCATTCTTCACCAAAGGTTCACTTTGTCGGTGGTTTTTGTTGTGATTGGCAGTTGGAATACCCAGGTGTACAGCTTTCAAATAAAATGTCATAAAGGGGGTAAAAATATCTGGTAATTTAGGTCTGAAAGGATTAAAAACAACTCAATGCCAAAAGGCAATTAATTTTAACAAACTAAAATACCTGGTCTGTGAAATGTTCTACCTGATTTTTGAAGAAGGATATTAAAATCCTCTCCTCTCTTTGTGACGTTTATACTGCTATCGTCTTCATCACTAGTATCTGAAGTACATGAAGGGACAGACATTCAGTAACAGCTTATCATTTTAGTTGTATTTTCAAAATAATTGTCACCTTGCAGGCTTCAGAGGCAGGATTGCATTTGTGCTAGGTAGACTGGTATAGGGCAAGTAACAGTGATACTCATAATAGCTGTTTTATGCTTCAAAAACTGAGATAAGCTCTGACATTTGTGTGGATCAGGTTTTTCTCAAGTGTTTCCCTACCAGTAAAAAATTGTGCAAATCAACACAACAAATTTGTACAAACAGATGGTATTAAAGAACTGAAAGGTACTTTCTGGCAGTTCAATAATGGATCTAATATAAATTACCAGAGTATTTGTGACAATTTGTGTTTAAGGAAAAATTGGTGATATCTGGGAAAATGATGATACCCAAATACAGAGTCAGGATTCAAACCAAAACAGAAGCTTGGATTTGAGCAAGGACTCAAGCAAGGAATCGAGCCAAAACTTGAGCTTGGACTAGACTCAAGCTTAAACTCTGAAAAGCCTTACGTAACAAGGGTGGAAACATAGTAAACACGCAATTTTTCTTGGGCAGTTCTATCCAAGGGGCAAAGGTGCAATATGGTTTACCCTTTGAGAAGCACCAACCAGTGAGACAAGGCTAGACCAAATCACTGGGAACTATGTGCCCTACTCTTTGTGACTTAAATGCCCCCTGTTAACCATGTAACGCTGAAGATGCAGGAGGCAAGGCCTATGATAAATTATAATCCTTAGCTGGGAGGACTTGAACGTCTAACCATTTGCAGGATGTAATTACAAAGGCAGCACATTCTTTTCAGTTATTTTAATACCCTTGACACAGCAGACTGGCATCCTACCAACTGAGTTGACCAGGCAGCAGAATCAGGTTAGACATCTCCAATCGTTTGGAGACATTTTATGTAAAAGTAACAATGAGGCCATCCCAATAAAATATTTCGTTTCCCATCGCCCGACTGACCCATTTTTTTTGGAAAAGTAAAAACAAAAAATTCTGAATCACTTGTAAAGAAACAAGTACTTTAGTTTACAAGCACACAATCTTGTCTTATTAACACCAATTGTCTTAAATTATCATCGATACTTCGTTTTTGTAGCCTTTTTAGACATTTGGTAGTCCTGTTCCTGTTACACTATCTGATTACGAACGAAAGGACCACGTAACCAAGCTTTCTTACTTAGCAGCCCAGCCTTCGCTGGCACTCAGGACCCTTCGTGTGTTTATTTTTATTTTATTTTTTTTTGCCCGACCGACTGACCCACCTTCACGACAGGGAGGGCGATGGGAAAGGAAACATTTTATTGGGATGGCCTGACTGAAACCAGTGGGTTTGTACATGCATAGTTCCACTCAGGTTTGTTTGCAGTAAGCTTCACCCTAGTTTGCTTGCAGTTAGTTTCACTCGGGTTTCACACTAGTTTGCTTGCAGTTAGTTTTCATAAAAATGAAAGAAGTCCCGGCTCAAGTCCTAGCTTAAGTCCTTGATAGATTCTTTGTCTGTCTGTCTATTTGCTCCGATGAAGGGCTAACGCTCCAAACGTCAGTTTTCGAATCTCTTTACAGTGGTTAATTTACATTGTCAACTCAGTTGATAAAACCAAATTGTCGAGTCTTGGCATTGATATAACTTGGTCTCTGAGAAAATTTATAATCTTAAGGATTAAAATTTTCTTTCCTTGCGCGCCACCTTAGCCGTCTGAATCTGATTCAAAATTGTTAAAACTCACCTTCAAAATCTTCATATCGATCCCAATTACTGGACACCTTTCTTCTTGAGAACTGCTTGTGATCTCCCTAATGATACGAGTACAGCATGAGCAAGTTTAACAGATTGAAATATCCTAAGCTTTAAGCTTCCCTGTACATTTTGGAAAATTAGCTTGACTGGCAGCAAATATTCGAACGTGGCTACCTTGCTTGTATTCCCCAAATCATCTCCCTCCTGAGTTTCTGTAGCATTTGATGTTTTCGTAGCCTCGTGTTTTTCCTTTGAAGCTGTTTTCTTGTTGGAAATTCCGTGCTTTTTCTTATAATCTGCGCGCTGTTTTTTCTTGTGTTCGTCTGGCCTCATCACTCTCGACGTTTCTCTGGACGACTCTCTGGAGATCTCTGGACTGGTTTCCTGGTCCTGGGGAGGTCCTGGAACGAGCCGAGCACACAATGTCTCGATTCAGCGGAATCGCGAGTCACGCATGCGTTTAATGGGGTTCAGCAATTCAAAATGGCGGACAATTGAAGAATGCTCAAACAGAAGAAACATTGAAACTACGGACCAAACTAAATAGAACTGTCTTGATCTTCGTTTCAAATGGTGCGAAGTCGCCTTCAGAAGCAAGTACTTTCTTTGTATAGGAGCTTTCTCCGTGCAAGCCAAGACAAACCTGGTTTTACGGACCATATCAAGTACGAGTTTCGCAAAAACTCCGTTATACCCAAGACGGATGGGTTACGCATCGAGTACTTGCTGAGAAGAGCAGAAAATCAGCTCAAGCAACTTGAGAAAATGGAATGTAAATCAATGGGGTTTTTCACACGAGAGGAAAAGAACTAGAGGTGAAATTAACGGTTCTCTAGTCTTCGTTGGACTGACTGCTGCTCTTATCTGAGTGCGTGACGAGTAACGCAATACCTCTGAGTGCGTGATGAGTAATTTTCATTGTATGCTACAAACGGATTAAAAGCGCAAGGAATTGTTTTAATGGAAGGTGATGTGAATTCACTCAGTGCACAGGAAACACAGGCTACATCTGCTTCTCCATTTACAATCTGAGCGGGCCAGATCAGAGTTACAACAGGACTACTCTGATAACTTTGTAACAATTTAATGCACCTATCAATGTTAAGCTGCTGGGGGGGGGGGGGGGGAGGCCGGGCATAGGCGGGGCATTTGAACTGAGCTGAAGGTTTCTGTTCAAATGCCCCACCCTAGGGCATTTGTGGATTGTCAAAATAGAATTCTGTTTCATTATGTTTGTGACTTGTCCAGGATCCTATAAGGCTCCAAACAACTCAAAATTTTTCTGTCGTTTTCATACAATTCAGGATCTTCTGTATCTTGGAATAAAACAGACAATGTCTAATGTTATGAAAAAGTCTTTGATTTTCATGGTGTATGTAGATGCACTGGAAAACTTTGATCTCCTCTTTCCTTTTGGGTTATCAAACAATGATGTATTTGAAGAAAAAAAGCTCAGTTTAACGTAGGAAATGTAAAAATAAAAGTTCCATTGATCACTCTAAAAGCATCAAACTTGGTGAAATGACACATCTCAAAGTAATCTTTTATGTGAAAGTTCCAGTTTATTGATTGGTTGATAAAACTCACTTCAGTTTCCTGCACAATCTCGGAGTGGCCTATATGCCTGCGAGTAGATCATCTTTTCCAGACTCCTTCCTGCCGGATCGCTTTTCCCTTTGCCATTTGCCACTAGAGTGCCATTATGGGTTATGAGCCATTATACCATGCTCTGCAAAATATGGTATTTTGGCCAGGCATTTTTATTTTTAGTTTAGTTTTTTTTTCTATATTTTGGGGGCATTTTTAATAAAACAAAATTATTAAATTCTATTTGCACTTGTTGGATATGAGATTGGTTATAGCCAACAAATAATTGTTAAATATACCACACAAGTGAAGAGTACTTTTTGTGCATGCTGATTGCCTAGCTCGCGGGTGATTAGCCAAGTACTAGTCACCACTAAGTATAAAAATAAAATGTCACAAATAAAAATAAAATAAAAATAAAATGTCACAAATAAAGTTGCTCTTTGGTCCACTAGTTATTCAGCTTGTGTGGTATGTATGTATATGTATATATATGTATATATATATATATATATATATATATTGAAAAAAGAAAAAAACTACACTTTTATCCCGACAAGCCTGTTTCGTGATTACTCACTCTTCAGGGGATTTTAATGACAAGAATATTCAAACCATCGGTTAAATACTATTTGAGTTACATAATATTTAAATGGTTAAATGTTTAGTTGTTACGTAGCAACGCTTTGTTTCTATGGCGGCAAGAAGATACAAGTTCGTTACGTTTGTTCAGCGATGACAGGTCAGGTCGACAGATGCAGCGCCTAATTGAAAAAACCGAGCAGTTTCTACGAAGAATGCGCTGGAAAGCTCACTTCTTCCTCAACCCTGATACATCCACCTCCTCCAAAAACACATACGGCTTCAAGTCTACTAAGAACCCTCCTCCGATCGATGAGCTAAAGGAATTTGAAGACGACATGCTTAAGATGGTGCAATCGACGAAATTCAAACAAGTTAACGACTATGGAGGCCTTTTGCGGACAAAATATCAAATTTGCATATATCCATGTTATGTTGCATATACGAATGCTATGCGCAATAAATTAATAAGCAAACAAGTTCGTTATAAACTAAAGGTGTCCGATAAAACTAAAAGATGTCCGACACAAGTAAAAGATGTTCGGTAAAACTAAAGGATGTTCAATTTTGCTTAAAGATGTCCGCTACAACTATAAGATGTTTGATTTAAAAGATGCGGAAATAAAAGATGAGGAAATAAAAGATGAGGAAGCGGAAATGATTTTGCAAAACAGGAAGTGATGTTAGTACGTACCCAGACTGCTCGCAAATTTGATCTGTGAAAACAAAATGGAGTCTGCTGTAGCTGCAATTTGGCTTCCACACACATAAAGGTTTTTCATGGAATTGATTGCGCACTACGATTACGAGAGCACAGCAACAACGAAATGCCACGGCTTCTTAGTTCGATTTTTCAGACTTCTTTGTTCGCAGACCGGAAGAATTGGAAGGAACTTTAAATAATTGTTCTAAATACAAGAAATTCGAAGAATCATACGCACAGTTACTTGGCATCTTAAACGAGCTACGATGACACGGGGAAGTTGGAAGACCACGGTTCCTTGTAAAGTTTCCAACTGTTCTCGGGCAAGTGGTAACCGTGGTGTTCCAACTTCGCCGTTCCTTGTTATCATTACAATAGGCTGAGTAGAAGGCTCCTCAAACCAGTCCATACCCCTCTCGAATTCTTCTGCAATTCCCTGGAAGTACAGTGACATCGTAGCTCGCTCAAGATGCAAAGCAACTGGTTTAAGTAGCCGTATGATTCTTCGATTCTCGTAGTTAGAACAATTAAAGTTCCTTCGTATTCTTCCGGTCTGCGAACATAGAAGTCTGAATAATTGAACTGAGTCGCTGTGGTGTTTCGTTGCTGCTGTGCTCTCGTAGTCATAGTGCGTAATTCCATGAAAAACCTTTATGTGTCTGAAGCCAAATTGCAGCTTCAGTAGACTCCATTTTGTTTTTACGGATCAAATTTGCGAGCAGTCTGGGTACGTACTAACATCACTTCCTGTTTTGCAAAATCATTTCCGCTTCCTCATCTTTTATTTCCGCATCTTTTAAATCAAACATCTTTTAGTTGTATCGGGCATCTTTTAGAAAAATTGAACATCCTTTAGTTTTACCGAACATCTTTTACTTGTGTCGGACATCCTTTAGTTTTATCGGACACCTTTAGTTTATAACGAACATGTCTGCTTATTGATTTATTGCGCATAGCATTCATGTATGCAACATAACATGGATATATGCAAATTCGATATTTTGTCCGCAAAAGGCCTTCATAAACGACCCTTTTCTTAGCAAGCTTAATGACGACACTAAACGCATTAAAAAGGAACCCAAGCTACTCATCGCCGCTGACAAAACAACAAACTTTTACAAACTGGAACCATCAAAATACAACGACCTGCTGGAACAAAACATCACAAAGTCCTACAAAATAGCTCACCCTGACACCGTAAGAGATATCCATAACGAAGACAAGCAAATCGCAACGAAGCTGGGAATCGATGACAGAGTGGACACTACTGCTAACAAAAATGCTTTCATCACACTGAAAGATCATAAACCTAACTTCGATAACAAGCCAACCTGCCGACTAATCAATCCCACTAAATCCGAGATAGGCAAAATCAGCAAAGAAATCCTCGACAGAATAAACGGCGAAATCGTAAGAGTATCCAGATTCAACCAGTGGAAAAACTCTTCCTCCGTGATCGAGTGGTTTAAAGCTATTGAACACAAGCAACATCACAGTTTTATTTGCTTCGACATCGTAGAATTCTACCCCTCCATCAGCCAAGATCTTCTAAACAGAGCACTCGACTTTGCCTCAGCCTACGACAACATCACAAACGACGAACGAAACATCATCATACATGCCAAAAATTCGATTCTAGTACACAAACAACAAACGTGGCAAAAGAAGGGCGACACGACATTCGACGTTACGATGGGTAGCTACGACGGCGCTGAGACATGTGAGCTAGTAGGAAGTTTCCTGCTCTCCCAACTACAACACCTTGACGTCAACATAGGACTTTACCGAGACGACGGCTTAGCCATTTGTAATGCCTCACCGAGAGACACGGAGAACATCAAGAAGGAGATATGCCGCGTCTTTAACCAAAACGGACTACGAATAACAATTGAAGCCAACAAAAAGATCATTAACTTTCTTGATGTCACCTTTAACCTGAACAACAGCACCTACAAGCCTTTCACAAAACCTAACACCACTCTACAGTACGTTCATCGCGCGAGCAACCGGCCATCCACCGATCACCACAAAGAACATACCTGCTGGCATCAACAGACGGCTGTCATCCCTGTCATCGGACAAAACATCATTCGACCAAGCCGCCCCCCCGTACCAAAAAGCACTCGACGAAAACGGATACCACTACACTCTACACTACGAGCCAACCACGACTGCCAAACGAAGAAACAGACAACGTAACAACGTTCTCTGGTATAACCCTCCATTTAGCAAAAACGTCAGCACTAATATCGGACACAGATTCCTCACCCTAGTAGACAAACACTTTCCTAAAGACCACAAGCTTAGAAAGATCTTCAACCGCAATACCATCAAGATAAGCTACAGTTGCATGAATAACACTAAACAAATTATCGACAACCACAACAAGCTCATTTTGAACACATCCAAGCACGCTAATGAAACCACCGGTAACCGCGTTGACAAGAAATCATGCAACTGCCGACAAAAGGTCACATGCCCTCTTAACGGAAACTGCCTTCAGTCATCAGTCATCTACCAAGCAACCGTCACGCGTAACGACAACAACACTACTGAAACATACATCGGACTCACAGAAAACGACTTCAAGACACGATACCGAAACCACACTGCATCATTCCGTCACGCTAAACACAGGAACTCTACCGAACTCAGCAAACATATCTGGACTCTTAAAGACAACAACATTGACCACTCTATTTCATGGCGTATTCTCTCATCTAGCTCATCTTACAACAGCTCCAACAAACGATGTAATCTATGTCTCAAAGAGAAATTTTTAATCATCTGTCGACCTGACCTGTCATCGCTGAACAAACGTAACGAACTTGTATCTTCTTGCCGCCATAGAAACAAAGCGTTGCTACGTAACAACTAAACATTTAACCATTTAAATTTTATTCTACAGTATTATGTAACTCAAATAGTATTTAACCGATGGTTTGAATATTCTTGTCATTAAAATCCCCTGAAGAGTGAGTAATCACGAAACAGGCTTGTCGGGATAAAAGTGTAGTTTTTTTCTTTTTTCAATATATATATATATATAGATATAAATTCTTGAACTTGATTTGAATGTATTTCAGACAGCGCTCAACTCTTAGAGGAGCTTTGACAATTAAAACAAACTGGTTCAAGACTTCAGAGGTAGTTCATCGTTTTATTACTACAGCTCTGTTTCGTATGGTCAAAAATATGACCACACTCATCAGGTAATATGAACGATGATCATATTACCTGATGAGTGTGGTCATATTTTTGACCATACGAAACAGAGCTGTAGTAATAAAACGATGAACTACCTCTGAAGTCTTAAACCAGTTTGTTTTAATTATATAAACATATATATACATATATATACATACCACACAAGCTGAATAACTAGTGGACCAAAGAGCAACTTTATTTGTGACATTTTATTTTTATGCTTAGTGGTGACTAGTACTTGGCTAATCACCCGCGAGCGAGGCAATCAGCATGCACAAAAAGTACTCTTCACTTGTGTGGTATATTTAACAATTATTTGTTGGCTATAACCAACGCGGGTTCGATTCCCACTCACGGCACATATATGTTTTTTCATTCAAAAAAGGTTCAGTTAGTAGTTCGCTGTCGCTATCTGTTC
>CBDDTI010000576.1:0-13442 GCA_965233585.1 bacterium
AGAAAAAAAGAATAATACTACAAAGGGGCGGAATTTTAGGAACTTTATCGGCAATTGCCAGCATTATCGTCCCTATTTTAGCTCAAATTATTGCAAAAAAGAGCTTGCAACGTCGTCGTTAAAGGATGAGTTCAGGCGTGAAAAGAAAACCAAAGGATGAAATATACTCCATGTTTTTAGTCCCCAAAAGGCTATATCATTCTTTAATAAAAAATATAGAAGATAATGAAACAAAAAAAGAACTTATTTCTATGAATGAAAAACCAAATACGACCAATTACATTGAAAATGCCATTAATTTTAAAAATTTACAAGACAGGCAAAAAATGAATCAAAGCGGTGATAAATTGTACCGTTTTGGTTCTGATAATATATCAAATGTTATGCCGCCAGTACAAGTCGATAGCAGTACGGGTCGTACGTATCAATCTATTTCAAGATCAACAACCGCTCAAACTCCCCAACAAAAAGAAAATACCGCTCAGTTTTTGCCCACAACTCCCGTTATGGAAAGGGAACCCGATCCAGACTTGTTTTATACCGCTTCAAGACCAAAAAGCAAGGACGATACTTCAACTCCTGACGTGCCAGAATGGCGAAATTCACCTGTTATAAAGGCATTGACACAAAAAAATTCAGACGGCAAAATAGTTTGTCCTTTTACCGCATGCGGGAAGCAGTATGTTGACGATGCACAATTTGGCAAACACCTTGTAAGAGATCATATGAAAGAATTGTCCATATTTGACACAGAAAAAATTGGTAAAGATATAGCCTCAGTCTCTTCACAAGCATCAAAATCGCCTTCGGCTTCAATGTCATCCGTCAAAACAGGATCAGGAGGTGCAAAAAAGAAAACTTTTACTATTTCACCCGTACAAACTAGATCTAAATCAAAAAAACTTTCAACAACTGATGCAGATGCTGTTAAAAAAAAATTACTTTTTTCGGGAAAATACCTGAAATTATAATGAAAGTAAAATATATATCATCGTTTATTTTCAAGTTTTTTTATAAAATGAGTTACAATTTCATCATTTTTTATTTTGGGTTTTTTTACAAAAATTTTAACAAATTGTTGAGGAGACATTAAATTGTTGCCCACGGATAAACAGAAAGCGGTCATGTACCAGCCGCAAAACAAAGAACGAAAATCCTGAACGGAATAAGACAGGATTGTTTTGAATGAGTTTTTTTCTATCCAAGGCCGTAAGAACTTCATTAAACATTGATTCCATATCGGCGGTAAAAAACCGAATGAATCAAAATAATAGAGTTGATTTTTTCCGTTGATATACATCGCTATGAAATGTGATCCTTTTTGATTTTTTTTGGATAAGTTGGTGATTAAGCAACAAGGCAACTCAAGCGAATCGGACGGCAAATTATCGCTTGAAAAAACCCCGATGAAATATTTACATCTTGGTCGAATATAATTGGATAAAAAATATTTGATAATCCGTTTTCCATAATTTAATTTGTTCCTTTTATGACTTGTTGGAATTGATCTATTTTAATGCCGGAGTTAAAAACAGAAAAAGCCAGAACGTATATAGGATGAGGAGTTATTACGGAAAAAGCCAATTCTAAATCTAAATTTCCGTAATTTTCCGGATGTACGTGGAACGAATTACATTGATCCGGTGTTAAATCGGCCGCTAGAAAAAATCTTCCCTTTAAATATTGTTCATACGTTAAACCAATGGATTGATTGCCGTGCGAAATGCCAATACTGTCGTATAAATGCCGATACAAGTCAATGGCGTCCCCCTCATTTATATTAGGTTGAAATGGTCTGGGAAATACGCATTGTCCGTTCTTTTTTAAATTAAAAGTAGACAGATTAAAATGTTGAAAATTGAAAGGGTTTTTGTCCGGGGCGTGTGACATGGCTTGATTGTGAACCATCACAAAAAACACTTGTTTCGGCAAAGTACCATTAGCGATATTGGCGATGTTAAAGGACGACACGCCTTGAGGAATAACATAATGTCTTAAACGTGTGGCGCTAAAGGGCAGGTAGCACGGTTCTTTTAACAGTTTGTTTTTAAAACTTTCCCGTAGCAATAATGTGGGCAACACCTTTCTCATATGTAATTTGACATCTTTTAAAACAATTTTAAAAGGTTTTTCTGCCGCAGCATCTTGAAGCAAACCAAACTTTTCAGCGGATCTAACTAGCTTAATTTTGATGTCCACATTCGGAGGTAAAAATCTGTCGGTGTCAAACAGATCAACGGCTAAGCGCGTATTAAAATACACTTTTTTACCATCCGTAATTAACTGCTTTCTTTTATTCAAAGACGGTGTGGCGGTTGTAACATTTATGGTATCAACTTCGTCAGCATTTTCGGGATAGTATCCTTCGGCAGCCAGATAAGTTTTTTTCACCTCCGAATTGTAACTTAGAAATGATTGTATGAACATTCTCCAAGGATAAGTGACCGCCGAACTTAAATCAGCTACTTGGACCCCGTTTAAATATACTTCTACTTGGCTGAATAAACAAGCGGCAAAATGATTAGCCAGTGTGACTTTAGTATCATTTTTTACCTGTTCACCATTGTCATTTGTCACTACAAAATAGCCGCTAAGTCTGGTTTGATTTAGTATAAAAGAGCATTCGTTATCGCGAGGAACAAGAAATTCGACCGGTCCGGTGTTGGTGATAGAAGCCACGCTATTGTAAATAACGTGAGCCCCGTCTAATAAACCTGTTTCTACTTCTAACGGTGAGTGAAGCGCTAAACCACTTTCAGTGCCGTCGTTTTGTTCAACGGCCAATCCGGCAATTCCGCTTTTTTCAGGTACGCCCATAACAAGATGGAAGTGCTGGTCAGCAATGTAAAAATTAGTTGTAAAGTTCATCTTATTAACAGCGACGAAATTTCTTTTAATACCGATAATACAATAAAACGTTATAATAATTTTGTTGTAATAAGAAAAAAATATTCCTTTATTATATTTACCAAAACAAAACAAAATCGACATTTTCACGTAAACATTACAAAAATTCCCTCTACAGAACACATTGCGAAAGCATTAGACGAACTAAAACTTATTATAAATAGCGAATTTGTTGTTAAAATATTTAAAGTAGAAAACATGACTTGTTTGTATCAATCAAAAGAAGAGATCAAATTATTGAGATTTTACAACCATTTAAAATTGAATGAAGACTTTGAAATCATTCATAAGAGATACGACCCAGAAAAATTCCCAGGCGTATTTTTAAAAATAAAAAAGTGTTCAGCTTTAATATTTTCGTCGGGAAAAATAGTTATAATTGGAGCCTCCAGCGAAGAAGATGCTAAACAAGGAATAAAAATTATTATTAAATTATTAAAAAAATATAAAATCGAATGATGTGAATAATGTTTATTTAGTTGAGTTTTAATATTTATACAATAAACATCAAAATTATGCACGAGAAAGTAGATTATACTAAAATATGCAATCATGAATATCCAGTAGAAGACACCAGGCAAGGGGACGTGGTGTGTACCGAGTGTGGATTAGTTATTGATAAAATATATTGCTATAATTTAACAAAATCAAATTTGGAAACAGAATTGGACAAAATAAAAACATTTGATGAAGAAATTAAACAAAAAAACCGGCATTTAGAGAAAGAAAAAAATATTTTAAAAATTTTATGCAATAAATTACATTTAAATAATGATGTTACAAATGTTATTTTGAATCTATGGTCAGATATAGCAGCGTGGCATTATCGAAAAGGTGGAAAAATTAAAATAGATGCCAAAGGATTGGTGGTTATGACGTTGTATCAAGGGTTGATAAAAGAAAAAATTCCCCGCCCGATAAGTCATTTGTGTCAAGAAGTCGGCGTTAATCCAAAGATAGTGTGGCGTTGGATGAAATTATACAGACGGGATTTGACTGACATGAATAAATTAGACAATTACATAAAAGCGAAAGATATGAAAGAATATTTTTTACAGCCGCTGCAGTTAAATTATCAAGAAATGACGTCCATTGAACAAATATTAAAAAAAAATGAAAATAGTTCTTTTGCTCCAAGAACTTTATTAGCTGCATGCGCTTATGCCTTTTTAAAAGAATCCAAATTGCGATATTTAAGCGTCAAAAATATGGCTCACATTTTAGGCGTCAGTGTTATGTCGTTGTACAGATGTCGTAAAAGTCTAAATCAATAATATACATATATGAATTACCACAGCGGTTTACATTGGCAACGAGGTTCGGGAATTGGATCGCTTTTTTCCGGAATTTTTCGCGGATTAATGCCGGTAGCAAAATCGACGATAAAAACTATTGGACGTGTAGCCAAAAGCGCCCCGATAAAATCTGTAGGAAAAGCTTTAAAAAAAGAAGCGACAAGAGCGGCTGTAGAAACGGCGATAGAAGCTTTGGAGGGTCAACCGGTGGGCAGAAAAGCAAAACAACGTTTAAAATCCGCTACACGAGGTATTTTGCTTAACGCTGCCCGACAAGCCGATAGCAACGACGACTATCGAACTCAAAATTCGAACAGAAAAAGGAAACCCTCGTCAATTACGCAATCTAGGAAAAAAAGGCGCAAAATATTGAAAGAACCTCTGTTTTAAATGTCGACAACGACAAAAGAGACTTTTTTAAAAGAATACGCGAAACCGGGTTCGCCAATAGCTTTTGCGTCTCCCGCCCTAATCTATCATTATTATGAGAAACAAATCCCTTTGACGTTAATCGAGGAGTGGCTAAAAGGAACAGACTCCTACACATTACACAAACAGCCTAAATTTCCCAGACCGAGAAATCCAACATTTGCTTATCGAAAACGGTATCAGTTTCAAATTGACCTTATAGATTTAGGAAATTTGGCTGAACAAAATGATTCTAATAGATACCTTTTGACAGCCATTGATATTTTTACACGATTTGCCTTTGTAGAACCACTAAAAAATAAAATGGCAAAAACATTTATGGAAGGCTTTGAATCTATTATGAAAAGAGCAAAACAATTTCCGCGTAGAATTTTAGCCGATAAAGGAGCGGAAATTAAGAATAAATTGTTTCAAGCCTACTGCAAAAACAATAACATTCTTCTGTTACACAGCAATAATTTTGTGCACGCCCCCTTTGTGGAAAGATTTAACCGAACTTTAAAAAACCTATTGTTTAGATACATGACTCACGAAAATACCGATAGGTACATTGACGCGTTACCCTTTCTTGTCCATACCTACAACAATCGTAAACATCGCATGATCGGAATGTCACCCGCTGAAGCAGAACTCCCCGGAAGAACCTATCACATTAGAAGAAAACAAGAATTGGTTTATTCAAAGATTAAAAGAACGAAACCAAAATACAAAATCGGTCAAACCGTGCGTATTAGTATTATGAAGGGAAAATTTGACAGAGGATTTACGCCGCAATTCAAAGAAGAAATTTTTAAAATAAAATCAATTTCTACACGTTTGCCAAAACCCACTTATGAGTTAGAGACTTTGGAACAGGATGAAACTTTGGAAGGAAATTTTTATGAAAGTGAACTTACACCAGTAGATGAGCCAGAAGTATTTGCCATCGAAAAGATTCTCCGGACCAAAAAAGATAAAAAAACCGGAGAAAAAATGGCTTTAATAAAATGGAAAGGGTATAAAAACCCTAGTTGGACATACGAAAAAGACATAGTCGATATGCCACAATAGCGCGGAATGGATTATAACATTTATTGCGTGTCAAACGCTAGTTCCGATACGGATGACAAAAATACTTTAAATTCTTTTACCAATTTATTTCCACAAAATTTAGACTTGAAAGATAGAGAATGGGAAATTGGAATAGTGTCTATTGGATTACATTATAATTACAACCAATTAGCTTTGTCAAAAGGCCAACCTTGTTTTATCACGTTAAAAAACGAATTAACATCTATAGACTCTTCGGAAGAAGACATAAGGTCCGAAATTTTAGACCAGACAAAATCCATTTGGGTTTTGCCTGATTTAGATGAAGATGTATTGACAGTGCATAGACTGATGCAAAACTTGATGCAATATATTTACAAGGAAGGAATGAGATTGTATAGTTTTAAACCCAAATCAGGGGGTAAAGATGAAAAAGCTTACGTAATAGATGAAAATCCGAAAAAAGAAATGGAAAATGAAAATTACAATTATAATAGATATTTGTTGATACATAAACATTTAATAAAAATTTTAAGGTTAAAATATTACCAAAACGGCTTTGTGTCCTCCCAAGCAAAAACAATTAAGTTATTCGACAACGAATATGCATACTTTTCTGTAAAGAAAAATTTTGCGCTTCTAACTACAGCAATTAATGCGTATTCCGTTTTGAAGCCCGGTCTGGTTCAAATAAAATCAAATATTATTTCCGACGTTCCCAGCGGAAATAGTTATTCTACAATTATGTTTACAACGACTTTGCCTAATCAAATGGAAGGTCATTATTTTTACCATAATGTAAAAAAAATCAGATATTATCAGGTGCGACAAACCAATATCGAAACGATAAACACACAATTTACAGATTCTTTTGGAAATCTTTTAAGTTTAAACGAAGGACAGCCGTCTATAGTGCATTTTCATTTAAAAGAAAAAGACAAAAATATGGATTACGAATTAACGCACGTACGAATTGATTCACAAGTAGATACCAAATTGAATTACGAAAATACAAATAGTAGCTTTTGGGTGCACTTAAAACATCCAATAAGTTTGAATCAAAACGCAAAAATAGCCTTGATGGATATATCTTTTCCCAACACCATATGTAGCATTCCAGAATCAATTGGAAGGAATCCGTTTATCTTTAATGTGTTGATGAACCAAAACGAAACAAAAAGACACGTCGTGGAAATACCAAAACTTTATTTCTGCAACTCTGATGATCTAACAACATCAATGAACCGTCTGTTATCTGAAGAACTAAAGGAAATTTTACATTTTGACAACTTTAACGGATTCTTTAGGATTGTGGCTAAAACAAATAAACCCTTTTCGATAAGCATTCCCAAAAACTTTTGCCCGTTTTTAGGAATGTACGATTACACGGAGAAAGAACTTGCAAGAATTGAGGAACGAGGTGATTACGTCACGCTTGCAGTGACTAAGGAAAGATTTTTTGAAGCACCACAACCAATAGACGTTTACAAGTTATATCCCGGTGTTATGATATGTTATGCAAATTTTGTTCAACATTCCATTATTGGAGACAAATTTTACCCAATATTTAGAGTTATACCAACAATCGGCCAATCCACACAAAATGATTACTGTTCTATCCATTTCGAACATTTAGAATTCATAAGATGCAATGTCGATTATTTAGACAACATGAAGATCGAGCTGAGGAGATTAGACGGGAATTTGATTGAATTTAACGACGATCGAAGAGTAATTTTAAACATTGTAATTAAAAATCCGATTTAAATTTTATTTCAATAAAACAATTTATTTGAAAATAACGAATTATTGGTGAGATTTAATAAAGAAATATCTACTAAAGTTTGATTCGCAAAATTAAGCGCCTTTAAACCGTTATAAGTTAGTCCGTACATTAACCAAAGAAAAACGGAAGTAATAACAATAATTGATAAAATCATCGCGCACAGACTACAACAATCGTTTCTTGAACAAAAATCAGGAGATTGCAAATCTTGATGAAACGTATCTTGGTCTACTTCTTCAAAACGGGATGTTTTATCTTGGTCAGAATTTGACGTTCGGCGCAAAGAGACGCTCATACTTCTACTACTTCTTCACGAATTGGATAATGTTCTAAACAGAAATCTTTACACAACAATTTCATGCAAAATGACGCATAAAAATGGAAAACTTTCATTTCATTCGAAATTTCACGATGCCACCATAATTTGGTATCGGAGTCGCGTGAATTATTAAGTTTGCCAAGAAGTTTGTCTTTGATGCAAGCCCTGTACTGCACCAATTCACTGTCCAGAGATTCTAATGCTTCGTTGATTTTACGAAGATGCGCGCACATGCGACGCAAAGAATGATGCACAACGCGGTTCGGGTCGGAAGTATCATAAATACCGGTAACATCAGGACCGGTATATTCGTCTCCCCAGTCGGAATTGTGCGACGATGATGATTTTGACTGCTTGTTGTCTTGACCACTCATGATGCACAACTGAAACAATATATTACACAGACATTTCTAATAAATATTAAAAGCGCGCTCGAACTTTCGAAGTGGTTTGTCACAATTTTAAAATTCTTGCACGTGACTTGATAAATTAAAATCTAGCCAGCGTACAGGAATTTAAAAAGCATGACCAATGTTCTTGATAATGAAGTCTTGCGCTTGGGTGTGCTTCCGACGATGTAGATTGCTTCCAATCTTAAGGCATTTGTAGGGTTCAAATTATTTTTAAAAAATTTGAACGGTACACCTACCAAAAGAACGAGAAGCCGATGTTCACAATTAATGATGAAAACAATCACAAACGCATTCACCAATAAAATATTATAGCACAATTTACTAATTATAAACACGTATTTGACGAAGTATTCGAAGTAACTTCTCATAGTTTATTGACCATAGAGTATTGCTTAATAAAATAAAAATTAAGCAAATAATCTACAGTGAAAAAGCATGAGGGAGAATAATCTTCTTGATGACGATGATGTGGATTATTTACAATCTTAAGGCGTTTGTAAAACGCAAATAATGTATGGAAAAATTTGAGCTTCACATACTGCCAAAAGAGTGTAAAGAACGGTATTCTTGATGGATGATGAAAACCACTCACAAATTAAATTAACATGTCGCATTTTATAAAATCTTATTCGGCGGAGTATTTGAAGTGCCTTCTCATAATTTATCGGCCCTTGGGTAGAGCTTAATAAAATAATTCAGCAGCTACACAAAGGTCAAAAAAGCGTGAGAAAATGTTCTTGGCAATTAGGATGAAGATATTTCGCTGTTTATGATTTTCTAGTTTTTTGCATACAAAATAGACTGAGAAATTTCAAACTCACTCTAAAATGTACACAAGGACCAAAAAATCGTGAATAACAATCTTGACAACAAAAAAATAATGATTATAAATTAAAGTAGAATTGTAGATCGTTTGACGTTTTAAAGCGATTATGAGAAGTCTAAATGAATTTGTTAAAAATTTAAACCCGTCACATTCGCTAAAAACATGAAACGTTGTAATTTTCTGACTCGAGGATGTGTGTTTTGATGGGAGTTGATGGTTGATCATAATTTTATCGTTTGTTGGAGATCCGAATTATTTTCCGGGAACTTTCGGACCACCCAGCCAAACAATAAAAGCATGAAACCTAACAATTTTTTCTTTTATCACTTTTAAAATATTTGGTTGTTGCTTGCTCACAATGTTGTGGCATTCGTGAAAATCCAAAATAAATTGAAAATTTGGAGATTTACAGGATTGCCACGAAATTGTAAGGTAAGTGCCGAATTTCTTGATACGTGTTGAATTTTGGATTGATTGAAATTGACTGTGAAATTTGTTACATCAATGTTGAGGAAAAGCATTTGGACACCCCTTCCCAACGTGATTAAAATTTGAGCTTAAATCTTTGCATACGGCGCGAGATGAAATTTAAAACGCGTTGGCGCGCGAGTTGCTTTAATTTTAAAGAAATAAAGTTTGGACATGAAAGAATATTTGAGGAACAGTCAAACCGTTTCAAACACGCGGAAATTGAACGTTTTCCGTTCTCAGAACCTTTCTTCGCGCCCCCGAACTGATTCAAGACGTGGAAAGTGGAAAAAATTGAGATTGCAAACGGCTTGCAACAGGCTCAATCGAGCCTGTAATCGGCTTGCAACAGGCCGATTGCAGACGAAAACAAGCCGATTACAGGCTCGATTGAGCCTGTTGCAAGCCGATTGCAGACGAAAACAAGCCGATTGCAGGCTCGATTGAGCCTGTTGCAAGCCGATTGCAGACGAAAACAAGCCGATTACAGGCTCGATTGAGGTTGTTGCAAGCCGATTGCAGACGAAAACAAGCCGATTGCAGGCTCGATTGAGGTTGTTGCAAGCCGATTGCAGACGAAAACAAGCCGGTTGCAGACGATTACAAGCCGATTTCAGGTTGAAACAACCTTAATGTAGATGCCATCATTAAGGTGTTTTGAGAACGTTTTAAGGTGATTTTAGAGCGTAACAAGCTCGAATGAGAGTGATGTAGGGACATTACTCCACAACAAAGGCCCAACGCCCTAGCCCCAACACCAGAGGTACCGGCACCTCAGAGAAGCGGCGATGCTTCTACTGCGACGGAGAAGGCCACATTCGCGACCGCTGTCCCACATCCCTCAACGATTACCTTTGACAGCAAACCCGGATGGGGAATCGCCGACCTCCACAGGCCCTCGGCAGGGCGCGACATCCGCTGCACCGATCAGCGGCATCTGGCACCAAGAAGGTGAAGTTTGCCAAAGCTACCAACACTCTACCCATCGTGGCCGAGAGCTATGGGAAACCACACGTAGCTGCCCTCGAGGAGGATACGGGCGCATCCGGAGCTGAGGACGAACCCTGGAATGACGTGGACCTGACCACATACGATGAAGCTACCGTGGCTGCGCTGTATGAGGAACTTCAGGACATACCCGAGGATGAGCTGGATTTTCTGGAGGGACAGTAGATGAAAAGGCCCTTCCCTGCTGTCCCTTCTCCAACAAGACCCGTCCACCTGAAATAGAGTTCATCAACCCCACGCTATCAGTAGGCAATAATTCTCAACTCTTTACTGATAGTTATCCCTCTTTTACAGCCATGTGTCCGACCATTACTCCTGTGGCTGAGATAAATCTCCAGCCTGGCCGAGCACACGGATATAGCGCATACGTCCCCATTCGGTTAGGAAAGCTCGCGATCAACGCCTTCGTTGACAGCGGGAATTCCTTCGCCAACGTTATCTCCCCACAGATGATGACCGCCCTTGGCATTAAGACTTCACAACTGGAGCCCATACACCAACTCTCCTTTGGCACTGCGGCTGCGGGCAAGAAAATGAAGGTACTAGGACAGGCCTCGCGACTCGAACTGCAATTTGGCCAACACCTGGCGAAATTCCGCATCCGACCCCTGGTGCTACAAGGATTGGTGCACCCTCTGAACCTGTGTGGGCCGTTCCTTCGACGTGTCGGGATAGATCAACTCCACTCCCGGGGCATTTGGCGGATCCACGGAATAGAAGTCCCGATGTTCTCCCCTCATCGCACAAAGTTGCTGCCGTCTTCTCCTGAGGTGTGCACCCTCCACTTGGCCACGCCCTCCACAGGTCAACAACATTATCATCCATACGGGCCGTCGGTCGAAGCTCGATCTGGCCCCGAGGCGAGGAGGATTGAAGGAAGATCTTGCTGTGTCCTACCTGTACAACTGGAGCTGCCTCTTCCTGCGGGAGCCCTAGTGTTACTCCAGCCCACCGCGCGATCTCTCCTAGGCGATAACCCGGTTCTGCAGGAGGTCCGGGCCGATGGCAGCCTGGCCGTGTTGGTTGACAATCTAGAATGTGTAGATGTCGACCTAGAACCAGGTGCCCTTGTTGGATCTGTGCAAGATGTCACCACCACTCCGACCATGATCCACGCGGATAACTCTCCCCCTCCGGAAGCCTCCACGCACGCCGAGTTTGATGCCCTTCCTCAAGATGAGAAGATCAAGTGGCTGGTGACACAATTTCGACTCGACGAGGCCCCAGTGCTACAAAGGGACCCCCGCCTGCGGAAGGAAGTCATCCGCACCCTACTCCAATTCTCCGACGTCATCTCGATCTGTGGGTATGGTAAGACTAACCTTATCTCTCATCCGGGGATTACTCCAATCAAGATGAAGCACCGACCATTGAATCCTGTCATGGAAGAATCTCTACGACAACAGATTGATCGGTGGTTGGAACAGTGGGTGGTAGAGGAAGCAGACTCGCCGTGGTCTTTTCCTCTTGTCCCCGTTCCCAAGAAGAATAGCAAGGAGGTCCGCTGGGCTGTCGACCACATGAAGCTCAATGCCGTCACAAAGAAGGATGCCTTCCCGCTCCCCAATATCGCCGACAACCTGTCTCGCCTTGCCGGTAGCCACGTCTTCTCTGCTCTTGATGGAGCCAGAGCCTTCCATGCCGTCCCTGTACGGTGCGCAGATTGGGAGAAAACGGCGTTCTCTTCCCCGTTTGGACAGTACCAGTTCGTTAGGATGCCCTTTGGCTTGGCCAACGCCCCCGACACTGACTCGAGGCTGGTCGCCAGAGCGTTGCACCATTTGCCTTCATCGGAAGTCCTTTGCTACCTGGACGACACGGCTGTCCACTCCAAGGATGCTTGGTCCTCCACAAAGTCTTGACAGCTTTCGGTGCCGCCGGCCTCCAAATCTCACCGGGAAAGGCCCAATTGTTCCGGGATCACATCAAATACTTGGGACATGAGATCAGCACTCGCGGGATCAGCATTTCTCCGGAGTACACTTCCGTCATCAAAGATTGGCCGATCCCCGACACTCTGAAGATGCTAAGGGCCTTCTTGGGGAAATGCGGGTACTACCAGCGGTCCATTGAAGACTACGCCACCATCTCTGCGCCTCTCGTCCAATACACCCAGCAGGAACAGCATGAAGGGTCCCCCAGTTTCAATGAGAACCCTTCATCCTTGACACCGACTTTAGTCGCAGGATGGGCAGGAGCGAGTGATCGCCTATGGAGCACGACTGCTTCTGCCAAGGGAGCAAAGTTATGCCTCAACCAAGGGAGAGCTACTTGCGGTAATCTTCTTCCTCTAGTACTATAAATATTACCTTTTACACAGGCCCTTTATTTTGCGTACTGACAACCTGGCACTCACCTGGATTCGCTCCTTGGAATCCCCAACCGGGATGATCCTGCGATGGTTGGAGATCCTCGCCAGCTTTGGTTTCACTGTCAAACACAGGAAGGGCACTCTACATGGAAACTCAGACTCCCTGTCCCGGGCACCTCACGCATCTTTCCCTTCCCGGGAAGAAGAAAAGGTCCTCGTGAGTGACGAGGCCACCGTCATCGCTGCCATACAAGCTCCCCCAGGATTCACTGCGGAAGAGATCAAGGATCACCTAAAGAGGGATGAGCATCTTCAAGATGTTTAAAGGTGGAAGACAGAGCCGCCCTCCGAGACGGAGAAACAATTGCTGTCTCCTGACCAGAGAAGGCTCCTTGCATTCCTGCCTTCCCTGCATCAAGATCCTTCCTCCGGTCTCTGAAGTCTTCAGACCCAAAAAGAGGGAACCTTGAGTGAAGCGCCTCTACGTCCCCCACGCCCTGCGCCATCGGGTCATCGAAGCCGCTCATCTGTTTTTAGGACATGCTGGCATCAATGCCACTGCTCACTTCTGCCGGAAACGGGTCTACATGTTCTGGTTGGTACCGGAAGTCCATCGCATCCTCCACCAATGTCACGCATGTGAAGTGAAGA
>CBDDTI010000577.1:5000-19659 GCA_965233585.1 bacterium
CGTCCGGCAGTTTGGCCGCCACGTTAAATTGCCCCAGTGGGTTCCTACCCTCCCAGAAAGATGAGCGACCCTGGGAACTAGGTTGCGAGTTAAGTTGTATTGCCCACAATGCAAGTGATAAGCTAAAGAGGACGAATGTTATGTTGTGGGACTCACCGAGTAAAGGAATTATTCGGCTTTAAGTCTTGAAGCCGACAAAGTATTTTTGTGAAAAGAGAACAGAAGTTGAAAAGCCTTCCTTTATCCTTTAGGCCCGGGTCATACGTTGCATTTCTACCGTGTCGAATACAATTGAGACAACAGATAATGAGATGATTTACTTCATTATCTTTTGTCAGTTTGAATTGCATTCGGCACGTCAGAAATGCGCCGTATGAACCAGGCTTAAAGTGCATATGAAGTGAAAAATAATTTCTGCTTATTTGAAAGGCCTTTCAAGATACAGAAGAATGGCGTTTTTCTTTTTGAAATATCTTTTTTTGTTTAAGAGATATTAACGTTTTAGATCAGTGATGACGTCATATTGTTTGTAACTAAAGATTGTAAAATGGTGAAAAAAAGTATCTCTAGGAATATTAAAGCAGTGTTCTTGAAAATTGGCACCACAATTGTCCATCACAAAAGAAACAAAATGACGCCCTTAGTGCTGTTGCCATAGCAACTCTTTCGGGTCCAGTCTCTTTCTGTTCAAAAAACGAATCCTCCATTTGCAACCTCTTCAGTAAGACAAAGGGTCCTATTTGGAACAGACATAGTTCTCATATTGTCTTAACTCCCATCAATAGATTGTGTAGGGTAGATGGTTCTCCTTTTAAGACAAAAACTGGGATTTTCAGTTTTTATTGAAACAAACCAGTGGCAAAGCTGTTGTCATGGCAACAGCGCTAAGGGTGTCATTTTGTTTTTTTTGTGATGTACATTTATGGTGCCAAGTTTCAAGAACACTGCTTTAGTATTGCTAGAGGTATTTTTTATTCAGCATTTTACAATTTTTAGTTGCAAACAATCTGACGTCATTTGATCTGATCTAATTTGCATAATAGAAAAACGTTAATATCTCTGAAACGAGAGAAGATATTTCAAAAAGAAAAACGCCATTCTTCTGTATTTTGAAAGGTCTTTCAAATAAGCGGAAATTATTTTTCACTTCATATGCACTTTAAGGTATTATTTATGCAGACGCTGTAATAGAGTATAATTACATTGTTTGTTTTATTCCTTTAGGGTTCATTTCAACAGATGTGGATTTCCAAACAAGAATACGAAGATCAAGGAAAAGGTTGCGTGGAAAGAAAGTGTCCTTGACTCCTCTGTCTTTTACAACAAGAACTAAACTATATTTTGTATTCATTGTACCATAGAGACGTATCAAGAGCATTCTTGGAGCTCTTTAAGATCTTTTTATCCTTAAATAATCTCTCGCTCGCTTTCTCTCTCTTCTTCGGTCTTTTTTCTCCATTGAAGTGCGTTCCATGGCACAACTATTCATTCTTGCAACTCATCTTCCTTGTAGCTCGAACATAAGGTTCCACTCCAAGTAACTCGTGAAATGGGGCTAGTATGACTCACGAAAAGTCTTTGTAGAGAAGCTGGTTTGAAAACCTAGTTATGGGAAACCCGTTACCGCTATTTCACATTTAAAAGCAGTGGGCGATTGTCGCGAGATAAGTTGATAGGCCACGTATCAGAGATAAAGTAGGAATCTCTTGAAAATGTGATAACGTAGTCTTTTCTCATGGAATAAAACATGATTTAAGAACTGAGCGGTGTTCTTGATTTCACGATAATTTAGTTTATCATTCAATGCATTGTTTTTTTGGGGGGGGGATTCCTTGGCTGAGAGTCCACCACGTGAGTGCGTACAACGGTTTGCTCACGCGTGATGGCGGCTAAATGTGTTTTGCTACCAGCTGCCAGCTCTTGAGTGGTAAACAAAGGATAAAATACCAAGGATAAAGGCAGAATTAAGGAGAAACAAAAGGTACAGAAGAAACCCCCAAGGGATGGCAGCCTAAACGTCAGTAATCCGACTTACCCTTTCAGGCTACCATGGGAGGAGAAGAAACGATGCAAAAGCACGTGTATAGTAATATACCCATATGTATTATACCCCCAGTCATACAAACGTCTATAAATTTTTCAATTTTCAAGTTGCATTTTCTCAGCTGATATTACTTCTGAAATGCTGACAGTTGGTCGGGTTACAAAAGTAAAGGTGTTCTTTCTAGTGCTGGTATACGTTTTTAATATTGACCTATTTGAATTTTCGGCCGCCATTTTGGAGAAGGGTCTCAATCAAATTTTTATCAACTATGAGAAAACAGACATCAGCCAAGTTGTATCAGCAATATTTGATTCTTTATGGTAAGATTCTTCTATTAAATGTGCCCCACAATGCGACCCTACCAATTTTGTTTCCATGGCAACATACTGGGTTCCAGACTTCCCCAATATTAGAGGTTTTTCTGGCCAACTTTGTTGTTCCATCTTCACATTTGCTAATGGTAGCTCATATGCATGATCCAGCAAAGGTATAAATATGTTAGCTTGAGTTTGTAGCCTCGTTTAAAGTTTTTTCGAGCTGAAAATCGCTGAGATATTGGAATGGGGAAGGGGGGGGGGGGGGGGGGGGGGCGACTGGAAAAGATTGAAAAGGGTGGGGACTGGAAAAGAGTGGTTAAGGTCTGTTTACTGTAGAACGTTTAGACTACCAAGGGTCAATGATCTGCCCTACAAATTGGCCGTGATAGCTCTATTAAGGAGGCTCGAAAGGGTTTTTAGCTGCACGCGCGCGCGCAATCTACACACGCCATAACTAAGATGCACGCGTCAGCTGAATCAGTATTAAAATCAGCGTACCGGAAGTTAATGCTGCGTAAAATCGCGCGAACCGGAAATAAAATCTGCCGAAAACATTTGTTTTTAGCGCGAAAGTTTGCTCGGTGACCTGTCTTGATTTTTTGCATGCACGCACCACTCACGATGGCACCTCTGATATAAAAGTTTCGGGGAAAATTATCTAGTAGAATTTTCTGTAAGCCATGAAACGCGTTTTCTTTAAATATATTTAATTCTACTAGATAATTTTTTTCCATATTGTCTGAAAAGTTAAAGAATTTAGGGAACTTTCCAACAAAGAAATAAAAATGGTAGGTCACCGAATTAGGTTCTCAGATAATTTACAAAAACTGAAATTTAGAGGACGCTTTTGTGGACCTTGTGCGTTGCCATGGTAACTGATATGACGTCACAAGCACCCTTAACATATAGCCCAACAATAGAGCTGCAAGGAGACATATAGTTTGCCCATATCATTAAACATCCTTCTTTGTAATCTTCCTTCCTTTCACAAACAATATAGCAACGAAAAACCCTTTCGAGCCTCCTTAATCATAAAAATTCAGTACAATTTCCTCGCTTGTGATTGGTTTAAAAAAGTCCTATCTTCCAGTAATTCGCTTGCCAAGTTGTTATCAGACAATTTGTTATTGAATAGCTTGTTATCGGACAGTTTAATAAGCCAATCACATTCAAAGTCGTAATTACGTGTGGGTGCGTGCGCGCGCTTGCTTTTGTGTTTTTGCCGGTAACCTTAGAATGTTTGCGCCTCCTTTGTCAGTATTTTAATGCAAATTTTCCCCTTTTTTCATAACTTGGCTGTTTTTCTTTTTCTCGGAAATTGTAATTTTTATGATTAATCAATAATAGCACTTCTTGTCGTCCAATTCAGTCTGTAATCGTACTCGTGATAAACAAATGCACGGTCGTCCGATTTTGTTATCACTCGTATTATTACAGACCGAATTAGACTCCAGTCAGTCCCATTACCATTACTAACA
Source organism: bacterium (assembly GCA_965233585.1). Classification (GTDB taxonomy): domain Bacteria; phylum SAR324; class SAR324; order SAR324; family NAC60-12; genus CBDDTI01. The sequence goes on from CBDDTI010000577.1 coordinate 8,840, forward strand.
CGCTTGATATAATATTGGGTTGAGTGTATGACGTCATCGATCATTTTAAAGGGCGCATTTCCTTGGACTTTATCTCTTCCTCGAAGCTCACGTTTTCCTCGAGCTAAGCTCTCGGAAAACTGTTCGCCTTTCAGAACAGATAATGTCCGCGGACAAATATCCAACATATTTTCGCGCCAAATTTATGAGATTAATAAATTTGATAAATCAAAGAACGACGTTTTCTAGACAATGGAAGTGAGAGGTACTTATCAAACTATGAATAATTCACCAAGTTTGAACAAGAAAAATAGTGACTGTGACCGTGTTTGGATATTTAAAAAATATATAAAACATAATAAATATTTAAACACCCGCGGAAACGTTTCCAAAATTTCCGTCAGTCTTGCGTGTTATTGAAAGATCGGATTGAAATCTACCAATTCCAGCCACTGGTGTGACCTTCTAACCTTCTCTACGTCATGCTGTCGGGCTGTGATTGGTGGATTTCGATCCGATCTGTCAACAACACGCAAGACTGACGGAAATTTTGAAGACGTTTCTGCGGGTGTTTTTTTTTTTCCTAAAAGTCGCGGATCAACGAAAACGGTGGTAATTAGCATAGGTTTTTGTGATTTTATTCCTCCATTCTTCTTAGTCAAAATACTCTGCTGCGCGTTGTATTTTCAACTCTCCTCTAGGTGTTTCGAAATGTGATCAAACACGATCTTTTGGGTTTGATATATTGCATGAAACGCGGTTCTATCAACCAAGTTGTAATGAGGGATGTAAACTAAGAACTGGCCAAGAAATTCTAGGTATTTTATTCATGCTATGTAAATTGACATAGGTGGCACCCATTGTAGAAAACTTCTATATTAGCTTGTATGCTGAAATTCTCTCTAGCTGATTTTAATTTCTTTGAAATTGATTTGTTCTTGGGGTTAGGGTTCAATCACACCTTGCTAACCATGTAGGTGTTTAAGATTTGAGTAAAATTAAACTACAAGTAACCTCCAGGATCTTAATAATTACAATCACCAGTTAACTGAAAGCAAGAACAACGACAATGACAAACGACAACAACAACGACAACTACAACAACAACAAGAACGACAACGACAACCACAACAAAAGAAGTCTTTGCTTTGTCCAATATTTTATTTAGACTTGAAATTTCATCAAGAATATTTACAAATGTGCTCACCGGACTAGTTAAATTAAAAACAGTCCCATAATTATTTCCAAAGCCGAGGATCATTTATTGAAATATTACATCGTTTTAGAGACTTCTAAACGGCATCCTTATAGGGCAGGTTTATCAATACGTTACCGATTTCCAGGTTTACCAATTTGTTCATTGCCTTGGTCTTATTTTGTTTTGCACGTAAACTGGAGGGAGATAGCTCGAAAACCGCAAGGTTCATTTATCCTGCTGGCTCAACTTTAAACATGCATCTTTTCCCTAAGGTAGCTTGGTCGGTATATTGGTGTTTTGATATCTCTTCAATTTTAATAATTATTAGATTTACACCTAATTGAAATTATCGAGTCCGCAAAAAGGGCAAATACCGACAAAGACAAATTGATAGAATTCGTGTATATCGACTCTCATACTGGTGTTGGGGAATTAACCTCAATGCAAAATGTATACAGCAACGGTAGATATCTATTCACTCTGTGTCAGTACGGTGAAGGAGGACAAGGAATGTGACACTCAGCATTTAGTAATGCCGTATCCTTTACATATTTTTCTCACAGTTTTGAAACTATTTTCTTTTAGAGTTCTCCTGAAATTAATCATCTTTTCAGAGTGCTATTGTACTTTAAATATTTCTTTTTTTCCTAAATTCGTTGCCTTTCTGGGCAAACATTTTTTATCCTGGCAGATTTCCGATTGCCGTCAGTGATATCAAATATATCCTCCTATGCAAACATTTAAACATTTGAATGGGTCTTGTTATACCATTTACTTCTGTTTTCGTTGATTTTGTTGTAGTTGTTGCTGATGCTTTTTGTATGTCGCACAAGAGCAGTGCTAAACTTTTACTTTCAAGTAAAATGAATGCCTTTATGTATCTGGTGATGTTTGTGCTCTAGCATTTTTTTGGGACTGTTGGCAGCGATTCAAGGACGTCGAGGTCGAGAACGAAAGAATGGTGATGCTAGTCGTTTGAGACTCAACGAAGGGATGAACGACTCCGTTTCGAAAACGACAGCAATTAGAGCTAGGAAGCAATGAAAACAGCGCATGGCGATAATTCGGCATTCTGAAACAGTAAATGAAAAAGTTCAAAACCGAGTTACTAAACTGAAGAAGCTTGATAACAAAGACAACTGCAAGAGACACGTTTTTACATGTGGCACACTTGACAATCACAATTACCAGGACTTGGAATGGCATCCAAGTCAGTATAAACATTCCTGTTACAAGAAGCACTGTCTTAGACAGCCTCGCCTCATTCCTCGCTCTGAAAGTGTGATAAAGGCGCGAGGCTTCTTTTCTCCAAATGACGCAATAGGCAATGCACATTATCACCAGCGGAGTTGATAGGCTCGTTATGATGACAGACAAAAACTGATGGAAGTCTATGATGGCCAACTCTAGCAACACTCGACATGATGTTACAGCGAGGGAGAGGATCCAAGGCGTTGCTATGGCAATGAAATAGCTGTGTAATGCCAACAGTCGATGACGAAATGGTAGAGCTATGGCGTAAAGTCTTTCGAGGGAAATGAATACCAAGGTAAACACTGATGAAAAGCCAGTGAACATATCAACGCAATCAAAAACAAGTGAGGACACCAGCGTCTGCCGACTGAGCCACATGACAATGTATATTGGTATGGCCAACAGTCCGACCAGAAGGTCTGCCATGGCCAGACTGATAAGCAGGAAATGAGGACGTTTGCGAAGTCTTCGCTTCAAGAGAATCAGAATGGAAAGGCAGTTTCCAAACACAATTAGAATGGCCATCACTCCAAAGCAAACACTCCAAAACATATTCCAATTGTTGTAGTCCATTTTGGGAGCCCTTATCCCTGAATTAATTGAAAGAACTAGTTAGCAATTAACATTTATTTAACTTCACTCGATTAGGAGGTAAAAATTGATCCACAAGACAGGAACAAACCCTAGTACAAGAGGGGTGTTGTTCATTTGTCTTTAAAAAATCAACATTGGTATCCTAATTTGACACACTACAAAGAACGTGTCGTTATTCGCCAGTGTAACAGAGCGTTGCGGCTTCAGCAGACCAGAAGATCTGGATTGATAAATCAGTGAGCAGGAGGATCTTAGCTGCTGCTTGAACTTACCGGAAGTGTAAGTAAATTTATCTCCTTTTTAAATTTCATAAGTGCGTCATTGACGGACAAGGCGACTACCATAGCAGCAATTAGAAATAATGCGTAGAAAGCTCTTCAGTTTAGCCAATTAGTCCAGGAAACAATTAATCAATCAGCCTATCAGTCAGTCAGTCAGTCAGTCAGTCAGTTAATCAATCAATCCATCCATCCATCCATCCATCCATCAATCAATCAATCAATCAATCGATCAATCAGTCAAGCAGTCAAAAAAAAAACCAGATTAATCAATCAACAGATCAATTACATAGTCGATCAATCAACAGCCAATCAGTCGCGTGTCTGATCAAATTTAAACATTTGATCATTCTACAGGTTTGTCATTTTTTATATTACGTCTTGTGACTCAAATTCAGTTTAAGGTGGCTCTCTAGAGTAATTAACAACCTCTCTAAAGAGCACGAGTTAGACAAGGAAACTTAGTTAATTTCTCTTAAGTTTTCCCTGTAGATTTACCAGTATGGGTACTATTGAAATAAGGCTTCTGTTTTGGTTGTCAGTCTATTATCATTATTATTATTATTATTATTATTATTATTATTATTATTATTATTATTATTATTATTATTATTATTATTCACCAAGGGGAACGCGAGAAAATTCGCATTTATTTGGTCACGTTGACATCACAAAAATCAGAAGAACACGCGTGGTTATTTATTTCAAGTGCATGTGACCCAAAAAATACGTTATTTCAAAAATAAGCTCATTTAAAAAGCTTTTTTAAAGTTGAGTAAAATGGCATTTATCTTTTTGTGATATCTTTTTTGGTTCCAGAGATATTCACGTTTTCCTATCATGCAAATCTCGTCACTGATGTGCAAGTACAGCAATGTGACACAAAATTAATATCTCCGCCAATAATGAAGCAATTCTATTGAAACTTACCAGATGGTATCAGATGCTAATTTATTGTTACACCTTGCCGCAAACTCTGTAATTTTACTTCTCCTTGACAATGGCGTCATGAAGACACCGAAACGTCGGTTTTTATCGTTAATTTTTGTTTGTCTTTACATTTCCAAAAATACGTTCATTTAAAAGGCTTTTTTAAAGTAGAGTAAGATGGCGTTTTTCTTTTTGCGATATCTTTTTTCGTTCCTGAGATATTTAAGTTTTCCTATTATGTAAATCTCGTCAATGATGACGTCATCGGTTGTGCGAGCACAGTGGTGTGACACAAAATTAAGAATATCTCCGCCAATAATGAAGCAATTCTATTGAAACTTGACAGGGATGTTGTACCCTACGAAATATACCAGATGGCACACATTGTGATTTTGCCATGGCAACATGCTTGGTTCCAGTCCCTTACTCTTAAAAATCAAATATTACCATTTGTAGCCGCACGGGGGAAATATACAATCAAAAAGGTCAAAAAGTAGACTTAATGAAGGTGGGACTGGCACACGTCTTAGATAAGACCAGGTATTTTGCCTTGTTGAGTTTCAAATGGTAACATTTCGTTTTGAAGAGGCAGGAGACTGGAACCGAGTATGTTACCATAGCAACATCAAAATGTGTACCATCTGGTGCCAAGGTTTATGTGAAACCAACAAACACGGGTCTACTATTACACTACCAAAGCCATGTGGACAATCGCTTCAAACGAAGCTTACTGACAACTATGCTTGATCGTGCACACCGGTTATCTTCCTCCTGGGCCTATTTCTCTGAAGAATGCGATCGCCTAAAGAAAGTATTCGCACACCTTAAATACCCGGAACGCTTGGCAAATTTCACTATTAACACGTTCTTACAATCAAGAATCGTTGATAAGCAGCCCTCACAGACGCCCAAAGAGCCAAGAGCCATTGTTCGTGTGTCCATACCATTTAAAGATCAAGAATCGGCAAATTATGTTAAGAAGGAGCTCAAGAATCTCAGCACAAAGGTGCAGACAACTGTCCAGCCAGTATTCGTTAGCCGCAAAATTGGCCAAGATCTTAAAGTACGCGAAATGAAGCCACAGATCGTCAACCAACAACGCGTCGTTTATCGTTTTCAATGTGACCTGTGTGATGCGGGTTATGTGGGCTATACGCGCGGACACCTACACACACGTGTGGATGGACATATAAAACAACAGGCATCTACAGTATATAAACACTACCACAAACAGCAAAGCGGAGTCCCGAAAGACCTCCTGAAGCGGCCAGTTTAGCGTTCTGAAAAAATGTAGAAATAAGTTCGATTGTTTGGTGAATGAAATGCTTTTCATCAGACACATGTCAGAGACCTAAAACCCACTCTGAACGTGCAAAGCGATTCAATTCGCGCAAAAGTATCTACATAACTTAGCTTCAAACACTGTATGCTAATTTATTGTTACACCCTGCCGCAAACTTTGTAATTTTACTTCTCCTTGACAATGGCGTCATGAAGACACCGAAACGTCGGTTTTTATCGTTAATTTTTGCTTGTCTTTGCATTTCCAAAGCTTTATTGATACGTAGTTTTGGAATGACTTATTTTTCGGGTTATGTGCACTTTAAGCTGTTCTATTGGTAATTTATTGGGCTTTTTTGTCGTTTTGTCATACTATTGCTACGTATACCGAAGTGATTATAAGCCTTTTAAGTGCTGAATTGGTTTTCGTTTCTTCTTAGGGTTGCTTGGTATTTTTTTCTGTAAATTAGTGGTTTTGGGCAGGCTAAGAATGTGAAAGATCTAAAAGGACTTGACACCTTTTTGAACAAGAGGAGGCCCATCCTTAAAATTACGAGCCCCCTCGAACAAATGCTGCCGCTTTTAAAATGGCCCTGGATCTGGGCTGCATGTAATAAATAATCCCTGGGACACAGAGCAATTTTGCTTCCAGGGTGATCTACGCGAGGGACTTCATCTAAAATTCGTGTGGTTTTGTCAATTCCTGAAGCTATTTCCGAGCGATTAGAGTACGCCCACATGAGAATTTATGTAATGCCTGAATTTAGAAAACCCTGCGAGTAGGATTTCTTCCGCTATAATTCGTTTTCCGATAAACGTACAAATGTTTGAAGCGCCGCACGGTTGAACTCACGACACTGTTTTCCTTGAGGAAAAAAGTGCTCAATTTCATACGTAAGATGGAGAACAAGCGCCGGCGGGGTTTGTTAGCTGAATCGTACTTCTTCAATGTTCTATCTCCGTGTTTGTTCGAGCAAGCCTTTTGAAATGCAATGCGTATGTTCGTTAATTGTTTCTATACAAATATCTTGCCAGTGTTATTTAAGAACAATGAGCCAAAGGTTACCTGCTTTGAAAGACTTCTCTTCTGCTTAGCTTTTGCAGGTTTCTGCCATCTCACAACGCCGCAAAAAGTGTTATTACTATGAAGTTTCCACGACCACACCAGCGCGAGACTATTACAGATCTAGACTGAATGTGTAATCTCGAGTCGACATAAGTGATGATATTTTTCATTTACTTAGCCAAGTCAAATATTGCCCCTCCTTTGTTAAGTTGAATTATTTATGTCATTGGTTTAGTCGCGACGGTAAGTATGTGTTTTGTGTAAAGTAAACACATCTCTTATGCGTTGATCGATGCAATTTTTCCTTTCTTTATTGTTTCGTTATTTACTATATTTTTGAAGCAATTGATCACATAAGAAACTAAAATCTAGATTGTGATACTTTGATAATTCACACGAAACATCTGGGATCTCACAAATACCTAACTTGGAGTTTTAGTTGGACATTTCATGATGTCGCTCTAAGGTTTACATTGAATAAAAAAAACATCAAATGTATTTATAGCAAAGAAACATTCTCTTCATTTAAGTCATCCGAAATTGGTAAAAATAATTGTAAAAAACCAAACAAGCAAACAAACAACTAAAAAAAAAGATCCAAAAAGGTTTCGTTGACTTCCGCTAGTAAACTAATTTGTACAGGTTTCCACAAATGCCTTGAACGTAGGACACGTGGATATTCTTGTGTAAACAGAGAACACTTTCATTGTGTGAGTAATCATTATAGTTCAAACACAGGCAAGAAAGACAAACAAAACAAGCTTGGCATGATGCCATCGAGAGAACAAAAAATGCCCCTCAGGTGAAAATGGCCTGCAAACCTTTATTTAACTGCAACAGCAAAATACAGGGACAAAATCCGAGGGCAGCTGAAAGGAACGCAACGTAAAAACTCATTCAAATATACGAATATCTGCGACAGTTGCAAACAAGAATACTTTGATGAATTTTGAAATACGTTTTCTCCATATTGGCCCATGCCCACAGTACAATAGCTTTTTCGATTTTTTGTGTGTTTGTTTCTGTCGCTCGTCATTCGAACATATTTTTCTTGGTATTATACATTAGTGTAAAATTAGCGATATAAGTATAGCCGTAAAAAATGCAGAAATTGGCAGACGCGTTTTTTGGCCACAAATACCAATATCTGGGTAGATATATATAATTGGACTATTGGTATTCCCAATCTAAGCACTTTCAGGACTCGCCATTGAGTCTGAGAGGGACAATATCGGATAACGATAAATGGATTGTAAACTGCATTTCCTAACAAAACGATGTTTTATTATCTTAGCAATTATGAGTTAGGACATCTCATTGGGTCTACCACTCATCTGATTTGCGGCAAATGAGAAATTGGCTGAGATTTTGACAAGCAGAGGAATCACCGAAAAATACTTAATCGTAAAACTGACAACTGGGATTACCGCACCCTAATTCATACCTTGGAAATAGTTGGCGATGCCGCCACGGACACGCATCCAGTAATACGCTCTCTGTTTTAGACCGTGCTCTTGGAAAGCAGTTGGGAAACCAGCCTTTTTAAAAGTATTTTGTTCAATAGCTAAGTCAGTAATTTACAATGGAATGTCTGCTTGTGACCAATCTCGGAGATCGCTGCTCTACCAGGAAACTACACTGTGACCTCAACTACAGGCAACTACAGGTAAAAATATTTAATAAAAATTTGCATTTTCCGATTTCACTAGCTAAGATAAAAGTAACAAGGATGTCTTTTTATTCAACAAATAAATGGAAATATGAAAGGAAGAACAGGAACAGAAGTTGGTCTGCAATTAAGCTTAATGCTTGTTCATTTTTTCCATGTCAATAATTTTACCCTAAATCCGTTTGACCTTGATCTTGGAATCATGGAAGTTTTAAGCTTACTATGCATGCATGCATGATAAATAAACAAACGAAATAAATTACAATACTTAGAGAGTGTTGGGTATGCACCAAAAGATGGGGCAAATTAACTGTTTTAATCCAGAAACAAGAACTTCTTGAAGGAGACCAAAAGTCGAAATAACGGATCATGTGGTACGGCTCTGCATGCTATTGAAGTGCAGGGATTTCAAACGAGAAAATCTAACAGAGAGAAAGCCACAGGAGCCTTGACTTGTTTTCATACCGGTCTTCTGTACTGGTCTTCATCAAGCTCAGCTTTCAAGCATTTTATTCCAATTTGACTTCATATCCTTGAACATAACTAAATAAATTCTGAATAAGTTTCGAAATCAGCGTTTCTGTAGGTAACCATTATATTTTGTGCAAAATTTTGGAAAAGTATCGTTGAATCACATAGGAATTTTATTATTCGATACCTTGGTAAATGCAAACCACATGCACAAATAGTGACCCGGAAGATTATGCGATCGCGAACCCACGACCTTCAGCTTACCGCAGCTATAACTATTCACGAAGAACACACAATCAACAAATAATTGATTGACGACACCACTGTAAGTTCCAGTGCTTCACACAGAGAGCCGAGGGGTTCGAATTGCCTTTTTCTTTTCGTTCTTTTTCTTGAGCGAACTCACTCCATCTGCTCCCCACTCGTCAAAAAAGTTGTTTCACTGTCCATGTTAGCTACTCGTGGATATTTGTGGGTATCATCCAGCAATTGAACTCCCCTGATCATTATCTTAATAACAATTAGTACAATACGTATCATTCTATTTAGAAATGCGAGACAATTTGTTATAGAATGTTTAATTATTTTGATTCGATTTGCTTTTATTACTATTTTAGCTTTTGCGATGCTATAACTCTCTTTTATGGCCGTGCAACTAAAGCTCGTTGTTGTTGTTGTTGTTGGACGCATGCGCATGGACTTGAATCGTTTGTTCATGCATGGTATGCATTTCTAAAGCCTACCTTTTTTCAGTTTGGGACCTGCTCTCTTATGAGAATTTTTTAACCTATGGTCCAAATATCGTTTAAGTCGTATAAATAAATTAGATTGGTTGTAATAACTCAAGTCCCCACTGAAAAAAAAAAAAGAACGGAAAGAAACAAGCAAAAAATAAAAAAAAACTTCCAATATAGTAAAAGCATGAAAGGCATTATTTGGGTGCAGGAACAAGCGCACTTTATATTTCACCTAAATTGTTCCTGACGCGGTGCCCAGTTAGTTCGCGTGCAGTGCAAAGAAAAAAAAAAAAAAAACAGAATTTACGAAGCGAAATACAGTAGAGAAGATTCACTGAAGACATTCTGATCCGTAAAAGCTCTTATTCTTCGGCCATTTCAGCTACACTGAACAGAAATAAAACACAAACTGCGGTTACAAACATGACAAAACAACGCATGTTGTAAAACTTTGATTAATGACTTAACGTTTCGTATGCCTCAACATACATCCTTAGAAGTGACGGTTGGATAAACTGAAATACAACAAGATTAAAAAAACCTAAAGCGAAAGACTGGAACCTTATTAAGACAATGGTGAAAAACTGACAAAAAACAGACCTATCAAAGTCTGCTGGAAAATATATAAAAGCCTAGTAAAGAAAAACTTTCTCACTACCCACATTTTCATTTAAAGAAGGTTTTAAATCCTTAATCAACAAAGATTCTTTAATGCTACAGTGAATATCAGAACGCCCGGTTGCTAGAATTTCAAAATGATCCCACTTAATATTGTGTCCAGTTGAATTCATTCTGATCCATTACCCAGCAAAAAGCCGGGATTAAAACTGGTAGGAAAATTACAACCATATCGATATAACTAAAATCGTATTTAGTGGTTACCCAACGCCTTGCCTGACGCAAGAACAAAAATGGTAAGGCTTTTCCCTTAAAGCATTCACAGCACTGGTAGAGCCAACAAATATATGAAAAAAAACACACTCACACTCAAAAAAAAAAAAAATAGAATCATTGTCGGGGCGTTGAATTAGCATAGAGGTGTATGATTGCATTCTTTTCCGCGTTTTCGCAGCAGGTAAACGTTTTAGATATCTTCCGTGCATTGCTGTATTGAAATATTGATCATGGCCATTTTAAGATAATGGGATTGACTTGTACTAAAGCAGATAAAACATCACTGGAGTTAATTTTTTATCTTTTTTTTTGTTTTTTACTTTCTTGTTCGAAGAGAATTTTGGGCATCAACATTTATATTCTGACTCAATGTTTCCCCCAAAACTTTACAGTATATTTTAAGCGAAATGGAAATACTTCAATTTCTTTACGGCATAAGTAAAACGTCAGGGTTTTCTCTTTTATTGCG
>CBDDTI010000578.1:0-10750 GCA_965233585.1 bacterium
TCACAGAGTATACCTGACCGAAGAGAACCTGATAGAATGTCTGAATATCGAGAAAGAAAACCAACGAGTAAAGGTCTGCTTGCTCGAGTAAAATGTTAACAAAGAAACGCTCGCTTGAGCCGCGATCCTTTCAGTCTTTCCCGAGCCTCGTGAATCGGTTTCTTTGAATAAATCCTGCTATGTTGCTGGTTCCATTACTTCTCAGTCCTTTCCCGATTTTCTAAACCTTTCTGAAAGCTGCCAAAAGAAAGCCGTCTTCGTCCAGCGCCATAACACTTCCTTCCACTCGAAGTTCCGTCGAACGGCATTGAAGTTAACACTGAAAGGACTCGATTACACACAAATTGACACTTAAAGAGAACCGTGTATCACTGATCTTTGATTCTGAGAAGTTTCAGGGCAAAGCCAAAGTTGATTTATGAAAGCTCTATGTTAATTCAGGCATCTTTGAATTCTCACCCCCCTGTTCTAAAATCAAACTCTTGCGCATGCGCTAGAACAGTCAGAACCAATACAAAAAGTTCAAAGTTAATAACAACGTCTCTCTCCTCCGCAGAGGCTCAAAGGGGTTTTTTCGGGTGGGGTTGATCCGCTGAGTAATGTAAGTGCAGGCACAGAGTTACAGGCGACGGCGAAAAGCGCGGGAGCCTTTGCCAGATACCACACCCAAGATGGCCGCCATCCGGGGGAGACAATTTTCAGTGAACTACTCTCTGGGGTGGCTTGCGTACCTTGTGTCACGGTAAAGACGACGGGCAAGATTTTGAGGTTCAGCGATGTCTAAGGTTTAGCTAAAACATACTTCAGTGCATGGAAATCGGGATAAGCTGGAGGCTGTTGCACTCATGAAAACTGTTTTTCTAAGCGTCGTTTGTTTAGCTTCGAGGGATTGAGCCATCACTACCGAATTCAACATTCTCGGTCGAGATCGTGTTTATGGTGATGAAGAAATGAAGCGAGAAAAAATGCCCTCAGGAAACTCATGGCTACTGAAATTCTGAACAACATCGCAATTCTGTCCGCATAAAAGACAAGAACAAGTTAGTCAGTTATTTTAACGTTTCCCTGTTCGGCGAACCGAAAACTTTCCTTCGTGAAATTATGGGCAAAATTGAAGCTTCAGTCGATCTTTTAGCTTATTTACGATTGCTAATAAAAGGAATAAGAGAAATATATTATATTAGATTGCAAGATTGTTTTATCTAAATTCATATTTACCATGAAGATACAGCTCTTGAAGAGAACAGTGAAACTCCGAATCGACCGCCACATTATTGTTATTCCAAGAGAAAATGCACAACTACCCCCACGGGTTTCGGGTGGGCCTTCAAAGTAAAACACTTTGCTTCGTTTCTTAGAGCATATGAAATAAGACTTCAAAAAAACAAATGCAAACTGTAGCCACTTAATTACCAATGGGTTTCTGTGAGTTTCAAGCTGTCAAATTTAGCCAAAGTCGAGAAATCCATCGATGTACGAGAAAACGATAAGGATGTACGAGAAATCGACATACATCTGGCAGAGGTTCTCCGCCTGATCGAGCCATTCGACTTTGCGCCTGCGATACGCCTCGCACAGCGGGTTGATATAACGAACGCTTGAAACTCTGCAGAGGAGAGAGTAACAACGTAAGAAATTCGTAGTTTCGTTATCGTTAGAGGTTTTGTTTGTCTCGTTAAGAGCTCACTATTTTAAATCACATGCTTCTCCTCTCTGAAGTTTTGCTTCCTAATTTGTTTTGGCACACCTTGGTAGAATCAGTTTTGCGTTCAAGTAGTGATACGACTTATAAAGGCTTACAAAAAAATCCAACACTAAATTCGAAGATGCTGCAGAATAATGAGGAGCTGTGCACAGTGTTTTGAAGTTCTGGATAAGACTAACTGACAACTGAACAGAGCAACTAAAGGCCCAAAATTTCATCTAGCTTCAACTGACAACTGAAATTTCTAGCAGGCTTTACTAGCAACTGATGAACTGTCAAATGTCATTTGTAATCTTTCATCCAGGGCCTGTATGTTTTTAGAGTTAGCTGGCTCGCAGACTACACCAACACCTACATTAATCCGTCCCACCTACCTCTCCCTTTATGTCCACAACACAACTTGTATGATATATCGGTACTGATGTACAGTTCCAACAGTGTGAGACAGCTGTTTCTTTCTGTCCTTTTTGCAATACCACTGTTACAAGATATCTCCCTAACCAAGGAAGGCTGGTTATGTTTCTGGAAGGACACTGAATTTAAGCAACTAAGAATCACGAGACTGAAAGTTACGGTTTCGTATTACGCTTCGTTTTTTACGTTTTCGTTTTTAGTAATTCCAGGCAAATTTCCAGTACAGATTTTAAAGACTTACATTTTATGTATTTCTTGATGTCTTTTTTTAGAAGATTTTAATTTCGGTTGCTTTCTTGATGTAATTTAGATTACTTTAGTTTTGATTTTGTCGACAGGCGACCGCCTAGATTGTAATGCACTATGTTTTAAACAACGTCGTGGTTAAGCAGATGTAAGTCTATCTGTTCACCTGTGTATCTGTGCATGTCTGTCTGTCTAACTGTTTATCTCTGTATCTCTTTGCATGGGCACAGCTACCAATCCGGGGAGGGGGGGGGGAATTATCCCTATAATGGCCCATACGGGGAGGCTCCACCCGAAAGGGGCGCCTTTTTCACGCTTAAGATAAATGAAAGGGTAGGGATTTCACGAGACGACTTGTCAATGGAAGGTATACGAATGGGGTATCTTTTCTGCCAAAAATGGTATATAACAGGGTAAGGGTTGGACCTATTTTGTTTTAGTAACCCCCCTTTCGCTATCATTTTTTGCGGTTTCATAATGTCATCCACAGCACCACCCCTTCCTCTCCTTCCACCCTGCTCCACACACAGCCCACGTTCTGACGATGAATTTTTTGGGCGCTACAAAACAGGAAATTAATTCGTTTATTTGTAGATCATGTGTTATCCTAACGAAATTTGCTGATCTGGCAAGACCTAACCTGCAACGCAGATGCTACCTAACGCAGGCTACCAGCTATTTATAAGGAAATGTTCGTCTGCAACACACGGGAAGGGGGGGGGGGGGGGGGGAAATCGTGAAGCAAATTACAATAATATAACCTCTTATCTGACATAAGTTATGTTTCGCTCACTCAGTCGTCTTACACAGTGCATAAATTAGCCGTGTATATTTATGCTATAGAATAACGAGTAGGCCTCTCCCTAGTTCTTCGCTCTATGAAGACTGGCCTACACCTGTGACAAGCAAGCCAGATTCTAACCCAAACTCTTCTCTTTGTAGATTTGACTGGAGGTGAAATCGTTGAAAGGAGATGAATGAAGCAGTAACAAACTCTTTGAACCTATCACAATACACAGGCGCTTCTGATTTGTCGCAGGTTGATTGGCACCTGACTCTTATTACAGTTGTGACTTTACCGCTCATCGATGTCCTTGCTTCCATTCTCGGGATGCTCGGGAACAGCCTCGTGTTACTCTCCATCGCGATAAACCGCACCAACTTTCGCACTGTACCAGACTTCCTCATCTTTAGCCTGTCGTTAGCTGACCTCTTGGTGACAGCAATTTACTTGCCTCTATTCGTCATCTACATAATCTGCTATCGAGAACTGAGGATGAATGCCGCTTACAGCATGTTGAAGAGTTTTGTAGGTCACTTGGTCTTATTAGCCTCCATAGGAAGTATACTTGGAATCACAATTGATCGACTCACAGCAATACGATGGCCTTTGCGATACCCCAAGCTAGCGACGAAGAAATTTGCTTTCATATTTATATTTTCCGCATGGTTGATATCTGCCGTCTTTGCTTCGTCTTATTCATTTTTCAAACCGAGTCATTTTTTCTTGATGGGTTACTGCATGGCTTTACTTCTGGCCACAATCTTAATGTACTCGTACATTTTCAAAGTCGCTCATGGACAACGTAAAAAGATCGTCGCTATGAGATATAGAGACCAAGAAGAACGGAACCCTGAACTATCCAACGATAACCAAGACCAAAGGAAAGCCAAAAATACGTTAAAGGAAAGGAAAGCTGCCAAGACATTTGCCATAGTAATCGGTGTGTTTGTCATCACCTGGATTCCACTCTTAGTTTATCCACTCTCTGTTTCGAGATCTAAAATATGGTTCTTTGAGGGTTTTCTTTGGGCCGAGACGTTTTCGTTGTGGAACTCTTTCATAAATCCATACATTTATTTCGCCAGGAGCAAACGATATAAGAGAATGGCCCTGCAAATGCTAGGTGTTAGACATACATGAGACATACAGGTGTTAGACAATGGCGTCGTCCGATTAAGCGCCCCTGTCGAGTCGGCATATGCATGGAAACATCTAAGGAAACAACAACGAACAGCTAAATTCTCACCCTAGTTCCAGTAGAGGGACACCCGGCGGCTACTCACAGAAAAATTGGGTGGGAGTGTGCAGCCCGCTTCTCTATACCCGGCTTACAGTATTTAAGACCAATCTCTGCGATTTTCCCTACCCTATTTAGGACCAGAGGGCCGTTTCTCGAAAGCTCGGGATTCCTTTCGGGCCGAAAATCCATTTTTAGTTAATAAGTATTTAAAGACAGGGAGGTGTATACGCCTGAAACTTCTTATATGAAGAGAACCTCTGTTCATATTAAGAATATATGAATAAAACAGCTTGGGTGAGAGAACATTTCCGGACCTTCGAGAAACGGTTCCCAGACCTAACGTTAAATCAATACTTTGTTTCAGACCTGCCTTATAATTAGTTATCTCGATAGCCAGGAGCCCATTACTAGGAGCCTGTAACTCCCATAATAAGCCAGTGCAACGGCATTTTTACAGACCAGTCTATTTAACAATTGGTTCATGCTTTAACGTGCACTATCGAGTTGTGGAGCACGCAGGAAGTTTGGGGAGCACGAAAGAAGCGTAAGAGTTGCCCGAGGCGATAGCTGAGGGCAACTCTAGCTTCTTGAGTGCTCGCCAAACTTCCCAAGTGCTCCATAACTCGATGGTACACAGCTAAAGGCATGAACCAATTGTTTTATAACATAGCCGGTGGAGTTGAGCATCAAATCCGACGCGAAAAACGGACAACAATATCAGAAGTGATTGTTCACGTTAAGCGAAATATTATGGAAAATAGTAATTGGTCTGGCCTTTGTTGTTAAGTGAGGGTTGGGGTGGGGAATGCTCGGAGATATTAGCTACATAAAGCTACTCTACAATCCGAGGGTAAACACAGTATTCACAGTATTCACACCGAATGCAAATCTGGCGAACCACTCGGTTGGCGCCCGGGACGAGTATGAAAGTGAGGCTAGTGAGACCTCGGTGCTTTGTTTTGACAATACTTCCCCTGAAAAGTCTTGCTTCGTGGACGGTCTAGTCTGTTTTATTTCGCTATGCCTACTAGTTTTTGTGTTCTTGAATGCCACCAGAAGGGATAGAAATTGTCCAACGTTCGCGTCTAAGGGAAAATAGTGGATCCATGGAATTCGCTGAGACGAAGGGAGTGAGTAGACGATCGCCGCGGGAACTGAAGTTTGTTGGCTACATTTTAAGGTTGGAAGATCTTACAAAATCAGTTAAATGACGAGTTTATGTGATATCTGGTGGTGTTCCAACACGATCGCATACCCAGTACCTTCCCCAAGGTAAAGAAAAGCTGCTCTTGAGAGACATCCTCTGTCTCAAAAGAAGAAGTTGTTTACCTCCGCCTGCACTTTACTCAGACTGAATCGCACGAAGCAAATCGGATTACGGTGGAACTACCAAGCGAATGAACTTCAACTACCCCCGTCGTTGAAACTAGTGAAAGCATTGAGCCAAATGACACTAACGTGGAAGTAAATGCGATCGGTTACACATTTTCTAAGATATTCTAGCCCGAAATGTAGCAAACAAACTTTTACAGTTCGCTCGGCGATCGTGAACTCCTTTACTTCGTCTGTCTTCCCCTCAGAGGCGATCGAGGAAACTGAAAAAAAACTCTTTCTCTCCTGTGGAAGATTTCACTCCCTTCCAGTGGCATTCAGGAACTCAAAAACTCGAAGGTATAGCGAAATAAAAAAGACTAGACCGTCCACGAAGCAAGACTTTTCAGAGGAAGCATTGTCAAAACAGAACACCGAGGCCTCACTAGCCTCACTTTCATACTCGTCCCGGGCGCCGACCGAGTGGTCCGCCATATTTGCATTCGGTGTATCTTTAGTATAATTTCAGAGCTGAACAAAGAGTTTCCAGCAATCTGATTGGTCGAGCGGATCCTTTTATGACGCGGTTTATATAACATTTTCGAGGCCTGGCTACTGAGCTCGCCACCTTTGCCATCTCGGCAAGTAAACATGGCGGACAGTTGTGAATGAATTTTTCGTTTATTTGTAAGACATCACTGCAAATCCAGGATATTTCAAAGGATGGAAAATTTTCAAAATGACTGCTGTCGCTCTTGGACCAAAAAACCTTTCAAGAACTCGTGTTCAAGGCAGTTAAGAATCGTAACGCAGTGGTTAGTCCACAGGGAGCACACAATCTTGCTGAGCAGGGAAAGAGTAAATGAAGGAACGAAAAGAATGAATAGTTTACCTTTGTCTTCTGTTGTCGTATCTTTTATCTTACTCGATTTTACCGGTAAAACTGCTGCTTACAAATCCTGCGTAACACTGTAGCACTAAACTCGTATCTAGGCCTTTCCGCGCTCAGCAAAATTTTTTTTGGTTTGTATAAAATTTGACAAGGGAGGCAACTCTTTGCCAAAACACTTCGAACGCACTGCGAATATTCGCTCGAATCTCTAAATTTCGTCGCTTTCCCGAAACGAAACAAACACAAGATGAGGTTGGAAGGTTTTTCTACAACTTGGCCGAATTTGTTTTCGAATACTTTTGTGACAGTCGGAGAATTTTAGCGACTTTTGCAAAGTTTTGTCTCAATTCGCTGTTCGCAACATGATCGTACCGTTACCCAAATCCCAAACACGTCATCCAGCGCGCGCTCACGCTCCCTTCCCTCTACCACACAGGTTTTTTGACGAAAAAAGTTTTTATAAAATGTTTCCCCTTCTCCCAATTGTTATCGCAAACTCTCGCTTAAACGCTTCTAGTATTGGCTCCCGACATGTTGTTTTCGTGCGGAGATTAGCCGACCTCGTAAGCACAAGAAAAACTGCGAACAGGGGGAGGTGTTTGTAAAGTTTTGTCGTGTCAAAAAAGCCTGTATGGGAGATGGAGAGGAGCTCGAGCGCGCGCTGGATGACGTGTTTGGGATTTGGGTAACGGTACGATCATGTTGCGAACAGCGAATTGAGACAAAACTTTGCAAAAGTCGCTAAAATTCTCCGACTGTCACAAAAGTATTCGAAAACAAATTCGGCCAAGTTGTAGAAAAACCTTCCAACCTCATCTTGTGTTTGTTTCGTTTCGGGAAAGCGACGAAATTTAGAGATTCGAGCGAATATTCGAAGTGCGTTCAAAGTGTTTTGGCAAAGAGTTGCCTCCCTTGTCAAATTTCATACAAACCAAATAAAATTTTTGCTGAGCGCGGAAAGGCCTAGGTACGAGTTTAGCGCTACAGTGTTACGCAGGATTTGTAAGCAGCAGTTTTATCGGTAAAATCGAGTAAGATATGACAACAGAAGACAAAGGTAAACTATTCATTCTTTTCGTTCCTTCATTTACTCTTTCCCTGCTCAGCAAGATTGTGTGCTCCCTGTGGACTAACCAATCGCCAGCAGGTCAGATCCATTGACCGAAATCTGTTTTTCTCCAAGATAAAGTTACTCTTTTTGAGACGATGATGACAACTATGAATGAAGTCAACAGGGATAAAACAAAGGTACCAGATTAATTTTTTTTCGTAATGTTTCGCTTGTCTGTTTTACTGCTGAACTCGATGAGTAAACTGATTCACAATCGATGTACATGTAAGCTTATTACATGTATTAAAACTCTACGGCTACATACGTGTATGCAAACGAACAATTGCGTGTTTGTTTTGATGTTTTAATCCGTTATTCTCTGTTGTTCAGCTCTGAAATTATACTAAAACAATTATTCCCCTCAGGCTCAGTGAATATTGTCGAATAATCCCCTCGACTTCGTCTCGGGGATTATTCGACAATATTCACTTCGCGTTCGGCGAATAATTGTTAAATATTTTTCCCGAGAAATAGGCCAGTTCCAGTCTACATGACAGGAGTACCCAACGACCATTTTCGACTAATTTGTTCGTACAATGTTGTAACCACTAATAGAGTGCTCCTACGTCAATCTTCGTTAATATTTAACTCTCCTGGGAAAAAATTACCCGCTCTTCACTGCCAGCAAGCAAGAGTTTCAGGAAACAAAACTCCCAGCCAGCCATCGTGTAAGACGGTTGTTAACCAGCCAGCATAATAAAAAATGCGAAACGAAACATATTGCCAGCCAGCGCATAAGGGACTTTGGGTTTTGCCAGCAAGCGGTGGCGTACGTTGCGACTGAGCCAGCCAGCGAGGTTTCGATACATAATTTTTCGAAGGTACTGTAAACATCAATAGTAATACATACCAAAATAATAAAAAAAAAAACCAACAACAATAATAATGATAATAATAATGATAATGATTATGATAATGATAATGATAATGATAATGATAATGATAATGATAATGATAATGATAATAATAATAATAATAATAATAATTATAGTACTAACAATAATAAAAAGCAGTACTCACAGTTTCTCGAAATAGAGGTCTTCGCTGAAATTTGAACTTGGGAAGTAGTCGCAGGGCGATCAAGAGAGAAGATCCCAGACTTCAACCATGACACGTAAACACGTAATAACGCCATTAACACAGAGCCAAAATTATCGACTGAGCGACAATGGCAGTTTCGCTCTTTCCTCCCTCGGTATTACACTATAACAACTCAGAACTTAAGCGAAATACGAACTGCAGATGTGAAAGCATTAAATTTGCTGTTTCCATCAAATGGAACTGAAACCATTCCCTCTCTAAGTCCACCCAGCAAAAGTCATGTTTGTATGTCGTCAGACAATCACCGCAAAAGTTTCACACCAGAACTGGTGCAAAGTTTCACAGCAAAAGTCATAGTCGTATGTCGTCAGACAATCACCGCAAAAGTTTCACACCAGAACTGGTGTAAAGTTTCACAGCAAAAGTCATGTTTGTATGTCATCAGACAATCACCGCAAAAGTTTCACACCAGAACTGGTGCAAAGTTTCACAGCAAAAGTCATAGTCGTATGTCGTCAGACAATCACCGCAAAAGTTTCACACCAGAACTGGTGCAAAGTATCGCAGCAAAAGTCATGGTCGTATGTCGTCAGACAATCACCGCAAAAGTTTCACACCAGAACTGGTGTAAAGTTTCACAGCAAAATTCATGTTTGTATGTCATCAGACAATCACCGCAAAAGTTTCACACCAGAACTGGTGCAAAGTTTCACAGCAAAAGTCATAGTCGTATGTCGTCAGACAATCACCGCAAAAGTTTCACACCAGAACTGGTGCAAAGTTTCACAGCAAAAGTCATGGTCGTGTGTCGTCAGACAATCACCGCAAAAGTTTCACACCAGCACTGGTGCAAAGTTTCACAGCAAAAGTCATGGTCGTATGTCGTCAGACAATCACCGCAAAAGTTTCACACCAGAACTGGTGCAAAGTTTCACAGCAAAAGTCATAGTCGTATGTCGTCAGACAATCACCGCAAAAGTTTCACACCAGAACTGGTGCAAAGTTTCACAGCAAAAGTCATGGTCGTGTGTCGTCAGACAATCACCGCAAAAGTTTCACACCAGCACTGGTGCAAAGTTTCACAGCAAAAGTCATGATCGTATGTCGTCAGACAATCACCGCAAAAGTTTCACACCAGAACTGGTGCAAAGTATCGCAGCAAAAGTCATAGTCGTATGTCGTCAGACAATCACCGCAAAAGTTTCACACCAGCACTGGTGCAAAGTATCGCAGCAAAAGTCATAGTCGTATATGTGGTCAGACAATCACCGCAAAAGTTTCACACCAGAACTGGTGTAAAGTTTCACAGCAAAAGTCATGTTTGTATTTCGTCAGACAATCACCGCAAAAGTTTCACACCAGAACTGGTGCAAAGTTTCACCGCAAAAGTCATGGTTGTACGTCGTGAGACAATCACCGTGGTCGTAAGCTATAGTCGTCTGTCCTTCAAGGCAAATGCTGGTAACAATATTTCTTCAGGTAAAGTACGTTACCGTTGGCGACAGGGAACATGCTAACTTCTGTAGAAAAATTACTTAAGATCATGGAAAATTTTACCGCGACTTTCTTATTACAGAGTTATCAGATATTTGATTTCAAAAGTTTTAATTGCAATGGCACTCTTTTTGTATTAATATATTATACTGTAAAGTTTAACTTTTTTATTTGGTAATAAAGGTTGTTGTTGTTGTTGTTGATAAATTCTCACTCCATACTTTGAAACCAGAATTATCACTTTTAAACCAATCAGCAATCAAAATTGAAGAGCACATTGCTTAGTACGAACGTAATCCGGTAGTCTCATTGCAAAGACTGGTTGAGGTATCTTGAAGTTCTGTGAAGACATTCGAAACCTGTAGAATGGAACGTGTATGAACAAAGTGAGATTTTTCAAAAAGGACGACAGTGGACTAATACTGAATTATAATTTACTAGTCTCTTCCACCTAAAACAAAGCTTATTCTCAAAGGAATCTTTTCGAGTACTTTTTTAAATCATTTAATAAA
>CBDDTI010000579.1:0-28074 GCA_965233585.1 bacterium
ATAATATCCTTCAGCAGCCAGATAAGTTTTTTTCACCTCCGAATTGTAACTTAAAAATGATTGTATGAACCTTCTCCAAGGATAAGTGACTGCTGAACTTAAATCAGCTACTTGGACCCCGTTTAAATATACTTCTACTTGGCTGAATAAACAAGCGGCAAAATGATTAGCCAGTGTGACTTTAATATCATTTTTTACCTGTTCACCATCATCATTTGTCACTACAAAATAGCCGCTAAGTCTGGTTTGATTCAGTATAAAAGAGCATTCGTTATCGCGAGGAACAAGAAATTCGACCGGTCCGGTGTTGGTGATAGAAGCCACGCTATTGTAAATAACGTGAGCCCCATCTAATAAACCTGTTTCTACTTCTAACGGTGAGTGAAGCGCTAAACCACTTTCAGTGCCGTCGTTTTGTTCAACGGCCAATCCGGCAATTCCGCTTTTTTCAGGTACGCCCATAACAAGATGGAAGTGCTGGTCAGCAATGTAAAAATTAGTTGTAGAGAAATGTACCTACATCAAGCTCTTTCGAGCTCGATGTAGGCACATTTCTTCTCAAAACACTCTCAAAACACCTTAAAACAGTCTAAAACGGGCTTTTAACCATCCGTTTACGCATGAAAACCATCTTGATGCGCTCTCAAACCACCTTGATGGCATCTACATTGAGCCTGTTGCAGGCTCAATCAAGCCTGTTTTCGTCTGTAATCGGCCTGCAACCGGCTTGTTTTCGTCTGTAATCGGCCTGCAACCGGCTTGTTTTCGTCTGCAATCGGCTTGCAACAGGCTCGATTGAGCCTGTAATCGGCCTGCAACCGGCTTGTTTTCGTCTGCAATCGGCTTGCAACAGGCTCAATCGAGCCTGTTGTTGCTCAAAGCCCAAGATTACAGGCTCAATCGAGCCTGTTGCAAGCCGATTGCAGACGAAAACAAGCCGGTTGCAGGCTTGTTGCAACATCTATTTTTTCTCCATTGTCGAATTGTTCTCGATTTAAAAGCGCAAAGAAAGGTTCTGAGAATGAAAAATGTTTAAAAATTCCGTCCTTTTTGCTCCAAACTCGCTCAAATGTAAAATTTTTTAACAATAAAAATGTTTTAATTCAACTATAAAGGAGAGCGCTTAATTTAAATGTTTTACAGTTAAACCATTTTCAGTATATCATTGAGCCTTGTCCAGATAACACTCACTGCAAAATCATGTTCTGTAACATTGATTTGTTCCAAAATAATCCAAAAGAAGACGTTGTTCTGCGACACATCTCCATTCTTCTCAACACAATAAACAAAACTTTAAAATTGTTGGAGAAAGAAGTATTAGTTTATTGTCAAGACGTCAAAAATCACACGTTTTTATTTTATGGACCAAGAGATGATTTTGAAACTCGCGCACAAATCATTCCTGTTATTCAAAAAGAACTAGAAGTGTACCATTATTACAAAAAAACTTTGGAACTTTTGTACATAATTTTTGCTCAAAATTTTTACACTCAGTTTTTTTGTTAAAACATCAATATTCCAAATAATGACAATTTTAGACTCGTCGTGCGAAAGCGAAGAAGAACAACAAATTACTTCATACAACGTTTATTATGAGCCTAATTATGTAGAAGACGATGTTTCGCCCGGGCTATTGAGTTGTTTGTACTTTTTATGGATGACACTTGGTTTATTTGCTTTATTTGAATATCATTATCAATTATATTATGTGAATGTCAATAATAATACCAATGATTCTTTTTTACGTAATAATACAAACAATTCGTTGATTTGACGTACCATGTCTTATTTTTCCAGCGCGTGTTTTTCGTTACTTTACATTCAATTCATGCAATGCTGTCAATGCAAACAATTCATTGATTTTGCGCGCAATGTACATTTAAATGTACAATATTATATACATAGTATAAGCAGTCAAAATCGTCTCTTATTTATAATAAATATGAAGAAGAGCGCGTTTTGACCGAAATTTTTATCATATAAATAAAAATCACAAATTCCATAATTTGAAATCCTCATTCTAAATTAAAATTTTGTTTAATTGACATCAACACCCAAACCCATCATGAAATTTTTTATTTCGTTTTTTTGTGTCATTTTTTTGACACAAAATTCCTTTGCCCAAAACCTTTCTTTTTTTGAAAATATTTTAAAAATGTCTTCTGGATTTTACCCCCTCTTTAATTCCACCATCAACTCAACTGTAACCAACCAATTGACGACCATCAGCTCCACAACTACTGCTTCTACCACAACCACAATCACTACGACTTCCGCCGTCCCGTCTACGACCACTACAATTACCACCTCGAGCTCCACTACTATTACAACTACCTCTACTTCATTGTCTAGCAGCACCACATCCACAACTACTGTTTCTTCTACCTCACCAATCATCATCTCTTCAACTTCATCAATCGTCTCTACCACCAACAGCGTCACCACCACTGTACCAACCTCCATGCCTACAACTTCAACAACTTCGACTGTATCAACCACTAGTTACACAACCGCAACAATCACCTCTAACACTCCATTAACCACTGTCTCTTCACCTACATTAATTACCTCAACTACCACCCCTACTACTTCAACCACCAGCCCCACATTCACAACAAACCCCTCCGCAACAATTACCTCTACCATCACCACTTCAAAGCCTTTAATCACTATTCCAAAGATGACATTTGGTGAATTTTTGCTTGAACAATTTACCTTTGACAGTAAGTCTCATTTGTTTCAGTTTTACATTTATTTTCTCTAATATTTATATTACTATTTTGCAGACGGATTTAAATTACTAGTAATTGTTATTCTTATGATCGTATGTCTTTTGGTGACGGTCCTAACAGTTAAATTTTGGAGATTGAATAACCAATTAACTCAACACAATCAACCCAATTCTGAAGTAAGTATTTTATTTTAAAATTTTTGTTTTACAAAAATTATAATTTTCCTATCTATTTTCAGTTTTATGAAATGTCAACACTTCGTCGAGAGAAAACCACTCAAGATTCAACTTCTGAAACAAATGTCGAAGTTTTGGACGCTCCTTCTTCTCCAGCTGTTGTCAATTCAGGACCAAAAACATGCAACAAAATAATGAACACTGATGAATCATATTTGATGGATTTGGCGGTAAAAATATTTTTTATTTTCATAATTGTTCATTATAATCATACATTTACTTTTTTATTTTTAGAAGTCTCATTTTCAACCAGTGATTCGTCCAATTCCGTTGTATCCACGTACTACGCTCGAGAGACGACGGGCTCAATATTTCAATGAGTCTTTCAACCCTCTTTTTCCCGTCACCACTGCTCAAGATGACCCAACTCCGTTATATTCACGTTCTATGTTTGACAGACGACGATCTCAAATTTTCAATGATTCTTCCAACCCTCTTTTTTCCGTCACCACCGCTCAAGAGGAGTCTTCAAAATCTACTTCTTCTGTTTTGCATCCGCCCACTTCGCTTTAAATTTTTAATTTATATTTTATTGTATTAGTAGATAAGGTATTATTTAGAGTATGCGCATCTCTTTTATTTTAAAATATACATATGTACAAAGTAACCACCTCATTTCATTGTTGAATTTTAGGTAGTTTTTTTTTAATACCGAAACACAATTCCATGAACGCCTTTGTTATTTCTTCCAATCCTCTTAAAGGCACCTGGATTTTCATGATTTTTGTTGAATATTGTTGGTTGTTTTCATTATACTGAAAAAGCATGCGGTTTAAAAGTGATCAATTTTTGCTATCAATTTTACTTACATGTTCCTTTTTCATGTAAATTACCGGCCAGGTCGACAATCCTCCGGCTTTTTGAATATGCCTCAAACCAGTGATTCCTACGGTCACTTGAGGATTAAGGTATACGACCTTATACATTGGTTTTATTGGAAGGCTAACACTTTTTTCATCCACCTTTTTGTTTTTTATTAGTTCAATAAACTTCTTTAGTGTAGCCGGATTTATGTACATGTACTGAAATAAAAAATTTCATTATTTCTGCAATGAAATCAGACCAAATTTAATTATCAAAACTTACGTTATCTGGTCCAAAAAAGTACGCTTCTCTTGTAGAATGTTCTTTTTGCCATTCCACAAAATCAATGTCCCTAGTGTCAGCCATTTTTTCAGTTGTCCAATTTCGAAAAAATACTTTTTGCTCGTCTTCATTCATTAAAATTTGATACGCCATCAACGACGCACCTTCATAAACCGCGTGGTTATTAATTTCATTTTCTAACTTCAGCATCTTCTTAATCGGATTTTTTCTTTTCTTTTCTAAAACATCTTGTGTCTGTTCGTCAAGGTCTTCATCCGTACTAATTACATTGTCATCATCAACATCATCATCATCATCATCATCGTCATTATTTTCTGAACTTTCATCGCTCGGTTGTTCTACTTCAGTTGAAGCATCATCAGAGTCGGAAGTTAACTCTTCCGCTTCCGATTCCTCAATTTCTTCAAACATGTCATCCGATTCCGATGTTGACATGATTTCTTTCTTTTTTTGTTTCTTTTCTAAAATGTTGATCAAAATAGAAAATAAGGTTCATGTAATAAAAATATAAATTTCAAATTACCTGATCTTAATTGATGTTTTTTATTTGAATTCTTCTTGGAGTTCCTAGTTTCACGTTTCTCCTTACCAATTTTTTTATCATTTTTTTCTGTCTCCTTTTTGGTCTTCTTTTTCTTCTCCTCCTGAATAATCTTATGATTGTCCTCTTTGGCATCTTTAATGCGAGAATTTAATTTTCTCTTTTTCGCTGGTGATTCCTTCATGTTCTTTTCTTAAATGCGGGTTATTTACTCTAAACTCAAATTTACACTGACATTCAAAGTAAAAAATCCTTTTCTTTTAAACCTTTTTAAAGTTTAATGTCTACCACCAACATGCGCTAGTTGACGCCCTAAAGGACCCAACACTGATCATGTGTGAGGACAAGTGCTCGATACGATCATTGAATTAAAATTTTAATTAAGAAACTAAGCTTGTGATCAAGGAATTTAAAAACTCGAAATGACACGAACATTAATTTTCTGTTGATTGAAGTATTTAACGGAGATTAGATGATGTACATTGCATTGTCAACCAAGCACGTGTTCAAGGAATTTTAAAAACTCAAAATGATATGAACATCAATTTTCCGTTAATTGAAGTATTTAACAAAGATTAGATGATGCACATTGCATCGTCAACCAAGCACGTGTCCAAGGAATTTAAAAAACTTGAAATAACATGATCATTAATTTTTCATTGATTTAAGTATTAAACAGTGATTAAATGATGCACGTTGCATCAAAAATCAGTGACCATAAATTTACTGTCAGAAATCTAATTTTTCAGGGTGTTGGGCGGGATTTTTCTCATGCAGTTATGATCTTGTGCGATTGGACTAGAAACCGTTTAAAAGTGAGCGCCTCATCGCTTAAATTTCTATAAAAGTCAGGATATATATTTTCCATTCCGTCATTCCATTTTCGTTCATTTACCAAGAAAAGTCTTCTACTCCAAGTCAATTCTCAAGGTAAAAATGCCTGGTCTTAACAATTCTGAATCTCGTCAAGTAACCCATGACTCGCAAGGGTTAAGGGTTACAGTACGTATTGCTGATGATTCAACATCAAACTCTAACAACAACAACAACAACAACAACAACGCTGCCGATGATTCAACATCGGACCTCACAAACGTTATAAATAACTCTGACGATTTGACATCAAGCAACAATTCTGATGATTTAACATCAGTCTCTCCAACTGTTGTACCAATTGGACGAGCCAGGAGGTTAGCGAGACCAAATAACGTCTCAAACCCCTCTCCTGTCGGTCACGGAGTTGGACGAGGTGGGATTGTCCGCAACACCTCAAATATTTCGAATGTCGGACGTGGTGTTGGTCGAGGTCAACCAATTCAAAGAAATCCTCAACCATCTACTTCTGCTCCAAGGACTGGGCGAGAGGTTGGAGGCGGTGCTGGCAGGGGTGGAAGATATTTTCACCCTTACCGTCGTCCAGCAACTCAAACTTCGGCCTCTACCATAAACGGTACTCGTTCAAGTTCTGTTATTTTTATAAACAGCGATGGGGAAGAAGTTGAGGAGGAGGAGGATTTTGATGAGACGGATGATGACTACCACTATTCTACTTGTGTCGAACATTTATTCAACAGAAGAAGAGTAATTTTCGATATTAATGAAAGATATGCCGAGTCTTTGATTATACGTCAAATACAAGCACTTGAGCGTCAAAATCTTTGGCTTCAAAACGAATGCCAAAGATTAAACACTCAATTGCAACGATGTAGGGACTTGTTGTCTTCTTAAGATTTTTTGAGTTTATAATGTATATATTATGAAATGTAGTCTCAAATTAATGTTAAAATAAATTTTGATTTCAGAATTTTGTAAGAATGCCGAAATCTTACGTGTGTCCCGAATGCCAAAAATCATTTGACAGAAAATCTTCTCGCGACAAACATCATTTATTCCGTCATCGTGAAACTACAAAATCTCGAGCTCGGATCCCACTTAATCAGTCGTTTCAATGCCCATTTTGTAAGAACGAAGTAAGTTCCTTTAAATCGAGAAAAGATTTAGTCTCACACATTGACGCTTCTCATTTAGAGAATTTAAATTATTTATTGCACAAATCTGCACTTAACGGAAAAATCAAATTTTATCGAAAACACATTTTTTCAAAAGAAACGCTTCAAGGATTTGTTGCAAATAAAAAAAATAGACAAGAAATAGTTGACGTTATTTGTCACGAACTAAGTAAAACTTTCACGGTTAAAGTTGCCCTTATTTTGACAGCGGCGTATCAAATTCCTGATTTGAATTCCGCTGCAGAGAAGAAGGACATTGAACTAGATACTACCAATATTGATGATACCACTGACAAACCTTCTGATCAGTCGTCGCCTCAAATATTGTCCAATGATCGAGATGTCTTTGCTCTAAGAACCAGCTACATTCAATTCACGTCTTTTGATTCATCCCGCTCGTTAAAAGGCAAAGTCCAAAAATTATTACATAATTTAGTAAATAGAGAAGAAGATTTGTTAATGAGAGGTTCTGGATGGAGATTTGAATCTTTATCTTTTAGCGATATTCAAATTACTAGCATTTGATTTAATAAACTTATTTTGTTTTATTCAAAAAAATTTCAAATAAACTTTGGAAATGGATTTTATAGAAATTCCACGTGATTTAAAGAGATCTAATTGCTTGGAATGGAAAACTCGTTACGATAAATTCAATTTTCTTTATCTGTACATTAGACATCTTTTTCCTGAGGAAACGGTTTCCGTTGTTGATTTTCGTCAAATGCCGATAAAGTATCTTAAAAAGTTTAATATAAGAGGTTTCAAATTCCCTCTTCAATTTTGTAATTTAAAAAAATTCTTAAATAGAAACTCCCATTTACCAATTTCAATTTCAGTTTTTTATGAGAGTGAAGGTCAAGTTTCAAAGTTAGGTTTTTTTACTAATAAAAACAACAACAGAAACAAAAACATTTTAAATTTGTTAATGATAAAATATGATCCTGAAATCTCTCTTGAAAATGAATCTCCATTTTCTCGCCTTGCAAAACCAATTCAACGCAAGAAAAAATCTTCTTGTAAAAAGATTGTCAATTGTAGTTCTAATGTCAAATTGGGTTTTTCTTCCAAGTTTAAAAAGATCAAGGATTTAAATCAACAGCACCATTTCTTTAAAATTACCAAAATCCAAGGTTTTTTGAATAATCGGGCCGGACTGTTGTCGGGTAAAAAAGCAGCTCAACAGAAGCACATCTATTGCGAAAAATGTCTGCTTCATTTTCGATCCAAATCTAAAAAAGAAAAACACGAAAACACTTGCTGTGATAAACAACGTGCTATCTACCCAAGTAAAAATTCCTCCATAAGTTTCACCAATCATAAACATAAATTTCATGCTCCTGTTGTTGGATTTTGTGATTTTGAATGTGTACTTCAAAGAAACAAAGAACGATCTAAATGTCAACTCTGTTTAAAAACTGAGTGTTTGTGTGCTTTTCCCACCAGTGACGATATAAACGTGCATAGACCAGTGGGGTATAGCTTGCTTTTTGTGGATTCGAATGATGAGGTATTTTTTCAAGAAGAATATGTAGGAGAGGATGCAGCCAAACATTTTTTGGATCGAATGCATTTTTATGAAAAAGTTGTTGACGAAAGAAAACAAAAATTCAGACATATTGTTAAAAATCAATCTAGTCCGCAAGAATGGCAAATGTATCAAAAAGCAAAAGTTTGTCATATTTGTGGTGGTCAATTCAAAAAGTACTCTAGAAATTACAGAAAAGTTTTAGATCATGATCACGTGACAGGGAAAATAATGGGCGCAGCTCATTCACTGTGTAACTTGACGAGATCCGGTCCCTTTCACACACCAATTTTTTTCCACAACGCTCAAGGGTAAGAAGTCTTAATTGGGTTTATTTATTAAACTAACACAAATTATGAACGCGTTTCAGATACGATTTGCATTTAATCGTGGAAGAGTTAAATGTTTCCAAATTTAAGCAAAATGTAAAAGTCTTAGCAAAAAACAGTGAAAAGTTTCGCACTCTTACATTGGGCAAATTTAAAATTCAAGATTCGTTAGAGCACATTTCTGGCAGTCTAGATGCACTTGTTCAAGATTTGAATCAGACCTCGAATTTTACCTTTCCCATTTTACAACAAATGGAAAGATATAAAAAAATTCCTGTTCGTCAAAAATCAAAAGCTTTAAAACTTTTAAAAAGAAAAGGCGTTTTTTGTTACGAACATTTCCAATCTCTACAAGAGATGAAGAAAAGTCGAAACCTTCCGTCCAAAGACTCTTTTTATTCTGAATTGAACGAAGAACACATTACGGAAGCGGATTATTCCCATGCTCAAGAAGTCTTTAAATCGTTCAAATGCAAGAATGTGGTGGATTACATGATGCTCTATTGTTCTTTAGACGTTGTTTTGCTGTGTGAAGCATTTCTTCAGTACAGGAAAATGGTTATGGAACATTTTCAATTGGATCCTGTTTATTATCTAGGTAAACTTTAATCTTTACTGTTGGATGTATCGTAATACTAAATTTATTCTACCTAAATTAGGAATTCCTGGCTTAAGTTTTGATGTCATGCTTATGTTCTTTCAAAATTCAGAACAAGCTAAATCAGATAATAAGCTCACATCCGAATCTGAAACCTCCAAACCCCTCGGATCATTAGATGTCTATTCTGATCCTGAAATGGAGCGTTTTTTTACAAAGGGTATCAGAGGTGGGCAAAGTTTTATCGCTCAGCGTTATGCCAAAGGGAATAGCAATCCTAGAAAAAGCGGCGATCACTTGTTATACATTGATGGTAATTTTATACTGTATTATCTGATGAAATCATTTTTGTTATGATCCGTACAATTTTTCAGCCAACAACTTATACGGGAGTATGGAAACTTTAAAATTACCAGTTTCTGATTTCCAATGGGTTTCAAAAACTGAATTTAAAAAATGGACTGCCGAAGATATTATCAACATTCCTTCGCAAGACGATACTGGATATGCGTTCGAAGTTGATTTGCATTATCCTTCTCATCTTCACCAGGTAAATCCGATCTTTGTTGTGATACGTTATTTATTGTTTTGACAAGTTACACGATATCATTTTCAGGCACACGATCAATTTCCGCTGGCTCCGTATACAGACACGGTTTCTTTTAAACATCTATCTCCTTACAATCGCCGTTTACTGAAACATCACTGCCCTCGAGATTATAGGAACAAAAGATACCGGAGCAAGAAATTGTTGAGCACTTTTTATGACCGAAAAAAGTACGTGGTGCATCTGGAAAACCTGCAGTACTACTTGAAAAAGGGCATGAAGTTGCTGAAGATAAGAAAAGTCATGAAGTTTCGACAAAAAGCTTTTTTGAAGGAGTTCATCGAAAAGGTTACAAAGCTGCGATCAAATGCTCGCAATGACTTTGAACTCCGGCTTTTTAAACTTTTTGCCAACTCTACTTTTGGAAAATTTATTGGTAAGTTTTGAGATAAGATAATTTAATGATGTTGGAATTGTAAAAGACGCAAAAGCGTAATTTGACGCAGTCCATTTTTCTGTAAAAAATGAATTTGTTAAATACTCAAACGAATTTGGGGTCATTTTTTGTATTTTTCTTTAATTTTGAGGCACAAGTGCGTGGTGGTACCGGCGACAGTTGCGGCAGTACGTCCTGCCGGCACCAACCACACACTTAGCCTCATCAAAATCGTCATCTTCAGAAACATCGGCTTCGTTGGCGGGGCTGACGTCGGCGGGGATGACGTCAGTGGGGATGACGTCGGTGGGGGACGTGATGACGTCGGCGGGGATGACGTCGGAGGGGATGACGTCGGCGAAGATGACGTCAGCAGGGTTGACGTCCGGACGGCCGGCAACAAAGTCGGCGACGGAGGCGGCGGCCGTCCTGATCATCATGATCAAGCCTCTGGCAAACCGTCTAAGACGACCACCGCCCCACATCAGTGGTGCACGCGGCGGTGTCTCGCTCAATGGCGGGTCCGGCAGCAGCTTGAACCTCTCCTCCTCCTCCTCTTCCGTCCATTTCGCCCTCAACACCTCGTATTTCCCCCTCCTCATCATCCTTCCTAACTTTACCTTGTCCATTTTCCTTTTCCTTCTCCTTCTCCTCTTCCTTCTCTAAATTTTGTTTTGAATTTTCCCGCATGGTTTTGTCAATTTTAGAAAATGAATCTCCAAACCTTCACATATTAATTAGCAAATTATCTCATAAATATTCATAATATTAAATCAATATTAAATTAAAAATTCGCAAAATGAATTAATCAAGTACGCAAACTTTTGAAAAAATCAATTTTTATAAAATGATGTGTTTATTTTGTAATCAAAAAGAAAAAGAAAAATGATCAAATTTAAATTTTAATTTTTTTTTGTAACTTTTCGAGCTGTAGACGGAGACCACACCGATGGAAATGCCGTTACTTGACGCACTTCTGGTGTTGGTGAAGGTTCCACGTGACGATAGGGTGGTGGTTTAGATTTTTGTGTTGATTGTGAAGACAAATCAAATGACACGCGATGAGAGGTCTGCTTTCGTGACTCCGACTCCGGCCTTTGTGGAACGGATTTGTACGGGGTTCGTGATGGCCAAGCAGGTGCTACGGGTCGCTCAGAAGATGGCCATGATTCTCCACCCAAAGCCGCAGAAGATGACCATGCTCCTCCAGTTTTAGTAGATGACCATGCCCCCCCAGTTTTAGCAGATGACCATGCTCCTCCGCCCACAGCCCCAGAAGATGTCCATGCTCCTCCAGTTTTAGTAGATGACCATGCTCCCCCGCCCCCAGCCCCGGTAGTAGATGCGCTCTTCCACGACTCCGGCTCTGATTTTTGTGGGACGGACTTATACGGGGTCCGTGATGGCCAAGCAGGTGCCACGGGGCGTTCGGAAGATGCCCATGATCCCCCACCCAAGGCCGCAGAAGATGACCATGCTCCTGCAGTTTTAGTGGATGACCATGCCCCCTCATTTTTAGCAGATGACCATGCTCCTCCGCCCACAGCCCCAGAAGATGACCATGCTCCTCCAGTTTTAGTAGATGACCATGCTCCCCCACTCCCGGCTCCGACAGTAGATGCGCTCTTCCACGACTCCCGCTCTGATTTTTGTGGGACGGACTTGTACGGGGTCCGTGATGGCCAAGCAGGTGCCACGGGACGTTCGGAAGATGACCATGATTCCCCACCCAAGGCCGCAGAAGATGACCATGCTCCTCCGGTTTTAGTGGATGACCATGCTCCTCCGCCCCCGACCCCAGCAGTAGATGCGCTCTTCCACGACTCCGACCCTGATTTTTGTGGGACGGACTTGTACGGAGTCCGTGATGGCCAAGCAGGTGCCACGGGACGCTCGGAAGATGTCCATGATCCTCCACCCACAGCCCCAGAAGATGACCATGCTCCCTCAGTTTTAGTAGATGACCATGCTCCCCCAGCCGCAGCCCCGGTAGAGCTACTGCCAGAAGTCGGACTTGAAGTTGCCTCCTCCTGGGCTGATTTTATTACTTTTAACCAAAAAGCTTTGCTCTTTTCCTGATCTTTTTTATCCATTTTGACTTAGTGTTGATTTTGTTGGAATTTTTGATGTCCGTTTATGTCGGGCTTTAAAAAAGGAATGATTTCAAATTGAAGTAAATTATAGTACATTGCTAATTACAGAGGAAAATGAAATGTGATATGGGACGGCTAGTTAGCTGAGGTGATTGCGCACATAATCAATTTTCTTTATTAAATAAATCTTATTCTGCATTTCAGAAAATGTTCGAAATTACTCTGAAGTGATCCTTTGTGGTGATGAACAGAGCTTAAGGAAAACCAGTCTTGGTCAACACATCAACAGTTTTCAAATCATCAATGAAAACTTGGTGGCTGTCAACAAGAAGCCGGCAATAATAGAGCTCAGGAAGCCTTTAGCTGTTGGATTTTCTATTTTGGAATTGTCCAAGTTGTTTATGTACAGATCGTATTATGACACGATTCAACAACATTTTGGCGAAGAAAATGTGTCTTTATGTTTCTCAGACACGGATTCTTTTCTTTTAAAAGTAAGATGCAACAACTTGGAAAGGGAAATGAAAAAATTGGAGCACATATTTGATTTTTCAAAGTACCCCAAACAACATCCTCTTTTCGATGACAGTAGAGCCAATCAGCTTTTTTATTTCAAAGACGAACTAAAAGGCAGAGCAGCTATTACTCACTTTATAGGCTTACGTCCAAAATGTTATTCTATGAAAATTACTGATTTTTCAGACAAAAACAAAACAGAAGAAAAGAAAATTTGCAAAGGTTTAAAAAAATCTAGCATAAAAAAGCAATTAACCTATAACGATTACAAAAAATGTTTGAAACAGGCTGTTCTAATTTACAAATCTTTCAAAAACTTAAGATCAAAAAATCATAAAATTCGGACATGTTTTCAAAGAAAGATTGCGTTATCAGCAATGGATTCCAAAAGACACATTTTGAATTGCGGATATCACACTTTATCATTAGGAAATTGTCTTATTGTCAACAACAAATCATCTAAATGCCCTATTTGTAAATAAATAAATCATATTGTTACTTTTATTTAAGAAAAAATTTTTAAATATTTTTCAAAAACTAGCAAAATGGATGGTTTTGATTTAAGGTTCAGTATTCCTTCCAACATGTTGATTGTTGGCCCAACATCGAGTGGAAAAACAACGTGGCTTAAACATTTAGTGGTTGGTAGGCATGAATATTTTGCAACTCCACCAGAAACAATGTTGTTGTTCTACAAAGAACCACAAAAAGCTTATGAATACATGGAAGATGATATGAATCGAGACAAACGTTCAAACTCTCGCTTTCCAACATTTCGTAAATTTAAAAGTATTCCAAATTCGATTGAAGAACTAAAAGATATTTTGGAATCATATCCAAGAAAAATGCCCAAATTAGTTGTTTTTGATGATTATTTAGACGATGTTGGACAAATATTAAAACATTTTTTTACGGTTTTGACTCATCACTACAATTGTTTCACCGTTTTTCTGTGTCAAAATTTATTTGATAAAAAAGGTGATTTGCGGACATTAAGCATAAACACTCAGTATATGGTTCTTTTTAACAATCCTCGGGACAGAAGTGCGGTTGCGCATTTGGCTAAACAAATTTTCCCCGGACGAGTCGGAATTTTAAATAAAGCATATAGGGAAGCTGTTAACGGTCGAAGTCACGGATATCTCCTTCTAGATTTCCATCAACAACAAGACGATAAAGTCAGAATTCGAAGCAACATTTTTCCGTACGAGGGACTGATGAAAGCTTACGTTACCGTTTAAAGGATTTTCATATCTATTTAAGAAAAATAAAAAATTGCAACTGTCAAAATGTCTAAAACATTAGGAAAAGCTAGTTCACTTTTTTATGTAATAAAAAAATTAAAACATCAGGATTGTGCCAATTTTTTAAGTCATTTGGACGATCGCGGAGTTGAATTGCTTTGTCGTATATTACATTACGTGTTGAACGGTGACTTGCCCATACATGGCAAAGTACGAACACGTCTTCAAAAAAAGATAAGAGCTCATTTGTCAGAATTTAGACGTCTTGCTGCACCGCCGCGTCGTTCTTCCGACATTTCAAAAAAAAGAAAAATATTACAAAAGGGCGGAATTTTAGGAGTTTTATCAGCGATCGCCAGCACCGTCATCCCTCTTTTGGCTCAAATTATTGCAAATAAGAGTTCGCGACGTCGTCGTTAAAAATGAGCTCAGGAGTAAAAATAAAACCACATGATGAAATGTATTCCATGTTTTTAGTACCTAAAAGATTATATTATTCATTAATAAAAAATACGGAAGACGATGAATCAAAAAAGGAACTTATTTCTATGAATGAAAAACCGGAAACAACCAACTATATTGAAAATGCCATTAAATTTAAAAATCTACAAGACAGACAGAAAATAATCCAAACTGGGGATAAATTACTTCGTTTTGGGTCTGATAAATTACCGAATGTCACATCAATTGCCCAATCTGATAGCATGGGTCGTACTTACCAATCTCTTTCGAGATCACCATCCACTCAAATTCCTCAACGAGAAGAAATACAGAATGTAATGTCTCCTGGTCGAGTTACCCAAAAAGGTAGCAGTATTGACCGCGCTTACCACCCAGTTTTAAGATCACCATCCACCCAAATTACGCAACGAGAGGAAATACCAAATGCACTAACACCTGCTCGAATTGATACCAATATGGATCTCACAGACGTATCTCTTTACAGAACACCCACTGAAATTCCCCAACAAGAAGAAAATAATTTACCTAGTACCCCCATTATTGAAAGACAATTTGTTGCAGAAAAATCTCTTAGTCCTGAAAAAACAAAAAGTCCGAACGAATCAGCTTATTCAACTCCTGTTGCTACCAAACGAGAAGAATGGCGAGAAACACCTGTTTTAGAAGCGATGACGAAAAGAAATTCAAAAGGCAAATTAGTTTGTCCAGTTCCTGATTGTTGGAAGCAATATGTTGACGAAGGGCAATTAGGCAAACATTTGCTAAAAGATCATCCTAAAGATATAGCTTTGAAAGACAAAAAGACCATTAAAGGAATGATTTCCAGTCCTTACGCTAGAAGAAACAGCTCAAATGAAACGGATTACTCATACACACTTTCCACAATAAAATCTCCAGTTGTGTTAAATTGGCGAAATACACCTATTGCAAAAGCAGTGAAAGAAAAGAATGCGGCTGGCAAAATAGTTTGTCCCTTTCCCAATTGCGGGAAGCAATATGTCGGCATTCCACAATTTGCCAAACATATGATGAAAGATCATTATAAAGAATTGTCTGTAAGAAATCAAAATAAAATTTTTGGAATGACCTCTACCCCTCGAAAAAGAAGATTAAGAGGAATTGGAAGCTCTTCCCCTTCATTTCCACTCACACCTGTTAAAATACGATTTTCAGCTGGAAAAACTAAATCGAAGGGTGCAACAAAAAGAAATTCCGCTGATGCTAGCATGACTCCTGCACAAACCAAAACCAGATCAAAATCAATGAAAATGTCACAATCTAAAAGCCCAATAAACAAGGACCCTATTGAAGCTGGTATGTCTCCTGCAAAAACCAGATCAAAAACAAGAAAAATGTCCAAATCAGAAGCTAAAGTAGATTCTGTTAAAAAACTTTTTTCAGGAAAATATCCAAAGTTATGAAAGTAAAATATATCAACATTTATTTTCAATTTTTTTAATAAAATGAGTCACAATTTTATCATTTTCTGATTTGGGATTTTTTACAAATATTTTAACAAATTGTTGAGGGGTCATTAAATTGTTGCCTACAGATAAACAAAATGCGCACGTGTACCATCCGCAAAACAAAGAACGGAAACTTTGAATTGAGTGAGATAAGACAATTTTGAAGGAGTTCTTCTCTATCCAGGGTCGTAAAAACTTCATCAGGCATTTATTCCATATCGGTGGTAAAAAACCGAAAGAATCAAAATAATAAAGTTGATTTTTCTTGTTAATGTACATTGCCACGAAATGAGATCCTTCTTGATTTCTTTTGGATAAGTTAGCGATCAGACAGCAAGGCAATGAAAGCGGATCAGATGGCAAGTCGTCGACCGAAAATACCCCGACGAAATTCTTACATCTGGGTCTAATGTAATTGTTTAAAAAGATATTTGATAACCCGCCCTTCATATTTTAATTGGTTCCTTTCATGACTTGTTGAAATTGATCTATTTTAATACCGGAGTTAAAAATAGATAAGGCTAGAACGTATATTGGATGGGGAGTGACTTGGGAAAAAGCCAACTCTAAATCTAAATTTCCATAATTTTCTGGATGTGTGTGATACGAATTACATTGATCCGGTGTCAAGTCGGCCGCCAGAAAAAATCTTCCATTTATAAAAGCATCATACGTCAAGCCAATGGACTGATTGCCGTGCGAAATACCTATACTGTCGTATAAATGCCGATATAAGTCAACGGCGTCCCCTTCCCCTATGTTAGGTTGAAAAGGTTTGGGAAATACGCATTGCCCGTTCTTTTTTAAATTAAACGAGGAAAGATTAAAGTGTTGAAAATTGAAAGGATTTTTGTCGGGAGCATGCGACATAGCCTGATTGTGAATCATCACAAAAAACACTTGTTTGGGTAATGTTCCATTAGCAATATTAGCGATGTTAAAAGACGACACGCCTTGAGGAATAACGTAATGTCTTAAACGTGTAGAGCTAAAAGGCAGGTAGCACGGTTCTTTTAAAAGTTTGTTTTTGAAACTTTCTCGTATTATCAACGTAGGCAACACTTTTCTCATATGCAATTTGACATCTTTCAACACAATCTTGAAAGGTTTTGCTGCTGCAGGATCTTGAAGCAAACCAAATGTTTCAGCCGATCTAACCAATTTTATCTTGATATCCACATTTGGTGGTAAGAATCGATCAGTGTCAAACAGATCAACAGCTATACGCGAGTTGAAAAATACTTTTTTTCCGTTTAAAATTAAATTCTTTCTTTTTTTCAAAGAACTAGAAGAAACTTCATCGGTAATTTTGGTGGCAGTAGTTTCGTCTTCAGTTTCAGGATAATATCCTTCAGCAGATAGATAAGTGTCTTTTACGTCAATATTGTAACTTAAATATGATTGTAAAAACATTCTCCAGGGGTAGGTGACCGCCGAACTTAAATCAGCTACTTGGACTCCATTCAAATATACTTCTACTTGACTGAATAAACAAGCTGCAAAATGATTTACCAACGCGGTTTTACTTGCGTCCGTAACAAAGCCACCGTCATCATTTGTCACTACAAAATGTCCACTGAGTCTGGTTTGACTCAGTATAAAAGAACACTCGTTGTCGCGAGGAACAAGAAATTCTACCGGACCGGTGTTGGTGATAGAAGCCACGCTATTGTAAATAACGTGAGCCCCTTCCAATAGACCCGTTTCCACTTCTAAGGGTGCGTGAAGCGCTAAACCACTTTCTGTGCCATCGTTTTGTTCCACGGCCAATCCAGCAATTCCGCTTTTGTCAGGCAAGCCCATACCAAGATGGAAGTGTTGGTCAGCAATGTTAAAATCAGTTGCAAAATTCGTCTCATCGACAGCGACAAAATTTCTTTTAATACTGATAATGTACTAAAACATTATAATAATTTTACTGTTGTTAAGAAAAAATATTCTTTTATTGTGTTTACTAAAACAAAGCAAAATCAAAATTTCCACGTAAATATTACTAAAATCCCTTCCACAGAGCATATACCAAAAGCATTAGACGAATTAAAACTTGTTATAAGTAATAAATTTATTACTGAAAAGTTTAAAATAGAAAACATGACTTGTTTGTGTCATATGTCATCAAAAATCGATTTATTAACATTTTACAACAATTTGAAATTAAATGTAGATTTTGAAATTATCCAAAAAAGATACGACTGTGAGAAATTTCCTGGAATGTTTTTAACATTAAAGAAGTGTTCTGCTTTAATATTTTCGTCTGGAAAAATAGTAATAATTGGTGCTTCCTGCGAAAAAGACGCTAAACAAGGAATAAAAATTATTTATGAATTGCTGAAAAAATATAAAACTGAATAAATTCAATATAATAAAAGATTACGTCAGTTTATTTATAAAATCAGTCAAATTTTGAACTTCATTCAATAAACAATGAAATTATGATCAAAAATTAGATTTGATTAAAATGTGCATTCATCAATATATAATAGAAGACACCAGACAAGGAGACGTAGTGTGTACTGAGTGTGGTTTAGTTATTGATAAAATATATTGTGAACCAAATTTAGAAACAAAATGGGAAAAAATAAAAAATTTAAATGAAGACTTTGAACAAAACAGCGAACATTTAAAGAAAGAAAAAAATATTTTAAAAAATTTATGTAATAAATTACATTTAAATAATGATGTTACAAAAACTATTTTTGATTTGTGGACAGAAATAGCAGCGTGGCATTATCAAAAAAATGGAAAAATTAAAATTAATCCAAAAGGCTTAATTGCTATGGCATTGTATCAAAGTTTAATAAAGGAAAAAATTCCCCGTCCAATAAGTCATTTGTGTCAGGAAATTGGTATTAGTCCAAAAACGGTATGGAGATGGATAAAATTATACAGACAAGATTCGACCAACACAATCAAGACAGAAAATTCTATAAAAGCAAAAGATATGGCAGAATATTTTTTACAGCCTCTACAGTTAAATTATCAAGAAATGACAACTATAAAAGAAAAACTAAATAAAAATGAAAATAGTTCTTTTGCTCCTAGGACTTTATTAGCAGCATGTGCTTATGCCTTTTTAAAAGAAACAAGAGCACTATATCCAAGCGTCAAAAATACGGCTCGTATTTTAGGCGTCAGTGTTATGTCTTTATACAGATGTCTTAAAAGTCTAGAGCAATAAGAAAATATATGAATTACCACAGCGGCTTACGTTGGCAACGAGGCTCGGGAATCGGATCACTTTTTTCCGGAATTTTTCGCGGTTTAATGCCGGTAGCAAGATCAGCGGTAAAAACTATTGGAAAAGTGGCTAGAAGCGCACCGATAAGATCCGCAGGTAAAGCTTTGAAAAAAGAGGCGACAAAGGCGGCGGTAGAAACTGCATTAGAGGCTTTGGAGGGTCAACCGGTCGGCAGAAAAGCTAAACAACGTTTAAAATCAGCTACTCGCGGTATTTTGCTTAACGCTGCTAGACAAGCAGATACCAACAACGAATATCGAGCTCAAAATTCGAGCAGAAAGAGGAAAACCCTCGTCAATTGCTAAATCTAGGAAAAAAAGACGGAGAATAACTAAACAACCCTTGTTTTAAAAAGAAATGACAACAAAAGAGATTTTTTTAAAAGAATATGCAAGACCAGGCTCACCAATAGCTTTTGCATCTCCTGCGTTGATTTATTATTATTATGGAAAAAAAATTCCCTTGACAACAATAGAAGAATGGTTAAAGGGAACTGATTCTTACACACTTCATAAACAACCAAAATTACCTAAACCTAGAAATCCGACATTTGCTTATCATAAGAGATATCAATTTCAAATTGATCTTATAGATTTAGGAAATTTGATCGAAGAAAATGATGGGAATAGATACCTTTTAACGGCTATTGATATTTTTACACGATTCGCGTTTGTAGAACCCTTAAAAAATAAAACAGCAAAAACTTTTATGGAGGGGTTTGAGTCTATTATGAGAAGAGCAAAAAAGTTTCCTCGTAGAATTTTAGCTGATAAAGGCGCAGAAATAAAGAATAAATTGTTTCAAGCCTACTGCAAAAACAATAACATTCTTCTATTACACAGCAACAATTTTGTGCACGCCCCCTTTGTGGAAAGATTTAACCGAACTTTAAAAAATCTGATGTTTAAATACATGACTCACGAAAATACAGATAGGTACATCGATGCGTTACCCTTTCTTGTTCATACCTACAACCATCGTAAACATCGCATGATTGGGATGTCACCCGCCGAAGCTGAGCTCCCCGGTCGGACTTATTTTATTAGAAGAAAACAGGAATTGCATTATTCGAAGTTTAAAAGAAAAAGACCAAAATACAAAATTGGTCAAACCGTGCGCATTAGCATAATGAAGGGAAAATTTGACAGAGGTTTTACACAACAATTTAAGGAAGAAATTTTTAAAATAAAATCAATTTTTACTCGTTTGCCTAAACCTACTTATGAATTGGAAACTTTAGAACAGGATGAAACTCTGGAAGGAAATTTTTATGAGAGTGAACTTACTCCCGTGATTGAGCCGGAATTATTTGTGATTGAAAAGGTTTTACGAACAAAAAAAGATAAAAAAACAGGTGAAAACATGGTTTTGGTGAAATGGAGAGGGTATAAAAACCCTAGTTGGACATATGAGAAAGATGTAGTTGATGTGTCACAATAACGTGGAATGGATTATAACATTTATTGCGTGTCAAACGCTGGTTCCAATACGGACGTCAAAAATACTTTAAATTCCTTTACCAATTTATTTCCGCAAAATTTAGATTTGAAAAATAGAGAATGGGAAATTGGAATAGTATCTATGGGGTTACATTATAATTACAACCAATTAACCATGACAAAAGGTCAAATTGGTGTCATAACGCTAAAAAACGAATTAACATCTATAAATTCTTCAGAAGAGGAGATAGAGACCGAGATTTTAAACCAGACAAAATCTGTTTGGGTTTTGCCTGATTTAGATGAAGAAGATCTGACAGTATTTAGATTAATGCAAAATTTGATGCAATTTATTTACAAGGAGGGAATGAAAATGGCTAGTGGTGACCTCGAATCAGACGGTGAAACTAAAAGATTCTACATAATTGAAGAAGGTCCTAAAAAAGAAACCGAAAATGAGACGGAAAATAAAAATTACAATTATAATAGATACTTACTAATTCATCAACAGTTAATAAAAATTATAAAGTTAAGATGTTATAAAGACAGAGTGTTTTTTTCTGGAGAAAAATCAATTAAATATTTTGGTAACGAATATGTGTATTATCCGTTACAAAAAAATTTTAGGTTTCAAACCATAGCAAGTAAAGTGACTTCCGTTTTAAAACCCGGTTTAGTTCACGTAAAATCAAATATTATTTCCGACGTTCCTAACAGTGATAATTATTCCACAATTATGTTTACAACAACTTTACCTAAGCAAATGGAGGGTCATTATTTTTACCATAATGTAAAAAAGGTCAGATATTATCAAGTGCGGCAAACCAATATTGAGACGATAAACTCTCAATTCACAGATGCTTTTGGAAATCTTTTAAGCTTAAACGAAGGTCAACCGTCTTTAATTCATTACCATTTGAGGGAGAAAGAAAAAAACATGGATCACGAATTGAGACACGTGCGAATCGATTCGAAAGTAGATGCCAAATTGGATTACGAAAATACAAATAGTAGCTTTTGGGTGCATTTAAAACATCCACTGCATTTAAATCCAAACGCGAAAATTGCCCTGATGGATATTTCTTTTCCCGAC
This sequence comes from bacterium, assembly GCA_965233585.1. Classification (GTDB taxonomy): domain Bacteria; phylum SAR324; class SAR324; order SAR324; family NAC60-12; genus CBDDTI01. The sequence goes on from CBDDTI010000579.1 coordinate 21,612, forward strand.
AGCATATGTAGCATTCCAGAATCAATCGCTAATGAACCAATAATAATACAACTGGTTAAAGGTCAAAACATAGAGGAAGAACACAAATTGAATATACCGAAAAATTATTTTTGTGACTCTAACGATTTAACAACGGCAATGAATGATTTATTGACAGAAAAATTAAAGGAACTAGTACATTTTGAAAACGTCAATGGATATTTAAGAATTACGGCTAAAACTGAACAAATTTTTATAATTGGATTTCCACAAAGCTTTTGTCCAATTTTAGGAATGTACGATTACCCCAATGAAGAAAAACAAAGAGTTAGTGATCAAAACAACTACCATTTTTTTGCCGTAAGAAATTACTCAGTTTATCAAGCACCACAACCAATAGACATTTACAAACTGTATCCCGGTGTTATGATTTGTTATGCCAATTTTGTTCAGCATTCTATTGTCGGAGACAAATTTTACCCAATACTTAGAATTATTCCCACAATCGGTCAGTCAAAACAAAATGACTACTGCTCGATCCATTTTGAGCATTTAGAATTTATCAAATGCAATGTTGATTATTTAGACAACATGAAGATTGAATTAAGGAGATTAGACGGAGACTTAATTGAATTCGACGACGAAAAAAGTGTTATTTTAAATATTGTAATTAAAAACCCAATTTAAATTTTATTCTATTAAAACGTATCATTTAAAAACAATGAATTATTGGTAAAATTTACTAAAGAAAGTTCTAAAGTACGATTTGTTAAAGCAAGCGATTTTAGAGCGTTACAAGTTGATACCGATATCAACCATATACAAGCACAAATAGAGATAATAATAGTAAATATCATTCCAATCACAGCACATAAATCAGTGCAAGGGTCAGAGAAATAACGGTCGAAGCTAAGAGATCTTGGCAAATCTTGATGAAATTGATCCAATTCTTCGAAACGGGGGTTTGGTTCTGAGCGTTGATGTGTATTTGGGTTCATCTTTAGCCAAATGTTGTTGTTCATACTTCTTCTCCATCAACCGCGTGTTGTTCCAAACAAAAATCTTTGCACAACAATTTCATGCAAAAAGACGCATAAAAATGAAACACTTTTAGTTCGTTTTGGATTTCACGATACCACCACAACCTGGTAGCTGAGTCGCCAGAAATATTAGGTTTTCCAAGAAGTTTGTCTTTGAAACAGGTCCTGTAGTTTACCAATTCACTGTCCAATGATTCCAAAGACTCGTTGATTCTGCGAAGATGAGCAGAAATGCGACGCATACAATGCACAATGTGAGTTGGATCTGAAGTACTGTAAATACCAGCTTCGTCAGGACCAGAATCCCAGTCAGAATTATGCGGCGATCCTGATGTTGGTTGGTTGTTGACTTGTCCACCCATTCTGCACAACTGAAACAGCTTTTAACATAGACACAACTAATAAATGAAAGCGTGCTTGACAAATATTTGGACGAGTTGGTAATCACAATTTAATGGAACTTGAGCAAATCCAAATAAATAAAAATTTTGGAGTTAAACAAGTGCCAAAAAAGTATGAAGATTAGATGTTAACATTTTCGGTGTGAAGTAGTTGCTCACAATTTTGTAACTTTTATGTGGATTCAAATATTGAAATTAAAGATTTAAACCGCGCACAAAAGTTAAAAAAGCGTAAGACGTAGATCTTGATGATGAAATGTGATGAAAGTTGACTGCGATTTAACAACGTTTCTGCTAAATAATTGCTCACAATTTAATTACTCTTGTGGCGAGTGTCATATATAATAAAACATTATGAGACCCGTACAAGAGTAAAAAAAGCATGAAATGATAAGCAGTGTTTGGATTTTAGAGTTGAGTAATAGCTCACAATTTTAATGCCAAATGTGACAGGTCAAATTTAATTAAAGAATTTAGACCTGCACACATTTGTCAAAAAAGCATGAGAAATAAAGATGGTCTTCGGAGTTATCTTGAGTGTAGTAAAAACTCACAATTTTAAAATAAATGTGAGAGATAAATTATAATTAAAAAATTTTAACCCCTCACATTTATCAAAAAACTATGAGAAAATAGATGTCTTGATAATTGAAACTGTTGAAAACGACTGTGAGTTGAATTTTTAACAGGATTGGATGAAAACTTTGATACGCGCGATCAAATTTTTGTCTTATCAAAAACAACTTTGGAAATTCTTCTTCCTAAAATTTGGAGTTTGAAAATTACATTTGAGCGGGTTTCAAGAAAAATGACGGAATTTTTAAACATTTTTCATTCTCAGAACCTTTCTTTGCGCTTTTAAATCGAAAACAATTTGACAATGGAGAAAAATAGATGTTGCAACAAGCCTGCAACCGGCTTGTTTTTGTCTGCAATCGGCTTGCAACAGGCTCGATTGAGCCTGTAATCGGCTTGCAACAGGCTCGATTGAGCCTGTTGCAAGCCGATTGCAGACGAAAACAAGCCGGTTGCAGGCCGATTACAGGCTCAATCGAGCCTGTTGCAAGCCGATTGCAGACGAAAACAAGCCGGTTGCAGGCCGATTACAGACGAAAACAAGCCGGTTGCAGGCCGATTGCAGACGAAAACAGGCTTGATTGAGCTTGCAACAGGCTCAATGTAGATGCCATCAAGGTGGTTTGAGAGCGCATCAAGATGGTTTTCATGCGTAAACGGATGGTTAAAAGCCCGTTTTAGACTGTTTTAAGGTGTTTTGAGAGTGTTTTGAGAAGAAATGTGCCTACATCGAGCTCGAAAGAGCTTGATGTAGGTACATTTCTCTACAACAAATGGGGTGAAAGATAACGATAACTGTGCAAGTGCAAAGTCACCCTGGCTTGCAGATGCAATATTTGACGGAAAAGTAGGACGTTATGTCCATTTTGGGGATGCATATGTGGCAGGTTAGGGTGAATAAACCTTCTGTCAAGTGTACAGACGCATTTTCTGTTTCATTCTGACAGATTTTCACAACGCACTGCCTGAACAACTTTTATGACCTCCTTAAGTCTGAATGCATGTGCAGGAACAGGGTAAACAACTCGGTAACCTGAATTGAAGTCATTAACTTTCTCCAGTCCTTTGGGGTGGATAAAATTCCCTATAAAAGGCCTGACACTTGACTTCAAAATCAGTCTTCTCTGAGTTGGCTTTGCAAAGATACACTTAGATTACAAAACATCATGCTTGGGCACGTTTTGCCGATGGTCATGGGGATCTTGGGGAGTGGAGTACCTCCATCTCCTCCTGCCTCCAACGTTATCTTCGGCAACGTCCAATGTTATAACGGTGGAGGGTCCCTCTGTGAATGTGGGAATTCCCAGATTGCCTAAGCATTCCGGCAATAACCCCTACTCCCGATCATGGCCACCGGCATCTGCTCCCATGGGTTATCCTCATCCGCCTTACTACCCGTACGCTTCAACGAGCTATTATCCCAATGGTCAACCTTATGGGGGGGACAATCTCCGGCCCTCTCAAGATGGATGCGAATGGTTCACGACCTCTTGGAGTCGGAAAGGACTTTGAGTCCCGGAGAGTTTGCGGAGTTCGAGAGAGCTTTAAATGTATCGAGCTCTTCAACAGTTCGAACTTCCTCGCCACCAATGAGTAAGTAGGAATCAATTTCCTAAAGGTTCTCTTTCTGATTCCGTGAATCCGATTATAGCTCGGCCGTCGCGATTGAATTTGGCTGTGACCAACAAACTTTCGTTGGCACATCATGGATCAGAGGATTCAACGATCCTCCCTCCTTTTCGCGAGATGACAGACGCACCCGGACATTTGCTTTCGACTACGCAGCCTCAGCCCAACACCACGACGCTTCCTACGTCCACCACGACCTTCAGGACCTCTACGAATCTTCTGGACAAGACAAACCTTTCTCCGGTCTACTATAATGACGTCTCTCTTCCCCCTCCCACGGCAGCGGAGATGGCCTTGATCAAGGTGTTGGAAGAAGCCGTCAAGATCGAACAACTTCAGGAGAAGAATCGGAGCCGGACTTGTCGCCATTTGCCGGCCTTCCGATCTAGGAGGCTCCCAAGGCCTCGTTGCAGTTGTCATCTTCCTCCGTATCGGCACTCCATCAGTGCTCATCCCAAGGCCCCGGAATGGACCAGACAGTTTCCGGGGATTGCGAAATTTTGGGAGGGAATGGTAAGCCGGAAATGGCGTGATTCCCTCGACGAGGAAGACCTTACGGACAACCAGGAGGTGGCGGCGATCCCGGACACAACTGAGACGAAGAAACTTCCCCGTTCAGGAAGAAACAAAGGCTTTGGGGGATTTGGTGGACGTCGTGGGACTTGGGGAAACTGGAATTGGGGCAACTTCGGAGGTCGGAATAACGCCAACAATGGGGGATTTTGGAATCGAGGATTGCCGGGGCTTGGAATGTCCCTCTTCGAAAACAGGGCCGGGTCCAGCACACCGCCCAGCAGCGATTCATTGCCTGATTTGTCAATGGGTGGATTGAGTGCCCGGCTCCTGAACCTTCGATGGAGTCCTTCTGCGGTGGATTTGACTAGAACAAACCCGACTTCTGCCTCAAGAACACCCAGTATGGCTACCAGTGATGCAACGTACCGCGGTACTTTGCACTCGTTACTGTAACTAGGTACAATTTTTGTGTAACGCAAGGTAACGAGTTACATTTTAAAAAAGAAGTAATGGTAACGTAACGAGGTTTGTGGGGTATTTTTCGTTACAGTTGCTTTTAATCATTTTATTATCTAGTAGAGAGAGGGACCATATCTGAATTAGTTTTTTCAAGCTTAAAGTCTTCCCCACCACTAATGGTCATGCATGTTTTTTAGTTTTCAAAAACTTCTTTGGCTACAACTTTGCTTAAACAATCACAAAACTAGAAAAAGATGTTTTATGGTGCTCTTGTAGACAACTCTATCAGCAGAAACTTCTTAGTAAACTAAAAGTATCTAGTATCAAAGTACCGTAAGGAGTACTGTAAAGTACCGAGTTACTCTTCAATCTCAAGTAACTGTAACGGAAACGAGGTACTATTTTGGCCAAGTACCGAGTACCATACCGAGTTACAAGAAAAAGGTACCGAGTCGCACCACTGACGGCTACTCTTTTTGACGTGACTCCGAATTCTCCCAGCGTCTTGCCTTCCGGAAGTAGGGGTTTGATCCTGTCAAGGATGGCTTCACAAGAGGTGGCTTCGTTGACCGGAACATTGCCGGCAGCTCCATCGGCCGCCCTGACAAGGACGCGAAATGACCTCTATATGCCAATGGCATCATTTCGACCCATAAATCCAGCAGGGGTGGGACTTCGACGGCTATGGGTGCATCGTCGTCAGTTAGAACATCATCCGGAGGTGGAGGTATGACATCAACCTCCATGGAAATGACACATTTGGCCAACCGACCTCTCCCAGCAACGCCTGACCAAAGAATACGGCTGTCATCGACCTCATCATCTACCGCGGCTGAAACGGCCATTCTGGTAGGTGAACCGATATATCCCAGTTACAAGGATTTTTCTTCGGTTCCTCTGGAAAAAATGAAATGGCATGACGTTGTCCGATCTAAATGGAGATGCTGGGGTGCCCGACATCCATATCTTCAGGGCGGGCTGGGATTGGCGGGGATGTCCGCGATGTCCGGTGGGGTGTTTTTAGGCATGCAGGCATTGTCAAGCAAAATCTTTAACCCCTCTCCGGATGCGGAGCTGATCAAAGCGAATCAGCAATTAAGCTCCAATCTTGGTGAGGTCACCAATCGCCTTCATCAAGAGGTTGGTAAGTCTGCATTGGCAACAGATGTTTTGGTCAACGGGGTTCATACCAGGGACGTCCCTGCCTCGATTGTCGAAGAGGCAAAGGCCAGACAACCATTGCCTCTGTTGGCAACCACTCCAGGAATGAAGACTGTGAAGGTTATAACCACAACGGTTGTGAAGACGACGCCTTCTACAGTGACAGTGTCGCCTCCGACTGCCAGAGCTCCCGCAAGATCGCTTCCAACTGGACAAGATTATCCCGCCTCAATCTGGGATATTCCAGCGCCTACAGCCAATAAATCCGCGCAAACACCTATGGATTACACTCTGATTGTCCCGGATGATCGGCGGGCTCATCACCAGTTGTATCAGAGATTTGGGCAGGCGATCTACGATCCATGGTGGAGACCTCCAGAACATTTGAAGACCACAGACCCTTACCACTTCCGGCTTGGATTGATGGCCCCAGCGATTTTGGCGTTGTTGGAACAGGAGCATCCCCTGGGGCTCAATATCCATTGGCCCACGAGTATGATCATGCATATGGACCCAAGGGATATAATCCCTACCTCATTATCCCCAAGGTCGAGCGTGATCGTCTCATGGGTCTGGCGGTAGAGGATGGTGAAGTCAACCTGGCCAAATATGGGCAGCTTCTGGAAGAAGCTGCTCTCAAAATCCACCTGGACCAGACGGGGGATAAAAACATTCCACCCAGGGAAGACACTCGTTCCGTTG
>CBDDTI010000580.1:0-4556 GCA_965233585.1 bacterium
AGAGTTTATTGTAGAATATAATGTTACTTGATTATAGCAATATATATCCCAGCTATTGTTACTTGCGAAATATATGACAATAGCTGTGTTTGAAGTTTGAAAAAGGTTTATATTTAGTACCTTTCAAGAACACAGAACTTATCTTTCATAATCTGTTGTGTTCTGCTATGAATGTAAAATTTTGTTCGGACCATCATCATAGTCATTATCATTATTAAGGATCATTAAGGATCACCACATCTGCTCATACTTAACATTTGAATTTCCATCAAAGCCTTGATTGAGTCTTAATTGAAAACCACTAACAACAACTTCGTTTTATTTTGAAGAGCTCTGATCGATGCATTGGACATTCCAGTGATTGGTGGATTAACAGAATCGCGATACCTTTCGATGGATAAACTGAAAACACGTGGTGTTTTACTTGCTTACAAAAATGTTTCGATTGTCGAGGGAATAGTGTACAACAAAGGTAACTTGTTTGTTTTTTGGTTTTATTTTTACATTTTATAAATATGATAACAATACATCAATGTATGTTATAGGCAAGGAACGCAGAGACACCAATTGGCCATTCCGAAATTGAGCAGGGAACTGGGGCGAGTTTCAAATTTTAGCAAATCGATAAACTGACACCACCACATGAAAGATCATGTTGAGATTGGTCATTTGACCAAGTATTATGCTCCTAGGGTGAACAGAGACAGAGTTAGGAACCTTGAAATATGGTTCAGAATCCATACAAATGTCTCTAATTTTAAGACAGCGTCCCCCAAAATCACATAAACTCTTAAATTTTCGACAACTGTAAAATTCCGTCATGCACCTACTATTTGAAAGCAGTTGAGATGAAAATCGCTTTGTTTGCTTATTTTAAAGAGTATCACGGAAATCATAAAAATGTTAAGAGTTTATATGATTTTGGGGGACCCTGTCTCACAATTACAGACGTTTGTATGGATTTTGAACCATATTTCAAGGTCCATAACTTGGTCTCTGTACACCCTAAAAGCATCATACTTGGTCAAATGACCAATCTCAACATGATTTTTCATGTGGTGGTGTCAGTTTGTCGATGTGCTAAAATTTGAAACTCGCCCCAGTTCCCTGCTCAACTTCGGAATGGCCAAAAAGGCTAAATATGCTGTTATTGGGACAGAAAATGATCATTTTTTACGATAAAAAGTAGTTGAGTACAAAAGTTGAGAAAAACTAAACGCGTGAATGCGCAAAAGCAACGAAAGGAAAAGATTAAAAATAAAAATATAAATGAACAAAAATGACAATAGTAATAGTAATAGTAATAATAATAATAATAATAATAAATATACTAACAACCAACTTTATTAAAATTTCCTCAGAAAACCTATTTACAAATCTTCACACAGTCCTCTTTCATAGACTAAAACTTTGATGAAATAAAAATGTCATAATAGTAATAAAAGTAATAAAAAAATAATAATAGCGGAGCTCCGGCGGCCCGCAGGGCCGCCAAGCAGAGCCCCATAAGCTTTCCATATATGGGAAAGAAAAGGCCAGGAAACCCATGAGTTGATTTTCTCATGGTTATCATGGCTAGCGGTGTTGCTCGTGGGCGCGTACGCACGACGACGACGACGACGGAGTCGCGCAACGTGGCGGCCATACTCCAAATAACAGGTTGACAGAGTTCTGCAGCCTTGGTTTACTGTGTACTTCTTTGGTATTGGACATCCATGTTATGATCAACTGACACCTGTCAAAACAAGGTATCCGCTGACCATATCGCGTGCTCAAGTTAACATCTCATTGAGTTTATGTGTTTTTTTGAAGTTGACCGCTGAGCAGGTGCTGGTTTTTGATTGGATCGCGGGCTCATGTTTGGTTAACTTGTTGAAAACAGGGGCAGGATTGTTCCGAAGCCGGTTAATACTCACCCAGGTTTAAACGTTAATCGAATTATAACTTTTTCTTCTATGCAAATGTTTTTGCTGCTCTTTTGTGTACATATATGTTATTGGCCGCCTTAGGGTCGGTCCGTATAGGGAAAAACTGTGACCGAGGTCACAGTTTTTCCCTATACGGACCGACCCTAAGGCGGCCAATAACATTTTTATCGGTTTTCTTCTTGCTGTAAACTAACTTACAAGTTTCTTACAAGTGGGTTTGTTTACGCAACTTTGCCATTGAAGCGGCTTAGGCGCCGTTTACAGCACAGACCATTCGCAAAAAATTTAACGAACAAATGAGCAAATAAATCAAATACTATACAAAGAAAGATGTATTAAAGAACAGATTTATTTTGAACTACTTTATGTTAGTGCATTTAGTTCCCTAGCTGAGGTCTCCAAAACTGTTTTCCTGGTGTGAAATTTCGTGCAAAGTTTGAAGTTGAACTACAAAAACTGTTTTTGTCCATCATTGCGAAACACTCGACTGAATTAGACTTTTCTACCGTAAATTGATTAGCAAATAGCGAGGAAATTCGGTAAGTGTACTCTACAGCAATTCTCTCAAATACAGCAACGACTACAGAGCGAAACACGACTGAAACTGACTGAGTTTTTACTTAAAAACAGAGAGACACGCATGATTACGCGCCATTACAGCACCGAGCGACAAACGGCCAAACAAACTCTCACAACTCAATTGAATTAAAGGTGAAAAGAGATAAACTTGCGTTGATTAATCGTCTATGGAAGTGTACAAAGTGCGAAAGATTGACGATAACCGCTAATTCATGCACGAAAATAGATCAGCTCGATGGATTCCGCCCGCTGTAGCGGTCCGTATTAGAAAATTCCGCCCGCTCTAGGAACCAATCAGATTGCTGGATTTGTTGAATTCCGCCCGCTCACGAGCTGAAAAAAAGATAAATGGTGATTATTGAAAATCAAAACAGAAGGCCAAACAATATACGGAAAAACTCAGCGCAAAGTTACAAAACTCAAATCAAAATTCTACTTTTTCCTGGGTTAGCTTAATCGGACTCTGAACAACCCGGTCCAGGAGCTACGCTTTTAGGCTGGCCTAAATCTATATAAAAATACTAAGCCTAAGCCTAAGCGTAAGCGTAAGCCTAAGCCTAAGCCTAAGCCTAAGCCTAAGCCTAAGCCTAAGCCTAAGCCTAAGCCTAAGCCTAAGCCTAAGCCTAAGCCTAAGCCTAAGCCTAAGCCTAAGCCTAAGTCTGAGCCTAAGTATGGCAAGCCGATTGTAGCAATATTCAATAATTTGATATATATTCAATTCAGTATTTATATTTATGTAATACTTTTTTTAATTTATTCAATTTAATATTTATATTTATGCAATATTTCTAAATCCACTTAATTTAATATCTCTATATTTATTTAATTCAATCGCTCAATATCCATTTAATTTAATCCGTAAATATGCATTCAATTTAATCCGTATATATTCATTCAATTTAATCCGTATATATTCATTCAATTTAATCCGTATATATTTATTCAATTTAATCCGTATATATTCATTCAATTTAATCCGTATATATTCATTCAATCCGTAAAAATATCCATTTAATCTCGGGGACTGGGTCAAGCCATCGGATCTGAAAGCTAAGGGCCTGGGAAAGAATCATTGCAGTACAATATGGCAGACGAGGTTGGAAGAGACCTGCCGTCGTTTTTAACATCAGTTTTAGACAAAACGGGATAAATTGGTCAAAATGATGTGGGCGAAGGGACTGCCGAGGCACATGCTGAAGTTATCGATCAGAGTATCAGGATGTTTAGATCGATTAGAGATTCATTGTCGAGATATTAGAACAAGTGAGGTGAGGAGCTGGATAAACTTACAGCCGCTTTTGCGGACGAGTTATCATCTTTTTAAATCATCACAGCCTATCAGCCCAGAAACTGCTGCTAAAAATAATTGTTTTGCCCCAGGAAATGAGGAAAAGGAAACTCCTGGAAGACCACGTTTTGACATTCCAGATGAAATATTGGAATAATTGCGTGAATAGGGATGCCGGTCCGGTCAGTAGAAAATGCAGACTGCAGACCAGGTACAAAATGCAGGCTAGGTACAAAATGCATACCACTGCAGACTGCCGACTAGACAGAAAACACAGACTAAGAATAAATACTTTTTTCGTCAAATACGTGCCATTTTATATCTTACCCAGTGTCACGCAATCGCTTTTCGTGGTCATCTTGGACCGCTGTTTTCGTCTAAGGCAGGGAGATAGCGGTTTATTCCCCGGGCTCGACTTAAGTTATTGTTAGGTTATTGTAGGTTTTTTAGAGCAAATGAAGCGTTGTTGTTGTTGTTGTTGTCTTAAAAGTGATGACATGCTGTAACATGTCATTTCAGAAATTACCGAGTGTTTTTTGAGGTCAGATTATTCTTGGCCATATTCTTTCTTTAGCAGCTTTCATTGTCTTCACCTTTTTTTCTCAGCCTTCTTCCGCCTTCTTCCTAATTTCTTGACCCCACGAAGAGCCAGTGACAGTCTGTAAGTTTGCACTTGGCTACAAACACTGATAATAATTGATCATTGACATCATTGTTTCTGGTTTCTTATTTACCCTGGGTGCCAGAGTGCTTTCTTGTTT
>CBDDTI010000581.1:0-55876 GCA_965233585.1 bacterium
AGAAACCCAGCAAACCAGGGCCCGGTACGTGAAGGATGTTGAACCCAAATATTTTAGCCAACTCATTTCCAATGACAAACCACTAGGCTCGATGCCTAGGAAGCCGAAGACGTTCAGCCGATAATTCAGAGTCACCACCAAGGCGTAGCTCTGTTGAGACCTCCAAAAGTTCACCAACTTTGTGGCGTTGTAGTCATTGCTGGAGCCCGTTTCAAAGCTACCGCCATGGATCCACACCAAGCAAGGCAGAGACGTGTTTCTTTGGGCTTCGGAAGGCGCATAGACATTTAAATATAGGCAATCCTCGCTGCCTCCCTTGGTTAACACGTCTTTGGACTTGATCGACATGCAGTAGCTCCGATATCGCGAAGCATCATGGACGCCCTGCCAGGGCTGGATGGGCTTGGGGGGTCGCCAGCGCAGGGCACCCACGGGAGCTTCTGCATATGGGATCCCACGGAAGACATGAACCTGGCCCTCACTGATGCCCCGAATGCGTCCCACAGGTGCTGCAACTTCTGGAACGCTTAGAGATGCACCGAGGCAGATTGATTCCAGGAGCAGGAGCGTTGTTAAGACCATCGGAAAAGCAGTTGCTTTCCCAAGAAACAGGACGTTTTCTTGATTCACAGCGGCTGCAGAAAATCTGCCAAGACCATCAGTAAAAAGTCACTACAAACAGCCCTTGAGGTGATTCCAACAAAATGACACATTTACCAACCACAGCATCTCAATGGCCTTCAGGTTTCCCTGGGCTGCTGAAAACCCCGTGAGGTCATATTTTTCATCTCAGCTGCAACTTCCAGAGCCCACCTGAAACTGAAGGGACGCAGTGCCAGACTCGCCCACATAGGTCGTCAAGCCAGCGTAGGCACCAGAGAAGCGACGGCCCACACCGATGCCATTGGAAATCAGCGTGTAAGTGTAAACCTCACCGGTCTCAGGAGCTGTGTCTGATACCATGCGGTATACCCCCACTCTATGGCTACTTCAATAGGAAAACGGTAATCATCTATAGGATTTTGGGAGTACCCTATATGCATAGGAAAACCCACGTTGCTGTTGATTGTGTGTGTGTGTGCGTGTTTGTGCACTGACAAGCCTGGAGTCTACAAAGCCAACCAATCCACTTCCCACTTCCCAAGTCTTTCCATTAGCCCCAGGCTAGCCCCGGTAAATTCGCAAAACAGGACACTGCGAAACAGTGCGAAACCAAGACACGGGGGAGGTTGGATCCTCAGGATCAAACTCCGAGACCTCCTGAGTCCGCAAACTCTTGCAGTTTAGAGAAACTCAGAAAAACCAGGACTTGCGGCCCCTTACACAATTTCACGGCCTTTCCTCATAGAGCTATTTGTTATGATCTTTTCGTATGTCTTTTTGATGTCGTTGGTCAAAATGGAGGGTTTGATTTGGATCAACATGTCGCACCTGGTTCATATAGAAGCGCCGAGAGGGCCACATGTCATCGCCCACAGCCATCTGGCGATCGGTGTCGTTGAGGTCACCAACATGCAGTTCCAAAAGCTGGAAGTTGGAGGTGCCTAGGCCGCCAGGTGTTTTCAGGCCATCATAGGCCATCCCAAGAGGAACAACAATTGGGATGATTCATACCATAGATTTCTTCCAGAGGTTCCTCCAGGTTCCTTCCAAGCTCGGAAGTTTGAATGAAAAATTCCAGCATCTGAAGCCTTTTCCAATCGACAAAAGATACAAACCCGCATCCTCCACTACAATAGATGTTTATTTGTTTGCGCCTGAACATCCACCATGCAGTTGTCATGAAAAGAAAACAGTGTCTGCCATGACAGTGCAATGCCAATGCAAACATGTGAAATAGATGATATGTACAATGCAGGCAAATGACTTGACACCCAGGTGTGTCCAAAACTGTAAAAGTGTCTCAAAGATTATGATTCAATGTTTTTCATACTGAACTCACTCCTCATTAATCTGCCCAATTGTTGGCATCAAAAAACATCAACCAAATAAAATATCCGAATATATGGTCCGTCGCCACAGCCAGTTTGCATTGTCTTAAAACTTGCAACATCAAACTATCATGGTTTATCCAAGTTATCATCATATGGGGTTTCCTAAGTCATGGGATAGCTGGATGGTTCATATGGAAAATCCAAAAATAAAATGGATGATGACTGGGGGTACCCCTATGACAGGAAACATCCATATTCCCTTTGAAACATCTTTCAAATTGCCATGAAAATGCCATATTTCCCAGGTCTTCCTGATGCTGTCATGATGAGGGTCCCATAAAAAAAATGGTAAAAGGGGGATGCTAGGACATCCCAGCGTTTATTGTTGGTTGTTATGGTTTTTATGTTATTGTTCAATGTTTCTTCCTTATCTTTGATGTTTTATGTGGTGGGGGTTTTGGGACTATTTTACCCCTAACTTTCACTTGATGGTTTGGTTTAAGATGAGGGGGATAATTGTTTAGACTGTTGGGGTTTTGTGTTTGTGTTTGGGCGGGTGATTACTTCATAATATGTTTGGTTAAGATATTATGAATTAATATTTTATGCTTTCCACTTTCCTATTCCATCCCACCAGTTTTCAATTACTCTCATTTGTGTTAAGCACGGTTTGTTTGTATCGTTTAGTTCATCCATCGCTATTGATAAAAGAATTATATTAATAACCATAGCGTAATAACCACCTCTTTTATTGAATTCTTTTCCACATTGTATGATTATATCTTTATTAGTTAGGTTTTCATACATTCGTTTGATGATGTCAGGTTCTTTTTGTTTCCATATCTTAAACCGTTCTACATTACTTTCCTTAAATCTATCAAGGACAGATTTCCAAAAATCAAAGTCTTCACGAGATGGTAAGGGATGACACCTTACAAAGTCTCTAATCTCTTCATCTTCTTTTTCTATTGCTTTTCTTTCCCAGTCATCGTCCTCGCTTTCACTACCAAAGTCAGCATATAAACCAATATTACCTATATCTATAACCTCAATTTTTGCTCTACTCATTTTCTCTTATTATATATAGTTATTTTTTCTTTAAGTATTTACCACTTTTTGTAGATACTCTTTTATTTCTTCTACATTAAAATATTTTTCATAACCATTGAAAAGTTCTTCAGTGTATTCACGCAAAAATATTTCCAAAAGGGTGTGAAATAGTTTTAGGATTTTTTTTGAGCAGGTTTGGGAATTTTTTTTGGATTCCTTGGCTGGTACCATTTGCCTAGTGTTTGCAACGGTTTGGAACTTGAATTTGTCATTTTGCATGGTATTTGCCACATTTGGGCATGTTCACCTTCCATTTTGCATGGGATTTACTACATGTGGGCATGTTCACCTTCCATTTTGTATGGTATTTGCCACATTTTGGCATGTTCACCTTCCATTTTGCATGGGATTTCCTACATGTGGGCATGTTCACCTTCCATTTTGTATGGTATTTGCCACATTTTGGCATGTTCACCTTCCATTTTGCATGGGATGTTCTACATGTGAGCATGTTCACCCAAATATTTACAGATGCGGAAGCTTGGGATTAGATAAAAAGCGGGTGGGGGGGATTGAGGGAGGGCGCTAGCTATCTATCCAGCTAGCTAGCTATCTAGCTATCTAGCTAGCTAGCTATCTAGCAAGCTAGCTATCTATCTAGCAAGCTATCTATCTATCTAGCTATCTATCTACCTATCTAGCTAGCTATCTTGCTAGCTATCTATCTACCTATCTATCTAGCTAACTATCTATCTAGCTATCTAGGTATCTAGCTTTCTATCTATCTAGCTATCTATCTAGCCATCCAGCTGTCTATCGAGCTATCTAGCTATCGAGCTATCTAGCTAACTATCTATCTATCTAGCTATCTAGCTTTCTATCTATCTAGCTATCTATCTATCTAGCCATCCAGCTGTCTATCCAGCTATTTAGCTATCGAGCTATCTATCTAGCTATCTATCGATCTAGCTAACTATCTACCTATCTATTTAGCTATCTATCTATCTATCTAGCTATCTATCTAGCTACCTCTTTATCTATCTAGCTAGCTATCTATCTATCTAGCTATCTATCTAGCCATCTATCTATCTAGCTATCTATCTAGCCATCTATCTATCGAGGTATCTAGCTATCTATCTCTCTATCTATCTATCTAGCTGGCTATCTATCTATCTAGCTATCTATCTACCAAGCTATCTATCAGCTATCTATCAGCTATCTATCTATCTATCTATTTATCTATCTATCTATCACATGTAATCCTGTCAGCTTTCCAGAGAAGGTTAGTTCGCAAAAACCAACTAATGTAACTTGGGTTTAAGTTTAAATAAAAAAAAGTGGGAGGGGGGATTGGGGGGAGGGCGCAGCGCCTCCCCCCAAAGCAGAATGCAAGCACCTCTTCTCACATGTTACGTTGCTAGTTTTCAAGAGAAGGTTGGTCATGTGATACTCAGGGATGTAAATACTGTGCAAAATGCATCTTACATGAAAATCAAGTATTTAAAGCAGGCAAAGCAAAAAAAAGCAGAGAAGCAAAAAAGCAGAGAAGCAAAGAAACAGGAAACGCACAAAAGCAAAACAGCAGAAAGGCAAAGAAGCAGGAAAAGCAGAAAAGCAGAGAAGCAGGAAAAGCAGGAAAAGCAGAGAAGCAAAGAAACAGGAAAAACAGAAAAGCAAAAAAGCAGAAAAGCAGAGAAGCAGAGAAGCAGGAGAAGCAGAAAAGCAAAAAAGCAGAAAAGCAGAGAAGCAGAGAAGCAGGAGAAGCAGAAAAGCAAAAAAGCAGAGAAGCAGGAAAAGCAGGAGAAGCAGGAAAAGCAGGAAAAGCAGGAAAGCAGAGAAGCAGGAAAAGCAGGAAAAGCAGAGAAGCAGGAATCCAAAAATAATTCCTAAACCTGATCAAAAAAAAAATCCTAAAATAATTAGCCCTCCTTTCCAAAATGTCTTTTACCTTAAACTCCCTATTTCTGAATGTATAAGTCCAATCGTTTTGAGGAAACCACCACTCCCATTTGTTCTTACAATACTTCATATATGTAAGGTCGTGAAAGTTTTTAAGAAAGTGATAGGTAGTTTTCCACTCCCTTTTCACAAAAGACTTAATCGCCATTAAGAACAGTTTGTCGTGTTTGAATTCTTGCTTGAGTTTGAATGTATCCATTAAAACATAAATTTCTCTTTTCATTTGCCGCGTGTTTGTTCGGTTCGTGTTGGATAAATAAATAGGTGATTTCTCCATCCTTGTTTTAAAGAAATAGATTATCTTTTCAACTCTTGTCAGTTTTTTATCATTAAAATAGTCAAAATGATAATTGAAATCTATGTATCTACGCTCCCTATCGTTTAAGCCTTTACATTTTTCACAGTGAAGGTTGTAATGACATATCTCATCACAAATTCCAGCGGGAAAAATATTGTTCAATAAAACCTTTAGGTTAGTCATTTCTTTCTAACAACATCCACAGTTTTTATAAGTAAATAGCATCCTCTTACTATATATAGATATTTTTTCTTTAAGTAGTTTTTGGGGGCTCGTTCAGTTTTCGGGTTCGGGTTGGTTTTTATTTTCCCTTTCCTCCTCTTCCAGTTCCTTTATAACCATATCTATTTCACTCATTCCTTCGTTGGGGTCTTGTCCATTGGCAAGGTTTCTTAACCTCTCAAAATCCTTCACTTTGTGTCTTTCGTTGGGTGGGAGGGTTTGGAGATGTTCCTTCAACTCTGTCAGGTCAAAGTATGTGTCGTGTTCTTCATCCTCATTTTCCAAAAACATTTCCATTCGTTGCTTTTCCATTTCCAGAAGTTTGTTTTCCATCTGTTGGAATTTCATTTGTTTCTTGCCACACTTTCCACAAACATTCACGAAGGTTTTTAACAAATAATTCCAACTAGGTTTTTTGTAATCACCATTGTTTAAGGTGATACACTCACTCATAATACGACATCCACAGTCAAATTTAGTCATCTTATTTACTCTTACTATATATAGGTGTTTTTTCTTTAAGTATATTTTTTATTGCTGATAATTTTAAAATCTAATATTATAATATATGGCAAGGAGACTATCAAGAGATGACATCATAAGCAATGTCTATTACAATCTTGAAACGGGCTTCGGTTCAATCAATGAGACCCTCAAGAAAGCCAAGGAACAAGACCAGACCATCAACAGGGTGGATGTGGAAAACTTTATGAGGAAACAGCCCAACAAACAGATTAGAAAATACAGGGGTTCAAACTCCTACACCGCACCATTCGCAAGGTTTGAGTATCAAATTGACATAATGGATATGAAACCCCTAACTAAAGAACCAGAGACAAAAATTCCCATCAAGAACGACGAACCGAGATATGGGTTGGTGGTCATTGACATCTTCAGCAAGTTGGCAAACGTCGTCCCTATGAAAGAAAAATCCGGACCAATCACATTATCGGCGATGAAAGATAGTTTCAACAAAATGGGTTTTCCGATGTCCGTTTATAGCGATAATGACCGTGCCTTCCAAGCGGGTGTAAAAGATTTTTTTGAGAAAGAAGGCATCACTCACGTCGTCACCCTAACACACGCTAATGTTGTGGAACGTTTCATAAGGACAATGAAAAATATGATACACGACAGGGTCAGGTTTAATCGGGGCAGTTGGACTGTGATGTTGTCCAAAGCGTTAGATAAATACAACGACACCGTCCATTCATCCACCAAAATGAAACCCAAGGATGCCCACGACGACAAAAACCATATGGACGTCAGGGTAAATTTGACAAGGAGGGAAAAGAACACTCGCAAATATCCAGAGGTCAAAGTGAATGATATGGTCAAGGTCTTTGAGAAGAAAAAAGACAACTACACCGAGAGGAAGGAGTATAACTCAAAGTGGAGCAATCAATCCTACAAAATCGTCAAGATAGAATACGATGATGTCGGAAACAGAACCTTCAAACTGGAAGGATTGAACAAACCGTATTTGAGGCACGAGATTTTGAAAGTATAAAAAATTATCTATAATATTAATATATGACAGAGGTAGTCGTAAAAGAGATTGATAATGAAGAACCCAAGGAAGAAACAATACCAGAGCCAACACAGGAAGAAGCACCGAAAGAAGAGGAGAAACCAGAAGAAATAATTGAACCATCCGTTGAAGAGAAACCGCAACCAGCCCCAAAGCCCAAAAGGGTAAGACCGTCAAGGGCGAAACCACCTTTTGACCCAGAAGCATTCAAAAGCGACCTTGTAAAACAAATAAAGGAAGAACTACAAAGTGCGATGTCCGCCAGAGACACCTACAACAAAGCCAAAGAGGAAAAGAACAAAGCGACGAGAGAGAACTTGAAATCTTTAGCATCAAAAAGTTTGTAAAGTATTATATATAAAAATGAACATCAAGGAACAGAAAATAGAACTCAACAAAACAGACATCTACGAAAACGTCCGCAAGGACATCAACAGAAGACAAACCGTCCATTCAAACAAAAGTGCCAACTACCGGAGCGGAACGCCCGAAATGCCAGACAGAAGAAAAAAAGTGTATAGTAGTTATGACCACTACTACCACAACGACAGCAACACGGCAAGGATGCCAACTCACAACCATCATCTTTACCTAAAGCGCCTTCTTGAATATCACAACACCGAGCACGATTACAAAGTCTTACAAGTAAAGCAGAGGATGAAGGAAGAGAATGAGATGCTACAGAACGAAATGACAAGGTTGAGGGAGGTGAGGAAAAATCACAGATTGGAAGATTACGGGGCGAACGTCCAGAATATGAAACAGAGAATTGATGAGTATAAACAGTGGTTGAGAGGCGATACACAAGATTAATATAAAAATCTCAACTATTAATATATAGCAATGACAGCAGAAGTAATCAACGCAAAACAGGGATTGACACGAATACCCACTTACGCAGAACTCATCAAGGAAATAGACAGGGAAAAGTTCAAAACCAATGACATCAGAAAAATCTTTGATAGGAACGCTTGGTATTTTCACGAAAGTCCGCAGGGTCAAGCACTGAACACAAACAACATCCACCCAGCAGACTTACAGCAAATGAACTTCAAACAGATGGCAGAGGAAGCGACCGCAAGGAAGGAAGAAGAAACACCCAACCTTGACTTTGAAGGTATGACAGACTTGAGGGACGACGCCATCAGCGACTTCGAAATGTCCTTTGACAGAGAGGCAGAGTTGAGGGAAGAGAACGAAAGGAGAGTAGCAGAACAAGCAAACTTAAGTCATTCACAAGACCACTATATGGCAAACAAAGGGGCATACGACGCCGTTGGAGCAACGGCATCGGCAGGGATACAAGAAGACGAAGAACCGCCTTCAAGCAGTAGAAGCATCTTAAAGAAATTCCTTAAATCATCCAAACCAGTCATCAAAGCAGTCGCCACAGCAGGAGGAACAGCAAAGGGAGGGTCAATAGGAGGACTAATAGCATCAAAACTGACAGACGCCATCATACCCGACGAAGACGAGGAAGAGAAACCGTCCAAGATAAAACCAACACAAAAACTAATCAACAAACAAGTCAAAAAGGTAAATCACCAAAAGAAGTTAAAGGAGGAAAAATCAAAGATGAACGTGGATGTAGTGCCCGATGTCAACGAACCAACGGATACAACAGCAATACCAACAGCAGAAAAAAGGAAGCCCTTAAGCGTGAGACAGTCCAAAGCAAAGAGGCAGAAACCAAAACCGCCAACGCAGGAGAAGAGAGAATTTCATGAAGACCCATCCACAACCACCAAACCACCCAAAGCAAGAAGAGTAAGAGGAAAGCAACCCCAACCACAAGCATTAGGAGCAACAATCAACATCCCCAAAGACAACAAGACACCCAATGTAGATGAAGCAGAGACAGCACAGGAAGAAACAGGGGCGTCATCTTCATCAAAAGCACCAGTCAGGAAACCAACAATGAACAAAGCAATATCGCCAAGCAAGGTAGGAATACAAGTGATAAGAGAGAAGTTTGAAGAGATGAACAACAGCAAAAGCATAGACACAGGAGACTATCAAAGGTTTCAAGAGGTATATGGTAAATGGAAATCAAGCAAGGGAGAGGATAAGAAACAGCATCTAAAGGAAGCGAAGGAACTTTACAAGTCAATCATCTATCCAAAATTAAAATCAAAATAATTAATAAGATTATTCATTATAATTTTATTAATTATCCACTATCATTTTTAGTCATAGAAAATGACAGATTGGGCTTTTATCTCCAAGATACATTCGTGTTCAATAACGATATACATTTTGTCAGGCATCAGTCCAGTATCAGTCCCGTTGTCTGTTGTATATAGGTCTGTTCCATACAATGGCTTAACACGGACAACCATATTTGAATTGTTCTTCAAATTCAGTCCAGTGTAATTGGCACTGTTGAGTTTCTTGAGGTTGAACCCCGCTAAAAAGGAATTCGTCCTATACATATGAGGTTTGATTGAAACGTGATTGTTTCGTGTTTCTTGAAGATGCTTGTAGTTGTCAGCAACCCCCATCGTTGGCATTTCGGGTATGACAGTATTACCAATACTTAACTGAAAGGATAAATCAATATTTTCATAGTATCTTTGAGCAATTGATGTTCCGCTTTCCCACGAAAGGGGATGATAAAGAAGGTTATGAGGTTTCAACACTTCTTGGAAACCGCCCTTATAACCAAAATTTGAATAGAAAGATATGAATATGTTGTCTGCTTTACTGACATTTCTAACTATTGTCGTGAAGATGTCGGCGCTTCTACTTGTTGTTTGGGTTTGGACGGAAACACTGTTGAAGGTTATAGGTAAAGATTGCTTTTCCAAAATTTCAGCATACTCCGCAAATAAACCATCATCAAGTCGGTGAATATCACAGGTGATGATGGGTTGCTCTATGTTCCATAAGAACGAAGTATTCGTTGTAGTAAAATCACCACTTAAATTAATGAGGGGTTCATTAGCATCACTGACCAAAGTTAGTTCAATGACAATCGGACAGTATGATAAAGGAATGAAGTTTGATACATTGAAGAAGGGACAAGAAGGTCGGTAATAAACGGTCTTTTTGTTTTTAAACCCTCCGAAATTGTCAGGTTTCGCTTGGTCAATGACATTCTGGACTGTGTTTGAACCTGGGTTCGTTGCCAACTGCGTATATGTCAAAAATCTATTTCCTTCATTATAGAAGGTCTCACCAAAACCTAAATTGTCAGTATAGTTTCTTGAACCGTCATCTTGTAAAATATCCATCATTGCTTCATAACGGTTTAAGTCAGGAATTTCAGCAATAACATTTGAACCCGCCATCACTCGCATTCTTTGAAAAAATGAGGATGGTTTATAGGCAGGTCTCAACTCTTTTGTTCCGTCATTGTCGGCATTGATGAGGGTAAAACCTATCAAAAGACTTCGCAGATTTATCCATTCATTTGCTCCACCAGTTAGATTAAAACGGATGACATTGTTTGAGTTGGATGAGTAAGTAGAGACCGAAGAAGGGTAGAATGTTTTGATACGTTTGTCTCTAATGTAGGACGCTCCACCTTTTAGTCTATACCGAAGGACATTTCCATTGAGAACATCTGTAATTTCTAATGCTTCCATACTTGTATATATTCTATATAGAAAATGTTTGATGATTAGGTTATATTAAATTAAGTTATGTCGAAGATATATTGTTTAAATGTATTTTTGGTTTTCTTCCCTTTGTTTTGGGGTTTGTTTTCTATAGGTTGATTTTCGTTGTTCTTTATATCTTTTCCGCTCTCTATGACCTTCTTGATTTCATTGTATGTTAGATGTTTTTTCTTTTTGGTATTCTCGTTCTTCAACTTCTTCATTTCCTGTCTGTTGTTCTTCAAATATTCCCTTACGATGTCTTCCATATAATATGACTTATATAAAGTAAAATCACATTATCTTGTTGATTGGTTCTGCCACATTCTTTTCTGACTTTCCCATATCTCCAAAATGGACGGCGTGAAAGCCGTGATTGTATAAAGGATTATAACTGTTCTTATTGACTGTTATATCCACGCCTCTGTCAAACATACTGACTGGGTCGCCTACTGCCCTGAACCTCGTGTTCTTACTGTCAGTGTTGTCATTAAAACTTACGGTTGGTGTTCCATAGGTTCTGGTGGTAAATCTTTTGTTATAGTCTTGGTTCAGTTTCATCGTTGTTGCTGAACCCAAGGAATGACTGACAATTGTATCAACATTATCAATGTTGTTTCTGATGAAGTCGTTTGCGGTCTTATACCGCTTTGACCTATGAACCATATGAAAAGGAATGAGTGTGTCGTCGCGGAAAATCTTTCGTCCCCGCTATGTAAAGCGTTTTATTCTCTGGGTGGTGGTATAGTCCTAAATTTGTTCTGTTATTGTATGCCCTCTTTAGTCCCGTCTCGTCGTTGATGTTGCTGAACTCCTCCAAGTATTTGTTTCCCCGTTGTATCTCCTTACTGAATTTCTCCAACAATTCCTTTTGTTTGTTGTTGTGTTTTTTGTTGTATTCTTTACCGTCAATCTCTTCAAAGGGGTTTATTCTTTGTAGTCGTCCCTGTGTTTTCATATCATCCATCAACCTTTTTTGAAGCATATATAATAATGTATAGAAAAATATAATTTCTAAAGTTATTATATCATAATAAATGAGTAGATTTAAAAAGATATACATAGACAGCCACCACCGAACCCAGAACTCTAACAGTAGCAGTGATTTTGAAATCTATTTACCCGAAAGTCAAGAATGCGGGAACGACACCAAACTCTACATCCACGAAATCACCATACCGAATTCCATTTATCCAGTCTAAGCGGGGTTGAACAGCAACCTTTACTTAAGACTGACGGATTTTTCAAACACTACGGATGTTATAATTGAACTGTTGAGTGCTTCCTATGTAGGTGCTACATTGGCATCAAACCTTCAAACAAAGATGAACGAAGCAACAAACGGGTTTCAAGCAAACAACGATTATTTCAGTGTATCTTACGACTATGACACCAACAAAATAACCATCACTTTAAACTATGTGGATTTTTCGTTCAAGATAATGACCGACTATGAGATGGAGTATAACACCATCCAATGGACGGGAACATCTTATGACAGAAATAACTTAAAATCCATCAATCAGGTTTTAGGAAACTACACCTCATCGTTGAACTATCCAGATTGGAAAAGCGGGTATTTGACATTATTAGCGTTGAGAAATTTATACCTTACTTGTAGTGAATTGAGCGACGCTAAACAATTAGGTTCTACGGGTGCTTACAACATCGTTAAGAAAATCCCGATTAATGCCCCCTTCGGTTCAGTCATCTATGACAATGAAATCATCAGTGTTGATTACATCAATGTTTCAAATAGAGTGTTGAGAACACTACACTTCAAATTGGTCAATAGTTATGGTAATGTTGTTGATTTGAACAATGTGAATTGTTCATTCTCCCTGACCTTCATTGAGGACGATTGATGTAAAAATTTCATTGATTAACTCACTGGGTATTCTATATAATTCATCTTGACGATGTATTATGTAATCATTACCCCAGTCGCTCTTTTTGCCTGATGGCATCCGTTGGGCTGTTTCTTTATGTTTATTGTTGATGATGTTTCCACAATCTTTTTTACATAATGGTCTTGGTTTCCAACTGGTTAGGTTCGTCCATATCCTTGTCCTTTTTCTGTATGGAAAGCCGTATTTACAATAATCAATGTCAAAGTAATCAAAGTCTTTCATAAAGTCCTGATGTTTCAACAATCCAGTCTGTGGGTTTTCTATGAACCATACTGATGGATTGAAGTATGTGATTATTTCAATGGTCTCTTGAACGATGCTGTTGGCATAATCTATTTTTCTAACACCAGTGGTTTTGGCAATGCTATATTCAACACAAGGGGGAGAAGCCCCAATGATTTGAAAATTGTTTCTGTTGAATTGTTTGTAATCCCAATTGAGTATGTCAGTGTTGATGTTGGCATCCTTCAAGTCCAACGAGACAACATCATAACCTAACTCTTTGGCGACTTTGCCTACACTTCCCGTTCCAGAAAACAGTTCAAGTAATTTCATATTATAAAACTATATATTTAAAATATGAAACTATGACAGCAACACATAGGAGTTGTTTGACGGGTCTTTATTGATTTGGTAGTATGCTAAAGTTTCTTCTTTGGGTTGTGTGATTTTACCCGATGTAATCCACTCAAAGTATTGTTTCCTTTTATCTTCCCACGAACCGACGGGTCTGCCTATCTGCTTCTTTTCAAAGGCTTTGTTTATTCTTTCTTTGTCTTTGTCGTTGGTATTTTCTTTGTTCTCTTCCTTCTTGTTGTTCAGGTTATATTCTATGTTCTTAACAGTGTTCATTATGGTTATGAGGTTCTTATTCATTTTGCTCACCTTGTTCTTCAGTTCTTCCAGTTCTGATTGCTTTACGGGGTCATCGCTCTCAACATCCACCATACTATTATATATTTATATATATATAATTATTTATTTAGATATATATTTATTTAGATATTTATTTATCAATTTGCTTTCACGCAAAATCTACTCTTTTCACCATTTTGTGAGAAACTTTTTAATCCATATCATTCATTGACTTTCTACCGCTACTTCTTGGAGTGCTTATTACATCGCTTATCATCTTTTTCGTGCTCTCTACTTTCTTATCTTCGGGTGTGATTTGTCTGTTCCAACTGAACGAGATACTGTGGTCTTCGCTGTCCAACTTTATATCCCCGTTGTCATCTCTACTTACATTCATCGTTTTGTCATTTTTGGTAATTTTGAAGGAGCAAGGATTACAAGAACACTTTATGCCCTTCGGGTTGATAAGAATTTCGTTTCTCAATTGTAATTTACCCCTACAAATGGGACAATCAAAGGTAATGAATTTACTTGACAGTTTTTGTTCCTCGTTCAGATTGACAACAGCGGGTTCTTCATCTGAAAGTTCAAAATCCTCGGGGATTGGTTGTTTTTTGATTGTGTTAGTTTTCTTTTTCGGCATCTATTTTATATTTGAGAAAATTTTAAACAATTTTAATTAGTTCCAATGTGTGCTTACAACATCTTTTCACCCTGTTGTCGGTGATGACTGGATACTTCGTGTCATCAACAATCCTATTTTCAATCTCACCTATTGTATCAATGTAGGTTTCATACTCGTTCATCCTGATTATATGTAATTAGAAAATATCATCAACATACATTCTAATTATACTATACAGGACTTTTCTTTTGCGACACGAAGATTTCTACTGGGGTGGGTAGAACGAAAATGTCGGGGTGTAATCAAAAGCAAAGCACAAACGAATTCATCTTCTATTGCTTCGTTTTGTCAGTCAAAGGGACGCAGAGTTCAAAACTAATTAACGTCTTATGCGGACTGAAAAGCAACTGTCCCATTTTCACCCGACGCCCTTTCAAGGTAAAAAAGGTTTCCTTTTGAATATTTTATATCAGAAATTTATTTCTAAATACTTTTAATATGATAAATATAAAGCCTTACAAACATAAAGAATATATAATTGTAAGCAGTCATCCTACGGGTATATGGTTTGTCTTCCAGCAAGGATTTTACTGAACGCTCCGTCGGGAACGGGTAAAACGGTTGCTTTGACAAACTTGGTGTTGGACATCTACAAGGGTTGCTTTGAGAAAATCTACATTTTTTCGCCAACCATCTTCATTGATGACAACTGGACGGTTGTGAAAAAATACATTGACAAAGAAATGGACATCAAACACACGGATGAAGACCCCATTTACTTTGACACCTTTGAGGAGAAGGACTTGAAGAACGTGATAGACACGCAGGAAGGAATAATAAAGTATATGAAGGAGAAGGATTACAAACACCTATACAACATCTGTATCATCATAGACGACTGGGCTGACAACGAAAAGGTTGTCAGGAAGAACAAGGAGTTAATCAAACTCTTCACCAAAGGTAGGCATTGGTATATCTCAACTTTTATCACATCACAATCCTACACACAAATATCGCCAGTCGTTAGGAAGAATGCCACCCAACTTTTCATCTTCAGGCTTCGTAATCAAAAAGATTTAGATGCCATTTTGGAAGAATTGAGCGGGTTGTATGACAAGAAAACTTTAGACAAGATATACCGAGTTGCCACGAATGACAGGCACGGTTTTTTATACATAGATTTGATGGAAAGCGACAAGAAGAAAATGTTTTACAAAAACCTCAATCAAAGAATTCAAGTGGAATGATGCTACAAAATTATTTTATCATCTAATAATATATGGCAAATTATTATAATATAAATAGGAGCGTGGAGGCATACGAGTTTAGAACAATAGACCCAAATAACGGACAGTTAAGGAACATCCTTGACATCGCAGGAAGTGGTGGTGGAGGAGGTGGTAGTGTTGATTTAACCAATTACTATACAAAAGCGGAAACAAACAATCTTTTCACCCCTTATTATGATAGTGGTGAAGTTGATGGTTTATTCACAAGTTATTACACAAAAGTTGAGACCGATGGTTTATTCACCCCTTACTATACAAAAGTTGAAACCGATGGTTTATTCACCCCTTACTATACAAGAGTTGAAACCGACGGTTTATTTACCCCTTACTATACACAGACTGAAACCGATGGTTTATTAAACAATAAATTGAATGTCAGCAATCCCGAAATAACAGGCGTTTTGAAGAGCAATGACTTTGATAGTAAAAACAGTCTGTCTAACATAGTGTTTAAACATAACAATGCTATTTATTTGGAATATGATTATGATTACGATACTAACGGTGGTTTAGTTTTAGGAAAACCATTGGCATTAGCATCAAGTTTAGATATACCATTGAATAGTAAATTACTTTTTCAACATACCGACAGTTATATAAATGAAACTTTAAACGCTGGAAACTTTTTGAATTTTGTAATGAAAGAACAGACAGGTCAAATTGACTTTTATGTAGGCGACCCCGCTACTGCTTCTAATTTAGTTATGACATTAGCAAATGATTTAATCACATTTCATAAAACAACATCACCCGCTATTGGAGGTGGTGGTGTTGATGACACTAATTTAGTAAAATATACAGGTGAAACATTACAAACAATAGAAGGCGATTTAGTTTTATGTGGCGGTGTTCAATTTGGAAGTTTTGACTTAACGGTTAATGGTTCTGCTTATTATAATTCAACCATAGAATTTCCATTAGGAGGTTCAATTGTTTTAGGAACTGGTAAAGGTTATATCCGTTCTATCAATATAGGAAGTGGTAATCCTGATTTGATTATTGTATTTTTGCTTCTGGTGGAATACATCGGTTTTATGTTGGTGGTCGTCCGTTTCCTCAACACTTAAAATTTCAATTGTCATTAACACAGGCATATTTTAATGTTAATGTCGTGTGCCATACTGAATTACAAACCGATGTCATCAATACAAAAAACGCTACTGATGTTGATTTAGTCTTCAAAAGAGGCGATGTTGCATATATGAAGTTTGAAGGAACGCTACAAGCAGTGGAACTAACAAAAGGTGCTAAAGCAAACACTTATGATAGTATAGGTAATGCTGATGTTAAATTTAGAAGGAACACAATAGACTTTATGTATTTTAGAAACGGTAATGTAGAAGTAAATACGGGTATATCATTACTTGCTGAAAGTGCTAAATTTGATGTAATTGATAGTGCCACACCTACCGATGTAGTCTTTAAAAGAGGTGGTGTAAATTTCTTTACATTAGATGGTGCTAACAGTATTATTAATGTTTCAACAGGTAGGGCGTTGTCATCTCAATATATTTATGGAGATTATTTTTACAATAGAAATTATGGTGCTGATATGGTTTTTCAAGGTAGTAATACAACAGATGACGGTTTAGTAGAATATATGAGATACAGAAAAGCAACTGAAGATGTTAATTTTTCAAAAGACGTATATGTCAATCAAGACAAAAAGGCATATTTTCATAAAGAAACAAGCAAGAATAGTTATATAGTTAATGAAAATACCGCAGGTGTTAATCATTTCAAGTTAATCAATGAAGACCCTAACGGGGACATAAGATTTTATGCTAATAGCAGTATAAGACTTTTTATTACACCATCAAAAGTTTCTGTTCCAGCACCTTATACATTAGAGGGAGACCTTGTAGATACATCACAAAAAGATAAGAAATATGATATTGAAGAAGCAAATTTCAATTTTACAAAAATAGTAAATAGCATTAAACCTCATACTTTCAAAATGAAAGAAGAAAAAGAAATGGGAATAACTAAAAGTCATATAGGTTTTATAGCAGAGGAGGTAGAAGAAAATATACCAGAAAAAGTTGAAAATATACTCGTTGAAGTTGATGGTATTAAGAAATTAAGTTATATTAAAATGGGAAGTATCACTTGGGGAGCAGTCAGAGAAATAATCAAAGAAAATGAAGAC
The DNA here is from genome assembly GCA_965233585.1 of bacterium. Lineage (GTDB taxonomy): Bacteria > SAR324 > SAR324 > SAR324 > NAC60-12 > CBDDTI01. The sequence continues at coordinate 17,422 of CBDDTI010000581.1, forward strand.
TTGAAAAACAAAGTTGAGCATTTAGAAACCCGCTTATTTGAAGTTGAAAACTTCATCAAAGATTTTGTCAAGCCTAAAGCAAAGGCGAAATCCAAATCAAAGAATTAAAAATCTAAAATCATATATACACAATGGGCAATTCAAACAGCAGTGTTGAAAACGACTACCTTGAACAAATCAAAAAGATAGACGAAGACGAAAAGACCCGAACAGATGTTTTACTCATCAAGAGCGTAAAAGAGTTGGTGGGAAGAGTGGAGAAACTGGAAAAGGAGAAACAAAACAAACTGATATATCAACTACCGAAACTACAACTCTGTAATTGGAGTTTGATATGAACAATTGATAATATTATTGTTAAATAATATTATTAATTGGATAATGAGTAGTGCCCATAGGGCAGACTGTCAGTATCGTTGAACCAATACCTTTTGTTGTCATAAGATGTTAAACCGACCTTGCTTTGGTTTATACTGTAGATTTGGTGGTTCTTACTTCTGATGGCATTGAAATTTACATTCTTTGGTATGTGTTCGTGGAGTGTTGCCTCATAGTCTTTCATATCTAAATCCCTTTTGACTTTCAGTTTTGGAACACCCTTTGCTTTCTTTTCTGCTTTCTGTTCGTTGAAGACTTTTAGACAATACATTTTAGGACGTAAAGCAATGAAGTTTGTGATGATTTTTCCATCCATCTCGTCCTTGAACTTGCCAAGGACTTTTTTATTAGTGGCATCATAGCAAGGGTGGTTCTTATCATAACCGCTGAAGTCCATATAATCCTTTATTCCTTTCCAATCTTCATAGATGTCTTCGGTGAAAGTTTGTATAACATAACTGTCGGTGTCAGTATATATCAGTCTTACATCATCCTTATACTTTGCTTTTAAGACATCATAGTAGAAAGAATACATATGAACCTTTGAAAGGTCTAAAATTAACATTCCCAAATAGATAGGTTTATCCAACTTCAATACAGTTTTTGTTTTTCCCACTCCTGCCAGTTCTTCATTTATAATATGACATCCTTTGTAGTTAGGATTGTTGATACATTTTTGTATCCTCTCCTGCGTTGATACTAATTCAAAGTCAATGTGGTTTCTGACATTCTCCATCGTTTTGCCATAAACGGCGTTGTTCATCAATTTGAACATATCCTTCTCAAAGTCGCTCTTCGCTACTTTTCTTTTTTCAGTGTTAAAATCTATCCAAGGTTTCAACCAACATCTCTGTTTGAACTTCACCCCACGATGAACTTGTTTGATTTTCATACCCTTTTGAAGGTAAAACTGTAATGCCTTGATATGGACTACATAGTTGGGTTTATCCATTTGGTTTAGGATAAGTTTTGGTTGTTTCTCATCCCGTGCCTCCTTGCCATTATAGTAATTTCTATGTAGTTCCCTTTGGTGCTTTGAAAGTAGTTTCTCTTCAACCTTCATATTTTCAGGTGCTAATGGGTAATCCGCTTGTTCGTCCTGTATCTCCTTTGGATACTCTAAATCAACTTCCAGTATGTAGGCATTGTCATCGTTTTCATTCCAGTCCATTATCATCTTTTCTGTCAGTATCTTCTTTATCCACTTCAGTTTTCCTATGGGCAGTTTCATTGACATTGCCAGTCCATAGAGGTTATTAGCATCTAAATAATTGATATAATTAGATGGTCTGTTTTTATCAGTCGTCCATCATATACTTATTATTTGCTTTTGCTTCCTTATGACTTACTTGACACATACCACCTCTCAAACCCTTCTCAATCATCTCATACATCTCTTGGTCAGTTAAAGGGTCTATTTCAACACCAGTTTTTAGAAGCATAGCGTCCCAAGCAAAGTTAGGAAGGGTGAAATAATGTGCTGGGTCTAAACCGTAGTATTCCAAACAAAGGTCTCTAAAATTTTCAAAGACATCAGTGAGTAAAAGAACATCGGTTCTCAAATACAAGTCGTGGTATTGACCAAGATTTCTTATACCGAAGTGTTCCCATATCCTTTGTGCCCTTTCATACTCATCATCTTCAATATGACTTTCGGTAAGATTGCTGTAAAAACTTTCTTTTGGTGGTAGTTGTTTTTCCCTAAATTTGTCAAATGAAGTGAAGTAATCATAAGGATAAACACCTTTATCAGTTAGTAAATCTAAATCCTCATCATTACTCACATAAGGGTTTCTTTTGCTAAATTTGAAGTTGTTTTGCCAGTTTTGTTTCTTCTCTCCGTCTTCATACTTACTCAACTTCACCAACTTATGAAAGAAAAACTGTCTTTGAAACAAAGATTTTAAATGCGAATGTTATGAACTTCTCACTATTCTGTGCTATTACATCTATCTTACCCCTTTCTGATAGTTTATTTGCCCTCTCAATGATTAAATGACTGTCATAGTTCTTGAGGTTATGAAGGAAAACGGGGATTTTATAATATCTCATTGAAAACTGTAAATTACAATCATCGTGGGCACAACCCCTATACTTACCTGTAAAATGACAATGGTCTCTAACCTTTTTATCACCTTCTTTGAAGTCTTTACCACATATAAAGCATTTCTTTGCGGTTTTAAAGTCCCTCCAGTCATCTGCCCTCATAATGATTTCCTTGTTTTCCTTCATTTTTTCCATTATCTCATTTTTGACTTCAATAATCTTTTGGATAAAAACATCCATACAATCCTCCCCTCTGTGAAGGAAAGGCTTTGATGAACCATCAATTGAATTGACAACATTTATCATAAAACCGTAGGGTCTGTGATGTTGGTATTTATCAGTCTTAACTTCTTTAGTTGAAACTGTCCCCGTCCTTGTGGTTAAACATTCAAAGTCAGCATAGATGACAAAAGGTGCTTTCAACTTTTTATAGTGGTTCTTGAAAACCATAATGTCGTCTTCATTAGGCATTTCTATCTGTTGCCCTTCAACTGCCATACATCCCTTTTCATTGTGTTCATCTAAAAGTTCCTGTGATTGAAAACCCGTGTCGGCAGTGAAAACAATGATAAACTTTTGCTTTGTGTTTGTTGGTTTGGCATCCTATCAACTTGTCATAATCTTTGATGAATACATAATGGTAATCATCCCCATCCTCCAGTTTCAGAAGACTGATTTGATGAGTTGCTCTTTGAACCTTGGTCTGTCTGTAAAGTAGGATGTATTGTTTCCATTCTTCGGGGTCAATAAAATAAACATTGACTGCTACTTTCCCTCCATTGTTTTCTTCAAATGTATCTATATCAACATCTGATGACGGAAAATTGACATTATCCCACTTCAACTCATCATTGAGATTTTTGTAGTGAGAAACTCTTTCGGGATGGTCTTTTTCATAAACCTTTCATATACCGCATTGAACGGAATACTTGAAACATAGTTCATCTTGATTTTTGATGTTGATACACGCTTTTTTGTTTGAAACCCATTTAGGTAATGGAATGAACTTACCCCCACGAGTTGGATTGTATTTGTCATAGTTAAACTTTATTTTGTCAATCTGGGTTATGACTAATCCACTCTCCGACATTTCCATCACCTCCGCTTGGTGCTCTACATCACTTGCCATCTGGCTCAATACGTTAGGTATTTCACCTTCGTTGGTGATGTTGTATCTTCTACTCTTGATGACTTGTCTTACATCTTCGTTGGTCTTTTTGCTCTTCAAAGTGGCGAAGACTTATAGCATAACCTTCATTCCATTATGTTTCCTCAAATACTCTTTTAACCTCAAACCTTGGTATTTTAGATATTGTAGTGCTTTGATGCCTCTTACCCTGATGTTTGTGATGGCATATGAATTGGCATAACCTTTGAAAGCAGACTGTTCGTTGGTGGTGGTTGCTTTGTATCTCATTTGAATACCTGTGAGTGCTTTGTTCTTGTCAAGATTGACCCACCTAATGCCTTTCTTTTCCTTCAGTTCATACTTTTTGTAGTCCATAGTCTGCTTAATCTTGTTGAATTTTGTTATTAACCTCTTTGATATGGGTTTGCCCCTTTCAAAGTTGCAGGTCTTGTCTCCAATCTTGAGTTTCTTGAGTTCCTGTCCATTCCGTTTCAATATCTCACCCTGTTCGGATGATAAAAGATAATCTAAAACAATCTGCTGTGAAGTGTCCATTATAGTATAATCTATATCATTATAATCTTCTGTTTCTTTAAGTAGTTTTTCAGTTTCCATTGTTTGTTGAGGATGTTGCGGTTGATTGGATTGGTTGTCAGATTGATTTTCAAAATAAAAATTTTCTGTTGAATGTTTCAACCTTGTATCCTCTGCCATTTTCTCCTTAAAATATGAAGTAATATATAGTTATTTTTTTAAGCAATTGTGGGTTCTCGTTCACTTTTTGGGTCATTGGGTTCTGGGTTGAAGTCCAACGTGAGAACACCAGAATTGAATTTGGGAAAAATGGTTTAAAGAAATGGCAACTTATGGTAAATATAGGTGTAAATATAGGTATGAAAACGGAGATTTAGAAAATAACACTGGACACAACAAAGCCTATGTAGGGAGCACTTGCGAAAGTTTGAGTAAAAGAATTGAGAGGCATAGAGCAAAATACAGTTCTTACAAAACAGGAAAAACAAATAAGAATGTGTCAGCGATTGAAATATTTGATGAGTTTGGTATTGAAGATTGTAAGATTGAGTTGATTGAAAACTATCCCTGCAATTGTAAGGAAGAACTATTGAGACGAGAAGGGCACTACATCAAAAGCATTGATTGTGTCAATAATGTCATTCCACATAGGATGGAAGAAGAGAGAAAGGAGGTGGCGCGGGAATACTACTACAAAAATAAAGAAAAGATATTAGAGAAACACCTTGAAAAAATGGAATGTCCTTTTTGTAAGCATGTAATGTCTCAATACTATGTTCCAATACATCAAGGGTCAAAAAACTGTGTCAAACAGACGAAAATGAATAGTGAATAAAACGTTCTCAATAAACAGAATCGTTGTTATTGAGAAGGTTTCGGATTTAAACAGTGGGTTTGTTTGCTCATACATCTTTTGGTTTGACGGTGTTTTGAAAGATTGGATTTACTACTGATTACCTGTCCGCAGTCTGGGCATTGGAAGGGTTTTGATAGTTTCTTCTGATAGCATTTTGAAAAATAGTCTGGGTCTAATGGTTTCTTGTCATAATTTCCGTCAGGTTTCCATCGTGTGGTTGCTTGGGCTGGTGGGTTGTGGGGGTTGTTGGATTGGTGGAGTGCTTCAACCATTTGGTCAAAGACGTCTTCGTCCATTTTTTGCTTCTTTCCATCAATTACCATATAGCCGGGCATAATTTACTTTTTATATAAGGCGACATTTCTTTAAGCGTCTTTGCTTTTTGCTTCGGGTAGTCGTTTTGGCTTAAAATAACACGTGTCCTGAATGTAGCGTATTTGAGATTAAAAAAAGATGGTCTCAGGACACTTGTTGAAAAATGTTTTTTGTTGTCAAGTCGTCATACATTGTCGTTTTGTCCTCATCAGACTTGAGCCTTTAGCATCCCAGTCGTCTTGTATGCTATTCATAGTGGATAATCATGTGTGACCTTATATTTTAAGATGGACGGTGTGCTTTCTATCACAACCCCTTCGTTCCCCGCCCAAAAAACTAACTTTTGTATCTATGTAAAACCAAGACAAGAGAAAATCCAATTTCCTCCAAACAAATAACACATAACCTTTTTGAATCCTCGAGGAGGTCAACACTCCGCTCCTCCGCACGTTTTCTGACAGGGTGAATGCAAGCGACTGGATGCATGTATATCATCATGGTATAGGTAAATAGATGTATTGTTGTGTGAAATTACGTACTGTAAAATAGCTATAACATTGTATATGTGGTCTTTGTGTGAAACCCCCATCTCCACTTCAAACTTAAAAGTTCTATCTCAATCCTTCTCCACTTCTACCCTTCAGAGTTCTCGCAACACACCTTTTGGATCCTTTTGGAAATCAGAGCCGATGATGACTTCATGACCTCAGATGGGCTTGTGGGATATTGAGTTGCGCTTTGAAAATGGGAGACCAAAAACATAAAATGAAGAGTTCTCGTTGTGTATGGTTGTGTTTGTCATCCTTGTCAAGTGCTGGTTGTCTCAATGTATCGGTTCAAAAACTGTCCACAGCGAAGCCAAACACCCTTTTTCCATCCTACGAAGGTCTCTGAATGTGTTGATGCCCTGTTCATTTGGCAACGCAACACCGGCAAATCAAAAAGGGTGAACATGGCATCACTGTCTTCGGCTTTGTCAGGACACTTCTTATGCAACATTGACTTCAGAGCACCACACCGCTTTTTTGCCCCAGTCAGAAAGTCATTCAGTGACGAGGTCAATCAAGCATTCGGCACGGTTGGTCAGAACATCCCGCTGCTCCTGCAGGAAAAGTCAAGTTTCCATACGGCACTCGGGGAAAGTTGAAGTTTGGGAAAAATGAAGTTTCCCAGTGGGAAAATTCTTGAAGTTCATGGGAAAATGGGGTGGGAAGCGCTCCACTCCAACCCTGTCCTCAAGGTGCTTAGTCGACATCATCACCAAGCCAAGTTAGGAGTTGTTGCAAGCCGCCTAACATGTCTCTTGCTGCCTCCTGCCACTACTTGAGCTACTCGTGCATCCACAATGGGACTGTTGCAATTTGGAGCAAGAAGAACGCCAATTACTGATTTTACCGGCGATTCCGCGTTCTGCACCGTGTGCTTCACTGCGTTCACATTCTGGGCAAAATTTGAAGCCTTTTTCTTGCAGGTTTCTGCGTTCGTAGCTCCAGTCACATCCAAGAGCACCTGCCAAGTTACAAAACATACAAACACATGCAAACAAAGACTGAAATGACGGAATACTGTTTGTTTGCAACACATTCAGCCTTCCAACTGAGCTCAGGACTAATTCATCTGCTTCGGTCTTGAACCAAATGTCGAAGCCTTTGTGCGTGCCAGCCGTGCCACCTTCTGAAAGCGCGTGATACATGACACCATCCTTTATGCAGCGGATACCATCAATGCAGGGGTCTCCCTTCTTTGTGAAGACTCTTGCGTTCTTCCCATCGACTTGTTGCAATCCGTCTCGTATTTCCTTGCATTGAAACTTATATGTGCGAGGCTTGCTCTCAAATTTAAAGTCGTTCTGTTCCTTAGCCGCTTTGCAGGCAAGAGCCCACAAATAAGCTCGCTCTAAAAGCATACCGTCACACCAACTCCCAGATTCCATCAGAGATGAGCAGAATACTTCTTGGGCTTTCCTAAAGACTGACGAGGCTTTATCCCTGGCATCTCCAACTGCCATCAGCGTCTCCAGCGAAAGAGTCAGCTTCCGGTTGTCCAACGAGATCACTCCCGCATACCTTCTGTCCTCTGCCCGGGCATCTTTTATGCCCAACAACAAGTCCACTGCTCCTGAGACCTGTTCATCTAGATCTGGCAAAGCGACGCTAAAACTTCCAAGAGCTCCAATGAGCTTGCTCTCCAGGTTTCCCTCTTTGTCAAGCTGGTCCTGGATGTTTCTGAAAGTTCTGCGCAGGTCGCTCTTCTCATCCTGCGGAATGTGGAGCTGGTCAAGACCAATGTGCACAAGGAAAAGGCTTAGCTTGACTCGCAAAGTTGCGAGCAATCGTTCTTCCTTGCCACCCCAGCCTTCGGCAGGAAGTTTGATTTTCGGCAATCCTGCTGCCGTGGCAGGTGCAGCATCTGAAGCGTCCCTGGTCAACAAGGGGCTCACATCTACTAGCATCATGGCAATTGGAAAGCGGCAAACCTGCGACGAACCCTGTGCGGCTAGATCCGGCGGTTCGAGGTAGGTGGCAATCACCTTACACATCTGTGGAAGTGAGCCAGCCAAAAGCAGCGCTCCTCGCCTGAATTCAGGAGATGTGCTCATGGAGCGGTGCTCGTCGATGTGGAGGAGAAGGCGGTTGCTGGCGTTTCTCTGCAAGAACTTGTCAACCTCCTCTGCAAATTTTGCAACTGTGGTTCGCAAGTCTGGCAGTGGACTGGGCAGCTGCCATTCAGTGCCAAGATACTCTCCATTCATCTGCCTCCTGAAGCAGTGGAGCATGAAGTCAGCACCAGCCCGCTCCAGTTCATCGGTCTCCAAGCTACGCGGCGCTGGGCTGTGACCTCGTGCAAACATGAAACACATGAACATCCCGACAGAAAGTGGACAAAGGAAAGCAAAAGGAAGCACACTTCCAATTAAAATGCAGGCTGGTTGCAATTCCAATCGTTATTGGCAAATGGCATGTAGAGGTAGTGGGTGAAACAATGCTGGCTCCCCAGTTCCACACTTCGACAGAATATCGGCAGGATGGCAGCAGACTTGCCACGCATGGTTGGAGCTGAAAGGTAAGCCACTCGGTCTCTACGTTTGTTCGCATGTTCCAAGCGGCTGACTGCGACATTTAACTCTTTACCTCTACACAAATAGGGTTGTGAGTAGAGCTTGCTGACTCCATCTGTGCCTTCTCTCACTGGTAGGGATGCTTCATAACTCTCGCATGTCTCCAGCAGCGGGATGTTTGCCGTTTTCATATTGGTCTCAAAGGCATCCTTTGTCCTCTGAGCCAAGCAATCAGTGCCACCAGGTACTTCGTTCCACCAGTTTGACGGGCGACAGCAACCGGTGGTTTTGCCCGTACCAAACCCCCGTTTCCACGGGTCAAGACCAGCAAAACCCTGCGATGAGCAAATAAAGTTGCACGCAATCCAAAGCAGTAAGGCTCTCACAAGAAGGCATGACTGCCGACGCAATGGAACTTGACGACCCCCCATGGCACAGTCTGAACTTGAAACAGAATTAGTGCTACTTTGCTGCCGAACTTGAGCGCAGAGCCGGTTCCATGTCTTCTGTTTTTGATTTGCTCTTGCGCTGCTCGTTTCAACACTAGTTGTCTTGGCACAAATTCAGAATATCCGGGCCGCCCGACATTTGAAGCGAGAAGTCGAAGACCACAAAGCCGGTGTTGAGTAGAGAAATATCCAAGACAAAACCATTTTCGAAAAAACACAACAGTAACAACAAACCTCCCCCTCATCTGAAACCTAACACTGAAGTGAAAGTTCGGGCAAAAAAGTCCCCAAATCCCCATAGGAAAAAAACATCAAAGGTAAAAATGAAACATTGAACAACAACATAAAATCATAACACCCTCAACAAAACCTACCCTCATTCAATCCAAACATTATTACAACAACCTCAACAAAACATTTAGCAAGATAATCAAAAAGAACAGTCAAACATTTCAGATTACAAGATTGAACAAAAACATAATAGCCTCCCACCTAACCTCCAACCTGTCCTGTCCTAGTTTCCCCCTTTCCCCATTTTTTTCCCATGCTTCCCGCCTTGGCAGTCTAAATGCCCACCACAATTGCAGAGCTTCACGGCAGGGGTCTCATTCAGTAGCGAGTGGCCTGCACAAAACCATTTTGGATCGCAACAAAGCATGATTTTTATGGAATCGAAGGGATATTAGCCGCAAAAATTAGGATAAAATATGACAGAATGTTGTGACTACATGCACTGGGATATAATAAAAATTAACCAACAAAAGTTGTGGCATGGGTCAAAGTTGAAGGTCAAACCAAAAAATGATGGATCACCCAAGTTTCAATAGATCAATGTTTGTAAATTACTCGACATGTGGCTCTAGGTGGAACATGTGAGCAGTGTTCAAAAACCTCTGTCGTGCCCAAATTTTCTTCTTGGTAACCGGATTCCCCTGATGGATTGTGATATTCCCCATAAGAATACATACATACATACAGTTTCGATGCCAGAAACAAATCCCGCAACTCCGCAATTATTTTGGCACAAATGCGGGAGAATTCGATCTCTCTTCCACTACCACTCCTTGTGGGCAAACTAACTTCTGTCGATCTCAAAATTCCACACTTAGATCTTAACACTGAATGGTTGGAACATGTGCTTATATCTCTCAGGAGGAGTGGAAGCAGATGTGAAACTTCTGAGGGCAGCTGAGAAGGTTTGGCCTGAGGAAATCAGATGTGGCCGCAAGTTCGTCGAAGATCAAGGCAAGAATGAGGAAATGACAAGTTGCCCGCAATGCAACTGTGCTAATATTAAAAGGTTATTATCAGTCGCAGATTCAATGGACAGCGGTCCCTTTGCAATTTGCAACTTGAGTCTGCGGCTCGGCGGTCGTGTAGCCTTGAGGGAAAACTGCGGTTTCCTGGTCTAAACTTTGATTCCCGTGTTGGATTCGTAGTTTTTTTCTTTTTTTTTAAGGTGCTGCGGCACCATGTCTCCTTCTGAACCAGCTGACAGCATTCAATGTTTGATTTTGATAACATATGTGGCCGTCTGCTGTCAACATTTAAGCGTCCTGCTTGCGATATGTGCTGCGGCACAATGTGTATTGGAAGAAAACTTCAAGATAGTCACCTGAGTGGCAGGGGAGTGTGTAACCAAAATCGTATCGCCGGATATAAGTCGTGATTGTATTTAATTACCTCCATGCGTGGAGTGATATGATCATGTGCTGCGGCACTCTGCCCGGTCCCCCAAAAAAATCCAAGCCTGGATTGATTTTTTTCCACCGGTGTTGAGCAAAGGCCTAGCATGGCGCAAAGGGTAAAATGGGACTGAGGTTGGGGGGGAAAAATTAAAATGCTGCGACCGGCCGCGGTCTCCAAAATGTGATTTGTTTCGCTCAGAGCCACAATTCATCCGTGATGTTCTGCATCCAAAACTCTCCCTGTCGCCTAACCTGACCAAACCTGACAGGTCCAAGTTTCGATGCCAGAAACAAATCCCGCAACTCCGCAATTATTTTGGCACAAATGCGGGAGAATTCGATCTCTCTTCCACTACCACTCCTTGTGGGCAAACTAACTTCTGTCGATCTCAAATTCCACACTTAGATCTTAACACTGAATGGTTGGAACATGTGCTTATATCTCCCACCGCGTTGCACGTGTCCAACCCCGAAACCCCTCGGCGCCTTGGGTGGACAGCATGGGCCAGCAGATGTCGGCCAGCGTGACCACAATACGGGCGTTTCTGAGATTTTGTAAAATATCGAATTGATTTCGGCTGAGAGAATCTGCAATGACATTATCTTCAGAACTCACACGGTCAAGGGAAACATGAAGGTGATGACGGTGGAGATGCCACGTCAACAGTTTAGTGAACTCACTCAAAGGAAATGAAGTGGTGAAGAGCTTGTTGCCAGCTGCTAGCGAGGCATTATTGTCACTCAATGGGGCCAACTTCAGCGGAAGCCGCAAATGTCCCAGAATGCTAGCTATCAAATGCACCAACACTATTTGCGCCAACATCTCCCAGGAAGCTATGAGGGATTGAGCTGTTCGCCCTGCCACCCAATCCTGAATTGGAAAATCAGAAATATCAAAATGAAGCGCTGTCCAAAAAATCTGGGAACTCACTGGATGCTGAAACCAAGCGCCAATGCCCACGGCCATCGCATCTGCTGCCATCGGGAACGTGGCCGTTGACGGCAGCCGAAGGTTGACCCGCAACGGGCTATGGGAAATGGCTTGCTGCAGGAAAACCACAAGCTGATGAGATCTGTCCGAGAGCTTGACCCGTTTGGAGCGCACATCAAACATCAAAATCCAGCCTGCTGTAAAGGTCCGCAAGGCGTGCAACGCTTGGGTTTTTGTTGTCACTGCAAATTGGCCCAGCTTCAGAATGCGGCAGCCCACCGAAAAGGGCGGCATGTTTACGCCAAGCGTCAAAGAGTCATCGCTGGTGACCTTTGCCAGAAAGCTTTCGACCTGCGCGCGGGTCATCCACCTTGGGGTGAGGCCACCATGTGACAAGTCCTGATATAACACGGATAGACATGGCCTGAAATAAATATAACACTGGTTCCATTGCAACAAGCCAACAAGGCGCTCCACTGTCCTTCGCAAAAGCTGTGGCCTGCGACATTCTACCAACAGTGTCTGAAGCTTGGCAAACTTGGCTGGTGGCAAAGATAAAGTCATGCTGACCAGGTCCCAATCCCAACCGAGCCAGGTAGGATGGAGTGAGGGCTTGGTTTTATGCCAGCTGATAGGAACTTTGCAAACTTGCAAATAAACTGTGGCCAAGTAAGCTTGAATGCATGCCCATTCCTGTTTGAAGAGGAAAAAGAAATCGTCGACATATATAAATGATCTGTGGTACACAAACAGGAGAATATGGATGTGTCTTTGAATCATGGCAGAAGCACGGCTCCACCAGTATGCAGAATATGTGGCGCCGAAATGGCACGTCTTGTACCGGTATGCTTTGCCTTGCCAGGTGAAGGCCGCAAGTCCTCTTTCACTGGGCTTCACTTTGATGCATTTGTGGGCAGCTCGAATGTCCACCAGGAAACCCAGATATTGTTGCCGTTCCGGCTGCGCGCTAAAGGTCTCACGGACATCAGCCACAGTTGGGTAGAAAACCATCTCTTGGATGCTAGTGCGGGGGTTTACCCCGCTGATGGTGGTGTCTAAAACCAGACGGGGCTTGCGATTGTCGCTAAAAGCGACGCCTAGCTTTCCAAACACAAGTTTTTGTCGCATTTCCGGGTCCAGGTCAGTGGTGAAGCCCAAGCATTCCACAAATTGGTCGTCCAGCTCCTGTTGAATAAGTTGCGCCACTATGTCGGGGTGATCTGTAGCTGACCCCCAATTGTCAAAATGAGACACCAGCTGTGAAGCCAAATCCACTGATGGTACATGTTGGATCCAAACCTGGCTTGGTGGAATGCTAGCCTGGACGCCAGTAGACACCCCATCCCGCAGCAAGGAAGGGAGCACTGCATCAACGTCCCTGGTGATCTGATTAAATGCAGAGAAGAACTCCAATCGAAAGGGTTGATCCTGGACAACCTCCGTGCTTGGGTCAATGTTGAAATCGTGAGCAAAACGTTGAAAAATTGAAGAAAGGTCAGCTACTTCTTCTGCCGAAAGCAAGGTTTCAAAATTGGTTGGCCTGGAAATTGAAATTCTTGGTAAAATCTTGTTGCGGAGACCATATAAAAGCCATGCCCGCCGCAGGTCAGCCAAGTAGTCTGGAGCATGTGGAACTGTCCAATCGCCTGTGCTATCGACACCCCCACCATCAGCCACCATAAATTTTTTGTCGCTTGCTTTGGACGGGAACGGGAGGCGCAGCGGAAGTTCTTGCATGGCCACGCCCCATGGCGTAAGCACTGGTCCCTCTTCATGTTGAGCAAACAAAGGCCGCAAGGCCAAGGCGATTTCCAAACATAGATGTTCAGGAAAGCTAACGGATCCTGAACGGGGGTGCCGCTGAACTTGTATCGGTGGGTGCATCTCATGATGAAGGCATTGGGATTGCGTTTCAAGGAGCAAAGAACAGGTCGTGGCAACTTGCCATGATTGAACAGTAGCTTGGCCCAGCGGCACGTATTGACACTGTGCAACTGAAATCATGTGGTGCGGGATTCGGTGGAGCCATTCGTGGAGCAACGGCTGTTGCCACGATATTGCATTGGACGGCTGTGCAAATGCCACATGCGCTCCGTTAAGAAATGCCAATTCCATCAGGGATAAAGTTCCTTGCAAAATGCTGAAACTCTCTTGATCTGGAAGGCATGGAGGTGCAACCCACATGAAAGCGAGCAAACCTGATGTTACCAGCTTTGTCAAAGCATGGAAAGTATCGCTGTCCAGGAGGTCATGAATTCTGTCTCCTAAAGAGGTGTCCAACGGTTGTAGACACTGACATCGGAGGGATGCCACCGCTGTTGTGACTGGGTGCAGGGCACCAGAAAAAAACTCAAGGAAAAATTTGTGGCCTGGCAGTGGGGCTGGAAGCTCTCGCAAATTGCTTTGATAGGATTCGCGGTCATTGCTGGACCCACGGCACTGGCGTTCGTGAAACGAATCGCCTGACGAAGCAGACTCACTATCAGACACTGGGTCTGCAGCTGGCTCGTCAGGTACACGCCCGGGTCAAGCGTGCATAACTGGATGCTCTGAAGCTTTGTGGGGCAAATTGCAAGGACTGCCTGATGGCAGCAAGATCGGGCATCTGTGTAAGAATTTGCATTTTGGGAAATTGCACCCGGTAGTATGGAACCGTTTGCAAACTTCTTGCGAAGCACCGTCAGGGGTAATCAAAGTCTTAGCCCAGTGGTCAGGCCAAGCAGGTGCTTTCGCAGAGTCAGCTTTTCCGCCTTTGCCCTTCGTTTTGCCCTTACCAGCTGGTTTGTCATAGGGGTTCGGCCGCCAGGCCAGCTTCCCCTTGGATTTGCCACCCTTGGAAATTGAGAGGGCACGTGGCCGAGGCATGAACAAGGTTGGGATGTCGGAGCGGACTCGGCTCACTTCAAGGAGCGCTTGGTTGAGCTCCCATTGCTCAGCATTGACTAAATGAAAAATCGTTTCCCAAAGTTTCCGGTCACATTGCAAAAACTCCTGCAGGCTGGGTGGTCGCAGGCCACTCGATTCAGAGTATGTCTTTGTATAATGGTCCATGACCTTGGAATCAATTTCTTTCCATGCGCCTAGGTGCGCAATACCTACAAGCACGTAAGCATTGCGGCGCACTTCCAAAACCCGAGACAAAAAGAAGGGGTTGCCTTGGATATCATCGAGTTCAGGGACATCTTCCACTAACGCTGAAGCAAGCAAAGCTGAGCCAGGCTTGAAGGTCTTGGAGACCTTGGCCTCCTGAGCTCGGTTCCAATTTTCTTCAGAAACCAAAGACTTCCACGGAAGCCATTCCAAGCAATTCCCCGGCTTCGTTTGGTGCACGACTTGTGACAATAAGCGCAAGCATGGTGTGTTAGAAGCCGTCAATAGCTCACCCGGATAATGCTGTCGGAATTTGGATTTCAACTGAAGGACATGTTCTGCACTGAGCTTTGGAGGTGGCAAATCTGTCCAGGCTAAACGACTTTCCAAGCTAGGGGTTTCCGAGGCCGATGGTGCTGGAGCCAAAGAAGGATTGTGAATTTGATGGAAACTATGATGCCAAAGAGCACGAATTGCCCCTGCTTGAGGTGAAATCAAGCAGGCTTCTTCGTCTTCTGGCATCCCATCGTCGGCTAGCCATTCCAAAATCTTGGTATCTAGGGCTGCCGGTGTTGAGAAGCTAAAAGCGAAAAGAGATGGTGTGGTGTATCCATGACCCGTTATTCTGTCTACCACTGCTTCTGGGACTCCACATTGGATGGCCAACTCTTTTAGATCATCCATTGGGAGCTGGGATCGGCAAGTGCAAACCCTTCTGTCACAAAAGGAATCTGAGCCGCGCAAGGCAATGACAGCAATTAAGCTAAGCTCAGTTTGAGGCAGGGATCAGCTTGCAGTTGAATCAATTTACTTGTGTCGCTGCTGCAAGTCTATATCAGAATGCAACGCCTTTTTTTTCTGCTTCCGCATAGTTAACGTGGACGTTCCGAAGCACATTAAGCTATTCACAGCGGCAGGCTTTATTCACACAGAGCTGATATCCTTCGGGGATATCTTCCGACTGTTGATAATATCTTCCTGGCAACGACAATAGTGCCCCGCAAGCAGGGATTGCTTTGTGATTTGCATCGAACTTGGCTCGATGCGCAGTTCGGCTAAATGAATTGAGTAAAAACATGTCGTCGTCAGATGACGATGACGAGGATTCTGAGGAGGAACTGTCAGAATCTGAATCTGGCTGGTCATCAAAATTTACAGGTGGGCATGGTGAATCAGGAATCAAAAAGGACCACGAAAGGGGCTCCAGTCTCATGCCGAAATGCTCAGAAGGAATCGGAGGACCAGCACCTCGCAACAATGGAGTGGAAGGCTTCCACCCAGTTTGCAATCTTGCCATTATTGCAATTTGCAAATGCACTTGCAACCACGTATCATCACGTGAATATCGAAAAGTGGAACCTTGTGGTTTATGGTGGCCTTGCTGCGCAATCCAAGACGGATCCAACGCCAACTGATTTGCAATGGCAATCAAACCGCTTTTCAAACCGTGGACTGTGATGGCTTGGGTTGGCGTTGCCATTTGTGCTTGGGACACAAAGTACCGCAACAAATTTGTTGCTCGAACTAAACGCATTGGCCTGGCAAACATGAAGAAAGCGGGCCCTCTGATGTCTGGCACGAGAAATGTTGGGTCATAAACCTGACCCGTGTCAGAAGACCACGTCTCCCAAAATGCTCTCAACTTAGTCAGAAACTTGCTGGCCCAGTTGACTGTGTGTGAACCCCGCAAACCACAGGTTATGGCTGCGAACGCGAAACCTTGCTTGCTATTCTTGCTTTTCCAAGCTTTGCCACGTAGCATGCCATGTTCTTCGTGCAGCGAACACAATTTGCATCGTTGGATATCACTGAATCGCAAACCTGCATAAAACATCAAGAGAAATGCCCCGGCTAAAATACACAAAGCAGTTGGGGTCTGAGGATCATGCACGACAGTTTCCAAGACGCTGGCAAGGAAAACGGGCGCCGGAGTAATGGACTCCGAAATGCCAATTTTTGCGGAGGAGAACAAATAACTCCGAATCAGTTCAGATTTCAACGTTTCTAATAGTTTTGGAAATCCAAAAAATTTGGCTGCCCAGGAGACGCCACGCAAGAAATTTACATACGGTGCTTTGACTGCTTTGGTGCGGTTACACAATTCTCTCAAGCAATCTGCAAACTGAGGGACTGGCACATCCGGTGGTGACCACCGGCAAGCATCACAAAATTCCACGAAACGTTTCCAAGTCTTCAAATATCTATGTATGGTCTGGTCGGAATACACATGTAACATGTTATGCAAGTGCTCATCCGGATACGCAGAACTTTTCAACTGTTTTGCCAATTGGCTGGCATCTTGGTAGCGTGTCAAATACTCTCTGATCAATCTGACATGGTACAATCGCAAATCAGTTGATGGCGTAAAATCTGGCATCACAGTGGCAAACGGTGACCGACCCTTGGCTGGAAGCAACTTAGGCTCATGCTGAGGTTGCTCGCACCGAGACATCGGCCCTGCTCGGCATTCCAAACTGAGTGGCCTTTTTTTGGGCGATGGAAAAGAAAGACCTGCTGGTTTAGCATCTGCAAGCAAAGGAGGAACAACAATCTTATGGTTCAAACTCAAAGCGGGTGCTTTGGGCTTTGGAAATGGCAATGGTCCTCCAGCAGCTGCGTTTGTCTGCAGTTTCCGTGAAGGTGCTTTGGAAAAACTAGTGCAGGTCTGCAAGCCCAGGTTGGACTCAAAATTATGCGGGGCTGCTTTTGACATGCTGACGCCCGATCCAGAGTTTCTGCGAGCAGCCTCAAAAGGCCGAAACAATCATGATCAATTTTCCGTTGGCACTTTTCATTGTCATCCTCTGACCAATGAAACAGCTAAACTTGATTTATGCGTCGTTGGAAGTCAAATTGTGTTGACTAAGATCGGCCACCGAATCCATTGCTCACGCTACGGCGAGCAAAGCAGTGAAATCAAAACTATGGAATTGAATGACAGCTGCCTGTCTTCTGTGGATTTTGTCTTTTTTTTGTTTAGATGGTTGCCATGGAAAACCATGAAAAATTAGATGAAAGCCTTGTTTCAAATGCACAACCAAAAAAGCAACCGTAGCAAATGCAGTGACTGTCATGGAAGAAGGCGTTAAAAATTAAAATGCTGCGACCTGCCGCGGTCTCCAAAATGTGATTTGTTTCGCTTGGAGCCACAATTCATCCGTGATGTTCTGCATCCAAAACTCTCCCTGTCGCCTAACCTGACCAAACCTGACAGGTCCAATACATACATACATACATACCTTACATTACATTACATTACATACATACAATACAATACAATACATTACATACATACATTACATTACATACATTACATTACATACATTACATTACATACATTACATTACATACATTACATTACATACATTACATTACATTACATACATTACATACATTACATACATTACATACATTACATACATTACATACATTACATACATTACATACATTACATACATTACATACATTACATACATTACATACATTACATACATTACATACATTACATACATTACATGCATTACATGCATTACATGCATTACATACATTACATACATTACATACATTACATACATTACATACATTACATGCATTACATACATTACATCCATTACATACATTACATACATTACATACATTACATACATTACATACATTACATACATTACATACATTACATACATTACATACATTACATTACATACATTACATACATTACATACATTACATACATTACATACATTACATGCAGTACATGCATTACATACATTACATACATTACATACATTACATGCATTACATACATTACATACATTACATACATTACATACATTACATACATTACATACATTACATACATTACATACATTACATACATTACATACATACATACGTACATACATACATAACATAACATAACATTACATTACATTACATTACATACATTACATTACATACATACATACATACCTACATACATACATACATACATTACATACATACATACATACACATTACATTACACTACACTACATTACACTACATTACACTACATTACATTACATTGCATTGCATACATACATACATACACACATACATACATACATACACATTACATTACACTACACTACATTACACTACATTACACTACATTACATTACATTGCATTGCATTGCATTACATTACATTACATTGCATTACATTACATTACATTACACTACACTACATTACACTACATTACATTACATTACATTGCATTGCATTACATTGCATTACATTACATTACAATACATTACAATACATTACAATTTAGCATGGCGCTCTACCACGTTTTCTTCAAAGCTATTTTGTCCAAGTTTGGGTAATTATTGACCCTAAGTTTGGTAATTATTGTCCCCAACTTTTGGGAATTTTTGTCCCCAACTTTTGGGGATTTGGGAATTTTTGTCCCCAACTTTTTTTGGGAATTTTTGTCCCCAACTTTTGGGGATTTGGGAATTTTTGTCCCCAACTTTTGGGGATTTGGGAATTTTTGTCCCCAACTTTTGGGATTTTTTGCCCCCAACTTTTGGGAATTTTTGCCCCCAATTCCCAAATCCCCAAAAGTTGGGGGCAAAAATTCCCAAAAGTTGGGGGCAAAAATTCCCAAAAAGTTGGGGACAAAAATTCCCAAAAGTTGGGGACAAAAATTCCCACATCACGAAAAGTTGGGGACAAAAATTGCCAAAAGTTGGGGACAAAAAATCCCAAAAGTTGGGGACAAAAATTCCAAAAATCCGAAAAGTTAGGGACAAAAAATCCCAAAAGTTAGGGACAAAAATTGTAAAACAGTGCCTAAAGAGATAGCCCAAAAACATGGTAGAGAGACATGCTAAATTACAATACATTACAATACATTACAATACATTACAATACAATACATTACATTACATTACACTACACTACACTACATTACATTACATTGGATTACATTACATTACATATTACACATATGTATATATTTACATATATTCCAAATATACATATTTTGGTTTGTATCATCCCCTATAATCATCAACCAGCACGGTTTTGCACAGTCTTCATTTTCATTTCTAGATGTGTTCCATGTTCACCAGTGAAAATGCCACAGGCCAAAGGCTGTCCAAGATCTGCCTGACACGCACAGGTTCCCAGTTTTCACCCATTCCACAACGTCACCACCGGTCTCTTGTAGGTAGCGCAACGGTTTGGCCCAAGTGGGCACCAGCAAACACAACCATGGCACGGATTTTTGCATCACCCATCTGTCAAAGTCCAACTACAAACAAAACAACAGGGTGGGATGTTGGCGAGTCTTTGTTGCGACAAATTTCTGGCACTCGAACAAACAGGTAATGAAGTAAGTTATGGTTCTTACAATGAAATAAATGTGTTGGTTGCACGGTTGCACTCAACTTCCGGATTCCATGTTGGTGCTGTACGTGGATGCGTGTTTTTTCTGTTGCATTTTCGCATCAGTGTATTGAGCAACACCGCTAGCGTGACATTGCCACATCCAAGTCCAAGTCGTGATTTGGCAAATAATATCTCCGGGTTCGCTGTGGTACCAACGTGGGACAGCACCTGGACATTCAAATGAACGAATCACCCCGAACCCCCCAGTCAAAGGTTGACTCAAGACAAACATGCAACATCATTGCCAACGCACTTCGTTCGTACCAGCAAAAACACCACCAACAGAAACGTTCAAACATCAAAGAATACCAATCAAACACATGTTTGTTGTTTTCATTCCATAGCACATATTGTGACAAAATGTTTCAAGGGGATCGCCACAGACAGATCCAGTATCTCAACCATCAACCATTTGGCAGCATCCGTCCAGGCCCAAGGTGCCAATACCGACCATCCAATGGATTTGAAAGCCACTTCGATGACATTGTGTACAGTAAAAACACATAAAAACACAAGAACCACATTCCGATGTTCAAAAAAGTGTTCACCTTGCACAATGATAACCACATTCCACTAAGATATTTAAAAACAAATGGTTCCTCAGCCTCAACCCTCATTTCCAAACGCGTTTGTGCCTTTTTGCATGGAATAATTTTTGTTCGTCAAAACCGGTTTCAGGTCCTTTGTCACACGTTTTCCCTCGATATTTACGGTGGATGTGCATGAGCCATGTTTCAGCCCACAAAAAACGTGAACATCACATAGTACATAGTGGGTGATGATTTTTTTTTAGGATTTTCATTTGTTTTTTTGTGTTTTTCAGTCTGAGGCAGTTTTCCTTCTTATTTGCTACATTTTGGGGTTAAAATCTTTGATTTGCATGCTATTTGCTGCATTTTGGAACCAAAATCTCTGATTTGGAGCTAAAATCTCTCTGATTTGCGTACTATTTGCTGCGTTTTGAACTAAAATCTCACATTTTGCATGTTATTTGCAACATTTCGGAGCTGAAGTCGCAAATTTGGGTAGCTAAAATCGTAAATTTGCACGATAATTGCAACATTTTAGTTTTCACCCATTTTCCCATGGTTTTCAACGATGTCTGGATGGTTTTCATCGTTTTCTTGATCGTCTTCAATGATTTTTCCGTGGTTTCAAAGATTCTTTAGTGTTTTTTCTAGGGTTCTTGAGGGTTCAGGGTTTCATTGAAGGTTTCATATAGGGTTTGTTTTTGGGGTGTCGTTTAGGGTTTCTTTAGTGTTTTTTTAAAAGGTTTTTTAAGGGTTTCCTTTATGTGAACGGGAGCGCACTTTTCTCGAACCACAATGGGCCTCAAGATACGTACATGGATTTTCCATGTATTTGGATGAAACTTGTTACACTTCTCATCATGATTTGTGCATGTCATCCTTGTGCAGAGTGCTGTCAAAAATGATTTGCACTCCTCCTCGGCACTGTGAAGGCTGTGGGTCTCAGTGCCGCTTCACATTTTTTTGAAACTTTTGTGCACATCCAGCGTAGATTTTGCTGGACGTTCACAACCCAAAAATCCATTGAGTTTTGTCATGCATCGCCTCTGAAGCGTGCGCATCTTCGGCCATAGTATAGGCCACTTTACAGTCTGCCCTGATTCGTTGCTGTTTCTGACATTTGGAAGAGCAGATCTGCAATCCTTCTGTTGTAATTTTCCACCATCGTTTCTGTCACTCCATTTCTGATGTTCTCCAGCATCTGCATCATCATGTGCTGGAGTCTCGTTGCATCCTGTGGTTCTTCTCTCGGTAGAGCTAACCTGAACTCCACTTTCAATTCTTCCATCAAATCCGTCATGTTGGGATTTTGGAGAGGCCTCGCTGCTGTGACCTCGTCATCTGTACCATCTTCGCTTTCAGCTGCTTCTTCAGTGTTCTGGTTTGCGGTCATTTGAACATCTGTTGTTTCTCCAGCTTCCACGTACGCACGCTGTCTCACAAGATTCAGATACTGCCCTGCACCCACTGCGTTGTAAGCCACAAGATTGGCTCTTTCCTGAGTTCCCATGGAAATCAAATGATTTGGTGCAACTCCAAACGGAAAACGCAAGAATCCACTCAGTTCCACCACTGAATAATGAAGTCCAACCATATAGTCGTGACTTATCGACGCCTCATTGTTTGCTTCTGTAAGGCGACCATCAATCATCATGAACTGGTTTTGAAGTCCATCGATTCTTGCAGCTTGCTGGGCAATATAGTTATCCTCATCTCCAACTTGGTTCCAGCAATGGTACAAATCCCATTCCGCCTTTTCCAGTTTCTCTCCGTACGTACTCAAGCTGTTTTGTATTTTCCTCCATGCAAACCATGCAATGTATGCAAAAAGAAACCACAAGACCAGCAAAGTCAGAATTGTAATCCACATTCCAAAGTGTTCATAGCGCTCGACCGCCTCGATGCTCGTGCTGGGACATTGCAAATCTCCAATCTCAGCACCTTCTGCAACCACCGGCCCAAGGCCCTGCACTGTGATGAGTAATGTGATCTCTCTTCTGTTTGTTTCTTGCTCTGCCATGTTGTTGTATTCTTCCAGTCCAAGCGGCTCAGCGGTATCAGCTTCGACCATGCCAATCCCACAAAGCAGAAAGAGTAACCTGGAGCGAGGTAGGTTTTTCGTTCCAACATCACTGTAGTTCCAAAGAGTTGGCACCTGGTGGATGATGACATCTCCATCCATGACCTTTGACTGCATCCACAGAAGCTTTCCTGAAAGGTGTCTGATCCTTCCAACTCCCTATCTGGAAATCATTTGTCGGGCCGCTGAATTGTCTGTAAATTGATGGCGCTCCACATCAACAGAAAGAAGGAATTGTAGACAATTCCTGATGAAAATTCCATCGCAGCAACCACCAATCATGCTATGCAGTTCGCTCTCGGCCGACGACAATGAAATCACTTTCTGTGAGCGACTTGAACCGTAGGCAAAGCATCCATTCACAAAGTGGATTGAGCAGCTGGTGCTTCTCCTGTGTGCTTTGTTTGAGCTCCACCCCGCATCTGTGTAGGTCTCGAGAAGCAAAAACGCTTCTGTGCCGTGCTTGAACTTTCCAACACCATGTTCTGGAAATGGCAGTTTGACACCAATGTCAGCAGCCTTTCCGGAAGAACCTCCTCGGTGGTAGCTGCGGGCAGTTGCACGAATGCTTCCGGCGAAGTGGCTGCAGCAAAACCTGTCGTGCTTTCGATGGGTCGCTGCATTGTTGCTGAAGGAAAAAAGTCAAGAACTGTTAAGAGCCCACAAGAAATTGATAAGAGTGATGTGAAGAACAAAAAAGGAAAACAGAAGAAGGCCAACTGTTTGAGTTGGAATGAGTGGAGAAAAGTGAGAAAAAAGAAAGTTAGTCCGACGAAGAGTCCTTGTGACCATTTTGAGACGCGGACTAAGGATGACATGGGCCTGAGCTGGTTTTGGTTTGGGGTAGGTTTGGTTTGTGGTTTGGTTCCCCCCTTGGTTTTCCTCCTTTTTTGGGGTTCTCACTCCGCGCCTTGGCCTGCAACTAAAACCGGCCCCTTGGGCCTCCCGGGTCCCGATTGTACTGGGGCAGCAACCATGGCCGAAGAGTCGTCGTTGCTGCTTTGGTGCAAGCGCTGTGCTGCGCTGACGAATGGTGCTGCTGCTACAGCACTTGGTTCTTGGATGTGGGACTTGACTGCAAAACTTGGCTCACTTTTGGAAGTCCCAAAGAGGTTTTTTGACGTTGAAAAGGAAACTTCTGTCATTAAAGCTTCTCGTTTTTGTGGAAACAGAAGGATCAAAAAACCTAGAAAAGGGTGGAAACGACGTTTGAAACTCAGATGTAAGCCATGTCTGAATACTTCACTCTCTCCTTGTTATACTGGCCAGCCAGAAGGCGATTTAGTTTTATGTGGCGGTGTTCAATTTGGAAGTTTTGACTTAACGGTTAATGGTTCTGCTTATTATAATTCAACCATAGAATTTCCATTAGGAGGTTCAATTGTTTTAGGAACTGGTAAAGGTTATATCCGTTCTATCAATATAGGAAGTGGTAATCCTGCTTATGATTATTGTATTTTTGCTTCTGGTGGAATACATCGGTTTTATGTTGGTGGTAGTCCGTTTCCTCAACACTTAAAATTTCAATTGTCATTAACACAGGCATATTTTAATGTTGATGTCGTGTGCCATACTGAATTACAAACCGATGTCATCAATACAAAAAACGCTACTGATGTTGATTTAGTCTTCAAAAGAGGCGATGTTGCATATATGAAGTTTGAAGGAACGCTACAAGCAGTGGAACTAACAAAAGGTGCTCAATCAAACACTTATAATAGTATAGGTAATGCTGATGTTAAATTTAGAAGGAACACAATAGACTTTATGTGTTTTAGAAACGGTAATGTAGAAGTAAATACGGGTATATCATTACTTGCTGAAAGTGCTAAATTTGATGTAATTGATAGTGCCACACCTACCGATGTAGTCTTTAAAAGAGGTGGTGTAAATTTCTTTACATTAGATGGTGCTAACAGTATTATTAATGTTTCAACAGGTAGGGCGTTGTCATCTCAATATATTTATGGAGATTATTTTTACAATAGAAATTATGGTGCTGATATGGTTTTTCAAGGTAGTAATACAACAGATGACGGTTTAGTAGAATATATGAGATACAGAAAAGCAACTGAAGATGTTAATTTTTTCAAAAGACGTATATGTCAATCAAGACAAAAAGGCATATTTTCATAAAGAAACAAGCAAGAATAGTTATATAGTTAATGAAAATACCGCAGGTGTTAATCATTTCAAGTTAATCAATGAAGACCCTAACGGGGACATAAGATTTTATGCTAATAGCAGTATAAGACTTTTTATTACACCATCAAAAGTTTCTGTTCCAGCACCTTATACATTAGAGGGAGACCTTGTAGATACATCACAAAAAGATAAGAAATATGATATTGAAGAAGCAAATTTCAATTTTACAAAAATAGTAAATAGCATTAAACCTCATACTTTCAAAATGAAAGAAGAAAAAGAAATGGGAATAACTAAAAGTCATATAGGTTTTATAGCAGAGGAGGTAGAAGAAAATATACCAGAAAAAGTTGAAAATATACTCGTTGAAGTTGATGGTATTAAGAAATTAAGTTATATTAAAATGGGAAGTATCACTTGGGGAGCAGTCAGAGAAATAATCAAAGAAAATGAAGACTTGAAAAACAAAGTTGAGCATTTAGAAATCCGCTTATTTGAAGTTGAAAACTTCATCAAAGATTTTGTCAAGCCTAAAGCAAAGGCGAAATCCAAATCAAAGAATTAAAAATCTAAAATCATATATACACAATGGGCAATTCAAACAGCAGTGTTGAAAACGACTACCTTGAACAAATCAAAAAGATAGACGAAGACAAAAAGACCCGAACAGATGTTTTACTCATCAAGAGCGTAAAAGAGTTGGTGGGAAGAGTGGAGAAACTGGAAAAGGAGAAACAAAACAAACTGATATATCAACTACCGAAACTACAACTCTGTAATTGGAGTTTGATATGAACAATTGATAATATTATTGTTAAATAATATTATTAATTGGATAATGAGTAGTGCCCATAGGGCAGACTGTCAGTATCGTTGAATCAATACCTTTTGTTGTCATAAGATGTTAAACCGACCTTGTTTTGCTTTATACTGTAGATTTGGTGGTTCTTACTTCTGATGGCATTGAAATTTACATTCTTTGGTGTGTGTTCGTGGAGTGTTGCCTCATAGTCTTTCATATCTAAATCCCTTTTGACTTTCAGTTTTGGAACACCCTTTGCTTTCTTTTCTGCTTTCTGTTCGTTGAAGACTTTTAGACAATACATTTTAGGACGTAAAGCAATGAAGTTTGTGATGATTTTTCCATCCATCTCGTCCTTGAACTTGCCAAGGACTTGTTTATTAGTGGCATCATAGCAAGGGTGGTTCTTATCATAACCGCTGAAGTCCATATAATCCTTTATTCCTTTCCAATCTTCATAGATGTCTTCGGTGAAAGTTTGTATAACATAACTGTCGGTGTCAGTATATATTAGTCTTACATCATCCTTATACCTTGCTTTTAAGACATCATAGTAGAAAGAATACATATGAACCTTTGAAAGGTCTAAAATTGACATTCCCAAATAGATAGGTTTATCCAACTTCAATACAGTTTTTGTTTTTTCCACTCCTGCCAGTTCTTCATTTATAATATGACATCCTTTGTAGTTAGGATTGTTGATACATTTTTGTATCCTCTCCTGCGTTGATACTAATTCAAAGTCAATGTGGTTTCTGACATTCTCCATCGTTTTGCCATAAACGGCGTTGTTCATCAATTTGAACATATCCTTCTCAAAGTCGCTCTTCGCTACTTTTCTTTTTTCAGTGTTAAAATCTATCCAAGGTTTCAACCAACATCTCTGTTTGAACTTCACCCCACGATGAACTTGTTTGATTTTCATACCCTTTTGAAGGTAAAACTGTAATGCCTTGATATGGACTACATAGTTGGTTTTATCCATTTGGTTTAGGATAAGTTTTGGTTGTTTCTCATCCCGTGCCTCCTTGCCATTATAGTAATTTCTATGTAGTTCCCTTTGGTGCTTTGAAAGTAGTTTCTCTTCAACCTTCATATTTTCAGGTGCTAATGGGTAATCCGCTTGTTCGTCCTGTATCTCCTTTGGATACTCTAAATCAACTTCCAGTATGTAGGCATTTTCATCGTTTTCATTCCAGTCCATTATCATCTTTTCTGTCAGTATCTTCTTTATCCACTTCAGTTTTCCTATGGGCAGTTTCATTGACATTGCCAGTCCATAGAGGTTATTAGCATCTAAATAATTGACATAATTAGATGGTCTGTTTTTATCATAGTCGTCCATCATATACTTATTATTTGCTTTTGCTTCCTTATGACTTACTTGACACATACCACCTCTCAAACCCTTCTCAATCATCTCATACATCTCTTGGTCAGTTAAAGGGTCTATTTCAACACCAGTTTTTAGAAGCATAGCGTCCCAAGCAAAGTTAGGAAGGGTGAAATAATGTGCTGGGTCTAAACCGTAGTATTCCAAACAAAGGTCTCTAAAATTTTCAAAGACATCAGTGAGTAAAAGAACATCGGTTCTCAAATACAAGTCGTGGTATTGACCAAGATTTCTTATACCGAAGTGTTCCCATATCCCTTTGTGCCCTTTCATACTCATCATCTTCAATATGACTTTCGGTAAGATTGCTGTAAAAATTTTCTTTTGGTGGTAGTTGTTTTTCCCTAAATTTGTCAAATGAAGTGAAGTAATCATAAGGATAAAAACACCTTTATCAGTTAGTAAATCTAAATCCTCATCATTACTCACATAAGGGTTTCTTTTTCCCGAGAGCGTCTGAGCGCAGGGTTCTTCCAATAGTGGGGGTCTTTATCTCATCTTCTCATCTTCACACCTTCTCATCTTCACACCTTCTCTCACACCTTCTCATCTTCACATCTTCTCATCTTCACACCTTCTCATCTTCACATCTGCTCATCTTCACATCTGCTCATCTTCACATCTGCTCATCTTCTCATCTTCACACCTGCTCATCTTCACATCTTCACATACTCACATCTTCACTTTCTCTCTCTCGCACTCACATCTTCACATACTCACATCTTCTCTCTCTCTCTCTCCCTCCCTCTCTCTCTCTCTCTCCCTCTCTCTCTCTCTCCTCTTTCCTCTCTCCTTTCTCTCTCTCCTTTCTCTCTCCCTTTTCTCTCTCTCGCCTTCTTTATCTTTCTCTCTTTAGGCCGAGGGTGGTGCCGGCGGGGAGTCACGAAACGTCAACCCTTTCGCACGAAATGGGGGTCGATCGTCAAAAACTGAGGAAAAATTGCGAGTTTACTTGTGCCGGAGCAACCCTTTCGCACGAAATGAGGGTCGATCGTCAAAAACTGAGGAAAAAATGCGATTTTACTTGTCCCCGAGCAACTCTTTCGCACGAAATGAGTCGATCGTCAAAAACTGAGGAAAAATTGCGAGTTTACTTGTCCTGGAGCAACCCTTTCGCACGAAATGGGGGTCGATCGTCAAAAACTGAGGAAAAATTGCGATTTTACTTGTCCCCGAGCAACCCTTTCGCACGAAATGGGGGTCGATCGTCAAAAACTGAGGAAAAATTGCGATTTTACTTGTCCCCGAGCAACCCTTTCGCACGAAATGAGGGTCGATCGTCAAAAACTGAGGAAAAATTGCGAGTTTACTTGTGCCGGAGCAACCCTTTCGCACGAAATGAGGGTCGATCGTCAAAAACTGAGGAAAAATGCGATTTTACTTGTCCCCGAGCAACCCTTTCGCACGAAATGAGGGTCGATGCGCAAAAACTGAGGAAAAATTGCGATTTTACTTCTGCCGGACTTGTCTGTGTGTAAAAGCGTCTGTGTGTAAAAGCGCCTGTGTGTAAGAGTCTCTCTGTGTAAAAGTGTTTGTGTGTAAAAGTGTTTGTGTAAAAGTTCTTGTGTGTAAAAGCTTCTGTGTGTAAAAGCTTCTGTGTGTAAAAGCGTCTGTGTGTAAAAGACTGTGTGCAAAAGCGTCTGTGTGTAAAAGCGTCTGTGTGTAAAAGCATCTGTGTGTAAGAGCGTCTGTGTGTAAAAGCGTCTGTGTGCAAAAGTGTTTGTGTGTAAAAGTGTTTGTGTGTAAAAGCCTCTGTTTTGTAAAAGCGTCTGTGTGTAAAAGCGTCTGTGTGTAAAAGCGTCTGTGTGTAAAAGCGTCTGTGTGTAAAAGCGTCTGTGTGTAAAAGCGTCTGTGTGTAAAAGCGTCTGTGTGTAAAAACATCTGTGTGTAAAAGCGTCTGTGTGTAAAAGCGTCTGTGTGTAAAAGCTTCTGTGCGTAAAAGTGTTTGTATGTAAAAGTGTTTGTGTGTACAAGCTTCTGTGTGTAAAAGCTTCTGTGTGTAAAAGCGTCTGTGTGTAAAAGACTCTGTGTGCAAAAGCGTCTGTGTGCAAAAGCGTGTGTGTGTAAAAGCGTGTGTGTGTGTGTAAAAGCGTCTGTGTGTAAAAGACTCTGTGTGTAAAAGCGTCTGTGTGTCAAAGCGTGTGTGTGTAAAAGCGTGTGTGTGTGTGTAAAAGCTTCTGTGTGTAAAAGCCTCTGTGTGTAAAAGCGTTTGTGTGTAAAAGTGTCTGTGTGAAAAAGCGTCTGTGTGTAAAAGCGTCTGTGTGTAAAAGCGTCTGTGTGTAAAAGCGTCTGTGTGTAAAAGCGTCTGTGTGTAAAAGCACCTGTGTGTAAAAACATCTGTGTGTAAAAGCGTCTGTGTGTAAAAGCGTCTGTGTGTAAAAGCTTCTGTGTGTAAAAGTGTTTGTATGTAAAAGTGTTTGTGTGTACAGGCTTCTGTGTGTAAAAGCGTCTGTGTGTAAAAGCGTCTGTGTGTAAAAGACTCTGTGTGCAAAAGCGTCTGTGTGCAAAAGCGTGTGTGTGTAAAAGCGTGTGTGTGTAAAAGCGTCTGTGTGTAAAAGACTCTGTGTGTAAAAGCGTCTGTGTGCAAAAGCGTCTGTGTGTAAAAGCGTGTGTGTGTAAAAGCTTCTGTGTGTAAAAGCCTCTGTGTGTAAAAGCCTCTGTGTGTAAAAGCGTCTGTGTGTAAAAGCAACTGTGTGTAAAAGTCTCTGTGTGTAAAAGCGTCTGTGTGTAAAAGCGTCTGTGTGCAAAAGCGTCTGTGTGTAAAAGCGTCTGTGTGTAAAAGCGTCTGTGTGTAAAAGCTTCTGTGTGTAAAAGCGTCTGTGTGTAAAAGTCTCTCTGTGTAAAAGTGTTTGTGTGTAAAAGTGTTTGTGTGTAAAATCGTCTGTGTAAGAGCGTCTGTGTGTAAAAATCTCTGTGTGCAAAAGCGTCTGTGTGCAAAAGCGTGTGTGTGTGTAAAAGCGTGTGTGTGTAAAAGCGTCTGCGTGTAAAAGATTCTGTGTGTGAAAGCGTCTGTGTGTAAAAGCGTTTGTGTGTAAAAGCGTGTGTGTGTGTGTAAAAGCTTCTGTGTGGAAAAGCCTCTGTGTGTAAAAGCCTCTGTGTGTAAAAGCGTCTGTGTGTAAAAGCGTGTGTGTGTAAAAGCTTCTGTGTGTAAAAGCCTCTGTGTGTAAAAGCCTCTGTGTGTAAAAGCGTCTGTGTGTAAAAGCAACTGTGTGTAAAAGTCTCTGTGTGTAAAAGCGTCTGTGTGTAAAAGCGTCTGTGTGCAAAAGCGTCTGTGTGTAAAAGCGTCTGTGTGTAAAAGCGTCTGTGTGTAAAAGCTTCTGTGTGTAAAAGCGTCTGTGTGTAAAAGTCTCTCTGTGTAAAAGTGTTTGTGTGTAAAAGTGTTTGTGTGTAAAATCGTCTGTGTAAGAGCGTCTGTGTGTAAAAATCTCTGTGTGCAAAAGCGTCTGTGTGCAAAAGCGTGTGTGTGTGTAAAAGCGTGTGTGTGTAAAAGCGTCTGTGTGTAAAAGATTCTGTGTGTGAAAGCGTCTGTGTGTAAAAGCGTTTGTGTGTAAAAGCGTGTGTGTGTGTGTGTAAAAGCTTCTGTGTGGAAAAGCCTCTGTGTGTAAAAGCCTCTGTGTGTAAAAGCGTCTGTGTGTAAAAGCAACTGTGTGTAAAAGTCTCTGTGTGTAAAAGCGTCTGTGCGTAAAAGCGTCTGTGTGTAAAAGCGTCTGTGTGTAAAAGCGTCTGTGTGTAAAAGCTTCTGTGTGCAAAAACTTCTGTGTGTAAAAGCGTCTATGTCTAAAAGTCTCTCTGTGTAAAAGTGTTTGTGTGTAAAAGCGTGTGTGTGTGTGTGTAAAATCGTCTGTGTAAGAGCGTCTGTGTGTAAAAATCTCTGTGTGTAAAAGTCTCTGTGTGTAAAAGTCTCTGTGTGTAAACGTGTTTGTGTGTAAAATCGTCTGCGGGTAAAAGCCTCTGTGTGTAAAAGTCTCTGTGTGTGTAAAAGCGTGTGTGTGTAAAAAGCGTCTGTGTGTAAAAGTCTCTGTGTGCAAAAGCGTCTGTGTGCAAAATCGTCTGTGTGTAAAAGCGTCTGTGTGTAAAAAGCATCTGTGTAAAAGTCTCTGTGTGCAAAAGCGTCTGTCTGTAAAAAGTTCTGTGTATGAAAAACTTTACAAAAATACGATGCAAACTATTGTCTTGTACTAGTCATATATTGTCTTGATACTACTCTTCTCGTCTGCCTATAATACATCTGTAATATATTATCTTGTAATATAGTGTCTCCATACTAACAACAGAAGACTCTGCTCCTCTACGCTCTCGGGCCATCCGCCGTCTAGTGCTAAATTTGAAGTTGTTTTGCCAGTTTTGTTTCTTCTCTCCGTTTTCATACTTACTCAACTTCACCAACTTATCCAACGAAGATGATAAGAAAGAAAAACTGTCTTTGAAACAAAGATTTTAAATGCGAATGTTATGAACTTCTCACTATTCTGTGCTATTACATCTATCTTACCCCTTTCTGATAGTTTATTTGCCCTCTCAATGATTAAATGACTGTCATAGTTCTTGAGGTTATGAAGGAAAACGGGGATTTTATAATGTCTCATTGAAAACTGTAAATTACAATCATCGTGGGCACAACCCCTATACTTACCTGTAAAATGACAATGGTCTCTAACCTTTTCATCACCTTCTTTGAAGTCTTTACCACATATAAAGCATTTCTTTGCGGTTTTAAAGTCCCTCCAGTCATCTGCCCTCATAATGATTTCCTTGTTTTCCTTCATTTTTCCATTATCTCATTTTTGACTTCAATAATCTTTTGGATAAAAACATCCATACAATCCTCCCCTCTGTGAAGGAAAGGCTTTGATGAACCATCAATTGAATTGACAACATTTATCATAAAACCGCAGGGTCTGTGATGTTGGTATTTATCAGTCTTAACTTCTTTAGTTGAAACTGTCCCCGTCCTTGTGGTTAAACATTCAAAGTCAGCATAGATGACAAAAGGTGCTTTCAACTCTTTATAGTGGTTCTTGAAAACCATAATGTCGTCTTCATTAGGCATTTCTATCTGTTGCCCTTCAACTGCCATACATCCCTTTTCATTGTGTTCATCTAAAAGTTCCTGTGATTGAAAACCGTGTCGGCAGTGAAAACAATGATAAATTTTTGCTTTGTGTTTGTTGGTTTGGCATCCTATCAACTTGTCATAATCTTTGATGAATACATAATGGTAATCATCCCCATCCTCCAGTTTCAGAAGACTGATTTCATGAGTTGCTCTTTGAACCTTGGTCTGTCTGTAAAGTAGGATGGATTGTTTCCCTTCTTCGGGGTCAATAAAATAAACATTGACTGCTACTTTCCCTCCATTGTTTTCTTCAAATGTATCTATATCAACATCTGATGACGGAAAATTGACATTATCCCACTTCAACTCATCATTGAGATTTTTGTAGTGAGAAACTCTTTCGGGATGGTCTTTTTCATAAACCTTTCATATACCGCATTGAACGGAATACTTGAAACATAGTTCATCTTGATTTTTGATGTTGATACACGTTTTTTTGTTTGAAACCCATTTAGGTAATGGAATGAACTTACCCCCACGAGTTGGATTGTATTTGTCATAGTTAAACTTTATTTTGTCAATCTGGGTTATGACTAATCCACTCTCCGACACTTCCATCACCTCCGCTTGGTGCTCTACATCACTTGCCATCTGGCTCAATACGTTAGGTATTTCACCTTCGTTGGTGATGTTGTATCTTCTACTCTTGATGACTTGTCTTACATCTTCGTTGGTCTTTTTGCTCTTCAAAGTGGCGAAGACTTATAGAATAACCTTCATTCCATTATGTTTCCTCAAATACTCTTTTAACCTCAAACCTTGGTATTTTAGATATTGTAGTGCTTTGATGCCTCTTACCCTGATGTTTGTGATGGCATATGAATTGGCATAACCTTTGAAAGCAGACTGTTCGTTGGTGGTGGTTGCTTTGTATCTCATTTGAATACCTGTGAGTGCTTTGTTCTTGTCAAGATTGACCCACCTAATGCCTTTCTTTTCCTTCAGTTCATACTTTTTGTAGTCCATAGTCTGCTTAATCTTGTTGAATTTTGTTATTAACCTCTTTGATATGGGTTTGCCCCTTTCAAAGTTGCAGGTCTTGTCTCCAATCTTGAGTTTCTTGAGTTCTTGTCCATTCCGTTTCAATATCTCACCCTGTTCGGATGATAAAAGATAATCTAAAACAATCTGCTGTGAAGTGTCCATTATAGTATAATCTATATCATTATAATCTTCTGTTTCTTTAAGTAGTTTTTCAGTTTCCATTGTTTGTTGAGGATGTTGCGGTTGATTGGATTGGTTGTCAGATTGATTTTCAAAATAAAAATTTTCTGTTGAATGTTTCAACCTTGTATCCTCTGCCATTTTCTCCTTAAAATATGAAGTAATATATATAGTTATTTCTTTAAGCAATTGTGGGTTCTCGTTCACTTTTTGGGTCATTGGGTTCTGGGTTGAAGTCCAACGTGAGAACACCAGAATTGAATTTGGGAAAAATGGTTTAAAGAAATGGCAACTTATGGTAAATATAGGTGTAAATATAGGTATGAAAACGGAAAGATTTAGAAAATAACACTGGACACAACAAAGCCCATGTAGGGAGCACTTGCGAAAGTTTGAGTAAAAGAATTGAGAGGCATAGAGCAAAATACAGTTCTTACAAAACAGGAAAAACAAATAAGAATTTGTCAGCGATTGAAATATTTGATGAGTTTGGTATTGAAGATTGTAAGATTGAGTTGATTGAAAACTATCCCTGCAATTGTAAGGAAGAACTATCGAGACGAGAAGGGCACTACATCAAAAGCATTGATTGTGTCAATAATGTCATTCCACATAGGATGGAAGAAGAGAGAAAGGAGGTGGCACGGGAATACTACTACAAAAATAAAGAAAAGATATTAGAGAAACACCTTGAAAAAATGGAATGTCCTTTTTGTAAGCATGTAATGTCTCAATACTATGTTCCAATACATCAAGGGTCAAAAAACTGTGTCAAACAGACAAAAATGAATAGTGAATAAAACGTTCTCAATAAACAGAATCGTTGTTATTGAGAAGGTTTCGGATTTAAACAGTGGGTTTGTTTGCTCATACATCTTTTGGTTTGACGGTGTTTTGAAAGATTGGATTTACTACTGATTACCTGTCCGCAGTCTGGGCATTGGAAGGGTTTTGATAGTTTCTTCTGATAGCATTTTGAAAAATAGTCTGGGTCTAATGGTTTCTTGTCATAATTTCCGTCAGGTTTCCATCGTGTGGTTGCTTGGGCTGGTGGGTTGTGGGGGTTGTTGGATTGGTGGAGTGCTTCAACCATTTGGTCAAAGACGTCTTCGTCCATTTCTTGCTTCTTTCCATCAATTACCATATAGCAGGGCATAATTTACTTTTTATATAAAGCGACATTTCTTTAAGCGTCTTTGCTTTTTGCTTCGGGTAGTCGTTTTGGCTTAAAATAACACGTGTCCTGAATGTAGCGTATTTGAGATTAAAAAAAGATGGTCTCAGGACACTTGTTGAAAAATGTTTTTTGTTGTCAAGTCGTCATAAATTGTGGTTTTGTCCTCATCAGACTTGAGCCTTTAGCATCCCAGTCGTCTTGTATGCTATTCATAGTGGATAATCATGTGCGACCTTATATTTTAAGATGGACGGTGTGCTTTCTATCACACCCCCTCCGTTCCCCGCCCAAAAAACTAACTTTTGTATCTGTGTAAAACCAAGACAAGAGAAAATCCAATTTCCTCCAAACAAATAACACATAACCTTTTTGAATCCCCGAGGAGGTCAACACTCCGCTCCTCCGCACGTTTTCTGACAGGGTGAATGCAAGCGACTGGATGCATGTATATCATCATGGTATAGGTAAATAGATGTATTGTTGTGTGAAATTACGTACTGTAAAATAGCTATAACATTGTATATGTGGTCTTTGTGTGAAACCCCCATCTCCACTTCAAACTTAAAAGCTCTATCTCAATCCTTCTCCACTTCTACCCTTCAGAGTTCTCGCAACACACCTTTTGGATCCTTTTGGAAATCAGAGCCGATGATGACTTCATGACCTCAGATGGGCTTGTGGGATATTGAGTTGCGCTTTGAAAATGGGAGACCAAAAACATAAAATGAAGAGTTCTCGTTGTGTATGGTTGTGTTTGTCATCCTTGTCAAGTGCTGGTTGTCTCAATGTATCGGTTCAAAAACTGTCCACAGCGAAGCCAAACACCCTTTTTCCATCCTACGAAGGTCTCTGAATGTGTTGATGCCCTGTTCATTTGGCAACGCAACACCGGCAAATCAAAAAGGGTGAACATGGCATCAGTGTCTTCGGCTTTGTCAGGACACTTCTTATGCAACATTGACTTCAGAGCACCACACCGCTTTTTTGCCCCAGTCAGAAAGTCATTCAGTGACGAGGTCAATCAAGCATTCGGCCCGGTTGGTCAGAACATCCCGCTGCTCCTGCAGGAAAAGTCAAGTTTCCATACGGCACTCGGGGAAAGTTGAAGTTTGGGAAAAATGAAGTTTCCCAGTGGGAAAATTCTTGAAGTTCATGGGAAAATGGGGTGGGAAGCGCTCCACTCCAACCCTGTCCTCAAGGCGCTTAGTCGACATCATCACCAAGCCAAGTTAGGAGTTGTTGCAAGCCGCCTAACATGTCTCTTGCTGCGTCTCCTGCCACTACTTGAGCTACTCGTGCATCCACAATAAAATTGCAATTTGGAGCAAAAAGAACGCCAATTACTGATTTTACCGGCGATTCCGCGTTCTGCACCATGTGCTTCACTGCGTTCACATTCTGGGCAATATTTGAAGCCTTTTTCTTGCAGGTTTCTGCGTTCGTAGCTCCAGTCACATCCAAGAGCACCTGCCAAGTTACAAAACATACAAACACATGCAAACAAAGACTGAAATGACGGAATACTGTTTGTTTGCAACACATTCAGCCTTCCAACTGAGCTCCGGACTAATTCATCTGCTTCGGTCTTGAACCAAATGTCGAAGCCTTTGTGCGTGCCAGGCGTGCCACCTTCTGAAAGCGCGTGATACATGACACCATCCTCTATGCAGCGGATACCATCAATGGAGGGGTCTCCCTTCTTTGTGAAGACTCTTGCGTTCTTCCCATCGATTTGTTGCAATCCGTCTCGTATGTCCTTGCATTGAAACTTATATTTGCGAGGCTTGCTCTCAAATCTAAAGCCGTTCTGTTCCTTAGCCGCTTTGCAGGCAAGAGCCCACAAATAAGCTCGCTCTAAAAGCATACCGTCACACCAACTCCCAGATGTCATCAGAGATGAGCAGAATACTTCTTGGGCTTTCCTAAAGACTGATACTTTTTGGGCTTTCCTAAAGACTGACGAGGCTTTATCCCTGGCATCTCCAACTGCCATCAGCGTCTCCAGCGAAAGAGTCAGCTTCCGGTTGTCCAACGAGATCACTCCCGCATAGCTTCTGTCCTCTGCCCGGGCATCTTTTATGCCCAACAACAAGTCCACTGCTCCTGAGACCTGTTCATCTAGATCTGGCAAAGCGACGCTAAAACTTCCAAGAGCTCCAATGAGCTTGCTCTCCAGGTTTCCCTCTTTGTCAAGCTGGTCCTGGATGTTTCTGAAAGTTCTGCGCAGGTCGCTCTTCTCATCCTGCGGAATGTGGAGCTGGTCAAGACCAATGTGCACAAGGAAAAGGCTTAGCTTGACTCGCAAAGTTGCGAGCAATCGTTCTTCCTTGCCACCCCAGCCTTCGGCAGGAAGTTTGATTTTCGGCAATCCTGCTGCCGTGGCAGGTGCAGCATCTGAAGCGTCCCTGGTCAACAAGGGGCTCACATCTACTAGCATCATGGCAATTGGAAAGCGGCAAACCTGCGACGAACCCTGTGCGGCTAGATCCGGCGGTTCGAGGTAGGTGGCAATCACCTTACACATCTGTGGAAGTGAGCCAGCCAAAAGCAGCGCTCCTCGCCTGAATTCAGGAGATGTGCTCATGGAGCGGTGCTCGTCGATGTGGAGGAGAAGGCGGTTGCTGGCGTTTCTCTGCAAGAACTTGTCAACCTCCTCTGCAAATTTTGCAACTGTGGTTCGCAAGTCTGGCAGTGGACTGGGCAGCTGCCATTCAGTGCCAAGATACTCTCCATTCATCTGCCTCCTGAAGCAGTGGAGCATGAAGTCAGCACCAGCCAACTCCAGTTCATCCGTCTCCAAGCTACGCAGTAGGCGCTGACTCGCTGGGTTGTGACCTCATGCAAACATGGAACAAATATGAACAAATGAACATCGTCCTGACACACAGAATTGGACAAAGGAAAGCAAAAGGAAACTCAGCAGTCCGAATCAAAGTTCAGGCTGGTTGCAATTCCAAAAGTTATTGGCAAATGGCATGTAGAGGTAGTGGGTGAAACAATGCTGGCTCCCCAGTTCCACACTTCGACAGAATATCGGCAGGATGGCGGCAGACTTGCCACGCTTGGTTGGAGCTGAAAGGTAAGCCACTCGGGCTCTATCCTCAGTTGCGTGTTCTAAGCGGCTCACTGCGACATCCAACTCTTTGCTTCGACACAAATAGGGTCGTAAGTAGAGCTTGCAAACTCCACAAGTGCCTTCTCTCACCGACAGCGATGCTTCGTAGCTCTCCCATGTCTCCAGCAGCGGGATGTTTGCCGTTTTCATATTGGTCTCAAAGGCATCGTTTGTCCTCTGAGCCAAGCAATCAGTGCCACCAGGTACTTCGTTCCACCAGTTTGACGGGCGACAGCGACCGGTGGTTTTGCCTGTACCAAACCCCCGTTTCCACGGGTCAAGACCAGCAAAGCAATGCGATGAGCAAATAAAGTTGCACGCGGTCCAAAGCAGTAAGGCTCTCACAAGAAGGCATGACTGCCGACGCAATGGAACTTGACGACCCCCCATGGCACAGTCTGAACTTGAAACAGAACTAGTGCTACTTTGCTGCCGAACTTGAGCGCAGAGCCGGTTCCATGTCTTCTGTTTTTGATTTGCTCTTGCGCTGCTCGTTTCAACACTAGTTGTCTTGGCACAAATTCAGAATATCCGGGCCGCCCGACATTTGAAGCGAGAAGTCGAAGACCACAAAGCCGGTGTTGAGTAGAGAAATCACCAAGACAAAACCATTTTCGAAAAAACACAACAGCAACAACAAACCTCCCCCTCATCTGAAACCTAACAATGAAGTGAAAGTTCGGGCAAAAAAGTCCCCAAATCCCCATAGGAAAAAACATCAAAGGTAAAAATGAAACATTGAACAACAACATAAAATCATAACACCCTCAACAAAACCTACCCTCATTCAATCCAAACATTATTACAACAACCTCAACAAAACATTTAGCAAGATAATCAAAAAGAAACAGTCAAACATTTCAGATTACAAGATTGAACAAAAACATAACAGCCTCCCACCTAACCTCCAACCTGTCCTGTCCTAGTTTCCCCCTTTCCCCATTTTTTTCCCATGCTTCCCGCCTTGGCAGTCTAAATGCCCACCACAATTGCAGAGCTTCACGGCAGGGGTCTCATTCAGTAGCG
>CBDDTI010000582.1:0-12378 GCA_965233585.1 bacterium
TTAAGAATATAAAATAAACAAGAGACGAATGTCTTCATATGAAGATGCTTATCAGCTAACGCATGTTAACTTTGCTGGCTTCCAACACTTAAATATTCTGAACAAGTGAAAGAAACTTTCTTGTAAACTAATTTTCATTCACGACAAAGACAGGAAATGCATTCAAAAGTGTTAACATATCAAAAATTTCAAACGTGAAAATCCGCTATGGCCTGTGCAAGCGCTAAAAATTTAGAAACTGGAAACCTCCGATATTTCGAAACTCCCGATAAATCGGACTGAAAGTAGTTTTCTTCCCTCAGTCCAGAACTGTACCCTCAATTTTTCAAACTCCGCGATTTTCCCAGCTGATCTTCGTTTCCCTTGGAGTTTACAAAAATCAGTATTCCAGTCCAGAACAACAGTAGTGTTTTGATGTGTTTTGATGTGTAATAGCTGTGTAGTGGAATGAACAAATTCTCTCAGTCGGGCCAGAGTTCCGTTCTTTTTTACTATAATTAGGTTAGGTATAAGTGATTGCAAAACGAAGATTTCTTTCCCACATTGCAGGAAAATGCACTCCTGGGAGACTTAAGTTCTAAAAATTTTCCGGGGGCATTCTCCCCCGGACCCCCCTAGAGGTTCGGGACCTCGGCCTTCAGTTTTGCAGGGTACCTGCCTACTCACAAGACAGTGCCCTTCTACTTCAAAAGTTAATGAAAACCCTGCTTAATGTCTGTTCCACTACATAACAAACGGAGGCAGGGGTTTGGCTGGAATGCAAAGGGACAAGGCACCAGTGGAGTGGCCCAAAGCAAAGGTGGGGACCTGACTGAGGGATCAGTGCTTGGACAGTCGCTATGGAAACTGATGCCATAGCAAGGCCCTTTGCATACTCACACTGGCCAAGGCCAGTGAAAAAGGGAAAAGGGGAATTAAGCAGGGAGATGAAGAACTGGGGGGATCAAACAGCAGGGATGAACTGACTAACAAACAACTTGAACAGAGCAAGCTGCAAATGATGCACATCAGCATGACAGTGGCACAAAAGCAGATCCTCGCATGTGAGGGCGGCTATGCCAGGTGGAGGCTTAGGCTGTGCTCCCATACATTAACTTCTGTCAAATCAGAGAGACACCAAAAAATTCTAAACTTGCCATTTCTTTAATCTGATCCAGCATACACTCAACAAGATCTGCTTTGCTCTCCAAAAGTTCAGGCGCAAACTTTTCATTCATCCAAGCCTAAGGATAATATAAACTACAGGGTAAACATTGACCTCAGGCAATAAGCAGATTTTGAGAAACTTTAGGCAAATTGCCTTTGGTGGAGTTTGACATTACTCATTTTATCCTGTGAATATCCTGGAGGTAGGAATATGACCCTAAAGGAGGGTATTGGAACATAAAGGCTGGCTTGGGGGATTGAAATTTGACCATCTGAAAATTCAAAAGATAAAACACCGGGGGGGGGGGGGGGGGGGGGGAATTGAATTTTACTGATGAATTTTCTCGGCACAACTGAATCAAGTGTGGTTGCTGAGTTTTTACAATAACTTAAGAGGAAGTACTAAAATTTCTACCAAGATAATCTGCAGTGACTCCAAAGAATGCGACATAATAGTGTTACTGAATAGACACAAAAAACCTCACATTTTCAAGTTGAACGAGAACCTCTGCAGCAGTGACTTCAATTTCTTCGTCGCTATCATCGCCTCCTGTGGCTTCTCCACTCATTAAAATTTCATCTCCTTCGCTATGGGCCATTCTTATACAACAAAACTGGTGTTAATCTTTGCTCTCAAACTAAATCTTTGGCTTTGAAACAGAAAAACATTCAAGCGACCAAGCCGCCATCGCCGCCATGTTGAAACTAAATTTGGCGCGAACTTGGCGCGAACTATTCTAGCGCCCAGCCTACCTTTGTCGCTTTGGCCGTGTGCTATACCCAGTTTTCCCACTCATGGCGGCCGATGGCGGCCTTCAATAGAATTTGGAACGGCACTAAAATTGATAAAGCTACATTTTAGGACCATATAGATTGTTGCTATTGTCATTGAATTATTTTAATTTTACTTCCAAGGCACATCTGGGGTGTTAGATTTTATTCCATCTGAGAACCTCGTCGCAATCAAGTGTCTTTCATCAAATATTCATATTCACAGATCCATAGATTGATCTGGCTTCTTTGGGCTTTGTCGGTAGCATTTCTGGTGGACTTGATCTCCTGGCTTAGACATGGATGGGGTGAAGAAGGTTTATAACGACGTTCCAAAGTCACCCCGTGATGATCGGCTCTATCGTGGTTTAGAACTGAACAACAACATGAGAGTGCTTGTGATCAGTGATCCCTTGACTGATAAATCTGCCGCAGCTTTGGATGTACATATCGGTAAGAAGTTTAAATACAAGTAATTAAAATGCATTATTTGATAATTCTGAAAAATGCTATAAATGGCATTACTGTACTTTATGAAAAGTTTTCATTTAGTCAAGATATTTTAGGGTGAACTGTGGGAAGTATATTAATTGGGGGTGGAGGGGGGATTGTGGTTTTGGGGGGATAGGGGTTGTTACTTGCAGGGCTTGCCTACACACATGCCAGTTGCAGATTTTAACCGGTTTATTCATTTGTGAAATCAGTCACTAACTTGCTTTAAGATAAGTGTATGTTGCAGTTAATTTTCGGTCTCAGTGAATTTTATAATTTTACTAGTTAGCTCTTTTCTAGATGATCTTATTTTTAACTGGTTAGTTTTTCCTAACTAGCTAAGGGGGGGGGGGGGGTAAGGGGGGGGAAGGGGAGGGAGGGGGGTGTTTCTCAAAAAGAATAACACACTCACAACCCTATCCCTAACCCTACTGACCCCCCTAACCCTACCCCTATCCCTATTGACCCCTCTAACCCTAACCCCCTCCCTAGACCTAACCCTCCTAG
Source organism: bacterium (assembly GCA_965233585.1). GTDB lineage: Bacteria > SAR324 > SAR324 > SAR324 > NAC60-12 > CBDDTI01. Next base: position 2,917 of record CBDDTI010000582.1, read on the forward strand.
TTTTTTATTATTTTGCACTCACCTGGATTTGAACTCCTGACCTCTGACTTTTAAGTCCATCTTCATCTCCACTATGCCACACAGGCAATGGTTGCAAATTTGCTCATATTTGTTGGTCTGATAAGTTATTGGTCCCAGACTCACCCTTCCCTTTTGAAACTAATCAACCTGGTTTAAAAATTTCAACCCAGTTTGAAAAAATATGAACCAGTTAAAAATAAAATTACCTTGTTAGAAATAACTAACCAGTTAAGTTACAAAATTAACTGAAACCAAAAATTAACTGCAACATACACATCCGTCTCACAGACTTTCTCGCAGAGGTCAGCCTTTATTCATTTATCATCCTGCACTAGTTAATACAGTGGAACCCTGTTAATCTGGCCACAAACAAGCCACAAAAATCTGGCTGTATTAACAGGGTGGCAATATTAACTTTAGGGGTTCTGTAAATAGGAAAATGACTGACTTAGCTTCTTTTTGGGCCAGGATAATGTGACTGTATTAATGGGGTGGTTGTAAGGCTGTGTTTCACTGTGTTGTCATGTACCATGATTATTTACTATCAGATTGATACATTGTATTTCTTATCTCGGGAATACTTCACAAGATGGAAATTTCACAATAATAGATGCTGAAAAATGCACTTGACTGAAAAAAGAAATGACCCGAAGGCAATACTCTCTGCCAGAAACAGGAAACTCTATAAAGAATGCATCTACAGGTGTAAAGAGGATACGTCAAGGTCCTTGTCTTTACATGTAACTTAGTTGACAATGACATGCCCTTAATCCTGGTATTGACATATGATCATGAGGGGCGCGACCCATTCAACCAAAATTTCCGAAATTTTTGGCCTAAAACTGAATGGATCAGTTTAGTCCAACCGGAAAAGTCTCGAAAAAATCAGTCCACCTTTCGAGGTGGACCACTTTTTTTCTGGTTGGACTGATCTGATTGAAATGGACCGTTCTATTTGACCATTCCAACCTATTCTCAATCCCAGAACCTCACTGTTCGGTATTTTCCACATACAAAATGGAGGAAAATACTTATCACTGCACTTTTATGGATTGTTAACAGCCAATCTATAGGTGTTACTCATACATTCATGTACAGTTACCACAGGTCTGTAGCTGCTTCGCAAGCAAAGTGTATGTCTTGGCTTTGATGGCTCTTAAAGATGATATATTTCCCAAGAGAATTTGGAATGCTCTTTACGTCAGTCGATTTGAACGTGGTGTTTGAAGTCATATGGCAAATATCTGGGAACAGTCTGCTCAAAAGAACCCATTTTATTGTTTAGATTACCGGTACTATGATCAATGAAGCAGCTCACACATTGATACCACCGTCAAAATCGTCATCTAGCCTTAATATGAGCAACAGTGATCCAAACATCCTTCATTTTAAATGAGCGCAAAACTCGTTTTGCTGGTGGAATGGAAAAAAACCGTTCGGACCTGTTGCAATCCATTCGACACCAAGAAATTTTCAAACCTCATCCCGGTAATTTTGGTTCAATGGATTGCCCCCGTCATGTAGAAAGAAATATGGTCAAATATTAACAACTCTTAATTGGTCATTTTTTTGATTGTTGCATTATTAAGGTAGCATGAGTGATCCAGCTGAACTACCAGGTCTCGCTCATTTTTGTGAGCACATGCTGTTTCTAGGCACAGAAAAGGTGAGAACACATTAACATGTACATGTGAAGTGTAGCCATAATAATACATAATACATACTTTATTGAACCTCCCCAAAGGGGCTTTTCAGGAACAATAATAATTATAAAATAATAATTTACATAGTTAATTTTAAATTATTTACAAGGTTAAAAAGAGAAAAACAAAAATAACTACACTATATTAATATATAACTACTCATAACTATATAACTATATAAATTACATGTATCTCAAAATATCCCTTAGAAGTTTGCTCCTTAAAGTGCCTATGAAATGAAAAATAATTGCTGCTTATTTGAAAGGTTTTAAAAAATACAGCAGAATGGCATTTTCCTTTTTGGAATATCTGTTTTTGTTCTAAAGATATAAACTTTTTTGTATTATGCAAATTAGGAAAGTGATGACATAGCAAACTGGGCAGTTAAAATTGTAAAACACTGAATCAAGAATATCTCTTGAAATATTGGAGAGGTAAATGTAGTCTTCAAACTTGGCACCAGAAATGTACATCACATATGAAACAAAATGAAACCTGTGGTGCACTTGCCAAGGCAAATCTCTTGGCAACTTGCAACCCTTTTAAGTGGGACAGGAGGTCCTGCTCAGAACAGACATGGTTCTAATGGTGTCTAAACTCTCCTCATTAAATTGTTGGCGGTGGATGATATGTGGTTAAGACATACATGTAAACAGGGACTTTCAATTCTAATTTAGACAGTACCAGCAGCAAAACTGTTGTCATGGCAGCAGCACCATAGGTGTCATTTTGTTTCTTTCATGATGTACATTTCTGGCACCAAGTTTGAAGAACACTTTCAAAATTTCTAGAGATATTCTTGATTCAGTATTTTACCACTTTAGTTGCATATTTTATAATGTCATCACTGACCTAATTTCCATAATACAAAAAAAAAAACGTCAATATCTTTAGAACAAAACTAGACCCATATTTGCGTTCACTTGGGCTTTATGTTTGGGAGAAACTCTGGTTTTGTTGGACGTAGTTTCGCAAGGATTGTTCAGTAATGTTAGGAGTTATCTCTTTTATTTCATTTTTATGCAAAAGTTCAGCATAGCGTGACATATGGTATATCTTGTTACATACTACGCGAAAACGTGACTCTTGCTTGAAGCATATGGAGGTGTTGTCTTGGGCCGCCTGTGATTAATATAGAGTTAATCTAACATACAACTTAAAGGTAACCGGAAGGTAAAGTAAGTGAAGTTAACTTAAAGCAAAGTGGAGTGTTTATCAGAAGCAAACCTAATGTGCGCGGAGTTACTGCTTACATAATCATACTGCGGAAAGGAGTCTACGTGGGAGGCATTTTTCGGAGTTTCAAGTTTCACTCCTGTGATTAAATATTCATTTCAGTTTGTTACAAGAAAACAATGTTAAATATCGACTGGCACGATATTTTACCTCTCTTATACTTTGACCAAATCGACTACGACAGTTACATGTAAACATAAACTTCTTTTTTTTGAATATATTTTTAGCGTTTACATAACAGTACAATGTAGATGACTTGGGAAAACACGAAAGAATACGTGAATAGACAAATTCTCTTACCTTTCTGCTTTTGTTCCTTAGACTTTTCAAACTTATTATTGGTATTCTGCTTGGTTCACGATTGCGTCTACATACACGATGAGACTTAAATTTATGCTTCTCTTGATTAACATTACATAACTCAGTTGATATAGCATGTTTCTCAATGAAAGGTTCACTCATAAATGTTCGCTCATAAAGAGATCTCTCGTAAGGTTTGCGGACCAAACCCATTCCGAAAGCGCTCCTCATCTTTTAGTGTGGGTCTACCGTGAATGCTGTGTACACATTTTGTATCCGTTTTGTATCCGTCCACAGTATTTGTGCTGATCTTCCACCACATAAACTCTTCTCCGTCGGCCATTACACCATGCCATATGCTCATCAGTAAAATCTTCGCGCATGCGTATTAATTAAAGAATTGCAAACTGTGGCTGAACGAAAAAAAAAACGAAGCCGAAATTTCAACTGGGGCGTTTCCTTTGGAAAGCCCGAGTAAAAAGATATTTCAAAAATGAAAGTGGCATTCTCCTGTGTTTTGAAAAGCCTTAGTTCCAAATAACCAGTAAGTTTTTTCATTTCATAGGCACTTTAAACGCTTGTGAAAGATTGTTTCGTTACTTAGCATAACGTTTGCTGGAACCTAGAGTGTTCTGAAAAAAACATGAGAGGGATCACCATGGGAATAAGACAAAAATGGCTGGGGTTACTCCTCATCGTCCCTTGTAACTGGATAATGTATTTTCAGTTTTTGTTGTTACATTTAATTCCCAATTCTTTGTTTTTTTGTGTAGTATCCATCAGAGAATTCATTCACTCAGGTATGAGCTTAATCTAATTTTGATACCAGCTGCGTCTTAACTGGAAATGTTGTCAAACGAATGTGCAAATTAGTTTGAGTTATTTCTATTAGTTCTATAATTACAGCCTTGTATTGTCAGCTCACATACACCTTTAGTTACAGATATAGGTCAAGATTTTAGAAATGTTTGGCAGGGAAAAGGTGTCAAACTTAAATTTGTATTCTACACGTACATAAATAGAGGGACAAAGACTAGCATTTTATGTTATATTGAGTATCAAGATCAGGGGTGGATCCAGAAAATTCAGAAAGAGAGGGCCGAGTCTTTCCCCCCCCCCCCCCCCCCCCCCAATGAAAACTTCACTTTAAGGACATGTAGCAATAAAGTAATGTTAATGTTTAAAAAAACATTTTGAAAATACCATAAAAAGGGGGGCACAGCCCCTCTCCTAAATCCGCCTATGAAAATTGATGATGACATCAGTTATGTAGTCAGTGCAAATCTGCTGTAGGCTCAGAATCAATCAATAACTCATTTATAATGATCATAATTTGATCTTGAGTTGTTTTGTAGTAAGTGTCTTAAAATAAAAGTTTGCTTCTTCAAAAACATGTAGCCCAATATTAATTTCCAGCCATTTAAACTTGTTCTTTTCAAATTTTGCTGATTCAGCCAAAAAGAAGGAAAAAAAACAAAACATGCTTTTTTTGTCTTAAGTCAGCACTTCTCCAAAATTATAGTCTGTTATATTATTCGATTGTTATTTGTTCATTGCAGTTTCTAAGTGAGAATGGTGGATCATCTAATGCTTTCACTGGTGGAGAACACACAAACTTTTACTTTGATGTCAAACATGAGTGTTTACATGAAGCATTGGATAGGTAGGTTACAATGTAATTTGTCCAAAATAAAATAAAGCATATGAATTTAATTGAGAATTGATCTTTAAGTTTCTTATTTAACAATTGAAATTTTAGGTTTGCACAGTTCTTCCTTTGCCCATTGTTTAATTCAGATGCAACAGACAGAGAGGTTAATGCTGTTGAATCAGGTGAACAAATTAATCTGATGATGATGATGATGATACAAAATATTGTTCTGGGTGTAATTGATTAAATCTTTAAATTATTAATTGTTTCTTACAAATAATACACCATAGCAGGGATAATACAGTACTATGATGTACAAATTTATTTTTCAATTTAAAAAGTTGACGTTTTGTGCCAGTTGTAACTGATCTAATAATGTCCTCCCTTGTGATGCAATTTATAATAAGATTTGACAATGATATCAGTTCAAGGACAAGTCTTTGTTTTGAGTCTAGGCCAGCCCATCAGGCTAGGGCTTATCTCCAGTAAATCTCCAGTTTCTATGGCATGAAGTGACAAGAATTCTTTCTACATGTAATCATGGCTGTCAGTAAGGGCCATTAACCCATAACAACTTCTAATTAACAATTAGATTATGAGCTTGAGATTCTATCGGGTGATAGTTGATGAGGGCACAGCCCGAGTCGACTATCCCGCGATAGAAATCGAGAGCGAATAATCTAATTGTGTTAGTATAAGTCTACTAGCCATTCAAAACTTTCATCTAAATTCTCTTCACAGACACTTCGAAAACACGAAAAAGCGGCCTCCAGTGCACGCTGCTACGCTACTCACCATTTATCGCAGAATAGAACATGAGTAGCGTAGCCAATCACAGGATGGCATTTGTGATAGAACGCTAGTAGATTTATACTAAGACTGACTATGTTTGATGAGCCCTTGAAACTATGGGTGAACTTGCCTATAGTTGATACTTGTAATTCACCCAAAAAGTATCAAGTTTGTTATGGATGTGAAGATCAAGGCTACAGGTGAATCAAAACTTAATGACATTCTCGGCACTAGTGCTTACTCCCCCTGGATGCAATGCCAGTCCATAACATGATTACCCTCCAGCATTGAACTTACTGGCACCTGGGGAGAGAGGAGCTGTGAGAGTAATAATTACTCCAACTGCTCTTAATAATATTATTATTAAAAACGCCTTACTCAAGAACGTAACACAGTAACCTCTTCAAGGGTGAAACCTAGACTGTACGATCCAAAAGTGCAGCACAGTTATCATTAGGCCTATGGGCTTGCCATGATATTGATAATGATACATATGATGCAATGCTGTTAAAACTATTGCTGTGCATGTAGTCATTCTATTCTGTCTTGTTTAGAACACCATAAGAATGTCTTGTCTGATTCTTGGAGACTGAATCAGTTGGACAAATCTTCGGTTAATCCATCTCATCCTTACAGTAAATTTGGTTCAGGTAAACTCTCCTTTTTTAAAAAACATATCAAGCTTTTATAATTAAAAATGAATTTCATGAAAACCAGGCTTTTCTTCAGACAAATTGCACTCATAATCCCCAAGGGTGTATTTTCTCATTTGCAATGATGATTTTTAGCCATTCCCTTGAAATGTTTAGTGTTGTTTAGCATGTTTGATATTACATGTAATTGTAAGAAATAAAAACGTTTTGCTGGTGACAGCATACTTTCAGTTGATTTTATGCTGTATAAGAGGTGAAAATAAGGCATTTTAGCAGCTATTTCTCTGCCATTTTGGTCAATCAAGGTACATGTATGCAATATTATAATATTATTATATTGCTTTTTCTGTCAGTATATTTTTCTTGTGCTCACAACTCTTTTTGAATGATCCCATGTGTAGGTAACAAGCTGACTCTTGAAACCAGACCAAAGGAGAAAGGCCTCAGTGTTCGCGATGAACTACTCAAATTTCACAGTTCATCCTACTCTGCCAATATCATGGCATTGGCTGTTCTAGGCCGAGGTATAGTATGGTTTACTCATTCAGTAACAAGTTAGAATATTTATTAAATAGATTAAATGTAATACAAGAGATGTAACAGTAAGTACAGTCTATTAAATAGCTATTGAATATAAAACAGTGTGCTAGAAATTTAAGGAAACTTTGGTGAGAGTTAGTCCACTGGTCGCCAAGTTACAGCAATACTGTTATACATGTGTGGCACATTCTAGTAGGAATGTTCAAATAAATGATTGAAAATACGTGATTCGTCAGTACATGTTTCAAAAATTAAAACTCTATTAATAAATCTATTTAACAATCATACACATTATTTTCTTTTCTCAGAATCACTTGATGACTTGACAAACCTGGTAATAAAGCTGTTTTCAGACGCTGTGGATAAAACTGTCATCATTCCTGAGTTTCCTGATCACCCTTATAGTGATGAACATTTGCAGGTGAGAAAGAAACCAGGAGAAGGAATTATAACACTATAACTTTGTGGTGTACTTTGACAGTTTGTAAGTCTGTAAGTAGATTAGATTGGGAAAAATTCTGAAAATTTTCCAAAAAGGGACAATTGGTATGCAAATTATGTCCTGGGATTTTTTAGTTTTCAGACAACACGAAAATTGTGGAAATTTCTGAAAAGCAAACCATTTAACTAAACATTCTGGGAGGAAAATCAAGTAGAGTGAAAATTCCTGGTAAGAAACTTCTAAACATTTGGGTATAGTCCTACCTGGTGAGGTTGTCATTTTTTCTGAAAACTTCTGGAAATTCAAACCTGAATTTTGAATCTTCATATGACAAATAAAACAAAAATAATGATTGTGGTAATCATACTGTAATAATTTCTCCTCATCATCACTCCACATTATTTTCATTGTTTGCAGCATTATTTATATATTTATCTTGTTTAATTCAAAACATTTTAATATCAATTTAAAAATCTAATTTGGTGATGTATTATTTCCTTTGAAGGTAGAATTTAAAGTAGTACCAATCAAAGATATAAAACACCTAAACATTTCATTCCCCATCCCTGATGTTAACCCACACTATGATAGTAAGGTAAGCATAACAAAAAAGGTGTGTAATCTGTTTAGTTCTAAGCATGTCCAAGACAAATGCATGAACTACGCCATCAAAAAGTTGTCTGAGGTAAAACCAAATCATCCCAAACTATAAATAACAATCATCACGACACTGTCTACTTTGCCATAACTAGTTTGCTGTTGGAGTCAGTGTTTATCTTCATTGGTTATGGTATTAATTTATATATAAATGAAAGGTGAATTATTTCTAATTATCTTTAAGTTAGCTTAATCCTCTTTGCTCCTCATGAGGCATAAAGCTTCCACCATAGCCCTCCATCAGGTTCTGTTGTTGGCAATCATTTCAGCATCACCTCAGGTGCTCCCAGTACTCTCCAGTTCCTTCATCATCATGTGTATACTGACAATCGTAGTGGAGCTCCAGTGGCCCAAAGGGCCGCTAAGTAGAGCCCCATACCCATATAGAAAAAAAAACCCATGAAACCCAGGAAACCCATGAATTGATTTTCTCGTGGTTATCATGGCTAGCGGTATTGCTCGTGGTCACGCACAACAGCGGCAATGACGGTAAAGTCATGCAAGATGTCAGCCATCCTCCAAATAATAGATTGACAGAGACATGCAGCCTTAGCTTACCTTGTACTTCTTTGATACTGGCATCATGTTATGATCAATTGACACCTGTCAAATCAAGTTATCCACTGACCAGTACCCTGTGACCATATTATGGACTCAAGTTTATAGCTTGTTGAGGTCATGTGTTTTTATAAAAGTTGACCTCTGACCAAGTGCTGGTTTTCAAGTGGATCAGGGGCTCATGTCAGGTAAAATTGTTGAAAACAGAGCTGGGTTGTTCAGAAGCCTGTTAACTCTAATCCTGGTTTAAAAGTAAATAAAATTTTGACTGTTTCTTATATAGAATTTTTTTTGGCAGCTTTTGTTTTGTGTATTGGTTTTGTGATTATTAAGCTCAAAATAGAAGGCTTAACAATATACAGAAATCCTTGTGCCGCAAAGTTACAAAACTCAAATCAAAATTCAACCTTATCCTGGGTTGGCCTAATTGGGCTACAGGAGCTCCCCTTTTAGGGTGACCTAAATCTCTATGTTATCGTTTTAATCTGCAGCCTTGTCATTATATATCTCACCTCCTTGGCCATGAGGGTAAAGGAAGTTTACTTTCAGAACTCAAAACAAGAGGTGAGGAGCTCAAACCATAAGTAGTAAGCTACCAAGTAGTAAGCTTGCTCTTGCCTTTAATACCAGCCAATACACATGTACGTCCATGCAGCTCCCTCTTGGTTTTGTACAATAATTATAATACTTGCCTGCACAGTCCAGTGGTGTATATTTTTTCACAAATGCCAACCTTTGTCACAACAGGCTGGGTAAATGAACTTGTTGCGGGAGGAGCTGGTGGAGCAAAAGGATTTATGTTCTTCATCTGTAACATGGAACTCACTACTGAGGGTCTAGGTAAGTTTTATTTTTTTAGTACCTGCATGACAAACAGTCTACTGAGGGTCGAGGTAAGTTTTATTTTTT
>CBDDTI010000583.1:0-10316 GCA_965233585.1 bacterium
GAGTTTAGTGAGGCAAATTTAAATTCATACAAAATAATTTTAGATTGGTAGGCATTTATGAATAGGGCTATCACTACTATTATTTTGAACCTTATTGCTTATACAGTCTGTGCCACAGACAGTGCACAGTTTTGTACACTGCCGGGACTGTATATGAAAGTTTCTAAGATCCTGTGACACAAGATTTCTGGATAGAATAATCCCATGTAAGAATTCCTTTACCCCTCTAAGAATCCAGTTACCAAATAGTTCTAAATGTGTGGATTATAAGAAGGAGATTTATTATGTTTTGAACGTCATTGTTTATGCTGCCTGCATCACAGTTGGTCTAAACCTTTCGTACATGTACATATTTTATTTCGGATCTGATTAATAAATATCCCATTGCACATGGGCTATGCTTAATCTGCAGCCCCTTAGTTTATTATTAACTTACAAAATAAAGTCTTAAAGTTGATGAAAATGTGTAAGATTAAAGTCTTTTGGTTTGTTATTTTACAGACATTGTCAGGAGAGGATGTTCCTAGCATTGAATCTCTGGACAGTCAAATCTCTGATGTAGACCCTGAGAGCAAAACATGGGGCAGGAGAATGGTGAAGGTTACTTATAGAATTATGTTACGTAAATTCTGTTTTAGAATCCAGAAATGCTTGATTTTTGATTATGTAACTGTACTGGGGACAGTAGTTTCTCAGTCTGACAACATTGAGTGGGCCTCCAATTAGTCAGACACCATTATTACCGTACACTGTAAGTGAACATTACGTCTGGTCCTGAAATTAAGGTCTAACACGGATGTATAGCTTTGTCATGAACGTATTTTCAGCAGATTCCTGGTGGTTTCAGGCCAGGGAGTATCTGATTAAGAGAGCTTTCACTGTACATGTACTTGTACGATGATAACGTGAATTTGCAGAACCAGCATACATAGATATGTAATTGTGTATGTGTGCGGTAAAAGCTTCATTGTTCATTTACTTATATCCACTACTGTACCCACGTGTACCTGACAGGATTGACTTTTTCTTAATAGTAGTTGTGTCTGTGATGTAGTGTTGTCATTGTAGGGAAAATTAACTATATACAGTACATTCTTCTATGTGCACCTGTCAAATATGTTCCACTGTCCGTTGTACTTCTTCCTCTTTGTTATGTTGGTTGACTCTTCCTACTACCTGCAGCACTTAATAAACTAAACAAAGGCTAATGTCCATAAATCATAATTTTTCAAATTTAATTAATACATGCACAATGATTTCTAAATCCATAACGTTAACATAATTTCAGTGTTATCTTGCACACTAAACCTAACATGGGCAGAAGTCAGGGGCGCAGCGCAAGACAGAGCTAGTTGGCGAGAGAAAGTTACAGCCTTATGCGCCTCATGGCGTGGAGAGAACTAACTAACTAACTAAACCTAACAACTTACACATAGTAATCCTCATAATCACATACTGTAGTCATAGTGCAAACCGTTAAATTTACTCATTTGGATAAACTTGTTGAACTAATTGAGAATTTGTGTGCCTTTTTAATGAAAGGTTGGAAAAGCGTACATGCTTTGGGATTTACATGTGAGTGAATCTATACCTTGAACAGTTTTCAAACTTTTAAAATTATGGTGCCTTGCATCTAATAAAATATGGTAAAATTAGTGTTGTAGGGAAAATTTCAATAAACACAATTTTTTAAAACATGCTAATCTTAAGTTCAGGAATTGTTATAAAGAGCCTAGATAAAACAGATAAAGGTGGTTAAATGTAGACTAACTTTATTTACACACGAAGTACTCCTTTTTTGAACTTTTGCTTGTAAAGTGGAAATGAAACTATAAATGCTAACACTGGGATTTAAAGCATAAACAGGAGTGGAACCAAAATGAACAAAAAAGAATAAAAAATGGACAGAGATTGATTGATTGATGATTCATTATTCTGAACAAAATCCTCATTGAATGCCTGCTTGTCATTTCTTTCTTCCTTGTACAGTATTTCTTTTATGTGCTCTTTCGTTGAAAACTAAATAGCTGTTTGTATCTACATTCAGACCAATCTGTATAAGACCTGCTTGTGTTCTAGAAACTTCGTTAAAAAATGTACCCTTCAGGGACCTCTCTGCTCTCTCCTGTATTAAAACTTGAAAACTTCAAACTTTATTACTTTATCACTTCCTCCTTCCCTCTGTCCTTGTTGTAAGTGCTTGACGAAAGTCTGCAGTGCTCGACACAAGGCTTGCATGGAAAACCAACACTATTATTTGTTTGTTTCTTCTTCAGCAAAGAGGCAGCTTGATGTCTGAGTGGGTGATACCATTTGAAGAACTGGAGATCGCATGGAGTCCTCTAGGCAGTGGCAGATTTGGAAAAGTTTACAGGCAAGTCTATTATGTAGTGAGCTGGAATGGTTTTTGAGTATTGTAATTATAATTATTGAATGTATAAATTCTTTCAAAGATGGTTAGCTTAAACAGCTAGTGGATTGAGTTACAACATGTATAATTAACTAAAAGAAATAACATAGAGGAAGAAAATTACTGTTTCAAACAAACTATAACTATGCCGGATGTCTAACTATGGCCGGCAAATGGTCTGGCGAACTACTGTACACTGTGCACTGTCCATTGTGAGGAAATACCACCTTTTGCCATACATTATGTATAATTTTGGCAATTCGCTGCAGTGAAGCAATGTTTAGTTTGAAGACATTACAGCACAAAAGAGGGTGGTACAGGGGTATTCTTGTGATGCATGCATGATTAGCTGATGTTATTTTTCGTGAATTTACGAAATTATTCTTCGTGACTCGTGACCTGAAGGTTTTGCGTGATCCGTGAAGAACCTGAGTTTTTAACTGATATTCGTGATTTTACCACTATTCTACGTGATTTTGAGACGCAAGTCTTCCGAATGGTAAGAATCGTCTATGCGATTTGCAATATGAAGCCTTGACTTAGCCTTTCGCGATTTTGTTATCTTCAAACACTGTTTCTAGTGTAAGAACAGGTCATTAAAAAGAGTATCTTACTTGCTTATTTTCGCGATTCGGGGAAACGAAATTTTTACACCCGTGATCTGTGGTCGTCTATATTTTGCGTTCATGAACCAGATGAACCGTCCCAGAGGACCCCCCCCCCCCTCCCCTGTACGACCCTCACTAAAAGTAACTCCCTTTAGCATGTTTGTTTTAAGTCTATGTACACAAACACGTAAGACGCGTTACGTTACGTGATAAATGTATACCTTTCGTGATGCTCTGCAATTCATGATTGTAACATGTTCAAATAGTGTGGATGCTTTCCTGACAGTGATGTCTATCGTTTTACTTTGCAGGGGTCACTGGCACGGTGAAGTGGCAGTCAAGATGATCGAGATTGAGAATCCAACAGAAGAACAGCTGAATGCCTTCAAGTTCCAAGTTGGAACATTTCGAAAGACTCGCCATGAAAATGTGGTGCTATTCATGGGCGCGTGCATGGACCCACCAAAACTCGCTATTATAACCAGGTAGGCTATGACATTCATGTAAGCCTCACTGTGGCATACCTGTTAGCGTGATACGTCATGTAAGCCTCACTGTGGCATACCTGCTAGCATGATACCGTAGCTGCCGTGAAATATCATGAGTGACATTGTACTCTTACAATCCTGGGTTTCCGGACTTTTTTAATTGTATCGAGAAATCTCGCACCAAACATTGTCTTGGCAATTGCGTAATTTTGTCTTAAAAAAATAGATCAACACTGAAATTTCGCGCCCAATTATTAAGGAGTAATTTTTCACTCATGATATTATCAGCAACATGCTTCAACTGTGTTCTAACTTTCGTTTTCCTTGATTGGTTTGCTGGAGTCGTAAAATTATTGAGGTACATGCTACTGTAGTATATCATTCCTCCTTGGGAACAGTAATTGCCAACTTATTAAGTGGAGCTTGAGCAGCAGTAAGCGATCGTGTACTTGTTCAGATTTGCTCTTTATCAGTGGCTTGCACTTTGATTCGGGGACTGGGATCGTAGGAATCTCTATTGCGTGCCTGGTGTCCTTAAACGTCTCTCATATTCTTTTGTTAAAAACATCTTATTTGTGTCTTCATAGCATGTGCCGTGGATTTTCTCTTTACACTCATATACATGTGAGAAAGGATATTAACTTTCTACTGCCCAAAATCGCGCAGATTTGTACTCAGATTTCTCAGGTAAGAGAAGCTTTCCTTATTTCCATCCAAGCACCACTTTTATCACGTAACTAACATTTTATTTTAGCTGGGGTGTTACCTGCTTGTCGTGCAACACTTACACTCAGAATAGTACCCGTGTAACGAACCAGTTGCCCACATAAACTCACTAGATACGTGTAGCGTACCTTCTGTGTCCAAGTTTGAAAGCGCATTGGCGTGATTGGTGACAGGTTAGTCTCAGCGGTTGAACTAAGTCCGGGTCGAGCCCTAACCGGAATCTTTGGGATGTCTCCTGTCTCCACCCAGGTGTATAAATGGGTACCGGCGAAATAAATGCTGGGGGTAACCCTAGGAAGGACTAGTATCCCATCCAGGGGGGAGTAAGAATACACCTAGTCGCTTCATTCTACTGAAACCGGCTTGTATGCAGACTTGACCTTCGACATACACTGATTTGTAGCGGCACAATGTTAAGTATACTGAACGTGACATAATTCTAGGATATAGCCCTGCAATGGGCTAGCATTCCACCCAGGGGGAAGCAGCAATACTCCTAGGCTTAAAAATATATTCAGAGATTTGAACCTATAACTGAGCTAATAAAGCCACACATTATCTTCCCGCTTTAAGAAAAGTATGTTACGTGAGAATTTGCAAAACTCATAGAGTAAACTGAATTCCCTGACGACTTTTGCGCCTGCACGCTGTGTTCATGTGTATCCGCAGGGGATGGGATATCTTCACGCTCGAGGCATCGTACACACTGATCTACGGTCGAAAAATGTATTTCTGGAGTTGAATAATCGCGTGGTGATCACTGATTTTGGCCTGTTCAGTGTGGCTGGCCTCACCACCAAGTCAGTCAGACCGGGTATGCTGATGATCCCAGAAGGATGGTTGCCGTATTTAGCTCCTGAAATTATTCGCTCACTGACGACGCAACAAGATGCGCCGGATTCGTCGCAGTTCACCTTTGCAACCGATATGTACGCCTTCGGGTAAGTCACAGTCACTTGTCACAGCTGCGGGTTTAAACACTTCAGCACTTGGGAAGATGTTTATAGTTCTTTACTTATTGAAGTTCAATTACAGCGCTGGGCATTTTGAGGTTTTTTTCCTCGTAGAAAATTACCTTTCATATGAAGATAACTAAAAATAGTAGTTTACTAAGATAGAAAAACATCAAAGAGATAATAGTAAACCATAAAGGAACAAGGATGGTTAAGGATGGAGAAGATTAACACGAATTACAAACAACGAACTTGAAAAAATTTAGGCTAAACCTTGCCTAGTTTCTAGGCCTCAATATTACGCCTCGGTCATTCGTTTTGGGTCACGTGGCCCGGGGCGATCGTCTGAGAACGTCACCGAAATCAATTGACCGCGAAGGCCTGGGAGAGAGTCGTACAGGAACTAGGCAAGGCTAAACCTTTTAAGACACAGTTTTAGCGCGCGCTTTTGCTGATGCAAATTAGCAAGTGCACAAGGATTTCAAAAAACAAACATGCCGTCAACAGAGCGATCATTTTATTTACTCAACACCCGCACTATCTGTGTTATTTTTCTCTATAATTGCATGCAGTGTATTGATGGCTTTAATATTTTATTACAACGATATCTTACAAAAGGTAACGATGCAAAGAACCCAGCATTTTTAGCTTTTGTTTGTTACCGAAAGAACCCAGTTAAATGCAACGCATGCCCAGTTGCTCGAAAAATTGATACCGATTGCTTTAGCAGAAACCTGCCGTTTTCTAGCGATCCAGTCGTTAGAATTTCAAGAAATTTGGCAAAAAAAAATAGATCAGAGACCACGTAAATGATCTATCACGAAAAATCTGAATTTTGACATGGGAATTTTTAATAATACAGGAAACGATTAACGGCGAATTACGGAAATCGCCTATGTCAAAATTTTATTAGAACAGTGTTGACAAAAGGGATTTAATGTCAACTCGTAGTGTGCAAAAGATGAAAACAATCTAGCGACTGGATTTTTTTAAAATAAACAAAAACCATTATTTAAGCCTTGTTTTTAACCAGCCCCTTTGCCATGGCAACAGCATGCACCCTTGTCAAAATGCGAGAATAAATACTTCTGTAATCAATCTTGACTCTTGCAAAAAATGGGCGCCAAAGCATAAAAGTTTAAAAGTTATGGAGAATTAGCTCCAGAAAACTGTGTTCGGCCACCTTAAGATATGCAAACGGTGACTAGCTCCTTTAAACTACTTCGTTCTCCCTTCAGTTTCAAGTTAAGTTAAAAGTGAACTGGAGGGAGGCTATACTTCTTATCCACCTTAGTGAAGATAAAATTGCAATAAATCGCAGAACCAGTAGTCACACAATGAACAGCGGACGAATACTGAAATAAACCAATCAGAACAAATGCATGAACATGTAACTGATGGCAAGCACGGGAAATGTTTTAAGAGTGAAAAAGCGCGGGAAAACAAGTACGGAGTGCCGGAAGTGACCGGCAGGGGAATAAGCGCGGGAAAACAAGTACCGAGTTGCGGAAGTGACTGGCGGGGGAAAAAGCGCGGGAAAACAAGAACGGAGTGCCGGAAGTGTTTGGCAGGGGAAAATGCAGAAGCAAGTTTGAACTGACATTATCTGCTGTTGGTTTTTGTTTAGGACTGTCTGGTACGAGATGTGTTCTGGCTCATGGCCGTTCAAGAAACAAATTCCTGAAGCAATTATCTGGCAAGTGGGAAAAGGATTGAAACAATCCCTAGCGAATGTGGATGTTCCTCGGGAGGTCAAGGTATGTTTTGACAAACTTTGGTTCTGGTAGTGTAAAGTGACGGAAACAAAACAGTTCACATGTATTAACAAAGCTACAGTCATGCATCATTACATGGCACATAATGCGACTGTTTTTCGCGACGTCCTTACAGTGTAACGTTTTTGAAGTACTTAACAATCGTTTGGCACAGAACTGGTGAGCCATCGTAAGTTAGTTTTAAACTCAATGTTAGCGATATTCAAGTCTTTTTTATGCAATGGGAGAGCTCGTGTGGTACTGTACGAACAGATAGCGTAAGGGACGGTTTGGATAGATGGGACAAGTCGCACAGGTTACTTGAAAGGACTTGTTATTGGCACAAGGGACTGTTTGGATAGATGGTACAAGTCGAACAGGTTACTTGAAAGGACTTATTATTGGCACAAGGGACTGTTTGGATAGATGGTACAAGTCGAACAGGTTACTTGAAAGGACTTATTATTGGCACAGGGGACTGTTTGGATAGATGGTACAAGTCGAACAGGTTACATGAAAGGACTTATTATTGGCACAAGGGACTGTTTGGATAGATGGTACAAGTCGAACAGGTTACATGAAAGGACTTGTTATTGGCACAAGGGACTGTTTGGATAGATGGTACAAGTCGAACAGGTTACATGAAAGGACTTGTTATTGGCACAAGGGACTGTTTGGATAGATGGTACAAGTCGAACAGGTTACTTGAAAGGACTTGTTATTGGCACAAGGGACTGTTTGGATAGATGGTACAAGTCGAACAGGTTACATGAAAGGACTTGTTATTGGACTGTCTCTTTCACTGCTGATCCAAGTAGCGTGCAGGACGCGTGCCGCATATCAACATAGTAAATAGCCCAGTTCAAAAGTCTCAGTGGTTAGCTTGCTCAGCCGGTGTGTTTAAATCCGGCTGGGTACTCAGATGTTTTTCTTTTTCCTCTGATATACACTCGCGGCATGCTAAATATTTTGTTTCGCCATTTTCCAAAGGTTTCACGAAATTTTCTTTCTTTTTTTCAGGATACTTTAACAGTTTGCTGGGCGTTGGAACCAGATGATAGACCCACTTTCAGCAATTTACTGAGAACGTTAGAAAGACTACCTAAAATAAGACAACGGTTACACAGAAGTCCCTCTCAGCCTTGTACTGTGGGCAGAGCGACTGAGGCGCTTATTTGAAGTGAATAGAGGACACAAGGAAAGGGGGCAAAACTTCGCTGTCTTTCGCTCAACCTCGTTTCCAAGATCCGGGATGTAAGAAGAGCCTGGGAATGAGAACAGCGCACATCCTGCTAAAGGATAGTTCAGTGTGTCACAAATGCGTTTATAGGAGGCGACTTGAATTAATGAAGCGTCTTTCTGCGGCGCTGTTTTCTCTTGGCATTTTATGCCAAGATGAGCGTCAACTTTCTCCTTACTGTTATCGATACATTTCTTTAATTCTCCTAAGGAGAATTTGGTTGGGCAGTAAGTTGTTATGTGATCGTCCAATTAATTACTTGCCAATTTATTGTAATTTATTATAGGAAGGTTTGGAGAAGTTGGTATTTGATTACCGATGGCAATCAGTAATTTTTTTTTCGTTGGTGAGATGTCAAACGAAAGTGGACGCCTTTTGAGTGAACAATGCTTAGGTTTCACTCTTGTCTTGCCATTCCCGGCTGGTTTGGGTTTGAGCCGCCAGACTAGTACACGGCGAAAGCTTATTCAGGAAAAATTGTTTTTGAAAAATTTATTGGACTTAGCGTCGTAAATCCGACAGGATTCTAAAGTTGTTGTATCAATGTTCCCAGAAGTACTCGTGCAGAATTCTTTTCATAATCCATCGCTTTTGTCCCGTAAGAAAAAAGAATTGTAAATAGATTTAGATTTAATGTTCTTCTTTATGAGATGAACGTCTGTACCACGCGAAAAGAAATATTTTCGTGTAGTTTCGTTCTTTCCTCTTATGACTGCCTTGTAGAATTTTCCTGGAAGTATTGCTGCATCCACAACAAAGTTCGAAAGAGTTTTAAAAATTATTTTTATTTAAGCTGGGCGACAAAACAAACGTGACTGTTTTTGCGTCCCACTTCTTGCACTCTTAGAGTCAATGATTCGAGCCAGACATTTTATTCTGATGACGCATTACTACATGTTAGGGAAGCATGCGTTAAATCTCTTTTTATATTGTAATATTAATTCTCAGTTCAGATTCTTTGGTCAACATGTATGTGATGCGCTCATTGCTGTGGTCGGTAATTAAGCAGTCATTTTCTGTTCTAGGAAATATGAGAGTATTTTTCGCGTAGGGGAATCGTTGGTAACGTGGGAGGGAATCTTGTTAACTGTAAGCGTGTCTCAAATTGTCAAGAAATTCAGGTCTTGTACATGTGCAAATGTTTAAGGTAATTTTTAATTTTAAGAATTAATTATGTTCGGGGAAAATAATTTTAAGAAAATAGTGTCTTCAACCAAGGCCCGTGTATGATGTATCTTAAAAATATAACTACAAAAAATCTGACGCAGTCAAGTCAATATAATGCTATAGCTATAGTGTGCCTTGTGATGGGACTTCATCCTTGGTACGCAGGCCTATTCTTGTTCGGTACCGCTTTATGATGTTAACACAAGACAGTTTAACCGCAAACTTGAAATCTTTGGTAAAAAGGGTATACAGAGTGTGTGCAGGTGACGTCATCAAATTCTCAAATCAAAAACTAAAGAGCGAGTAAAGGTTTTAACCTCATCACTCATGAGGGGTACTAAATTTATATCTGTTTACATCTTCCCAGCTCAATAGCGTCTGTTTGAACACCCGCGCGTTTTGAATTTCGAAGTTATAGCGGCGAGTGAAATAAAGCTAAGATTGCGTTTGTCAAAAAATATACACTTATCTCGTGATTTTTAGACATTTTAGGAGTTAAAATATATGGAAAAGTGCTTGTGTAACTGATGTTTTTTTTGGCTCGGTTCAGTAAACCAGTCGACTAGATAGCCAAAGTAAGTTCCAGATGTTTAAACCGTTTCACGGCCGCCATATTGGAGGACCAAGGAGGTAATCCAACATGGCGGCTCCATACTAAGCTCTATAATTTTGCGCGGAACATTTCGACGAATATCTCAACTTTGGGTCAACCTTGGAGAACTGTTTTCCTTTTTTATCTTCTACAAAATCACAGTTTCTTGACTTTATCCACTTCAAGGTTTTTGATTTTATTTTTTGTTGCGTGACAATGCACACTATAGCATGTAGGTCTGTGGAACTGCTCTAAGGCTGACGCACAATGCGGATTTCTTCCACATTCCAGGACATCCCTGCCTGTTGAAGGTGGGTAATCTCGTTCACAAGAGATCTGGGAACGAGATTAGGTGGGTTGAAGCTTGTACTGGGTGTG
>CBDDTI010000584.1:0-13201 GCA_965233585.1 bacterium
ATTGTGCAATGTTAAAACAATATTGAGTTCAAGAAATAGAGAAGCTACAATGTACTTACTTAGGCACAATTAATCGCTTCCCGTCTATGAAAAGCCAAGTAACCATCAAGGGCTTCTGTCCCTTGAAAACTGCTCATTCAACACGTCCCTTAAAGGCTAAAACCTTGAAACATTTACGCTATTGCACAGCGGAGATGACTTGAAACTGTTCATGACTTCAGGTCTCTTTGCGTTTCATTCTTTCTAATCGTAATCCAATCGCCTTACTGACGTATTTTGTCGTCCACGCGTAGCATGCGGTACAGGCGAATTGATTGTTTGAATAAAAAACATGGCAGAGTTTGTTGTTTCGCGCGCGAGGCTTGCCTCGATCGCAGTTTGAAACAGTTCGGAATGTAAAAAACCAACATAGTATCGCGATTTGATCTCTTTTTCTAGAATACGGTGCGAAAAATGTTTGGCGTAGCCGGTAGCGCTCTTCGCCGAGATCCCTGCGATTGTGACAGTGGTGAACACAAATGAAGGGATTTAATATGTAGGATAATATAAAATCTTGCATTTTGTTGGAAATTGGGCTAAAGCTTTGTTGATTATCTGTTCTAAGCACTTCAGATTGTTTACTTTCGCTGCGGGAAATGTTTACCAAAGCGTCCCACAAACCTCCCCTTTGGACATCGTATGAGTTGTTATCTACTTCTGCGTGATGTTTGCCTTGAGCTAAAACGATACAAACCGATGACAGAAGGTAAGCGATGAGGAAAAGTGGAGATAAAGGGGCAAGAAATATTTGCCCTGTCATCATTGTACTGAAATTATTTGTCACCTGAAAAAGGAAAATCCCTCGGGCTGCCTAATCATAACGCAAATTGAGGTCACCGTGGGTCGAAAACTGAGAACGATGCCCTCTGTTATTACGATTTCGCTTTTTCTTGTGGTAGAGAACAATTCTGCTGTAACTGGCACGCTAATTAATCTCTTATGGCTGGGGCAGTGCTTTTCTCATGCAATACTGCACGCTCAAATTCTTTGAACTAGTGCCCAGATATCAAGCATGCCGGAACACTGACCTAATTAATTAAGGAAACCGCGAAAGGGCACAAAACACGTGCTAAGTGTTTGTTTCGTCCCAGTTTCGTTTCACTCATCCCCTGACCTCACTATGCAACGCAAACATTGCCCGGCGCGAAGGATGATGGGATTGAAATGCGTTGACGTCAACTTCATGCACCAATTCCCATACTAAAATCTTTACTTACTATAGCTGAAACTACGTGCACTCCCGCGAGTGCTAGTTCTGCAATTTTGCACGACCTTTTAAGCGAATGAGCTGTAATTCTAATCGTGTTTAATAATCAAGGTTGTCCGGATGGGACCAAAAAAAAGCACAAAGATAATCCTCCCGCCTTTCATTATCCTTTGGGTCTTTAATTTTTTTTTTATGACTGAGGACATAGACCAGAAAACAGAGGTAAACCATCCACCATATTGGACGACCTGTGACTTACTAAGCTGTCAAATATCTTTACGTTTTATTACAGAGTCAGACCGTTTGGCAATAAAAATATAAAAATAGATGCCTTGGCCGATTTTTAGAACTAATTACAAGGGAACTTTCCTGTCGATATTTTGTTTGCTTTCGCAACTGAATTTTTTCCACTGGCGTTATTAGTTCTATCCGGCTTTTTAGTGAAACAACTGAATAGCTTTTAGCTGATCGGAAATACTTATGCAATTAATATGTGAGTTTTTGAACAAAGTTTTTATTGAATTTTATCATTATTTTTATTATTGTTATAAAAAACGCCCGCTTAGGGCGCCAGTTCTTTAACACCGTTTCGATAAATCCAGATATATATTTCCACGGAAAGGCATGTGAGCGTGTCCAATTACTATTGATCTTTCCAAGGCATCTGGAATCAGACTAGGATATTTCCAGAGCTTTTGGATTATCCTGTGCAATAAATTACTGGATTTACGAAAACCATATATGGCGATAATTTGCGCCAAATGACCCATATTTCACTTTGATTTCACAACTCCTAAAGACCTCTGATCTAAGCCATGCACAAGAGAAAAAATGGGGGAAGGAGAGCAATATAAGAAAGATAAACGAGTGGAGGAGAAAAAGACTGACTTGCCCATTAATTTTTATATCGTCAAGTTTGGAAAAAAAAACGTCCGCTTAGGGCGCCAGTTTTTTAACACCGTTTTCATAAATCCAGACATATTCTCGGTTTTCATGTGACGTAATCATATTCCAAAATATGAGCTATCACTTCAGTTTTTGCTAACTGAACAGTGCTTTCACTATAAGAAACATCTCTTTCAATGTGTCGGAACTCTAGAGTAATTATTTTTCGTTTCAATAGCAAAACTCAGTGACAGATGTTTCTGTTACTTTACGGCCGCCATGTTTGTGTCCCTCAGAAGGACACAAACATGGCGTCTGCATACAAGGCTCTATAAATTTGGGTGACACACTTCTGCAAATAACGCGCGAATGAGAAACAGCAGAGACCTGATTCTTGGCGAGGTTGTTTATATATCAATCCCAGGTTCTTGACTTTATTCATTGAATGGCTACGATTTTGACCACATGACTGGCGAAAACCGAGAATATGTTATGATTTACAAGGGTTACCCATCACTGTGAACATTAACTAACTATACTTAACAATTAAATCTTTACATATAAAATACAAATATAACAACTAAGTTTCTGAAATGTACACACTACAATTGCTACTAGTCTCGCAATCTGATTGGCTAATTTACCGTTGTGAAGTATACATGAAATAATTCATATTCGAACTGCGGTTGTAGATGACAGTGAAGAATGATCATCGCAGTAAATTTTCCAATTAAGCAACTGGAAAGAAGAAGCCTGAAAAATCAGATATGAACTCAATAGCTTGACCTCGCTCCCAATGAGCGGCTTCATAGCTCATTTGGTAGAGCATCGCACCGGTATTCGCGGAGGCCACGGGTTCGAATCCCGTTGAAGCCCTGATTTTTTCAGACTTCTTCTTTCCAATTGCTTATTGGAAAATTTACTGCGATGATCATTCTTCACTTTCATCTACAACCGCAGTTCAAATATGAATTATTTCATATACTTCACAACATTTCACTCCTCTCGGGAAGATATGAACTCAATAAATCTGGTAGAGCATCGTTGGTAGAGCATCGCACCGGTTTTCGCGGAGGTCACGGGTTTGTAGAACATGGTATAATTCATGATGGTTTTGCCAATGAAAACTCTCGAATTGCATAATCCAGTGACCTAGTTTTAATAATGAAGTTCACTCTAACTTGGCTCGGAGGCTTGAGAGAACTAAACAAAAGAAATCACATCGCGATTGAAGGATAAATGATTGCTTTACTTATTTTGCTTTGTTCCCCCTAGCCCCGCAGCCAAATTGGAATTCTTGTACAGTACATCGAAAAGGCCTATGTAAACATCTGTTCTGACGTCACTGCAAGTTCAGACATAATTAACACCAAAAACAGTTATCCAAGAATACACAATACTTCAACAAAAGACAACTTAATCTCGCGGAATTACATCTTTTGTTATTACAATGAGTACAGACAAAGCTTGTTTGTCTATAAACGCTAAATGATTTGATATTTGCAAAGAGCGTCTGTATATTCATTTCCACAAAAACTCGAAGTTCAGTGTTACGTGAATGGTAATTGGTACAGTACACGGTTGATCTCGAGTGTTCAGGGACATCTTTATGGTTCAAACGGCATGTTCTAGGGGTTGAGTGTTGCGAGAAATCGAGGTTGAAGTTAATAGTAAGGAGAGGTAAAGCTCCAGGACCCTTCATTGACATATTGATATGTCAAACTACGACTACAACAAAGGTTATCGCTGGTTTCGTTTCCAGAAGGATTCAACCATTGACTCAGCTCTTCCACCGCTTGCAAGTTATCGTTCCATGAGAGAACTCAACTTTATACTCTGGATGTCAAACGCTGAGCATGTGGCGAATAACGAACGAGGACATGTTCATAGCGACTCCGGCAGCGTTTTGAGCAAAGCCTACGATACTTCTTCGCTTCATCTGCCCGTCATTCTGGCGAGTTCTATTTCGAATGCTTCTTACACAGCTCCTTGTGCCTATGTACACGAGGCTGATATCGCCGATTGTAACACAGAGTATGGTAACACCGATACACTGGCATTCCCGTTGTACATACCTACGCCTACGTTATTACTGGGCTCGGATACAGGAGCTGCGAGTCAACAGTCGGTTGTGAAAAGAACTCCGGCGCGGAAGACGCACACGAAACGCGCACACGCACGGAAATCTACTAGGGAACGTCCAAACAAAGGAACACAGACAAATCTCCAGGACTGTTTGTTTATTCAGAACGGTATTCAGCGTTTTCCTGCCAGTAGTAAGGGATTCTTGTCCACAGAGAAAGAAATGGACATTAAAGAATGGATTAATGGATCAAAACCTGGCAAGTGATCAGGCTTACGCATCTAAGGTCCCATGCAGTCATCACGCACTGGAAACACTGCGGGTGCTTTAACTGCGATATTCAGCTTATATGAATTAACGTAGTCATATTTACTTCTCTCCAAGAGAAGTGAGTTTGCTATCAAGTTTACCTAGCTAGGCCGAAGGAAAGACAATAGGCCAAAACGAGTCTTAATTAGAGTTAAACCATTCATACGAAAATGAAATCCGTCTACAGGTTCATTATATTTTCATGCAAATCAAACTTCTTTTCGTAAGAAAGGTTTTGCAAGAAGACCCAGAAATTGCCTAACAACACAGAAGCAACCGAACAGTTTCCGACTGCTTTTATCAAATCCCAAATTGCACGAGGTACCCCGAAGTACTCCGAAGATTGCCACGTCGGTCTGTCGGATTACGCTTCTACTTACATGTAGCAACAACTCTGCTAAGAAACCGCGGTTTCACGCGATTCTACATTTCTTCGACTGTTGTAATTTACAATGACTTTCGGTTTGCTGCAAGTAAAATGCTGGTGAAGAACACACCGAAAAAAAGAAGTAGACTATATAGAAGGAAGATTTTTTTGACCGCAATGCGCAAAACGTAAAGTAAGATGACCGTAAAACAGCCTCATGGTTCGTATAGCAAATTACACTGTATAAAATAACTGAGCCACTACGCGTGCTCTCATTGGTCGATAGCTGTGTCTAGATGAAAGTATGTAAACACGGTTGTGACGTTTCGGGTTTGCACGTATTTTAAATAATTATTTTATAAAAGCAATATAGCACTTTTTCCGTGTTTACATAGCCTCATCTTAACACTCAGAGGGTCGTGGGGGGGGGGGGGGGGAGGGGGGCATAACTGTCTCGAATTCCCCCAGCCCTCCTCGTGTTTAGATAAGGGTATGTAAACGCGGAAAAGTGCTCTGTTACGTAAATATCAATCAACCAAACTTACGTATTTGAACTGCCTTGTCACTATCAAAATAACCACAAAGACAAGGAATACAACGGCGAAACTCAGTCATCTTTCATGTTTATATTTTGTCAATAACTTTTACTGGCATCCTCACCCCACTCCTCTTGCTACCAATTCTTGCATGCTTTCCCCAGTCTCTCCTCACAAACCTCTCATTTTATCGAGTTTGTTCTTTCTCTCAGAGGGTCCCAGTGCAACTTTAAACTTAAAATTCATCTTTTTTTCCAGTGCCTCTTGGCTGAATCTTTATCACTTCTATTCATATTTTTTCACTTCATTTTCTTACTTCATTTCAGACAGACATGAGACATAATTGCTCATCAAAACTGAAAAAAAATGTGTTATTCTCTCCAACGATGCCCGCATTTGCAGCACTTGTAGAAGGTTGTCATGGGTTCATCTGCTGACCGGGTCTGGATCTGCATGAAGTAGGCTCTGTCGTGTTCACACTTGGGGCAACGTTCTGTTTCAAATACAAAACAAATATTACTATCCTACACGACACAGACAGACCAAATGTAAGTTTAATGCAAACAAACTAATTAAGGTAATGAAGAAATTGTATTGGGAAAAAATGAACAGACTAACTTGCCTCACCCTCCAGAGCAAGGAGTGAAGGCTCCTTTTACAAACAGTGACTGCCCACCCAGCTTTACATGTGCAAGTATGTGACTTTGCAGAGGGATAAAAGTTAGATACTGGGGAACCAAGCAAGATTTAATACAAAGTTTTGCCTGTTGGGAGGGGATTTGAAGGAAGCTCAAATAATTGGTGAGGGAAAGACCTGTAGCATTGTAATCTCATGGACAGTAGCCACAGATAAGATAAACATTATGGTGATATGGGAATTAGATTCAAGGGGGTTCTCTGTTAAAGAAAGCTACATTATTTTCCTACCAAATTTTGAGTAGAAAAAGTTTGCTCGCAAGATCCTGGGGAATCCAGTGATACATAAAATAGTCTGTGATATCAATATACAGGTTCCTCTCACTAGTCTTGTCATTATGAAAGTAAATGTAATCAGCTTTTCTGGTTATTAAGCGCTGTTTGGACAGTAACATATGCCAAGTTTTAGAGTCTCAAAGAAATTTAGCAGGGGTTTTAAGGACAGCATGGCCAAGTGGTTAGAGCAACCAGATTTCAGATCCAGAGGTCAGGGTTCAAGAGGGTCAATGGGGTTGTACCATGGAAGACCTTGGACATGGCCTTAAATATCCAACAGGTTGGCCGCTTACCACTTGGGTGGGGTCTTAAGCTTTGAAACATTTAATCAAAATTACTTTTTCTGAATGTGAACTGCTCAGCCCCACTGGTTGTTGGCAACAAACACTGACTAAGGATGAATAAAGGTTATTAATTAATTAATTTTAATTTATGCTACAATATTTTCTAAAATTTATATCCTTTGAACAACACACTAGTCAAGGGTCAGAGGAGTTTTCAGGGAGGGTTGAAAAAATTGTATAGAGTTCAACATTTGTGTGACAATTTTTAAGATAAAAGACTTTAGCAATCCATGATCCAAGGCAATTTCAAAATTTGGGTCAAAATTTAACATTATTCCCAAGATGACATTTGTTAACTCCAGACTGTCTACTCCATACCGCCAACACTCAATGAAAGATCTTCATAACATTACCTTCTGTGGAATCCACGTTTTCCCAGGCTTCTTTTCCACCCAACACATCATCAACCTCTTTCAATTTAGGGTACTTCTTACTGGATATCTGTAAAACCAATAATTACAAATCAAGAATCCTTTAGGTGCCAGAGATGGTATTCAAGTGTACTGTACACATAAGATTTAGTAAAATATCTCAAATGCTGTTCACTTATTGGCTATGCTAAGTACTATCTACTCTGTCAGTAGTGGCCTAGCAGTGTTATTGTGTTATTGAGAACAAAATAGCGGCCACATTTTGATATTTCAAGGTGAGTGCGAAGAGGTTTTAGAAAAACAGTTTTGAACTATTGGAAGATTTCTACTAAAACAATTAGACTATTTGCTCTCTATTTCTGTACATGATAGTTGACTTAGGCTGCGCATTCATTAACTATCATGTATCAGTATAAATCTACTGTCGTTCTATCAAGAATGCTGGTTTCTGATTGGCTATGTTACTCACAATCTATTCTGTCATAGATAGTGACTGACATAGCAGTGTGCGCTTGTTAACAAAATGATGGCCACTTCTTTGCATTTTCAGGTTGTCTGTGAGAATTTAGATAAAGTTTTGAACGACTAGTAAATTTATACTAAACTAATTAGAATATTTGCTCTTGATTTCTATGCATGATGAAATCTCAACGACATCATCTAATTGCTAAGTAGAAATCTAGAACTCATAACATAATTGCTAAATAGATGCACCACCAAGAAATGGGTAGCCCTAAAACACTGATTCCTGGTCCCTGGACCCCACTGTGAGCTGAGTCCATTGACTACCCCACAGACTGGTCCATGGACTACCCCTACATACCCCCTCAACTGACCACCCCAAAAAAGAAAAAAATAGTACATAAAGAATACACTTATGGGCTGTCCAAAAGATCAATTGTGTCAATGAAATTTTGAGTCTTAGGCTGTGCAAATGTGACAGACTTGGGTTCAGACTTTGGTGAACATTAAACATTACACATTGCCATTTCCTTTGCTGTGGCTATATATGAATGATCAGGAAGCTTTAAAATTTGTGCTTCTTCCTGTCTGCTATTTTATTTAGCCCATTCTCTCATGGGCTTGTAAACTCATCCCAGACTTCAAAATTTGCCTGGGGGAATTACAGATGCAAACAAACCTGTTAAAAAAAAAAAAAAAAAAAAAAAACCTAATAATGTGAAAACACACTTTTCCTAGTCAGATTCAGCCACAGATGGAAGGTGCAAAGAACTTTCCTTCTTTTTGTCAGAAATGTGATGCCTTAAATCTCACCAACACAAGTGACCTATTATGTACCCCATAAGTGAAATCTTAAGGTAATTCCCTAGTAAAAGAACCCACCATAGATTTTCGATGAAACTTGGTATGTTGATGTTACAAGACAAGGAGACATTAAAAACGTAATAAAAAGAGGGGGTCACCGTGCTTGTTTTCACGCCACAATGCTGACAAATACAGTTATTAAGGTGACTTTAGGTGACCTCCATGCACAACAAATAAGCCCGATTATTTTCCAATGCGGCGTGTTATATCACACGGAGTTGAACTTTCTTTGATTGTTTATTCATCTACGTCCCAGAAAAAATGGCTTCAAATACCTTGCATTATTAATTAATATTTTTATCCTTTAAAGGAAACATAATTTGGACTTACTCTGTTGAGCCCGTTACGTCTCTATCTGTAGCATTTATTTCATTTGCCAAAAAAGTAGCCATAGATTTCTGCCAATTTTTTTCTCAGCTATTAAGGATATTGCTCTCATTGAATTTATAAAATAAAAAGTGGGGCTCACCGTGCTCGTTTACGAGAAAACGAGCATTTATCTCGCTATCGAGCTTAGTTTGAGGGAAATCTCTTACGTTTTGTGCGCGCGTGCTCATTTGCGTGCGCTATTGACGCAAAAATCGTGCGCAGTGGGGATGCGCAATGGAAAACTAGGGAATCACCTTAATAATTTACCTTTCTTCATATTCTATTTTTGGGGTGGTCCAAGTCCATAAGGAAGCCCATGGACCCAGTCAATGGTGCCCAGGAGTCTGCAGACCGGTGTTCAGAGTGTTCAGGTTATACCCAAGAACTAGTCTCTGGCAACTGAACTATTTCTCATTTTCAGATAGTAATCTCACCATTTGGATTTCAACTGATAAGTCCTTAATTGCAGTTTAGTTGCATGTACCCTTC
The DNA here is from genome assembly GCA_965233585.1 of bacterium. GTDB lineage: Bacteria > SAR324 > SAR324 > SAR324 > NAC60-12 > CBDDTI01. The sequence goes on from CBDDTI010000584.1 coordinate 9,298, forward strand.
AGGGCTAACTTTGTTATTCTCTCTTTTGATTTGGTTGCATGAATAGGACTAAGTGATATTATGCATTTAACACTTAAACAACAAAACACAACATCATTAGTAAAGTAAGCTAATGGCGCATGGAAAATGACGCACGTAATAAAACTACAAGTTTACCTTTTTCGTTATATTATAAACATAAGGGCACGTTTGACAGGCAAATCTATAACAAGAAGGTCCGGTGCCCTCCTCCACAGTCAAAACATTAGAACAAGTTGGGCAGAATAACAGCATTTTATCGAGGATCGTTCCGCCTGACTCAAAAAAATCAACCCTTCACATGGTTCGGTCGGCTGTGTTTCTTCGTCATGTATGCAAAACGAAATGTGCCTTTCAGCAACATCCGCTGACTATTGCCTGAGTCCCACTTTTCCTTTCACATTTTCTTCTTTCCCATTTATTTTTCTTTCACAAAAGTGAAAGTAACTAGAAAGTCATTTTGAACTTGGAAAATTATTTTTCAAGTTGTATGTAGTGGTGGGCCGATTTCACTCCATCACTACTATGGCGCGGCAAATAGGACAAATCGAAGTGTGTGGCCTTTAAAGTGAATAGCAACACCTTTAAAGTGAATACCAACACCTTTAAAGCGAAGACCAACACCTTTAAAGTGAAGACCAACACCTTTAAAGTGAATAGCAACACCTTTAAAGTGAAAACCTACACCTTTAAAGCGAAGACCAACACCTTTAAAGTGAAGACCAACACCTTTAAAGTGAATAGTAACACCTTTAAAGTGAAGACCAACACCTTTAAAGTGAATAGTAACACCTTTAAAGTGAATAGTAACACCTTTAAAGTGAATAGTAACACCTTTAAAGTGAAGACCAACACCTTTAAAGTGAATAGTAACACCTTTAAAGTGAAGACCAACACCTTTAAAGTGAATAGTAACACCTTTAAAGTGAAGACCAACACCTTTAAAGTGAATAGTAACACCTTTAAAGTGAAGACCAACACCTTTAAAGTGAAGACCAACACCTTTAAAGTGAAGACCAACACCTTTAAATTGACGAGGTACATCTTGAAAGTGAAGACCTACACTGCGTTTAAGTGAAGTTGAACAAAATGATCTCTAAAATGACGAGGAACATGTTCAAGTCAAAAGTTTTGCTTTAAATTGACGAGGTACACCTTTAAGTGACGAGATACACCTTTAAAGTGACGAGGTACAACTTTAATGCATCAGTCAATTCCAGCGGTGCCCATCCCCACCCGGGCAACCGCGGGGCTTTTGCTCACGTTGTCAGTCCCGAGGGTGGGGCATTCACAATTTTATCGCAGCCCCGGGGACTGGGCATTAGCCTACCCCGGGGCGACCCCTGGGCATTTGACACGTTTTCAAAAGACATGATAAGTTTATCGGGAAGGACGAGGCCTTTGCCAAAGACTGGCTTGTCCATCAGGGACAAGATATGTTTTCTCAATTTTAGATATTTCTTCATTACTTGGAAGCATATAAATATAAGCGACAAGGTGAACTATATTCTGTTTATCACAAAGCAATCGTTGACGTGAACACTGCGTGAACACGACTATTTTGAATTTCGCATTCAAAACTAGCTTAGCAATTTTTAAGTTCATGAAAGTAGAGTTAAAATACTGAAGGTTTATGAATTCAAATGATCGGATCTTCAAGACAGATCTTGCGAGCTTAAACTATTCAAAATCAATGGCTTTTAAACAAGAAAATATTTAATGACACGCAATCTTCTAGCAAACTGTTAAAAACAAAATATAAAGAAATATACAATATAATCAAAATCAACTAAAACGTACTGTTGTCCTTGAAGTCTTTAATACCATTGTATTAAAATACTGAACAGTTGACCGTTTTATTTACTGATAAATAAAAATCTGCAAAAGCGTTGGAAGGCGACGATACCAGGGGCGGGGCATTTGCCGTCTTTCTTTGTCCCCACCCGGGGTATTTAGACAGCTTATGTGTCCCCACCCCAGGGAATTTGCCCATTTTTTTAAAAAAATGCTAATGCCCGGGGATTAGCCCCGGCGGGGGGGGGGGGCATGGGCACTGCTAGAATTGACTGATGCATAAAGTGACGAGATACACCTTTGAAGTGACGAGGTACACCTTTAAAGTGACGAGATACACCTTTGAAGTGACGAGGTACACCTTTAAAGTGACGAGGTACACCTTTAAAGTGACGAGGTACACCTCAAAGTGACGAGGTACACCTTTAAAGTGACGAGGTACACCTTTGAAGTGAGCATAGGCCTGCGATTCAGATAACAGCGGCTTCCCATAATCGGTCAGTGTAAAACATGGACTGCGGACTACGGACTACGGACTACGGACTGGGTATAAAACACGGACTGGGTATAAAACGCGGACTAAGCTTTACGGACTGGGTATAAAATACGGACTCAGGTATAAAACGCGGACCGGGCATTTAGGACTCAGTATAAAACACGAAGAAAGGTTCTACATTGAAAAAATTCTCGCACGAGCATTTTTATAAATGGAAGCTGCGCATTTACGAAAGAGCCCGCTCATACAGGTTTAACCATATTCGATCGATTGCCGAAAAGGAAAACGAATACACTGAAAGTCCCAAAATTGACAAGCTGTATGAATTTTCGAATGATTCAAGTCGTGATTAAATGTTTTGAAAGATCAACAGTCGAGAGAATTGAGGAGAATTCGAACGACTTGTCCCGCTGTTTACGTAAGATGATGTAAATGAAATAAATGCACATATTAAAATACGGCCATGATGAAATGAGGAACAAAAAGTTGATAAATAGAAGAAACGACATTACACAAGGATGGCAGTTCTGTAGTCCGTAATATCGCTTTGGAAAAGGAAGGTGAAAAAAGAAAAAAAAGTTATTGCAACACGGGGTATTCGTATTTGGTCACCCACCCAAGTACTAACTTTACTGAACAGGGCTTAACTTTGTTGAACCGACGAAACATGTTGCTGCCCTTGTGGTATAGTGACTCTGACTCGGCTCTTTCGTAAATGAGCAGCTTCCATTTATAAAAATGTTCGTGCGAGAATTTTTTCAATGTAGAACCTTTCTTCGTGTTTTATACTGAGTCCTAAATGCCCGGTCCGCGTTTTATACCTGAGTCCGTATTTTATACCCAGTCCGTAAAGCTTAGTCCGCGTTTTATACCCAGTTCGTGCTTTATACCTAGTCCGTAGTCCGTAGTCCGTAGTCCGTAGTCCGTAGTCCGCAGTCCATGTTTTATACTGACCGATTATGGGAAGCCGCTTTTATCTGAACCGCAGGCCTATGCTCACTTCAAAGGTGTACCTCGTCACTTTAAAGGTGTATCTCGTCACTTAACAGGTATACCTCGTCAATTTAAAGCAAAACCTTTGACTTGAACATGTTCCTCGTCATTTTAGAGATCATTTTATTCAACTTCACTTAAACGCAGTGTAGGTCTTCACTTTCAAGATGTACCTCGTCACTTTAAAGGTGTAGCTCTTCACTTTAAGGTAATTCCCTTGAAATTGTTCTACTATAAAACTTTTTTTGAAACTTGGCGTAATGAACATTCATGATATGAACATTATAAAAATGCAATAAAAAATGGGGTCACCGAGCTTGTTTACGCGTCAGCAGGCTCTTGAAATGGGGTATTTTCACTGGTTGCGCGTTAAAAGTTCGAATCACCTTCATAAAGAATTAAACCTTGGTTACTTGAAAGGCACCAAGTTTTGTCTTGAAAGTAAAGCTTCATTTATTGACATAAGCAATATCGCTTCATTTAAGTCGTTTTTGATTGCCTGGTTGCGGAAAAATTACACTTTTTAGGCGAGTTCCGTGGTTAAATTGAAGTCCTCGCGTTGGCCAAAATACACCCAGTTGAGAACTATTTTCCAAAAAAAAT
>CBDDTI010000585.1:0-11864 GCA_965233585.1 bacterium
ACGCGCGCGTGGAGCAGCGCGAATATATGACGTCAGGATGGCGCAATTTGTTCTAAAAAATAGAAAAATTGTCCCATATCATGGGTCCGCGCCCATCCTAAGACTTACGGTCTCCGTTCCCGATTATGGCTCCTGTCAAAATTTAACAATCACGTTCCACAAAAGGCAGTTTGAAAATCCACAGACAGTTGTGAAAGCTTAAGTGCAAATCTCGGATACCTTTTACTTGCCCCGATGACTGTAAGAAGCTCTTTTGCAAACTCCAGACTTGTCTGAAAAAAGAATTTGTTCACCCTGACGGAAGCATCAAACAGAAACACTAGATCCAGTCCACAATCTTCGTTTAAGTTGATCCCCCGTCTTCTTTGTTGCTTAGTAGATTCACTGCTACATTGGTTTGCAGGTTTGTCTGTGAACATAGAAATTTTAATTTTGGCTGGGATTATATTGTAAAAAAAGGAAACGTGATTTCAATAAGAAATCAAACTTAGAATTCGGAACCTCGACTTCGAAACTAGTTCTGTTTCATTGATAAATGCAATAAATACACTCATTGTCGGGTCACTCTCCGAGTTTCTTTAATTATTTTCGGATTTGCGGCAACTGTAGCTATTTTGAGTATCATATTTTCTCCACCAAAAACGTTGCAAAGAACCTTTTCTTCACTTTTCGGCTTTTGCTCTTTTCTTCTTGTCCGTTTTATTGTTCTTTTTTGTTTTCTTTTTTGCTGTTGTTGCTTTTGGTTGTGTTTTTGAAAGAACTATTGCACGAGTACTACTCACTATTTTCTGGTTCTTTCTTTTCATTCATAGTTTCCTTAATCCAGTCGAGGAATGGATGAATCCTGGTGTAGTATCCATACTGATCCTTTTGAGCGCAACCATTCCCCCAGCTGACAACACCAATCACGACCCATTTAGAATTCCCGAGTTCTCGAACAAAAGCTCCTCCACTATCCCCCTGACAGGCATCATCTCCTCCTCTCCCGTCCCCAGCGCAAAACGCTGTGGTTGTGTTGAATTGAATACCTGATTTATTTATACAAAGCTGGTCACTTTGAATTGGAAAAGAAACATGACGAAGCACCTTGGATATCTCACTAAAATGGGCAAATTCGCCGCGACGTAAGGGTCGTGTTACTCCCCATCCAGCCACGGTGCCTCTTGTATTGAGAATTGCCAGGTCTCCTAAAATTTTGTCTGGAAGACACACTGTTCGAACAAACTTGTTAAATTCCACTTCCTGGGTAAGTTTGATCAGAGCAATATCACCATCAAAAAATGGCAAACCAGAGGGTTTAAATATCGGGTGAACAAAAATCCTCTTGGGGACAACTTGTTGCTGCAAAGTTTCGTTCACCGACAAGACGTGGTAGCCAGCTTTAATAAGGTAACTGAAAGATTAAATGTGTACAATTTACAACAAAAATCTTCCAATACATAGTAAAAGGCTGATGTTAAATACCGACTTTCCACTGTCAGATCTCAGGGTTGATTTAGGTCGCAAACTTAATTCTGTAATTTCTAGCCCGATTCGATGTATTTGATGTTGTACCAAGAACGTCAGTGTTTTACTCTCCTTACCCTGATCTTAAGCCTCTGAAAATCAAGCTTGCTAAACGCTGTACCTCTGAGGTTTTTTCCCCAAGATTTAACCTTTATCTAGCCCACTCACTTTTTCAGCCTTTCTGTCTTCTGTAACTGTTAACATTTTCCATGTAACTTTTTTTTTTCTTTTGCAAATGATGTGATGTTTGTTTTGTTTTATACTTTTACATTGTAAGTAGTGTAAGTAAAACAGTGTAAGTGGTATATTAATATTAATAGTTGATATTGTAACGCAGTTTACGTAGGAAGTATCCTTAATGTAGTTAATGTAAGTATAAAATTGTATGTAGTGGTTTCTGTGTGGTTATAATAAAAAAAAAATTAAATAAAATAATAAAATAAAAATAAAAAAAAAGAACGTCAGTGTAACCGAACTTATTATATCTAAGTTAGTACGCGCGCTGTGATTGGTCGATTTAGCGGGCCGTACTCTCCTGCACGGACCGCTAAAATTTAAAGTTTTTTATTTTGTTGCCAAACTGTTGCCTGATTTATCACCATACTTTCTCATCTTATATATCGGTCTTATATAGCAAATAACAGTTTAAAACTTTCGTTCACTCCAAATTGTGTACTAAAGCGTGCTAAGGGCTTAAAAACGATTTCAAATTGACTTGTTTTGCTTTCGACCTGGTTCATGAGACGTTCCTCATGAATGGAAATCGTTCCCAAACCCGTCAGACACACAATACAGGTATAATAAATATCTTACTAACCTCGTCTACTCGGTCCGTACTGTGAATTACGGATCCTCGATTTTTTTTCCCCTACGATTTATGGCCCGCGTGCTTCGCGCTTGGGCCATAAATCGAAGGGGAAAAAACTCGGTCCGTAACTTACGGTAAGGACCTCAAACTTAGTAAGAGGTATTTAGTGAGTTAAATTGTACTCCTTGCTTAAATTTTGTCTTTTGTGGTATCGTATCGCTCTGATTGGTGATTGTTAAGTACAACAATGTTAAAAGATTGGTTTTGTTGTGTTCTTACTCTTTAAATATTTGCACTTACAGATTTGCATTTCCAATGAACACTCCCCTAACATCGTAGAAACAGTGGGCTGCGGTTAAAACCCACCGCCGAGAAACAAGCGCACCACCACACGAAAACTGAGGAACTGAAAACATAAAAAAGACACATCTAACTATCAAACCCAGGGATGATAACTAAAACTCAGTTGGCCGTGAGCTGCGAATTTTTTGACCTTCTTTTTTACTTTTTTTTTTTCGGTTTTTAGTGACTCTGATGACCTTAGTTGCACACTCTAGGTACTCCAGGGAGTGTAGCAAAGAAGAAATCTCTACTAAATAAAATAACACTAAAATACATGGAAAAATAAGTCCTTTTTTTCGCTGGCCTAGTTCAGTTTACGTATACCTGTAACTCTTGTTGACAAAATGTACCATCTGTCTTCCCTGAGTCCCTAAGCGTTATCCAAAACCGTTCATGAAACGGCCTTGTTATGTATAAACGGATCACCAATAATGCCCATAATAGTAGGTCGTTTGTATTGTGGCGATAATGCTGTGCTTGTTTTAGACAGCAAAGGGCTTTAGCTACATCATTTAAGGCCTATAGTGCAATGGATTAGACACTTCTAGCTGCTGTTGGCGTTATTTGGCCTAAACTTTGATGTTGTAACCAATTGAAATAGCATTTTCCCAGTCGATGAAATTCAAGTAGATATGGGACATCTTTATTTGCAAGCAAAACATGGCTAGGAAGAGAAATCCAAGAAAATCAGGTCAAGCGCTGATCATGAGTAGCATTTCCTTGTTTTAGCAAATATAGGCGTTCCCGGCCTAACGTACGTACTATGAGAACTGCTTCTGATTCGTTGGCGCGGACAAAGTGTATGCGGAGTGTTCGCTTACTCATAATTATGGCCTAGTTTGTTTGCAGTTAATTCCATCGATTGTCGATAGAGAAAGCTTTTGTTTAGTCCATGTAGGACGTTATAGTCCTTTAGAAAGCTATAGATCAGCTCCCAGCCGGCGTTTTGATATGTGTACGTCGAAAGCACTCTTAATTACATTGTACAATTCATGATTCAATGATGAGACCGTGAATTTAGTATTTTTGGCCTCAAAAGGCATACCGGAGAGTTTTTTCCTATTATTTGAGCTGCTTCAAGCCTTGTCGAAAGCTGGCTCTAGAAAAGAATTGCGAATTCTATCAAGATTATCCGAAACAAGTCAAATTCTGTGGCTATGTTTTTGCAAATACAGATAAATAGCCTTTCTCTATTTTTTGTTTACCCTTCTTAGCTTTTTTATTCTGTAAGTTTTTCGCCATTATCCCACATCAGTGGTCATTAAAGTAATGATCAGTTCACCAACTCTACAAAGATACGGATTAGAAACTTACCATTTTTGTTGATTCTGTAGATTGCAATCTGCCAAGGCCACATCCCTCTTTGGGAAATTGTTCCACCAACAATCTTAGCCCTAGCATTTACTAAGCTCTGTCCACAGGGAATTATCTCTGTAAAAAATATTATCTTGCTTAGTTGCTGTCGTGAGTAATCATGTTAATTATATCAACCTTAAATTGAGTGCGCTACAATGTCCTAAAGGTTGAGAAAGGTGGTCACCACTTTTTGTAACTGATCTACTCTTGATCTATCAAATCCTTGCTCACCCTCAATCCCTGGTTCCCTTCTTACCTCGAAACATGTGCACGTAGGCAATTTTAAGCAACACTTTTTTTGTGAAACAAAAGATTTATGAAGGTTCTCAGACAACTTAAAAAGGAAAGGACATGACCTACCTTCGCATCTAGGGGCCTCAGACCACTTTCCATCGTTACCACATGTTCTCAATCTGGGTCCAGATAGCGTGTAGCCTTTAACACACTCGTACCTTAACGGGTCATTGAAATTAAAACTTGAGCCAACAACTTTGGAATGTGGAATGTTTTCTGGTTTTCCACAAGGTTCTGATTGAGAATACATAAGGAAATCAAACAATTAGGAGTGTTCAGTGCATCATATATTTCTGTACTGTTTCAAATCGTTTTATTATTATTATTAATTTTTTTTTTTTTTTAATTAATAATAAATAATCAATAACTTTATTAAAATTTTTCTCAAAAAACCTGTTTACAAATCTTCACACATTCTACTCTCGTCGACTAAAATTCTGTTGCAAATAAAAATAATAACAAGAACGTTTGAATATTTATATAATTGTTACAATCAATCATTTAAATTTTAAACTTTTTTTACGCAATAATAATAATAGTAATAATGCTGTTTATACAATTAAAAAAAGTAAAAGTTCTATGTTCATTCCAATAATAAAGTATCTATAGCTGTTGAGTCTAGGGAAGTCCTGCTTGACCCTTCTCTATTTCCAGATCACTGTCCTTAATATCTAAGTTCCTCCTTCTCGGGGTTCTCGATCCCCTTAGGCATAGGAGCGCGCTCCGCAAAATTGCAAAAGACACTTTCGCCCTGACCCATGAAATTGTTGTGGCGTAATTCTCTTGCTTTTTTGCAGATAATAGCTCGGCCAATCTTGAGTGGTATCTCAGGCATTCATCAGCCATCCCTCCAGTTGTTGTAAATACCAGTGGGGTATTACTGTTACTATTATTATTATTACAATTATTATTATTATTATTATTATTATCCACTTCACGTCAAATTTGTTACTATTATTAATATTGTAAACATTTAAGTTCTCATTTGAACTTACTTAAACAAGTGGGTTCTACATTTTCTCTCCACTTTCCTCCCTTATAAGTTCGCACTTCCTTGCCGACCAACTTAAATCCTTCATGACAGATGTATCTCGCTTTAGACAGGGCAATGTTTATAGCGATTTTGATGTTATTTGGTGGGTTTCTTAGAAGTCTCCGAAGTAGATCATTGCATCGTCTATCATTTCCTGCAACGAAATACGAAATATATAACGCAGTCTTAACATACACGATTGAACTTTATTCACTTAATTATGTTCTGGACCAGAGTTTCAATAGGAAAACACCTCTGTATAAAGTTTTTTTTCATTGACACATTTTTTTATTCTTTAAGGGGTGACACTCTTTAGATTTATGCATTTATATGTTCGGGTCACTTTTTAATTTACACTCTCCAAAGGATGTTAATTGGTAGCCAAAAGATTGCCATTTATCAGACTTTTAATAAAAAAGTTTGTTTTGAGATAGAAATTAGTTAGAAGTGAGCTCTCCCGGTGAGAAGTTACTTGGCTCGTAATAAAATTTTCCTTTCACTCTTAGTGTGTCAGCTAGGGGCAGGGATGGTATAGTGGAGAGAGCACTTGTTTGTTTGTGAAAGCTGATAATAATTATATTTGAAATAATAATAATACTTGAAATTTGTAACGCGCATTTTAACATGACGTGATAATCAGATGGAGTGTTGGTTTTTGTCGAGGGAGGTAAACCGGAGTATCCGGAGAAAAACACTCGGTGCAGGGACGCGAACCAACAACAAACTCAACCCACATGTGTCGCCGGGTCCGGAAAGGAAACCCGGGCCACAGTGGTGGGAGGCAAGTGCTCTCACCACTACACCATCCCTGCCCCTAGCTGACACACTAAGCACTTGCACGTCCGGATGTAATTCAAAACTCTAGACGCTTTGCTTATTGACCTTCATTTAAACGTTGGTCTGCAACACGGTCTTCATGTTGGAGACCAACAATGAAAGTAGCCGAGCCTGATTCCATGTATGTTGGGTTATCGAATAATCAACTATGCAGTAGAAAACATGCTATTATACTTGAAAATGGTCTGAGTATCAATGGCAGTGCACCTTTGAATCAGTCTTAGGTCCAACAATTCGACACCATCCCATTTTAAAAAGTTCTGTTTTCGTCCATCTAGTCTTCATTCCGGAGGTGCCGTTTTGGTCGCTCTTTTTGACTGATAAGTGTGTTGAAAGGCGAATCCGGAAAAAGAAAACACTCATTTGCAAACAAAAAAAATGTGAACGAAGTTTTAACTAAGGGTTTCTTCAGCCTTGTTCAGATACACGTCAACTTTCAAGTTTACCACCGTTTTCGTTGATACGCGACTTTGGAAAACAAAACACCAGCGGAAACGTTTCCAGAATTTCTGTCAGTCTTGCGTGTTATTGACAGATCGGAACAAAATCCACCAATTGCAGCCACTAGTGTGATCTTCTAACCTTCTCTACGTCATGCTATCGGGCTGTGATTGGTGGATTTCGATCCGATCTGCCAATAACACGCAAGACTGACGGAAATTTTGGAAACGTTTCCGCGGGTGTTTTGTTTTCCAAAGTCGCGTATCTACGAAAACGGTGGTAAGTAAGTTATATATTTATTTTTTTCACAAGAAAACGTTTTCTTACTTGCAGCATTAGTACTTTTAGGGAAGAGTATCCAAGTAACAGCAAATAAACATAACAGCACCTGGAAGGAAAGTAGTCAATATGTCCACCATAAATCTTTTGGGTACGAAGGGAAGAGCAGAAGGTACACATATGACTCCGTGGGACTGACATTGCGAACTTTTATGCAATGCAGTTCTATTCCTTCACTTCGCTGTTTCACGAAACTGGCATCATTTACACAGGGGCATATTTGTTACACCTATCAACTGATAAAAGTTTGATCAGTCTAACCCTTTGACGCCCAACTGGCCATATATGGTCACTTAATAGTCGTGCTCTTTGTACCACTTGTGACGTCATCCATTTAGGTGTCACCAGATATTATTGATACACAGATGGTAGAGCTAGGATAGATCTATCCGCGCAATAGTCGGTTTTTCATATCGACGGCATTCTGATGTAGCAAATTGAAAACCGGTAACCAGGTTTGGTGCAAAAAGTATGACAAAATAGCCCATTACACTTACAATTCATCCAGGTCTTATTTCCCAGCGTTGCCCAAACTTAACACCCAACTTTTCACCGCAGCCAGAAAGAATGTGAAACGCAAAAGTTAGCAAGGGTAAAAGGACAGAGAAAAAGGAAAGGAAAAGGGCAATAAAATCGTTCAGAAAGGACAATGGCACAAAAAAGTCCAAATTTTGTACCAAGAGAATAATAAAGGATAAAATCTTTTACATTTTTGTACCCAGTCTTTGGTAAGACTAATACCAAATAAGGAAAGTAATGACAATGAAAAAGTAAATGAAAATAAACAGACCTAGTTACTAAGTCTGCTGGAAAAAATATAAATGGCTAGTAGAGAAGAAGTTTCTCACTGCCAACATTTTCATTAAGCGCTGGTTTTAAATCGCGAATCAACAAGGTTTCCTTAATTTTACCATGTATATCAGACTGTCCAGTGGCTAAAATGTCAAAGTGATCCCATTTTATCCTGTGGCCTGTTTGGGTAATATGATCAGCAATGGCAGAAGAATGGCTGTTACTCGTCAGCGCTTTGAAGTGTTCCGTTTTCCTGTCATGCAATCGACGTTTTGTTTTTTCAATGTTGCAATCATCACAATCCCAGCAGCTAGCCTTATAAACTACTTTAGACCTAAGGGAGCGGTTGAGTCTGTCTTTATAGGGGAAAAAGACTTAATTCGGCGGGTGTTTCTGAAAATAATCTTAGGATTAAAACAACCATAGAACTTGTAAATACATGATTTTAGGTCTAAAGTAGTTTATAAGGCTAGCTGCTGGGATTGTGATGATTGCAACATTGGAAAAACAAAACGTCGATTGCATGACAGGAAAACGGAACACTTCAAAGCGCTGACGAGTAACAGCCATTCTTCTGCCATTGCTGATCATATGACCCAAACAGGCCACAGGATAAAATGGGATCACTTTGACATTTTAGCCACTGGACAGTCTGATATACATGGTAAAATTAAGGAAACCTTGTTGATTCGCGATTTAAAACCAGCGCTTAATGAAAATGTTGGCAGTGAGAAACTTCTCCTCTACTAGCCATTTATATCTTTTCCAGCAGACCTTGTAACTAGGTCTGTTTATTTTCATTTACTTTTTCATTGTCATTACTTTCCTTATTTCGTATAAGTCTTAGTGTTTTAAATTTAATTGTAGTTTAGGTAACCGTTACTTCAAAAATTAGCTTTTTCAGCAAGAATAAGGCCTATTTAACATCATGGCAGCCCAAAAGTAGATTTAACGGTTAAAGAGGTATTTTTTTGGCGACAGCTTGAGCTTAGCACTGATCGAAAGGGTTAAAATTGACAAAGGAACACTAATCCTATTTTGTTACATATAGGTTTAACCTATATGTAATACGTAATATGGTCGAGCATGTGCTTTTATATTCAATGTTACCTACATGAAGTAGTTTTCGAATAAAGAGGGAGGAGTTGCTTTAATGGCGTCTCGTCGTGCCATCCCCATCACATTGGACGCGGGGTTGACGTTTGTTATTAAGCCTCGCAAGATTCATTTGCTTCAGAGCTCATCAGATGGTTTTCGCTGTAACTCTTGCGGCTGATTGATGGTAATGTTTCTGTGTCATCAATAATCAGAATTGTTTAAACCCGCTTAAAAGCTGTCTTGTATTGTGCATATACGTCTGTATGTATTAAATAAAGGGAGAAAAAACGGTTTTCCCGGCATATGGAAATACTGGCTCACATTGCAAAAATTGCACATGGCGAAGTCGCCTAAAAGAAGTGCGAACCGTGTCGAACCGTGGCAGACTACACTAAAACGGCGATTAAATTTCAAGTCGGCATTCATTATAAAATCTGCTGTGCGCTTGATGAACATATAAACTAGCTGTCAACATTCAAACCATTTATATGAGATCTTAAAAAACTAAAAACTATTCCGCCCTTAGAGCACACTGTCCCCTGCTTTCTTGTTCACATATGTTGTTAAGGGAAGAACGTCTTCCCACTCGTAGTGGCAGCAGTAACGAGACCGAAAGACATACCTTACACCGAACTGAGGACATCTTGGATCTTGAATGTTTCAACAGCTTATCTGCATGAATTGTAAATGCATTCCATCTATCAGATCTCCTTTACGTCACGACGTACCTGTTGTAGGTTTTAAGTTACCTGTTTTTTGAAGTTCGATCGTTTCTAAAGTCGGCTACGGTATTTAAGCTGTCCAAGCTAATGTTGTCAAGTTGCCAGATGAAACAGTAACTCCACTGAATACGAGTACGTAACGCTGAAAATGATCTGTATGAACTGGCGCTACAACGGAAAGAAAGGTCAATTTCTTAGACGCTTGCAAACGGAAAGCAAATCTTTGTCTTCCTGTGTCTGAAACCGAACCAATTGTTTATGCTGTTCTCTTTCTTTAAAATGTTTCTTACCGAAAACTATAAATGGTTTGGAATCCTAAACTACGGAAGTCCCAAAGGGACATGCACTTATTAAAAATGGTAGTTTATTTTTTTTTGTTACTCAGAGTTGATTTTCGAAAATGAGAGTTTGTATTTTGAAAATGGGAGTTTGTTTTACGAAAATGGGAATTTGTTTAAAATGGGAGTTAGTTTTCTGAAAACGGAAGTTAGTTTTTTGAAAATGAGAGTTTGTTTTACGAAAATGGGAGTTTGTTTTTTTGGAAAATGGGAGTTTATTTTTTTTTTGAAAATGGGAGTTTGTTTTACGAAAATGTGAGTTTATTTTTATGAAAATGGGAGTTTGTTTTTTCGAAAATGGGAGTTTGTTTTATCGAAAATGGGAGTTTGTCTTTTCCAAAATGGGAGTTTGTTTTTTCGAAAATGTGAGTTTTTTTTTCAAAAATGGGAGTTTGTTTTTTCGAAAATGGGAGTTTATTTGTTTTTTCAAAAATGGTAGTTTGATTTATCGAAAATGGAAGTTTGTTATTTTGGAAAATGGGAGTTTATTTTTTTCGAAAATGGCAGTTTGTTTTACGAAAATGTGAGTTTATTTTTTTCGAAAATGGCAGTTTGTTTTACGACAATGTGAGTTTGGTTTTTTTTTTGAAAATGGGAGTTTGTTTTTTCGAAAGTGGGAGTTTGTTTTTCCGAAAATGGGAGTTTGTTTTTTCGAAAATGGGAGTTTGTTTTTTCATGTGTGACCTGCAGTGTGAACTGCTTATTTCCGGCCTTCGCTTATCTCGAACGATGTCTGTTGTACTCTCAGGCTACACTGTAGTTACAGTGCTCTTCAAATGAAAGAAGGTTTAGCATTTTTCGTTTAAAATGGCCCTTTTATTGATTTTGGCTCTTAATATAGTTATTGTCGAAAGTGTTTTACCTGGCTATGTTCCCACGCGACGTGTCAATGTTGGACTACGATCCCGTGTCCTTGTTGAAAACAATCAATGTCAGTGTTGCGATGACTGAGCAACGTTTTGATGATTGACGAGAAACATTTGAAATATTAACCCGGATTACGCAAGACCTCGTGTTAAATTTCAGTTTTTGAATAAGGACAATAGGCGAGTTCACACTATGTGACAAGCTTTACTGAATGTATGCTAAGGAATTTTACGCTTTTGTTTCTACTTACGAATGCCAATGTTAACGAGGACACGCTTGGACAAATGTAAGTTGACCATTTTACCGTATTTTCCTTTTTCCAATCGAATTTATGTTTCAAAATACTGAATTATAATTTTCTGTTATCACAGCTTCAGATTACTGTAATACTACTGTTGCCATTGCCATTAAATCCTGAAAATCCAAGCCTGTTCTTCTTAGTGGGGGGGGACAGGGGGGTCAGAACCTCCCGCCTCCCGTACACTGCTCTCCCGCTTCCCGTACCTTTAACTCCCGCCTCCCGCCCTTCACCGTGCTGCTCCCGCCCCCTGTAAATTGGCAGAGTCGAATCATGATCATCATCTTTATTTAAACACGGTAAAATACATCAGGCATTATAATTTAATATAAAAGCTACATGTTACGAAAACCTATGTATACAGATTAATCTTCAATAATTTAAAATGTTTACTTACTAACTTAGGGGTTTTAATAAAATTTGAAGTAGGCAGCTGGTTAAAGAAGAATAACCGACTGTATGAACAAGGGGCCGTCAGGCTCATTAACCTTGGGGGGGTCTGGGGGCATGCCCCCCCAGAAAATTTTGAAATCTGGAGGCTCTGAAATACCATTTCCGGCATTCTGGGCACCAAATTATCACGCAAGCATGTCTGGAAATTACAGTCTTTGCATGGCCATTCGATGTGAAATAAAGGTAAAAAAAAACATTCCGGCTTCAACTGCAATATTAGGTACTGTGCAAACGACTTTACTGACAAAACGTGAGGGGTGTATCTGTACTAGAAAGCGTCCAGTTGCGTTTTTAATTTTCCATCCATTTCAGTGTCTCTTTTCTTTTCCTGCGAACCCAC
>CBDDTI010000586.1:0-2500 GCA_965233585.1 bacterium
CCTAGTAAAGGGAGTCAGGGAACCACACGAGGTAAAGAAAAAATCTTTTGACCTCGGTGGGAATCGAACCCACGACCTCCGGATTAGATCTACCGTTACTCTGCCGACTGAGCTACGAGGCCGGACAGAGAAAGTCGGGGACAATTTTAGGTGGCGAATCGCGGCGAAGAGAAAGTAAGGGTACATATGAATGTTGTGCCGCGTAGCACTATGAACACAAATGGTGAAACAGAGAATTAACTCTGAAGTGTAAATTAAAGCAAGTGTAAATTAGAGCAAATGGCGCCGCGATTCACCTCCTAAAATTGTCCCCGACTTTCTCTGTCCGGCCTCGTAGCTCAGTCGGCAGAGTAACGGTAGATCTAATCCGGAGGTCGTGGGTTCGATTCCCACCGAGGTCAAAAGATTTTTTCTTTACCTCGTGTGGTTCCCTGATTCCCTTTACTAGGGCTAACGCCCAGTGGGTTATTCATGGGTTCAATTAACACTTAAATTTACACTTCAGAGTAAATTCTCTGTTTCACCATCTGTGTTCATAGTGCTACGCGGCACAACATTCATATGTACATTATTCGGCCTAGTGAAAACTGAACCATGCTCGTTGGTAACATACGCTAACCATTTATGAGATAATGGCAATGGAAACAGAAGGAATTCAAGCCGGCTCAAACTGCACACAACAGAAATCGTACCAGTGCAGTTTACCACAATCATGGCGAATAAAAAGCCCATAGAGAGATGGTGTTTTCAACTCGGTATGAAGATGGTTTCGGATAAAGATTTCACCAGGAGCCATAATCGGGGACGGAGACCGTAAGCGCGCGCTATTTCTAGTATTGGGGCTGTTTCCATGATATGGAACGATTTTTTTTATATTTTTAGCGCAAATTGCGCTATCACCTTTGGCACAAGCGCGTACATACTGCGAGGATTTTTGGGGATGTCGCGCGGGGGAAATGGCGTCCAAAATTTCCGAAATCTTTTATGCTTTTGGCCCACAACTTAACGCGTGTATGTCTGTTGGAATTTTGCTTAAGTGTTTTGTTTTCTCCTTAAGTTGCTCCAGTTTGAGTGAAGTAAGACAGTGTCGAATTTAGGTATGTCCAACTTTATATCACTGACTATGTTGTGTTCCGCTGCTTCTTTTACAAGAACTTCACATTACTCCACTCTAAATTTCATATATGTAAAAGATTAGCAGCTTTTCAATAACACAGCTAAAAGCTAGTATGATGCATTTGAATATAGCAGCGTTTCAGAACTTCAAAGTTTTCCTACTCCTGCCACACGCTTGCGAGGATTTCGGCAGAGTCTTTGCGGCCGAAAAGTAAAAGTTTGAGTTTCGCCTAAATTGTAAGCAACGATTGAAGTTTCTTCAAGGCTCAGTAAGTGACAATAGGTTTATATCTGTAGACGCTGCTTAGGTTTTTCTGTGTAAAAATCCAATGAATTGACCATTTGTGTTGTCGATCATCGCGCACTCGCCGATGCGTGCTTTAGACAGTCAATAAAACATGACAAATTTAACTTCCGCACTTTGGTGTGAAAACATATAACATCTCTAGTTTTTGTAGGTTACTGCCTAAAGAGGCGTAAGGTACTATGCTACCATCGGCGGAATGTATTGTCTGTGTGTCGCGCATCGCGAGGCATTCTGGGAGGAATTGAGTAGGCTTATAAAAAGGGGACGTTCGATACGGTGGCCCATTGCTGTTTTGAGTACATGTAATATTTTTACACAGCTTACCGTCGCGAGTTGGTTGCAGCAGATTCAAGGTAAGGTGTTTTCCATTTTTAAATTGCTTTGCCTCGTTTTTGTTAGATATTATCTTCCTTCCCGCACTGGCCTCGAGAACTGTGTACTCTTTGTTATTGCACTTAGATTCTTGTGATAAAATTTCTTCGCTGATCATTATTATTATTAAATCATTATTTACTGTGTACCGAAATTTCTATTATTACTACATACTGAGATTTGCTCACTGAAAAGGCACGAAATAAAAACTCATTCACAAGCCAGTTCAAGTGGCGGCAAACCAATCAAATGTCGCGTATAGATCGTTTTTCACTGGTGGAGAAAATGATACGTCCAATCAGGTGCCACGTACCATGTTTCTTTACGTGTGAGCCCTATCTCGGCCATTAGGGAGTTTAAGCAAATCACTACAGGTGGCCCTACTATGGTTGCCGTGACTGATAAGGTCTGAGGAGAGTACTTCTCGGTGGTCTGCCAAATTTTGGCAGAGCAAAATACAAAGGTGTCAGCAACATGAGCTAAGGAGTTAAAAATCTCTTTTATTTATAGTTTCCCACAACCAAATGGCTTTGCTCAAAGGTCAAAGGACGATGGCCGTTATTCGTCTTGCTAGAATGAGCAGATTGTTTCTTAAAGTGCTATTATGATCAAAATTTCACGTCTCTTTCTCCTTCAGATTTTGAAAGCGTGTTTCTTTGACAGCTCACTGGCAAAATCTTAAGCGAAATTGATCCAAAGGCTGTT
>CBDDTI010000586.1:7500-13218 GCA_965233585.1 bacterium
AAATATTTTTCCATTTTTGCCTTTTTGCGTGTTCTTTAATCCCTGGCTATTTTTATTTGAAATTTGGCCATTTTAGTCAATAGTGAGTATGGAAAGTCGCTTTTGATTTACATCAAGGCTCGATTTCTCTCAAACCAATACCCTGATCCCTGTTTTAGCATGTGGTTATGGCAGTCGAGCTTCCAATGAAGCTTTACAAAAACGTTCGTGTGGTTTTGACGTTTGGAAGTTCCGGCTTTGCCCGAATTTCTAAAACGACCTGTGATGTCTCTCTTGTTTTTGCCTCGAGCTCTGACATGAAATGCAAATTCGTCTCTTCAAATCTCCCACAGGGATTTAGTTGTCTAATTTTAAACTTCCCGCGCACTCGCCACACAAAAGAACCATTGTAATGTGATCAGCCAGGTGTGACATATTTTTTTAAAGAACTTTACTTCCAAGATCGCGGCCGTTTAGTCTTAAGCGTAGGTTTCGTTGAAATATACTTTACAGGTTGTTTAATTCTAATTTACCTCGCCTGACGAGTCGCCGAACCACTTTGGTTAATATTACTCCAAATGTGGCCCTGCATTCTCTACATGTATATGCAGTTGCTCCGAAAGCATTTTAATCATAATAAACATGATCCCAGGGAGTTTTCGATAAAATACTACATCTTTACAATGCTTTGTTCGAGTGTTCCACGCATTGCACTACTGATCTGTATGAAATTCCAAGCGAACCATTTTTTTGCGCCATTTATTTTCTTGACATGGAGGCGAATGCCATGTTTAAGACAAAGTAAATGATCGCGGAAAAATTCGTCTGATCACAGGCAGGCTCGCTTATTGAGCTACATGATCGGCCGTTTTGTTTTGTTTTGTGTTTTCAAGTCGGCCGAATCTTTGCACTTTGGGATTTACTTTACGATTTCAACCCTTTGACTCACAGCAGCTGAAATCCGCGAAGAGACTCGTGTATTCCCAAAGCTAAATTAGTTCACCAATCACAGCCGACTAGTTCTAGACATGCAAATTGTAATGCCACGCGTAAATAATTTGAGAACTGCAAGTACATGTCACGAAAGACAATGGCATTCTGCGCGATGCGCCCAAAAATATCGCATCGGTTCGGTTAGTAGCCCCTGGGTTTCCGAGGATGCTGCAACAATAGGGCTTAAAACAAAACAGAAGAAAGCGTTTACCACATTGTTTGCTGAAGGCGACACCACAGACACCTGAGACAGTGGGAAACCCCAAAAAATGGAATTTGAGAGGTGCAATAGCAGTCTGAAATCATACCTCTTCCTAGCTGCTAGTGCTGCTAAAAAGTTCACAATAATGATTAGAATTTTACAACTGGTCACCAGTGGGGGAATAACTATATTCAGGACTATGCCACTGTCATATATATATATTGTTTGTAACAAAAATCGTTTAGAGCAGTAGATATATCTAGCAAACCTTTGTGGCATTTCAGGTGTAAAAGTATGGGATCACCTAATAAAAGAGTTCCCAAGTCTCCACTGAAACAATGGGTAATATATCAGGGGGTGGATGTATGCACGGGAATTGTTGTAGGCAGAAAATCCAAAATAATAAGAAAATAAAATTTGGTCAAAAATTGTTAGATGTTAAAGAATACTAGATATAGAAACCTGTGTTTGCGAAAAAAATGCAGTAAATTATTTACGGTTGATTTGAAAACTTTGGAAACCATTGAAAGGCTCTTCGGTAAACCAGCATCTTCCGAGCGCGCCACATGACTGGAATAAACAGAAGGGATAAAAAACTAAAATACAACAACGCGGCGATATGAACAATACTAAACTTAATGAGTTACGTGAAAATATATTTACAATCCGCAGAGATGTCAGGGAATAAACATATAGAATACTTCTACGAAAAAGAAAACTTCATGAGTGACACAATACTGCACTGAAGCTTAGATAAAATTGACCAAGGCTTACCTGGCGGTGTTGTCGTTTGGAAGATTGTTTCCCTGGCTCGATCTTCCGTATTGTAGGGATTGAGCCAGGAATAAGCCGACGACGATATTCTCCCATGTGAAACGCTCCACACCCGCCAAAAACTTTGTTCCGCTCGGATTTAAATTCGCACGGTGAGAGTGCACGAATCTCAACCACGTATTTCGCTTACTTTTTATTGTAGGACTAAAATGAGCAGAAATACCTGCATTCATATCTGATCTATTGCTGCATCTGTGTATTAGACAACAACCGGGCCTGATTCGATTCGAATAGAGCGCTAGATTCACGTTGTGAAACAGTTAACTGCGAACTTCATAGAGATGTTATAACAAAATTCGCCATGTGCGCCTCGTTGGTTAGGGTAAATGACGTCACAAAGCAGCAAGGCCTCATGGGGTTACAGGAACATGACTTAATAATGGTGGACGAAGAATTTTCGGAAAAAACCGTAAGAAAACCCATCTTCGCGCGCTTGTTGGAGAAAACGGCTTCGACAGGTGAGTAAGTACCACTTAAAGATTCAGAGAATGCAAAAACAATGAATTCGAGAAATTTCGTCGCACTGGCACCTTAAATTCAAGTGCTCCTGTCAACACTTACCCGGCCATATTCTGATTGGCGCGCTTTAAGCATACCCATGCAAATTATCCTGGACTCTCTTGTTCATCCCCCATATAGAAAAGGAAAGGAAGAGTTCAAGGGCTGGCCTGAGGCGGGGGTTAAATTAATTACCAGATTGAATATTTGAAAACAAAATGTAGTTTATCTTAAACTGGATACTTGAAGTACTTCAACTGAATAGGAACTGAAAAAAAAAAAAAGAAATCAGGGAAGTAATTGAAGACAGGCCATTATTTTCCAACCGCATGTAACAAATGACTATGCATGTTATAAACAGGGAGGAGAAGTAGAAAAAAGTATACAATCATTGCCAGAGAGGTTAAAAGGATTGGCAGAAGTAACATGAGCAGTCTTCACACGTCTTGGGATGTTTATTCAATTCTTCTTAAATCGGATATCGATGGCATGAGAGTTGTCATAGCCCGCATTCCTTTTTTTTTTACTTTCACATGCACCAAAAAGACACTGACAGGAGAAGAAATTTACTTTAATTCGGATTATGACTCCTTTCCTCTACCATTTCAGTCATTTGAACGCCAATAAGCGATGAATCCAAATACAGCCCTCACGGATTGGCCATTCTTTACCCTGCGAGCAGAGTGTCCTTCAAAAACAGTTCATGTTTTGAATAACAAGGAAAGTAATTCACAATGTGTCACGTTGGGCCTTGCAAAAATGACAAAGTGTTGTAAAGAATAAAGTGTTCGTAGAAAAGACGTGTCAAATTATTAATTGAGGGTTGAGCTGCGATCCTTATTAACTTGTACTTTTTCAGCACTACAGCAAAGCGAGAGAGACCAGCAAGGTGTATGAGGACTATTTCGTTTTTCCACGTAGCGTGGCGCTGAAAATAGACAAAATTAGAGAAATATAATAGAGTAAGTTCAGCGTGCCTACCAAGTAAGCATTTGGGGAGTTTGAAATGTTTACCTACCGCGATAACGATGTCACAGCTTGGATAGTTATTCGTAACTGCATTTCAACTAACTGTCGGCTGCAGAACTTTAAGTGAATTCAGGATTACTTTGTTTCGTAGAAATCCGAAATAAAGGGATGTTCAATGATAAAACGTGAAAAACATATATATTCGCTGAGGGTCTCTTCACTCGGTTAACCGGGATGGCTTGGTTTCCGAGATCTCGCCCCCACTCTTTCCTTCGTAAAAGGTTCGATGTGTTCATAGGAAAAGTCGTGCTGGCCCAGTTTCCGAGATCTCGGTTTTTGCAACTGAAATCTCAGTAATCGGGATGACAATTCTCCCATATGAACACTCGAGCCGGGGTAACCTGGACTTAACTTTTTAGACCAAATAACTTTGCATTCTCCAACATAGCGGCCAAAATGGCGTAATTTTTTAATGTATGTATTTCTACTTTAGGAGTATGCAAATTAGCTCTATTGGTAAAGTTACAAGAATTCACAAAGCTACGACAGCCGAGAACGATACATGTTTATGTCCATCAGTTTTCGGTTTTTTTTCTTGAATTTCATGATCCTGGTCGACCGAGCTGAAATTTCCCATAGGAAAAGGCAACAAAATTTGTCCCGGTAATCGGGCTGGATCGGCTCATATATGAAAAGGCCCTGGAAGATTGAAACTCTCAGTTTCTATTAATCACAGTCAAAATTACAAGAATCCATGTAACGGTGCCAGATCTAAGCTGAATTACAGCAGATTAATTGTTTCATTGTATCCTTAGCTGCTTGTCGCACTGTTCTAATCCTCCAGCAGTACAGAATTGGGTTTAGAGACGAATTTAGGTACATAAGAGATAATGTAACGTAGTAAGCCAGTGCAAATTCGCTTTCGACAAAACACATTTGGCCATATGTCATGAGCATCACCCGCAAAACGATAAACGGAACATAACAGATAACTAATGCCCACTGCACCCATAATGCGCTGGAAACTGACTTCTTGTATCTTGCAATATTCAGAGGCACTTGTCTTTCGTCATTTTGTCCCTGTGGAACTGCGTGCACTTGAAGTTGATGCTGACGAAGCCTAAAATAAATCTTGGTGTAGGCGAGGACGGAGGCTGCTACTGAAAATGTTATTACCGCAAGGGTTACACTTAAGGCAACGGTAATATTCCAAAAGAACATTGAACCACATGACAAACCAATCAACCAAAAGCAAGTGATAACTGCACGTGCTCGTGGCAAAGTTACAACATGTCTGTATCTCAGTCCAGATAACAGGGCTTGAAGCCTGTCCACGCTTATAGCGTTGGATGTTAGAGCAGAAACGCTACATAATGTATAACTTGAAGCTTGAGATACCTTTTTTATGAGGTGAATAACACTCCCGTCCATCCCTGTTATTACAGACGACAACAGTGAAACGGCGAAAAGTGGTTGCAAAATGATTCCAACAAAGAGATCGGTAATCGCCAGGCATCGAAACAAAAGCTTTGTCGGTGGATGAAGGGAAGTCTCTTTACGAAGAGCAACAAGGATCAGGGCATTGCTTAGTGATGCAGTGATGGACAGCGAAACGTTCAAGGCTGAAAGAAATTCGATTACGCTCGAAGGCTGTATTAATGTGCTTGATTGATTCATCTTGCAAGTGTATTGTCTATGAAAAAAATATATATATATTTTAGCCGGAGCGTAAACGCTGTCTAGAGTAGGGTCGATGAAATATTTTGCTTGAAGAATACATTGCAGCTGCAAGCAGTTAGCATTGTCAGAAACAAAACCTGTCTAAGTACAATACATAGTGACATAAGCCTGGCTTGGTACCCACTGTGGCTATAAAAATCAGTCAACTGATTAATTCATCACGTATTGCCCCTCCTTTTCATTTCACTTTAATTTTTCCAGTGCTACAAACACATCAAAATGCAGTCTATGTAAATACAGTGAAGCTTCTTGGAAATATTGTTTTCGGGTCTTTTTTCTTACCGATTTTCAAATTTTTTGAGTTCAAAATTTTACCGGAAGGAGTACAACAAAAGAGTAAAAAATGTATTTTTTCTAACATGACGTAGTTACCCAGAAAAATAAAGAAACAAAAACAAAGCAAAAACAAAATAATAAACAAACAAATTAATTAACTTGTGGTATATTTATAATTTTAAATCTGCAATTAAAGCGAAAAAATTACCCGATCTCGGCGCTATAAA
>CBDDTI010000587.1:0-2500 GCA_965233585.1 bacterium
TCACAAGGAGTCGACCACGTGCAAATTATGTCACATCGATGCTGTTACTGTCAAAAGCCATTTACTCGTGCTGGTAGTAGAAGACATCACGAGAGGTATACTTGTTGGAAGCGACTTGAAAATGGTCAAGACAAACTTCCTTTGGTAGACCTCCCATTGTCAACGACGAAAACACGAGTGGATGCTCCAAAGATCACATTTCCCACCGAAAAGAATCATGGGATTCCAAATGAAATAGAAATGGGAGAAGCGTTTCGGTTCAAGACACCATCTAGTATCTTGATTGTTGGTCCTTCTGGTTGTGGCAAGACTTGTTTTACCGAATCTTTACTCTTGGATCATTTGGAAGAATTGTTTGTAAACCCTCCCCCTAAGATTCATTATTGCTACGGGGCGTGGCAAGATGGATTCCGAGACATGGAAGACGCTGGCATAAAATTTCACGATGGGGTTCCTACCACCCTCCATTTGCGAAAATGGTTTCCGAAAGGTGGTTTACTCGTATTAGATGATCTGATGGTTGAGGGAGGTGAAGACAAAGAGTTGCTGGACTTATTCACCAAACATTCACATCATCAAAATATCACGGTGTTGTACTTGTGCCAGGACATGTTTCCACCAGGAAAATACGCAAAGAGTATTTCCAGGAATGCCCACTATGTCATAGCCTTCAAAAATCCACGAGATCAATTAGGGATGAAGAATTTACTGTTTCAAGCTTTTGCCACTTGTTGGCAAGACATGATGGACGTGTATCAAAAAATGACCGAACGACCGTTTGGGTACACGGTCCTAGATTTACATCCTGCCAGTGACGACAGGAAACGCGTTTTTAGTCACCTCTTGACGCACGAAGGATACCCGCGCTGGCATCGACGAATCAAGAAAGACGTTGTTTGATCACTGAGAAAAAATGATATATTAAATATCACTTCAATCGTTTCAACTCATTTGAAGCACGTTGTCTTGGGTGAAAAAGGACGAGCACCATGCGTACTCCTTCAACAGATATTTTTGGCCCCGTGGAAGAAAACAATGATGAAAACATAGAAGAGGTCGAGGAGGAACAGGAAGAAGAGGAGCCTGAAGAGGAGCCTGAAGAGGAGCCTGAAGAGGAAGAGACTAGCAGCTCCGAAGAGGAAGGAGAAGCGGAAGACGACGATGAACCAGATCCGTGGAGTCCATTACGTCAAAACGTCGGGGAAGATCTCAAAGAAACCTACCTGAAAGAAGTCCAACACTTCCTGGATAGGGGAAAATCTCAACACTGTGCCGAAAATGCTGCTTTCAATGTCCTATTACCTGTAAGTAGAAGAAGGCTAAGAAGGACTTATTTAGAGCGTCTAAAGTGGACTCACCATATCAAACATGACGCAATACATCGTAAAGTCATGAAGACTCTTCGACGCTTTATTGAGGAAGATGACATGGATTTTGACGAGGCGGCCGAGTCGGCAGTGGCAAAACGGAAATTCCTGTTGAACAGACTAATGAAAAAGAAATTGCTCCCCGATGACAATGACGAAGAAGAAGTAGCAGAAGGGGAGGTTTAAGCCTTACTGTGATACACCGAATTGGCCGTGTCACTCTTATAAGAGTTTGTGATTCTAGAGTTTAATCGATCATTATTCGTAAGACGCCACTCAGTTTGAATTGCTCTAGTCAGCAGTCGGAGAATGACAAGATGGTTGTTTGTCAGAAAGCTTACCATAAAAAATATTATGCAAAGAACAGAGAGCAAATCCTGGCCCGGCAAAAACGTTATCGTACCGAGAACGCCGAGATTCTCAAATCACGTCGTAAAAGGTGGTATGAAAACAACAGGGAAAGGCTCGCCAGCAGCCAGAGAGCCTATTGCCAAGAAAACAAATGATCAATGATATTATTTTATACTTAGAAAATAACATTCATCTCCCTTCGTCGGCACGCACACACCTTGATTGCAAATTGGACACATGTCCCTCTTGTAAAGAACTAGGACTTTTTAATAAATACAATTGTTTCTCATTTGATTTACATGTGTCTAGATTGATTCTCGAGTCTGAGGGGAAAAATATGAAAAGACTGATCCCATGCCTTCGAGTCCAGTGGGCAATTTTCTCGCCCAAAACAAACTCCTATTTATCAAAGTTAGTCACGTGAATTTTGAAGTTGCGTGACATTTTTGCAAAAACCCTGGCGTGATTTGTGTCGCCATGGAAATCTGTAAGACCGATTTCAGTCCTCCGTTGAGGCTGATGGGTTGTTTTCCAACATGGCACCGCCATCTTAAATTCTTAATTCACCTCCTGATTGGTCCGATTTTTCAAGACGCCATCTTGGATTTGGAAAACAATAGAGTCTATTGTTCTCGAAACAATAGCCTATTGTCTTTCTCGGCTCCTGATTGGTTACGGGTCATATGAGCGACCTTTAGTAGTCGTGGACGCTTTGCTAAACCAATCTTCTATTTTCTTGAAGCAGACCAGCATAGTTCCTATAGTGTGATCATAAAAGCCGA
>CBDDTI010000587.1:5000-10807 GCA_965233585.1 bacterium
GAAGCGGCTAGACGTATTTCTACTTCCCCTGGCCCACGGGATGCTAGTCCATCGTAGGTCACTCCCCGCAATTTGTTAGGTTTCCCCGACAATTCGCCGGTACCCATTTATACACCTGGATGGAGAGAGACACTGTGACCGTGAAGTGTCTTGCCCAAGAACATAACACAATGTCCCCGGCCAGGACTCGAACCTTGACAGCTTGCTCCCATGAAGCCACCCTGCCTCCTCTAACACTATCATATTTTAGCATTTATACCTTAGAGATTGTCCCCAGGTTCCATCTTCGTTCCTCTGTTCTATAAGGATTAGTCTCTACAAGAAACATTAAGCACAAATATTTGTGTTTTGAAAGACGATAATAACAGTGACAACTAGATAAAGTTGTCTCTGATTGGAGTTTATCACTAGGTCCGCACTCTGATAGAGGGCTGCACTGCCATAATGATAGTAATAAAGAAAAATATAGCATTAATAATAATTGCGAAAGGAAGACACGTGGCCTAGTATCCGGAGGTCCCGGGTTCAAGTACTTCCCCTGACCCTAGACAGATTGTGTTCGGTGGTCCCGAATTCAACTCTTATATGTCATGTAAATAGCCAACTGGTCAGGTTCCAACCAGTTGGGATTTCTAGCAAGATCTCACTTCTATTTCTCAGACTTCTTTTCCTTGAGACGCGTTTCATTCAGAGATGAAGTGTAGCAATATCAGATAAACGAAGCTTACTTACTCACTGGCTATTTTTGATGCTTCGTTAATACAGGCCAAATATTTAAAGAATTCTGCACATTGAATTTGTTAACATTCGAAAACAACTATATACCACAATACAGAGAGAGAGAGGGAAAGTTATAGCCACAGAAAGCGCACAAAGGCGACAATAGTTGAAGGAATTAACCCTACAACTACCAAAGAAATTGAGCTTAGAATATTAGAAGCCATGGAAAGCTGTTTCGACCTTCTTAGGCCTCGTCAGCCTAGCAATAACTTATCAATGAAAGAGGGAGAGCGTGACAGTTTTGCGTGCGCGCGCTGACCTGAACGGCACACAGGTAATACATACATAATCATAACAATTACAATTTCCTCAAATTTGATTGGAGCATAAACTGCTGTATTTTGCTCTAATTAATCTGCAAAGTTGTCATCGGACACCTGTAGCCGGACAGTTACATGAGCCAATCATCGTAAGTCCTTCTAAATCCACCAATCACAACGTTGATTACAATCGCTATAGTAACCAATTTAAGAGACCGACTATGTAAAATTGTGGAGGTTTAGTCTCCAGTGACTGTTTTGAATTTTTAGTTATTACATTAAAATGACTATTACAAGTAAAAGCTCTCTTTCAAATGAAACTTTTACTTTTGTGGAAAATTATAATTGTTATGATTATTTCAGTAGTAACAGGATATTGTGTCATGAAGGGGCTCCGTCATGGTATTTTGTTTTATTTTGACCGTAGACAAACACGAAGGAACTTGAAAATAACACTTTACAAAGATGGAAAAACACCAAAGAGATAATAATAAACCATTAAGAAACAAGGACGGTTAAGGATAACTTGACTATTCTTTTTTTGTCGCAAATTATAATTTTTATGAATAATTGGCAATAAGACTTCGTGTCGTCCAATTCGGTCTCTAATCATACTCGTAATAAACAAATTGGACTCCACTATAAAGTTGTCCGATTTAGGTGTCACTCTTATGATAGCTGGCCGAATTGGACCCCAGTCAGTCCTATTGCCACTACTTATGAGCGCATTTTTGTAACTGGCAAACATAGGGCGGTAAAGGTCGAAAAATCGGTTTTCTCTCTTTTCGTCCACAAAGGGCTCTTAGATATGAAACGTGATGTAGTTTTTTTGAGCTCGAAGAGCTTTAAATTCCAGGAAATCGAGGAAAGCGATTTTCGCCTGGACGTTCGCAAAAATGGTCGATCAGAAAGGCTTAAAAATAGTCATCTAAACCTCACTTGTGTTCGCGTGTAAAAGAGAGGTAAAACTTATCGATACTTTTCCTTGAAAGGCAAAGTATTCAGCCATCGAAAACAGGTTAGAGCTTGACTTGGGCGCCATTTGAGAACATATACACAATTTTTTAAAAAAACTCCTTTCAGTTAAAAGGTCGAATTCCTAATATACCGTCGAATAAAATTCAGAGATATTTTTTTCGGCATGTGCCATAACTCCGAATTTTATGTTGTTGTGAAACATGTATTAAAATCAGCTTGGGTTATTCTTCGAGTGGTTTTTGAGGCCCAGCTAAAAAAAAACCCATTTTAACGAAAGGTAAACAATGGACTTGCGTGTTGGTCTGAGGGCAATCCGGTATAGGCGTTTAAAGTCTTTGTATTACTAGTTCCTTGTACTTAACAATTTTATGATGTTGTAAAACATATATCAAAATCTGCTTGGGGTATTCTTCGAGTGGTTTTTAAGGCCTTCAATTAAACCAGAAACATGGAACATCCCGGAACTTTCCGAAACATCCCGGAACATGGAATAATTATCATAATTATGAGAAAAATAGGTAAAATTAAATTTTCACAGGAGCCGTAATCGGGGATGGAGACCGTAAGCGCCCGCCATTTCTAGTATTGGGGTTGGCCCCATGATATGGGACAATTTTTCTATTTTTAGAACAAATTGCGCCATCACCTGCGGCACACGCGCGTACATGCTGCGAGGATTTTTGCGGACGTCGCGCAGGGAAAATGGAGTCCGAAATTCCCGAAATCTTTTATGCTTTTGGCCCACTACTCAACACGTTTATGTCTGCTGGAATTTTGCTAAAGTATTTTCGTCGTAAGTTGTTCCAGTTTGAGTGAAGTAAGACAGTGTCGAATTTAGGTATGTCCCGCTTTATATCACTGACCAGGTTGTGTTCCGCTGCTTCTTTTACGAGAACTTCGCATTATTCCACTCTAAATTTCACGTATGTAGAACTTGAGATTAACAGCTTTTCCTTAGTACAGCAAAAAACTAGTTGGATGTATTTGGATATAGCAGCGTTTCAGGACTTCAAAGTTTTCCTCCTCTTGCCACACGCTTTCAAGGATCTCGCGACAGAAAAGTTAAAAAAAAAAATCATTGATGATTGCAAGTTTGAGTTTCGCCTAAATTGTAAGCAACGCTTCACGTTTCATTAAAGCCCAATACACAAGGTATGTATAAGTGACAATAGGTTTATTTTCTGTAGATGCTGCTTAGTTTTGTTTGTGTAAAAAGCCAATTAAGTGTCTGTTGTCTGTTGAATAAGAGCGGTCGCCGATGCGTCTTTCGTACAGTCAGTAAAAGATGACAAATTCGACCTCCACACATTGGTGTGAAAATTAAACGTACATCGAACTCATATGTCTCTAGTTTTTTACTATATTTAAGGCTGAAAAATGTTTGAGAAGATATTAAAAGCTTAGCTGAAAATGTGTGAATACAGCAGAAATAATCACCAACGCTTACGATGACCCTTTCTTGAAATAACTCGAATAAAATTTTCGATTTTGTTGGTTGAGTTATCACAACTTCTTGGCTAATTTATTTTCGTAGTGTAAAGTTTCACTATGTGAAAGATGCACACATGATACTAGTAGCGTTGGCGAAAATTGTTGTAGCATCTCAGCGCAAAAGACAACGAAGGAACTCTTTGTCAAGATTTGTTGAGAAATGAAAACACCGACTCGAACTTGAAAGCTAGGGCACACGCTGCACTATGCAAATGAGCTACTCATACGCGTCAGACTTGCCTTTCAAAAACTTTTGCAAACTCGCGAAACAAGCAGAAACTATCAAAACAGGTCTTGGTTATGATTTAGCATTGTTTGGGAAACTCACAAATTAACTCGTTACCAGCCTGGAGTAAAGAGTTTTCTTACATAACTTTTCTCTACAGAACAAACGCAAAACGTTATGTGTACAGCTAGAGCAAGCAGATATTACTCATTCACAGCGAGAAATTAAAGAAATTTTCGACCCTGAAAACTCACCTTTCCATTAACTAGAAGCATGAAAGTACATAGAAGAGCCCTGGCATCGCTGTGAAAAATCCGCAAGAGAATCTAGCAACTCTCAACATTTGATTCCGAGCGTGACAACATTCACGCGAGAACCCACGACACGTGCGTGGATTAGCGCGAATATATGACGTCAGGATGGCGCAATTTGTTCTAAAAATAGAAAAAGTGTCCCATATCATGGGTCCGCGCGCATCCCAAGACTTACGGTCTCCGTCCCCGATTATGGCTCCTGATTTCAACAATTAAATGAAACAAAACATGATACACTGGTATCAGCTTGGAAAATTAAATGAAAAAAAAAACAGATCAAAACAAAAACATAACAAAACAAATTCAAACTGAAGAAAAAGAAAAGAAAAATGAAAATGTGCGTATTGAGTGAAGGCTCACAAGTTAAAGCTAATCCATTTCTTTCAGTCAGGTTCGCCATCAATTTAATTGCGTGACTGTCCCTTATTCCTAATTTCGTTGTTCAAAGAAAATCAAGGTGATGGCGTTTGAATTCTTTACTCAGACTGCAGCTGTAATTTCATGGAAAACTCATGAAATAGCTTCACTTGAGCAGTCGTGCTCACAGAGACCCATAGATTTTACAAGCAACAGCCTGTGCAAAGTGTCATTTGCTGGCCGTCCATACACGCGCAAATTCAGTTACGTTCGTCAATGAATGCTGTACTTCAGCAGCACGCCTATTTGCGTTGAAGATAATCATTTTCACGCGGACAAATGAGATCGTTGAGAACAAAGATGTTCAACCGTTTTCATTAATTACATATTTTTGTTAGTTATACGTTTGTTTAAGTCGAGAGTAGCAAATTTTACTGCGTTGAATTTGAACGTAAACCAGCCCCGAGGTTCGTCAGATTTGCTCGACGGCGAGTTGCTAATTACTGCAATTTTAACACCCAACTTTCAATACTTTTGTCTTTATTTTCAACATTACAGTACCTACTGAAATACTTGTTGTTTACCAATTAAATAAAGGTAGTTTGCGTTCTGCAAGAAAATAGCTGATCCATGCTTGAGGTCTATCAAATTAAAAAAAAACGCTATTTTATTGATTTAAATCGTTAATGGTTTATTTCCTCGATTTACAGTCAGCGCTTACCGAAACAACAAGATGAATATAACTTAGCGGCCAAAACAAAACAAAACAAGTCAATAAAACTAAGTTAAATCCACCTGATACTCAACATTACTGAACTTCTGTGTATAAATTGAATCTGCATTCAACACTGGTTAACTATACAGTGTTGAAGAAATGAACAAACACCTTTGCGTGTTTACCTTTTAAGATCGCGTACGTTTAAAAATTTTTACATTAAATGAAAAGCTGACATTTCACCAGTTCAACAAGTCTTTACACTCTATTAAAGCATCCAACTTGATTATCGTAGGTGAATTTTTCGCCTGCTGCCCTCATCATCTTTTCCCGAGTCATTTTCCCTTCTGGTAAGCGGTCTCGGACATTACGGCCTATTGTAGAAATCGAAGCTGTTCCCATGGACTGCGCCTCGACATTTTCTTTAAAGCTCTTTTAAGTTAAGGTGACTCGACCCAGTTTTTTCTGGGGGGTACCATCCTACTTTGAAGCTCTCTGGTATCCCCACCTTTACTTTTATCGTAAGTCTAACACATAGAATGGATAACATATAGATCAATCTACAATATAACATAAAATTTTTGGCGATCGGAGTAAATGTCACGTGGTTATAATGCCACGCCCCTTTGAGGTCTGAGTCGAAAATCTGCTGATGCTGGCATTTTTTCGTAAAAATCTCTTGGCTA
>CBDDTI010000588.1:0-7500 GCA_965233585.1 bacterium
TGACAACAGAATGATCTAGCAACAGGAAACCCCACTGTGTATTTAACTGACAACCGTTTAGCAGCTCCTTTCAATTGCTGTTTCAGCTAGAAGGTGAACATTTAACAAATACTCGAGGAACGTTGTCAGCAGCTACTGAAACGAAATGAGAGGAGTTTTAGTTCTCGTGGTATTTTTTGCAATCTTAGCCATGCTTTGGCAATGCGCTGATGGTGAAAATGACAATGGATGGCTGTCTGGAATAAAGGAAGATCTTGCTAAAAGAAGGTGAGGGACTATTTTTCAATTTTGAGCTTCTTGTCCATATAAGTACTGGTTTCATTTGAGTCATTCAGTTCTTTCAGTCAAACTCTGTTTTAAGGCGCCAGTAAATTATTAAATAAAAGACCGGTATCGCGGGAGGAGAAGTATTTACTAAACTTGGCGTTGTTTTGTATTTCTTTTTTAGCTTATCAGAAATAACGCAGACAGTGGCGGAACGCGTTAAACGTGCCTTAAGGGTGAAGCGATGGTGGTGGTGTGGTAAAAGAAAGCGAAAGCTCAAGGGCTGCCCCCAAAAACACAAGCCAAACTGATCCAATTGATATCAGTGGCCGGCACGGCAATGGAGTAAGATTTGTAGCCCTTTTGAGTATTTTTCTTAACCCCACAGTTATAGACTTAACAGGTGTTGTTTAGCCCTGAGCCAGGCAGAAATATTACAACAACCGTCTTAATTATGTCCATATTTAGTTTAAAGAATAATATAGACACCAACAGTTGCCGCGCAAAAGGAATTCAAGCTGAACAATATAACGGAATTCAAATAACTCTTGATTAATTTAAAAAGCTAATATCTCTTTCTTTGAGAACTGCAAAACTTATAATATCGATATTGAGCAGAATAAAAAGAAACTTTGAGAAACGTATTACCCACTTTGGCAATTCTGTGCTCTGAAACAGGAAAAAAGAACAGAATTGAGAGATAATTATAATAAACTGTAAAATTAAGATTTCAACCTGATCAGGAAATCTGCCGGACTTAACGAAGTCGCCGGCCTTTTATTCAAGAAATCCACTGAATCTATAGCCACACGGAAAATGCGCTGATTCAGCTGATTGGTCCTGATAAGCTCCGCCCTTCGAGGTTCAGATAAATTGCGCTTGTTTGAATATTGGACTGGTTCTTTCTGCTGACAATGATCTACAACTCGTAATTAATTCTGCTCTGACAAAGCAATTCTGGCTTTTTCTGCTCAGTCATTCCTTTTTGTTTTCCTCGTTAGTCCATTTCACTCCCAGTACCGAGTTGAAACATTTCAGTTCAACTTCTCATAACGTTTTGTTTGAATTTCTCAGTAATATATACTTTTTTTTACTTTATTCATGATTATCTCTGCTAGAACTCTGCTCAAAAATTCCTTGTTTTACAAAGCAGAGCGAAAACGCTCACATCTGCAAACGCGGCTTAAAAAAACAACTTATGTTGTTCTCGATACTTTGCGGGCAGAATCTATTTTTAAAGTCTTCTTTACTGTGGTTCCGTTAATTTTTGAACAAGATAATTTAGAGTTATCGATAATAGTGCCCGGTGGTTGATGTAAACCTAAACTTTAACTTATTTTCTGTCACAGGAAGACTATATCGATGTCAACTGCAGATTGAACAACCCCACACCCATTGCCGCTGAAGAAACTTTAACAATTGACAAGACGAACACAAATGATGTTAAAGACGAAAACGTAGTGGTAGAAACCATGCATAACTTAACAAAGTATTTATATTGTTGGAGCATATTTATTTTTGTCTCACTTATAAGTTTATTTGTATGTCATCCGTTTGTAATAAAATAAGCTATAAGCTCTTTATTGACTAAGACAGAATAAATAATGCTATGTCTCTCAGTGTTTTTGTTTGTTTATTTTGGCGTAATTCTCAGCGTGATGTTTCGAGTTTCCCATATCGGCAAAAATTTGTAGTCTGTAGGTGAGCTTTAACTCCTAGCAGTCGAACTAGCCCCGGCTTTTCGAATTCTATTCACGTCTATTTAGTTTTGCCGAGAATTACTGGTTCCGAGTTCCTGCCATAAATGTGAAGGAGCTTCGTCTTACGTCACGATTTTCCCATGTTGAAAAGTTCAGCCTAAATTTCTCAAGTCCGTCATTAAAGTAACACTGTCCACAAGCCAAGTGGCTCATCAGGCCGGAGCTTATTCCGGTTTCTGTAGCATGAAGCGACTAGGAGAGTTTTTACTCCTCCCTGGATGGGATGCTAGTCCATCGCAGTACTACCCTCAGCATTTAATTCACCCCCCTAGTATTAAACCACCCACCACTCCACCCCACAAAACATTAAATTTGCCGGTACCCATTTATACACCTGGGTGGAGAGAGGCACTGTGACAGTAAAGTGTCTTGCCCAAAAATACAACGCAACACAAGTTCAAGTTCTCGGACAAGGCTCGAACTAACCATGAAGCCATCGTTCCCAGGACCTTTACCCTGGCTTGGGGGTGGGGCAGGTCCCACCCCGGCTCCAAGCCAGGGTAAAGGTCCTGGGAACGAGGTTGGCCATCGCGCCACTCTTTTCCTTTATGGTTTATTATAATTATCTCTTTGGTATTTTGCTATCCGAACTACTATTTTCAGGTTTCTGTCAATTTTTACGTAATATTGTACGCTGCCAAAATAACTCAAAATACCGCGTAACTGAGCTCATTGAGGCTAGCGGGTTGAGCTTTCATTACCGTACGTTAGGGCCGGACCGAGGGTGCCGTTATAATTAATTGCCTCGCTTGTCTTAAATGTTTAAGCAAGTGATGAATATATTTGCTGTTTTTCTTCTGGCGCACTCTGTATTGATCTGTTCTATTCTCTCTTTCTAACCACCGTTGAAACGATAAAACTGATTTTGAATTGGCAGCCTTAAACTTTACGGGGTGGAAGGGGGGGGGGGGGGGGGGGAGGGGGAACAGGGTTATTACACCCACTCTCAACATGTGCACAATTGCAAATTACCCGCTCACGTGACCTTGTTAGATGACGTGTCAGATGTCCATGAGGTGTGGTCTTTGCTTCATTGAGTTGAGGGAGCCTAATCAAAAACTTGAATGACTGAAATGTCTTTACCCTTCAAGGTGTCAATAAGGACAATTGACGAACACGAAACTTGAAACCCAAATGTGGGTATGACTGTGAGTTTTATGCCATCCGTCAAAGAAAACCTGTGAACAGGACGAGTTCAATTAGTTTATTTACTTTAGGTGGTGTGATACTTCCAAAAATTTGTCTGCATTCACAAAGGAGCGAGCTGGTCTTTCCATAAATCGGCTTATACAGTGAGGTAGCGTCAACTCATCAACCCGCCCAAGATTAAAAGAGAGATAAGACAAAAGACTTCTAAGAAGCTTGTAAAAAAAAAAACCGTTTCACACGGGCCATTTCCCATGACATTCCATTATGAAAACTCTTATTTTATTGTAACGTACGGGTATGTCTAAGACGGCATACTATCAGGAAAATGTCACTTTTCTTGCTTTCAAATGTCAACTGATAAAATTTATGGAGTGTTTCTACGAGAAAAAAACTATACTGGTACGAGAAAATTATGAACAGACAAAAGATTGGGTCAAACATGCATTCGACCTTGTCAATAATCAAACATTATCTACATAAACGAGTCTGTTTCTCTAATCAGCCCTTTTATCTTGTGCGACTTATGTTACGGTTGCAAACTTCTTTTCGGAGTTGTAATCTGTCGAGACTTCTTTGAAGTCTGTTTATTGTACAGTGCTGGGAAAAAAAAGTCCATTCGTATTTAAGGGAAGAAGAAAGTTGAAAGATCAAGAAAGGAACTGTAAACAGAGGTTAGTTTATTAAGAGTAACATATATTTATTTAATCTGATTTAATTTGTTTATTTTTTGCTTCTAGCGCCTTTCCATTTTAGATTATCTTCTCTTGTCTGGTCATTCCTCTTATGCTGTGTTTTCGGAGAAGACACTTTCTGCTCAAAGCGAGTTTCTCTAGCCAGGTTTAGACAAATAGGTGTGCTGGGAAACGATGGAAGGAAATCCGCAAAATTATTCTGGAGGAAGCTTCTGCTAGACTAGAATGTCAGACACGAAAGAGATTGGGGGGGGGGGGGGGGGGAGGAAGAAGCTAATTCCTTGGTACTCGCTTCATGGCTAGTACAATGAGATACGATATCGTCATTGACCTTCCTTGTTATTTCACTCTGCACATCTTCTGTCAGCAAATAATTTCAAAGGAAACTGGTCTGAAGGGTACATAACTTGAGGTGAACTTTTTTGCAGACTCAGAGAGTCACCCCCCCCCCCCCCCCCCCCCATCCCGTCACCGTCTTCTGATTGTTTTCTTTTACTGCCAACCACTCGAGTTCAAAGATTTACCACAATGTTTCGAAAGCATCATAAATAGTTTGTCACAAACGTATTGCATTTTAATCAAAAGTATTTAAGCGAAGTTCTATCTTGCCGACGTCTTTAGGGAAAACAGTTTTCAAAGGTAAATTGCGTTGCATGAAATTTTAATCTTTGAACGGATCTGACCAATTTCCTTTAGCACACAGGAAGAATTTTATCGACGACTGAATCAGGCTTATATGGCAGGGTAATTTCCGGCTTTCAGGTTATGCTAAATATTTTAAATGCTACATACTTGGGAGAAATATCTGAAATGATAATTCTCAATGTGTTCCTAAAAAATTACAGGCAGGCCTTCCTTTCAATTTACTCTTTGACCAAACCATTTTTTTGTCTGTAGCTCCCTCCCTTTCCCTTTCTGATTTTAGACAAAGTAGCATAAGAAAAAACGCTAGCCTCTGCATGATCAGACTTACAGGAACAATTAACACAGCTGAATCAGAACACAAACAAAACAATTTAACTTAGCGCCGGTTAAAACGCAGAGACCAGTCAAATCGTGGACACATCATAAAATCACAGATTGCTTATTCCCTCCGGGGTGGGATGCGAGGCTAACGCAGTGTCCCCCCTTACAAGAATTTGAACGCTCAGACGGTTCATGGATTATGGTATTTACACATAGCAGTCCTTAGCAAGAAAGAAATTAATCGGATATTTAAACTTATGCTCCTAACTTAGTCGAATAATATCAGAGGATCAGTTTATAATTGTTTTAATTTTGTTAGCTTCAATAAATGCAGAGTCAGTGTAAAGTGTGATTTGTAGCTAGTGCTAGCTACCAGGTTTAATATAGACACCACTATATAAGTTTGTACTTTCATTTTTATATTTTAGTAACATCTAAACCTGAAGAAGGCTGGTCTGGTTGACCGAAATATTGTTTTAAATATATCACCGTGATGTAAGAGCCTTGCAATAGTCTTTGACTTATCGTTTTGTTTTTCGAGTTTGGCTGATTAGATCTCCTGTCAGTTCCAACGTTCAATCAAGCAGGATCGTCGTTCTTTGCAGGTTTTTTTGGTTTTTCACTTTAGGTATAGGTAGGTACTGTAGGAAGGTAGATGGGTAGCAAGGAGGAATATTTTACGATCACAAGATAGAATGTTGACTGCACAATTTAAATGTCTAGGATTTTGAAAACAGTAGTGTTAAAGACAAATGTGCCCCCACCGTCAAGCTCTTTCCGTTCGCGCCAGGGACAGTAGACGTAGTAAAATTCTTAAATTCAGCCTTTTTGTCCACCACTCTTTTATTTTTGGCGCCCCTCTCAATTATTATTTTTTCCTCACTTGGGGCATTTTGCGGCCTTTAGGGGTCGTAGCCGGCTTTGTTAACACAGAATTAAAAGTACCGTGAAAACCACGTTCACATACTGTATTAAAAATGCTCGTAATATGCCTAGACTGATGATCTAACAAGAATATTACATGATTTTCATAAATTCAGTTATATTTTGACAATTGCAGGACCTTGAAAATTCTAACAGTTTACTGCAAAGAAGAGATTTAGAGTTGGTCCATTCGTAGCTGAGCGGGTTGATGTAAGCGGGTGAATATATACATTTATGGCCTGACAAGTCTGTGGGTCGAAGCACAATAATAAAGAGATGTTTGAGGTTTAAGGCGTGACGCACCTTCGGTTCTTTCAGACGGCCATTTTAGGATAAAAATAAACCTATCATGGGTAAATATAAATTTAGGTTGTTTGAATTGCACAGAAGGTCTAATTATAAATTCCATGAATATATAAGTCTTACAAAATAGAGAGATTAAAGTACTTCTTTCTGTAGCGTCAAGAGCTTATTAACCCCAGCTGAAAATAGACTGTATGTCTTTACAGACAAGGCCAGACACCCGAAAATAGACTTACTTTATCAGGGTTGTTCATGATCCGAGTAAGCACAAGACTTCAGTAGGCCCGCTTAGAGTCTGTTTACTATGAAAACAGAATCCAATACATGATATGAAGAAGCGCGTTAATGCCCGGAGTAGCCACAACAAAAACACACTGCTATCGCGGGTAAACAGAAATTCGCGAAAGATAAAGAGAATAAGACGATTTTCTGATAAGCGTTGTGAAACGCCAGAAAACAGTGAAAACAGTTGGTGCATACGGTCGATACGATTTTATGAGCAAGTGATAAAATCTATAAACAGTTATCTTCAAATTAATAAGTTATTTTTGCTCATTCAAAGATCGACGAACATATGAAAACTTTGCGAAAAGCGGCGGCGTTTGTTAGCAAGTGGGAGTGAAATTGAGATAAAGGGCCGCAGTCACAGGGCATATTTGAAGCTGTGCCAACCTTTTAAGATCAAACACTTTTAAGAATAGTACTTTCAAAGCAGATGGACCCAGATGAACTTGAACTTGAAAGTTGAAAGAGAATCTTTGAGCTATTATTTTCCAATTAGCACTCCAATAACAATGATATTTTTTTTTTGTAAATGAATCCCAGATTTGTGGACATGTTCCTATTTTTATTCAAAGTTTAGTCCGGTAAGGTGGAACATTTTGCACTAGAAGTAAATCATATGAACAGATGAAATATTAAAATAACGGTACTTGCAAATTTACCGTCAAGTGCAAACTCAATTATCGACCATTTGAAATATTCCCTCAATGCAATATTAATTTCGTGAGGTCATATGCAGCAGGCGTAACCCATCAAGATAGATGATGTTTGAAGAAACTTGAAACTTAAATTTTCACATTTACACATTTTAACGACGTTTTAAAACATTTATGAAGCATTGTATCATTCATCAGCCATTTCGTCATTGAGTTATAAACTGTGGAACATTTTGCTTTTGCCACAAAAAAGATTTTTTCTGTCATGTGTTCTTGCGGCGTGCACTTATGGACCGCAGATTTTTCAAAACGCCCTCATATCACCCAAAAATATAGTTGTAACCTTTTGACAAGTTCTGTATTACATTACAACGGAACTTTCTTGCAAAAGATCGTTTTGATATATCTTTCAGACGGTGGCGAAACGCTGGTGCTTCGCAGTCCAGCTGTAGCCCTCGATAGACAAGGCCCTGCTCGAGCAACGGCTGCGATGAAGGTAAGATT
>CBDDTI010000589.1:0-13466 GCA_965233585.1 bacterium
ATGCCAGAGTAACGCTTTAAGAATTAACTTGACCCTACCAATTGATAAGTAGTTTGGAAACCCCAACAAAAAGAGATTTACTTTCAAGGCTCCTGGTGGGAACTCTTTCATCGCTCCTTCTTTAGTTTTGCCAAACAAAGTGGTTAGCAATTTCATCAATAGTCTTTGATGCTCAAGCTTTGCTAAAAAGATGGCGTTACTACGGCGTAGTAGTTCTGAGGGGGGCATTTTTAGGGGGTATTGGCACTTTGCTTTTTAATGAATTTTGGTACTTTTTGAAAATGAAGATTTCATTCTTGTTATATTGATTCATCAAGCAATACAAAAGAGTTCTATTTCTACCATTTTTTCATATTTTATAAATTTTTTTGAATAAATAGGGGGTTAAATTTTATGAAGTGGCTTATTATTTAGGCATTCTTGACGCCATCTGTTGAGCAACTTCTAGGGCGCCAAATCGACAGCTGAACATGAAAGACCATTGGGCACAGAAATACTGTATGTTGTAGTAAAAACGGATGACAGCAGCCTGTTTTTAGATGTTTTCGGCCCGAATTCATCTAAATTCATCTAAATGCGTTCTAAATTCATCTAAATTCATCTAGATGCGTTCTCGTTGCAAGCAAAACGTCAACTGATTCAATCTAAATGCATCTAAATGTCAACCGATTTCTGGTGCGTGCACCAAAAGTTTGGTGCGTGCATTGCTGTGTCTAATGCTGGCATGAAAAATTTGGTGCGTGCACCAAAAGTTTGGTGCCTGCATTGCTTCATCTAATGCTGGCATGAAAAGTTTGGTGCGTGCATGAAAAGTTTGGTGCCTGCATTGCTCCGTCTAATGCTGGCATGAAAAGTTTGGTGCGTGCATGAAAAGTTTGGTGCCTGCATTGCTCCGTCTAATGCTGGCATGAAAAGTTTGGTGCGTGCATGAAAAGTTTGGTGCCTGCATTGCTCTGTCTAATGCAGGCATGAAAAAGTTGGTGCACGCACTAAAAATTTCATGCACGCATCAAAATTTTACTTGTCTGCATTACTTTTTCTGGTGCCGGGATCTCAATTTTGACGCTGGCATGAAATTTTAGATCCCGGCACCAGAATGTCAGCGGTCCATAGACGAAGAAACGTGCTCAATAACTTGGGGGTTTTTCTTTTCTTTTTTGGCAATAAACCCATAGTTGAGTAAATTGGAGAAAAGAAGCAGAGCTTTTTTCTTTTTTACCATAACTGGTGTTGCAATGTCACAATGTTCTTCTTCATTCTGTGTAAATTTTATTGCTGTAATGGTATCAGTGAACGAACGATTTTTATCATTAATTTAATGCGATTTTTATCAATAATTTAATCAATTGTGTTTTTGTTTTTAGCACAAAAAGGTTTTATATAAATTTGATTTCTCGAAAAAAGTTGTATGGTTCCTTGGTATTTTTTACCATGCAATTTTAATTTTTTTCCAAAAATCACCTTTGAACTGACCGCGATTTTTTCTGGTGTTTTCTACAAATTATTTTTGCGCAAAGCAGATGTTTCCTTTTTTGTTCTTTTATAAATTTTTCCCATTTCTAGAACATTCCAATCATTTAGAAACAATTAGGATTGGAGGTATTTTGTAAAAGAATTTTTTAATTTTTGACAAGATACATTTTTTCAACCTGTCCGCAATTTTTTCTAGGGTTTTCTAGAAAGTTCCTTTGTAATAAGGTATATAAGCAGCCTGAACATCTCATTTCATTGCATTTCAAATCCATCGCTTGAAAAATCAACATCAACATGACTGACGAAACAGGAATTAGAGACATGACTGGTTATAGATCCATCATTCCTCCATTCCCAGAAACGCAGATGACCGAGTCCTGGATGAAAAACGATAGTCAGATGACAATAGCAAATTCTTCACCCGTTACAAACGATGAATCGGAAAATAGTGACACGAGTGGTTATAAAACAATCATCCCTCCATTTCCTGAAACTCAGCCGACTGATGCCTGGATTTCCGATGAAAATCAACCAAAAATAGAAACTCCAAATCCGTTGTCTTACACCGTACCAAACTGTTTTAATTGGTCACCGTTGACGCACCAAAGGTCCTACCATGTTAAAAGCATCTTAGAGAATTTGATGGCAAACGTCTCTTACCT
The DNA here is from genome assembly GCA_965233585.1 of bacterium. Classification (GTDB taxonomy): domain Bacteria; phylum SAR324; class SAR324; order SAR324; family NAC60-12; genus CBDDTI01. Next base: position 2,136 of record CBDDTI010000589.1, read on the forward strand.
CGTTTTTGAGCTCGAAAAACTAAAGTTGAGTTTTCCCATTGATATGACTCGTGAAGATGCTCACAAAGAAGAAAAGTTATTGGAGAGATCGATTGAAAAATTTCGACAAATGGCTAGACAGGCGAGAAAATTAAAGAGGGAAATTATGGGTATGTTAGAAGATGGGGTGTATGTTAACCCGCAAAATTACAACCGCTCCAAATACTCCGCGGCCGCTTCTCTTGAATTTGAAATACAAGAATGAGTTCCCCCAGCGAAGACAATTATCAAGTGGCAGACGTGACAAACGTTACCGCCGCCCCCAACATCACAACGAACGCCATTAACAAGATTGTAATTAACACCTTGGATAAACTTCTATCGTCGTCAGATAATACAAGAACCTCAACCCCATTTATTATAATGGCATTAATTTTTTTCTTGCTCTTTTCAACCGTAGGAGCATTCTACGCTGCTTGGTCAGAACCAGACAAATCAGAAAATGCTAATGTTTAATCGCGTTTAAACTAGAAATACACATCAAAATTTTATTTTTTATGTGCTCAAATACAGATCATGGTTTTTTTATTTAGGGTTTTGTATGGCTAGGTTCATCATGATTTTTTCATTTGTTTCAAAATTAATCAATTCTCCGTCAAGTCTTTTTAACTGAAAATGCAACAAATCCAGTCGACTTGTATTACACTTTATGTATTCCAAATTTTCAAAATGCGTCGTCACATAATTGTCTTGTTCCTCGGCTCTATTAATTGGTATAACTTTTAATACAGGGTAAAACTCGTCTCCAATTACCGAGTGATTGACGAAATTGGCATAGCAGATCATCACTCCCGGATATAGATAGTGCGGATCTAGACGTTCGTCACTTATAAATTGATTACTTTCATCCGCCAAAACAATGTCATCATCTTGACTTATTCCTAGCAATAATCTTATTTCATGCGGCACTCTTATCCTTACTACCAAGGAGCGATTGAATTGATTGCCGACCCGTTTTACTTTAAAACGGACTTTATGCGCGGAAATTTGAATGAGACTTTGTAAATCTTTGCTCATGCCATTAGACACGGCCTCGATTAATTCATCCGTTGTTTTGATAAACCTCTTCTCAATGCAAAAGCAAAATCGCATTGTTTCAATCATTACCCCGATTTTCACAGGTGGAAATGTTTCTGTTGGGTCAGGATTTTGCATTGGCTGTTGCGATATAAATTCTTTTTTCTCCGGTCCCATAACAATATATTCTTCTTTGATTCCCAAAATGTTTTTAAATTCGGGCGGTATCAGCACTTTTACCTCAGGTGATTTAAATTCGGCATCGTATGTCGTCGGTCCGGTGTAAATTACTCGAAAAAAGATATCGGCTGATTCTTTTGTTTTCTCCGTTTGCCCAAATTCAACAAAATTACGTACTACGCTATCTCTTCCGTCGTTTAAGCAATTTAATAAATAAGCAATTGTTTTCCGCTGATCAAGTTTGACCTCGATTTCTTGCTTGAACGGGTCTGTACTTACTTTAATTTTCTTATCAAAAACGCTTAACGGAACGCTGTTAACACGATTTGGAAAGGAGATGTCGGCTAAGGCTATTTTAGCTCCTTCGTTTAAATAAATGGGATGGCTCAAATGTACCTCGAAATTGTTGTTTTTCTGCGCGGGTTTTATGTTGTCGCCCATTTTTGAGTCGACGCGAATGTGCTTTGTCAAATATGACATCGCTCGTTTTGTTTTTCGCAAATGAAGTAAAACTAGACTTGGCTGACCCGATTTTAGTTTTAAAAGTTTGTCGGACGCGTCTAAAAACTCAATGCCCACTGATTTTATTGAAGTGTTTTGAATAGGATAATATCGTATGTTGTTTAAAGTATGGTAGAAATATTTCCGTTTTTTGCTTGAAGGCAAGTCGGCCACGCATAAGATGTGAGAATTCTCGTTTGAGCTTGTAGACACAATGTTGGATTTAACCTGCACCACGTCAAAAACAAAATCTTGTTTCACGTTTAAATGCAGACCAAAAGCTACAACCCCAACTTCCCAATCTCTTCTTTTGTTTAATTCTAAATTTTTCGGTAAAAAATTGTTAAAACGCGTTAGCGTGTTTTCGTAACAATCAGTGCTTGCGTTTGAAATGCAATATATAAGATGTCCTCCTTTCATACTTGTTACGCCCGATCAATAACACTATCTTCCGCAATCCAGCTAAGGTTTTTATAGCCTTTCCACTTGACCAACACCAACTTCTGCCCGGTTCTTTTATCTTTCTTCCTTTTAACAATTTTTTCAATGTGAAATAATTTCGGTGGCTTGGCCAGAGTCAGCTCATTAGCATAAAAATTTCCCTCCACCGTCTCGTCACCGTCCAGAGTTTCCAGTTCGTATGTAGGTATGGGTAATCGCGTAAACACCCGTTTGATCTTGTAAATTTCTTCAGTAAATTGCTTATTGTAACCTCTGTCAAATTGAGCTCTGTAGTTACTTATTCTGACCGTTTGGCCTTTCTTAAATTTAGGCGGTCGCCTCTTTATTTTTGCATAAGCCTCTTCTTGTTTCATTCGGACTTTGGGAGCGTTTTTTGCTTTTTCCGCATCAGCTGGACTCATACCGATCATTCTATGTACGCGCGAGTTATACGTCTTTACTAAAGATTGAAGCACGTGGATAAATCGATCCGTACCCCTAGATGTCATATATTTAAACATTAGACTTTTTAGAGATCTGTTAAATCTCTCCACAAACGGCGCGTGCACAAAGTTGTCGCTGTGTAAAAGAGTAATGCCTTTACGTCGACAGTAGTCTTTAAAAAATTTATTTTTGATCTCTAACCCTCTATCAGCTAGAATTTTTCGAGGCGGCTGGCCAGCCTTATTGACAATGGTTTTGAATCCTTGTAAAAAAACCAAAGCTGTCTTGTTTTTTATGGGTTCAACAAAGGCATATCTCGAAAAAATGTCGATCGCTGTCAGCAAGTAACGATAATTGTCATTCGCGTTTGCCATTTTCCCAATTTCAACCAAGTCTATTTGGAATTGATATCTTTTGTAATAAACATAGGTTGGGTTCCTAGGTTTTGGAGCCTTAGGTTGTCGGTGCAGAGTATAGGTGTCCGACGCCTGCAGCCATTTCTTTATTTTATTTATGGGTATGGTCCCGTTAAAATGATTAAAAACGCGGTTCGGCGATGAAAAAGCAAAAGGCGAGCCGGGCGAAGTGTATGCTTTTAAAAATTCGCGTTTAGTAATCATCCTCGTCGTCGTCGTTGTCGTCCTCAACATAAAACAGCGGTTTTTGTTTTGTTTTTCTTCTCTTACCGCTTCCTACCGCATGCGTGCTATTTTTTCTCTTGACCGGTCTCTTGGACCCCTGTGCAGGCCTACTCGCCTTACCAGCCAGTAAGATGTTTCTAGTTGCGGATTTTAATCTCTTTTTCGCAGCGGCTCCAACTGCTTTGCCGTCCAAGGCTTCCAGTGCGGTGTCAATGGCCGCTCGTCCCGCCTCTTTTTTCAAATATCGTCCCGCGGATCTGACACCCTCGCTTCTCGCAATTTTACCGATTGTCTTTGCGGCGCCTTTCGCCACCGGAACCAACGACCGGAAAAGACTGCTAAAAATTGAACCTAATCCCGCCCCAGCTTGCACAGACGGACCACGGTGGTATCGCATACTTTATCAATTTTCAATTTTTTTGACGCACCTGCTTAAGGCCATCGGACTAACGCCTAATTGCTCGGCTAAACGCGATAAGCTTTTCGGCTTTTCCTGATCAACCCTACTCCGTTGTTCTCTTAAAAAGACGTGCGCGCATGCCGCGATTAGTGTTTTTGGCGAAAAAACAAACTTTTTTTCGTGTTGCTTTACTTTCTCTCTAATTTCCTTCAACTCCTTGTAGCTTAGATTTAAAGAGTGAAGAAAATATTCGCACATTAAATTTGGGCTGTAGAAAGAGTCGTCGTTTTTAAGATATTGCCACACTTTGTCCTGCTTGACGCCGGTTATGGCACATAAATCTTTCATCGGTCGCGGCACCCCCGACTCTATAAGCGCGGTGTAGATGCACATTACCGCTAAACTTTCTAAACAAACACCTCTTTTCCCTCTTTTCCCGCTAGCGTCCCATTTTTTGGCGATGACGCGTTTTAAATCCGCGCATTCGATATTGCACTTATAGCACACCCTTTGCATTGTCTCATCAGTAAAATTGTTTTTGTCGCAAGTCACATCCTCGCTCATTTTCTCCGTTTTAATCGATTCGAGCCGATAGTCATACGGGGCATATAGCCGATCATGCATCACGAGCCCGCAATCTGTACATACTTCACACCCGTTTGAAAAATCATCCACAATATTGTAATGAGAACAAGTCCTGTTGAAATTATGAAAACGAGGCATGTTTATTTCTCCGCACGCGCTGCAAGACTGAAACGCAAATCAACTATCGATCGCTTTTATATTGTTTCAAAAAATCTATAATAAAGTCCAAACTATGTTTGACCGCATCTTCGGACTTGGCCCCGATGATTACCATCTTGCCTGTGGAAAATATTAAAACCGTGTTGGCTTCAAAAGTCACAAACATGCCTGGGAAACGTTCGGGATTGAAGCGTACTTTTTTCACGTAGCTCTCCTTTCGAAGTTTATCAAAAACGTCCGGCAGCGGTATCTCAAAGCCCGCACGAAAGGAACAAGTTAAATTGTTTATTTCCCATGTTTGCACAAAGAAACGATTGCTGATAATGTCCGTCAGCAGACTTAACGATATTTTTATATCCGCTCGCGATGGCACTTTGGTAATATTGACATGATATGATTTGTTGTTTCCGCGGGTCTTGAAAATGGTGTAGACGTATTGTTTCCTCACTACCGTAAAATTACTAAAAACTTTTTGTGACACATCTTTATTTAAGGATAACGGCCCCTCATCCGTAAGAATAATTGTGCAGCTAAGCTTTATATTTGTCACAGTGACGTGCTCCGTGTTGTCTAGAAATGTCATCGTTGATTAATGGCGGTGTCGGTGGTTTAAATGTGGATTTCAATGAATTGCAGGGTGATAGTTTGAATGCGCATGCGACCCCCCTCGAAGACACGGATTTAATATCAGGTCGTACTGTGCTATATAGTAGCGTGACTCCCGTCGAAGATTTAGAAGATGTTACGTTTTCAATTCCTTCCGACCCCGAATGCGCTTTTGTTTTAAATCAGACGAGGCTAGAGGGTTACTTTGTGGTAAAGACCGACAGCGGCGAGGGTGTAACAGACACTGACACGCCAACAATTACTAACCATTATTGCGCCGCATTATTCTCGCAAATTGAAGTCCACCTTAACGGAACTCAAATATGTGATTTGAGTGCCCCTCTTTCTTATTCGTACAAACACCACATTGACTTTCTCCTGTCCTATAACAATAATGTATTAACAAATGTGGGACGGTCCGAAGGCTTTTGCCGAACGCACCACAACAAATGCTTTGACAATATTACCACGACCGGTAAAATGTGCCAATGCATCGCGGAGAATCGCGCGAAAATAATAAACGACAAAAAAGTTTATTTTAGCTCAACTTTGCCCGCAGATATTTTTTACACCGACAAATATTTACCTCCGAATGTGGAAATCACTGTTGTATTACGCAGGTTCAACCCGTGTTTCGGGCTGCTTCAAGATAATCCGAACAAAGTCTATCGCATTCGTTTAAAGGAATTAAAACTTCGCATGAGAAAAGTGTTACCGTGCGAGCGTGTGCGAAACAGGCTAAACGCCGAACTGCTAAAAGGTCGACCATTTTTTCTGCCTTTTAAAGACACGCAGATGAAGCATTATCTGATCCCGTCTGGTTCCCTTAGTTTCTCTGCAAATCACATCAACAATAGCGAGATGTTGCCGCAACAAATTATTTTCTGCATGCTTCGAAGCGACCTTTTTGCCAAGGGACCGAGCGATCAATTTCCCTTTAAATTTAAACACGCCGATTTAGCATCCGTCATTTTAAAAAACAATGGAAGACCCCTCTTGCCTAGACCTATAGAATGCAAGATACTTACAGGCGATTATATGGAATTGTACGACCATTTTCAAAGCAACGTCGGCGGCAGAAATTGTATTTCACCCCAAGCTTTTACAGAGGGTCAGATGTTTCTCGCGTTCGACCTGACTCCGGATAAATGCCTATCCTTTCACAATCACGTCGGAGTGCCCGGAAATTTGGAACTAGACTTGACTTTTAACACCCCCACCAGAACCCCCTTAACCCTGATTTCTTACGCTATTTATAATGCTGCCATTTCCATCGACAGCAACCTTCAGGTTACCAAAATAAAATATTAAAATTGCACACCGCCGACTCCCTCTTTTTAAGAAGAACAGAAAACTACGGACTAGCATGCATTTTCGACAATGACTGAAAAGGGTGGCATCGGAGGTCTAGGGTTCGAGCAGGACGATTTGACAGAACAAGCTCTTGATCTGCACGCGCCGCTCGGGGTCGATATAAGCCTTGAAAAAGGCAATGATGTGGTCTACAACAGCGTTTCCAGCGTTTCAAACACCGGACCGATCGAATTCATCATCCCGCGAGACGAAGAGTGTTCCATCATTCTGGATCAGACTAGATTAATAGGGCATTTCGTTGTCAAGACAGCAAAGGATGAAAATGTCGGACCCGACGATCGAGTCTTTCTGGTCAATAATTTCGCGAGCAATCTATTTAGCGCGGTTGAAATCTACATTAACGGTACTCAAGTCTGCGACTTGAGCACGGCAAATTCCTACCCTTTCAAAAACTTTATCCAGACCGAGTTGTCGTTTGATAGAGAGGCCAAACAGAGTCAGCTAAGAGCCGAAGGTTATTTTGAAGAAAAAGAAAACGATATTGGAGCTTGCGAGCCCGGTATAAATCAGCGTTTAATACACCGTCGAAATCTTATACTTCACGGCAAAAAAGTTTATTTCTGCTCTCGATTGGGGGCGGATATTATGTATACGGATAAGTATATGCCACCGAATGTCGACATCAAGATTAAGCTTATTAGAAACAGTCCGACATTCGGTATTCTTCACGCCGAAGATGACAAATCTTTTAAAATCGTTTTAAAGGATTTAAAGTTGAAAATGAGAAAAGTTTTGCCGGTCGAGCAGCAGAGAAAGCATTTTAGGATGAAAATGTCTCAACAGCCCTGCTATATACCCTTTAAGCTGAGTCAGTTGAAGGTTTTTGTGATTCCAGCCGGCGTCACATCGTACACCGTTACCAATATTGCCTCACAAATACTGCCCAAACAAGTTATTTTCACCCTAATTCACAACCAAGCCTTGACGCACGATAGCAAATTCAACCCGTTTGACTTTCAACACTTTGATCTTAATTATTTCAATCTTATTAAAAACGGACAATGCGTCTTCCCAAAAGCTTTTCAGCCGGATTTTGATGATGATAACTACATGGACCTGTACAGACACATGTACGACAGCACGGGTTTCGGCATTTCAAATAGTTCTTGCGACATTTCGCCCGCGGTTTTTAAGAGAGGAAGATGTTTTCTAACTGCCGATTTGACCCCCGATCGCTGCAACAGTTTTCACATTCACCCCGACGAAAAAGGCAAGTTGGACTTGGAATTAGGCTTTAAAACAGCCAAGCCTCACCCCATCTACCTGCTAGCCTACAGCATTTTTAATTCCGGAATTAAAATAGAGGAGAACGGCCAAGTTGTTAGGGCCGAAGAGCGATAATGGCCGGTTTGAGCAACGTATTTCTAGATCGGTTTTTATCCCCACTTTGCAAGAATTTCATCGGCACCTTTGCAGTCGACACGTTACCCTCAAACTTGTGGAACACTAGCTGTTGCGCCATCGTCAATCTTTCGGTTTCAAGCCATCCCGGCAGTCATTTCATCGCCTTTTTTATTAATAAGCAAAACTATTTGTATTATTTCGACAGCTATGCACTACCCGTGCCCGCCTATAATCACCACCTCATCCATTTTTTGAAAAAATGGGAAAATTGCGGCAGAATAAGACATGTCCTGGACCGATCGATTCAAGCTTTCGATTCTTTGTTTTGCGGGTGGTATGCTGCCGCATTCTGCATGTTTGTCAATGCATACGCAAACGCGAATCCGCGGCACTTTTGCACTTTTTTTAATCCCATTAATTTACGCGAAAATGAAAAACGCGTCAAACATTTAGTTAATTGTTTGCAAGTCAAGCTTTATTAGAATATACAGAATTGCCTATAATGTTTTAGTTAATAAAAAGCCGCAAATCTGATTTCTGTTCTGCAGCAAAGCTGCAGTCGCCGCCGTTGCCGCGGCTGTTGCCGCGGTTGCACACACGCATCTTCACTTGCCGCCGAGTTTGGCATTGATGGGGAAATCCAGACCTTGACACAGCTCCACCATACCCTCGGTAAATTCATCCAACTTGTGCAGAGGAAAATTCATCCTAATTATCTTGGTGCTGTGGCTTTTGTTGTTGTCGTTATACTGCGGGAAAAAAGATTTTTTACGCATTTTTCCGCTCAATTTTTTTCTATTTACATTTTTATTTCGCCTTACCTGCTCTTTAGAGACGTAAAATACCGGCCACACGCTAAGGCCCGCAGCACGCTGGATATGCCTAACGCCGCTAACTCCAATTACCATCCTAGGGTTGGATGCAATCACTTTGCTCATTGGGGCAAAAGGCAAGCTCACCGATCGCGATGACACCTCCTTGTTTTTAAAAGCCTCAATAAACTTTTTCATGGTGGCTGGATTAGGGTAGATGTACTGTTGAGCAAAACAGTGCGAAAAGTTTTTTAATAAAAAATACGCTGAGCTGATTTCGAACTGTTTTACTCACCCCGTCGTCTCCAATAAAATATTGTTCGCGATGGCTGTGGCTTTCAAGCCACTTGGAAAAGTTTACCTCCGCGGTTTTTACGCGCTCGTTAACATCCCATTTGCAGGGTCGAAACAACTCCTCTTGCTTTTTCCTTGTCAAATTAATCCCATCCACCTTGGACGAAACCGGCTCCGGCTCGACATAATTTTTCCTTTTTGAATCGGGTAATTTCTTTTTGCCTGAATCGGACCTTGGTCTTTTTCTCGCGCAAAACGGCTTTCCTTGATCCTCCATCTCCGGTTCTTCAATATCAGTCGGAGCATCGTCATCATTTTCGTCATCATCGTCATCCTCGTTATCATCTTGGGCGGCATCAGACTCAACATCGTTATCATCGTTATCAGAGCCGTCTTGCATGTTCTCTGAGCCGGATTCTTCAGACTCGTCATCGCTTGAATTCTCGTTGTCTCTCATGTCCTCATCCTTCTCCATGTCTGAGTCGGAATCTTCTAATTGCTTATGTCCTTTGTTCGCAGATGACGAACGGGATTTGGCAAGTTTACTACTTTTTTGCTCTTTGGTGTAAACTTTTGACGTTTTTTCAACGTGGCTTTTTTCGAACGGTGTCTTTTTCGCGACCTTTTTATGCGCAGACTTCCCCTTTTTTTTGTACAAGATCGTCTTGCTGCCTTTGCCATTGCTTTCAGATGATGTAGCCAGTTTACCCATGACGCGACCGATGTTTTATCTTAGGTGTGGATGTGAAGCCAGTCAAAATATTATTGGTGTTTCACCAAAAGCGCAAACTGGCTTTTATACTATTTTGACTTGTATAATGGCAAATGCTAGAATATTCTCGATGAAATTGTGGTCAACTTTTAACCCATTTTAAGGCAAAAAAAGTTCTAGAAGAAACTAGAAAAATCTAAAAGCAATTATTTTTATAAAAGTTTTGAAAAAATTTAAAAATGCTCATTTCTATTTTTTTGTCGGTAAAATGACCTAAAATTAGGGCATCTTTTGTAAAATGGAGAATTTTTTCCTCCTTTTTAGATGCTGCTCCTTGGCACGTGCTTTTTTTTCTCACTTGAGCTAATGGTTTTTCTGCTTAATGGTTTTCAACGCTAATTTTCCTTCCAGAAAATTGTCATTCTTTATTTCTTTGACCGCAAAAAAAAGGGTGCAAAGACCCGATTGTTAACCTTTTAATAATTAATCTTTTTTCCTTTTGCTGATTTATTTTAATGGGTGTGCTGCTAAAAAAAATTGGCTGTTGTTTAAAAGAAAAAACAATTTTTAGCAAACACACTGTCTCATATCTTGTCATTAATTTGCTCCAATTTCGGCGCTTTTGCTTTAAGCCTTAATGCATGTGCGGAAAAATGAACAAAAATAAAGGAAAATTGCACGGAAAACACAATCTGACGTCAGGTTGCGGGGATAAAAGGATTTACAAGAAGGGTTAAAATTTTCTCCAAAATTAATTATCTTTTCAAAAACCAGGTTTAATTTTTGCGCCTTTTTTCTACTATTAAAAAGTTTACATGAATGACCCTTTTTGAGATAAGGAGTCATTCCAAAATCTAAACTGAAACCGAAAAGATCCTGGTTTTATCTTTTAGACACTTGAAAAAAATCGTAAGTAGACAAAAAGTCTTTACAATTTTAAAACATTGAATTTTTTGAAAAAATAATTTTAAACATAAAGTTGGTTAAAGTCTAAAAAATTTTTTACACAAATTGAGCTTACGCAAAAAATTTTAACAACTGCTTAAAGTCTTAAAAATTTTTCCCCAAAATTGAGCTTACGCAAAAATCTCAAACCTGATTTCAATCACCCTGCTTTCTAGACAATGCCGAAAAATAGGGAATCAAGATTAATTGGTTTTAAGAGGTGTGGGCCTTTCCAAATAAAACTGGGAAGAAGGACACCTGTGGATCAAGTCTCGGTCGAGCTCACGTCCGCATCTTCCACCGTCGCGCTGCCTTCGAACTCACCGCCCGCTTCCCTTTCCACTTCCTTTATACAAATTAGAACTGAGCCCCTTTTAACCTCGACACCAAACACCTCGTTTAGACCGGTGTGTTACAGCCCTCCGCCTTCCCCTTCGCCCGTGGCATCACCGGTCTATTCAATGCCGGCTCCCTATCGTCCGCTTCAACCTGGCTTCTTCTTACCGGGCCCCCCAACTCCGGCTCCACCGAGACTACCAACCATGTCTCCAACGGCTGTGTCCCTCCCGCAATCCCCAATGTTGTGTGACATGAGGGCTTTGCGGGCTCAGCTAAGGCCGATCCGTCCGGCACCGATAACAACTCCACTTCTAGCAGCACCACCGCGACTCGTCATCCCCGAACCGCGAGGAGCAAGGGTGGTAAGATTACCGGGCGTGACGGTAAATGGAGGGGTCATAAGTGAGGGGCTCGACTTGAGGGTAAACCGCCCCTGTCCGGATCCGCAGGTTTTTACGGAAAAATTAAAAAAAATTTTAAGTAAGGTGTCCCCTTTGC
>CBDDTI010000591.1:0-9970 GCA_965233585.1 bacterium
TATCATTCGCTTAGAAAATTTCCTATTTTCTTTCAGCCAATCATAATCCAAAATTGCGATGTGTAATTTACACTGGTGTTACACTTAAACTGCACTGCTCTCAGCCAATTAATTTTTTCAAGTATATTATTATGGATGTATGCTTGCTCTATCTTGGCAATATAATACAAGATAAATTCTAGAAATTTAGTTAAAAATGTACATGCCAACTTAAGGTAATATTAATATGCACTTAGGTCAAGAAATAACTTTGACCAGTGGCTCCATTAACCTTTCAACAAGAGGTCAACTGGTTTTTGCAGACTATTAGAAGTGAACTGCCTTTGAAGAACAACTTTCTGCCTGATGGTCACGCAGGTGAAATTTCCTTCGCAGCCAGTCCCTTTGCCAGGTGCCCAGCCCTTATTGAAACACCTGTGATAGCCAACAGTGGGGCAAAAGTGTTTAATTGGCTGGTTTAGCAAGAGAACGGGAACGTCACTTGACGACGGCGCACACAGAACAAATACCCAAATATGGTCAAATAAGATCAAAATCCAGGCTATTCCGCGCGCCTTCCAGATGTCATCTGACGTTCCCATCCGGTTGCTAAATCAGCCTAATGTTAAATGTAACATACCTCTAAATGCATTTTGCTTTTCTTGCAGCATGGAACCAGCCATAGTTGTTTGCCTTATCATAGCATTTGTTTTCTGGTTGATTCGAGTGGCAAGAATTGTGATCCATTTCTTTAAGCTTCTGGAAATACGAGCATTTTATAAAAATGCCCTGAGGATATCAGAGGTAGATAATGTTTTAATGAAACTAAACTGTGGGGACTCTTTTACGAAACAATTACCGCGAACACTGACATATAAGCTGCACTTGCAGACAAGGAGATGGACTACTGGAAATGAGTAGATTTCAAAGAAATAGAACGCATCTGTTCGAGAAAAACTTGTTGATCGAAGAGAGTTAGATAATCAGTTTGACAAATTGGTCAATTGTCTATTGAAGGGTGAAGAAACAGTCAGCCATCTACCACGAAAAATACTCAAGAATAGCATCATCATCTCGCTCATGGTAAATTAATTTCTGAGCAGCCATCAGTGACACAGTGAACAGTTTTGTGGTGAAACAGAGATTCAATGCAGAGTGACGTCCAGCTGCTCAAGAAAGGCAATGTTAAAGTGGTTAAAAGATCTTTTAATGAAGAAAGTTTTATTAGTATAAGCTTATGCTTAATGTGAACAAAAACGGCTCTTTTAGGAGCCACTCGCAAAAAGCAATGATCAATCTGTACTGCGGTATAGTTTTATGAAGTTCTTATTTACGGTATCACTATGGCGTCCAGATGTTCTCACAGTTAAGCGGCATCCCCAATTTGAAAATTTTAGGGAAACAGGTGCAGCTTATACGCCAGTGTTTGCAGTACTTAACAAAGAAAAACATTAATTTTAAAGAAGCTTTCACCGTTACTATTTAGTCATCTTTTCTGACCTTGCTAGCTACAGAGTTTACCCATTGCAATTTTGGCTCTCCTTGTTTCAAGTTTTTTTTTGCCAGTGACATTGGCTGGCTTCCAGGTTTTTGAAACATCATTTCCTCATCTAGTTTTACTCACTAATGAATTTTCTGATCTTTTGTTTTACTCCAGAGTGAACTAACAAACCTTCAATGGCAGGATGTTCAGAAACGGTTAATAGAAGTTCAGAAGGTTCATCAGATGTGTGTGCACAAGGAGGAACTGTCAGAACTTGGTTTGTAACCTTGTGAAATTTTTGTGTTTTTCGTTTAAAAATGCATTTCAAGCTGACAGAGAAAGATCAAGTATTGTTAGCTAGCATTATAGCAGTAGTTCTTTCATGCATTGCAGACCTGTGAGCGAAGCCAATAGTTTTAAACACCTGGGGACCATTTCTCGAAAGTTCAGGCCCATAAAGCCATAGCTAAATCATGAACCTTAATTACAATTACAGAGCTGTTTTATCCATACGTTCATAAAATGAACAGAGTTTCTCTTCATACAAGAAGTTTCAGGCATACACACTTCTCTGCATTTAGATGCAGAAGAGGTAAAAATGGCTTTACATGCCCGAACAGTTTCTGGGCCTTTTTTGAAACAGGCCCCTGGTGTCCTGAAACAGTTTTGAAAATTCCATCAGTACATGTAGTTTTTTGGGCTTTCAGTTCATCTACCATGAATCATTACTGTCACTGCAGACTTCACTGAAGGCTACAGTAATCGGGGATGTGTTTCAGTACATTTACTTGTGACTGAAGCTATGTCACTGGGCAAAATGTGGTTACCATGTCTCTTGTTCACAACAAGTTCTAAACTGAAAAGATGCCTGAGCTTTTAAGGTGGTTAAAGGAAAGAATTAAATTATGATAGTGCCAATCTATGACGTTAAGATCATTCAAAGTTCTTCATGATCTGTGTGAAGATTTACAGTTCAGATCCCAGATTTATCTTTGGGGAATTGAAAAGTTTTTGTGAAATAGATGACTGTTTTCTGAGGCTGCAGCATTTTTATCTTCTTGGTTTAACTTCATAGTTATATATAATAATTATAGTTATATATAATCATAGTTATAAATAATAATTATTATTATTTACTAGATATTCATCATCGCATTCTAAGATGGAAAAACTACATGTTGGCCATGCAGAACAAGTCAGTTATTTCGTGCACGTATACCTTTCCACTTGTTGGTGAAAGGTGAGTTGTCATTTGTTACAAATAATTCAACTGCTAAATTAAATATATAAATATTCCAAAATTTGCTTTGATCCGTTCTTGCTAGATAAAGTTTTGATTTTAGCCATACTGTTACTAATGACCAGCTTCTCATCAAGACTGACTGCTGTCAAGCATTATTATTAATTTCCTCTTCAGCTCTAAGTTAAATGACATGTACAATTAACAATAATGATCACATATTACAGATTTTTAGGTTGCATGTGTGTAGCAATTTTCTTTTGCTGAGCACTCTCTGAGGTCAAGCCATGCATCCCTCCTGAAGTCTTGATTGTGAGTTCATGTCTTTTTGTTTTTGTTTTGCAGGGCATTTTTGACGGAGGGAATGAAGTACAACCTAAAACTGATTTTATTTTGGGGCCCAGGAAGTCCTTTCCAGAACAACTGGAAGCTAAGAGAAGAATTTAGAAATCCAGCCAACAGGTGATCAGCAAATTATATACCGGTATAGCCTCTAATCTTCCCTGCCTGTGTAAATGGTTTGCAGAGGATTACTTGTTCTAAAAGAGATTATTAATAAGCGTATCTGGAAATAGTAAAGTTTTTCCCGTTGCCCAAAGGCAAAAGTTAGTGGTCTGTGGAGCCCAGGTGCTTCTATAGCACAGCCCTGTAGTGAAACTGAATGTAACTTCTACTTGGTACACTTTGACATAATTTTTCACTTAACTGTAGAAATCACATCCAAGCGATTTCCTTATGCAACATGACAATTCTGTACATTTATTACCTTCACTGGAATATTAAGTCCAGTTATAAAATAAAAATGCAGTCTAAGATTTTACAGGAAAGTGAGGCATTATGTAACCATGTTTTTTTATTGTCTTTTTGTAGATTTGTGTTGGCAAATCGGTGAGTACAACCCTGAAGTTCATCTTTTCAGAAAACTTTATTCAAATATGAATTTTTTTGCTTATTCCTTTGATAAATGCCAATCATTGTATATGCTCCAAAAGCCAAGTCATTTATTTGAGAAGAAGATCCAGGAGCTACAGAAGAAGCTTATCTGCACACAACTGCCAAGTGTTAAATTCTGTCATCTGAAGAATGGATAGACTGGCAGAATTGGGCTGCCCTAACAGTGCCTTGGTCCCAAAGGTTTTTCTTGACTTTTCCTCTTTTCGCAAACTGGCTCTCCCGCTCTCATGCGGAGAAAATTCAAGGAAAACCTCTGGGACCAGGGTAGCTTAACAGTCTGTTTGTTCATCTTGTTGAAATGGGCTGAAAGGCCTGATGGCCAACAAGCCTAGTGGATGGAATAGACAGTACTTTACAGCGGTAACACAAGCATTTAGGTAATTTACTGTTCATTAAGAATTTCTTTCCGGTATGTATTTCATTGTAGGTTGGCTAGACGTATTTTCTGGATTGGAATAGCAAACTTTGTTCTTTCCCCTTTTATTATTATTTGG
The DNA here is from genome assembly GCA_965233585.1 of bacterium. Taxonomy (GTDB): domain Bacteria; phylum SAR324; class SAR324; order SAR324; family NAC60-12; genus CBDDTI01. The sequence continues at coordinate 4,151 of CBDDTI010000591.1, forward strand.
GTTATTTTATATTCATTCTTCACGTACGCAGAGGTAGGAATATTTTAATAAATTATATGGTATAAAGTACTTCACAATAGCCTAAGATGAACCTCTCAATAACACTTGGTATGGGGAAGCCCAAAGGCTAAAAATCATTGTGTGAGGATTAGGACTTTTGTATAGATCACTCTGTACTTTTTCTGTCGCCAGAGATTCTGGCAACCTCCAAGTGACATTATTAGCAGTGGCCAGTCATGGCAGTTGCAGATACCAACCACTTTGAAACTCGAAACTAAAACGTGCCCCCAGTTCAAAGTCTAATCATGCTTTGCTGCAGTAATAAACTGGTTGAAATGTAGAAAAAAAAAACGACAAGAACAAAATAGTAGCTCATGGAAAATTTAATTGAAATCTCTGAGCACTTGACGAAAATTTCCAATTTATACAGTCCAGTAATTAATAGATCCGAAATGTTTTGCAGATTTTGTGACTGTATAATATTTTTTCTCTAGATGGTGAGAAGAGAACCTGATACTTTTGGGGCACGCAAATGGTAAGGGTGCCAGAGGTATTGAAGTTTGTTGTAACATAGGGCTGCCTGTTTTTGCTAACCTGGGAACATGCGCGAAACAGCGAGTGAAAGAATACGGAAGGGCTTCTAAGTCCATTTTACGCGCTACTCTACAGCCAACCGAACACCTTTAAAAGGCTTAGCATAAACATTGTGTCCTAAGGTGGCTTGCGGTGAACAATTTAGCGTGATTTATTTTCCTTTCTTTCTACCAACCTCATCACTGTTAATCAACTGACTGAGTGTATGTTCTTTGCCTTTTTTCAGGTCCGCCTACGGCAGACTGTTTTTTCGACATTTTAATGAATTGGACCATGAGCTACAAGCAAGGTAAGTCAAAAAGAATGATCTGGCGTTACAAAAATCAATGGGTAGAATGGAGGGGTGAATTTGACAAACAGTTGTTCCCGTCTAGGTTTCTACGTTGAGCAGAAATCGAGCGAAATGGAACGGGCGAAAAACTCCAGCTGGTCTTTTCAAAGACTTATTTGCCTTTGTAATAGTGCGCATTACCTAAATGCAAATCTATATTTTCTATGAACTTCAGATTTCTCGACGTATACGTTGTTTTAACTCAGTTCTTTCCACTTGCTCTTTCCTTTTAGATTAAGTAAAGCGTACGAACCAGCTTCCAAGTACATGAATCTTTTCGTCTCTCCGTTCCTGGCTATCATAGCCAAGTAAGTCTACAATCAGTTTCTGTTTTTTATCCAGTTCCGGACTTTCAGTTAGTTAAGGCGCAGCGCGGAAAACGCCTCTACTTTGTCGCTTTCCGGGCAAGCGACAAAATAGAGGAGAAGCGAGGCGAGAGAAAGCTCCCGCTGTGCCCTAACTAATTGAACTCCTGAACAGGCTACTGTTCTTGCAAAGTTTCTAACAGGTTCCCGTTTCTACCTGCCCAGTCAGAAGAGCCGCAACATTTAAAAGTTGTGAGGTTTGCGTTTCGTCATGAGTTCACGGTACATGTGACGTAGCAACCTCGTTCACAAAAACCACGTGCTCAGTAACTCAGTCTTTGAGTTCAGAGCACAAATGCTACTGGGGACGAGCAAACAACTAAAGCAAATGATTTAAATTGAACATAGCATTGTTAAGAATCCCAATTGTCCAGAGGCAAGCCAGTTCGCTATCAACAAGCTTGGCTGAGGATTTGAACTTGCGGCTACCGTGAAACAAATCCAGGTAGTGTTCCGAGCGTGACTGGAACCTGAGACCACTGGATTACGAGTCCAACGCGTTGACAACATGGCCAGTACTTGGCTAATCACCTCCGAGCTAGCCAATCAGCGTGCGCGAAAAGTGCTATTCACTTTTGTGGTTTATACTATATAATCACTCATATTGCTAGCAGTAATATCGACATTGTTATGTTATAGGAACTTGGCGTTTTTTGCTGGAGCAGTATTCGCTGTTTTGACGACATTTACGCTTCTGGACAGGGATGTTCTCTTAGCGGAGCATGTGCTGACTGCCATAGCTGTACTAGGTGAGAAGCGTGTATGTAAGGCACAGTAAAATAAGGTGAAGAAAAGTTCATATCTATACAACTGGGATCAAAGGATCCTACCACCAACTAGGCAACATGCCAGTGTTACGAAGCGGCCGTTAAGTTCTACCTGAGGCCTCAGTGATCTGGAGGATTCTCCTACAAGCATTTCACTGTTGAGATAACCTACAATGTATTATCGCTTAAAATCTTTCTCTCCTGTTTTTTTTTTCAGGGTTAATTATACGAGCATGTTACATATTTATACCTGACGAGGTTGGTTTTATTATTGTGTACGTTACACTCATAAAAAGGCTTCACTTGTTAACAATAGCACAACAAAGCGCGTTAAAGATGTTTTTCTTTGTAAAATGGGCAGTGTATACCTGTTTTAAGAAAGCAAAAACAGGGTAAGGCAAACGAAGGTAAAGCATTTAATATTTTTGATGCTCAGCTGTTCCGTTAACTTGTTTCTTTTTCGTTCTTTTCATTGCTTTTAAATCGATTTATCTAGTTTTTAAATTCTTGGAATAGTTTTTGTTTTTTATTCTGTTGTAAATAGTATCTATTCCTAATGTAGTTTTTGTAAATTGTATTTTGTATTTTTAGAGGGCCACAAGTTCGTAAGTAATGTTAGTTACTGTCACGTGTCACCCTCATAAAATTAAGTGTCTCTCTCATTATTTTCTTGTTTTTGTAGAATTGTGTATGGGACCCTGAGCAACTGTTGAAGCAAATTGTGTCCCATACACATTACATACCTGATTCGTGGAAAGGAAAAGCGCATACGAGAGAGGTTTGTCATAATATGCTTCTCTTTTGATCAATAAACATGATGAAAAGTGAACTGACACGCAACATGACACGCACGTGGGACAAAGAAAAAAATCTGAGTTCCGGTTTTTGGGAGGTCATGGCTTCGATTCCTGTCGGAAACTCAGATTTTTCTTTGTCCCATGTTATGACAATGTCATGTTAACCCTTTCACTTCCAAGGGGTCTCCCTTTGAGGAGTAAATTGTCTGGCATTAGACAGAGTAAAATCTATTTAAAAGTCACTTTTGGGCTTGAAAGGGTTAAGGGAGATAGTTTTTTTTAACCCTTTCACTCCCAAGGGGTCTCCCTTTGACGGGTAAAATCGTCTGGCGTTAGACAGAGTAAAATCTATCATGTCACTTTTGGGCTTGAAAGGGTTAATCAGTTCAATTTTCACATTTCATTACCGAGCTTAAAATTCAAATGTACGACAACGATTTCCTCTCATGTCACGATGTAGACCCTATTTTTTATTCGGTTCTACAAAACAAATACTCGCTCAAAAAAATACAAGCTGTCTCAGACGATGAAAGTCAAACAATTGTTTTGAATTACTAACCTAGTAATTCTTTGCTAATATTATGTCGCCAATGTTGTATTTGTCAATTACCTTATCAGGTTCGAGAAAAGTTTTCTCAGGTGTTCCAGTACAAAGCGGTAAGTTGATGAACTTGCATTTACTTTTTTAATCCCCCTTAGTTTAGCTGGAGATTCATCCCGGTCAATCTTTTTGGCAACGTTTTGCTGATGTTTGTATCGTACTGTTACAGGAATACGTGATCCAGGAGCTATTCAGTCCTATTGTGACGCCTTTCCTTCTGTGTTTCAATCTACGCTTTAAGTCTCTTGACATCGTGGATTTCTTCAGAAATTTCACGGTCGATGTCGTTGGTGTCGGAGATGTTTGCTCGTTTGCGCAGATGGACGTTAAGCGGCATGGAAACCCTGAGGTATGTTAGGGGCCCGAGGTTGGTACCCTCGGGAAAACCCGAGGGGGAGTCCCATTTAAAAAGATAATTTGACTTTACCAACTGGGTTGATAATTTGAATTGGCCACCGTAAAGAGTTTCGAAAGCTGATGGTTCGAGCGTTAGCCCTTCGTCGGAGTAAATGCATTCGCTGCACAACACCACAGTTTCTTTAGAAACTTACCCCCTTTATCCATTTAAAAAGGTCGAGGATACTCGTCACCAAGGGATCGCTTTACATACGTGCATACTTTATTGTTGCCTCCCCAATGGGGCTGCACACCAAGGGAGCAGGGTTGGCGTAGTGGTGAGAGCGCTCGCCTTCCACCAGTGTGGCCCGGGTTCGATTTCCGGACCCGGCGTCATATGTGGGTTGAGTTTGTTGTTGGTTCTCTACTCTGCTCCGAGAGGTTTTTCTCCGGGTACTCCGGTTTTCCCCTCTCCTTAAAAGCTAACATTTCCAAATTCCAATTGGATCCTGGAATGCACGGGCATTTCAAACGAGTTCTTGAGAACTCCTGGTGCTCTATGAGTAAACAAATTACATTTTTTTTTGCAATGACCAAATTTATTATTCGTATCATGATCAGGTATAAGACGGCGTAAACTGATATCCGTTAACTGTTCAGCTCAAATGCTTGCTTCGTCTGAAAACCGGCACATTTTGAATTTCAGAGTTGCGGCGCTGTGCGTGACATAATGTATACTTATCTCGTGGTTTTTAGCCTTTTTAAAAGTTTAAAATTTGGTAAAAGTGCCGCTTACGTAAATAAATGTTTGCTTGATCAGTTCAGATTATTAGTGGCTTACATAGCCAACCTAAGTTCTAGATATTTGCACTATTTTGCTGTCGCCATGTTAGTGTATGGTACACCAACATGGTGGCTTCATGCTGGGCTTTGTAAATTTGTGCAAAATATTTCAACGAATATAATATTTGAAGTTTGAGAAAACGTACAGACCTAAAACTTGAAGTGTCGTCTTTATTTATCTCCATCATCATAATTTCTTGACTCATACGCTGATTGATTTTCGCATTATTTTTTCATTGCATGACATTGTAATCCGAGAATAAATCTCTGATGCTGCTCTTACTTAGGGCCTTCTTGTCTCCATTTTTGGGTTGGATTCTCGGCCCGCTGGACTCTCGAGACCAGCCGCCGCCCAGGCTCGTTTCCTGGACGGTGGCTGGTAATAGGCCATTTTCGAGTTCCCTTGTGCCTCTATTTCAAAGCAAGTCTAAGTGCGAAACCATTCTTATGAAAATGACTTTGATTTGCATGAAAATGAACCTGCAGGCAGAACTCATTTTCATACAAAAATTTTGTAAGCTCGGCCGAATTTCAGGAAAAATTTTGGTTTAACAAAGTTTTGTTCCAAACATTTTGTTAAACGTGGTCGCACTGGGAAGTGACAATCTTATCTTTTATGCCTAAAACGTCAATCAAATTGTTTGCCCTTTTCAAATATCCATTTCAGCGACGCGCAGTACTTCTCCTCTTCTTTAGTCAATGTTTCATACTGTTTCTTCTTCTGTGCAGCAGCCCCAGAGGCATCGGCAATAGAAGAAGTAGGTTCGGGGGAAATAGACCTTGAACTTAGTTCTTCGTTTATAATATGGCTTGGAAAAATTTGGGAGCCGTAATAGTTAAATGAGCCCCCTTTCTGTTCCTGTACGGCCCAACGCCAGCTTCTGGATGCGCCTTGAAACCGCTGAAAATCGGAATTTTGGTACGGAAAGCGAGCGAAATGCTTGTTGCACTGAAGTACTTTTCAGTTTGGCGCGCTTTTGCATTAACATGATACCATACCTGTTCGTGTGTTGGAAGGTTGTAACGGATTTTGTGACACAAAACAAACAAAAAGTGCGATAAAATCGCCCGACAAAAATTCGGCGAGGCCCTTTCGCCGATTTTTTGTCGCGGCTTCTTTGAAGCTTGGTAAGGTCAGACAAAATTTTGTCAAGGCGAAACACGCCGGTCGCACTTGTCTACAGCA
>CBDDTI010000592.1:0-15622 GCA_965233585.1 bacterium
CCACGTTGTAAGCTCTTTTTTGCAATAATTTGAGCTAAAATAGGGACGATAATGCTGGCAATTGCCGATAAAGTTCCTAAAATTCCGCCCCTTTGTAGTATTGTTCTTTTTTTGAAATGTCGGAAGAGCGACGAGGCGGCGTGGCAAGACGTCTGAACTCCCCTAAATGAGCTCTAATTTTTTTCTGAAGTCGTGTTCGCACTTCGCCATGTAAGGGCAATTCGCCGTTCAAAACGTAACGTAAAATACGACAAAGCAATTCAACGCCGCGATCGTCCAAATAATTTAAAAAATTAGCGCAATCTTTATGTTTTAATTTTTTTATTGCATTAAAAAGCGAATTAGCTTTTTCTAATTTTTTTGACATTTTAACAGTAATTATTTTTAATTTTTCTTAAATAGATATGAAATTTTTAAACAGTAACGTAGGCTTTCATTAATCCTTCATAAGGAAAGATGTTACTTCGAATTCTGACTTTATCGTCTTGCTGTTGATGAAAATCTAGAAGAAGATATCCGTGACTTCGACCGTTAACTGCTTCTCTATACGCTTTATTTAAGATTCCAACACGACCGGGAAAAATTTGTTTTGCCAAATGTGTGACGGCGCTTCTGTCTCGCGGATTGTTAAAAAGGATCATGTATTGCGTATTTATGCTTAATGTCCGTAAATCGCCTTTTTTGTAAAATAAATTTTGACAAAGAAAAATGGTGAAACAATTGTAATGATGGGTCAAAACCGTAAAAAAATGTTTTAATATTTGCCCAACATCGTCTAAATAATCGTCAAAAACAATCAATTTGGGCATTTTTCTCGGATATAATTCTAAAATATCTTTCAACTCTTCAATTGAATTTGGAATATTTTTGAATTTACGAAAAGACGGAAATTGTGTGTCAGAACCTCTGCCCTCATTCATGTCGTCTTCCATGTACTGATATGCTTTTTGCGGTTCCTTGTAAAACAACAACATTGTTTCAGGCGGAGTTGCAAAATATTCGTGCCGACGAAGCACTAAATGTTTTAGCCACGTTGTTTTTCCGCTTGATGTTGGACCGACAACCAACATGTTGGACGGAATATTAAACCTCAAATCAAAACCTTTCATTTTATTAATTTTAAAAAAGAAATTACAAAATTTTCTTTTAAATAAAAGTAATGATTTAATTATTTTTTATTTACAAATTTGACATTTAGACATTTTGTTGTTAACAATAAGACAATTTCCTAGCGATAAAGTGTGACATCCGCAATTTAAAACATATCTTTTGGAATCCATTGCCGACAACGCAATTATTCTTTGAAAACACGTCCGGATTTTGTGATTCTTTGATCTTAAATTTTTAAAAGATTTGTAAATTACAACAGTTTGCTTTAAGCACTTTTTGTAATCTGCATAAGTTAATTGCTTTTTTATACTAGATTTTTTTAAACCTTTGCATACTTTTTTCTCATCAGTTTTGTTTTTGTCCAAAAAATCAGCTATTTTCATAGAATAACATTTTGGACGTAAGCCTATAAAATCAGTAATAGCCGCTCTACCTTTTAATTCGTCTTTGAAATAAAAAAGTTGATTGGCTTTACTGTCGTCAAAAAGTGGATGTTGTTTAGGGTACTTTGAAAAATCAAACATGTGTTTCAATCTCTCCATTTCCCTTTCCAAATTGTTGCATTTAACTTTTAAAAGAAAAGAATCCGTGTCCGAAAAACACAAAGATACATTGTCTTTGCCGAAATGTTTTTGAATGGTGTCATAGTATGATCTGTACATAAACAACTTGGACAACTCTAGAATGGAAAATCCGACGGCTAAAGGCTTTCTAAGTTCTATCATTGCCGGCTTCTTGTTGACAGCCACCAAATTCTCATTAATGATTTGAAAATTGTTGATGTGTTGACCAAGACTGGCTTTTCTCAGACTTTTTTCATCTCCACAAAGGACCACTTCGATGTAATTTCGAACATTTTCTGAAAAATATAAAATTAAATAAATATTTTATAAAGAATACAACATTTTTTATAAAAATTCATTATAAAGTGTGTAGGAGTTTGGAGATTTATTTTTTAAAAACTTCCTAAAACCATGTGGCAATTTTCAAAACAAACTTTCACAGGAAGAAGAGGAGGAGGAAGAAGAAAGGGAAAAATGATGATGATGGAGATGAGGAGGGGGTACAGGAGGTTAAGGGAGGAGGATGGAGAGCCGCTTTTGGCGGTGGAGGAGGTGGAGGAGGAGAAGAAGAAGAACCGGAGACCGGGCCTGATCCGGCGGATCCGGTCGGCCGTGGCCGACATTTTTGATGCTCCGCCGTCCGCTGCCGCCTCCGCCACCGCCAGCGCCGCTGCCGTTGCACTCTCTGTTAGCGTTGCTGTGCTCGCCGCCAACGGTGCTGGCGGCGGCGGAGGCGGCAGCGGTCGCGCTGTCCGAGGCCTTCAAAACGAAAATTTTATTGCGCCCGACGTCCCCACCGGCATTCTTGTTGACCTCCCCACCAACAACATCTGAGGTCCAACGTCCCCACCGAGGTGCCCACCGAGGTCCCCACCGAGTCCCCCATCGAGGTGCTCATCGAGGCCCCCACCGAGTCCCCCATCGAGATGCTCATCGAGGCCCCCACCGAGTCCCCCATCGAGATGCTCATCGAGGCCCCCATCGAAGTCCCCACCGCTGAAATTTCCTCCAATGTCCCCACCGATGTGCTCATTGAGGTCCCCGTCCCCATCGAGGTGCCCACCGAGACCCCCACCGAGTTCCCCACCGAGGCGTTTGTCGAATTCCCCATCGAAATCCCCACTGACGACCCCATCGAGGCTCCCATCCCCTTTAGACTCCCCGCCGACGACAGATCTTTTGCCGTTAGACGTCGGGCGACGGAGATTGTCCGCCTGGCCAGAATCCGGGCAGCGGCAAACCGGATGGCCGATTTCGACGGCGAGGTCATCACTGTGGAGGCCGAGGTCCACGCGCCTCCCGATGACATTGAAGATGCGGATGAGCGTGTGGTGTGTACTGCCAACACATTTTGCACTAAATATTGGCAGTACCACCACACGCTTGTGCAAATATAAAAATACAAAAAAGATCCTAAATCTGGGTATTTACTTACCGATAAACTTTCCAAAAGTAGAGTTGGCAAAAAGCTTAAAAAGCCGAAGTTCAAAATCGTTGCGAGCGTTTGATCGTAGCATCGTGACCTTTTCAATAAACTCCTTCAAAAAAGCTTTTTGCCGAAACTTTACGGCTCTTCTTATCCTCAACAGCTTCATGCCTTTTTTCAAGTAGTATTGTAGATTTTCCAGATGCACCACGTACTTTTTTCGATCATAAAAAGTGCTCAACAGTTTCTTGCTTCGGTATCTTTTGTTCTTATAATCTCGAGGGTTGAGATGTTTTAGTAAACGGCGATTATAAGGAGACAGATGTTTGTAAGAAACCGTGTCTGTATACGGAGCCAGCGGAAATTGATCATGTGTCTGTAAATATTTTACCGTTTATCAAAATGCAAAAAACGTGTTAAAAAGATCAGATTTACCGGGTGAAGATGAGAAGGATAATGCAAATCAACTTCGAATGCGTACCCGGTCTCGTCTTGAGAAGGAATCTTGATAATATCTTTGGCAGTCCATTTTTCAAGATCTTTTTTTGCAACCCACTCGAAATCAGAAACTGGCAATTTTAAAGTTTCCATGCTCCCGTACAAGTTGTTTGCTAAAAAGTCACCGATTTTAAATAAATAGATTAATCAAACGATGCAGTATAAAATTACCGTCAATGTAAAGTAAATGATCGCCGCTTTTTCTCGGATTGCTGTTTCCTTTTGCATAACGCTGAGAGATAAAGCTTTGTCCGCCTCTGATACCCTTTGTAAAAAACTGCTCCATTTCAGGATCGGAATAGATATCCAGAGATCCTGGAGGTTTGGAAGATTCACCCGCGAGGTTATCTTTTGTTGTTGTAGCTCGTTCAGAGTTTTGATAAAACATAAGCATAACATCAAAACTTAGTCCAGGAATTCCTAAAATTATACGAAATAAATTTTATATTCAAACTTTATATGTCAAGCAACAGAAAAAGAAATTCACCTAAGTAATAGATTGGATCCAATTGAAAGTGTTCCATAACCATTTTCCTGTATTGAAGAAATGCTTCACATAGCAGGATGACATCCAAAGAACAATAAAGCATCATGTAATCCGCCACATTCTTGCACTTGAACAGTTTGAAGACTTCTTGCGCATGAGAATAATCCGTTTCCGAGATGTGTTCTTCATTCAATTCGGAATAAAAAGCATCTTTGGTTGGGAGGTTTCGACTTTTTTTCATTTCTTGTAATGATTGAAAATGCTCGTAACAAAAAATGCCTTTTCTTTTTAAAAGTTTAAAAGCTTTTGATTTTTGACGGATAGGAATTTTTTGAAATCTTTTCATCTGTTGTAAAATAGGGAAAGAAAAGTTTGAAGTTTGATTCAAATCTTGGACAAGAGCGTCTAAGCTGGCAGATATGTGCTCTAATGAATCTTGGATTTTAAATTTGCCCAATGTAAGAGTGCGAAACTTTTCACTGTTTCTAGCCAAGACTTCCGGCATTTTCTTAAATCGGCGAATGTTTAACTCTTCTATGATTAAATGCAAATCGTATCTGAAACATTCAATTTGTTAAAAAATTAATTAAAAAATAAAGTTAATAAAAAATTTTTACCCTTGAGCGTTGTGGAAAAAAATTGGCGTGTGATAGGGTCCGGATCTTGTCAAATTACACAGCGAATGAGCCGCACCCATTATTTTTCCTGTGACATGATCGTGATCCAAAACTTTTCTATACTTTTTAGGATGGGTAGCAAATCGAAGACCGCATATATGACAAACGGTTGCTTTTCGAAACATTTGCCATTCCTCATGGGTGGCTTGAGTTTTGAGAACATCTCTGAATTTTTGTTTTCTTTCTTCAACCACTTTTTCGTAGAGAGGTATCCGATCCAAAAAACGTTTGGCCGCATCCTCTCCTAAATATTCTTCTTGAAAGAATACTTCATTTTCGGAGTCCACAAAAATCAGGCTGTAGCCTACCGGTCTATGCACATTTATATCGTCACTTGTGGGAAAAGCACACAAGCATTCCAATTTAGAACAAAGTCGACATTTAGATCGTTCCTTGTTTCTTTGAAGTACACTTTCAAAATCACAAAATCCCACAACAGGTGCTTTAAACTTATGTTTGTGGTTAGAAAAACTTATAGCGGCATTTTTACCGGGATAAATGGTGCGTTGCTTATCGTAGCAAATTTGCTCATGCTTTTCTTTCTTGAATTTTGATCGGAAACGCAGCAGACATTTTTCACAGTGGATGTACTTCTGTTGACCCGCTTTGTTAATCGACAACAGTCCGGCCCGATTATTCAAAAAACCTTGGAGTTTTGTAATTTTAAAGAAATGATGCTGTTGATTTAAATCTTTGATTTTTTTAGGAAACTTGGAAGGAAAACTCGATTTTTTGGGGCGGGAATTACTCGAAGTTTTATCGGAAGAGATTTTAGGATCGTGTTTTATCATTAACAAATGGAGAGTATTTTCTCTTATATCGTTGTTTTTGTTAGTAATAAACCCTAAATTTGAAACGTGACCTTCACTCTCATAAAGTACGGAAATTGAAATTGGTAAATGACGATTTCTACACAAAAATTTTTTTATGTCACAAAATTGAAGAGGAAACGTAAAACCTTTTATGTTAAATTTTTTAAGATATTTTATTGGCATTTGACGAAAATCTGTAATGGAAGCAGTTTCTGGAAAAAGATGTCTAATGTACAGATAAAGAAAGTTGAATTTATCATATCGAGTATTCCATTCCAAGCAGTTAGATCTTTTTATATCTCGTGTAATTTCTATAAAATCCATTTCCAAAGCTTACTTGAATTTTTATATACAACAAAATAAGTCCTTAAAATCAAATATTGGTAATTTGGATGTCGCTAAAAGACAGAGATTCGAATCTCCATCCGGAACCTCTCATCAACAAATCCTCTTCTCGAGTTATTAAATTGTTTAATAATTTTTGAACTTTACCTTTTAACGAGCGAGAAGAATCAAAAGACGTGAATTGAATATAGCCGGTTCTTAAAGCAAAGACATCTCGATCGCTAGGCATTAATTCATGTGACGACTGATCAAAACTTTTTTCAGTTGAATCATCAATGTTGCTAACAACCGTTTGAGGCTGTGATGAAGTATTATCAACAACAGCTTCCGTCTCAGTGTCTTTGTCTTTTGTAGCTGAATTCAAATCAGGAATCTGATACGCCGCTGATAAAATTAAAGCAACTTTTACTGTAAAGGTTTTACTTAATTCATGACGAATAACATCAACAATTTCTTGTCTATTTGTTCTATTAACAACAAAGGCGTGAAGCGTTTCTGTAGAAAATATATGTTTCCGAAAAATTTTGATTTTACCGTTTAAAGCAGATTTAAAAAGAGAGTAATTTAAGTCTTCTAAATGAGAGGAATCGATGTGAGAGACCAAATCATTTCTTGATTTAAAGGAACTTAATTCATTCTTACAAAACGGACACTGAAGCGATTGATTTAATGGAGTCCGATTTCGGAATTTTGACGATGTTTCACGATGACGAAACAATTCATGTTTGTCTCGGGAAGATTTTCTAGTAAACGATTTTTGGCATTCGCGGCAGACGTAGGATTTTGGCATTTCTGTTAAAATTCTGAAACAAAATTTATTGACGCGTGAAATTTGGAAATAATATATACAAACACATTAAAACTATATAGCTCAGACTAATTAATACAAATCATTCTTGTCTAAAATGACGCAACAATCTTTGATATTGAGCACGTAAGCGTTCGCGTTCACGCTCAAGCGTTTGAATGCGTTGACGCAATACGTACTCAGCATAACGATTGAACAAATCATAAGGTGAGCCTCCTTCTACATCAATTAAATCAAGAATGAAAGAGGCTAAACGACCGTCACTCGATCTTTCTAAATTTGAGGGTGCGGGGAAATAATTTTCCTCTTCTATTTCTTCTTCTGCTGATCGAGTTGGACGTTGATAAGGAGAAGAATATCTTCCAGCCCTACCAACACCGCGTCTGACCTCTCGTCCAATCGAGGCTGAAGTCGTTTGATTGAAGGGGCGAGAAATATTTTGACCCCGACCAACGCCACGACCAGCGACCGAAGTACTCGAGGTGTTGCGCTCAGCAAAAATTCTTTGAGACATGGGGTTCGATGTTGAATCATCGACAGCGTTGTTTGATGATGGCGATGTTAATTCATCGGCGGAGTTATTGGTCGATGTTAAATCATCGGCTAAATTGTTATTGATCCGAACCATAATTCCAAATCCTTCGGGGTTTACAACTATCGGTTCAGATACTCGACCCCGTTGATTAAACGAGGAAGATGTTGTCTGGCCCCGACCAACACCACGAGCGGTTAGAGAAGTTGGGCCATCATTTGACCTCAAATCTCCTCGACCTCGTCCAATCGGCACAACCGGTGGAGATGGCGGTGATGTTAAATCATCAGCGTTTCTTAGATGAAATCTTATTCTTAACCCGGCAGGGCCAAGAAAAACTTGGCGAGGGTTGTTTGAGTCATTTGGTGAATTAGACATTTTAATTACCTTTGGCAGCGAATGGCAGAAGATCTTCTTTCAACGAATGTTCAAACTTATAATGAATGAATTTGGAAATATGACCGCGTTTTTATACAATTTTTGGTGGGAAATAGTTTGGCACATTTACGAGCCAATTGCATGAGAAAAAATTAATGACAAATTAAGCACAAAAAATTAAAGATATCCACGGCAAATTACAAATCTTGAGCATGAGAAACGTTAAGTACTTGGAAAAATTAATGGCGATTTGATTGAGTTTTGACAAATATAATTTGTTACAAATACGGACTAGTTGAATGAGAAAAAATTGATGGAAAATACGCGCACACACGCACACACACACGCACACAGTGCACCCACTATCTATAATTTTCTTAAACCATTGTTTAATTCACAATTTAACACGTTCAAAAACACAAATTATCCATAATTTCCTTAGACCATTGTCTGTTAACGACTTGACGCGTTATAATTTAGGATGAGCCAAAAACATTAACAAGAATTGACCTCAAACGCGTTCAGCATCGTTAAAATTTACAACCTTTAGCGCCATAGCTCATTTATGCTGTGTAACCAATCAAAATTGATGAAACTTATCGGCTACTTGCCCGCGCATGTGGAATCAAGAGCCCCTTAGAACATTGTCATACTGACACTCCCTTAAACTCAAGAAGGTTTAAAAAGAACCTACATTTGATGACAAACGCCAGTACAGATTTATTGACAGAATAAATCACCCGCATTTAAAGCAATAAGATGAAGAAATCACCAGCAAAAAAGAAAAAGCCTAACACAGCCAATAAAAATGGCAAATCGCAAGAGATTGATAATAAAGCCGTTGATGATGAGAAGAAAAAAAAGGCTGAAAATACGTCAGAGGCGGAAAAGAAAAATAAAAAGACTGATAAAAAGAAGAATGGTAATGGAAAATCCAAGAAGAATACAAATAAAAAACATAAATTGAAATCAGGTAATTCTAATTTTAAGTCGTTTTTTTACACGCATTACAATTAATAATAATATTTTATAATTAAAGGAAAAAAACAAAAAAGGAACCACGACATTTCGTCATCAGAATCGGAGTCTGTAAATGAAGAAACGGAAGAAGAATCAGAGTCAGAAATTTCGACTGTTCAATCTGATGATGATGATGTTTCAACCGATGCGGAGGAGTTAAGCGTTGAAAGTTCAGAAAATGATGACAATGATGATGATGATGATGATGATGATGATGACGAAGATCTTAATGAGCAGACCCAAGACATTTTAGGAAAGAAAAGAAAAAGGTCAAATAAAAAAGGATTGTTGGTGGACAACGAAATTAACAATCATGCGGTCTATGAAGGCGCGTCATTGATGTCGTATCAAATTTTAATGGACGAAGATGAGCAAAAGCAATATTTTCGAAATTGGACCACCGAAAAAATATGCGAAACAAGGGATATCGATTTTGCTGAATGGCAAAAAGAACATTCAACAAGAGAAGCCTACTTTTTTGGTCCAGACAATGTAAATCTATATTAATTTATTTTTGATGAATCAAAATAATTTTAATTTTTATTTTAGTATATGTACATAAATCCGGCCACGCTCAAAAAATTTATTGAGCTGATCAAGACAAAAAAAGTGGATGAGAAAAGCATCAGCCTTCCAATCAAGCCGATGTACAAGGTAGTATACCTTAATCCGCAAGTGACCGTCGGAATAACCGGCTTGAGGCATATTCAAAAGGCCGGAGGGCTATCAGCCTGGCCGGTGATTTATGTGAAAAAGGAACACGTGAGTACGTCAGATAGCATGAAAAATCTTATCTAAAAAAAGACATTTTTTCAGTATAACGAAAACAACCAACAATATTCGACCAAGATTATGAAGATTCAGGTACCGCTCAGAGGACTGGAGGAAATAACAAAAGCCTTTATGGAATTGTGTTTTGGCATCAAGAAAAAATTGCCTCATATCCAACAATAAAATAAAACGACCAAAGATGTACATATGCATAAATGTATTTTGAGAAATAAAATGAAATGCGCATTTATTTTATTCAAATAAAAATAAAAACTAGATTATATGTATTATACGGGAGTAGACAAATTTAGCCTGGCAGAAAGAGAAGGGTCAACGGCTGTTGAAGAATCCGTCGCAGGTTCCGTCCGAGGTATGTTGAATAACGGAGGAATCATGCTCGAAAAGTACGGCCGTCTATGATAAACCTGAAAAATAATTTATATATAATAAGCGATTTAAAAATAATAATAAATTTCTTACCGTATACTCCGTGTTGGTTGCTTTATCTACTTTTTCGGGAATTGGCAAAAAAGTAGTTGCATCGGACGGCAACGCCGATGCGGTTGACTCTAACGGCAAAATTTCAACACTCGATTCTTCCACAACCTCGTCGTTTGTCGATGGATCCGCAGCAGCCTCTATTTGAATCATTTCAATAGGCTAAAAAAAAAAATAAAGTAGACAAAATATTTTATAAAATGCAATAATCATACTTCGACGTTAGACGGGTCTTGGTGGTGATGGCTCAGTCTTCTTAATTTATACATTATTATGGCGAACGTTACAAAAATGAAGACGAACACAGTTCCAACAAATATTTTGAAGACATCTGAAAATAATAAGGCATTTGTATTAAAATGTTGACTTGTAAGAAAATAATCAATACTTACTGTCAAAGGTTGCGGAGTCGAAACCCGCGAAGGAAAAAATACTATGTATTGTTGATACATTAGGCGAAGCGGAAAAGACCGGTGGATTAGAAGTGGTGGCAGAACCGGTGCTTGTTTCCAACACAGGCGCGGGTGAAGTGACAATCGTGGTTGAGAGAGTAGAGCTTGTCAAAGTGGTAGCAACGGTAGTGGGCGGGACGGTGGTAGTGCTGGTAGAAGTCGTGGTACTTGAAGTGGAAGAAGCCGTTGTGGTGGTTGGAGCAAAGTCAGTTGTTGGCACGATGGTTGTTTCAGAAGAAGAATTGGAAGATGCAACAATTTTGGCGAGGAGATTTTTTAGTAGAGTGATGTCTTCCTCGCATGAAATTTTTTGTGCCAAATAAAAGGCCCAAATGGCGAAGACGATGATGATGTTAAAGTTCATTATGGCGGAATTGGAAATTTACTTTAAAGTTTGAAATGTCCAAAAATTGAAAATGAAGTGAAGTTTTTAAATCGCAAACTTGAAATTATTTATTTTCTATAATAAAGCGGGCGGTCAAACACGCGAACATATGTACATTTATTATAAATAAAGTTAGAAGTTTATGTCAAAATTAAATAAAAAAGCACTTTTTTATACAATAAAATGCTTTGAAAAGATTCTTTATGAAGAAAACTTCGCAAAGGGAGGGTTGAGCGAAATTTACGCAAAGGAACGAGAAAACTCACGCTGAGAAAGTAAAACACACCGCGCTTACAACACATTTGTATTTTGAGGGATAGAAAAATCTACAGTTTTGTTGTTAACATTTATATTCTTCCATAATTTGTATTCATGTTCAAATAAAGCGTATAGACCGAGCAGCATTAAAAAAGACCAAAGAAAAACTAAAAGCCAAGGGGAAATAGTGTCTTTTACAAAATAAATATATTTAAAAGGATCTTCTCCATCTCTGTTTCTTCGGACACAATTACGGCGATTGGCGGGAGGCGAGTCGTGGCTCCACATAATTCAAAAAGTTGTTGTTTTTCGAACAAAACGTTTTAGACAAAAACTTGATGGTTACTTTTTTATAATAATGGTACACTCGTAATTCTTTTTGAATGGCAAAAATGATTTTCGCGCGTGTTTCGGAATCATATGTTGGAATATAAAAGAAACACGTGCGGTCCTTAACGTTTTTACGATACGCAAATATTCGTTGATCCAACGACTTTAGGATTTTGTTGATTCTGTTGAGAAGAATTGAGATATTTCGCAACAAAGCGTGGGAATTCTTTAAATGTCGATACGTGAGATTGTTGTTGTTGACCATGAAGTTGCAGCAAATGTTTATAGAAAGACGTGTGATGTATTACTAAAATAGTTTATGACATAAAAATAATAAATTTAAAATTAAGCGCGCTCTTTTATTTTAAAATTAAGGATAATAGTCTGCTACTTAAAAATTAGACACAGCGGCAGAAAAATCATCCATAAAATCAAAATAAAAACAAACGTGATTTTTTCTGTTAATAAATAATTGCGACATTTAGTTGGGTTGAGAATCTTTTCGTAAACACTGATAAACAATAACTGTTGAAAAGTTGAACATGTATGTATTTTTGATAAAATTATCGAGCGGAAATTATTGTTTAAGACAATAGTTTTGGCGCGAGTTATGATTTGTTGATGCAAAACGGGTTGCGCTTTAATTTGTGTTTGTTTTGGAGAACGGAAATTTAAACATTGTCGTTCTCAGAACCTTTCTTCGCGCCCCCGAACTGATTCAAGACGTGGAAAGTGGAAAAAATTGAGATTGCAAACGGCTTGCAACAGGCTCAATCGAGCCTGTAATCGGCTTGCAACAGGCCGATTGCAGACGAAAACAAGCCGATTACAGGCTCGATTGAGCCTGTTGCAAGCCGATTGCAGACGAAAACAAGCCGATTGCAGGCTCGATTGAGCCTGTTGCAAGCCGATTGCAGACGAAAACAAGCCGATTACAGGCTCGATTGAGGTTGTTGCAAGCCGATTGCAGACGAAAACAAGCCGATTGCAGGCTCGATTGAGGTTGTTGCAAGCCGATTGCAGACGAAAACAAGCCGGTTGCAGACGATTACAAGCCGATTTCAGGTTGAAACAACCTTAATGTAGATGCCATCAAGGTGATTTTAGAGCGTAACAAGCTCGAATGAGAGTGATGTAGGGACATTACTCCACAACACAGAACGTTTATAGGATGAGGAGTTATTACGGAAAAAGCCAATTCTAAATCTAAATTTCCGTAATTTTCTGGATGCACGTGGAACGAATTACATTGATCCGGCGTTAAATCGGCCGCTAGAAAAATTCTTCCGTTTAAATATTCTTCATACGTTAAGCCAATGGATTGATTGCCGTGCGAAATGCTTGTACTGTCAAAACGCGAAAATTGCCCCGATGGATATTTCTTTTCCCGACAGCATATGCAGCATTCCAGAATCGATCGCTAATGACCCGATCATTATAAAACTGATTAAAAACCAAAACCAATTGGAAGAGCACAAATTGAAAATACCCAAAAATTATTTTTGTGACTCTAACGATTTAACAATTGCAATGAACCGACTGTTGTCGGAACAACTTAGGGAAGTACTATATTTTGACAACATCAACGGATTTTTAAGAATTACGGCTAAAACTGATCAAAGTTTTTTAATAGGATTTCCAAAAAGCCTCTGTCCGATTTTAGGAATGTACGATTATCCGGAGGGAGAAGCATTAAGAACTTTTAAAGCAGATAATCACCATATGTTTGTCATGAAGAAAGACTCGCTTTATGAAGCACCACAACCGATAGACATTTACAAACTATATCCCGGTGTTATGATTTGTTATGCCAATTTTGTTCAGCGTTCTATTGTCGGAGACAAATTTTATCCAATACTTAGAATTATTCCCACAATCGGTCAATCAAAACAAAATGACTACTGCTCTATCCATTTCAAGCACTTAGAATTTATAAAATGCAACGTCGATTATTTAGACAACATGAAGATCGAATTGAGGAGATTGGACGGAGACTTGATTGAATTCGACGACAAAAAAAGAGTAGTTTTAAATATTGTAATTAAAAATCCAATTTAAATTGTATTTTAATAAAAGGATTCATTTAAAGACAACGAATTATTGGTAAAATTTACTAAAGAAATATCTGAAGTACGATTTACAAGGCTAATCGCTTTCAGCATGTTATAAGTTAACCCGGAAGCTAACCAAAGAATAACGTAAATACAAATAACAAGAGAAACGGCCATTCCAAAATAACTACAGAAAGTATTACATGGGTCGGGATAAAGACTGTAGGGGCTGGGAGATTACAAATCCTGGTGGAATTGTTCCAGGTCCGATTCTTCAAAACGGGATATTGGCTCTAAAGGTTGATGCGTTTTTGGCTTCATGTCCGGCCAAACATTGTTGTTCATACTTCTTCTTCAAAAACTGTATGTTGTTCCACACAAAAATCTTTGAACAACAATTTCATGCAAAAAAAACGCATAAAAATGAAACACTTTTAGTTCATTTTGGATTTCACGATGCCACCACAACCTGGTGTCTGAGTCGCCAGAGATATTAGGTTTTCCCAGAAGTTTGTCTTTGAGGCAGGTCCTGTAGTTTACCAATTCACTATCCAATGATTCCAAAGACTCGTTGATTCTGCGAAGATGAGCAGAAATGCGACGCATACAATGCGCAACGTGGGTTGGATTTGAAGTATTGTAAATACCGGCTTCGTCAGGACCAGAATCCCAGTCAGAATTATGCGGCGATCCTGTTGTTGGTTGGTTGTTGACTTGTCCACCCATGCTGCACGACTGAAACAACATTTAGCATAGACACAACTAATAAATAAAAGCATGCTCGGCAAATATTTGGGCGAGTCAGTGCTCACAATTTAATGGCATTTGAGCAAATCCAAATAAAATGAAAAAATTTTGGATTTAAACAAGAGCCAAAAAAGTATGAGGAACGAATGTTACCATTTTCAAATCGAAGGTAGTTGCTCACAATTTTATAACTTTTATGTGGATTCAAATATTGAAATTGAAAAAATTTGGATCATGCACAAAAGCTAAAAAAGCATGAGACATTGATGTTGGTGATGATATACGATGAAAATTGACTACAATTTAAGGACGTTTGTATGGAATAATTGCTCACAATTTAATTACCCTTGTGGCGAGTGTCATATATTAAAACAATATGAAACTTGTACAAGAATAAAAAAAGCATGAGATGATAAGCAGTGTTCGGATTTTTTAAAGTTGAGTAAAAGCTCACAATTTAAAGACAAATGTGACAGGTCAAATCAAATTGAAAAAATTTAGACCTTGCAACATTTGCCAAAAAAGTGTGAGAAATAGAGATGTCTTGATATTGGAAACGATTGAAAACGACTGTGAGTTGTAAAACACCATAGTTTGAATTTTTACGATTGGGAGAATTTGCGCAAGTTGGACCGAATGTTACGTTCAGAGGGAAATTTGCGCAAGTTGGACCGAATGAAAAGTTTTACATTTGAGCGGGTTTGGAACTAAAAGACGGAATTTTAAACAATTTCCGTTCCCAGAACCTTTCTTTGGGAATTTGCGCAAATTGGACCGAATGAAAAGTTTTACATTTGAGCGGGTTTGGAGCGAAAAGACGGAATTTTTAAACAATTCCCATTCCCAGAACCTTTCTTCGCGCCCCGGAACTGAAAACGAACTTGCAATGGCAAAAAATAGATGTTGCAACAAGCCTGCAACTGGCTTTTTTTCGTCTGCAACCGGCTTGCTTTCGTCTGCAATCGGCTTGCAACAGGCCGATTACAGGCTCAATCGAGCCTGTTGCAAGCCGATTGCAGACGAAAACAAGCCGGTTGCAGGCCGATTACAGGCTCGATCGAGCCTGTTGCAAGCCGATTGCAGACGAAGACAAGTCGGTTACAGGCTCGATCGAGCCTGCAACAGGCTCAATGTAGATGCCATCAAGATGGTTTGAGAGCTCTTCACGATGGTTTTCATGCGTAAACGGGGGGGTTGAAAGCCCGTTTCAGCCTGTTTTAAGGTGTTTTGAGAACGTTTTGAGAAGAAATGTGCCTACATCGGGCTCGAAAGAGCCTGATGTAGGTACATATCTCTACAACAAGTGTGCTACACACCCAAACATTGATTGCAGATCTTTAGGTAGGACTATTTTTTCCGGTGGACTATCTGAGTGACATAACACATAGAGAATTTAGATTATTCCTTCTGTCCTCCCTCTTTTGAATTAAATTCTTAGCTAGTGAGAGGGGTAATGTTTCACCTTTCTTGAAGG
>CBDDTI010000593.1:0-52459 GCA_965233585.1 bacterium
ATAACAGGCCTAGAAGTAGATCTTATGATGCTGTTTTGTCAAGAAGAAAGAGGCTTGTGATTTTACATCCAATTTTGAGGGGATTTGACCAATAAGTTCTTTTTTCCTGGATATGATCATCGGAAATGGTTGATTGCGCACAGTATCTGATGTTCCAAGCAACTCAAGTAATCACTGCATGCATTTTGCGCATAATTTCAGACGTTTCTTGTATAGGTCTGAGTGACGCTGACAAGTTTTTTTCTTTCCCGTGAATTTGTTAATTCAATAAGATCCAAACTGGCCCTTTGATATAACTAATAATGCTTAATGGGATTTTCTACCCTTGGTTAATAAGTTCTGCAGCACATGCTCAGGACATTTTAACCCTTTGAGTGCCGAGCACATCTTGTCTAAACGACCACAGAGATATAAACTGAACGACCGCAGTTTTACGTCTATTGTATATATTTTTTCTATATACTTACCCAAGCTACCAGGGACATATATATACGTCTTCATACAAGCTGTTTTGCCTTTTAACCAGGTCGTTCGCGAGTTGTCATACAGTAAAAAAAATGGAAAACTACTTTCAGTGACCACAGTAAACCCTCCCAATGACCGGGTAAGACAAAAATAAGCTTTGGTGAGGACGTATATACACGTGCATGGCATCTGAGCCTGGATTAAAGTACGTATATATACATCCATGGTCGCTAAATTACGTTTTTTGGATGCATATATACCATGTCCCGCTGTAGCCCCCTCTCCTTTGCCTGCTTGGCTAGTGTAGAGAGCATCATACCAACAGCTTTTCACCATGTACAGTGTAAAATATGATCACCATGCATGGTGAAAATACAACGTATGGCATATTTTCATAATATAATATAATTTATTTTAATATGACATATGTTGTAGTTTCACCATTAACTGAATTAGGTTCTTCACCATAATTATCACGGTGAGAAAAAAAATTTATGTAGGGCTTTTTTTTTATTTTCACCGTGAAAAAACCATGTAATAGTAAAATGTAAACTAGATAATCCCTTTCCCTTACACCACTCAAGAAAAAGGGATTACCCATGCATGTGGACAGTTCTCTTGTACGGGGATTCAGATATTCCCTATCTAAAAAGGAATTGTAGGAACCAGCCTTACTCAGGCTTCCTGCCTGGCCTGCAAACTGCTGTAATGCCTGTCCTGTTTCCACACTTGAGACAGGAGAACCAGCCAGTCACCCAAGGCAAGAACGGTCAATGTAGAAGAGCAATAGATTGTTCAAACTTCATAGTACCTACTTTCCTCACACCTGGCCTATCACCTTATAGCAAAAAAACTTGTATTTACTAAAATATTGAATTATTTAATATTTTTCTACTTTAATATTTACTCAATTTTGTATATTTTGTAAAAAAATTTTGTAGAAAGTATTTTTGAAGTAATTAAGTATTTCATTGCATAAATTTCATTAACCGAATCTTTAGTAGTGGTTCTTGCATAAAGACTGCTAGTGCCATCTATTGTGATAAATTGTGAAAAATTGAATACATTTTCACGATTTTTCCCTTGCACCCTGTGTAATAAATATATGGCAGTAGTGGTGTAAATACAAGAACCATTACTAAATATCCATTGTATTTTTACTTTTGTGAACAAACTTACGCAATGAAGTACTTTAATTAGTTCAAAAATACTTTTTACCAATTTTTTTTACAAAATTAAGTAAATAGTAAAATATCAATGCTGCAGTGAAATAAAGTAGAATAAATCATAAATATACAGGGTTGTGGACCAGACTGCAATGATGGCAATTAAAATGGTCCTCACATTTTCTGTTGCATTCCATATTAAAGGGACTGGTTGAGCTATTTCTTTAAAGGAATGAGTATTCTTTAAAGGGACTTTTCCTGCCCTATACTAACCGCATTTCTTGAATGGTTGCTCTTTAGAAAGAAATGTCTGAATGCCTACACGAGAGAACTGCCCGCACGAATAGATAATCTTATCTTTTTAAGTGTTAAGGAACAAAGATTATCTAGATTTCATGGTGAAAATAAAAAAGCCCTGTATAAAATTTTCTTCTCACCATGATAATTATGGTGAGGAACCTGCTTATGTTCATGGTGAAAATACAACAAATGTCATATTTTCACCTTGCATGGTGATCACATTTTACGCCTTACATGGTGAAAATAAAATGAATCCATTTTAACGCAAAGTGTGATGCACTTTTTGTGGTATTTTGTACTGTACGTTTGGGTACGTCATAAAATTTAGATTTGGCTGGAAATCTTTTTTTTCACCCCTTATGCGATGAAGAAATCTGATGAAAGGACGGAGGAATTATAATCTTAGATTGCTCAACGAAGAAGACGTAAGGACTATAGTCCTTGAGATTTTGTTACTGACTTAAGTCTGAATCATATTCTGAGATTTACTGACGAAGTAGACGTTTATCACAATATTACATTGTACATAAGAAAAACAAAATGGCTGGAAGTAGATCCATTACCTACTTTCCATGAAGTTATCACGAGACTTTAACCCTTGCAAGGGTTATCGCTAAGCGAGTGCAATTAGGAGGAAAGGAGCAAATTTGCTCCTTTTCTTTGAAGGGAAAGTTGAGAAATTGCATCGTTTAAGAATCACATTTCATGTCATAGCAAAATGAATAAATGGTCTTCTAATTCAATTATCTTCCTTAATTTAACAACTGGTCCCTTCACGGAATAGCCAAAATTTGGGCTCAATTGGGCCAAAAATCAGGCAGTTAAGAGCTCTTTGCTTTTTTAGAAAATCTCGTTCACAGTATGATTTTGGGTTTGATTATATAATCCTGAATTGCAAAAGGAAATAAGTTACATTAATTCAGGGCCCTATCCCAAATGTTTTTCTGTAAAGTTCAAGTTGCTGGCTGGCAGATTTTTACACATTCAACTTAATGAACCTATTCATCTGAATTTGAATTTTTCGCAAATGTGTGAAAAATTTACAAAAACTGTGAAATTTTCACTCCTTTTGCTAATTTTTCACAACAAATTTCGCAAAAGGTGTGAAAATTTCACACTTTTTGTTAATTTTTCAAACATGTGCGAAAACTCCCGATGAATAGGTTCATTCTGTTACCTTATATAATAGCAGAGGGATCTGGAGCCAACACATGAATGCACCAATCAAAACAATTTTTGGTAAAACGGCCTCCCTTGGGATCAGAGGATCACAAAAAGTACAGTAAATTTATAAGAATTGTTTTTCAGTAAAAAGTTAGAAGGGTTTAGATTTCTCTGCATAAGCTCATTAAATAACTTATGTAGCGGTTTTCTAAGCCATCTAATTTTTTACTGAAAAACAATTCTTATAAATGGGGCGGTACAAAATAGACAGGAAGTAGGGGAAGCATCGGCCCTGTTGCCCTATCACAATTTTTCTAAAAAATCATCATTTGTTTGGATTCTTATTACATGCACTCAATAATAAACTAAACACCAAATATTCCGGCTCGCTTCTCTGGGACTGAGACCCATATTACCATAGTACTGTTATCATAACTAAAAATGTCAACGTAGTAAATACCTCTCTTTTTGCCTAATATACCTACAGTACGATGCCTCGCCTCCCTCGCCTTGAAATAGTGCTGCTCTTCATAGGTATATAATAATACTCTGTGCTGCATCCTCCAAAAAATCTGGAGAAAGTGAAGAAAACGTTATGACGATGATTCGGTCGCCAAAAAAAAATGGACGATCTGAATGATTTGATGAAATGAATCGCTGGTTTTGAGAGCAAAGAACAGCTACGTAGCTCAGAAATTAAAGAAGATGGCCTACGTTTCATTGAGCATCAAAAAGAGGTGAGGTCGTCCAGGCAGTAGTCATCATTTTGGGGGTTGTTGGCCTCAGAAGAGTCAACAACGAACAGGCCGGATCTCCGGACATGAGTAGCGTGGCCTGTAGCTCTGAAATTAAAGAAGATGGCCTACGTTTCGTTGAGTGTCAACGTGACGATCATCAACCTCAAAGTCGCTGGTTTTGAGAGCAAAGAACGGCTACGTAGCTCTGAAATTAAAGAAGATGGCCTACGTTTTGTTGAGCATCAACGTGATGATCATCGATGATCAACCCCAAAGTCGCTGGTTTTGAGAGCAAAGAACGGCTACTTAGCTCTTAAATTAAAGAAGATGGCCTATGTTTCGTTGAGCGTCAATGTGACGATCATCAACCCCAAAGTCGCTGGTTTTGAGAGCAAAGAACGGCTATGTAGCTCTGTTGTATAAGATGATAGGCACGGTGCAAAGTGATATAAAATGTACAGTGTAAAGACCTGTCCCTCCAACACTTAAGTTCCTAAAGTATCGCTATGAAAGCTTTCAGAGTCAAATCACTACTAAACTATATTCTCTCTTCCCCAATATATATAGGTAGTCTATTACTTTCCGCACCGCTCGTCAATCGCCATTTCCAGCTCGTCTTTGTCGCGGGCACACGCTCTCATAGAAGTCGACGAAGATGGGATCGTGACGTTGAAAGATTGCAATTCCCTGAACGGGTCTTTTAAGGGAAAAATCAAAATGAAGCCTCAAGTTCATTACAGTTTGGAGGGCGGAGAAGTTCTCAGATTCGGAGAGGCTGTTTTTAGATCGACTGTTTCTTTCATTCCGGAAACGCTGTTTAAAACCCCTTTTTTCCGAAGGTGCTCAAAAATTCAAAGTTCCGGAATCTCCTCTTTCAACCGACGATGATTCGTTGATCGCTGCGACCCAAGCCACGCCTTTGCCGACCAAAAGGCAGAAAGGGCAGCCCGGGGTGGCCACCCAAGTCCTCCAAAGTCTGGTTGAAAATCAAGATTCCATTTTTGACCTGGAAACTCAATCCGCGAAACCGTCGAAAGAAAAATTTGGCAGAGAAACCATGGAGCTATTAAACATGGAAACGCAAGATCAAAAATACAAAGAGGGAGGAAACTTAAAGCTCCAGGCAAAACAGGTGGTTTTCAGGGAAAAAGACCACTTCTTTTCCGACTTTCTGTCTTGAACCAGAAAAAGCCAAGGGTCGAGGAAACCGCCGGCAGAAAACACTGACAAGCAAGCAAAACCGTCTCTTCTCTTTGTTTGCTTGGCCTTTGCATTACCGGAGTGGATTCATCAGAAGAGAGAGAATGCCGTGATGCAAACAGTCTATGATGACGAATGATGGTGATGATGAAGGTCACCTTGTCACCTTGTCACCTTGTCCAGGGGGAGTATCCGATCTCGTCTGAGGAGATGGAATGTGCTGACTCATAGATCCTATAGCTCTGAAATTAAAGAAGATGGCCTACGTTTCGTTCCCAGGGGAAATGAAGGCTATTTACGACGTGAATTGATATATCAAGTTATAAACTCGTGTTTTAGAGAAAACTTAGTACAAATATATTTTTAGACAATAAACACTTCATGTATATAGGTGGGAAATCAAAGATACCTAACAGTCTCTTCTGGGTCTTGTCTTGGTTTGCTGATCACGCTCACTTCCCAGTTCACTAGTTTTTGGCCTTCCTATCAATGATCGTTTAGAACTTTAAAGCTGTAAAGGCCAAATTTCCAGGCATGACAGTTTCTGTTTTTAAGCGACCAACCAAGTTCAGGCAGTAGTCGTCGTTTTTGGGGTTGTTGGCCTCAGAAGAGTCGATGACAAACAAGCCGGATCTCCAGATGAACTTTTTGGTCGTGGCGTGGAAAGGCAGTAGTCGTTGTTTTGGGGTTCTTGGCCTCAGAAGAGTCGACGATGATTAGGCCGGATCTCCAGACAAACTTTTTGGTCATGGCGAGGAAAGTTCAGGCAGTAGTTGTCGTTTTTGGGGTTCTTGGCCTCAGAAGAGTCGACAATGATCAGGCTGGATCTCCAGACAAACTTTTTGGTTGTGGCAAGGAAAGTTCAGGCAGTAGTCATCTTTTTTGGGGTTCTTGGCCTCAGAGGAGTCGACAAAGGCCAACAACTCCAAAAATGACAAATACTGCCTGAACTTGCGTTGGTTGGTCGTAATTTTTTTCGGCTTCGAACCTTCGAAGTTTTTTTTGGATTTTGGAGTTTTCCAGTCAACCACGTTCAGCTGAGCTCTCTTCGCAGTCCTCTCTTCCAAGTTAGAGAGGTAGTTGTTGGCCTTAGTCGACGACGAAGAGGCCTGATCAACCACGTTTAACTTGCTTGTGATTGGCGTATTGGAATTTTTTTCAGCTTCGAACCTTCGAAGTTTTTTTGGAGGATGCCGATCCGGCGATGGAACCACATTTTTTAAATTTCATGAAACTTATCTGATTTGTACCTTAAATTTCTCCAATTTTTAATATCAAAAAATTTTTTTTCTATTATGTAAAATGTGAATATTTTAAAATGCTCTAAAGGTTTTATTAAAGAAAAAATTTTTTATAATATATATATATATATTTTTTAAATTAAGTAACAGAGGCTTCTCGTCAGCCAGCGGCAGGCCAAAAGTCCTCCACCAATATGGCGACCGGAAGTGACAGTTTGGTCACGTGAGTGAAAACGATCTATATCATATTAGTCTGGTGGTACAGTTGTTATGTGGGAATGTTGCTGAAATCGGCAACTGCATGGCATTTGAGCTCATTCTTGCTTGGCTGTGGTCACATCCGACCAAGGACTGAAACCCCGACATTTATGAATCTGTTTGGCCGTCCATTCCCAGCCTATCTATCATGCATCATTTACCTCAAGATTACTCCTGATGATGTGAAATTTAGAGGGACATAATTTTTGACAGCTAGGTTCATACGAATTGGACTAAACATTCTTGCTAAAGATTTGGCTGACAAATAAAGGTTGATGTTCTTACACCCAATACGGATTAAAGTTGGATTGTGACATTGTATTGACCTCTAGGTTTAGCAATAATTGGCGGGAAATCCTTTTACCAAAAAGGTCCGGACTAATTTAGCGCACCTGATTATAAGCCGCACCCAGTAACATTTTTAAAGGAGACCTTGTTTCATCCATACATAAGCCGCACCGGACTATAAGTCACATGTGCACCTCATTGAAACATTATATATTTAACTTCTGATTGAGTCCAGTTCACTGGCAGAATTGATCCAAAAATACGCCTCATCAATGCACAAGCAGCAGAAGTTGACATAGTGTGGGAAAAATTTTACGCCTTCGATAGTCCGATAATATACGGTATTTGGCCCATTCCAGTGCTTAATGGGCATACCTAGTGCATCCAGTCTTATAGTAGCATCTATTAATGGTCGTAATTCAGGAGAGATTCTTAACTCTTGGTAGATGGCACTGGGAACCGCAGTACTAAACAAGTTAGTGACATAAGAATTAAACCCATTTTTTACCGACCAAAATGATGAAAAAATTAATATGTTCACATAAATAGCGAGTTTCTTGAAACTATTCAAATATTGGCCATTATCACAAGACCAGTCTGAAATCAGGCCCTTGTAATGCAGTCCAAGCAATTCTGACACTAAATAGTCGCGGCTTCACCGTTTGACCGCACTCGGAACTTACGCGTGCTGCATTTGGCAAACTTGCCGCATGTTCAGCACCATCTCTTGCATTTCAACTGAAACATTTAAATGGCCATTAAATTCTGTAATCAATATGGGCCAAGCACAGAATTGGAACTTTCCAATTAAGCTGCGATTGCGTAGGGAAGCTTGTGCGTTACCCATGCAGTGATTAAAAAGGTTTCTGACTATTATATGCTGGTTCCGAGAGACTTTTTCAACTTTCTCCCCCACTTCCATTGGGGTGACAGTAGCGGCCTGAGCTAATGAACATTGGAACTTTTCAGTGCTCATAAGTGACGCCAGTGAAATCTTCCCATGGCAAAAGGCAGGAAGTAAGAGTCAGCTGTGCTGCGGGAATTCTGTGGTTGCGACGCACCAGTTATATCTTCACGCGATCGCGGCTTTTACCTCGACTGCACCATAGTTGCTTCATATGTCATTGTGACCATGTTCTTTGGTCACGCTGACACATTGGACTGTGAGGGTCAAAGCGAAAGAAAAACCAACTTTTTGGTTAACGACCATTAGGCACAAAGAAGATCTTAGGTCAGCTGTCATCTGTCACACATTGGAATTATGGTCTGAAATTGTCAGGACCAATTACAATTGGTAAAGGATTATCAAAATTTGGTAAACCAAGAGTAACCAAAATTGGAATTGGTCACCAAATTCGTGACCCCAATTTTTGATCAAACCCAATTGCCTTATTGATTCCATTTGGTCCTTAAACAGATCCAGACAAGCCGCTATTTGGTCGCCAAATGACATTTTTTCAGGCTAATACATGTGCTACCAAAAATAAAAAACCAGAACTTAGTCTTGGGCCTAGTGCATCTTTTGCAAGCCCCTTATTACCCTACTGTCAAGAAAAAGTGTAAGCTTTCAGCCCAAGGAACATCGGTGCTACCTCCTGGTATGCAATATTGCTCATGCGATCTCAGTTCAGCACATTTGTACCACCCTACTCAGTAATTCTCAGGTTATGGACCTTGTGTAAAATTAGGCGATTTTAAGCTCCCCTGCGAATAATAGATAACTAAGCAATTTCAGTTAGCTTTAGAGTTGTCAGGCTCGTTGCCGAATGCGAATGCGAGGCAACATACTTTTTGAGCTCGTGGACCCAGACCTAACTGAAATTGTCTTGATTTTTTAGGTTAGGCTAGCTCACGCGTTAGCCTCGGTTCAGGTCAAGTTAGGTTCGCGTTAGTTTAGCGTTAGAGTAAGGGAATAATTTCCGGATAGATAACAGCTAAAACATTTTGGGTAAATAATGAGTACCCCATCCTAAGAAAAGTGAGGATCGCATTTACCAAAGTAGAATCACTGGTCCACGAGACCGCATACTTTTTAAGTAGCCGACCATGGAAATCTGTTGGATCATTAAGATTCAGTAAAGATGCACCAGTGTAAGTCTCAGTCGATAAAATGATTTGATCAGCGTTCGAACCGGGGGTAATTGTATGTTCGCGCATGATGCTTGAGGACCTTTTGAACGTGGGACTTAAATAGGTGCATACAGTAATAAAAAAGTTTTAACGTGTTCGACAGTGGGGGAAATTGTTGTTCCCTGACCGCGTAGAGGACTTTAACGCAAAGGGGTTTAAAAAGGCGCTCAATCATAGTTTTTTACACCCCTGAAGCGGGGGATACTGTCATTCAACTAAAGATGTCAAAGCGGGGGAAATTTGTAGGGTATTACATGATGAACCTTGTGGAAGCTACGATCGAAAAAGTCGTAGTATGATTCGTGCCTCTAATCACTTTGAATACTTGCTCGGAGATTCTAGGTCTTAGGAACTGGTTTTTTAAGTACTGTATAATAAAGAAATTGCATGACAAGATCACAACAGATTACACCTTATTACTGGGGTTGTGTAAAAAACACTGGGTCAAATATGGATTTGGCACTATCTCTCTTGCCTCATTGGTGGTGA
Organism: bacterium; assembly: GCA_965233585.1. GTDB lineage: Bacteria > SAR324 > SAR324 > SAR324 > NAC60-12 > CBDDTI01. The sequence goes on from CBDDTI010000593.1 coordinate 9,439, forward strand.
ATGGAAAATTTTGTTTGTTGACAAATAAACAAGTCTTTGTTTGGGTTATATCTATGCTTGGCCTAGTGCCTCTTGCACAACAACTGTACTAGTATAAATAATGATGTTGACAGAAAAACTGTGAAGTAAACCATCTCTGTTCTTTGAGTGTGTTGGCAGCTTGGTCAGCTGTAACAGCTTTTTCCACCCTCAAAAGTGAAAAGTACCTGCTATTCCTGGGGTTGTCCAAGAAGCATCAGGCCAAACATAGATATAACCCAAGTAGAGACTTTTTTATTCATCAACAAGCAAAATTTTCCATGCACCACCAGTAAGGCAAGAGGACCAAGTGTCAAATCCATATTTGTCCTGGTGTTTCTTACACAATCCCATTAACATGGTGTAGTCTGTTGTGATCTTGTCATGCAATTTCCTTATTATACATAAGTACACAAAAAGCCAGTTCCTAAGATTTAAATTCTCCAAGCTTACATGAGCCATGGCAGGCTTCCATTCCTTCCTTCTGAGTAGTAAGGATTTTTAGAATAGAGGCTGCACAACCTATATTTTTTACATACAATTTATTTAATTATTTTATCAAGAGTTTATCTGTTGTAAGCTTGTATTTTTATGAAGATATTAGCCATTTGGATTTTTATTTGATGATATAATGTTGATACAATTCTAAATTATGATAGATGGAAGCAAATTTTGACAATTAGCACCATCTTATGATCGCCATCAGCCTTATGAGTCATGAAAAAAAGCTGAAAATCATTTATGGAATTAGAGATTGATGTTTGGGACGTTTGTTGGAAGGTCATTTGCTGGATAAACATTTGCCATGGGGACGTTTGATGGCTGCCCATCAACAGAGGAGCTTCAAACAACCAAAAGGAAGATTTGCTAACTTATGTAGGTCCTCCAGAGCCAACAAGGGGACTTGCTGACAACAAAGAATACTCTTTCATAACTCAGTGAGCCCTGCCAAAAATAGAATTGCTTGGCCCCAATTCTAAGTGGCCTTGCTGAAAGGAGAAAAAAGGGCTTGGCAACAAGATAAAAAATAATCAATCAATCTGGGTCGACTGGGATATTTTATTGACAGATTCGGAGTGGCAAAAATATGATAATAGCAAAAAATTCATGATTTATTCACATTAAGAGAAAGAAACACCAAAAGAAACTAAAATGCGACCATGTTCAACAAAAGCAAATCATGATCTTTTTCAAATATACAACAGTGATATTTTTAAAATTTTTATTGATATACTAGCAGACCCGTTGCTGCGCTATGCTGCTGCCTGTTAAAAGCCCTAAAAGGCCTCACCATCTTACAGGTAAACATCCCTCTGGCAAACATCCTGCCAGCAAATGTCACTCCAGCAAAACTACAGCTCTGGGGTTTTTGCTAATGAAAATTTCTTTCTCTTCACCCCCTACCCTTATCGATTAACCAACTTACCACAACTGATCAAGAAGCAGCTTAAAAGGGATCATGCACCTTGGCGTCTGGGAAAACTGCTTAATCTGTTTTGATTTCCTTACAAATGCGCACCGTCGACCCATCCCATGCATAGCAATCAAAACAAAAACACAGGAACCGGTTACTTAATAAATTAACAAAATTGAATAATTAACATTATTTTAATTAATGAATGGCTAATTTTTTTCTGCCAGAAACCATCTTCAAGGCTGCCTGAAACTTTGCAGATAAATGAAATTACGATAGGCCTTTAGCGCCTTGTGGCCATCGATTACAAAGAAATTGATTTTGCTATATATATATATATATATATATATAGATATTTTTGCTTCTTTGAAGCCTCCAATAAAATTATGTATTATATATAGAAAACTCCAAAATATATACTTCATTGTCAAACAAAGATTAAAAAGGACCTTATGATAAAATGATGCTGATGATTTTTTTTGTAATTGCTTATTACAAATTGTTTGTGCTTGGTCCTCTCGAAAGCCAAAACAATGTTGGAAATTACGATTTCCATGCAAAGTTTTCAGATTTGAAAACTATTTCATGAATCTGGCCATCCATGGTACTGAGCAGTCCATGATTTTACATAATTGTTAAATTACACTGCGTTGTTTTTAAAACAGGTGACTGTGTTTTTTGCAGAAACCACTCAGTAGATTCTCATAAAAACAACTGATATCTGTTCATGTTGGCAGGACCCATCTTTTTTGTTTAATGCTTCATTCTTAATTACCTCTAATTACCTCATAATGTGACCCCCTTGCCATAGACCTCAAAAATGGAGGACATGATGGTAAAAGGTTGTTTATTGGTATAAACAGCTTCCCGACAGGTCCAGTAATTGCTTCCAACAAGAATTGGAGCATTCCAATTAAATGAACAGTTGTAATTGCATTTTGAAATTCTGCTTATTACATGATCAAGATTCGAGAGAGACTCCTTCCTCTCCTCCTTTCCTGTTATGTAGTCGGGAGTTGTGCTTGTAGAAGTTGGTTTTTGATCAATTCCAAGTGAAATATTGGACCAATCAAGTTCAAATTAATGCAGAAGGTGCATGATGTATGTAGGAATGATTGAAATAAGGTCTCTCAAAATATTACTGAAGAGTTTTCATGAAAATTACAGTAACCTGTTTAAAAAAACAACACGGTAGATATATAGATATTCTATGTTACGAGTCTATGAGTCTCAATCCTATTAGATGTAGAAATACATTGGTCTACAAATACTAATGTAAGAGTAATTAATGTCAATTTCGTGAAAAAATATTCTGCCTCTAAAACCCTTACTCTACTATTGTTTCTCATTCTTACCTGAGAATCTATCTTCCGAAATTCAAGAAGTCTGTAGATGTTTAAGGTTCTTGGTAATTTATGAAACTACCAGTCAATGGCAAAAAAATCAGCCCAAGAGATCCTTTCCCCTCAGGATAGTTCCCCTTTCTTCTTTCTATTTCCCCTTTTCATCGAAGGCAAACTTCATACCTTCAGTCTTACTGTTTTGCTCAGATAATTAAGGTGCTTTGATTCTTGCTTCTGAAACCTATTTTGGGGTCCCTAGTGGTCGTGCAATATTTTCTATCCAGCACTATCAACTATAGACTGAAAAAATTTCTGAACCTTTGACATGATATTTGACGTTAGGTTTTAATTAGGCTTAGAAAGTTGTCTATTGGCCTTTCGCGTCGTCAAAGACCGTAGGTTCTTAAAACTGATATATACGCGCGCTTAAAACGAGGAAGCCCAACCCAAGTCCTTTGGAGATTGAAACGGTGCAAGGTTTTCCCTACTGCCCATCTCAAGGCTAACTTGTTGAGGCTTTCCAAACACGTCAAGTATCATCTGAAAGAGTGCTAAGTTGTCTGAAACAACAATTACTACGGCGGTTAGATAGTGCAAACACTTGAATGAGTTGGGTCAAGGAAATTCACAAGAGTCTGTAAGTTAGATGCACACGCGCGTGTATCTTACAATACAATTTTACGTATTCCTCCTTTTTTACACACTTGTGTAAAGCCGTGCCCAGTGCATACATGACATCGAAATGCACAGGTTAATGAGGTGCATCTGCATTTACGTCGGCGTAATATTTTTTATGAAGTAAAGAATCTACACACCAAGAGGATGAATCTCTCTCGCCAACACAGGCAGAATTGCTCAAACTTTGATAAAATATATTTTGATATCGGTTCAGTAAAACTTGTCTTTCAATGACTATAACTATTTCTATCAGTAGTATGAACATTTTCTTTGTTGTTATTTCATCCGAATCTCCCTAAAAGTCTTGAAAAAGGCCTTTTTTGGCCTATTAAGCCATGCACTTTTCCCCTCTCTCTTGAAATGCTTCTCATCTGATAAGCATTTTTCCTACAAGCATATTTGGGACCATCATTTTGTTTTTCACTAATGTTTTGAAGAACATTTCTTCTATTCCTTTCATAATGCACAACTGCCAAGTAGACAGGCAAACCTCAATTTTAATAGACATTTGCCAGTTCCATCTTGCCAGTCCTACGGCTCTGTCATGCTAGATTTTTTTTCAGCCCCAAGTTTTTGCTCCAATTTATCATTTTATTGAAAACTGTTTTAAGCAAGCATTAATATATTTTTTTACAAGCTACATAATGAGCCTGGCAGTTTTTTAATGCAAAATTTTTTGAAAATTTTATATTTTTGTTTTTAGTTTTATTCTCATAGTAAGTACTGGCAACTATAGGATCAGCAACCTGCGACCAGCTTAGAGCAATTCTAAGCAGAAAAAAAGGAAGAAGAAAAATTCCTGGGAGGTATGGTTAAAATGGAAACTCTTTCTTGGCAACTTAATGTTGGGTCCAATAAACTCGCTGCAAAAAACAAGACACCAAAATTAATCTACACACTAATTTATAAGTAGTTTGGAAACCCCAACAAAAAGAGATTTAATTTTATGTCTCCATGCGGGAAATATTTTGTTGCAGCTTCTTTACCTATGCATTTCGATGATACATGATCTAAGCTTATGCCTTTTTTCTCCATTTCCTGTCTCTGATGTTGAAATTGTTGAAGTTAAAAGGGGAAGCCATTTTGAAACAGGATGAAAAAGATTTTCATGGATTATAAAAATTCATAATGGCCTCCCGCAATTTGCCATTTTCATTCAGGAAATGAAATAGTTGCGTTGATTTATCTGCATTTGATTTACAAATACACACAAATATGAAAACCAGTTCCAAACCAAAACAAAACACCATCAATCCTTGAGGCAACTTATGATTGATGATGATATGATTGAATGATAAACCAAAGAAGTCAATTATGTGACAAAACAATAAAATACTGAGAGGGCATCCCCTAGACATTTTTTTTATGCCAGTAGAATTGAAAGGACCATAGTTGAATCAACTTTGATCATGAGGTAATGCTAAAATTTTTCCTAAACATTTTCAACAAAAACAAGCATTAGGCAGGGGTTGGCCATAATTCTATTGACTGTATACCAGGGTTGTACTTTTAATCATATGTAGACAAAGCTCACTTTGGTGAAACATTGCCTTTGTATTTAACTACCTGTATATTAAAGGCTGAGACCTACCGACTTTCTCGATTTATATTTCTCTCTGCTTAATTCCTGCTGAGATTATACATAAATTCCAGCAGCCATAGAAACTTTTACCTTACTCCTAAACTCCTTCAAAATGTGTTTAGTTTAAAGCTAATATCAAACAATATGCCCAAAAAGTTTTTTTTATTTTAAAATCCACAACCTTTAAAATTGAACAAAATGGCGGATCGTTCAACTATAACAACATGAAAGTGCTTAGAAACCGGTCGCTAATTAAGTGTGAAAAAAAATGTCAACACTCTTTATCAACCATCAAAATGTTAAGCCTCTTCAAAACAATAATGCGCAACAATACATCCCATGGGAGCTAGAGATGAAAGAAAATCAAAAATTTAGGCGCAGCTTATAAAGGGAAGGAACAATAGTAAACACATCTATGTAAGTGCTTAGAACATTAAATAAATCCGTACGTACTCTACCATTATGCTCCATTGGGTCCCTCCAACATCTGTGCCAGTGCAAAAAGTTAACTGTACAGAGTCTGCCCTAGCCTTGTCAGCTGGTGAATTTTTCCCCAGTATCAGTTGCTGTACTATTAAGTTTTGTAATGGTCCGCTGGATCTTAGCCTTAATGTATTAAAGTTTTCTGAAATTTTACAGTTTCCCTCCAATCATTGATTACCTTATTGAGACACCTTTTGCTTTGAGGAAGATAATATCTGTTAAAAGAAAACACTTAACTGTGATCGCCTCTACCTTGTTGTTTTTTTAAACAGGTCACTGTGATTCTCATAAAAACTCTTCAGTAATATTTTGAGAGACCTTGTTTCAATCATTCATACATACGTCATACACCTTCTTCATTAATTTGAACTTGATTGGTCCAGTATTTCACTTGGAATTTGTCAAAAACCAACTTCTACAAGCACAATTCCCTACTACATAACAGGAAAGGAAGAGAGGAAGGAGTCTCTCTCCAGCATATAATAAGCAGAATTTCAAAATGCAATTACAACTTCCCATTTAATTGGAATGTTCCAATTCTTGTTGGAAATGATCACTGGACCTGGGAGGAAGCTGTTCATGCCAATAAACCACCTTTAACCATCATGTCCTCCATTTTTAAGGTTATGTCAAGGGGGTCACATTATGAGGTAATTATAGGTAATTAAGGATGAAGCACTAAACAAAAAAGATGGGTCTTGCCAACATGAAGAGATATCAGCTGTTTTTATGAGAATCTACCGAGTGGTTTCCGCAAAAAACACGGTGACCTGTTTAAAAAAACAACACAGTAGCTCAGGGGCAAAGCCAGAAGCCCAGGCTTTTACCATTCAGATGGTGCAGGTTCAAACTCAGCTTTCAAGCATTATTGAGAAAAACATTACCCTTTTTTTCCAAAAATCAATCTTCATTCCAAAAAGATTCCTCTTTTTTGGAAATAAACATTCCTTGCTCAGCATGGTAATAGGTACAACAAGTCGTTGTCAGCCCTAATGTAATGATTCCCTGTAGCTCTAGGGAAAAAGTACTCTCTTCACCTGTGGAATTTCTCAGCACTTGGTTACATTGAAACGCGTATCATTGACACAAGTTTCACTTTTCACTACAATGTATGTAGTAAAATGATGGCATGTACTTGAAACGCGTGGCATTTGAAACCAACGGCATGCAATTGGAAAAAACTGCACTGAGGATGAAACGTGTGGCAAATGAAATCTGATGTCAAATGAAACAAATGGCAAATGATGTGAAGTAAAATAAAGAAATCATTTTATGTTTTTTTGATATGATTCCTGGCTTTTTTCTAAGAAGGACTTTTTGAATTGGGATAAATTAATGGTTTGGAAGGTGGAATAAGAAAACGATTTATTAGGGTCCATATACGTTTAATTTGCCAAATGTAAAGCTTTTATTAATTAATAGATATTCCCAAAATTAATTGAAGCAAAGGTTATTAATATTTATAGAATGAATAATGTAATAGGAGTTCTAGTATAATAAGATTTTCAAAAGTGCAATTTGTAAATGATGTACAAATTTTACCCAAAAGTATTTAGTTGCTTCTCAACTTTGAGAAGGAAACAACAACAAAAATTTGTTTTGAATTTAATAAAAGCCAGGTATTGAATGGTGATAAAAGTGAATGCTTGGTCTGAAAACTGGATGATGGAAGTGGCAGCAACAGGGCCAAAAGAGGGCTGTAAAAAGTCTGAAAACCCGATGGTCAGTAAATGACCATGCACCCCTTCAGATATCCTCCCTTTTTGAATGCTAACAAACAACTACGACTGAGCCTACAACTTCGCGTTTTTATGCTCAAGGTGATTGTGTCCGAGGGGTCAGCCAATGAAGAGGAAAAAGATCCATGGTTGATTTTTTGGGGTCAAAAAGGTCTGCCCATTCTTTGAAGGTAAAAAATCACTTTAAAACTCTCTTCATATGAAATATTTCTTTTCTTTGGAATTCCTGTATTTTCAGGTGTTAATTCTAGAATTGTTGTTTCTTGAGCATACTACATTATTTTGAAAGAACACTGTGTTAAATGCCCACGGTAGAAAGAAAAACAAAAGGTAGATACCTTCTGTTCTCACATGCCACAAGTTTCAAATGACACAAGGTTCAAATGCCACATGCTTCAAATGACACAAGTTTCATTTGAAATCACTTTCCATCAATTTCACGAAAGTTGTTTAATGAATTTTGTTTCATCTGACATCTGATACCACCCACATGTTTCTATGTAACTAAGGCCTTACCATCCGATTCCTCTATTTGAACTTTCCTAAATCATCATTGGAAAAAAACAACTGTGAATCACTGAATTTCCGCTATACTACTGTTGTATTTTATCAAAAATTAATTATCCAAGTATCTGACACGTAATATCTTAAGAATTAAAGAGCGGACAACGTAAAGAGTTTACCAATGGAAGCCTGCCATGGCTCATATAAGCTTGGGGATTCTAGGTCTTAGGAACTGTTTTTTTAATTACTGTATAATAAAGAAATTGCATGACAAGATCACAAAAGATTACACCTAATTACTGGGGTTGTGTAAAAAACACTGGTTCAAATATGGATTTGGCACTATTTCTCTTGCCTCATTGGTGGAGAATGGAAAATTTTGTTTGATGACAAATAAACAAGTCTTTGTTTGGGTTAGATCTATGCTTGGCCTAGCGCCTCTTGCACAACAACTGTACTAGTATAAATAATGATGTTGACAGAAAAACTGTGAAGTGAACCATCTCTGTTCTTTGAGTGTGTTGGGAGCTTGGTCAGCTGTAACAGCTTTTTCCACCCTCAAAAGTGAAAAGTACGTGCTATTCCTGGGGCTGTCCAAGAAGCATCAGGCCAAACATAGATATAACCCAAGCAGAGACTTTTTTATTCATCAACAAGCAAACTTTTCCATGCACCAACAATAAGGAGTGAGGACCAAGTGTCAAATCCTTATCTGTCCTGGTATTTCTTACACAATCCCATTAACATGGTGTAGTCTGTTGTGATCTTGTCATGCAATTTCCTTATTATACAGTACACAAAAAACCAGTTCCTAAGATTTAAATTTTCCAAGCTTGCATGGCCCATGGCAGGCTTCCATTGTTTCAAATTATGTGACTGGAGAGAGAGGGGACTCGATCTGGGCCCACCTTTTATAGGGACGCTTACTTTAGGTGTAACCTTCTAAGCAACATTGTTCAGCAAAGTCATAGCACAACAGGGAGGAAATGATCAAGCTTTCCAAGTTGGAGAGTTGGAATACTCCCAGATAGACTTAAAGCTGCACACTTTCATGTGTTTAGTGTTGCGAAACTTGCAATACTCAGAATTGGGGTCCAAGCTTTTTTCAAAGGTAGATGGTCTGGGATGGGGAAAGTTTGTTTTATTGTATATTTGTCACTCTTGTAGTATATAATCCCTTGCAGAGTCTAAAGCCCCTAGCTAATGGAGGAATATTTCCAGGGATATCCTCGAAATTTTATTTTAAATATCAGAAAGGATATCCATTGAGATTGTTCCTGAAAAATTGAGGATATTCCTAGGAATATTCCTAGGAATATCCGTAATAATTTTCTAAAGAATAATACTTTCAACTATGATTCTTTTGCTTTACAAAACAAAACGATGATGACAATGGATATTTCTAGCAGTATTCCTAGGAATATTCCTAGGAATATCTGTAATAGTTTTCCAAAGAATGATATTTTCAACTATGATTCTTTTGCTTCAGAAAACAAAATGATGATAAAAGATATTCCCAGTAATATTCCTAGGAATATTAATAATAATTTTCCAAAGAATAATACTTTCAACTATGATTCCTTTGCTTTAGAAAACAAAACGATGATACATATGGGGAAACATTCTTTAAACTCAAGAAGGATATCCATCAAACTTTTAGAATGTGTTCAGAAAATATTCCTGATTTTCAGTAAACCATTTTTTGAGATATATCCCTCAAAAAAATGGATATCTTTAGGAATATTCCTCTTTATTTAGTGCTTATGAAGTGAAATTATTACAAATGCAGAATGGATATCCCTCAGGTTAGAGAGCACAATAAATGTATACCATATTTTTTTACAGCTTAAGACGAGGAAGCGGAGGATGCAATAACAGGGATTTTAGTGGATACACAGCTCTTCACTACGCAGCCCTCCACGGTCATTTGTAAGTTTGTTTAGGACATTTCCTATTTTTCCTTCTTATTTTCCCATTCCATTTTTTATATTTTCCATCAAATTTTGGTAATTTTTAGCAAATTTTGGTAATTATCACCAATATTTGATCATTTTTACAAAAATTTGGTAATTTTTGCCAAAAGTTTGACTCTGAAAATGTTATGCACCAAATGGAATTGCTTAGAACTCACCAGCCTTTACTTTTTCAAGATTTTGACCTTTTCATGCATCTGCCCAACCTTTCCTCACTCTATTCAAAGACAGAATGAAAAATTTTATTTTTGTTGGTTTGTTTTGTTGTTGTTAAGCTTGGTAATCTTAGATAATACAAATCTTAGATGCACTCAGTGGGGCCATAGGCTACATTGATATGATTATCTAGTTCCTAGGGTGAGTATAGAATCTACCGGGTGGGGTGAAAAAATCTTCACACTTTCAATATAGAACTTTATCAAGATGTATTTGGGAAACCAGTAATGTTGTGGCAATAAAAATGTTTTAAAATAACTAAAACAATGTCTTGGCTACCCTAATCATTGATGTAGCCCCCTTAGCAGCAATGATGGCCTCCAGGCAGCCACGGAAGGCCTTGCACCCAATGCAGATGTGGTCCTCAGACATGGTTTCCCTGTGTTGATTGACAGTGTCGTTTAGGGCATTGATATTTTTGTGACATATAGTGCAGGCCTTGGACTCAACATACACCCAAAAAGTGAAGTCCAATGGGTTGGCATCTGGTAAGTAAGGGGGCCACATGTTCTTTGGCCAGAAAGGCTATGTTGTCCTCCAACCACTTCTGAGCCTTTTTGGGGCCTTTTCAGGTGCTCCATCCTGTTGAAACATCATGTTCTTGCCTGGCTAGTAATGGGAACAACGAACCTATTCATCTAAAGTTTGAATTTTTCACACTGTGCGAAAAATTAACAAAAAGTGCAAAATTTTCACACCTTTTGCGAATTTTTCACAACAAATTTCGCAAAAGGTGGGAAAAATTCGCAAAAGGTGTGAAAATTTCGCACTTTTTGTTAATTTTTCACACATGTGCGAAAAATTTAAACTTCAGATGAATAGGTTCAACTTCTCTTGATCCCCAACTGCTTTGCAATTTCTGTTGGCATTTAATAGTGCGCGGATTAAAATTGGTTGGTCAAATTCAGATGGCATTTTCTGGGGTTCTAGAGCACTTAGGAAGCTCCAATTTTCTTTGTATACTTCATTTTTGTTTATTTGTTTATTTATTTATTTATTTTATTTGACCAGAAAAATTTTACCACATTCATACAACCTTGAGCTATTTAGCAAAAACGAAGTGTAAAGATTTTTTCACCTCACACGGCATATGGATATTCTCACCCTAGTTTACAAGGGACATATTAATCAGTTTCTAGGGCGAGAATAGAATCTATGAGGATATTCTCACCCTAGTTTACACCCTAGTTTCCACCCTAGTTTCTTGGGTGAGAATAGAATAGAAAGTGTATAAAAATTAATTCTCACCCTACGTACCTCAGGGTGAGAATAGAACGAACCGCCTCCCTTAGAACCAATTGATTGCTAAAAAGCTCAAAAGCTAATAAAAATTCTAAGAAAAAAGGTAAAAGGCCGGACATTTTACTTCATGTGGCTACTAAATTACTTATTTAGTGTTTTTCAAATAGACATATCTTTTTTCCCCCAGAAAGAATTTTTATAAGCTCTTTGGCTTCTTAGCAGCTTCTATGTCATGATCCACTTCTTAAAGTTGGAGATCTTAAAAGTTAACATGCAGGATTTACCACAAGGGCTCAAACTCCTCTAAGACCCCTAATCAGAAAATCGATGTTTCACCTGAGGTGACATTGCTTCTTTTGTCTTCAACTTTTATCCAATAGCAACCTAATGTGTTTAAGTGAAATAAATTCCTTCATCTAAAATGTCCCTAAGAATATAAAGGGCTCACTTTTTGAAGGCTGCTAGTAATTCCGCCAAAACTACATGTAGCTTGTATTATACGGAAAAGAGTGCCATCCTACTACGTAATGCTTCTGAAGTGCTACTCGAATTTGAAACCATTAACCCTCTAATTGTAACTTACAGAGATATTGTAGAGCTGTTACTTAGTTATGAAGCGTCGTGCAACAGCGCCGATGATAAAGGATCAGTCCACTCCATCTAGCTGCATGGGCAGGCCATACGCAAATAGTGGAAACTCTACTTACCCAAGGACCTTCCATTGCAAACGTCAATCTCACGGTAAGTTAGTTAGACTGCTTTGTAGTTTTGCAAAAAATGGCTTAATAGCACCAAATCTTCAGCTACTTGAGTTGAATTCAATCAATATAACATTCACCTTATCTGTTTGTATTTTATCAGGTGATACTGCCATCCAAACCAAATACCAGAGTTCATAATGCAGTGGTTCTTAACCTTTTTCGACGGTGTGCCGCAGTGCTCATTTACAAAAATCATACGTGCCGACCAATTACGTATATTTCGTTGCGTATTTAGTGAGATACTTGAAACTGCATTTGGCCGTCCAGAAGAGCCGAGTGCCGCACTCGGACCTTTCGCGTGCCGCATTTGGCACGCGTGCCGCACGTTAAGAACCACTGTCATAATGCCTTCTAATCATTTGCCACCAATACCAAGTACCACCCTAACTAAGTGCCACCCAAGACATTTGCCATCCAAGATATTTTCCTATTAAGACATTTGCTGCCCAAGACATTGGCCACCCAAGACAATGGCCACCAGAGACATCTTCCACCCAAGACTTTTGCCATTCAGGGCAAAAGCCAGGTGGCAAATGTCACAAGCAATCAATGTCTTGGATGGCAAAAGTCTTGGGTGGCAGATGTCTCCGATGGCCATTGTCTTGGGTGGCAAACGTCTTGAGCAGCAAATATCTTGAGCAGCAAATGTCTTGAGCAGCAAATGTCTTGAGCAGCAAATGTCTTGAGCAGCAAATGTATTGATAGGCAAATATCTTGGATACCAAATGTCTTGCATGTCAAATGTCTTGGGTGGTACTTGGTATTGGTGTCAAATGATTTACAGGCATTATGAATTCTGGCATTTGGTTTGGATGGCAGAAGTCTTTGGTGGCAAATGTAGTGGGGGCAAAATTACTGGGGGCAAATAGGATAGGTGGCAGGTGTCTGGAGGCGTGTCAGGTGGCAACATTGCAGTGACATCTGTCGTAGAATCTAAAGAAACAATAGAAATTCAACAAACCCGAATTATATTTCCTCACGGATGATGAGGTCACTTCCAGTGCTCTAGGCAGAAAAATATCAATGGTTGGAAGGGGCCATTTTTGTAATGTTCACCAAATAAAGCTGAAAAATGAATTGTATCATATAAAGACTGGCAATGCTACGCGCTGCTGCCTGTTAAGGCTCCAAAAATAGACCACGCCAGAGTTAAATATTTCGAACTATCTTTGTGGTGTCTGGCCAGGTGGCAACCTTATTGGGGAGAGTGGCGACTCCTGTAATACCAGCTTCTGCAACACAACCTGCTGACCAACGGAGAAGGTAAGAAACATGGAATTGCAAAGGAATAGTTCAAGGTAGTAGAGGCTGGAAACAAAGCTGGGCAAAGCCTTTTTGAATTGGCATGGTCTAAGTACATGCATTTCTAATCTGTAATGTGTTTTCTGTGACATGAACATTGGGAAGGTGTATACTTAAAGGAATGAATTTTGAGGACTGAATTTTGAGCAAACACCTACGCGACAAAAATGATAATGGTTATGAAAAATGGCAATGAATTGGCAGTGAAATTATAAAAATTTTTAGACCACATGAAAAGGGTCTAATCATCAAACTATTTACATATATTTTTACCCAAAATTCAATGATCAAAAGTCATTCATCAATAGGTGTTTCATCAATATACATGCTGCCAACACAAAAACATTACAAGTTAAAAATAACTGGCTGTAGATGACAGCACCTAATAATGGGAGGGGATCAGTTTTGAAATTTTGGATGGAGAGGGACATTCTTCCCTGGCATGCAGTGAGGCCATTTACTAAATAGTGACAGAAGTACAAAAATCTATAATTTTCAGGTGCCTTAAAAAATTGCTTTGTTTTTTGCAATGTTGTAGTATTTTCAGTAAAACATCACCACTTTTTGGCATGCAAATTGGACCAGAATGTCAACACGACAAGAAAAGTATTCGGCCAAAGGCCGAAAAAAGTTTTTGAGTTTTTCAGTTGAAGTATCCTGGTTGTGCTTTTTTGAGAGCCCTGTGGTTTAAAAATCTTACGTTTTTAAGGCAGTGTATTTTTTGTTAAGTGAGCATGTGTTTTTGTATACAAAGCGACCTCTACGGATCTAAAAATAGGCGCCATCGGTCTACGCGTAGACCGTTTGAGACTGAATCGGCCTTAAATGATCTAAAAAGACCTCAAAACAGTCTGCTTGCAGGCTGCACGTAGACTGAATGGCACCTTCCTGCAGCCTGCAAGCAGTCCGTTTGAGACTGAATCGGCCTGAAATGATCTAAAAAGACCTCAATACAGCCTTCCCGCAGCCTGCAAACAGCCTTCATGTAGCCTTCTCGCAACGATTAAAATTTTTTATTCGATGAGTGTCTTATGATACATGTCCAAATCAAAGGTACCCAAGGGAATATAAAGCAACTGTAATGCACCAATGTATTTTTTCTCAACGAGTTGAGGTAATGTTGAATTGCCAACGGCTTTATTTTTTTGAATCTTAATCGTGTTTTAAATCTATCGGTGATCGGTTCTCCACATATCATCGAATTTGCCTACTCTCCTCCGGTTCTACCTTCGATTCATGGGATAATTTTACCAAGAACCGGAGCTATAGCTGGAGGAAATTTGGGCTTTTGTTGCTTCGATCGTCTAAAGAAGAATCGCATAACGCCGAGTTTGCCTGCTCTCCCCCTTCGACTTCTCAAAATTAGGATTCGTCATCAAATTTTGTGTCGTCGCCGGAGGAGATTTGGTAAACATTTCTTCCTTCGAGTTTTTGTGTAAAAAAATCAAACGAGTCGAACCAAGTGAATGAAGAGCGAATTATTAACACCGTAATTTTCACTCCATTGATTTCTTTAATCCGTAACCTATGGTTTGAAGGAGTCAATGGTGTAGAAAATTGGTTCTGTCAACTCATCGTGAAGAAATAAACATCGGTTTATTTTAGTCTGTTTTTAAATTCGTTTATTTCAATGAAAATTGTATTTTTTATACAATTCTGTTTAACATGGGAAATTTTTTTAATTTAATTTTTGTCTTCATTTTCATTAGTTTATCATCCATTTTATCAAGTGCATTAATGTTTACGTAAAAAGGATTTTTAGCTAGTCTATTCAATCTGATTATTGGGTTCCTAAGTTTAAATTTTCTATCTCCTGCTTTTAACGCCAATTTCGATTTATTCAGTTTAACTGTGGGGGTCCTAAGCAAAAGGCTTGTATCTTCCGGTTTTAACCCCAATTTTGATTTATTCACTTTAATTGTGGGGGTCCTAAGTTGAAGGTATGTATCTTCCGGTTTTAACCCCAATTTTGATTTATTCAGTTTAACTGTGGGGGTCCTAAGCAAAAGGCTTGTATCTTCCGGTTTTAACGCCAATTTTGATTTATTCAGTTTAACTGTGGGGGTCCTAAGCAAAAGGCTTGTATCTTCCGGTTTTAACCCCAATTTTGATTTATTCACTTTAATTGTGGGGGTCCTAAGTTGAAGGTATGTATCTTCCGGTTTTAACCCCAATTTTAATTTATTCAGTTTCACTGTGGGGGTCCTAAGCAAAAGGCTTGTATCTTCCGGTTTTAACCCCAATTTTGATTTACTCAGTTTAACTGTGGGGGTCCTAAGCAAAAGACTTGTATCTTCCGGTTTTAACCCCAATTTTGATTTACTCAGTTTAATTGTGGGGGTCTTAAGCTTAAGGCTTCTATCTTCCGGTTTTAACCCCAATTTTAATTTATTCAGTTTAACTGTGGGGGTCCTAAGCAAAAGGCTTGTATCTTCCGGTTTTAACGCCAATTTTGATTTATTCAGTTTAACTATGGGGGTTCTAAGCTGAAGTTTTCCATCTTCCGGTTTTAACGCCAATTTTGATTTATTCAGTTTAATTGTGGGGAGTTTAAATTTTTGCATTAATCTTAATGGTTTTAATTTTGTCGTAATCATTTTTCTTTTTTTCTTTAGAATTATTTCATCATCATCATCTTCCTCGTTCCAGCGCCTTTTCCCTCTTAATGTGGGAGGCAAATAAAATGGCAGTTCTCTTAACTCAGTCGTCGGATTTAGTCTCCTTACTTTCTCTCCTCATCTTCTTCTTCATCGTCTTCTCTATTTTTCCTTTTTCCTGTCTTAATTCTTTCAATCTGCCGTGTTCTTTGAATTCTTTCCCATTTATCTGGCGGTATTGGTCTAAATGATTTTTTTCTTTTTCTACGATTTGTTTTTAGAGTGGGTTGTTTTTTCCCCTCTCTAATTTGTTGATCAATTTCTTGTTGACCAAGTTTTCCCAGCTTTACTTGTGATTCCATTTCATCTAAAGCCGGCCTTTTTTCCGCCGCTCGATGTAATTCCCTCATATCCTCTCTATGACTTTGCAAGAAGGACGGAGTAAGTAAAACTTTTTTCTTCGGCTTTATTTGTTGTTGTTTTTGGCTTAGTTTGTCCAAATTCTCTCTGACCATTCTTTGTTCCATAGCATTTAGCCGGTAGTTGTGTTTCTGATGCATGTGTCTGGCGAAAAATCCCGTCTTTTTAAAGTCGGCGCTGTTTTTGCAAAGAGGACATTTTAACGAAGAACTATGTAATATATCATTGATAGCCCAATTGATGAGAAATTTAGCTCGGTCTGTTTCTGTTTGAGACGAAGTCGCTTCCCTTGTTTCTTGCGGCAGTGACTGGGGTAAATCGGCGACGGGGAAAATTGCATTTTGCTCAGCAACGGGCGGTGCGGAAATAGAATTTGACCTTTGCCTCGTAACACTGTGCTCGGCAACGGGCGGTGCGGAAATGGAATTTGTCCTTTGCCTCGTAAGGATCGGAGGAGGTGCATTGGCAATTGTTTCAATTTGTTCGTCAAACGTCTGTTGAGGAAAATCTTCTGTTTGCATCTCATCATCGTTAACTGTAGCATACGTGTCATTGATTTCCCTATCCGGTGATGGTTGTTCATTTACCTCTCTCGGTTGAGATTTAAATGATTTTAATTGATGAAATCGTAGGGCTTTTTCTAAATAATTGGTCTCGGCGTTTAAGTCTTGTACTCTTTTTAACTGATCCGGGTCTTCTATGTTTTTTACAATGTTAAAATAAATTCCTTTGGGAATTAAAAACATTTCCGAAACGCCCTCCATGTTTTTTGATTTTATTTTCTTCATCTTGTCAAAAGTTGAGTAATTAGGGGAATTACGGCGCTGGCTATGGCTGATAGCACTCCGATTATTCCCCCCCTTTGCAACAGTTTTCTTCTCTTCCCGATATCAGATTGTGAACGGGGGTGACTGGCCAGTTTTTTAAAATCTGACAAATGACTTTTTACCTTTTTCCTCAATCTCCCCCGCACCCCCCGCCTCAATTCAAGTTCGCCGTTCAATACGTAATGGATTATTTGACACAAAATATATATTCCCTTATCATCTAAATGTCTTATGAAATTGGCGCAATCGTGCCCTTTTAAGTGTTTTATCGCCGTAAAAAAGGAAACGGCTTTTTCTAATGATCTAGTCATTTAACCGAATTCATTATGTTGTATATTTCAACTCTTACATAGATACGTGATAGGTTTTCATCGGATATTCGTGAGGGAAAATGTGACTTCTTAATCGCACCAAATTGTTTTGTCGCTGATGAAAATCAAGCAAGAGGTATCCGTAAGGACGATTGTTGGTAGCCAAACGATAGGCTTCATTTAATAAAAAATTTCTCCCGGGAAACACTTGTTTCGACAGTTGAGATATGGAGCTTTGATCTCTGGGGTTATTGAACAAAACCATATATTGGGTGTTGATGCTCAGTGTTCGAAGTTCATTTTTGGCATTGAATAAGTTTTGACACAGGAAAATGGTGAAACAATGATAGTGGTGAGTAAGGACCGTAAAAAAATGCTTTAAAACCGATCCTACTTCGTCTAAATAATCATCGAACACTACCAGTTTCGGAGCTTTTTTCGGCAACATTTCTAATATGTCTTTTATTTCCTCCACGGAGGAAGGTATCGATGCAAATTTAAAAAAGCGAGTTTCGTTTTGATCTTGATTCATCTGTTGGTCCATGTCCTCGTAAGCCTTCTGCCATTCTTTGTAAAATAGTATCATGTACTTTGGTACTTCGGCAAACATGATTTGGCGATTTTCCACTAGTCTCTTTAACCACGATGTTTTCCCGCTGGAAGTAGGTCCTACCGCCAACATGTTGGATGGCAGGAAAAATCGCACATCGAATCCGCCCATTATTTTTGCCGTTACTCACGTTTTCACACGCCAATGTTTATATTTAATCTATTTTTACGGCTTACATAGATGATGTCTTTTGTATCTCTTAATATACACACTGCCCAGGGCCAATGTACATTTGCCGCAAGGTAATATATATCTTTTTGTGTCCATAGAAGAGAGGGCAATTTTCCGCCGAAAAGTTGTGCTGATTCGATGGTTCTTTGATGCCAAATGGGTAAACGTTTTGTAGGTCAATTTGCTATCGATCAAACATTTTTCATAATCTTCGAAAGAAAGTTGATTTTGGATGCTCGTTCTTTTCAATCCTTTGCAAACTTTTTTTTGAGCTTCTTTTTTACTATTTAAATTTTTTATTTTCATGGCGTAACATTTCGGTCTTAATCCGATAAAATCGGTAATGGCCGACTGACCTTTCAGTTCGTCTTTAAAATAAAACAAATGATTAGCTCTGCTGTTGTTGTACAGTACGTGATTCTTATTGTACTTGGAAAAGTCGAACATGTGCTCCATTTCTTTCAGTTTATCGATCAAATTGCTGCACTTGACTTGAAACAAGAAACTATCCGTATCCGAGAAGCATAATTTTAAATTTTTTGCGCCAAATTGTTGCCGAAATTTATCGTAAGATCGAAACATGAATAATTTGGATAATTCTAAAATCGCAAATCCGGTAGGGGTGGGTTTATTCAGGGTGATGAAATCGGGCTTTTTCATCACCGCTACCAAATTTTCGTTGATGATCTTAAAGTTGGAAACGTGCTGTCCTAGGCACGCTTTTCGTAGACTTTTTTCATTATCACACAAAATAATGCTGGTGTAATTTCGTGCGTTTTCTGAAAAAATATCCATGATATCAATTGATCATTTTTTGTTTTAAAAAAAAGGAGGAAAACATAATTACCTATGAATTTCCCGAAAGTTGAGTTGGCAAAAAGTTTGAACAGCCGAAGTTCAAATTCTGTTTCTGCTTCCGATCTTAGTTTGGTGATTTTTGTAATGAAATTTTTCAGGAAATCTTTTTGGATAAATTTTACCGCTCTCCTTATTTTTACCAATTTTAACCCTTTTTGAAGATAATACTGCAAATTGTCCAATAAAACCACATACTTCTTCCGCGGATAAAATGTGGCTAAAAGTTTTTTGGAATTGTACTTCTTTCTTCGGTAATCTCGGTAGTTTTGCATTTTTAGAACCTGTCTGTTGAACGGAGATAAGTTTTTAAAATCAATTTGTCCGTTGTAGGGAGCTAGTGGAAATTGATCATCTCGCTGATAAAAAAATGGGAGAAAAAAATTTAATTATATTTTTTTCTTTGATAAAACTGAGAATATCCTTTTTCTCTTTTATCATCATTACCTTGTGATATTTTTTGGGATAGATCATATCAACTTCAAAGGCGTAGCCTGTTTCTCCCTGCGTTGGAATGTTCAAAATGTCTTCGGCCGTCCATGATTGGAGTTGTTTCTCCGACACCCACTCGAAATTTCCCACGGGTAGTTTAAACGTTTCACAACTTCCATATAAATTATTAGCTAGAAATATGATGGAGGGGGGAAAAAAATCAGATCGAATTTTTCTTTCTGGCTATATTTTTTTACTTACCGTCAACATAAAGCAGATGATTCCCCGGTGTTTTAGGATCTTCGTTTCCCTTCGCTCGCCTGGTCGATATAAAGCTTTGCCCTCCTCGTATGCCTTTATTGAAAAACTGTTCCATGTCCGGATCATGGAGCAAATCTAATGAACCAAATGGTTTTTCGGTTTCGTCCTTATTTTCAGTCTTTTCCTTTTCATAGTACATTTTCAGCATAATGTCGAAAGATAAACCGGGTATGCCTATATAGAAAAAAATGTTTTTAAAATAAATGAACCAAATAAATTTTTCCATTTTTTTCAAAAATATCTAAACGTACCTAAGTAATAAATCGGGTCCAATTTAAAATGATGTAATACCATTTCCCGATATTTGACGAAAACTTCTGCCAGCAAAATGACATCCAGTCCGCAGTATAACTTCATGTAATCCTCCATCGTTCGACATTGGAAGAATTTAAAGACTTTTTTCCCGTGTTGATAGTCTTCAACGGAAATCCCCGCGTCGTTTAACGTCGAGTGAAACTCTGCTCGAGATGGGAACGTGCGACTATTTTTAATATGCTCGAACGAGGAAAAAAATTCGTAAGGGTAAACGCCTTTTCGCTTTAATAATTTTACAGCGGGGGGTTTTTTACGGTGCTTCAGCTTTTGTAAGACCTCAAATTGGCGAAGAAGGGGGAAATTAAAATTGTCATCTTTACACAGGTCCGATACCAGAGCATCCAGACTCGAAGGGATGTGTTCCAAAGAATCTTTTATTTGAAATCGGCCGATGGAGAGCGTTCTAAATTTTTCCTGATTCCTGGCCATAACTTTGGCTTTAATTTTCAGTTTTTCCAGCAGCAAATTTATGTCGTATCTGAAATGATTGAGGGGAAACGAGTCATTGTCACAACATGTTGTGGACATGAAAATATTCTTACCCCTGAGCGTTATGAAAATACAGCGGCGTCAAGAAGGGTCCCTGTCTCTGAAGATTGCAAATAGCGTGTGCAGCTTCGACGATTTTCCCCGAAACATGATCGTGATCTACCACTTTTCTATACCGGAAAGATCGGCTTTCAAATGGTTTTTCGCAAATGTGACAAGTTTCGGCCCGGTGGTAAGCGTCCCACTCTAGGGGGGAGGCTACTATTTGGCTTACTTTTCTAAATCTTTGTTTTCTTTCTTCTACCAATCGTTCGTAATCCGTTAACTTGTTCAGAAAACGCTCAACCGCGTCCTCCCCGCTGTAGGTTTCTTGGAAAAAAACGTCATTTTCCGAATCCACGAAACATATGGAATAAGCGCAAGGCTTATGCCGGCATTGTTCTACACTGGCTGACACATCACATTGGCACGAAATTGGGTTCTTATTACATTTTTTACACTTCACCTTTTGGCCCTGATCGCCTTTTTCCATGAAACATTCGAAATCTGCGAATCCTATCACCGGGGCTTTGAAAGCGTTCTTTTGATTTCGATAGTTTATGCTGTCCCCCTCGTTCGGGTAAACGATTCTTTGTTTATCGTTCTGACAATAACGCCGATGAACGTTCTTTTTCCTCCTTGATCGAAATCGAAGCAGACACATTTCGCAGTAGTGGTTACTCACTCTTTTTTTGTTCGGCGAACAGCTGAAGTTTCTCATGTTCAGGTAGGCGTTCAAGTTTTTGATGGTAAAAAAGTGGTACTGGTGTTGAATTTGACGCAAGGTAGAAATGGATTTCGTATTGATGTCGTGCGGATCAGCCCCGATGTACGAATGATCGTATTTCAGCATGAGCAAGTTTAAAATGTTTTTTGTCTTGTTTTTATCGTTGCTCCGGTTGGAAAACGTGTCCAATATACTCACTTCGTTTTCGCTGTCGAACAGCACTCTAATGTTCAGTTTTAAATGTTTATTTTTTTGCACAAACTTGTTGATCTGCTTATACGGCAGGGGGAAATTTAACCCGTCAAGATTAAAGCGATCTAAATATTCAGTGGGAATGTTTTTAAAATGAGTAATGTGCGCCGTTTGAAGGGGCCATAAATGACGAACGACGCAATACAAAAAGTTTTTTTCATCGTACACAAAATTCCATTTCACACTTTTGCAATTCAATAATGTTTTGGAAATGATGATCGATTTGGAGTACGACGGCTTCATGTTTCTCTGTTTCTCTCGTTACAATACGTTGGAAGAGTCGTACAACACTATATCACAATATTTAAGAGTCTGAAAACGCCAACCCGATCCCCTGGTCAATAAGTCTTCCTCCCTTTTGGCAGCCCCCCTCAGCATTGACCTAATTCTATTCCTACGCTGTCTCTCGCTCTGATATCGATTGAACAACAGACCTTTTGATCTTAGAGCCAACGTATCGTTATCAACGCTTTTATTTTTCTCTCCCGTTTCTTCCTGGCTCAGATCAGGGATCTCGTAATCGGCAAAAATGACTATGCTCATCCTAAAAACGGTTCTGACCGCTGTTTGACTTCTGACCAAATTATTTATCGTGTTGACCGTTCCATTAGAGGAGCAAAAATTAGCAAGCGAGGTGTTATTTTCTTCTAAAGACATTCGGTAGATGACGACTTTTTGAGAAATTGAGCTTCTCGAAGTAAAGGGGAGTAAAGATTGATGTTGAGGAGACCACATGTGCTCAATTAATTGGTCTTTATCTTGGAAAAAAAGGTCGCAAAATGGGCAATCTTTTTTGGAAGATGAGGATGGGGTGACGGCAATAATTTGCTGTTCATCGGACGGATGTTTTTTTCTCAAATGTCTGTTTAAATTGTTTTTTCGAGAGAAGAAAATATCACACTTTTCACACTTGTAAATTTTCATCTCGTTATTACGACAGGAAAAAAAGGACGATAAACAATTTGATTTTTTTATCACGATGTTTATTTCGCTTGAGATGCGGTAACCGACTGAATAAAATTTCTCAGACGATGATGATGATGTAGAATACGAGTGAGTGAGGGCAAGAAAAGAGGGGAAGGGGTTAGAACGAAGAAAAAATATATAACAAAGGAAGGAGGGGGTAGCACAACTCAGGGCAAATCCATGATCGAATCTAAACCGCTAGCGATGTTCTTGAGGTCTGATAAGCGGTGCATCAACAGGTTTATTATAATATTCAACCTGGCTGTTGTGCGATCATCCCTAACAAAACTTACTCCATCAGAAGGGAAAATTGAGGAAAGGCGACGTTGACATTGTTGAAATTGGTCGGATATGGCTCTAAGTTTCATTAAAGCCATAAATTCCTTATGCCTGTCCAGCGGCAGCAAATTTTGCATTTGCATGGCTTGCTCCTGGGTAAAAAGGTAGGTATTTTCAAGGGTATTATGTCCAGTAGCATTCCGGGCTTGGTCAAGTCCCGCCCTCTTTAACTGGTACATGGTGGACAATTTGTACAGGGGCAAATAATTTGACACTTGCGAGGGGGGGACAGGAACATTGATGGAAGCAGTGGCGGCGGTACGAGGTAAGGGTTGATCAACGGGTTGACGTGTAAAGCTACTGGAGGGAACGGTATTGGTGGCGGTTGTCGGAGGAAAAGACATATTTTGAGGAGGAGAAGAAAACCGGGCAGTCAACGCTTGAAGAGGGTCGGGGGTGACAGGGGAAAAAGTCTGTTGGTTGGGTCTGATGGATATTGATGGAGTAGGAGAGCATAAAGGTGTTCGATAATGCCACATGGACCTGGTGGCAGGAGATAAGCTCTGGGTCATAAGGGACAATGGTGAGGGTGACGATGTTCGAAGTAAATGGCTTAAAATGGAATTATCTGAAGATTGTGATCGAAATAAAATATGGGATGATGATGATGATGGTAGTGGTGGTGGTGGTGGTGGTGGCGGAAGTGACGATGCGAGAGGACGTGATCTTTTAACGGTCAAATCAAGGGGATCCTTTTCTTCCTCGTCCGTCATCGAAATTTTCCTCTTTCCTTGCTCAGATGTGGTATTGATGGTAGTGGTCGATATCAAAGAAGATGGTGCTATGGTGGAAGGAAGCTGATGAAGGATAACACAGGGCTGAGGTCGAGAAATACGGCGAGGACGGGAGAGTTTCCTCTTCGATTTACCCTCATCATCCGCCGAATTGATGACGGGAGAGGTCGTTGGTGGAACGACCCTTTCCTCAGTTTGATTTTTTCGATTTCTGAGGATTCGGATTTTTAGTCCATCATCGGAAGCGGTGGTGCTGGAAAAAGTCGATGATGAAGCCCCTTCCGCATGAATATTCGCAGGAGTAACATCGGTGGTGGAGGTGGTGGTGGTGGTGGTTTGTTCTTGATGATCAGACATGATTTTTTCTAAAAAAATAATAATGTATAAAAAAATTTTCTCCGTAACACTTTTATTATTTGCTTACCTTTAAGTTTTTTTGGCTAAGTCCTCCCAAAAAAAATGAAAAAGTTTTTTTATTGTTGTATGTTATCCGGTTAAATGGAATCGAAGTAATGATGATAATAGGAAATCCATATTTGGTTATATAGTTTCCCCCCCAATTAACACTTGCCCCGCTTATTAATTTTAAAAAGCAAAAGAAAAAAATTCATAGGCGTAAGTAGGGGGAATAAAAAGAGACGGCTGTCTAGGGGAAAAATCAGGTCAATTAAATCACTTCCCTTCCCCTCGGGGCTTAAAGGTGCAAAGTACTTAAAGAACTTTCTGCACGCGCGCACACCCCCTTACGTGTTGGAAAATAAAAAAAGGAAATCGGCCTCCGCTTCACCATTGATATAGACGGCGGTATCGAAATTAATGATGGCCGGACAAATAATTGTGTCTCCTCCTTTTTTCCTTTTGTAAAAATAAAAAATGATGTTGGGGTGTTGAAGAAGCGGTTAATTGGTTTTTATTCAAAAAGGTAACTAACGAGATGATGATGATGATGAGGGCGATCTTAATGAAAAAGCTAGCCTTCTCCCCTTTTCTTTAATTGGAATAAAGCCCGATGGAGGGGGAAGACATTGGAATACAAAAGAATTATCTTCTCCCCTCCATTGAGAAAATTTGAACATCGTTAAAAGGGGGTATGTGAATAATAACAGGTGCGTTATGACCGCGGCTTAAAAAATAGACTATAAAAAGTTGAGATTGTTTGTTAAAAATATCAGTTCTGGGTTGACTTTCATCCTTTGAAGACAAACTTTATTATTTTTCCTCTATATAAGAAAGGAATAAACGATGGGAAAGGCAAAGGGTGAAGCCGCCAAATCCGCCGCTGGTGACAAACATGTCAAAAAAGGCGGTACGGCGAAAAAGAAAGATCAGCAGAAGGAAAAGAAGGTGGAACAGTCAAAAAAAGAGTTACTCCCGAAAAAAGCGGGGCAAAAGCGGCAAAAAAATGGAGGCGGTGATGAGGTCCTTAAGAAGAAGAGTCCTGTTAGCGCCTCCTCCTCGAAGAATCGTAACAAAGGACATTTCAAATTGATAAGGACAAAGAGAATGATTGACGACGACGACGACAAGATAAAGGAAAAGATGATTGATGACGAGGAGGAGTTGGAGGAGGAGGAGGTGAATCAGGAGGAGGAAGATGAAATGGCAGATTTCATCGATGACGACGAGGGTACCGATGACACGGAGTCCATAGATACTGTCGACGTTGATATGAAATCTGATACGACGGACGTGAATGATGAGGATGAGTCGGAAGAAGAGGAAGAACCGGAAATTCAAACCAAAAAAGTAGCGGTTAAGGCTAACAAAAAAAAGGTCCATGATGCTGACGCGCCCCCTGCCAAAAAAAAAGCGGTTAAAAGGTATGCGGAGCCGGATCAAATTCTCTCCAAAATCGACATGATCAATTTACCCTTAAGTAAGCAAAAACAAATTTTTTCTGCCGACAATCAGTGGGAGATTGTAACGCCGGTAGCGACTGCAAGTATAGACTACGACCGTTGGCAAGAACAACACGGAAATCGGGAGGCCTACTTCTTCGCCGACGATGGGGTAAGTGAATGAGGAAGTGATAAAAAAAGGAGATTACCAAATCAATAATAAGCCTTTTTTCCACTTGGCTCATCCGCTTATAGTACATCTACCCTAATGGGACGACGATGAAGAAATTCATCGAAGCCCTCAGGAACAAAGAGGTAGATTTGGAAAACATCAGTCTTCCCTTCGTACCGATGAATAAGTCCGTCTCCACGAACCCCCTGATCCGGATGGGGATCACGGGGGTTCGCCACCTGCAGCGCGCCGGGGGGCTGGCCGTCTGGCCAGTGGTTTATCTCAGTCAGGTTCAGGTAAGGGTAAAAAAAAACGAAAGGTAAGACGTTGATGATGTTGAACTGACTATTTTTTTTTTCTTTCCCTTCTACAGTACAACGAGAACAACAAAAATTACAATACGAAGACGATCAAGATAAATTTCCCCCTCTATAAATTGGACGCCATAACCGAAGGACTCTTTGAGCTTTGCACGGGATTGGGTTTTGACATAAACTCCGCCTCCATCATCAACAAAATGAAAAAGTAAAAAGCGTCGTCCAACCCTTTTTTCCACCAGCGAATAACAAGATGTATTGTACATAGAATAGCACCTGCACTTACCCGGCGATCGCCGGGGAAGCTCGTCCGCCGCCTTTTTTTCTTTTTCCTATTATTTTTTAATATAAATGCCATCGACCGTAAATAAGATAAGGAAAATACATTATAAATCGTCACAGTCGTCACACCTGCCATGTCTCTATTTATTCCGGCACCGCTTTTAGCTTATCACACAATGATTTTATTAAATATTGTACAATTTTTTCGTTATGGTTTAAATTTTGACGAGAGAAAAAGTTTGAAAAATATCGTGGATCGCAACTTGAATAAATGGTAACCATCATACAAAAGGCGGCCGTGTACCACCCGCAAAACAAGGAATTAAAATTCTGGACGGGATAGGTGAGCACGCGCCTTATCGTAACATTCTTCCGCCTTTTCTTCCACCTTTGCAATAAGTTCATTAAATGATGATTATGAGCGGGCGGAGGTAGAGCGTAACTGTCAAAATACCAAAGATTTTTCCCCTTGATGTAAATAGCGATAAAATGCCCGCCCGACCGATGAGAGGGGGATAGATTGACGATAAAACACTTCCCCCCATGATGAACGTTGAATAATTGCGGGGGGACGAGGTCTACGGAGAAAACCCCCGCAAAATGACGATGGTCTAATTGACGTAAGAATTTTTCCAAGACATCGTTTCTTAACCCCTCGTTGGTCACGACCGACTCGTTCCCCATGTTATGAATCGGCGACCTCATCGGTTCTGATCACCTGACCTCCGTTATCAATTTTCAACCCGGAATTGAAAATGGAATAGGCCAGGAGATAAATAGGATGGGTTTTGGCTGTTTTGAAACCCAATTCGACGTCCAACTTCCCCTTTTCGTCCGGGTGGATATGATAACTATTGCAACGGTCGGGGGTGAAATCCGCCGTCAGAAAACACCGACCCTTCTTAAAAGCCTCCATGCTTACGCTGCAAGTGTAGTTGGAAATGCCGTAGCCGATGCTGTCGTACATGTGTCGATACAAATCCAGGTAATTGTCGTTGTCAAAATCGGGCTGAAAAGCCTTCGGAAAGACGCATTGCCCATTTTTGATCACGTTAAAGTGATTTAAATCGAAATGTTGAAAGTTGAAGGGGTTTCTCGAGCTGCTCTGCGACAGGGCCTGGTTGTGAATCATGCACATAATGAGTTGTTTGGGGAGAATTTGAGAAGCCACGTTGGTGACCGTGTAAGTCGTCACATTGGCCGGAATGACAAAAACCTTGAATTGCGTCATTTTGTAGGGTATGTAACACGGCTCCCGGCTCAATTTCAGCGTGAAAGCATCTCGCTGTTGAGCGGAAGGGAGAACTTTTCTCATTTTCAGCTTCAAATCCTTCAACTGGACGACATAGGTTTTCCCGACCTCGTTGTGCAGAATACCGAATTGGGGATGGGCTCTCACCAACTTTATCTTGATATCCACATTCGGTGGAAGATATTTATCGGTGTACATGATATCAGCCCCCAAGCGCGAGCAAAAATACACCTTTTTATGATCCGTCAATAAATCTCGGCGAGCGGTCAAATTTGTATTACCAGTGGGATCGTTTTTTTCGATTTCCTCCGGTTCTTCGACGAAATAACCTTCGCTTTTTAATTGGCATTTTTTGCTCTCCAAATCGTAAGACAACTCCGTCTGGATAAAATTTCTAAACGGATAGGCGTTGGCGGTGCTTTGATCGCAAACTTGCACGCCGTTCAGGTAAATTTCCACTTGGGAGAATAAGTTATAGGCAAAATTATTAGCCAGAAAAACTTTATGGTCGTCCTCCACATCTCCTGCGGCACCATCTTGCTTGACAATAAAATGTCCGATCAGTCTGGTTTGGTCCAAAATGAACGAACATTCCGCGTCGCGAGGGATCAGGAATTCAACGGGTCCCGCGTTGGTCACGCTGGTCACGCTATCGTAAATAACATCCGATCCCTTTTCTAAACTCACATCAACCCCCAGGGGCGAATGCAGATCAAGAGCCTGTTCGATAAGATCGTCTTGCTCGAAACCTAATCCCGCGATACCGCCCCTATTGTCGGACATGATCGAGGAAGAGTAATTTTTTTATTTTTATTTTTAAAAGTTTATTTATTCAATATTTTTTCAACTGATACACCTTTGCCCTTAAATAGAGACATGCGGCTCGGGGCAGGGGAATGCGATCAATAATATCTCTTTTGTACCTGACGGTCTTTACCGATCAAAAGAAGGGCGTTGTACACGGCGTAAGAAAGCAAGGTATAATCCGATTGAGCCAACTTGCTAAAAGTCAAATCCAATGCAAGAGAACCGGATTCGGAGTTATGGTTGTGAAAAGAATGGCATTTGTCGGGCGTTAAATCGAAAACCATAAAAGTGTATCCTTTTTTGTAATTGTCAAGGGTGACTCGATTTCTGGTGTTGACATTACTTTGAAAATGGTCGTACATGTGCACGTAATCCCCATTGTCAAAATTGCAACGCATGATGCGCGGTAGCAGAGGTTTACCGTCCTTTTTCAGCATGACGGAAGAAAGGTTGGCATCTGAATAATAAAAGGGGGAATCGGTACATACATTCCTGCCTAACAGCCTGCTCCGGACCAGGGCAAAAACGATCTGCACAGGCATTTTTCTGCCCGCGTTAATGAAATTGGCGCTAAAACTGAGAGAGCCGAAAGGGATGTTATAAAACTTTAGCTGCGTGTCCTTGTAAGGTATAACACAGGGCGAATTTTTTTCGTTAAGTGAAACGTTGATCCTGTTGCGCACGCGTACGGTGGTTAGCGCCTTTCGCATCCGTAACTTTACATCTTGTAAACAAATGTTGTAACGGTCATAAGACGTGGATTTGCTTATTAGCCCAAACATGGGATTAAACCTCCGCAATTTTATATTGATTTCCACATTAGGGGGCAGATACTTGTCGGAGTAGAATATATCGGCGGGAATGACCGTGCTAAAGTAGACCTTTTTTCCATTCATGATACGGTTGTGATTTTCTACTAATCGAGGGTCAGTCAAAGCCGTATCCAAGGTACGTTCGGAGACAGTCCCCGTAGCCGTATCGGTGGGTTCATTTCCATCCTCGTCCATCTCAACCTCCTCAGCAACGTCTTTAAATACCAACTTAAACTCATTTTTCCTTTCGGCGGTGTAGTATCCTTCCGTTTTAAAAAGGTAATTGGAGACGGAAAAGGGGTAGGATAAAGTTACATCGATATTGTGTTTGAACGGGTAGGAGACGGAAGCGCTGAGATCGCACACTTGAGTGCCGTTGAGATAAACCTCTATTTGTGAAAAGAGACAGGCCCCATAGTGATTGGCTAGAGTAACCTCGTCTTTCTCATCTAAAAATTTCCCCTTGAGATCTTTGACCACAAAGTAGCCCTCCAATCTGCTTTGATTCAGCAAGAAATGACACTCCGGATCGGGGGGGATATGAAATTCAACATCCCCCGTCTCCTCGATCGGTGAAACGCTGCTATAAATAACAGTACGACCGGATATTAAATCCACTTCTTGTTCCAAAGGCTTATGCAAGTCCAGACTCTCTCCTTTCAGCTCATTAAACTCCACATTCAGCCCTCCGATACCGCCGCGAGAGGTGGCGGAAGTCATGATGATAGAAGCGGCGGTTAACCGAGATGACTACACGATAAGTAATATTAAAATCAGCTGCGTCATTGCTATAAAAACTGCGAATCTTCTACTCTTAAATAGCGATGATAAGAATGTGAAATATTTTGGAAATTTTATCGTCGTTAGAAGAAACAACTTTGTTTACAGCATTTTCAGAAAAAGAAAAAAATCCATCAGAGAGACGAATAAGGAAAGGAACGGCGGCGACGCGGTCTTGTATCATATCAACATCACCAAAATTCCGTCGCCTGACCAAATTGCGTCTTCCATCGACAATTTGAAAAACATCATCCAAAACGAGTATTTTGTGATGACCAAGATAATCAACAACGTAACGTGCACCTACGATACCAAATTATCGTCCATCCCGCTGTTAGATTTGATAGAGGAATTGAAGGAGAAAATACCGTCGGTGAAGCGGGTGAGATTTAATCCGGAAAGATTTCCGGGAATGTTTATTTCATTTCCGGACAACACCTTGTTAATTTTTTCTTCCGGCAAAATGGTTGTAATCGGCGGTAGAAGCGAGCGGGTCAATCTTCATAGCATCGGTGAAATGGTCAAATTTTTAAAAATGATCCAAGACCGGAAATAAAACACATATATAAATGACGATCGTTAATGAGATAAAATTGCAGTAAGACATCATCCTCGGGACACGCATGTATTTTCAAAACTATTGCCATCATTGTCCACATCCAAGGCCGGTGAACGATGTGAGTAACGGCTTTCACGTTTGTCAAGATTGCGGAAAAGTATTGGGACCAGTGTACGCGGAATCGGCAATCGCATGTCATACGCCCCGATTAGAAAGTCCCAATCAAAACTCATTCGAAAAAGACCTGTTGGAGCGAATATGTGACAAATGCTACATCAACGATGCGGAATTAATTCGTGTCATAAACCATCAATGGTCGGACCTTAAACGCCAGAAGAAAAAAAACCTTCACAACGTGGAAGCTTTGATGCTTGTCGCCGTTTTTTTAGCCTTGGTAAAAAGTAAAGTGCCGAGACCTGTGCAACACTTGTGCCAACTGACCAGCATCGAGCCCGAAAAAGTGTGGCCCCTTCTAAACCCGCAAGAATTTTATTTCCAACCCAGTCTGATGTGCGAATACTTTCTTAAAGGGCTGAACCTGTCTTTCAAAGATGTTGAATCGATAAGAAAAAGAGTCAAATTTTACGAAAGAAAGATCGTGTTTTCGCCGCAAACAATTATAGCCGCCTGCGCTTACACCTTTCTAAGAGAAAATAAAATGACTTATACTTTATCAGGGAGAGAAACCCCAATTACTCGCCTGACCTTCGTGGGATTGGCCAAAGAATTAGGTATCAGTCCTATGGCGCTGAATAGATGCGTGAAAAGATTAACCGCCGTAGAGTAACTCGAACACAGGAAGCAGGACGAAAAAAAGAAAAAAAAGGTCGTAATGAGATATCATCGAGGGCCCGCGGTACAGCAAGGCGCGGGATTAGGTTCTATTTTTAGCGGCTTAATTCGAACTCTGGCGCCGGTGGCCAAAGGCGCCGTAAAATCAATCGGTCGAATTGTAAAAAGTGACGGTGCCAAATCGGTGGGACGGTATTTAAAAAAGGAGGCCACTAGGGCAGCCGTTGACACGGCCTTAGAAGCGTTGGAAGGTAGACCCGTTGGAAAAGCCGCCAAAAATCGATTAAAGACCGCTACCAAAAACATACTCTTGAGCGGGAGACAGGCCGTCGCGGCTAATTCTAGCAAACGGCGAAAAGTGAAACGAAAAAATGTAAAATCATCGGCTGTCAAAAGGAGCCGACTAACGCGATCGAGGCCGTTGTTTGAAGATTACGAGGATGACGACGAGGATTACTAAGGACGAATTTATCGAAGCTTACACCCGACCCGGCTCATCTCTCGCTTTCTCCTCTCCTTACCGGGCTTTTAAACAATTTAAGGGAGAAATCCCGCTAAGCAAAATAAAAAATTGGATGCACGGATTGGACAGTTACACCTTGCACAAACAAGCCAAATCCGCCAGACCGAGGAATCCGACCTATTCCTATTACAAAAGGTATCAGTTTCAGATAGATTTGATCGAATTAACTGAGTCAGTGTCGAGCGCCAATGATGATTACCGGTATTTGTTAACCGCCATCGATATATTTACTCGGTACGCCTTTGTCGAGCCGTTAAAAAATAAAAAAGCATCCACTTTTTTGGAGGGCTTCAAACGCATCGCGGAAAGGGCCCTTACCTTACCTCAAAGAATTCTGGCTGACAGAGGCGCGGAGATCAAAAATAAATCTTTCGCGGACTATTGCCGTCAAAACAGAATAAAACTTTTACACAGCGATAATTATATTCATGCGCCGTTTATAGAAAGATTCAACAGAACTTTAAAAGCCTTAATGTACCGATACATGACTTCGCGCGAAACGGAGCGATTTATCGACGTGTTACCCCGTTTGGTGGAGACCTACAATTCGCGAGAACATCGCATGATCGGGATGTCGCCCAACGAGGCCGAAAAGGAAGAAAATGCCAATTTGGTACGGGAAAAACAGGAGGAAAATTACGCGAAAAGAACGAGAAAAACGCCTAGATTTAAGGAAGGGACGACGGTCAGGATAAGCAAATTGAAAGGACAATTTGATCGGGGCTTTGACGAACAGTTTCACGAGGAAATTTTCAAAATTAAAAAAGTATTCACCCGTTTGCCCATTCCGACTTATCAGCTGGAAACTTTTGACGGAGACGAAATTATCGAGGGAAATTTTTACGGAAATGAGTTGGCGGAGGTGGATCCTCCCGAACTTTTTAAGATTGAAAAGATAATACGACGAAAAAGAGATTCAAAAACGGGGAAAAAATTGGTCTTGGTGAAATGGCGAGGGTACCGAAATCCCAGCTGGATACCGGAAAGTGACGTAGTCGATATATAAAGAGGGGCACGGAGATGAATCGGGGACATTATATTCATTGTCTTTCTAACGCTAGCGTGGACGTTTTTTATAACAACAAACTCTCTAATTTTACCAATGTGTTACCGAGAAATTTTAACCTATCGTCTGGCGGCGAAGACCGAGCTTGGGAAATTGGAATAGCCGCTATAGGGATAGATTTAAACATAGCTGACAATAATTATTTTGAAGTGGTGAAAATTACCTCGGATATTATTACCGCAGAACCGAATGAAGAAGAGCCCGTTCTGTACACGACAAGTTTACCCGTCAAAAAAAAGAACAAATACTTTTTCAAAACCGTTAATAACATTCAATATTTTCCCGTAAGGAACACCAACCTTAAAACCGTAAGCATAAAACTCCTGGATACGGAGGATAAAATTCTCCCACTCCAGGACGGTCAACCGAGCGTCGTCCAGTTCCACTTGCGCAAAAAAGCGAACGAGATGGCTTTCGAAACCATTCATCTTCAAGTTGACAATCAATCGGACGTGGAGGCTTATCCGCAAAATAGGCCTGATAATTTCTCCTTTAACCTAAAAACACCGATTTATTTAAACCGAGGTGCCAAAATAGCCTTGACAGACATTTCTTACCCCAACAGCGTGCAAAAATTGCCGGACTCGATATTCGATGAAATGCATGAAATTGATGGCGAATTAAATCGTCTACCCATCAATCTGAACTTTTCAACGGGAACAAACCTCGACCCAACGACCTTAATCAAATATCTGAACCGTCACAGAGATATTTATTCCAAGATGCTATCCTTTGGCGTTGTGGCAAAGAAAAATTCCAACCTTGATCATTTTCAAGTAAAGTTCGCCGGAGGGAACATCGGTTCGTACAGACTGTACATCTTAATCCCCGGTGCATTAAAAAGACTGTTGGGCGTGGAAGGAATGGCGGATATATTCGTAGATAATGATAACAACAAAACATTTACCGCCGAAAAACCTTTAATTAATTTATCCTCCATACCGTACCTGGAAGCGGCAGATAGAAAAATAATCATTTCTATGAGCAAAAAGTACGAAAAATTTCCTCTAATCAGGGCTACCACGAGCACAAATGACGCCAACAATTTCGCCCTTTCGCTCATTAACAAGCTGGAAGAAAGAGTGAAAAAATATATTGAATTTTCTTTTCGAGACGGATATCTGATGATTACCAGGAAATCTGAAGATACCTCAGTGAAGATGAGAGTAATAATTCGAGGGGGGACCAAGAACATACTAGGAATAAACCTGAACCGAGAAATTGTGCTGCCTACAAAAGGATCGACATTTATAGCCGACAGACGCATTAATTTATACGCGCAGTATCCCGGAATAATGATGTGCTACACCAATTTTATTCAACACTCGATGGTAGGGGGCGATTTTTATCCCCTATTTAGAACCATACCAACGGCCGATCAATCAAACCGGGAGGATGAATACATTTCTGTCCATTTCGATAACTTGGAATTTCACAAAATAAACACAAGCCGGCTGGATTTTATGCACTTTCAATTTAAAAGGATAAACGGAGATTTTGTGAATTTTATTGACAATAATCAAAAAATGATCGTAAATTTAACCATACGTAATCCGAAATAAACAAATAAACTAATATCGTCATAGTCGTCTTTATTGATGTTGTTTTTTTACAAACGCTAAAAGATTTTTAAATTGCACAGTAAGCGAAACAAAAATAAGGAACGCGATAGCAGTTAAAAAGAAACAAGAACAACAACCGCAAAAATAGATAACATTTATAATGTCCCATTTATCACGTTTATCTATTTTGACCGTATCATGGGTATTACTATCGTATGGTGGGGGAGCGAGAAAAATATCATTATTGCTCACTGGCATTAAATCTCGTTCAACCAGATTTCCAAAATTATAAAGTGAATTAGGGGAAGAGTAAGGAATCGGAGAAGGCATCTTAAAGTTTTTTGCCTTTAATTTTGATGTTGTTTTTTTACAAAAGCAAAAAGTTGATACACTTCAAAAAAAATTAGAGCAAAAGTAATCAGCATGGTAACGCTTAAAAAAAACCATGAGCAACAATTGCAAATAAGGGCAGATTCTATAATTTCCGCTTTATCCTTTTGAGTCATTTTGATTATATTATCGTTGGCCAATCGTTTGTTTCGACGTTCTTTTATGTCAAAATAAAGCTTCTCCAATTCATCCGATCTGATCAATTCTTCTCGACGTTGCTGTTTCTTAAAATTATAAGGTAAATCAGAGAAGGAGTTGGGAGTCGGGGAAGACATCTTCTAGTTTAAAGGAACCAACGGGCTGATTTTCAATGTTTGCCATTGCCGTCGTCAAGGAGGGATCGTTTTGTTCAGGCTTTTCCTTTTTCAACAAATCTTCGGCCGTAAGATCCATAGGAGGCGCGATCTCACCTTTCTTTATCAATTTCGGGTTGGAATCTTTTTCAATTAGTTCATCCAAATCAAAATGCTTTTCCATAAAAACAAAAATCGGATGAAAAGTATCGTCCAACTCGCGATGAATTCGATCCAATCTTTGTCTACTTTTATCGATCAACTCAAAAAATTGTCCCGGTTTAGAAGGGATAACGGTACGACTAAGGTGATCAACGTGTTCCCTGGCCACTTCAATATCTTTCACTGCTTGAGCTAAACATTGAATCGCGCAAGCCGTGGTATGATAATCGGGGAAAATATACGGGATCCAGGGAATCTGGGGCGTCGTTCTTTCCTCGGGCGACGTAGCGGGATGTTGAATCACGGCGCAAGGTTTAGCTCTGATAATCCTCCCCAATTGAGGCTGTTGACGCAGAACTGAGTCCAAAAACTTAAGAGGACGTGATGAACTGACGGGGAACGCTAGCGCATTAGCGGGAAGTTTTTTTTTCTTTTTGATTACTCTATTAACTTTCGCTGACATTGTTTTCTTTTTTTCAGTTTTTCTTTAAAAACAAAGGGAATAAAAAACACACATGTTCACTCTTGAAGGGTTTAACTCGAATTGCGACATTTCTAGAAAAAAGACTCTAATTTATAAGGAAATTAAGGGATGTTTTATTTATTTTTTTTAGAGATGGACAATATTTTGTTCAACATATTTCGAGCCGATGCATTAATGAAATAAATCTGCGATCTAACACCCTGATATTTTTCAACGATCCCGATAAATTTCTGGTAATCGCGACGAGAAATATCTTCAGACAAATATAACATTAATTCCGGCGATTGTAAATGACACAATAAAATATTTACGGAATTAAACAAATCGGAGGAAGTTCTCAGGCTGGACAAAATACTCTTTTGCGGGATGCTAAGGTAAAAATCGTGAATGCCACATTCATCAATGTCTTGATGATTACTTTCCTCCCAACCATCTTTTTCTTTTATTATTTCTTTATTTTCGTCTTCGTTCTTGTTTGTTTCTTCTTCCGATACCGATTTTCGAGTAAAAAGAAGAGACATGTTGACTCAACTAGAAACAAAATACAACTGAATTAACAAAACAAAAAATCAGCCAAATATAAACGACGAAACAAAAGATGATGAAAAAACGGTCAATTTAAAGCTAGCCAATAGCGAAAAGCAAAAAGCCAATTAAGATCCTTTTTCACCACTGGGCAGCTTATAAATCGTCAGCCGTTTTATTATTTCTTCTTAATTTGAAATTTAACATCAACCAAATATAAACGACGAAACAAATATGATGAAAAACGGACAATCTAAAACCAGCCAATAATGAAAAGCAAAAAACCGACCAAGATCTTTTTTTCATTCGTGGTTGGCTTCAAATCATCAGACGTTTTATTATTTCTTCTTAATTTGAAATTTAACACGAACACAAATGATGAATTGGAACAATTTTGGCAGTCGGCCAACATGTCACTCCTCAATTACAACAAATAGGAGCAACATGTTGCCGATCACCAAAAAGTGATCCTTGCTTTCTTCTTTTTCTTTTTTCTCCGAAATGTTTTTTAAACAAATCGCACAATTGATGACATTGGCCAATTTTAAAAAGGTAACAATGTATATCACAAAATTATTGAACGAGAGTATGATATCCATTCGCTACCTTTTTAAAACAAGAAACGTTTTAAATCTTCGCGTAAAACAAAAATAAAAAAATTGGGGGTCATTATTTACAAAAATAAATGATGAAATAGGACAATTTTTGAAGATTGTAAACAACCCCTACTGAGTGATAAAACACAATTCAGATAGGGGATGTGTACAAATCAACAAAAATGTTGTTATTTTCTTTTCCTTGAAATTTCTTAAAAAGTACTGATGAAACACAATTCAAAAACTTTAAACAGAATTTTGATTATCACATGTTAACGTTTAAGGAAGCAAAAATGAACTGATTTCAAAATGGCAGTATGTAAAATATTTTGCTGACTTTACGTAGATTTAATCATGTCGTTTTTCTTCAGAAGAAGCTTTTTAGACCAAGCACAGACAGTATCAAGTGTTTCACAAGAAAAAAGGAAGCAGGAAGCTCGTATATCGTTTAAGATTAACAAAAAGATAACAAAAAAAGAATGCTTATACTGAGATATGATTTAATTTAACATTTTTTGCGACTAAAAGTTTTAGACGTTATCAATTTTATTCGACTATTTGAACAATTTTTTTGCTGACTCAAATCGCTGCGGGAAGGCTGTATTGAGGTCTTTTTAGATCATTTCAGGCCGATTCAGTCTCAAACGGACTGCTTGCAGGCTGCAGGAAGGTGCCATTCAGTCTACGTGCAGCCTGCAAGCAGACTGTTTTGAGGTCTTTTTAGATCATTTAAGGCCGATTCAGTCTCAAACGGTCTACGCGTAGACCGATGGCGCCTATTTTTAGATCCGTAGAGGTCGCTTTGTATACCGGCAAATCCTCCGCCGTCGGCTACAACAACACCCACGGCTGCGGGACCCGATCGACCAGATGAAAATCGTGACACATACGCACGGACCACAAGGAGCGGCCGTACCGTTCGCCGCACCGCAAGATTCGAATGAAACCAAAAGAGTAAAGTGTTCTCGGTCGAGCATCTTATTTTTCGTTTATTCCCTTATATTTCACATTATATTGAGTATGACCTGTGGGGCTGACACTGGGGGGGGGTCATGTAGCGGTAGAGGGAGCTCCCTTTTCCCGCATCAGCCGACGATCGACAGCTGATAGTCAGTTAATATAGAGAGTCCAGACTGCCAACACCTTTTCTCTCTTGATTGTGGACGGATTCTCCCTCCACAAATTCCCTCCACAAAAAAGCGGGCCATAACGGGAATATATTTCATGGTGAAATAAATGGAAAATGGACAACAGATCAACTAGCTTGGAGGGATAGGATAAAACCAGTAGACGCGAGTATCATCGGTTCACGACCGCTGGTTTTATCCTATCCCTCCATGCTAGTTGATCGGTTGTCCGTTTTCCCTTTATTTCACCATGAAATATATTCAGTAGTTCGGAGATACTCATAGTGTTATCACCTACGCTATATTGGTGACCTTTTGACTTTCCCTCGACGAACTCAGGGAAGCGCCGAACACTCAACCCGGGCCTCGGCCCCTCGGTCCCTCGGCTGTTATCTTGAACTTCCAACCATGACGGCCGATATTTTTGACTGGGGCCTAATGCCAGGACAAAGACGACGAAGCTAACGAACCGATGACCGCTTCGGGGAAGTGCAACAAAATAAGGTCAGTCCCCTCAATTTTACAGATATTTCGATATTGATTTTGCAGCATCTCGTTTTGTTTTCCCGGTTGTTTGCACACGCACCGCGGCCAGGGCCATGGCCGCTCAGCCGCCGTCACCGGCTCCTTGGCTGCCATCACCTGCGGCCCCTCGGCCTCAAACTCCGCCGTCATCTCGACTTTCCGGCCCCAACGAACTCAGCCACGACGCATCCGGCCACAATGCATCTGGCCATGACGAATCCGTCCATCAGTCTCAGACCCGGCCACCCCACCCTCCGACCTGCTCTCCAACCCGCTCTCGGAACCCAGCCACAATGTACATGGACACGACCACGATCCCGAAGATGATCGTGGTTTCAACACAGATGGCAACAAGCCCTCCTTCGTGGAGATCCCATTGCCACCGAGGCAACCATTCCTTCTTCGGGGAGATCCCATTGCCACCGAGGCAACCATTCCTCCTTCGTGGAAATCCCATTGCCACCGAGGCAGCCATTCCTCCTTTGTGGAGATCCCATTGCCACCGAGGCAACTGTCACACCGACCGCAATCCCGAAGATGATCGTGGCTTCTGCACCAACTGCAGCCATTTTCATCAATCCTTCTTGCGTAAGGATCCCGAAGTTGATCTTGATTGTAATTCCTGCATCGAGCAACCGCCTTCCATCTATCCTTCTCGCATAAGGATCCCGAAGTTGATCTTGATCGTAATTCCTGCATCAAGCAACCGCCTTCCATCGATCCTTCTCGCATAAGGATCCCGAAGTTGATCTTGATCGTAATTCCTGCATCGAGCAACTGCCTTCCATCGATCCTTCTCGCATAAGGATCTCGAAGTTGATCTTGATCGTGATTTCTGCACCAAGCGGCCACCTTCCATCGATCCCTCTCCCACAAGGACTCCGAAGATGATCGGGCAACCCCGTTGGCCCAGCATCGATCCCCGTTGGCACCGCATCTCAACAACCATCTCACGCACCACCTTATCTCGACAATTTAATCTCGCGCGCCACCTTATCTCGACCA
This sequence comes from bacterium, assembly GCA_965233585.1. GTDB lineage: Bacteria > SAR324 > SAR324 > SAR324 > NAC60-12 > CBDDTI01. The sequence goes on from CBDDTI010000593.1 coordinate 48,968, forward strand.
TCTCATCTTGCACACCACCGCATCCTGACGACCTCATCCCGCGTGCCTTCTCATCTTGACAATCTCATCTCACGTCTTTGCGACAGCCTCATCCAGGTACCCAACGCAGATGCTGGGGGGAGTGGTGTGGCGGTCGCGCACCAACAATACTCGCGTCTGCTGGTTTTTCCTATCCCTCCAAGCTAGTTCATCCGTTGTCCGTTTTCCCTTTATTTCACAATGAAATATATTCAGTAGTTTGGAGATACTCATAGCGTTATCACCTACGCTATATTTTCCCCTGCGAATTCCTCCGGATGCCTTTCAGCCTGAAAAACGCGGGCCAGACATTTCAACGTCTCATGGATGGCTTGCTAGGGGATTTGGAATTCGCGTTCGTCTACACAGACGATATTCTCGTGGCCAGCAACACCTTGGAGGAGTACGAGAAGCATTTCCGCGCATTGTTCCGTCGCTTGGCCGATCACGACCTCATCGTGAATCCCGGGAAATGCCGTTACGGGCAGACGTCCCTCGAGTTCCTCGGACACACAGTCTCGAGAGCTGGCGTCCGTCCACTAGAAGCCAAGGTCGAAGCAGTCGAGAGGTTCCCTGTGCCAGCGACACTCGGAGCTTCATTGATTTCTGGGTATGGTGAACTATTACCGACATTTCATCCCTAAGGCAGCAGCGATCATGGCCCCTTTGCACGCGGCCGCGTCCGGAAACCCCAAGCCATTGAGTTTCCAGTGGTCAACGGAACTGGACGAAGCATTCAAAGCAACGAAATCGGCCCTCGCAAAGGCAACTTTTCTACCCCACCCACTGCTGGATGCCGAGATCTCCATCACGACGGATGCCTCAGCCGTTGCTGTGGGGGCCGTGTTACAACAAAGACCACTGGAAGGAGGTCAATGGGAGCCCATCGCATACTTCAGCAAGAAGCTGCGACAACCAGAGCTAAAGTATAGCGCGTTCGACAGGGAATTGCTGGGTTTGTATCTCGGCATTTGGCATTTCCGGCACTACCTCGAAGGCCGCGATTTCCCGGCTTTCACAGACCACAAGCCACTAACGTTTGTGATGGCGAAAGTTTCAGAGCCTTGGATCACAAGGCAAGCGCGACATCTGGAGTACATCTCCCAGTGCACCACTGATATCCGACACGTTGCTGGAGCTGACAACACCGTCGCAGATGCGTTATCACGGGTGGCGGTCAGCAAGGTTAGGAATGGCGTGGATTTCAATGCAATGGCGGACCAACAGCGGGAAGATCCAGAAACCGAAGCATACCGCACATCCATTACTGGCCTTCGCTGGGAGAATATTCTGATAGACGGAGGCCGATGAACTTTGTTGTGTGATGTTTCAGCTGGAAACCTGAGGCCCCTGGTACCTGCAGTGATGCAAAGGCAGGTTTTTGACACCATCCACAATCTGTCCCACCCGGGTGCAAACGTGACGGTTTGGTTGATGAAGGCCAAAGTCGTATGGCACGGATTGGCCAAAGACGTCCGGGGGTGAGCCCGGGCCTGTTTCGAGTGCCAGCGGGCAAAAGTCCACCACCACGTCAACGCTCCACTCACGTAAATCGAGCTCCCCACGAACCGATTCACCCATGTCCACGTGGATCTCGTGGGCCTGATACCGATGTCCGAAGGGTACACACATCTACTGACAGTGATTGACCGTTTCACTCGATGGCCCGAGGCCATTCTGCTTCGGAGTACTGACACGTCCAGCATAGCTCGCGCTTTCGCCCTTTTCTGGATCGCCCGACATGGCATCCCGGCCGACATCACCTCCGACCAAGGCATCCAGTTCACCTCGAGACTATGGCATGCCATGTCAGAGCTTCTCGGTTTGAAATTACACCCGACAACAGCATACCACCCACAGGCGAACGACCTGGTGGAACGGTTCCATCGCTCACTGAAGGCGGCGCTCATGGTGAGATTGACATCCACCCGCTGGATGGACGAGCTCCCGTGGGTCTTACTGGGATTGAGGACCACACCAAAGGATGACATCGGCACATCATTGGCCGAAATGCTATACGGCACCCCAATAACCGTGCCCAGGGCGCTAATCATGCACGAACACGAGCCAGATCCAAGCAGACAACTCGAATGCTTAAGCGAAATAGCCGGGCATCTAGGGCCAGCCCCCGACGCGTGGCACTGCAGCCGCAACAGCACCGTTCCAGCAAGTCTGCAAACGGCGGAGTCCGTTTTTATCCGCTGCGACGCACCCCTCTGCCTGCTACAACCCCCATATAAGGGCCTGTACAAGGTGCTGGAAAAGAAGCCGAAGTTTTCACAGTTCAATGCGGAAACCGAACAGAGACAGTGTCCATCGACCGCCTGAAGGCCACAAACACCGACCGGAACAGCCAGTAAGGCCCGCACAACCTCCACCAAGAGGCCGGCCCCCACGGGCAAATCCTCCGCCGTCGGCTACGACAACACCCACGACTGCGGGACCCGATCGAACAGACGAAAATCGTGACACAAACACATGGACCACAAGGAGCGGCCATACCGTTCGCCGTCCCGCAAGATTCGAATGAAACCAAAAGAGTAGTGTTCTTGGTCGGGCTTCCTATGTTTCATTTATTCCCTTATATTTCACATTATATTCTGTATGACCTGTGGGCCTGACACTGGGGGGGTCGTGTGGGGGTAGAGGGCGCTCCCTTTTCCCACGTCAGCCGACGATCGACAGCTGATGGTCAGTTAATACAGAGAGTCCAGCCTGCCAACACCATTTCTCCTTTTCTCTCTTGTTTGTGGACGGATCCTCCCTCCACACCTGCAAATAATTGGGTAGAGGCAATCGTAATGGAGAACCTCCATCCATTCCCAAGGATGGAACTAGATGGAAGAATTGTTCGCTCCTTTGAAATGGACGGTCCATTTCCAAGGTCAGAAGGAGTAGTGGACATTTTGTTGGGATGAGCAGATTCGTTAAAGTTCTTAAGAAAGAGACATGTATTCCTAAAGAAGGATTTTGCTTTGCTGTTCACAGTTTACGGATACGTGTCCTGTGGAAGTCAGCCGGCAAAGGCTTTAGCTGATCCCAGCAATATGAACACCCTTCCTAGTTATGCATACCTTACGTCAACGGAAGCGCTGACGAAAGCTATGGAAAAAATGTGGGAAATGGATAGATTACCTATGGATGATTCACCTTCGTCGTTAACTAAAGATGAATTAATTGTGGTTTCAAAGATAAAAGACACATTGTTCTTCCACAAAGGCCTTACATGGTTCGTCACCGGGCTGCTGTGGAGAGCATATCCAGACCTGGTCAGCAATTACGCGAGTGCACGTTATAGGCTGGATTCATTAATGAGAAAGTTCAGTCAAAATCCGGAGCTTAGGCATGCCTATTGCGAGGCTATGGAAGAGTATATTCGCAGCCAGGTGGTAGAAAGGGTGCATGACCCTGCCGCTGACGATCTCAGCAGTACTGACGTTTATTATCTTCCACATCGTGCTGTATATGATGCTT
>CBDDTI010000594.1:0-25979 GCA_965233585.1 bacterium
GGACTCGCTTGTTGTTTTGATCGCTGCATATGGGCGGTAGCTTCTTAACCCCATGCTGTGAAGATTGATGTAAATCAATGTAGTAAGAATGTCTTTTCTTGTGCAACCTGAAAAACTTTGCTGTTGCAGCTCTTTCCCAAGAAGTGGGAAGTGGCATGTTGTCGTTCCCTCACGGTGAAATTGAGTCCAAGATTTTTGCTGATGTAGGAGATGTCCAAAACTTGGGGTGGCGCTCAGAATGTACATAGTTTATGTATATATATATGTAACAGTATGTATATGTATATGTTTTTTCTTGGACGCGGCAGTTTTCAGACATGACTTGGGTGTTTCAAAGTCAAATCCTGATGAGTTTCAACCATCAATGCGTACATCATCGATCAGGAGTTGGAAGCTGAATACAACTTCGATGCTTTCAACAAGGCCCGCACCTGGCCCTGATTGGATGTGTTCTTCCGTAGCCTCTGCAAGTTGTATACGAGTCATCTCCTAAACAGCTTCAGAAAACCAGTCTCAATTTGGATCCGCATATTTAGAGAATATGTTGATACATTTTGGCTTCACCGCGTTTGAACCAAACATCCTCACTTGGATTGCAGGTGCCTCCACATAATGAAGTTTCGTCAGCTTCGAAATCGATGGATCTACACGAGCTTCGGCAGGGGCCCTGGCGTGACTGCTTGGAGAAAGAGGCATGTGTAAGGGAATAAAAGGAATATAGCCACACAAGAATCACTCTTTGACTGTATAATCTTCCAACATTAGGATACTCCGAATTTGTGCTGGCATTTAGTGCCAAGTTTCAGCTTTGCAGTAAATTCATTCACTTTGGTCAAATGTCAAAATTAAAAAGTCAGAGCCGTTCTTGTCGCATGAGGCTGGCCAAGTGTGTACAGGCTGGGCTCGTAGAACGGGTATGCAGGGTTTACTAATGCGAGTCATGCACCTGGGCAAGTGAGCCTTCCACCCACTCCTGGGGTGAAAAGGGACGAGATACCACCAAACCCTTACCATGCTCGCCGTCATAGTTTGGGACTGTTTTGGAAAATGGAAAGTTTGCAAAATCTTTGCAGATTCTGAGCACTTGTTCAGGCCCTGGGCCAGCTTGAGGCGGGAACTGGTCGCAAGTCTCTCAAAATATCGATCATTGAAGACCAAGACCATGTTACATTTAGATTTCATCCTCGCTCCTTGTCGAGACCATGTTTAATACCTTTTTTTTGTCCTCATAGATGCGCCAGAAAAGTAGCACTGGCATCAGCAGAATAGAGTGCTGTTCCTGCTCGTTGTTTGTTCTTTACTTTTTTCTGCAGGTCGGCTTAAGGGAGGTTCGAGAGTCTCTCAGCAAGCACATGGTGTTGTGTTGGGCTGTTTGGTTCAACCAGTATTGGAATGGTGCGGCCAGGAACAACTTTCAGCGTTGTCATTTCAAGGCTTTTGAACTCTATCAGTTCCAAGATCAAACCACTGAGCTTAGGTGTGCTGATCAAATGCCTGAATTTGGAAGGCACAGCCTGGAGCCCGGGAAAGTGGATTGCAACACAAGCTTAGTGCCGTGACCAGCTGGATTAGAAGTTCCAGTTTGGAACCGGCTTTACTCATCAGTTCACTTGCACAGGGGGAGAGTTTGTGGTAGACAATTTTGAGGAACATCATCATTTTTTGCCGTTTCAAGCTATGCAACATGATTTCCTCTGAGACTTTGCAAGGTACAGAACCTTCAAATGGCATAGTTTTACACCCAGTGGAGTTTTCCACATGGCGACTTGGAAGGCTGCAGCAGATGATCCAGAAGCAGGAGCAAGTGATTGCTCAAGCGCTTCAGGAGGTCCTTGTGGGTTTTCAGCAGTCGGCAATCTTTCGTCACATGATCAACCTATGGAACCCAGGGAGAGCAGTAGATCCAACTTTGAACGGATCAATGAAAACCAAGCTGACTAGGAAGGAACAATTCTCAGTGGTTTTGGGACTGAAATTTCAGCATTTTGCTTCATTGGATTCAAAATTCGATCACGCCATGGAAGCAGTGGCTGATTAGAAGCCTCCCGGTGGCCGTGGCCAAAGGTGTCCGCCCCAGATGTGCCTGAGAATCCTCTGGTCCGGCAACTGGAGTGCTACGAGGCCTTGTACTTCCACGTACAAAGAGCATGGCATTTGTCCTTGAAGAGATGTTGTTTTTTGGCATAATTTCAAAGCTCCGAAGCACTAAAGGTTCTGGCTGCAGACCACAGAACGTTGGAGGACCGATGGGTTGGGAAACTGAAGACAATATGAATCGGGCTTGATCAAAGGTTACTGCTCAAGCCCCGAAACCATAGATAAGACCATGTTTAGCAAGGGACCCAAGACACGTTCTAGGCAAAATGGTACGTTCTCTTTGTTTAGTAAGGTGAATCAATAAAGCTGGGCCAGCTGGGGGAACCTGGTGGCAACAAGTGTGGCACCATGTAGTGTTGCCACATACATCATACTCGGTCATACCCCTCGGCCAGGAACAAGTGAACCAGTTGGCAGCAGTGGCTGAGGCACGAGCGATGCCTGCGATGCCTCAACAGCCGTGATTTTTTTCACCTTTAGTCGCCGAGTCGCCCAAAGTTGTCCTATGCGGTTACCATGCAGAGTACTTCACGTGTTTTTGACTACTTCACAACACCAAGCTTTGACCGTGTTTGTCTCCCGTCAGGAGCTGACTGATGCGCTGGAGGACGTGGAGAATGACAGCCAGTGAAGCCAGTTCAGTGCCTGTTGCATTTTGCTTCAAGAGATCCAAACTGTGTTTTTTTTGCCAGCATGTATGCTTGCTTTCTCTTGCCTGAGGTTTTCACAAATTCAAGCGAAATGCTTTGCCTCATATGTCTCATCCATCAACTCCATCAGATCCATCGGTACAGGTGGTGATTCATTCGTGATTCATTCTGATTTTTGATGTGTTTATTGTGTTTATTGTGTTTTGAATTCATTTTGAATTTATCTCATTGCAGGAGTCCAAGACTTTGGAGTCGCAACTCAGCCATGACTTGGCGACCAGTCAGCAGCAGCTAACAGAGGTCTGCCCAATTTGTACAACGTGGGAAGGATACGAAGGATACGAAGGAGGAAGTGTTTTGATTCATTGCGTTTGGATCCTGAATGAAGGAAATCTTTCAATCAGATGCAACATATATTCTGGCCCGGACGGTTTTACCAAATGGAGGAGACACATGAGCTTCTCTCAGTCCCAGATGCTTGTACTCAGATATCATGTCATCGGCATTTGCTGGGGAATGCATCTGACAATTTTCTTCATCTTTGCATGGCACCAATTTGCCCAGGGATACAGAGGGTTGACCATGGGCCACATTTTGGCCACATCTTTGGCATGTTTGGTATGCCAAAGGCCACATGAGGATGTCAATATTTTCAATCGACAGGCTGTGGCTCGGATCTCGCAGCTCGAGTCCGAAAGTGCAGCTGCATTGCGACAAACTGTCGCCAGGAGGCCCAGAAAAGGCCCAGAAACGGTCCAGGAGCCAGGCAACAGAACCATTTTCGGATCCAAACATTTTGATGCCGCATGTTTTGCTCAGAATTGTGGTGCTATGCAGTCTTCAGACATCTCATGACATATCTTATGTCTCCCAACACCTCCCAACACCTGCCACTAAGATCTGTGCCAAAAAATTGATATTCGAAGACTTTTAGTCTACTCATTTGGCCCATTGTTGGAGACTTCTTCCCTATAACTGATGTTAACTGGTTATCGCATGGGCAGCCCTCATGTGATTCGACCTCCAAGGCAACGCAAGAAACCGAACTTGCAGTCCGACTCTCAGAGCATTCAGTTGAGCCGGGCAAGACGGGCAAGACGGGCAGATTGATCGAAGACGGAAGTTGCACAAGCTTAAGAAATTCCCACATATTCCCACGCAGCCTGATCCATGGAAATCAAAGAAATTCCCTGAAAATCTCTGCTAGGAATGGCAGCAAAAACCACAAACCACATGATGTCGGTTTTTTCATGCTCAGGCATTGACACCTGTGACAACTGCCAAAGTCACCCAATCTAGTTACAGCCGGTTGCTTCACCGAGCTGTGTCCCCCACACCCTGAATGTGTTCAATGGTTCTAAGATGTTCTAAGATGTTCTAAGATGTTCTAAGCCTTCTAAGCAATGAAATCCTGCCACACTTAACCTGGCTTGACCCACTAGACCCTCCATTTCAATTCACATGGTGCGGATACAGGCTGAACGTGCGCATGTCCGGGAGTGAGCTTCTGAGATCTCTGCCACTGGAAACCAGCTTACGGCAAGATGATGTATAACTCTAAGTTGAAGGAAAGTTGCGTATGACTTCCTTTGATGACTCACTCAATGACTGTTGTAGCTTTGTGTGATTCCATGGCATGGATCCTACATCGTAGGAACTCAGAGGCCATGTGGACCATACATATCTACAATATAGTATGAATGATATGGTGTATACATAATATTGTATAATATAGTATATATATATAATATGGTGTAATATTTACATATTGTATATATAATATATATCAAATATGATCAAGTGATTTGTTCAGTGGACAAGTTCTCAGGTTGCAGCTCCGAGTGGCAAGAGTTGAATTGGAGTGGAATTTGGAGCCGGGAACATAGTTTTGAAACTTACCAAAAGGAGATCAAACACTTGACACGCTCAAAACCATCTGATTTTGTAAACGTCTGGCCCACTTCAATTCTACAGGAGCTCGGCATCGCACCGAGGCAAGCATTGAAGAAGAAAGGCAACGGACTTGGAGAAGTCCAGGAACCAATTGAAAAAGCTGTCCTTCAAAGCTGATCAGAGTAGATTCGGGTACATCCTGTCGGAGCGACATGACACAGCTAATACACCCAGCTAAAACAAATTTTACACGATGTGATGATGTCCGACTGAGGTCGTTCCTACAACTTCAGACACTTTGACATTTGAGCGCAGGAAGTGGCTTTGTCCTAGGACAACAGAAAATCAAGCAAAGACAGCATCCCGAGTCCTCAAAGAAGTGATCCCTGCAGTTCCATTGATGTTGGTCTCCAATGGTCTCTGATGGTCTCCGATGGTCCCCGTCTATATCAGAATCATTGGGGCCACCGAATGACTTCTAATGATCCCCTTTCTGTTTCCACCGCACCGCAGTCAGTTGGGCTGAAAGTGGCTCAGCAAAGTACTCGGCACCCGTAAAAAATGTTGATGTTGAGAGCATCCATTGTTCCGAGTACCCTCACGAGTGGACTGACGGATAATTTTTGTGGGGTAGCGTTTCAGTTAGAGCTGTTGGTATGCCAACATTTTTTTGGCTGGAGGTATTCCAAAGTGTAGTTGACTTTGGCCGAAAGATTCCAACCAAACAAGGCCGAAGTCAACCACACTTTGGACCTTCACATTGTTTCAATAGATAAAACGCATCGTCAGATTCCGTGCCACGGATGATATCATATGTTCGGTTGCGACAACATTGGAGATAATGCAGGCATTCTCTTCACCTGAGATGATCTCAACCCATTGGCTTGATTCATTGATCTATTCCCTGAATTCCGTGGGTGCTTTCTTTGCACGAGACCCTTGATCAGGTTGTCAAAGCGTCCAAACGACGATCATTTCTGTCTGATTCTAAGCCCATCGGAACAGCCTTCACATCAATGGATGAGCTCAACCACTTGGGTTCCTGGTTTCCTGTGTGTTTGAAAGAAAAAATGCATGTTCCTACTGTGTGGTTTGAGTAACTTAGGCAACTGAGAATGTAGAACTCCAAGCCCCAAAGTAAAACAACCACCCAAAGGGGCCATGTTTGAGAGGATTCAAAGTGTCAAGATGTGTCAAGCCATATGTCAATGCACGTCTGAAAACTCGTCTGATAAGCTGCTCTTGCGCAGCTCGTAGCTATTTGTATCTTGCATCACTGAGGTCAGGGCGCCCTGAGCTCAGAGACCATGATTTTCTCAGTTGAGCAAGGATTCCACTTAGAATTTGACTTGTAATTCAGAGTCAAAGGATTCACTTTGCCAAGCTTCAGGTTCTTTTTATCACGGGTTATTTTGATGCATTTGTACCCGGTTGTGGGGCAGACTCTTCAAGGTGGACGTGCAAAACCTGGAGAAGGCACCTTGGATCACTTGAAATCACGACTTGATTGGCTAAATTGGCCATGGTGAATATACAGAGCTGACAGTCCATTGGTCCAATCGGTGCTAACCAAGTTGCAGATTCAGCTCACAAATTCACCTCCCGAAGATTAAGTCTAGGTCCTCTAGGTCCTATAGGTGGTTGATGGTTGTTGGAGTTGTTGGATGTCAACATGTGAGTTGTGCATTTCGTGGTTTCAGGCGCAGGTCGGTACACCAGCAAAGGCTACAGCAAGGCGGAGATGGCATGGAACCGAAATGGAACCAAGAAATGTGGATCTCACGAGTCTCACGACACAGATACTATACGGATCCAGTGCCAAAAGTTCTGAAGCAGTAGCCGCAGTAGCCGCAGCCAGCAAGGACATGTGTAGTCGAGCCCTCAAGTCTTTGGAGTCTTTGGAATTTGCCAAGATCACTCCAGGCAAAACGATGCCAAGCACAAGAAGTCAACAAGAGCATGGAGGCTTTCGCAGAAAACAGCAAGACCGGGTGCTTTTAGTGTGGGACTTGTGGATGCCCTCAAAAAATCTTTAAAAATCAGATGCACATCACTCTCTTGGCTTGGAAAAAAATCTTGAATCATTACTCTTTTCCTTTTGGACAGGAGTCTTTCTACTCGATAGTTTGTGCATTTGGGTTTCAAGGGAGCTATCGGTTCCAAAGTCAACGAATACTCACTTGTCTCATCCAGAGATGGACTTGGTGAGTCTCAACCCATCCTGTCAAGATTCATTCTGATGTATATGGAAAACTTACGATCTCAATATTGTCTATATATATATATTATGTATTGACTTGTATTGGGTATATCTTAATTTTCATTTCATGCTTGCTCTTCACGGGCACGCCTTGGGAGGCCAAGTTCTTGGAACGTTTTCGCTTGGCTAAGGAGGACCTGGGGGTGTAGAACACATTGGATGTGCCAAGCACTGAATGGAAAAAGATGAATAAAGTACTGAATAAAGATGAAACGTATAGGAAAAGCTATGAAAACATATGAAAACCCCATCTCACCAGATGTCTCCATGAAATTGACACCACATTGCCTTAATGAACTCCATCTTCCGCGACTTGACCCGACTTGACCCAACTTGACCAGGACGATATGGAAACAGCAGTGCCACAAACCTCCACCAATGTGCTGTTGCTTCACCAGCTGGCAGCCATGGTAGCCTTGTCAGTCCGCAGCTGAGCTTGAATTTTGAATTGATCAGGCTCTCAGTGTGGAAGTTTCCAACTCAGAGCCGACTGATTGAAACAATATGCAACAAGACATTGTCAAAGTCTCCCATACTTTTGCACAACAGATCCATCGGGTCCATACAAGATCCATACAGATCCATGCAGATCCATTGAGATTTCAGCTTTGTTGAGTCCGCAAAGCACGTCTCAGTTTGATGATACGCGCCTCGCAAAAGCCGCCTTCGACAACCAGGCGCCTGACATGCCGGTGCGCAAGTTTTTTAGTTCTTTGTATGCATGAATTGTCGATGTTTGTTGATTTTTTTTGTTGATTTTTACATGAGTACACGGAGCCCCTGGGAAGGACACGCAACACAAAGGCTATCTCGAGTTGGAAGACTTTGTCCAGGTGCCAACATGTGCCAACATGTGCCAACATGTGCCAACCATTCACTTGGGACGGAACTGAAATTCCTGGTTGCCTTTCTGTGCAAGTGTGTTTGTTTAGTACACTGTGTCAAGATTTGCTGAATTGTATTGTTGCATGATGTTCCATGATGCGGCAGGCAGTTCTGGAGATTCATCAGACCATCAATGTGACCTGTACAGTGGTCCTGGCATGTCCTGGTTTTGTTTTGGACGCAAAGCTCATTGCCTTTGTCGGGCACAGGTAAGAGCACATAAGAAGTAGTGGACTTGCTAAGAAATCTCTCAAGTGCTGGTGAAGGAAACAATCTGCTGCAATCATACAAAAAGACAATCATTTTCACCATCCGTCGCCCCATGCCAGACGGCTACGATGGTCCAATGTGAACATCTTTGTGATTCAACTTTCCCAGCGGATGAAGGCGGAGCCTCGTAGAGCCAAGTCTGGAACGAGAGCACCTCAATGATATAGACGTATGACATACGTATTTGTATGTGACAGTACATGTATGTATATACACATATATCATATATCATTCGATGTAGTTTGGTTTCACGTGATGTAGCGTGATCTAATGTGATGTGATGTAATGTGAGGTGAGGTGATTTGACGTGACGTGATGTGATGTGAGAATATATATATATATGTAACGATTATCTTGCATTGGGGTTTCTGCAAAACTCCTCTGATCTTTGTCAGTCTTAGGGATGAGGGATAAGCTGGAATAATGTGATCCATGTTTGCCACAATAGTTGAACGGTGTCGAACACTGAAACCGTTCAAACAGACATGAGGATGACCAAGATCATACCATCGCAGGTTCTACGACCATCGACTTGGTGCAATTCTTGCAGTGGTGCGCCCTTTTCAGGCAAAGTACTGAAGAGTGGTTGACATCGGCTGTGAAGGTATTCCAACTACAGCTTCCACGAAAGCCTGCTGCTAGCACCGGACATGAGGGATCTTCGGCGCCTCAGCCGTCAGTATGGAATCCCTTGGGAAGAAGTGCACAACGTCAAACGCCGGGGAGCCCAAGGTATAGTTGAAAACTAGTTGGAAGGGCTCCTGTTTGCACACTTCGGCAGAGTCTAGGTTTGAGGGCTTAGACAAGGTGAAACAATCACATTTTGAGTTTCACCGATCATACCGAATCATACCCAAAGAATTGCCGAAAGGTCACTTTGACGCGGTGGATACAGATGGATCAGGAGAAATTGATTTCGAGGAGACTCATGGGAATCAGTAGACTCGGTGAACCTTTTGTCTTTGCACGCACGAGTCTAAGATCTGAGTAACGAATGCACGGATATTTCATCACCGTAAAAGAAACACTCTTTCATCAAATCGGAGTCCAAGGCAGCCAAGCCTCGCAAGAGCACAGTTTTCCCGCAAATTGGAAAGTCTGATTTTGAAAAGCTCTTGGTTCATAGCGTTGTTCACATGGAAATGTGGTGATTAGAAAAAAGCAGCCAAGCAGACGGGATTGGAAGGTTGGGTCAAGACCAGCGGGGATGAATAACTTTTGTGGCTTTGAATAAGTTTGACATCGGTCCAGGAATTTTCAGAAGTCCTGCGGAAAGTCCTCCAGGTGCTCAATTCTTTGTGCAGGGCGCCGTTGAAGGATGTCTAAGTTTCACCTGCCAAATTCTTAAGCCAGTTTGTTCCCTTAAACAGTGTGTCCACACAGGGGTTCTTACGGTAGGTGTTAAGGCCGGGGTTAGATCACGGTACGCCAACTGGCTTGCGGTTTTTTCCTGTAAATTCTCGTGTTAAAATGGCTGTTGTGACATGTCCATGTGCATTTCAACTGCGCGGCCTCGCACAAAGTGATCCTGATGAAATCCTCTAAGCGGTCTTGTGGAGATCCTGGTGCCGTCCTCTCTTGTACACATCCTTATGACAAGATCTTGTGCAGTTCCTGCTGAAATCCTCTGAGAGGTCCTTGCTTTATCTTGCACAGATCCTGGTGAGAAGATCTTGTGAAGATCCCGCTGAAATCCTCTAAGTGGTCCTTACATGATCTTGCACACGGATCCTTGTGTCAAGATCTTCGTTGAGAAGTCCTCGACATTGTATGATCTTGTGCAGATCCTTATGAGGAGATCTTCTGGAAATCCTGGTGAAGTCCTCTCGATGAAGGTCTTGTAAATATCCTCTATACAGAAGGTCACCCTTAGACGAGCTTGTGAACTTCTCTTTGATATCCTGGTATGAGGTTCTGGTATAAGGTCGTACACATAGAGTTGCTTGCTTTTTAAGCTTTAAGCATTGATTTCCTACCCTCCATACTGTTTGGGGTCTCTTGACGGGATAAATGATGAGTCACTGGACGATTCTGGCAAACCAGCGACGCAGTGTATGATTTTGGGTTTGAAATGCAGGTGGCGCCAGATTTGGAATTGCCACCCAATCGTGCAAGGCCATCTTGCAGCTGCATGTTTGCACGGGAGATATGCACGGGGATTTGTTTTTCATTCACCCCTTCTGTGACAGGCACTTTTGGAAGCAGCTTGATACCGATGGAAGCGGCAAGGCGTGCCCCCAAGAGCCTTGTGACAAGACCCAACACCTGGAATTGATGAAGTCTATGGCAGTTTTGAGAATGTTGTTCCATTTCTGTTTGCTGAATCGCGAGTACGGAGAGGTTTTTGAATGAAGTCAGGCACCTGCCGTAGTTGAAGATTGGAATGATTTGGACAATTTTTGAGGCTGACTTCTCCGAGTTCCTCCCCTGGTGGCTGAAGTATTTCCACCATAAGGCAGAGAAACTGTTCCACCAAGACAGGCGAACAAGAGCAGACTGTCACGGAAAACTCTGAAATTCGAAATTGTTTGAATCATCCAACGGATGCCATACCATTCCAAGATGTGAGGCAGACTATGACCCTTGAAAGGGCAGTTCTGAATTAAATCGCAGCGCTGCAAGCTGCATGAAGATGCCCAGGATGGGAAGAAGATGCTGGTCAAGCCATTTGAGGACCCAGGGCAGCAGACAGGGCAGTACTAACATATGCGGCGAAGGGCACTGTCTCAGTATGGTTTTCATTGCAGCCACTGCACAGCGAGCATTCGAAAGAATACGGATTTCTATAGATGCAAACCGCAAGGAATATTTGCATGCTATTTAATACGGCATTTAACTCCAGGTAGTCAATCAACATATGAAAGCGCCATCCAATCTGCACAAAATTGTCCAGCCGATTCAGGATTTCTATCGGAGTGTTCGCAACTTGAAGAATCCAGATCCCCCTCCGTTCAAAAACAAGATGGGAAAGAGGATGGTGTCAGCTCCTCAGTGCAGGTTGAGACCCATGCTTTTTGCATAGAAGGCTGAAATTTGAAAAAAGACCCGAATGATTTCAAGCAGTTCGACATGACATCATTCATGACATTGATCAGTGACCCTAGGTTTGGGCAATTCGAGGACGGTGGCTGATCATTTGCTTTCAATTTTCATATCTTTGCTCTAATCTGCTTTCAGGTTCCACCGCTGAACCAAATGTGCAAGTGCCAGATTCAATCTGAATCGTGTTTGCAGGATCCAGCCAAAGGACGGGCTATTCATCATGTCATGCAATGTGTGGTGGGAAAGAAATTTATTGTGTCAAGACGGGGCCCGACGCAATTCGTGGCGGAGAATGAATCTTGGATCTCTGTTGCTTTGTCTCTCCAGGAGCACAACGAGCGACAGCCGAAAGACGCATCTCAGCTATCTTGACCGAAAGGCGAATGAGTTGGCGGAAGAACTCCGATGCCTAGTGGCACCTTGAGACTGAAACTATTGTGAGGTTTGTGGTACCGGTTTGACAACTATTTGGTTTCCATATTGCAGAAATCAAAGGTATAACGTAGCACACAGTTTCACTATTCTGTTTCACCTTGGATGAAGTGCAATACCTTGCATTTTCCGCAATTGCAGCTGGACTCCGTGAAAAAGATCATAGATTTGATTTTGCCCAAATGCGACGCAAAACGTTTTGTTTAATTTTCGGGATCTGGCGGAGAATATATAGTTGTCTGATATTCGAAAGCCAGGGCTGAAGTTGTTATCGTAAACATTGTGAACTTAAGAGGGCAGGTTTGACGAGAAAACTCGAAATTAGGTCCTGTTTTAGGTGCCGCGGCGGTTGCGTGACGGTGAGGTACTGAGCCTCCCTTTTGCGCATCGTTTTAGGGTGCCAAGTATCAATATATTTAGTTTCTGAAACCATTCAGACGCATATAAATGGAGATGAGATTTGAACCCAGACATATTTAATACAATCGTTTTGTGAAAACATTAAGACTTTAAACACACAAAAATGGAGAGAAGAACCCAGACAATTTTCGCAGGAAAGAAAAGTTAGAGAAGAAAAAGAATCAGACAAAAGAAAGTTATTAGAAAATTAAAGTACACGAAAGGTAGAAAAATTACGATTTGTTGTTTTTTATTTTCTAACGAGTTGGGTCTGAATTATAGGGTTACTAAATACTCTTAAAATGAGAAATTGAGAATTTTACTCTGATTTGGAATAAAATTCATTTCGAAGTGAAAAAAAAATTATATCTATTTTATATTTAAATTAAATTTATAAAACAAGAACATATCGAAGCTAAAATATTTAAAATACCTAAGTATTTGATTGTATTCGTTAGTTGAGATATTTTAAAAAATTATGATACGAAATATATATCGGAATATAAATATTTTAATTTTATGAATAAATATATATGTTATTAGAAATTATATAAATAATTGAAATGTAGGCTATAATTTGAAATTATGATAATTTATTTTAATGAAATGTTTGTATATTATTACTAATATTACGATGTAGCCTGACCTAGAGCGCGTGCGCGCAGTTTCTCGAGGCTAATTTTCCTAAAAATCTGCTACTTTTTTGGGAAAATTGGCGAATACAAACTAAGTTTGTGCTTCCTGAGCTCCCTGCGCGGAGGTCGAAATTTTACTACTATTTTGGGAAAATTCTTTTTGATTTTCCTAAAAAAATGATACTTGCTTGTTTGGGGAAAATTCTCTTCTCCCCAGTTAGTGTCCCACTAAGCAAATGCAGTACGGTCGGTTAGGGTCGGTTGGGGGTTCGATTCTCCCCTGGTCTAGTGTCGCTCGGTATTTAGTTGTGTTTGAGCATGTGTTTGTTGAGTTTCCCCCCTTGTCGCTGTTTTTTGTGTGATTATGATTGCAGAGTGCAAAAGAAAATTAGCCGTTTCCGTTATTGCGAAACGATTTCCTAGGAGTTTCAGAGTTTTAGTTCCGATGTACGTACGTGTATACGTAAGTATACAAAGTTAGAGATGGAAGACCCGATCTGACAAGTGCCTCGAACATTATGCTTACTTCTAGCTGACATTTGCCCGATGATGAAAGGCGCAAGTCCAGCTGTGGGATTTCTTCTGGTAGTTGTGTCGCTAAGATATTTGTTTAAAGGCCTCATGATGTTTGCGAAGTTGGAGAATCTGGATCCTGAGTGAAAGCTGGCAGAGAAACAGTATATAAGCGTTTGGAATAGTGAGACTCTACTTCTTGACCAATCTCATGCATAATTAAACTGAATCTAGCGGGGAGGGTGCATCTATTTTATCGAAGGAAGTTTGGAAGATGAAAAGCAGAGATGGAAAGAGTTAGAGAAGAGAAGAAAAGAGAATGTTTGTGCAGATTGCTTTGGCCACACTCACATATGCCGTTGCGGTACGGCCCTCCTCATTGACCATGCTATTCATGTCATTGTCGTTCTTGCCTGTTGTTCTTCTGGTTGTTGGTGGTGTTGTTGGTGCTGGTGGTCGTGGCGGAAGTCGTAGTGTTGGTGTTGGTGTTATTATTGTTTCTTTCTTTCTTTCTTTGTTTTTATGTTCGTTTGTTTTTGTTTGTTTTTGTTTGTTGTTGTTGTTGCTGCTGTTGTTGTTGTTGTTGCGGTTGCGGTTGTGGTTGTTGTTGTTGTTCTTCTTGTTGTTGTTGTGTTGTTGTGTTGTTGTGTTGTTGTGTTGTTGTGTTGTTGTGTTGCTGTGTTGTTGTGTTGTTGTGTTGTTGTGTTGCTGTGTTGTTGTGTTGTTGTGTTGTTGTGTTGTTGTTGTTGTTCTTCGTTGTTCTTCGTTGTTCTTCGTTGTTGTTGTTGTTGCTGCTGTTGTTGTTGTTGCGGTTGTTGTTGTTGTTTTTGTTGTTTTTGTTGTTCTTGTTGTTCTTGTTGTTCTTGTTCTTGTTGTTGTTGTGTTGTTGTATTGTTGTTTTGTTGTTGTTGTTCTTCGTTCTTCTTCGTTGTTTTTCGTTGTTCTTCGTTGTTCTTCGTTGTTGTTCGTCGCTGTTGTTGTTGTTGTTTGATATTATTGGTGGTAGTATTGTCGTTTTTCTTTTGATTCTGGTTATTTATTTGGATTTTTGAGATTTTTTAAGATATTAAACGTAAACCTCCCGCTGTTGGAAACAGCGGGCCGACCCTAGTATTTTAATAATTTATATAATTTAATAAAATTGTATTATATAAAATTTATAATTTAATATTATAATTTTAAATTATTTTTTTATTTTTTAATAGTTATTATGTTTAATGGGAATATAATTGTTTTTGAAATTAAAATAATATTTTTTTTTTAATTTTTGAAATTTATAATTTATAGGAATTTATTATATAATTTATATAAAATAACAATGAATTGGCTATAATACTACGATGATACGATATTAAAATATTACGATTATTTGATACATATTTTTTAATATTACGAAAAATATAGATTAACTACAAAACGAAGGCGTATATTTAGACCCTTCCCATTGTTTTTTTCCTACGCACGTCATGGAAAAAAAGCCGGAAACCACGGGAAACTAAAGGGAATCACGGACATCCATCTAGCGTGGGTTTTGTCACAATGAGTGTGTGTGAGTGGGTGAGCTGGATAAGAGAAAGAGAGTGTGGGTGGGAGGGTGATTTGAGCTGAGACAGAACTAAAAACGAAAAGCTGTCTCACTGGGCAATTCGCAGATATTATCTATCCATTTATCTTTCTATACATTCCTATATCGACAAGATTTTATTTTTTGTTCATTGTGCCTCAGTGAATGGATGGGTGAGAAAGTTGGTTGGTGGGCGCCCGTCTATCTGTGTGTGTGTTTTTCTGTGTGCGTAAGTAAATAAGTGAGTATGTAAGTCCGGCCTGCCACGCAAAAGCCACCGAACTCAAGAGACGGCAAGGGTGCCAAGGCATATATCCAATCCCTTGGTAATTATGAGGAAGACCTAATAGACGAGGAAGAAAAACAGACAAAGCGTTTTAAAACAATATATGTTATTTCTGAGAACAGATGAAGAGGTCGGTGTCAGCAAGAAAAATACACATAAAAATAATATTTAAAAAAATTATTGGTTTGTATATGGCAATATTGTTGTTTTCCTGCCACAATATTTTCGTGTGTATAAAACTTTCAAAATTTTATATTCAAATTTCCTGGTACATATCAATAATCACAACCACCTGCATTTTTTTAGAAGCTTTTTCTGAAAAAAAACTTGCAATTGGAAAAATACTTTTATTTTTTTCCCAAACGATTCTATTTATAATAACCACCAAGGGCTAAGTTGATAAGAATTGGTGCATTATGTTCATTTATAAGAATACAATGAGATTTTGCCAATTGGAAGAAGAAAATTGTTGAATCAGTGACTTGAAAAAGCAATTACTATCTTTTTGCTCCTGTACCTGAACTGAAATTGTCAAAAACAAGGCAGGAGATCACGGAAAAGCAAATACGCTCTTGAGCAAGTAATCGTCCAGGTCACAGGAACATTGCCAAAAATTATTTGTCCGCATTGTGGAGGGACATACGATTTTTCGACTCCAGCACAAACACAATCAATGTTATTTCATTGCTGGACGAAAATTTAGGATTTTTATCAAGACCACGACGACATCAAATTTTGAATGTGTCGAGCATGGTTGGGTTATTTCTGTCATAAAATTGATTTCCAATGAATATTTTTTTTTTCAGGGTGGTTTCTTTCAAAATTTAGTTCCGGGATATAAATCATTTTTTAATTAAGAAATCAGTTTTATAGCAAAAAATTCGACCAGGGTTATTGATAAAGTAATAATAACTAGAGGACAATTTGAAACCTATGGATAAATAAAGAAATATTGGAATATATAAATAGGAATTATTTTTTCGACGCTTTATTCCCTTTTCTGAGTGCTATTCCCAAGAAACAAAAAGTTGGGCTTTCTGTTCTGTGTTAACAAAAATTATTAATACGGAATATACACCAGTGTTTTGTTACTCGATAAAAATATAAACCGCTAAAGTGGCTGGATCAAAGGTATTGGGAACCCTTTATTTGTGGGACTAAATAGTTCTGAATCGACGACATATTGATAACAATTTGATGGATATTAACCACGACGATAGCAAAAATTGACAAGCCTTTTGTGGCCACGGGTGCCTCTGGCGTCCCTGGTTTTCTGCCTCTTTTACGTGGCAGGTGTGAGACAGTGTGTATCGCTGGTGGCTTTTACGTGGTAAATATGGAATAATAATTCCATACGATTTTATTATTTACTTATTTTCTCATACATATGCTCCTTCAGTCACCCACTCTCACTCCCTCTCACTCACTCACACACACTCACTCACACTCACTCACACTCGATCACACTCACTGACTCACACTGACTCACTCACTCTCACTGACAAACTGCCTCTGACACCCGATATACATATCGTTAATACCCTACTAAAGTGACATACCGTTTCATGCACATACATAGGTACATACAAACCCACCCACAATCACCCCTCCATCACTCTGATCCTTCCTCTGCCGTTGTTGCTTTTCTGTACTCAATCTAAGTCTGGAGAAGTTATCAACATGTGGAATTATCCTGCCCTACATTTATACTTACATTGATAAGAATTTGACCAGGAAAGCAAGATTTTTTTTTCTGCCTCGTTTTTTCCTCTTGTGGGCGGTTTGGAGTGGCGGATCTGACTCAGATGCAAAAGGTCAGTGATTTTTTTTTCCTGTGGAAAAAATATTTCCGAATGGTTTTTGAATGGCAAACAAATATAGCATATGGATATCTATTATTAAAATTATTGAATCAGGCCCTTTTTTTTCCAAAAAAATAACCAATTTCCCAAACAAAATAATACAATGAATTTGGAACTTGAAATTATAATTTCTCAATAAAATTAATTGAAATTAAAAAATGTATAAAATACCTTCTTTTGGGTCAAATATACAAAACAACAAACCAATATTATATCTAAAATCCCAACAGATATATTGAATTTCCCAATGATTTGAAGTGGCTGATTCGTCCGCAAAAAAAGTTGGCTAATGAGATTATTTTCCCGGAAAAAAAATATAATTGTTGAAAATATATTATTGTTAATAATCAAGAAATATTCAGAAAAAAAATATTTTCCGTGCATAATATTTTTTGATATATATAATTTTTTTAAATAAAATAAAATGTTATTTTTGTTTATTTTCTAAAAAATAAAATAAAATATATTTTGATATAATATTAATGGTTGATTTCAATATAGGGAATATTAGCTATATTATACGAGGATTTTAAAAAAAAATATATATATAATAAATTTAATTTCAACAATATAATTATATAATTTCAATATTTTTATTATTAATTTTAAATAAGTTTTATTTTATGGAAAAAAAAAATATTAATTATAAAAAAATTGTAGTAATATTGAAAAAAAATATTTTTTTTTATATTTATTATAATTAGGAATCCCTTATTAATATATAATCAAATCGTTACCAGCAAAAAAAAATATTATATTTATTTATTTTCATTTTAAATAAATAATTCTAATCCAAAGAATTTGCTTTATAACACAACAATCAGTACCGTGTAACACATTCAATCATTTCCGATGTGGCCTTACACAGAGCGCGTGCGTGCAGTCTCCCGAGGCCAATTTTATCCAAAATTCACTCTAATGTACGCAAATACCAAACAAAATCTGTGCTCGGAGGTCGAAATGTTACAACGATTTTGGGAAAATCAAATGATTTGGGAAAAATTTCTCTTCTCCCCATTCAGTGTCCCAATAAGAAAATGCAGTGGGGTTGTGAGGGTCGGTCGGGGATTCGATTCCCCCCCGCTCGGTCCTGTGTCGCTCGGTAAGTCTTTCAGTTATTTTGGCACTTTAACCCCGAGTCCAATTTTCCCAAAAATCATTGCTGCAAGCTCAAATTTCCAAAAATATGCTACAATTTTGGGATTTCTTGCGAATACAACACTGAGAACTTTCCATTTGCGTTTATTTACCACATGCAACTGTTTTTGTCTGGGGTCACTATGGGGCGAACAAATATGTTAAGTTATCTGGTGGTGGGTAAGAGTGTGGCGGTGCCTCGGTTAAAACCGCATGGCTGTTCATTGTTGGGTCCCGCGTGAGAACCAGATATGAGCTGCACCATCTGTGCGGTTTTTAGTTGTCAGGTGACGGTTGGCTCGATGACCTGGGAGTTCCTATCAACTCCGCCTCTCTGCTCCCCCGTCTCCCTGATTTTTTGCATATGGTTCCACAGAAATCGAACACCCGATCCCCTACCCTGCAAATTTTCAGTGCATGTCTTTAAAACAATTTTTACTATTACGATCTGTCTGAACACAAACCGCTTCGGAGAAGATTATTCAGTATACAGCTTTCAGAAGGTGTGTTTGCACATTATGTTTGGGGGGCCTTTCAGTGTATCGCTTTAACAGGTTCCAAATATGCAGCAATAGCTTTGAAAAGGACCTTCTGGTATTTGTTTTGACGCGCTGTTTTTGGGAGACTCTTTGCAAGATGTTTTTTTCCGAAGTCCGTTTTGTTGAATATTTAAGGCAATTCCTTTGGAAAACAGCTTTGGTGCATAACCCTTGGGGAGCCGAAGCGGGAAAAAAAATTAGGTAGCAGCTTTCCACACCAGCGCAGCGAAAGGTAACAGCTTTTCGGCCTTTGATTTTTGGGGGACCAGGTTGAAATTGAAAACAACTTTGCAGAAGTGCTTTCGAAAACCACTTGGGAAGACCAAGAAGAAAATTTTTATAAAAAATTTCAGAAATAAGTTTCGGGGGCAGGCTGAGCAGCTTTGGGACGCCTTTTTGGGAGCCGCTGTAGAGAATGGCTCTGGGAAGACTTTCTACACGGCTTGCAGAATCGCATCTTTGCGGCAACAGCTACGGAGAGCAGCATTTAGCACAACTTTGTGAGCTTTGCCGGCAGTGATTGCCTGCTCCAGCTACTCTGTACAAGTCTTCCCCAGCTGCGGTTCTCTAGCCGTGCAACTGCTTTCGGGCTTTTTTGGGGCATCGATTTGCAGCTCTGGGGCTTTATTTACTTACAATATTCTTTCAAGAATGGCTTGTGGGAGTTCTTTTGTCGAACAGGTTTGCAGAATCCAGCTTTAGGGCAATATTCTTGGAGAAACCCTTCAGGGAACATTTTTGCGGAGCAACACTGGGGAAAGCTTTGGCCAGCTTTCCGGATCAGTTTCAAGGCAGCTCGGGGAATCACCAATTGAATTTTCGGTAGCTTTTTTGGGACGCAGATTCGGTGAACATTGGAGGGGGGTGGGCAATATATGTGGGGAGTTGGGAAGGCGTGGAGAGAAACATTGACAACCAAATTTTTTCAAATCAAAGAGCTTGTGTCCGCTTTCGGAATAAGTTTAAGAAGGCAAGCTTGCAGCTGGTCTGTGCACCTGAAGGAAAGTTTGGTAACCAGCTTTGGGGGCACCTTTTCGGAATAGGTGTGGGTCTGCGTTGCGGAGATAATTTTAAAAATAATTTTGGAAAGAAATTCGGCAAAAAACCCTTTAGGGGTAATTTTTGACAAGTTTTCGGAAATAATTTAGAGGATTCATTGTGTTGAAGAATTTTATTTTGGGGCAAAATTTTATTTTATTTAGTTTGGAAATAATTCAACAAACTACTTCGCTGAGTGGCTTGTCGCAGAAATTTTTGGCGCAACTTTGGTTTCCGGAAACTTTGGTTTTTTGCAGAAATTTTTGGTATTTTGTCGCAAAAAAATATTTCCGGAAAAAAATTGGAAATAATATATGGAAATATCTGTTGGTGGTTACGGGCACTTTGGGGACACCTCCGCGCACGAGCATGAAGATTTCTGGAATAAATATCAACTTTTCTATGCGCGAAATATGCTTCGATTACTTTTGTTTGGGGAGGAACTTTTGGTGGCAACTTGGGGAAGCATTTGACTTCCGATAAGGGTTCTTAACAACTTATATTTCTTCTTGTTACTTTGTTGGCAAGGCTGGCATTAGCTTTTTCCTGCATTTGTTGCTTCGATTCAAAATTAAGCGATGCTCATTACTATTAGCATAATACGGCTTGAGACGTCGTATTTTTTTAAATGGGTAATTTAATTTCAATATATTGTTTATATTGACTTGACATAATTCGTTGTAAAATCGGAAAGTTCGATGTATAAATTGGTGTATATTATAAGTTATTAATTCATTCCGAATTATTCGTTGAAAAAAAAATTTAATATATATATTTGTTTCCATCGTAACTCCCCGACCTTTTTATTTTTGTATTATTTATCCATAATGTTTTTTCCAAAAATTGCATTCATTAAATTTATTTATGCAATTAATTATTGGTAAGGATGATAAAAACGTAAAAATTCAAATAGTGTAAGCTAATTAATGGGGTCTTCAGCCCAGAAAACTTTCGGAAACAGTTCGGAAGAAGGTCTGGGAGGCTTTGGTGCAAAGCCAGGTCAGGTTCAACAGGATTCGGAGAAGGTCCTGGACAAGGTCAGGGTTCCGAGAAGGTTGTCTAGAAAATCCGGGAGGCTCTGGTACAGAGTTAGGGTACGTGAAATCAAATGGTCTGGAAAAGCTTCCAGAGAAGATCTGGGAAGCCAATAAGATTCTAGAAAGGCATTAGCATAGAGCCTAATCAAATTAAATGAGTATTTCTTTTATGTAGTTTCGTAATATATGCCACATTTTTATTAAAAATTATTTTTTTAAAAAATAAATGAAATAAATAAATAATTAAATAATAAAAAAATATTAAAAACATGTATGAAATTTAAATTTGCATAAATAGATAATTATTGTGTAAATTATAATTAAATTTTTTATATTATTATTTAACACGAGGGTCGGCCCACTGTTTCCAACAGTTAGAGCTTTTACTTTAATAAGTAAGTTGAACAAATCCCAAAAAATTATCCCCTTCGAGTTAGGGGTGTGGTGTTGCAGTCACCCATTTAGTAATAGTCCCGGCAATTTTCTCTACAAAATGATTTGACTCAATCTACAAAATGGGCTGCCTGGAAATTTCTCTACAAAGTGCCTGGCCTTGCATAGGCCTTTTCACTACAAAATAAGTGCTGAAAATTAGTTAAAACAGGATTGATTTTGCTTTTTCATCAAAAATGTTTTCAAAGACTCTTTTCAACACTTTTTAAGACCCAATTTGTAGATTAAAAACAGGGTCCGATGGTCCCTGAGCAGTTTGAAAAATCAAAAGCCACTTAGCGTAATCAATTTCAAGATATCCATTTTGTAGTAAACCCAAAACACACCAAAAATCCAACTTGAAGATGCCTTCTGGCACAAAAATATTCGCTCATTTTTCTTGCAGCTACACCGATTGTCTCGCTGCGCCATGGCCTCTCACTCGCTTGCGCAGGCAACCAGAGATCGGAATGCAGCACATTGATGCACATTTTAATAGTCAGGCGTGTCTCAATAGTTAGCCCGTGGCAATCGGAGCATATTTTGGCTTGGAGTCTTGGTGTCAAGATGGCACCGCCAGGGTTATAATCACTTCTGCGCGGTTCGTTTGTGTGACGGGGGCGTTAAAGCACCAACATGGGATACTGCGCGGGGATGTTGGTGCATCTTAACCCAAGGTTAGGGATGGTTAGGGAATATGACGAAGATCCATGAAGATCCAAGGCAAAAAAATAGGTCCAACCTGGCCGGGCCAATGTACCAAGACACTTGTACCAGTAAAAGTGATGATAGTTTTCTTCACCTTGAGGCCGATCATGATCTTGCTGCACCGTCTCAGAGCAGTGCCGCAGGAATAAGTGGTGCCTCTATTGGGTGTACAAAATAATTTTACTTCATAATAACATTACAAAATGGGTTACCATTAGGTATACAAAACGATTTTAACATATAAAAACACTACAAAATGAGGTGCCTAAATCTGCCAGTCCATTCCTCCCAACTCTTAATATTAAGTTCCTACATTTCTATATATTTATTTGGCATTTTTTTAAATAAATATTTTTTTTTAATTTTAATTTCAGCCAAAAACACAATAAATTCACTACAAAATGCAAGGATTCCAATCTTAACAAATTACCTGGCCTTAAAAAGTTCCTTTTTCGATCAAATTTCTATTTTTATCCATGGGTCCCGGCATTTTTTTGTACAAAATAACTTGTTATCCAAACTTAAAATGGGCCTTAAACCTTTTCACAAGGTAACCTCACTACAAAACAACCCATAAAAACCCATTTTGTAGGGGGTCTTAACGCCACCCATTTTCTATGGGAAATTCGAATAACAAAAAAAATAATCAAAATCAAAAAGACAACAACAATACCACCACCAGAAACAACAACCAACAACAACAACAACGAACAACAACAACGAACAACAACAACAATAACAACAACAGCAGCAACAACAACAAAGCAACAACAAAACAACAACACAACAACAAAACAACAACCAGAACAACAACCAGAACAACAACCAGAACAACAACCAGAACAACAACCAGAACAACAACCCCAACAACAACACCAACAACAACACCAACACCAACTCCAAAGCCAACGCCAACACCAACAACAACACCAACGCCAACACCAACAACAACAATCATAGATTGCTGGGGGGGGCTACCCTAACTGGCCCCCCCCAAAACAGCCTTATTTCTAGAAATAAGAAAACCACATAAAACCACCCCAATTCCTTATTTCTATGGCTCAGGTGTCAAGCTTTAGGTTGGGCAGAAATAGGCTTAATTCGGGCTTAATTCTAGGGAATAAGCCCTTATTTCTTCATCGAATCCGAAGATAGACATTGCGAACCGCTATTTCCCTAATTCAACCTTATTTCGATAAGGTTTTGCGGGAAAAAAGGATTCAACGACACCTCAATAAGTATCAAATGAATGCGTTATCAGCACTATAAACTAAGCACTCATTGGCATACAGTTGGAATTCTCAGCCGCTAATTCGGGGGTTCCCTGGACATGAGATTATGAACCAAAGTCTTCTGGCTCAAAGGAACATATCAAATACTTGCTTTTCCAACGACCAAAAAGAACGCAGAGGCCACCCTTTGTTTCCTTATTCCTTTGTTTCTCCCTGATGATTGAGGCAAAAAGAATTTGGGAAATAAGCATTTTTCATTCGATGAAGAAATAAGCCAGAAACAAGCTTATTTCTTTAATTCGGGTTCATAATTTCTTTCAAGAAATAAGCCAGGAATAAGCTTAATTCAGCCTTATTTCCTTGATTCTAGGAAATAAAATCCCCATGTACAGCTCGCTAGATGCTTTGCGGCCGACTTTATAGAGAATAGCCTGGTATAAACTGGAATGGCCACATGTTTGGAGTTTATAAAGTGGAAAGCCAACATGTTTTGTCTATAAAGTCAAAATCCAACATTTGTATAAAGTCGCCTTGCCGCGTAAAAACATAAAACTCGATGTAGGTTTTTGAGGGTACTTGTGAACATGTCCCATGACTATAAAGTGAGACACCGAACATCCAGATAGTAATACTTGTGTCGAACAGTGGCACTATAATGTGGATTTCCTACTAAACAACGATCGTTGTAGTAGCGATAATTTTCTTAATCGCGACGATGGAAGCATCGACATGATTATCTATAAAGTTGAGGGGCCACGTTCAAACTTTGGGGGAATATCATCGATCTCATCGATGGGGAACCCAAAAGACTTCGAATGACTTCGAAACCGAACGAAACCGACAGCCAGACAAATATCTATATCGAAGTCGTTAACAGAATCTATGGTAAAACA
The DNA here is from genome assembly GCA_965233585.1 of bacterium. Taxonomy (GTDB): domain Bacteria; phylum SAR324; class SAR324; order SAR324; family NAC60-12; genus CBDDTI01. The sequence goes on from CBDDTI010000594.1 coordinate 23,805, forward strand.
AACTCTATGTTGGACTGGCCACTTTATACCCCCTCCCCCAACAGAGAATGCCTCTAACACACTTTCCTTTGAAAGGGGTCCTTGGGGTGAAAGGGGTCCTGGTCGCGCCGCGCGCGCGCGCGCCAAAATGGCTTCAATTTTGAGACCTTTTTGGCAAGCGCGCGCGCGGCGCGCCCAGGACCCCATTCACCCTGAGGACCCCTTTCAAGGGAAATCTTCTTCTCTATAAAGTGGCCAGTCCAGGTAAAACCCCTGAAAAAACAGAATCTATGTTGGACTGGCCACTTTATACCCCCTCCCCCAACAGAGAATGCCTCTATAAAGTGGCCAGTCCAGGTAAAACCCCTGAAAAAACAGAATCTATGTTGGACTGGCCACTTTATACCCCTTCCCCCAACAGAGAATGCCTCTATAAAGTGGCCAGTCCAGGTAAAACCTCTGAAAAAACAGAATCTATGTTGGACTGGCCACTTTATACCCCCTCCCCCAACAGAGAATGCCTCTATAAAGTGGCCAGTCCAAGTAAAACCCCTGAAAAAATAGAATCTATGTTGGATTGGCCACTTTATACCCCCTCCCCCAACAGAGAATGCCTCTATAAAGTGGACAGTCCAGGTAAAACCCCTGAAAAAACAGAATCTATGTTGGACTGGCCACTTTATACCCCCTCCCCCAACAGAGAATGCCTCTATAAAGTGGCCAGTTCAGGTAAAACCTCTGAAAAAACAAAATCTATGTTGGACTGGCCACTTTATACCCCCTCCCCCAACAGAGAATGCCTCTATAAAGTGGCCAGTCCAAGTAAAACCCCTGAAAAAATAGAATCTATGTTGGACTGGCCACTTTATACCCCTTCCCCCAAACAGAGAATGCCTCTATAAAGTGGCCAGTCCAGGTAAAACCCCTGAAAAAACAGAATCTATGTTGGACTGGCCACTTTATACCCCTTCCCCCAACAGAGAATGCCTCTATAAAGTGGCCAGTCCAGGTAAAACCCCTGAAAAAACAGAATCTATGTTGGACTGGCCACTTTATACCCCCTCCCCCAACAGAGAATGCCTCTATAAAGTGGCCGGTCCAGGTAAAACCCCTGAAAAAACAGAATCTATGTTGGACACTTTATACCCCCTCCCCTAACAGAGAATGCCTCTATAAAGTGGCCAGTCCAAGTAAAACCCCTGAAAAAACAGAATCTATGTTGGACTGGCCACTTTATACCCCCTCCCCCAACAGAGAATGCCTCTATAAAGTGGCCAGTCCAAGTAAAACCCTGAAAAAACAGAATCTATGTTGGACTGGCCACTTTATACCCCTTCCCCCAACAGAGAATGCCTCTATAAAATGGCCAGTCCAAGTAAAACCCCTGAAAAAACAGAATCTATGTTGGACTGGCCACTTTATACCCCCTCCCCCAACAGAGAATGCCTCTATAAAGTGGACAGTCCAGGTAAAACCCCTGAAAAAACAGAATCTATGTTGGACTGGCCACTTTATACCCCCTCCCCCAACAGAGAATGCCTCTATAAAGTGGCCAGTCCAGGTAAAACCTCTGAAAAAACAAAATCTATGTTGGACTGGCCACTTTATACCCCCTCCCCCAACAGAGAATGCCTCTATAAAGTGGCCAGTCCAAGTAAAACCCCTGAAAAAATAGAATCTATGTTGGACTGGCCACTTTATACCCCTTCCCCCAAACAGAGAATGCCTCTATAAAGTGGCCAATCCAGGTAAAACCCCTGAAAAAACAGAATCTATGTTGGACTGGCCACTTTATACCCCTTCCCCCAACAGAGAATGCCTCTATAAAGTGGCCAGTCCAGGTAAAACCCCTGAAAAAACAGAATCTATGTTGGACTGGCCACTTTATACCCCCTCCCCCAACAGAGAATGCCTCTATAAAGTGGCCGGTCCAGGTAAAACCCCTGAAAAAACAGAATCTATGTTGGACACTTTATACCCCCTCCCCTAACAGAGAATGCCTCTATAAAGTGGCCAGTCCAAGTAAAACCCCTGAAAAAACAGAATCTATGTTGGACTGGCCACTTTATACCCCCTCCCCCAACAGAGAATGCCTCTATAAAGTGGCCAGTCCAAGTAAAACCCTGAAAAAACAGAATCTATGTTGGACTGGCCACTTTATACCCCTTCCCCCAACAGAGAATGCCTCTATAAAAT
>CBDDTI010000595.1:0-3431 GCA_965233585.1 bacterium
AAGTATGAAAATGTTTAAAAGCGGGGTGTTAAAAACAATAAAAGCATGCAAGAATAAGATATTAAAAAAATCAAGAAAGCTATTAAAAAGACTATTTTTTGGCCAGAATGTCTATGAATCTATTCATGACACTTTATCCTCGTGCATCCTTTCAGCAATGGAAATTTTTTCTTGCTCCTCTTTACGTTTTTTAAACCGCGCAGCCGTAGGCTGGGCGGTTTCTTGCTCTGCCTTCGGTTTATTTTTATTTTTTTTTTTCGTAGTTTTGTCGGTGAGCAGACCCAAACTCCCACTCGGCCTATTGTCATCACCGGATGATGTCATCATCAGCCAATTACAGGCCATTTCTCAGCTCTTTTCGTCATATCCCCCTCTCAGGAGCCTTTTGTCAAGTTAGCAAATTAACTATTCAGAGAGAACATGGCCGTCTGTGAGAAATGTTTATTTGATCAAAATTGGGCCATAATCCCTCGGACATACACGTCGGGACATTTGCAAGGATAAAGAATCTAATTTGGGACCAGTTGCAGGCTACTAAGGCTGAAATTATCCAGAGTTAAGCTATATTTTCGTGTCTGTGCAAAACAGAAGGTGATTTTGTAATCTGAAGGGAATATTCAATGCGCTAAACAAGGTACAGTATTATGTCTGGCTTCAGCCATGGAATGCACTGACGGTGATATTAAATAAGATCGTGTTTACTGGAATGCCCTTACGGTAATAAATAAGATCGTGTTTACCTCGCCAGAAGCAAGGGTTGAGTTTTCTGGGGAAAAAATAAAACCTCGGCGCTGGTCAAAACCCTTTGAACATATCCTAATATATATTCGTCTGAAGGGTCAGTTGTAAGACCTTTTCTCCTTAGAGCAAGGCAAACAAGTCTCCGATTGCAAATCACGCAACCACGCAATGCAAAGAATGTGAAATAAAATCTCTTACAACGCAGGCACTGAGCCAACTCTAAATCACGCAATCTCTATTGTTTCCAATCTTAACTGTTTCCGGGTAATGTTTTTTCGCAAAACGTTGTTGCTAAATATTTCGTGGTGTTTTGTGAGCGCCTAAGAGTTAAAAGAGCGCGGTTTTTACGTTTGTTAAACGTCTTGTCTTCTCTAAACTCTCTCAAAAATTCAATCATCTCCAACGCGGATGATTTTGACCTTTGTCGTTTTTTCTTTTTCGCTGGCTGGTCTCTTTTCCGAGGCAATTGCTCTGGCTCGTCTTCCTCCGTACTATCAGCAGAGTCTGTGCCACCAGATCTAGAAGCTGCCATCGAGGAAACTGTTAAAGTGGGGACAACTTTGGGATCATATCTGAAAAAGTCTGTCAGTTCTTCTTGAAATTCACATTCTTTTCTGTCGTTCCCCGTCGTTGTGCTCCTGAGTTTTTTTAAACTTGTCTTCTAACTTCTTTCATTTATTGGAGCATTGCTCCCCGGTTACTTTAACACTGCTTGTTGAATTAAATTTTTCTGCCACTCTCGCCCACGCGACGTTCTTTCGTATTTTTTCCTTTTGTAAACAGGCTGTCGTTTTCTCGTCGGAGTGAAATCAAAAGTCGAGTACTGCTTGTCGACCATGTTATGAGCTTTGTGGCTGTTTCTTCTTCATCCTCGAGTCCTGTAATAGTTTAAAGATAGTATGTTTGCTTGGTAAGTATCGCAAGGAACTTCGCCAAAAACAACCTTGGCAACCAAGATAGCAGAAAATAATACAAATTACCCATGCTTACCAAACTTGTGCGATGTTTCTTTCATTTCAGCCATTTTGAATGAGGAGACTGGAAAAATCCAGGTATTTCCAGCTGCAATTCTCAAATTCCCGCGCATTTCACGCATGTAGCCGCACAGGAGCGAGAGAACTGGCTGGCGCTAACTCCAAGAGCAGGGCCAGTTCGGCCAGAACCAGCTCTCTCAGGTCTCAGAACTGCATGACGCGTTCCATTTACGCACAGTCCGAACCGACCGGTCAGTTCTGACAAATGGTAAGCGCTCTAAGTATTGCAAGAAGTGTAAGCATTATTTTTGTAAGTAGTGTTAAAGTTGCCATATTGAAGTGCAAGCTTTAGTATAATAAATGTAAGTAGTGTATGTGTAGTAAGTAGAGTGTAAATATTTACAGTATTTAATATTGTAAGAGACGTAGAAAGAAAAAAGTATAGCTGTACTAGTATTTATAATACAGATCTGCGCACGATCTGATTAGTCGAAAACCCATGTGTTATCTAAGTATAAAACAGAAAAAAGTGTGTTTCCTTGTTTTTCGATCGCCACATTATCTCTATATCATAAAGTAAATAAAGAAGCCTAAGCCGTGTAGTACACTGTGATAAAATTCTCCGAACATTTCAGGACACTTGAGAAATTAGAAAACCCTCCCCTGCAGCTCGTGTTTTTCTACATTTCTTTGTGTTCTCAAATGCCTGTCGTGTCTTATTGCAGTGTAATATATACACAGCTTAGGCTTCTTTATTTGTTAAAAATTGTATGCAGTACGATTGACGATTGAAAATTACATTGCCAGATTACCTTTGTCACGGCATCAGGATGGAAAACCCACGATTGGCGACCATAGCCTATGTGTACATCCCCATTGGCGTTTATTTTCCTGATCTTTCCGACTTTTTCTATACACTATAAAATAGACAAAGAAATATAATATCATGGACATTGAGATGGACAATGCAAATCGTCTGCAAATGGTTACAAATCCCAAATAAATACATGGAATAAGTAACCCAATGAATAGCAAATAGAACATCCAGTGACACACTCGGCTATCATCTAGTTCCACTTAATTGTTCTTACCACATTTTGACGTCATCTGTTATCAATTACTGAACACATGCACAACAACAAAGATTCTATTTGATAAGTGAATAAAGATGGGGCATTTTAAGTTCGGTAATAAAAATTAATGTGAAAGATGAATTGATCAACATGGCATGAGAGTGGGACAAAGAAAAGCTTTCAGTCCCCAAAAGCAACTGAACCCATGACTTCCCAAAAAACGAGCAGGTGCTCTCTGCACTGAGCTATGAGAGTTCATGAAGTAGAATGTCATTCAACTGAGTTTCCATGTGACAGGCATCCTGCCTACTGTTAAGATCACCACTGTCGAAGTCACTGTGAGTAGTGCTAAGTGAATAAAGATGATGAATTTTAAGCTTTATAATGATAATGATAATGATAATAATTTTAATGATAATGATAATGATAATGATAATGATAATGATAATGATAATGATAATGATAATGATAATGATAATGATAATGATAATGATAATAATAATAATAATAATATTTTTTTTTTACATTAATGTCACTGTTTCGGTTAAGATTTGAGCTACATGGAACTCTACCCAACTATAGAATTAACTAAAGTAATGACAACAGACATATTGGCGTAAATAAGGGGGAAACACCGCTCGGC
>CBDDTI010000596.1:0-4926 GCA_965233585.1 bacterium
GATTAAAAAATAATTGCCTCGGCTAACTGACCAAGCTCCAATTTTCTAGTAATGATATAAATCAATCGCACACGTAATAAAGAACGGTAGCTTACGTTGGTCAATCGGAGAGTGTAGAGTGACAAGAACGAGGTCGAAATCGGAGTGGTGGGCGTAAAACACAATATTGCTAATTTACTTTAAAATTTCTGAAAACAATATTTTCACCGTTAATTTCAAATTTTCAGATATTGCATAATGTTATGTAATAATGATATTGGTGGCCAAAAGAAAGATGTCCAGTTTACGTGGGCTCCAAAAATAAATCTTGGTAAGGATAGAATACAGTTACCTTCTGCTCATTCTGCTAGGTGTTTGCTTGATTGGGAGCAACGCGAATCACGACTAGTGAATATTTTTGCGGGAGGACGAACGAACATTAATTTTTTTTTTCAATCGCAATTTTTTCAATTTGAAGAAGACACAGTGACTATTCTATTATTTTTGTGAATGACATAACTGTTCTTAACTTCGGCATGTTCGCATTACTGTATGCAATCTTTGGAACAATATAGAGCTGAAATTGTCTCTTCATCATGACTGTCACCATGACTGCTATTTTTTTCGTTCTTTTGCCGTTTTCGGGGGGAGGTGTTTTGTTTAAGCAGGAAATAATTTTCAATTAATTATTAAATCATGTGTACTGATCAGTCAATATGACACGGATCTATGCATTAAACATTGAGTGCAATTTACAATCTGTGTGCGTGTAATCAGGAAATGTCAATTTTGAAGAGAAAACAATGCGAGGAAATAAGGAAACAAAATTGCTGTCTCCAGTCCTCTCTGCACCCTTTTTATCTAAACTCTGGGAATTGAATTCCGAAAACTACGTATATCAGTAAATACGAAATAGTTACCTTTTCTCAGGTGTTTTTACTGTCTTTTTTGGTCTAAACTCTGGAAATTGAATTCCGAAAACTACGTATATCAGTAAATACGAAATAAATAGTTACCTTTTCTCAGGTGTTTTTACTGTCTTTTTGGTGTAAAGCAGCAAATTTTCAAAGCGCGTGCCAAATGGAGTTCGGTATAGAGCAGAGCTAGGCTCACCACTGAAAAACAAAGATGGAAGACAGAAAGAAGAGAGAGTGTAAAACAGTTGAAATGATGCAAAGGACCGCAAACGAAAATACTGCCTGTCTACGTAGGTTCTGTAAAAGATCTGATCAGCCAAAAATAGAAAGACTAGTAAACAATGATGCAAGGCTGATACTACGTAGAAAGCTTAACGGAGCAACGACAATTCGAAGAGCAGCAGCGCACATTAATTCGCCTTGGCAAAGCACTGGCAACAGATTAAATACAGCATCTGTCTACGGGAGTCTGTGAGAACTCCATGCTCATGAACAAAACAAGATCACAACAAATATCACGTCCTAGAGAGGACAGTCATCTCTTGCATGCTAGTTTACACAGGCGCTGCTCACCAAGGAATGCTTACTAATCTAAGTTGTTAGTCTTGTCTTGTTAGTCTTGTCAGCTGTGCTCTTGGTCAGAGTAAAGTAAGAAAAACAAACACCCCCACCCCCCCCCCCCCCCCTCTCCCCAAATCAATGATGACGTTGATGACAGGAGCCAAGAGCCCATTTGATGACCCGGCCGCGCCAAACCTAAAATGCGCCCTTTTTTCATCATTGAAATAGGGGGAAGGGTGGAATTAAATTTTTCATTAAATCGTCCAAGATTGTGGCTACTACCCTACGAGTAGGCTCTCTTGTTTGGGGCAACGCAAAGCTGTTGGTCGTCTCGGAGTCGTCGAGTAGACCGCATTGCATAGTGGGATAAATTCCGATTATCGTCGAGTGAGCCCCGACTTAGCGCGAAGTACAACAATCGCCGGTCTGCTCACTTTGGAGACAAACTGAGTCGAAACTGAGATACAAAGAAAATTTATACGAAGAAAAAGGCGTTGTAAATTGATTGTTTTCTCGTATCCAATAGGTCACAATCTCGGAATTATTCCCATGGTATGAAAATTTAACAGATCCTTATAGATGTAAACAAGCGTTTCACACCACATTCGTACTAACTTTCGTGCTCACAATTTGCATTTTCCGCAATAAGAAACGCCATAGAGCTCTGTTTTGCTGCGCGCTGATTGGTGGATATTCAGACCCCCTGTGACCAAATGGAACGCCGCTCAAGTCTGACAACACACGCTTCATCCTACTCTTCCAATATGGCGAACCCAAGGAAATTTGCCGAGAAAATCGCGCTGCATACTCAAAAACAGGAGGAGGAAACGCGTGCTTTCGAACAGATAATGAAAGAGGTGTCCATGCTCGAGGTATTTGTCATTTTCTTAATAGGAAAGAATTTTTTTCGTCTGGTTTGTTGGTCGTTGTTGACATGTCAGTCCACAGCTGAATGTAGATTTCTCCTCTGTATGCAAGACGACTAGAAAGCCCCAACATCAGCAAATACAGTCACACTACCGCGGTGGATCACTGCCGAATGTGAACTTCAGCCTACACGCACAGAACCGCGGCCTTGATTTACAGGTCATTTATTGTTTTGCACTTTCTGATTGTGATTTTCTGCTGTGGGATTATGTACATTTCGTTGCATTTTGTTTTGAAGGTTCGAGTCTGATAGAGTGATACTGCTTTCGATCTACAGAATGCATTAAATAATCTGGATGATCTCAAAGTGATGCACAATGTCGGTGACCGTATGCCTGTGAGGGACAGACGATTTCCAGGCAGCCGAACTGTTCCATTTAACACGAACAATCGTTTTCGAACAATATCCTTCTTATACTCTAGCCAACAAGAGTTGTTCAACACAAGCTTAGTCAAAGTAAATGGACTTTCAGAAGCAGATGTCACGATATGATTTGTAGATATTACAAAATTATAACTTTGCCAGTACTTAGCTTACCTATTTTCCTATGTAGCTCGTTTCTTTATCTTTCAACCCTGATTTGTTTGAAATTAAATAAGTGTAACTATTAAATGAATGTCTAGATCTTAGCGATGTGGAAGGGGAAAAGTTACAGTATACGTTGCCATGAACCAGTTCAGAACACGACAGAGTTTGTAAGTTGATTTTTCACAGATTTATCCAACCTTAACCTTGATTACATAGACCCATCGCCTTACCATGTATCTGGGTGCCATTTGTCACCTCCACAACCTATGGATCAAGGATGGGGAGAACGAAGGTATGAAAAATCTCTTTTACTCTTGTGTGTAATGATAGCTATTGAAGTAGTACGTAGCAGTCTCGCGTTCGTTCTAAACCTATTAACTCTTACTTACGATTTCGAGTTCCGTTCTGTTCTTTTGAAAACGTTGATACCGTTTTCACCTGTATGTACATGTAGTTCATTGCAGCAGATGTATTTTTATTTCGAACGGTTCAATTTTTTGTTTGTGTAGCGAAAGGCTCGTTGTGGTTGAAAGGTGAATTGACCCTTGGTTTCCCGCGCAAATTTATCTTCGGCACAAAATAAAAATTTCTGAACAGTCTTCCTGTTCAGTGACTAGTGATTTATGTCTTCATTACTGTTAACAGGCTCGCAATTTTCGATCTTTGATAAGATCTCGTTGTTTTGGGATTTTGATGTTCATCTGTTGGTTCTGTTTGCATTGCTCAAAGTGTGTACAACACTTTCACGATTGAGAACTGCGTACATCAGCTATCGCTTGGAATTCACTTTCCGACGAGTTTCCTTGACTTTGGGATATGCGGATGATCCTTGCAGCTGATCTACTTTTTTTCCGACTTGTGGGTCTTGTTAATTAAGCTTAAGTGATTGTTAGCGAACTATATATATGTTCAAATAGAGATTAATTTCATGTTCGTGTTATTTGCATTTGTGAGAAACACATCCTAAATAGTTTATTTAGCAAGAGATTCACAAACATTTAGCTGTTTCTGTGTGTTCATGATGAAGTTTTCCTTCAGTGTTATGAGTACAAGTGTTTAGTATGACTGATTGATGTTGTTCAGTTCTTAACTCGATTGTTGTCAAACTGAGGTATGACCGTAAAACAACCTTTTAGGTCCAGTTGAATGATCAAGCATTTTTACCCAGCATGCCATGACCTTGCCAAATGATCCAACTTTGTTCCTTGTGCAAATGATCAGACATGTTCATCCAACGCAGCATTGGATGAAAATTAATGTTTGCGTGATGACTCAGAGCTGGGGCATTTGATCCAGGTGAACAACTTCAAGGCCAACTTTTAAAAGTGTTTGCCCGGGGTCAATGCATGTTGCACCAATCTCGCTCCTAGAATGTTTGTGTAGTTTTCAGTGATAAGGCGTCTGGGAATGAGAGTGGTTTGTTAGCAGAACCTTCATTTGTCGCAGAGCTGCGTGTCCTTGTCAGGTGTGTTCTTAGCCAGCATGGCCTTGGCATGAGAAAAGCTGGCTCTGATCTGGATACACATGATTTGTCTGGCTAGATTCTTGGACAGAGATTTTCACTATGTCAATGTTGCTTTCCTTCCTGAATATATCCACTGGTTGATCTCTAAGTACAGTTGGACCTGGCTAATTTGAACTTTGTTATTTCAAATTTCCTGTTATTTCAAACTCAAAACCATCTTTCTTGGATTCACCTTCAGTCATTTACTATCACGACCTACAGATCAATTAAAAGATCAGTAAAATTCTTGCTTGAAGTGACATTCATATGTTTTGTTATGAAGGACTTTGCTAAAAGTTTCCAGTGTGCATAAGTCATTTTCAAAATTAGGAAGGTCTGTGGGTGCTCTGTATCTATGTACTTGTAGATTATAAACCCAACTAACCAAAAACTTGTTAAGAACTATTCTGAAACTGATCCACAGTAACCAAAAAACTTGTTAAGAACTATTCTGAAACTGATCCAAAGTATTTAAATTGATCTTATACAAAAGTTAAGTGAAACACTAA
>CBDDTI010000597.1:0-2500 GCA_965233585.1 bacterium
TTGGGATAATCTTGTGTCAAGAAAATATACATACATAAATATATTAATTTACATTCTTAGGCTATGGCTAACAATAAAAGATTTTTTAAGGTGCTTCGTTTTGCACACTGGCACGTTGAACTTCATATTGCCGCGCAGCTGCCTGTGGTGATCAGCGTTTGGTGGGAGCAGACCTGCGAGCTTGTGATTAGTGTTACTAGTAGTATTATCAATAATTAACCACTGTGTTTAGTTTCAAAATGAACAAACTTGGACTTGACTTTGTTTACGTTCTATTATTACTTCACACTTCGTGACCGTAACATAAGGTAGCGAGTGTTTTGATCATATGATCTTAGTGAGTTTTCAGCTAAAGCACGTGCTTGAATGTGTGTTGAGAATCTTCGCAGTATATAAGCAAGTCGTCGCTTAAATCCGCACAAAATGTAAGTTTCTTTGCACCTTTAGTTTGTCTTTCGCCTTTTCTTTAAGTTTATTTGTATTGTCCTTTATTTTTCTTCAGTTTTCACCGGTAGTGACAATGTTGTGAAATCGCTCGCCATGATGCTGTAAACAAGTAAATGCAGAAATACATGAAAAAAGAGTGTTAACAACCCAACCGCGTCGAATTATTTGTGCAAACCCAACAACTGAAACTTTCTTCTTTCTTTTTCCAAGGTTCCAGATATGGAGCTCTACTTGATGGAGTTCTAGACAGGTATTTTAGCAACTTCGTTCCTAGGCTAGGGTCTCTCGTCGTCGTCGGTAAGGCGGGATAGGGGAAAATGGGAATGACATATACCGGATCGGTATTAACATAACGCACATAGGCACGCAAGGCGTGCAAGAGATAGCGTGAATGACGTCGTTAGACTGTCTATTGTTGCATTTTGCAGAAGCCGTCTCAAAATCACTAAGCTGATCTCTCTCCTCTGTTTTGTGCTTACCTTTGTAAATGTTCTGCTGTTTTTGGAAGCTATTATCACTCTTTGCATTTACACCCTAAGACGTCAATCCTAGCATTCATTACAATATGGAACTGTCCTTGTCAAAAACATTTCAAAAGCAATGTACTGGAAAAGCAGCAAAGCATGAAGAGGAAATGTATCACCATGATTTTGTGAAACAGAGAGCTCTTCAGCCCCAATTTGAAAACGGAAATGACGAAAATGTTATTCCTCTTAAACTCGTTCAATCTAATCATGACAGGCAAGAGAAGCATACCTCATTGAAAGAGGTGAAACCCTGGAACCTCTTGGTCCTGAGGGGCAACTCGTATCTAACTTGTCTACGCAAAGGCGTATGCTAATTCGAAAAAAATGTCACTGAAGAGGCCCCTGCAAAACGGAAGAGAAAGTAGAACGAAGGGACATGTTGCTTTCTTCACCGAAATCAACCTTTTGGCTCATTGAGTTCACACTCCTACTTGAATAGACACTATACTGTTTTTTTTTAAGTGGAACGAGACGTGAAATAGACATTGCTGTCGTCTTATTGAAATCAACTTCTTTATAAGTAACGCTTCAAGTGAAATAGACAACATACCGATTCTAAAGTAACATCATACTTTGTCATGCTTCAGTGCAAGTGAAATGAACAAATTGCAGCTTTAGTTCAAGTTAAATCGACATCTTTGATACCAAGCATCTATGATAGGCGATAACTACTGATTGGAATGATAGCCCTGTCATTCGTCATAATGTTCTTATGATTGACAGGTGTGGAAGACTAGGAATGATGATGGCATTGTGCGTGCTTTACCCTCAGTACTTGTTTGTTCTTCAGTTGCTTGTCTGCCTAACAATAGCAGTGGCTGTATCAGTTCATTACAGGTATATAGAGCAGTTCCTCCTTTGCTGGGGCGTGACTAATGGGGGCTGAGGTGCCTGTCACTCCCCTTTTTGTAAAACGACATGACCATCTGGTGAGTACCTTTGTTTTGTTACAATATCACCCTCCTCCCCAAGGGGGTGGGGGTCCCATTTCAAAACGTCGGGGAGGCTTATCGGAAAATGTGAATTAGACCGTTGGACGTTGCTTGAGTTTGACTCGACTCCTGAAAAAAGATATCCGTTTCTATTCTTTCTTTAAGAGCACCCACAAAGATACTTTGAAAGCTAAAAATGTTGGAGTTTTGTCCTGGGCACCCTAAGTGAAACCAAAATCCGTAATTGGACTCCTACTAGAGAGACGACGAATATGCTTACACTTCAGTTGACTTTCTCAAACTCATTAATAATTTATCAAGTTAAAACAAAGAAAATCATAATTAGATGCCCGGTTTTAATTAGCATAGATTTTGACGATTTTACATCTCGTTTACTCTTTAGTTTTTGTTTCGATTTAGAAGATTATCGAACGCTCGACACAATGTTCCATTGGCTCGATCTCGAAAAGCTGCGCGTCGTATTTTTAACTCTTTTTCTCAGTGTTTAGATATCTCGATGAAACACTGTCTCTCGTTTTGATATATTACTTTCCGACCTTTCATATGGAAATCTCCTCACAAAAACCTTGCATT
>CBDDTI010000598.1:0-4218 GCA_965233585.1 bacterium
TCAGCGAACGTGTTCTCACCGGGTGTTTTCTCATTGTAACTTATTGTACGAGTTTCATTTGCTTGGAAATTACTTAGAAGCAATTATTTTAGTTCAGTGTTTTAGCACCAAAAACACCACCTATTTTAATAGGAAACTAAAACTTATTTTAATACATTACGCAGACAGTACCGAGAAACGTTTGCTAAATGACATTCTAAAAACTATTTTAAATACAGTATCTGGAAACTTGGAAATAATAACCAGAAAAGTCACCTTTCGTTAGTGATAATCCTTACCTTACAAACACTGAAAAGGCAGAGAATTGCAGAATTTTTCGTAGCCAATCCAAAAAGCGATATAATTGCATGATGACATCGGAAGAAATGGATTATGAAAGACAACAGCTCGGTATTCATCGCATATTTCTTACGTCTTTGGCCATTATCTGGCTGTCATGGTAACTATTCAAATAACTTAGCATGCACACGGTGGTAAACACATGGTCTCCGTTGTCTAAGAATTATGCGATGATTGTTGATACGCTGTCTTTCGAAATCCATTTTTTCGATGTCATCATGAAGTGATATCGGGTTTTTGGGTTGATATCAAGAATTAAGGTTTAACTTTTATTTTTTATTTATTTTACTTTATTTTTCCATTAGCCACACAAAAAGATAAGACAAAATAAAAATAAATAACGCAATACACTGGAAATTTCTGATAACTTAAAGACGATAACTTAAGAATATTAAAGATGGTAATGGTAAGGAAGCCTATATAGAAGCCTCGGTCCGTGAATCGTTTTTGAAGGTAATATATCAGTTTTCACTCTCAATTCCAAGTTTTTAGATGTTGTATACAGCTGTTTCGACAAAGGTTGTCCCACGAAAGTGTAAAAGCTTACGCGACAATGCCGATTGGTATTATGGTTAGTTACAGTTTGGCTTTGCTTGATTGAGTTTCAAGACGATTCAGCAACAAGGAACGAGAAAAACACGAATATGTGTTAGCGCTGTTTCCTTCCACCACGCTGAAACACCTTGAAGTTTACTCAAGGAACCGTAAAAACCACCATTACCCATAATACCTTTCGCCATTGTCGCGTAAGCTTTTCACCGTATGTAAGACAATCTTTCTCGAAACAGCTGTAAATAGTCTTATAAATATCCGAAAATTAGCAATAGTTGAACGGTATCATCTGCATGTTATATTAAATCGTTTTTATGTTAATAGTATGAGACTGTAAGAACACCTTCACTGAAACGTGTTCTTAGAAAACTCAGTAGAAACACAGATCTACCTAAGCTGTTGACGACGTGAGCAAACAGAGGTTGTGTTTCGATAATCGAGATCAATGAGCCACTTTCTATTTTTTATGCCTATGTCCCTCCTAAAAGTAACAAGAGCTAAAGAAGGTTTGGGAGAAAGGAAATGCTTTCGGGAACACGACTAAGTTGCCTGCCATTACAACCCTGAAGTGTTCTATAGCGCTTACTAGATATTCACAAATGTTCTTTGGAAACTTCCGTGGCTGACTGAAATGAGGAAGTTTTGCCACTGTTGCGATGCTTTTTTTGTTATTCCGCTTTTTGCGTGGGTGGACTTTAATAGATAACCTAGAGAAGGTGTTTCCTGTAGATTCAAATGACACCTGCTCTCCATACTTATATTTGACCAATTCACCGGTGGGGGGAATTCACAATGTCTTCAGCGGAAGCAAAGTAAAGCGGTCGCAGCGCCTTGTAAATGTAAGAAATACGAGATCATCCGTGATATGCGCGCCGAAGAATAATCAAACAACCAAGTTCTTTGATCATTTCATTTTTCACTGCATTTATTGCGAAACCAATTTAACCTGAAAGCTCCTCAAAGATTTCATTCGTAGCTAAACCTTTTGTCTTTCCATCTCTTCAACATTTTCATTTTTGTCGGTATATTGTCACAAGTAAAGTTACTCTTGCGGCCGCTAGTTATTCAGCTTGTGTGGTATATACTAAAACAATTATTCACCTCAGTGCCGGCGAAAGTGGTAGATATTTACCTCCCCGCGTTGCGGCTGGGCAGATATCTAGTATTATTCACCTCCACTTCGGTGAATAATTGTTAAACATTCCCCAATTTTCAAAACCACCCGCGTTGCGAAAATATTTGAAGGATAATAAACACAATAGCCTCCATCTGGGGCGAAAATATGCTCGGATATTTGTCCTTGGACATCATCTGTTCCTCGTAGCTCACAGTTTTCCTCGAGCTACGCTCTCGGAAAACTGTTTGCTTCTCGGTACGGATGATGTCCGCGGACAAATATCTTAGCATATTTTCGCGCAAAATGGAGGCTATTGTTTATATATTCCCCCATTTTCAAAACTGCGCGTGTTGCGAAAAATGCTTGAAAAATTATATCCGCCCACCTAACTCGCGCAGTATAGGATGCCGTAGTTTGGTGGAAGAACAACGAAAACATTCTTTTAAACGTTAAACAGTTAATATTCCTCTACAAAAAAATTTGAGGTTGGTTGTCAATCTACTCTGTTAGCAGTTGGTATTGTAAATTAAGTTTCAACTGACAGTTGCTGTTACTTTTCAATTCACATTGTCAAACTGTCTGGAACATGTCGTCTGTCTGATTTCCCACGGCTTTAGTTTTAGTTAATAACAGCATCGTGTTTTCGAACAGCTCTGAATAAAGAAAAAACTTCTAACGCTTATATTATTTTCAATAATATATATGACCTAAGCAGAGGGCAGAATAACTCTATATGGATTGAACCAACTTTTTTTATGTGGTTCTGGTTTAAATTTCCCACTTTCATCGCCTACGTAAAGTTCCCTCTACAAAGCTTGTCAGAGGCGTAAATTTTTCAAAGAGGGGGTGGGGGGGGGGGGGGAAGGGGGGCTGGTCACACTGTGTCAAAGTGAGGGTACTTACTAGATTATCCTGTCGTTTTCGCAACCTGTTGTTGAAAAAATAGAAAACATGTAGCGTGTTTCTATCGAGTTATAGAAACACGAGTGGACGTTTGGGAGAACGAGAAGTGCTGTGGGAACACGAGCCGCAGGCGAGTGTTTCCACAACTATTTCGAGTTCTCCCAAACTTTCACGAGTGTTTCAATAAATCGATAGAATCACGGAGTACATGTTTTCTATTTCTTCTAGAAAACACCGCGACGAGGAAAAGGAAAACAACTTGTTAACTATGATTATCAAAATGTGAATTCTTACCTCATGCTAGTTCTGTGTCTCCATCGAGTTATAGAAACAAGATTTTTTAACCAATCAAGGCGCTTGTTTTCTTAGGACTGGTTTCTAAAAGTTATTATTTTTCACCTCAGGACCCAACCTAGCTACGCGCTTACTTGTGGAGATAATCTAGTGTGCAGTAAAAGTTATCCGAATTATATTGTGCAGATGACAATATTAGCGACGTTTCGTGGCTGCAAATTAGCCGTGAAACTTGAAGTGTAGGTGAGGAACCCATATCAGTGGTGCATTGTCATGGTAGGTTTTCAACCACCCACGCAAAAGTGAAACAAGATTTATACCTCAAAATAATGTCGTATTTCTCGTAAGCAAAACTATGGACGGATCGCGCTACTGTTTTGAAACAGTGTTCTATAAACAATAGGCTCCATTTGGCACGGAAATAAAAAAAAAAAACCGAACAGTTTAGTCCACTACATTTACTAAACAGTCGCCGTTGACGTTATAAGAGCAAATACACAGAAAAATCGAATAAAATGCAATTGCATTCGCGATGCAATCGCGGCCAAGGTAAAAAAAAAAACCAATTTTAATTTTCAATTTGTTACGAAGAATTAACGAGTTTTCAAAGGTTTCGGGGTTTCGTTATCAAACAGTACGGTCGGATTTTCGAACTATTTGACAAAATCGATTTTCGCATTCTCGCTGGCGAAAAATAGCAGGATAATTAGCATAAATTGGCATTCGCATTTAAGACTTTGCGTAAGTAGTTAAGCCTATATCATCGGGAAGAAAGAAACTAATTAAAAGGAAGAGTATTTGACACTTCTTTTATGCCTACTGTTTGGTTCTAGAGATGATGTTTCTTGCAACGAAAAAACATATTCTTTGTCAATTGTTTCACCACAGTCTCAGCTAATCGAGTTTCACTTCATAATTACAAACCGACTATTCGATATGTGACCATTGTTCAGTAGAGCTCGTTATTGGTTATAACCTGCCAAAATGCTCTCCTTACACATCAAATAAAAATT
>CBDDTI010000599.1:0-23484 GCA_965233585.1 bacterium
CCACTTTTGGAAGTTATGATGTCGAAAAAGTGCACGCCGTTGTGGCGCGAAGCACATTTCCAAGTCAAAATGTACAAAACACACCATTCTCGGAGCACTTTTGGAAGTTGAGATGTCGAAAAAGTGCACGCCGTTGTGGCGCGAAGTACATTTTGAAGTCAAAAGTGTTAAAAACTGACGGTCTCGGACCACTTTTGGAGCTTCGGATGTCGAAAAAGTGTCGAAAAAGTGCACGCCGTTGTGGCGCGAAGCACATTTCGAAGTCAAAAGTGTAAAAAACTGAGGGTTTTGAGCCTTTTTTGACGTGAAGATGTCGAAAAAGTAGACATTGATTAACTTAACTAACTTGACTAACTTAACTAACTTCACTAACTTAACTACCCTAACTTCGACGACAACAGCAACAACAACAACAACACCAACCACAACCACAACAACAACAACAACACCAACCACAACAACTACAACAACTACAACTACAACAACTACACGACAACTACAACTAGAACTACAACTACAACAACTACTACAACAACAACAGCAACAACAACAACAGCAACAACTACAACTACAATTACAACTACAACTACACAACAACTACAACTAGAACTACAACTACAACAACTACAGCTACAACAACAACTACTACTACAACAGCAACAACAACAACTACAACTACAACAACTACAACAACAACGACAACAACAACAACTACTACTACTACACTACACAACAACTACAACCACACAACAACTACAACTACAACTACAAAACAACTACATCTACAACTATATGACTGCAACTACACTACACTAATTACATTACACCACAACTACAACTCCACTACGCTACAACTACAACTACAGTTGCAGTACATCACACTACATCCAGCAGTTGTGGGTGAGGTGACCACTGCAACCATTGCAACCATTCCAGCAAACACAACTCCAACCACCTTTCGGTCCATCAGTGGATTCGCTCTGCCATCCGTGATTCACAACAACCAACCTCTCCTATAGGTTTCCTATTTTTGAAACTTCCGCCACCGCCTTGTGCGGTACTACTGGTATACACATATATGTAATATATATATATATATGTAATATATATATATATATATATAATACGTCTCTGGATGGATTAGTCCCTCAGTGAGACTGATTTACCTGGTATCTTCACCTAAGCGGGATGCACATCAGCTTGCGGTCGTCAGGACACGCAATACCTTCAGCAGTGCATCAGCTCAGGCGCTTGGATCGATTCCTTGGGATGGGCCGAATGACGTTACGACCGTTAAGACTGTTACTTGATTGGTCACCACGTGCTGTCGTTCCCTTCCGAAAAAGAAATGACCCTATAGCCACAAGGTTCGAACATGATGGAAACCCTGCCAAAAAGCATGTACCCTCAGGAAACACAATAGTGAACCAAGAAAGGATTTCAAAAAAATAGGAACCATGGATTTTGACCTATACCCACTTGCTATATCCCGGCCTCAACAAGTTCAGGGATGACAAAGGCTTGAGGCCATTGAAGCCCAATTGATGTGACCATGATCCAAGCAGTTGAACCCAGAAGGGACAATCTATACCGAAAGAGCCTACATTTGATGTAAAAACAATGGTTTCAGGTTTCGATTGTCCCCGTGATTTGTTTATTTGAAAGTTGCCAGGCTCGATATAGCTTGGTTTGTCAACGGCGGCTCACCTCCAAAACCGACTGGTTGATCTGGTTGATCATATTCCCCATCGATGGCCATAAACAGAGAGGCTCGGCAGCGCGTGCCGCTGCGGCTGCAGCCAATGCTGCTGTAGCCCCAGGGCCTGCAGTGGTTCGGGCCACCTGGTGTTGGACATGGGAACTTCAGAACCATGAGGAAATTTCACCACCGAAATAGAGGTGGAAGAGCAAAAAATAGGATGTCACTCAGCACATATTCGAGAATGGAACTACCGACGCTAACTCACATGGGGCGGTGTTCCCTACAAGCACCCAAGTGCCTGATACAATCCATACGCAACATACCCCAAGCCCCAAGCCAAAGGGTACTCTGCAGCAAGATCAGAATCTGGGTTTACTTGCATAGTTTGTGAAAGGTCTCAGTTGCCAAAAAAAGGTGGGCTTACGGGGAGCAAAAGTGATAGCTGAGCTGAGTTGGAGGTGTGTTTCTTGTGATCTGTAGGATCCATGGCTCTTGGCAAATGAAGCAGACGCTGGTCTGAGGTTTGGGCAGAGCTGGAGCACCTGGATGTTTTCGATGATGGACAGGCATGATAAGTCAACAAAGTTTGCATTTCAGAAGTCATGTGATTCACACGCCGTTTCAGCATGTGGAACATTGTGGACCCCCGTGCTGTGCAGCTGTGCAGGTTGTGAATGCCTGGTGGACACGACATGGCGAGGCATCGAATTCCATCCTGATGCTCTCCTTTCCACCTCCACCATCCGAAGTCGCGGAGGTGAGCCACTCAGATTCCCGGAGCACAGGTTAGCTTTGGAAAGATCTTTCACGTCTGGCAGGCAGCATTGCGACGCTTTCAGGGCAAGTGGTTGCTGTTCCTGGGCCAGGGCCCCTTCATTCATGTTCATTGTGCGGTTTTTTGGCATTCCATTGTGGTGTTTCTAGGAGCTTCCAGGCCTGAAACCTGGACAGGAGAATGGCGCGGCTGCACGGGTTCTTCAGGCTTCTTCAACCTCCTGGAGGCGCCATGAAGTGTCGTGCTGAAAGTGTCATGTCAATCAGGATGAACCCCTCATTTGTGACTCTTGCCACGTAAAAATTAAAGGACCGGATAACCCCACATGTCAACTTCTTCCAACAAGCTCAAAACAGGTCTGAAAATGGGATGGGGAAAGATATAGGAGATGGTGGAAGACAGATGATGTGAAAGAACTATGGGTGATAGATAGAGCTGTGTGTGAAAGAGTTGTGTGTGAGAGTGCTATGTGTGACAAGGAAAGTCTGTGTGTGACAATGTTGTATGTGAAAGAGTCGTGTGTGAAAGGCAGTCTGTGAAAGAGTTGTGTGTAAAAGAGTTTTGTGTGAAACGCTGTATGTGCAAGAGTTGTGTGTGTGTGTGACAATTTGCGTGTGAAAGAATTGTCTGTGAGCAATTGTGTGTGAGAGAGTTGCGTGTGAGGGAGTTGTGTGTTGAAGTTTGTGTGAAAGAGTTGTGTGTGTGCGTGTGTGAAAGCATTGTGCGTGGAAGTTTGTGTGTTCAAGTTTGTGGAAGACATGTGTGTGGCAAAGTTGCGTGTGAAAGAGTTGTGTGCTGAAGTTTGTGTGAAAGAGTTGCATGTGTGTGTGTGTATGAAAGCGTTGTGTGCGGAAGTGTGTCTGTGTGTGCGTCCAGCTCTGTACCAAAGAGTTTTAACAGTATTTAGTTCAAAACGCAGGGGGTCATCGCTCTCATCATTGGTGGATGGCCAACGAAGAGGCCAATGATGAGAGCTGTAAACGTACCTGCAGGCAGTTCCTGGGCATGAGAAGACATACAGCTGGAATGCCGCTCAAGATGTTCGACCATGATTGTTTCGGTTTGAGGTGCTGCAGGTTGCCGCAATCTGAACCAGATCCGTGAATCAAGACCTGAATTGAGTGACTGTACTTTTGAAGTCTTGGTCCTTGGCTTTCTAAGTAATTTGCCAAGTGCACCTTGGATGGAGCAATTCCGAACTTCAACAGTTCTAACTAGAAAACAGATTGAGAGCAGGATATTCTGCTGAATGTTCAGGTGTGCAATCAGCCGAGTTTCTGTCAAAGGCCGGTGGTGATCCTGGTATGCCAGGCTTTTGAAATGTTCAATTGAAACGGCCTCTTTTGGCTCACACACCACGGATTGATTTGGACAATGGGCTTGTCTATGAGTCTGGAATGGATTTGGACAATATGCTTGCCGCTGAGATCATGTTCATGTTGAAACAAGCCGCCTTCGGACAGACAAAATCCGAAGTTATATCTGGAGTTGATTGGGTGTGATTACAGCATCTGAGAATGAGAGGCTACTTGTAAATTCCTCTCCTCACTGCTATTGAATTTCTCTTGTGAAACATGCACCGATCTGTCGATCGGCATTGATTGAGTTTTACAGCATTGGGTGTTCCTTTCATTTTTCAGATTTAACTCACGCTCACCCAGTGTTGCCATGCCGTCGTCTGTGGAGGAGTAGCATATTTCTTTTGTTGCTGGAAATTTGTCTGGCACCCGCGGTGCTGCGGCATCGGCACCTTTGCCTGTTTCACAGTCATCAGCGGCAGTGGCTACACCAAATCAACCAGCCATCGTTGTTTCACCTGCAGTACCGGCTCAGAGAAGTGATCCTGTTGAACCAACTCCCAGACAAGCTCCTGCTCGACCAACTCCAAGTCAACCTCCTCGGAGCATACGTGATGTTCGGTCTAGGGGACCTGACCGCCGTTCGTTGAGTCCACCACCAGGAAGCTGTTGAGCAAAGTACTTGACAAAAGCAGCACTGATAGGAAACTGCGGATCCTGATGGTGTCGCAGCCAGGACCGAATATTGGCCTGGTTTTCTGTCACACCTGTAGACATGACCTGTTCATTTGTGTGTGTGATACATGACCTGTTCATTTGTGTGTGTGCTGCAGAAACAAAGTTCCGATTTGGAACCGGTCGCAGTCCAGGATACATTGGCGTAAACACATTGAACAGTTCCTGGGTAGGTTGACCAGAAACTGCACCCAGTCGAGGCACAGGAACATCACAACAACATCAGGCAGGTGTGATGGCTCAACAACTTTTGGACTTGAGGCTCTCAGTGTTTGATCCGCAACAACATATTCATATCGATGATGAAACTTTAAAGACTTATTATGTCCTTACTGCTCAGTTGTCAGATCGGCAGATTCCTCCGCAAACCCGCGCGGCGCCAGCGCTCAACATTGCGGAGGTGGTACACCTGCATTTTGTGCATGCGTCGTCCATGGGTGGCATTGTCCGTATCTTGCAGAATTGCCTTGTTGCACCCTCAAGGCTTCATTTTGAATCCTCTCAGTCCTTCTTTCGTCTTGCTGCAAAACCCACCTCTGACATCAGGTGGGATCGTACTGAACGTCTCATACACAATGCTTGGAAGTCTTCCAGAACACCTCCAACATCCTGGTGCTTGGTACTGCTTGGGGAACGGGTCAAGTTGTATATTCAGGTGGTGAAGAAGCGTGTTTGCAACAGACCTTGCATCATGGTGCGGTCCATCATAAGAATGGACGCATGTGGATAGTAAACACCGACTCTCACTGCATTCAAAGCTTGGCATTTAGTACTGATGCTGAGGATCCAGCGGGTACTTTGTAGTAAATAGTCACGCAAACATTAATTTCTTGGTATTGCACGTTTTTGACTTTGTACAGTTTGAATATTCAGCTTGCGTGGTCTCAAAACGTTGAATTTTTCACCTTCTCATTTCCGTTTGTGTGTAGGTCACGTACGCTGTCTTCTTTCGTCGGTGTTTTTAGTCTCCAAGTTTTTTCGGCAATCTGACAAGTTTTGGCCCAAATTCTCCCGTGGGTTTTGCTCTCTCATTCGTCATGTCCTGCCAGTGGAACAGGAACTACCTGTGGAGCCGGAAAGACTGGCGGTCCGACCGCCAATGGGACTATGCGGAGCCACCTGGAATCTGGTGCCCCTCATCAAGTTCCTCACCGGGAAGTGCCTCTGCCAAGTTCATGGAACCCCATCAACTCATTTTGATGACACTGTAGTGTACAGCCATCCTTTTCATCGAGTCATTCAGCCTTCCGCTTGGTCCCGAAAACGTGGCCTGGCAGGTACCAACCCGCTTACAGTGCCTATCGGTTTGTTGACCAGACATGGTGCCTCTGAGTTTGCTCTAAGAGCACTCAGTGAAGTTAGATTTCTACGAGTAGTCACCACGCGATCCATTCCGGAATCTGTTTTCCTATCACAGCTTGTTAAGGCAATCAGAGACTCAGGGATCGACATAGATGCAACAGCTGAAAGCTTGCATCGCCGTCGTGACCCCAATGCAGTCGTTCCTAGCAAAGTGGATTCACCTGGAGAGTTTTTGCAGCCATTTTTTCAGGACCTTGTTGATCATCTTCGAACCTTTGCTCCTGTGAAACAGGATTTGTCGACCATGCGACAATTGGAAGCTGCTAACGTTCAGCAGACCTTGACACCCGATCGTTCACGTCCTGAGTCGGCTCAGCTGCCAACCACAACCGAAAATTTAACGTCTCCTTCTGGGGTGTCTGGTGCTCCTACTGGTTCTTCTGTTGGTGATGTTCCTGATGGTCCTGCCAAGAGACGCCGAACCCAGGCTCCGTTGGTTAAACAGCAATCTCTTGCCAGCATGTTTGCAACCCCAGGTAAGGTTGAGGAACCTCCCAGGGGAGCTCCCGCACTCACTCCGGACCAAGCCCTTGAGCCTAAGGCCGCGGTGCTTTGTCCCCATCCATTGGTTGGTACAAGCGTTCTATCTGTCAAAAAATGGGAGTCGTTTCCGGTGGAGACCCAACAACTTTCAAAGAAAGTTTTGGAGATGCTCCAGGAGCAACGATATGCCAAGGATGTATTGCAGTCATCAGCGGTACAGTATGGGATTCCGGTAGGGGATGCTTGTAAGCTCACCCCCAAATCTTTGCTGCAGGTCATTTCTATTGGTGCAGCCATGAGTGTCTGACTAGCAGGCCATGTCCGCACGCTGCCACCATGTGCTGCGATGACGGATATTTCAATTCTCCGCAAGTTTTTCTCCGCAAGTTTTTCATCCATATAGTTCATGACCTTGTTGCAACAGCGAAGACTGTTGCCATGTGGTCCTTATAGGCTTGCTTTCCCGGCTCGCACCCTTCACACCAATTTATGGCTACGTCGTCTTCCCAGCCTTGGTGTCAGTCCTTTTTCATATACTTTTGATTGTGTCGACACTGCCACCACCGTTGTGTATTTGAAGATGCCATTTCATGATCTGACCTGTCATCTGCCATGGGTGTACAGTCAACATGGTCGGTTCTACATCGGTTCTACCAGCATTGGGGTCGCCAAGCGGGATTTCAATCGCATGGCAAAACTCCGTCAGGCCAAACTTGGCAAAGCTGCGCATGCTGAATTAGCAATTAAGTACTGGGCTCGACGTTCTGACTTTCGCTTTTTCACGATTTTGGTGCTCAAAACATTTGACCTTTATTCCGAAGCCTGGACATTTGAGCACGTTCTCATGTCCAAATGGCAAGCACCGTTGAACCATCCGTTTATCCAAAAGAAAATTACTGCAAGTTTAAAAGCTTCGGGATGGACTGTACAGTTTCAACAACATAGGCAGCGTTTTTCATCTATGCCTATTGGAGATCGCCTTTTTCAAAGAGCTCGACGCAGACTGTATTCGTTGGGGTTGGTACCTTCCATGCATTCGTTTCAGGCTCAGGCGTGGCGTACATTGTTTTGTTTGACTGCTCCTGGTCGGCTGTCATTTCATACTTTTCGCAGCCTACGCTCTGGTACTTTTCATGATTGGGAAATTTATGCGCTGCATCGATTAGCAGGGCACCTTGATCAACCTATTCGAGGTCATGCGCGGAAACTTTCTTCGAAAACGATGATTATTTTGCAATTTGAGTGTGCCTGGACACAATCGTCCATTGTCTGTGTCATTTTTGAGTCATGCCACATTTTGTTCTGATGTTCAACGTTTTCTTCAAGCACACGTTCTTCGTCACAAACATCTTGCTGTTCCTCTACACCTTCCTACTACCAAACTACTTGAAGCTGCACCTACATTGGCTCGTTTCTTGTTCAATCACAAGTGTCGTCCTGGCCTTCTTTGTGTTGACCTACCTGGTTCTGCGGCGTGCTCGTGTTTTCAGATTTGGCGCCGTCTTCGCTATGAGTGTCGCGGTCCATGTCCTCCTGATGGTCAAGTGTTTCACTTTCTGCTGCCTTGACTGACCTACGTTTGCCCAGCGACCTATCTATTTTTCAGAATGCCAATTTGCAGTCATCATATTTCAAACCCAGGGATGCATTTTTTCGTGAGTTTCAATCTGAAATAGATCGGTGGAGTCGGTATCACGGAGATCCTGTGGAACCTGTGACCGCTCATCATTTTTTGCTTGATCAATGGTCTCTACATGTGCGAGAATTGCGCCAAGTACCCAGGTTCACTGAATCCGACCTCCGAAGACTCGAAACTTCTTTTCCATCTCATGTCATTTTGCATCATGCTGACCATGAAATTTATCAACTCACAATTTTTTGCCCACGGTTGTACAGTACAGGTGCAGCAAACACGTGGAATGACAATCAGTTGTTCTCGCGTTTTCCGGGAACTTTGGAAGAAGCTCAGGCAGAAGTGGCCATGGCCCTCTCTACTCGTTTGCAAACTAAGTACACTTGGGGCATCACCAAGCAACCTCGCTTACCAAATGGGTTTTTTGTCTTCCTAAAACGGAAGAAACAATTTTTGAAAGGCCGCAGGTTGATTTCAAATTTTCGTGCCAAATTTGCCGTGCTGATGCCAACAGCTGCGCGCATCATTGATTCTATGTGTGTACAGCTTTGGCCGCAATTCTTTGGCCAACTGTCTGTTCCGAATACTTAACGATTTCATGATCATTTTCAAACTGTTGATGTTTCGGTTTCGTTTGGGATCATCAATGATGATTTGCTGTGGTTATCAACTCCATCCCACAAGAACGCCTGTTGGATGCGATTCAGTCGTTGGTCCTCGCGTGGAAGCAGACACATGGTGACATTCAACTGTCAGTGGATATGAGCAGGTCCTGACCCGTTCAGCATACAACGTTTGTTGGTCAGTTTCGTAAACGTGGTACATTTCGTACCATTGTGCCAAGTGGCTTAATTTACATTGTGGCTGCATCTCTTCGATCTCAGATTTTCTCAGTTGGGAATTTGATTTTCAAATAATTTCGAGGGGCAGGCATTGGTGCCCATATCTCCCCCCGTCCGGGTAATTTAGTTGTTACTATGGTGGAGGGAACATGGGCCTTTTCGTTTCAACACGCCCTAGCTGCTTGACAGTTGTCATGTTTAGGCCTTCGGTATGTTGACAATCGTCTCATTTTATTTAATTCATTTCATTCCTCGAGCCCGTGTATTTCCTTCCTGGCTGATACACTTTTTATGGAGCCCCTGTGGAACTTGGGCCAGTTGAGAGTGGAGAATTTCTTGGCTTTGTCATTGACCACATTCGTCGCATCATTTCTTACAAATTAATTCCCCAGAGCGCATGCGAAGGGTTCTTCGTAAAAAAGCAGCCGTTGTAATACATCTTCACACTCTCACATCTGCTGATCTACATCTTCACACCCTCACATCTGCTGATCTACATCTTCACACCTTCACATTTGCTGCTCTACATCTTCACACCCTCACATCTGCTGATCTACATCTTCACACCCTCACATCTGCTGATCTACATCTTCACACCCTCACATCTGCTGATCTTCATCTTCACACCCTCACATCTGCAGATCTACATCTTCACACCTTCACATCTGCTGATCTACATCTTCACACCCTCACATCTGCTGATCTACATCTTCACACCTTCACATTTGCTGATCTACATCTTCACACCCTCACATCTGCTGATCTACATCTTCACACCCTCACATCTGCTGATCTACATCTTCACACCCTCACATCTGCTGATCTTCATCTTCACACCCTCACATCTGCAGATCTACATCTTCACACCTTCACATCTGCAGATCTACATCTTCACACCCTCACATCTGCAGATCCACATCTTCACACCCCCACATCTGCTGATCTACATCTTCACACCTTCACATCTGCTGATCTAAATCTTCACACCCTCACATCTGCAGATCTACATCTTCACACCTTCACATCTGCAGATCTACATCTTCACACCTTCACATCTGCTGATCTACATCTTCACAGCTTCACATCTGCAGATTTACATCTTCACACCCTCACATCTGCTGCTCTATTTCCTCGCACCTTCACATCTGCGGATCTTCTCTCGCTCTTCTTTCTATCTCTCTGTTAAGGCGGGTGCGGTGCCGCCGGAGCGCCACGAAACGCAACGTTTTCGCACGAAATGGACGTTGGACGTCCAAAGCCTACTAGGTAAAATTACGATTTGGAGGTGTCCGCCGCAACGTTTTCGCACGAAATGCACCTTGGACGTCAAAAACTTAGGTAAAATTGCGATTTTGAGGTATCCCTCGCAACTCTTTCGCGCGAAATGGACGTTGGACGGCAAAAACTGACGTAAAATTGCGATTTTAGTTAGTCGGCCGGACCCTTTCGCACGAAATGGACGTTGGACGTCAAAAATTGCGCTAAAATTGCGATTTTGAGGTGTCCAACGCAACCCTTTCACACGAAATGGACATTGGACATCAAAAACTGACGTTAAATTAATTACGATTTTGAGGTGTCAATCGCAACCCTTACGCGCAAAATGGACGTTGGACGTCAAAAACTGCGGTAAAATTGCGATTTCACGGGTCCGATCGCAACCCTTTCGCACGAAATGGTAAAATTGCGATTTCACGGGTCTGGTCTCTGTGTGTGAAAGTGTTTGTTATAAAGGCTTCTTTCTGTGTCTGTGTGTAATGGCATCTGTGTGTAAAAGCCTATGTGTGTGAAGTGTGAAATGTCTAGTGTCTGTGTGTAAAACCTTCTGTGTGTAAAAGTCTCTGTGTCTGAAAGTGTTGGTGTGTAAAAAGCTTCTGTGTAAAAGCGTCTGTGTGTAAAAGCCTCTGTGTGTAAAAGTGTCTGTGTGTAAAAGCGTCTGTGTGTACAGGAGTCTCTGTGTAAAAGCTTCTGTGTGTAAAAGCGTCTGTGTGTGAAAGTGTTTGTGTGTAAAAGCGTCTGTGTGTAAAAGCGTCTGTGTGTAAAAGCGTCTGTGTGTAAAAGCGCCTGTGTGTAAAAGCGTCTGTGTAAAGGAGTCTGCGTGTAAAAGCTTCTGTGTGCAAAACTGTGCGTAAAAGCCTCTGTGTGTGAAAGTGTTTAAAAGCCTCTGTGTGTAAAAGCGTCTGTGTGTAAAGGAGTCTGTGTGTAAAAGCTTCTGTGTGTAAAAGCGTCTGTGTGTAAAAGCGTCTGCGTGTAAAAGCTTCTGTGTGTAAAAGCGTCTGTGTGTAAAAGCGTCTGTGTGTAAAATCGTCTGTGTGTAAAAGTCTCTGTGTGTAAAAGCCTCTGTGTGTGAAACTGTTTGTGTGTAAAAGCGTCTTTGTGTAAAAGCTTCTGTGTGTAAAAAAGCGTCTGTGTGTAAACGCTTCTGTGTGTAAAAGCGTCTGTGTGTAAAAGTGTCTGTGTGTAAAAGCTTCTGTGTGTAAAAGCGTTTGTGTGCAAAAGCGTCTGTGTGTAAAAGCGTCTGTGTGTAAATTCTTCTGTGTGTAAAAGCGTTTGTGTGTAAAAGTGTCTGTGTGTAAAAGCTTCTGTGTGTAAAAGCCTCTGTGTGTGAAAGTGTTTGTGTTTAAAAGCATCTGCGTGTAAAGGAGTCTGTGTGTAAAAGCTTCTGTGTGTAAAAGCGTCTGTGTAAGCGTTTGTGTGTAAAAGCCTCTGTCTGTGAAAGTGTGTGTGTGTAAAAGCTTCTGTGGGTAAAAGTGTCTGTGTGTCAAAGTGTCTTTGTGTAAAAGCTTCTGTGTGTAAAAGGGTCTGTGTGTAAAAGCGTCTGTGTGTAAAAGCGTCTGTGTGTAAAAGCGTCTGTGTGTAAAAGCGTCTGTGTGTAAAAGCGTCTGTGTGTAAAAGCGTCTGTGTGTAAAAGGGTCTGTGTGTAAAAGCGTCTGTGTGTAAAAGCGTCTGTGTGTAAAAGCGTCTGTGGGTAAAAGTCTCTGTGTGTGAAAGTGTTGGTGTGTAAAAGCTTCTATGTGTAAAAGCGTCTGTGTGTAAAAGCGTCTGCGTGTAAACGCTTCTGTGTGTAAAAAAGCGTCTGTGTGTAAACGCTTCTGTGTGTAAAAGCGTCTGCGTGTAAAAGCGTCTGTGTGTAAAAGTGTCTGTGTGTAAAAGTCCCTGTGTGTAAACATGTCTGTGTGTAAAGCGTCTGTGTGTAAAAGCGTCTGTGTGTAAAAAAAGCGTCTGCGTGTAAACGCTTCTGTGTGTAAAAGCGTCTGTGTGTAAACGCTTCTGTGTGTAAAAGCGTCTGCGTGTAAAAGTGTCTGTGTGTAAAAGTGTCTGTGTGTAAAATTCCCTGTGTGTAAACGTGTCTGTGTGAAAGCTTCTGTGTGTAAAAGCATCTGTGTGTAAAAGCGTCTGTGTGTAAAAGCGTCTGTGTGTAAACGCTTCTGTGTGTAAACCCTTCTGTGCAAAAGCGTCTGTGTGTAAAAGTTTCTGTGTGTGAAAAACAATACGAAGGATACGATGCAAACTAGTGTCTTGATTCTACTTGTCTCGACTGCCTATCATACATCTTTAATACATTGTCTTGTAATATCGTGTCTCAATACTAACAACAGAAGACTCTGCTCCTCTACGCTCTCGGGCCATCCGTCGTCTAGTTGAACCATGGCAAATTCGTGATGCATGTTCAGCTGGCAGTCTTCGTCTCCGTTTGCCGAGCCTCAAGTGGAGGGCCCACTTGATCAGACGCTATAGTTTTCCACGTACAGAAGTGTCTGGCAAGATAGACGAACTTATTGCACTTTATCAAAGCAAAGGTTTCTCATACTACGATTGTTGCAGGGCCGTCAAGATAACGTGGGCGCTGTCCCTGTTTGTGTGCGCGTCAGCTCTGTACCAAAGAGTTTTAGCAATATATAGTTCAAAACGCAGGGGGCCATCCTTCTCATCATTGGTGGATGGCCAACGAAGAGGCCAATGATGAGAGGTGTAAACGTACCTGCAGGCAGTTCCTGGGTATGAGAAGACATACAGCTGGAATGCCGCTCAAGATGTTCGACCATGATTGTTTCGGTTTGAGGTGCTGCAGGTTGCCACAATCTGAACCAGATCGGTGAATCAAGACCTGAATTGAGTGACTGTACTTTTGAAGTCTTGGCCCTTGGCTTTCTAAGTAGTTTGCCAAGTGCACCTTGGATGGAGCAACTCCGAACTTCAACAGTTCTAACTAGAAAACAAATTGAGAGCAGGATATTCTGCTGAATGTTCAAGTGTGTTCAAATTTGTGTGTGAAAGAGTTGTGCCTGAAAGAGTTGTCTGCAAGAGACTGGGTGTGTACAAGGTTGTGTGTGAAAGAATTGTGTGTACAAGAGATGTGTTTTCAAGGTTGTGTGTGAAAGGTGTGTGTGAAAGAGGTCTGTGTGGAAGTTTGTGTGTTCGCGTCGATGTCACCAAGTGCCGCGCCTTCCCCGCAAAACGAAGGTTGATGTCGCCAAGTGCCACGCCTGCCCCGCAAAACGAAGGTTGATGTCGCCAAGTGCCAGGCCTGCCACTCGAAGTGCCGCGGAGTCACAGGCGACCAACGGAGACCAAGCACCAACCGCGCCACCAGATCCAGCCCAGCGCCATAAGCGCCACGCCTGCCCCGCAAAACGAAGGTTGATGTCGCCAAGTGCCACGCTTGCCACGCAAAATGAAGGTTGATGTCACCAAGTGCCACGCCCACTTCATCCTTGTCAACCTTTTCCAATTCTCCAACAATTCTGCCAGGCAGGATGGACGGTCCTGGAGACCTTTGAGGTCCCGCGATGGCCAATGATGGAGGACACAGCTAGCTAGTTGTCCACTTGAAAGTTCAACGGCACACATGCTATGCCAACTACTTCCACAGTAGCTTTGGGAAATCCTGGCAAGATTTTTGGCCCGTCAAGTCCGAAATATACTGAAGTTCCGATCCTTCCCACACAACTCTCCTTGCTACATGCCTTATTTTTTCTTGCTGCGAGCTTTCCTTTTCCTGCTTTTCCCAGGTTGCAAGCAACCAGGCAACCTGAGAATTTGCAGCAGCCAGGACAAAGCTTTCTTCCTGAAGAGATTGGATGGGCAGCCATTTGCAGAAAAAAGAAAGCACAGCCTCAGTTTGCGTTTGGATATTGTTGGTTTGATCATGAACGGATCAGAACAGGATGAACCAAAAATTGACGGTGAAAGGAAGAGTCCTGGATCTTTTGCAGCTGATGAATGCTCAGGTACAACCTGACTGACCTGCTAAGTGCACCAAGCGCCGAATTTTCTGCTGGCGCCTCGGGTGATGGCAGCGAGCCCTGCAATCCATCATGATCAGTGGACTTTTCCATATTTGTAACAATCTTTTGTGGGGCAGCTCTGTCATTGTGACTGCGCAGCGCAATAAATTCACCAAACACGCACACAAAATTGATGCGAGTCAAATTGGCTGCCCGTGTGTCCACAATTTTGTATCATATTTTTTTGCATTAAACCACCCATTTGACAGCTCAACAAGTTGCAGGGTTGGAAATGATTTGAGCCGCAAAGCCCCAAGGGATCTAGCACAGCGGCCGGAAATCTGAGAGGTGAATCTTTGGACGATTTGAAAGACCCCTCCTGCATCGTATCCTTTTCCAGCCTTATTTCATGCTTTTGAACCCCAACCACGTCGAGGGTTTCGAAGCATGTCATGCTTTCAGTTCTAGCTACACAGACTCAAGAGCTGTGAATTTTTGCATGCGGGAGGATGAGAGGGTCCAAAGTTTGAAAATGGTTCTTCACACTTTGAAGCTGTGATTCCCTTTGTGAACATGAGGCGAAGTGGCATGTTCAATTGTGCATTCACTTCACTTTGACAAGGCTTGGCTTTTGCCTGTTTCTTATCCACTGGAGTTCACACAAGGTTCACAGCTACTTTTCGAGTTTCCACTGACAAGGGACGCGGTGAAGCGGCGAATATGTCAAATGACAGGACATCAACATAGTATCTAGTCAATTTAGTCATATGAACGGTTTCTTCTGTCCCTATCTTTTTTTGTTCCGGCCCAAGAAATCGCGTCGCTTGCAGGGATGGTAGAAGTTCCGATCTTTTTTCGTGGTTCGGGCAGGCATCAGCAACCACTTGAGCAAGCCATTCGTCTCCAATCCGTTTGGGTACATTTGTGGGCTTCAAGCCATAGGAAATATTTTGCTTAAGTGGTAGTATCTTCCACGGGGAAGACAATGCTCCGTATTTTGATCCGGTGCGATTTTCTGGCCTATTGCAACGAACACCTTTGGAAGAGAAGAAAAATACATTATTAATTTAATTATATGATTTTGCGGAGGTACTCTGCCCGAAATTAAGAATTACAAGAAAATTGGAATATTAAGACTGTTGTCATACAGATAACTCAGAGGAAATTGAAGGAAGAATTTGCCAACGAAACTCCACGGAAAGGTTTTAAAAAAGGAATAGACACGAGGTTTTTTATTTTATATATGTTAGGTAAATATAATAAAATATAATATAAATTAAAATAATATTGATATAATTTAATTTAAATAAAAATATAATTATAAATGTAATGTAAATATAAAAAATTAGAATTTAATAATTTGAATATATAAATAAAAAAATATATGTATAGATTTTTATGTATTTGTAATTATATATTTATTAACATTATATATTTTTAAAAAAATATATATATTTATTAGATTATTTATAATTATATTTAATTTTATTTAAAATTTATTATTATTTTTTGATATTTGTTATTTTTTTTATATATTATATTAAATTTAAAAAATAATTAAAGGAAATTTAGAAGTTAATTTTTCGATAATATGAATAAATGAAAAGTAGAGTAGGGAAGAGAAAGAGAAAGAAGATGTAGATGCGTGAAAAGGTAGGGAAATCGTGAAATATTGTGTTTTTCCTAATGATTTGTGGTTCGTACTATAACGCGAGGATAACATTATTTAGATGTTGTTATGTACTGAGAATACTTTGGAGGGTCGAAAAATAGACTCGCTAAATTGGCGGGTATATTACACTGCACTACATTACATTATACTTCCTTATATTACACTACACTTTATTATACTTACTATACTATAACTACAACTACATAACTACACTCCACTACACTCCACTACATTAAATTACACTATACTACATTACACTACATTCCACTACACTACACTCCACCACACTAAATTACACTATACTTCACCACATCACCACACTACATTACACTACACTACCTTCCACTGCACTTCACTATATTACACCATACTACACTACACCACAACTACAACTACACAAGTACACTCTACTACATCCCACTACACTAAATTACACTACATTACACTATTTTACACTACACTACATTCCACTACACTCTACCACACCACCTATAATTATATTACACTATATTACACTCAATGACACTGCACTACAGATAAATAGATAGACAAATAGATAGCTAGACAGGTAGATAACTAGACAGATAAAGGAGAGAGAAAAATAGATAGATAGGTAGGTAGGTAGGTAGATAATTAGAGAAAGAAAGAATAGTAAGAAAGATTAATTAGCTTTCGATCCATGAATATCTTCGCTTTGCTATTTCTTATTCATAACAAACAACCTCTCCTATAAATTTCCTTTTTTGAAATTTCCACCACCGCCTTATACCGTACTATTGGTAATAATATTACTAAAATTTAAAAATATTTTGCATTTTTAATGTTAAATATATTTATTGATAAATAGATGTTATTTATAATTTATAAATATATTTATTTTTCTTTAATTTTTTATAATAATATAAATTTTATTTTTTATTTATAATTAATATATTTGTTGTTTTCTATTTTTCTTGATATTTTTTTTAAATATAATAAATTTTATATATTTAATATTTTTTTTAATAACTAGACGACGGATGGCCGAAATCGTAGAGGAACAGGGTTTTTTCTTATTAATATGGAAACACCATATTACAAAGCAATATATTAAAGATATGTTATGGGCAATCGACAAGAGGAGTATCAAGACAATATAGCGCAAGTTTAAAACAATAATTTTAATCGCAAACACTTTTACATACAGAAGTTTTTACACACAGACGCTTTCACATACAAAAGCTTTTACACACAGAAACTTTTACACATAGAAGCATTTACACACAAAAGCTTTCACATACAGAAGCTTTTATATATAGACACTTTCACACACAGACCCTTTTACACACAGACGCTTGTATACACAGACACTTTTACGTACGGATGCTTTTACACACAAATATTTTTAACAAAGACCCTTTTACACACAGAAGCTTTTACACATAGACTCTTTTACACACAGACACTTTTGCATACGGACGGTTTTACACACAAACACTTTTACGCAGAAATACTTTTACACATAGAAACCCTTTGTTACACAGAAGCTGCGACCCACGGACCCCTGGAAAACAAACATGCCAAACAATCAACGGGGCAAGAAAAAAAACATGTAAGCAAGGCCACTTTTACACACACATTGCCGCTGTCACATAGAAACAACTTTCTACATAGAAATCCTTCTGCACATACACCATTTTGCACAGAGACGCTTTAACACACAAACCCTTTTGCACACGGACACTTTTACATACAGAACCTTTTACACGCAAACCCTTTTACACAGATGCACTTTTACACACAAACAAACACTTTTACACACAAACATCTTACACACAAACCCGTCCACACACAAACACTTTTCCACACAGAAGCTTTTACACACAGACACTTTTACATAGACACACACACACACCCTTTTGCACACAAACGCTTTTACACACAGACCTTCTTGCACACAGACAGACACTTTTTACACACAAACCCTTTTACACGCAGACACTTTGACACAGAAACCTTTTGCCACACAGAAGCTGCGATCCACGGACGCCATTTATATTTACACAGAAACAACCGTTTACACTCAAACACTTTTGCACACAGAAGCTTTTACAAACACACACACCAAACACACACACGCCTATTTACACGCGAACATTTTTACACACAGACCCTCCTGCACACAGACACAAACTTTCACACACAAACCCTTTCACACACAAACACGTTGACACAAAAACCCTTTGACCCACAGAAGCTGCGACACACGGACCATCTTTCACACAAATGCTTACACTCTTACACTCACATCCTTTTACACCCAACACCAGTTACATCCCAGCTTTACTTCCGTTTTTGCTCATCGAGACACTTTCGTGCGAAAGGGTTGCTCTGGCACAATTAAAAAAATAAAATGGCAATTTTTCTTTGGTTTTTGGGCATCGAGCCCCGTTTCGTGCGTAAGGATTGCTTGGCAAAAGTAAGATCGCAATTTTACCTCGATTTTTGTGCACTGGCCCTTATTTCGTGCCAAAGGGTTGCTCCAGGAGAAGTTCGGCACAAGTAAAATCGCATCTTTGCCTCAGTTTTTGAGATCGGCCTTCATTTCGTGCGAAAGGGTTTATCCAGGACAAGTCCGGCACAAAAAAAATTGCAATACAACCTCGGTTTGTGACGATCGACTGTCATTTTGTGCGAAAGGGTTGCTCTGCCACAAATAAAATTCCATTTTTATTTGCTTCAGTTTTCGACGATCGACCCTCATTTTGTGCGAAACCTTTCCTCCGGCACAAGTAAACTGCAGCTTTACCTCAGTTTTTGCCCATCGACCCTCATTTCGTCCGAAAGGGTTGACATTTCGTAACTCCCCTTCAGTACCGACAAAGAAGGCGAGAGAGAGACAAGGGAAAGAAAGAGGATAGAGAGAAAGACAGAGAGAGAAGGGGAAGTTATTATTATGTCAAGATGTAAACATTTTGAAGCTGAGCAGGTGTGAAAATGAGCAGCTGTGAAAATGAGCAAATGTGGATGAAAAAGTTCATTAATTCGTGCCGGGTCACCCAAGCATGGGTCGACGTGGATAGCATTGGAATGGCTATATGATTATTATTAATTTCTGCAAAAATGTTTCTTTCCCTCTGCATACAGAAAGGTCTGCCAATTGCTACCCGAGATGAATTTTGCTGGTTTTACGAATGTTTTCATTGTGTTCTTTTTTGAGGGAGCCGCATCATAATTTCCTGTTTGAAGATACTGGATTCGGCGATGAAAGGTGCCTCCTGTGTGCGGCGGGTGCGACTGCGGAGCTGGTTTCTCGTATCTCTTTTGTGAAAAATGTTTGTTCCCCTGTGCGCCAGTTCTCTTCGACACACTGCTCTACTGAAAGACATGGGCAAGCAAAACTTGAAAGCAAGATTGGGCACGCCTTTTTTGTTTGTGTGAATCGCACTGGCATGGAAAAATTATTCGTAATGGCTGCTTGCATGTTTACATGGGGCTTTTTTGTTGAGGAACTTGAGCTAAAAAAATTTTTTTTTGGACGTCATGTGTTGGGAAGGTGCGGCTTGCGGTCGTTCACTGCACTAATTGGTTCCTCCTGTGCTCTCTGGAACGACTGGTGGTCCTGTTGGCATAATTCTACATGGGAATACATCCTGATGCTTGCCTAATTATTTCATTGGGTGTGAAGTTCTTAGCTCTTCTTTGAAAGTGTGAATGAAAATATACATGAAAATATTCTATTTATGTTTTTTCAAAATATATATGAATAAAATTTTTTTGTATATATTTCATTGTTTCATGTAGATGAAAAAATACTATAACCGTCTTATTTGTTTGCGGGTTCAGCTGTCGCTTCGCTTGATTCGTGACGAATAATAACAACTTTTTTCGAGGAAGGCAATAGTGAAATTCTTGTGGGCTGCCAGTGCGAAATCAATTTTGTTTGTATCGTTAAGGTGTCACTTCGAGCATGGAAGGATATTTACATTCAAAGGAAATCTATTTGTAAATGCCACTAGCAATTTTATTTTTCTTATGTAAAATCCTTTTTGTCGGAAAAAGTTGTCTGGTGGTAGTGGAACTGAAAGTATCCGCAAAAGTAGGGTGACTTTGAAGAAAGATGTTTTTACTTTCCATTGATGATCCCGAGATGCTTTTCACCAAGAAAACATGATATATCGATGAAGCTCATATAATTGAAAAATCATTCTAAAAATAACCAAAAATTCAAGGAACAAATTCTTGCGATCAAATGTACCCACATTGGGGCGCACCACATCATCCCGCATGTTTTTTTCCACACATACACGCAGACTTTTTTCCGCAAAGGACCCGTCATGGGTTAGAGATATATCCCATTCTCAAACAGGAAACATGATCCGACCCAAGAACACAACAAAACTCACGTGCGTTGCCAGTGCCTTCAACCTCGCAGCCGCTGGTCTTCGTCACTGCAAAACTGCAAAGGAATTGAATGAATGTTCCTGCCAAAATTATTCTGGCAAGAAAAGGTTCTTTTGAAACACATGTTCATGAAATGAAACTTTTACAGACTAACTCTTTTGCACGAACAAGCTTTTCAGACACAGAGACTCCTGCAGGCAAAAAACGCTTCCACTCAGGTTTTTGTATAAAAATGCTTTTTGACACATAGAGATGTGCAAAACAGCGTGTATGCAGCTTTTCTGTTTGTCAAGAAAAACAGCAGCTTCTGTGGGTAATAAGCGTGTGTGTAAGGCATAAAAAAATATTTTGTATCAAAATTTTTTTTGAATCGCTTTTTAGAAATTGTTTCACATTTTTCCGTCATTTTCTTAAAAAAAGTTTTGCACATAATTTCGCAGTGTTTCGTTTCCACACAATTTTTTTGCAAAATAGGTTCAAACATAAAAAAATCAATAATTTTAAAATATTTCTGCCATATTTCTTCTTTTCCAAAAAACAAATCAAAAAAAATTCATTTCTTGATTGACGAAGAGAAGAGCTAACTTCCATGCAAAATCATTTCTCCAAATCTCAAGATTACATACGCGAAAATGGAACAGTAGGTTTTTTTTAAATTCCCCTACAAGAAATATTTTTTTCCAAATTGGTTTCAAATGCCACACAATCCTCAGGTTTGCATTTACTTTTGACATGGTGTATAATCCCTTTCCGTCTGCCAGCAAAATAAAACATCTATGAACATGTGGGTTTGAAAGGTAAGTCAAACAAGAACGACGCGTGTTTTTCTTTCTTCTGATCGCAAGCAAAATTATCCCAAGGATTTGGAACCACGACTTCTTCTTGCAAAAGATACTGCTCAACAGCTGAATGATTTTCAAACACATACCAGTCTTACATTTATTACATCGCAAAAAAATTTTGAGTGTTGTTTCATGGACTGTTTGTTCGTGCGATGTGTGTGTCCCCCATGATGTGCAAGCATTTGCCGAAGGAGTGTCTCACATTTGTAACAACAGACAGACATTTTTTCCTTGCCCCACAGACACCACATACCCACCAAGCTTAAATCCACACATACATTGCAGACAAAGACAAGCCAAACCAGCAGCCACCAGATGAAAATGCACATGCGTCTGTGTTTCCGCGTGATTGTGTTTGGGAACAATCTGATCTGTATTTGATGTCATGTTTGATTTGTAAATAGAGGATGGTGAAAGGAAAAATGGACGAAGAAACAGGGACACAGAAATGAAAATACACATTTGGCACGTCCAGGTGCAGAAATATAATAATTTTTTTTCGGTCGCAAAAAATCTGTGGCGTGTTGTGGTATTATGTGGTAAAATTTTGTTAAAATATGTTATTCTCTCATTTCATGAAAGGATGTGATTTTTGGTGGGTCCAATTTTTTATAATGAAGAAAAATTATTAATGAAATATTATTTTTTTCAATTCAATATTTTTGCCGGGATCAAAATTGTTTGAATGAGTCAATTTTTGAAGGGCCGGAATTTGAAAGATTGGGCAATTCAAGGGAGATATCACAAAGATCTGACCCATATGCGCCAATTTCCAGACTGCTGAAACACATTCGTATCTGTTTTTTCCCATCGAACCATCTTTCCTCAACGAAAACAAACTATTTCACTTGCTTTTGACACTTCAACACTTTGAATTCTTGATCAGTAGCCCCTGCTATCCCTGCCACCGCGAATTTGTTTCAGTTTGACATTCTTCCTTTCTTTTCGGCTTTCAACTAACGATTTCTTTGTATCAATACCTTGCCAAAGAAAAAAACACCTTGTTACGCACAGTGCTTTACTCGATGTGTTTCTGATTTTGAAAATTGGATCTTCTGTTCATTTCCTCCATAATTTGATAATATATATTCTTTTTTTAAATCGAGCTGGAATATCTTTATATCAACAAAATAACATTTTTTGTTTTTGAAAAAAACCATGTAATCGTCAATATGGAATGCCCTTCCTATAAAAATTTTCTTCCAATATTTCAAAAAATTCGAAGGAAACCCCACATATAGCTAATTTTTAATGATACCAATTACATTACCCATTGTAAATTAATTTTACTGGAAAGGAAAGGTAGAGAGCTTTTCTCATATAAAGAATAATTATATATATAAACCTTTTAAATATAAACTTTTTTGTATAAATACGCTTTTATATATAAATATTTTTACGCACAAACGCTTT
Organism: bacterium; assembly: GCA_965233585.1. Taxonomy (GTDB): domain Bacteria; phylum SAR324; class SAR324; order SAR324; family NAC60-12; genus CBDDTI01. Next base: position 22,369 of record CBDDTI010000599.1, read on the forward strand.
TTACACGCAAACCCTTTTACACATAAATACTTTTACATACAAACGCTTTTACACACAAAACCTTTATACACAACAAACACAAACTCTTTTTACACAAATACGTTTTTACACCCAAACACTTTTACACCCAAACGCTTTTACCCACAATCACTTTTATATACACACACTTTTACACACAGAGTATTTTACATACAAACACTTTTACATACAAACACAATTACAAGAAAATACTTTTACACATAGACGCTTTTACACGCAGATCCTTCTCTATATAAAAATATCTCTGTAAAAAAAAAAATATATATTTAAATCTAAAAATATAAAACATATATATTTTAAAAAAAATATATTAAAAAATATTTATATATAAAGACATCTATATAATTTTTTTTAAAAAATTATTTGTCCAAAAAAATATTTATTTATAAAACAAATTATTTTTATATTAAAAAATATTTATATATAAAAATATTTATTTATAAAAAAAATATTTATAATATATTTTATTTATAAAAAAAATTATAAAAAAAATATATATATTATTATTTTTCTAATTTATTTATAATAAATATTTAATATATTATTTTATATTATAATATTTTTATATTAATAAAAAAAATATTGCCTTTATAATATCGAATCATCCCTCGTTTAATTTAATTATTTGTAAATTCAAAAATAAAATAATTTTATAATTTTTCGTTACTTTTTTAATTATAAAAAAAATATATTAAATAAAATCCAAATCAAAATATTTTTTTTAAATTTCCTTATTTTTCAAACATACTAATATCAAAAATAAATAATTTTACAATATTTTTTTAACTAAAACGAATAACCTTTTATATCAATATAGTTTATGATATTTGTATTCCACGTATTTAAAGTACTATTTATGTTTACTATAAAAAAAATAAAAAAAATATATATAAAATACTATATTTGTTAAAAAATTATTTATCCAACTTTAAAAATTTCTCATTCCAAAATAAAATCCCTTTCAAAAAATCAATACCCGTATTTCCCAATATTTCTAATAAATAGGTTTTCTATATCAGACCAGCAAAAAAAAAAAAAAATCATTTTTAAATATCCATTCCTAATATCGTTTTAAAA
>CBDDTI010000600.1:0-2500 GCA_965233585.1 bacterium
GACATATGTCGGCAACAACAACGATATAATTACGCAAGAGCTAATGGAATCAGGGGGTTTCGCACAATTGAAATAACTACTGAGGGGAAAACTGCAAGAATTGTCAGTTGCATTTTTAATACTTTACTTATTGTAAACGACAACGTTTATTTCCTCTTTTCTATTCTCAGTCCAAACTGAAAAAAGTAACTACAAATAGTTTATAATTAATTTTTTAACTCAATGGATGTATACGATGCTGGATACTTTCAATATGCAAAAAGTATTTAATAGGCTCTCGACATGCGAGATTTATTCACACGTTTATCCCCCAGGATGAACGTTATTAGTGGGAAGAATTGAATTTTCATGTTTTGTTTCAAATTGAAACAAAAGATGAAAATTCAAAATTATAAAAACGCTCCAGTTAAAAATGCGCCCGTTGTCGTCAAGTTCCAATAAATCAAGCAATTCGTCACCAATTGTAAAGTTTGTATGCTCGTTTCATCATGTTGTCGTGGTACTTGATAATATTGTAACAACAATTATTATTTGGATGTGTAATTAAACTCACAACTGTTGGGGATTAATCTCATGTACTGGTAGCTGCTTTGAACACATACATATTTTTTCCTTTCAGAGTTCGTCTCTCAAAGAAGTAGCATGAACTTCGCGTTCATATTTGTTGTATTATTGGCACTGAAGGCATATACGACTAAGAGAGAAGTTACTTATGGTAGGTCGCCGACATAATAACTGCAAAGCACTGAATCTCCGTATTTTTTCTTTTATACTTCTTTTGCTGAAACCTTCCTCTTCCTCTATCTCTTATAGGTCTTATAAATGGAAATTCGTCAGAATATGATGTTTTGATACTCTCTGCTAATGATACTTCTTCGAACAATGTTTCATTAATTTTCAAAAGATTCAGCATATCGGAAAATTCCAACCTCTTTAAACAAGGTAGAGAACCAAATACATTTGTGATAGCAAAAAGAAAAAAAAGCCAGATCTTTTCTCCTTAAATTTGAGTTAAAATAAAGTTAAGTAGTGATAAAATATGTCAGGTATGTACTCAACTTAGGTTGCTTTTGCGCCCAAATAATGTTCTACTGGTAATTCAATTCAGGCTTCTTTTTCTTATATGACTTCACGATTTGACTGTAGATTGATCAATAGTGAAAAGAAACATATGTAATTACATTAATTCGTTAGACTTATCGCTATATTTTCAGTAAACCAATAACTTTCAAATAATGTTTATTTCAGCCTCTGCCTTCCGTGATCATAACGTCGTTGCATTAATCGAGGGAAGTGACAGGAAAACTTCCGCATGCGCACTTTCTTCTGTAGCCGACATTCCCCTTATCCGTTTCCACGGAGACAGTAGACCCTCTGACCAATGCGAAAAAGCGATTCAGATGTCATCTGACTTCAGAGACTTCGTATATGCTACACTTGACATACTGGACACGTTTGGATGGACACTTGACATACTAGACACGTTTGGATGGACAAACATAGCAGTTGTATTTGATGGTAAAAACAGTCATCACTTGGACGTTTCTTACTTGGAATTCACTATATTTAGTATCTTAAGAATATTTGGGAATAGTTCGCTGATTATGAGAATTGCTTTGATTTTTTTTTAAGTGCTTGCTCATTGTGGTACTTGAGTACTATATCCCACCTTACTTTAAGCATCGAATAAAGGACATTTCCCATGAAGCTGAACCCCACCTCACCAGAAACTAAAATTCATGTAATATTTGCACCTCTAGAATATGGAAATACCTCTATATCACAAACAGTTCACTTGTTCACAGAGAAAGTAGAGTTCATAGAAATTGCACGTTTACGATATGGGTACCTTTGTATTATGAACAGTTCACTTGTTCCCAGAGAAACCAAAATTCATATACTTTATACATCCATTATACGAAAACTCAGTTCTGCTTTTTTAAAGTCTGTATCACAGAATATTCTAGACTGTACTCGAATACATATGCAGGGCACTTAAAAACGTCCTATTAAAACGTCTGTTTTGTGTTTCATTTCTTTTAGAGAGCTATTGGCATGAAGCTGTGTATTTCAATGTCATAACCCAAATATCAAAGTACACCTTGAGTCTGGTTCCGCTCAGTGAGTTGGACACGAGTTACGATCCAGTACTGCTAGCAAGGAAAGCACTGGAGGAAATAGATGCGATTGAAGCTGAAGTTATTATACCTTACACAAAATCAGAAAGCATTGAAATTCTGCTGTAACTGGTAACGTCGTCTTGTTTTGGCATCTCTGCGCTTTCATCCGAATCTAAAGGAGAAGCAATTAACAACTTGATCAAGCATGCCATCTTGTTAACTTTTATATAAACCTTCATTTACGATAGAAATCCTGTTATCACAAACATGTGTATAAATGGATAATCCAGTCACAGGTATGATCACATAACTTATCACTAAAATTTTTGCATTCATAAGGACCAGATCATACCACACTGACCATGTGCTCTTAATCTCAT
>CBDDTI010000600.1:7500-9662 GCA_965233585.1 bacterium
TCCGGCGGTCCAATCCGAAGAGCTACCAAGCTGAGCACCATACCCATAAAGGAAAGTAAACTTAAGGAAACCCATGCAATGATTTTACCACTGTTATCATAGCTAGCGGTATTTTTCGTGGGCACATACGCACACGAAGACGCTGGGTGAAGTCGCGCAAGATCAGAGGTGGCCATAGACAACTTTCATAAATGGCGGCCAATTATAAATTCTTTTGCCAGTATTAAAATTAGCCTTACTGACCTCATTCTGAAGTTGAAAATTCAAAAGAAATTTTACTCTGAAACGAGGTTAGTAAGGCTAATTTAAATCAATACAAAAGAATTTTAAATTGGCAGCTTTTTATGAAAGAGGTCTATACTCTAGCTAATAGGTTGACAGCAACATGGAGCCTTGGTTTATAGCATACTACTTTGATGTTGGATATCCATGTTATGGTCAATTGAGACCTGGGGGGTTAACACAATCTATCCACTTCCCAGTATCGCGTGACTGTATCGCGGGCTCAAGTTTAGGGCTCGTAGAGGTCACGTGTTTTTGAAAGTACACCGCTCACCAAGTGAATCTCAGGGTCATTTCAAGGGAAAACTCGTTGTAAATAGTTGTTAAGAGCGACTTGCTGTAAAGATCAGCTATACCTATGCAAGATAGAAAAAATCGATTTTCTGAAAATTTGTCAGGAAGAAGGTTTTTACTAACTTGTTTCAAAACTGTAACTTTGAGGTTGTTTGGATTTTTATTTTCTTCTCCAGACCGCCTTTTGTGTTTTGCCCGTGAAAGAGCCAAACTCGGCCCTGAAATTGCACTTTTTGCGAGGGCTGGCAAGCCAAAATATTGTGCGTGGCTGGAAAAGCTAACCCATATTATTAAAATATAATGTTTCAGTACTTATTTCGCGTTGTCAGATTTACATGTAGTTTGAACCTGAATTTTTAACAAATTTTCAAAATTATACGCGACGGCGATGTCACGTCACGTCCAAATTTAGGTCAAATTCGTGGACCAAAAAGTCAGTCTGGTACATGAATTTACCTCCCAAAACTATTTTTCTGGGTAAAAGTAGCACTTCATCTTGCTTTTTATCGCAAATCTAGCTTGGGTAAATAAAACGCAAAAATTTGACAGCGTCTTGAAACCAAGCACTTGAGCTAATCGCTTGACATTTTGACCTTTCACGCCGCGATTGTTATCTCGAACGTTGACCCTGAAATGTTTGTTTGTGGGTCTCAATCCGGTTAAATAATTGTTTTAAGCCTCCAGATATCAGTCATAGTAATTTTAAGACAGTTTGTAGCCGCAAACGAGCATCTTAAAGCAGAGGTAATTTTGAATAATTAATTAAGCTTAAACATGTAGCGGTTAGCGAGCACAGACGATGCTCGCGCCAAAAATGTCGGTTTATAAATCGTTATCGGGAAAAATCTTGAGGAAAACTAGAGGAATAAATAGTTTACTAAATACTTGGAGTTATTTCTTACCTTAATCTCGCCTATCGTGATAAGAAATGGTAACATTGCTGCTTGTTCAAAACACTCTCGACGGTTGCCAGGCTACAAACACAATCACAGACACAGGAATACCAAGGTCGCGTGAGAGCAGCTGCCTTGTTTATTTATCTTAATTGTTACTATTTGTTTGGTTGTCTGTTTTTTTATAATTGTTTGTTCTGTTGCTTTTTTTTTAATATATAAGTTTTATTACATTTATGCCATTTGCTTTCTCATACCCAATCATTTTCTGTGCTTACCGCTTGTCAACGAGCATGCCTCGGGATTTCGCAAAACGTACGCACACACAAGTTTTGAATTAACCCTGACATGTCTTGTTTTAGCGCGATTAATATTTTCTCGTAAAAATCGTTGTATCCTTTGGCCTTTCAAATTAACGTCGGATTTGTTTTTACTTGTAAGTAGCATACGTAAGGAGAATTCTGTGTCTCTATTAAAGTTAGAAATTGTAATTTAATGGCTTCATGTTGTTTTGCACACTTTTCGGGGGATCGTGTGGATCAAGTGCAGACAATCCGGCAAATGTCCAGTGTGTGGTTTTGGGAAGCTTTGCAAAGAGTACTCAACGCCACCTTCGAAATGTTCGGTATTTGAAGACTCTGCCTTGGACTGTGAATCGAAGAATCTCCCACGAGCCACATATATGAGCGCCAA
>CBDDTI010000601.1:0-7204 GCA_965233585.1 bacterium
AAGAAAATGCTTTTTTTGTGAGAAGGACTCTTAAACACTGACAAACGTCAACAAATAGCTAAAACTATAATTTCTATATGTTTGCTTTGCTGGAAATCGCGCGCATTTACAAGGCCCTAAAGCTTTTTGCTGACTTGCAAGGACCCATTTGTTATAACGATCCCCAAAATAAAGGGATCAACTTCATAGTTGAAAAGATATAATCGTGTAAAGTTTGCTTACCATTTTCGCATAAATTATGACCTAAATTTAGAAACTGCTGAATTTCTCGAATTGGGTCTTTGCGATTTTGGTGAGACTTTGTTCAGCGCAAGGCAAATGCGCACTATGTGTAGCCAAGAGATTTTTACGAAAAAATGCCAGCATCAGCAGATTTTCGACTCAGACCTCAAAGGGGCGTGGCATTATAACCACGTGACATTTACTCCGATCGCCAAAAAATTTATGTTATATTGTAGATTGATCTATATGTTATCCATTCTATGTGTTAGACTTACGATAAAAGTAAAGGTGGGGATACCAGAGAGCTTCAAAGTAGGATGGTACCCCCCAGAAAAAACTAGGTCGAGTCACCTTAAATAGTCTGATCTTGGTCCTCCTATTGTACTGCTTCAAGCCTCATATTCTCTTTAGCTTCCTGAATGCTGTTTTGGCCTTACTCAACCTAATATCCATATCTTTGTCACAACCTGGCTCTGTGCTTACGACAGCCCCTAGATAGGTGAAATCCTTCGTTTCTTCGATAGCGTCGCCATTTTGAAACTTAATTGATTCTATATTCCTGCAGTTCAGTCTCATAACTCGGGTCTTGATCTTACTGATGGTTAGACCTAGTCGCTGGGAGGTTTCTGTGAGCTTGTCTGTCTTCTTTTGCATCTGATGTTGGGGTGGAGATCAGAGCAATGTCATGGGCGAAGTCAAGATCTTCTAATTGATCCATGAACCTCCATCTTATTCTGGTGTTGGCTTGCTTGGTCATCTCGCACATTATCCAATCAACGGCAAGGAGAAACAGGAACCCAGACATCACGCAACCTTGTTTGACACCTTCTCGACTTTGAACCACTTGGATGTTTGGCCGCTATCGAGAACTACACATTCACTTTCTTGGTATAGAAGTTGGACTATCCTTATGATCTTTGCTGGTATACCATATGCCTTCATGATGTCCCAGAGGCTGGGTCAGTGCAGTGAGTCAAAGGCTTTCCCAAAGTTAATGAAGTTAATGACTAGGGGGGTCTGCCACTCACACGACTGTTCAATAATGTTGCACAAGATGAATATTTGCTCTGTGGTGCTTCTTCCTTGTCGAAAACCTGCTTGTTCTGCTCTTAGCCTCTTATCAGCTCCGTTCTTTAAATGCTCGATAAGGATCTTGCCCAACACTTAACTAGCTATAACAAGAAGCGTGATACCTCGCCAGTTTGTGCATTCTTTTAAATTACCCTTCTTTGGCAGTTTGACAATAAGCCCCTTCAACCATTCATGTGGCATCACCTCGTTTTCCCAGATCATCTGAATGATCTCGTGCAGTTTCTGTGTAGTTGTCTTGATGTCTGCTTTTAACAACTCCACAACAATGTTGGCAACACCAGCTGCTTTGCCATTTTTTAGGGAATTTATTGCATCCTTAACTTCTCCCTTGCTGATTGGTCTGGTGTTTATCTCCTCAATCTCAGGAACCTCATCAACAGTTATCACTATTGGGTTCATCGGTGGTGGTCTGTTGAGGATCTCTTCAAAATGTTCTTTCCATCTAGCAAGCCTGCTGGAGTCGTCTGTGATGGTCTTACCGCCCTTGTCATTAATAGCAGTGTTCTTGTGGGTTCCCTCTTGCATATGGTCTTTGTTATTCCGTATAGAGTCTCCATGTTTCCCAGGTCCGCTGCATGCTGTATGTCATCCATCAGGCTGTTAAGCTACTCTCTCTTATCAGATTTCAAACTCTTCTTCACCTCCTTGTCTTTACTCCTGTATTTTGCACGTAGTTGTTGTTGGATCCTTTCAGACTTAGCATTTTCTGCTTTGCCCTTGAGCTGTTTCCACTCTTCGACCTTCACCCACGACTCAGGGCTGATCCATGGTTTGCTACTTTTCCTTTTCCTACCCAATACATTCTCTGCTGTGTTGTTATAGGCTTTGCTGAATTGGGCCCCCTTGCTATTGATATCATGATCATCATTTTCTGCTTCTTCCAAAATGGCAAATCAATTTCGAAGCTCTAGGATAAACTCTTTTCTAACTGCTTCATGTCTGAGTTTGTCGACATCATACCTAATGCGTGAGCTAGTTGGTTTTATGATCTCTTTCAGCTCGAGTCGTATGCGGGTTTGAACTAAATGATGATCAAAGGCAACGTCTGCTCCTCGCCTTACTCTTGTGTCCAGGATGGATCTCCTGAACTGCTGGTTAACTAAGATGTGATCTATCTGGTTGTGTGTTTTACCATAGGGGGATGTCCAGGTGTTTTTATGGATGTCTTTATGGGGGAAAATAGTTCCAGTGATCACCAAGTTGTTCATCTCACAGAAGTCTATCAACCTTTTGCCATAACTGTTCATTATTCCAGTTCCATGCTTGCCCATAACCTTCTCCCTGTTATGGTTGGATGAACCAACCTTAGCATTCATATCACCAGTTATTAGCAGGAGGTCATGCTTGTTCACCTTCTCCACAATGCTCTGTAATTGTTCATAAAACAGCTCCTTATCTTCATCTTCTGCATCTAGTGTGGGAGCATAGGTATGAATAATAGTAATATAAGTTTGATGTATTTGGAATAGAAACGGGCCATTATTATTCGGTCGTTAATTGGTTGCCACTACATTAACAAGGCCTCTGTGTTCTTTGACATCATTATTGCAACTCCATTCCAATGCATTCCATCTTCCCGTCCAGAATAAATAACTGACTTCCCAGATGTTAGTTTTAATTTTCCCAACTCTGTCCATCTGCATTCGCTGATCCATAAGATGTCAAGATTGTAATTCTGCATTTCTTTCACTATTTGAGCTGATTTCCCTATCGCATACATGGTTCTTACATTCCAGTTACCTATGTTTACCAAGTCTTTGGGCCTTAGAAGTGACTCTTTTGGTCGGCAGGCTTCACAGTGTCTTTCACCCTCCGATGTCATCCAGCTCTGGTAGTCCGTAAACACGATATCACAATCCTGAGGTACCTGGCCAGTCTCTTCTTCAGTCCCTTACAATTCTTGAAAAGTACTTGCGGTTTCTGTAATTTAAGGTGTTTCACAGGGAAGGGTTGTTGCCCTTCGCCCAACCCCCAACCTGAAGGGCCAGGAGCTGCAATTCGTCTGACCTTTCACCTGAAACCTTCCCAGCAAGGTTGAACCTACCAGGGACTGCAGTCCCAGCTGATATAGCTTCCAGGGTCATTAAGGCACGCAAATCTCCCCACCACAATAAGGTGCAGCACATAGGGAGGGGGAAATGGGACTGGATGTAGGAAATGGACAAATGTTTTTGAGGGCTTTGTTTCAAAAGACTTGCAATTTATACATATATTTTATCTACTGGCGCTCTCTTTCTGAAATAATTTGAGAACTGTACCCCACAATGTTTTTGCATTATTATTGTTGATTATAATGCAAAACGATCATATTTTGACAAATAATCAGGCCTTGTGATTTCTGACATTGTGCACTTATAATTCAAGAACCAGAACAAATGGACATCATGTTTGTAGTTCCCATAGGTTTCAAATTGGAATCTGAAACGCAATTGTTTCATGTTAAATGGATACAAACCACTTTGGAGCCTTCCCCAAAACTCCAAGATGATGGCAATAGAGGGTGACCCTAAAAGCTGAAATGACGGAATGACAGAATGGCAGAATCACGCAACAGCAGAAAATGACCCCAAATCCTAAATGACAAAATCCCGGAATGGCAGAAAATGACTCCAAATCCTAAATGATGGAATCGCCGAATGGCAGAATGGTGGAAAATCCTTCAAAATCCTAGAAGATGGAATGACGGAAAATCCCCCAAAATCCTAAAAGAGGGAATGATGGAAAATCCCCCAAAATCCTAGAAGAAGGAATGATGGAAAATCCCCCAAAATCCTAAATGACAGAATGACAGAGAATCCACCAAAATCCGAAAAGACGGAATCACGGGACAATGGAATGGTGGAAAACCCCCATAATCCTAAAAGACGGAATGATGGAAAATCACCCAATATCCTAAGAGGAGTTAGGGAAGTGAAAAAAGGCATGAGTTTGTGGAAACCCCCCTCCCCATGTACGAATTTGTTATCCTTTAAATTTCTACTAAAAATTCTTGTGTAGCTTTCGCACATTACAGTAGAACAAAGCAACAAAATCCACAATTTCGATGTGAAAGGTTGTGTCATGCCGTCACTCTGTCACGCTGTGCAGAAAAGTGAGGTAAATCCTAAAGTCACAGATTGGCAGAAAATCACCACAACTCCTGAGACAGGAAGTTGTGAATTCGCAGTATTTTTCAAAAACCAATATTTCAATTCAGTGGGAATCAAATAAAATTACTTTAAACATAACATCTGAGACAATATGTCAAGCGCGAGACAGATTTGACAGCTTGCGACAACACGCCACCACATGCAGATGAAATTTGTGACAAAGGCAACAAAGCGCAAGTCATTGATTCAGTATGAGCTAGTATGCACTGAATATGACATTTAAATTGCCCTCCCTGAAATAGAAGTCTAATGCAGACAAATCTCTGGTGTGCCATGGTTTTCCACTATTTCAGTGGGGGAATTTGAGGGGAAAAAGAAGAGCCTATTGGCCACAGATCATTTGGTTTGGTTTTTGTCGCCAGGAACGGGCACGGTGAGAAGGTTGATTGGTTGTGATAACAAAGCTACTGAGTGAGGGCAATCAGGAGAAGCATCTTTTTATTAAAGGAACACTATCACGTTTTTGCGCATGCGCAAGAGTTTGATTTTAGAACAGGGGGTTAAGAATTCAAAGATGCAGGAATTGACATAAAGCTTTCACAAATCCGTTTGCATCGTCCTCAATCAACTTTGGCTTTGCCCTAAAACTTCTCAGAATCAAAGATCAGTGATACACGGTCCTCGTTAAGTGTCAATTTGTGTGTAATTGAGTCCTTTCAGTGTTAACTTCAAGCCGTTTGACGGAACTTCGAGTGGAAGGAAGTGTTATGGCAATGGACGAAGACGGCTTTCTTTTGGCAGTTTTCAGAAAGGTTTAGAAAATTGGGAAAGGACTGAGAAGTAATGGAACCAGCAACATAGCAGGATTTTTTCAAAGAAACCGATTCATGAGGCTTGGAAAAGACTGAAAGGATCGCGCTCATGCGAGCGTTTCTTTGTTGACATTTTACTCGAGAAAGCAGACCTTTACTTGTTGGTTTTCTTTCTCGATATTCAGACATTCTATCAGGTTCTCTTCGCTCAGGTATACTCTGTGAGATTGACTCCGATTTATTTGTTTCTAGCTATCAGGACTTTTGTAAATATGATAAGGGCTCGTGTATAAAGTCAGTAAAATTTCCATCATAACATTTGCACATTAGCATATTCAGGCTTGTTATGAACACGGACTTACCGTTGCCTTGTTTTTTGGGGAGGCGAGCGTGGCCTAGTGGTTGGGCGCTGGACTTGTATTCCGGAGGTCCCGGGTTCAAATCCTCCTCCCTGCCTCTAGATGGATTTGTCTTCGGTGGCCCCGAATTCAACTCCTCCACGCCTTGTAAATAGCCAACTGGTCAGCCTCCCACCAGTTGGGATTCTTAACATGTTATGTTTGATTTGTATCGTATTTGTTTGTAACGCGCATTTGATCATATTCACATGGAATTTGCGCGGTATAAATGTTAATTATTATTATTATTATTATTGTTTTTGCATTACTCATGCGGCTTTTCACATGTTCAACCACTACTTGGTCAATACAGTTTTTATTTGCCCTTTCACACGAAAAAACAAGTGGCTTTCTCTGACTAGTTGAGCGAGCTAACCTTTCTTCCTGTAATTGAGAGATGAACGCAAGTGGCGAATGAGATATAAATAGCGCTCAACTGTCACTTTGTCGTGTCGGCATGACGCGACAAAGTGACAGTTCTATTGTTTTCCGATGAAAGAAGCCAGTCAAGTTCGCGCGTGCGCTACATCGTGATAGTGTCCCTTTAAAGAAGCAAAATTATTCCATGACACTAACAGTGAACATATCGTCAAATTTAAAGCTGCATGCATGGAACTATGTGCAATGATGCTTGAAATATACATGTATTTGTTTTTTACCTTCACGCCTTTCGGTGGCTCAACAATTATTGTTAGCAGTCTGGACAGACTTCTACAACATCTTCACATGACTGAGGCAATCAACCAATTCAGTTTCCTTTTCAAGAAAAGATCACCCTGGAAACAGAAGTCAGGCATGGACATTTGCATGACCTTGGGTAGCTCATCAACTTATTAAGCCTGCCAATGTAATTGTCTCCAACCAGGACTACTGTACTGTAGACAATATTGGGTGATTTTCTGTCATTCCATCTTTCAGGATATCAGGGGATTTTCCGTCATCCCATCTTTTAGGACTTTGGGGGATTTTTCACCATTCTGCGATACCATCTTTTAGGATGTGGAGTCGCTTAAAGCCCTTCCGCCATTCTGCGATTCCATTTTATAGGATTTGGGGTCATTTTCCACCATTCTGTGCTTCTGCAATTCCGCCATTCCGTCATTTCGGCTTTTAGGTTGCCCAGCAAAAGAAGGGTATGTGGGGCAAAATTTAAAATTCGATTAACAAAGTGAAAGCTACCATTCTATTCTTGCTCTCATGCATTTTTATGATGCTGAATAGTCAAAGAGTGAAGACATGTTTTGGCTATTCCCCTCGAGTGAGCCATAAACCCAAATTTTGGGGTTTACCTCGGTTTTGGGGTTTACCTCAGTTTAGAAACCTGTGAACTTTTTCTTTGTTTTGTAGCTATTGTTAGGGTTAGGGTCTATTATGTTGACTTTTTTGTTTTCTTTGTTTTACATCACTGGTGAATTTCACAGGTTCTTACACCGAGGCAGCGCCAAATTTTGGCTCTCAGCTGATGGACTATGTCAGGTACACATAAAAAGCTGTAGTTGTGTTTGATAATCAGGTACCGCAATGTCAATACTTATCTTGTCCTGTATTGTGAAGCTAATTATTGCTGCAGATCCACACATCAACTAATGGA
>CBDDTI010000602.1:0-7926 GCA_965233585.1 bacterium
GCTATGGTGGCGGTGGAGGTGGCGGAGAAGATGGCGACACCAGCGATAGTCCTAGCTTTGGTAAGTCTTATTACTTGAAGCACCGTCTCTTTCGCATAATGGAACAATACTCTGGAATAACAAGATCCATTGAGAAAAAACCTAGGGTAAATTGCAATCTTTCTGATACCTAAAAGGCGAAATATTTTCTTTATACCTCGCCTCTTCCTGGTAAAAACGATTATCATATTCGAAACTCTTTGTGCATTGTACATGTCTTATGTTTTTGGTTCAAGAAAAGGGAATCGTGTTCTCCAAGCTGAATTTTGAATTGCGTTCCAAGAGAGAAATGTCAGCCCTTCGCAAGACGTTATATATATTTTATTTTAATTCCAGGTCCTGGAGATGATGACAGTAACATTGACGAAGATAATGTGGGCAGCGGCAGTGGATATGGAGGGTAAATTATTTTCTTTACGACTCTGGTCTTCCTGACGAATCAAAAATTATGTTGAACTTCACTGCGTACCGTTCAGGTCTTATTTTCTTTTAAGAATGGGAAATCTGGGTCATCTTAGCTGAGTTGTGTGTAATTGCCAACCAGCCAGCCGATCGAAGACGCAAGGCTGGCGAGGCGGCAGCATGATAGAGCCGTGCGAAAGTACTGTGCAGGCGGAAACAATTCTCGAGTGATCGAGAGAGATGGTTGTAAGGTAATATTCCTGTTGTAAGGTAAGATTCCTGAGATTCCAATGGCGTAGTGGAAAAGAGGTCGATCAGCTTGCAACGGACAAATCGTAGCGCGCAGAGATTGTGACGTCAAGGTCGCATAGCTCTGAGCGTTGACGCTCACCAGCTTTGGCATTCATCGAGCGGAGTTGAGATCAAGTTTGAGGACATTTGGCGGCGAATTTTTTTACCGAACAAATAAAAATTAAAGACAGATTGGCTATAATGTTGTTCATGTTGCCGCCTGTGAACATTGTGTGACCATAAAACGTTTTAGGTGATAGGATTGAGACGAGTTGAAATCTTTTTTTCTTTATTTGTTTTCCGGGGTCTGAGTTTTTATGACACCCAAACGCAGATCCCGAAAACTCAGACCCCTGGAAATAAATAAAGAAAAAAAGATTTAAACTCTTCTCAATCTTATCACCGAATCGAAAATGTTTTATGGTAACACAATGTTCATAGGCAACAGCCAGAAAGAATCGAGATACATTTATCTTCTCCGATTTGTCGCTGTCGCGTCTGGTGGATACAAAACTGACTTCAATATGGTCGTCTGAATGAGACAAAATATCAAGTTAACCAGCTTTTTTTGTCGACGAAAAATTTACACATCAAGTCATTTAATTTAACATCAAGTCGTCTATTTTTTATGCCAAGGTGAAAATTTACACATCAAGTTTATTACTTTGTTATCAAATGCCAATTTTTTAACGAAAGTACATATTTGTAGTTCAAGTTTCTTGCTTTGATATCAAGTTTTTTATATTTGTATGGAATACAATTTTTCCCTTGCCTTCACAACTTCGTCGAAGGAATAAAAAATGTATGTCAAGTTTATAGTCAGTTTATAAATCAAGAAGGCCTGGTGATGACGCGGTTAAAAGAGCTCGGGCGGTCTGGTAACTACGTACTTTGAAATTCAACATGGCTGCGGCTATGAATTTCTTCATTCCCAACGTGGAGGATGTTTTTAAACTATTTTGTCTTTGTTCAACCAAAGCAACGCATGTTTGGAATTACAAGATAGACATCAAGCGGAGTTCCTGTCGAGAATATTAGAACAACATGATCAAACTTTGCGCGTGATGTTTCAACGCCTAACGGAAACATGTCCTCGCTAAGAGGCAATCAGACATGACGACGTTGAGCAGCTTATGAACGCGTTAAGTTGTTGGTGAGACTAGAAAGCATTTACTGCCATAACAACGAGGAGAGTGAACAGGAGACAAATATAACAACCTCAAAACGATGGTGTCTCGTTCCCAAGACAATCTAGGCTTGTGGGGAGAACATTCTTTGAAATCTCAGGAGAACAGATCCAAAGTTTTCCCGCCAAGGCATGCGCATCAGGCGTACGAGCAGGAAGCTACTCGCCAGGCGTTCTTGATTTATAAAAATTGGCGAACTTGGCATGAAAATGATCGCAACAGAAACATTGCAATATCTTCGTTCGCTTTGATGTACAAACATGTACTTCAGTTTAAAAATTGGCATTTGATAACAATGTAATAAACTTGATGTGTAAATTTTCACCTTGACATGAAAAAAATAGACAACTTGATATTAAAGTAAATGACTTGACGTGTAAATTTTTCGTCGACATGAAAAACTGGAAAACTTGATATTTTGTCACAATCGGACAATCGAGCTCGGTACCATGAAAATTGATAGTGTAGCACGATCATCATAGGCACATCTTTTACAACGGACATTCATGCTGTGTTCAAATGAAAGCTGTTGAAACAAAGCACCTGCTGACCAGTATCACGTGGTGATATCGCAAGCTTAGGTTTAAAACTCAGAGAGGTCGCATTGTTTAAGTTGACCGCTGTCCAGATACTGTTTTTCGTATGGATTGCGTGATCAAGGCAGGTTATTACTTCGAGGGAGAAGGAAGGGTGTACGTAAAAGGAAAAAATTCCGCGCCAATTGATCTCCTTTCCTTCCAGGATATTAATAGACCAATTTCAATATATTAAAATTCACTTTAAGATAAGAACTAGCGAAAGAATTTTACGACGTTTCGATCTCTCTGAGATCATTTTCAAGTTTACAAAAAGCGAATAGAACTTTGCATATAAGAAGTAAAACCACACGTGAGAGAGCCATAAAATATGGAAATATGTACTAAGAGTTACAAAAGGTAAGTGATAAAAACTAAAATATAAAACGCTAGATAACAATAAGACAACAAAATAATTTTTTACAAAAGAATATATAAAATACTCTGCGCTATAAAAATAACTTTGCACTGATGGAGGCAGACTGCGTGGTCAAAGTTGGCTTTAGTTCTTTTATAAAACGCATCTTTTATGAAACGGATCTCTTAGATATATCGAAAGTGGTTTATTGTCATATGTTACCCTTTCGATATGAGGGTTTGAGCAGTATGAGAATAGTATTTTGGCACGGCAAAATCTATAAACCGATTTTAGCCTAACGTTAACTAAAAAGCGATCACATACACATAATAATAATGGAAAAGCATGTACAACTTAAAAAAATCGAAGCAACGAATAAACAGCATCTGAACTTTAATGCCTAATGTTTATTTATTCAGGTTTAGGCGCGTACATACTGATGGAATGAAGTTTGAACAAAGTGAAATATAAAGCCATTAATGTCTTTTCTTCAACTAATACCAGCAATGCATGCAGTTGTAGGAAATGTTAATATGCTGTTCCGTTTTATATGTAATCACCGTAGTTGTAAAGAAATGAGATGTAGCAAAGAAATAAACAAATGACAGGAAGACAAAAGGCCTGAAAACTCTGTGATTCTACACCTTGTTGCCAAATTTCTTTGTTTTAAGACCGACGGCCTATCCCTCCGACTCACATTCAAACATTTCATTCAGTATTGATGAAATACGATCCTCATGAACAATTCATCATATTTACTTGCTAGCCTGTAGTAGGTTAAGAGGTTTTCAGTATCAAGCAAAAAGCCTTACCAGTTTACTGATATGCGCGTGCAATATATGATAACGATGTAAGTATTTAGAAAACAGTCCTAAGAAAGCACGCCGCTGATTGGTTAAAAATCGTGTTTGTATAACTCGATGGAGACACAGAACTAGCGCGCGCTGTTGACGTAGTAATGACACGAGCAAAGAGAATTTAAATGTTTTTATTATTATTATTATTATTATTATTATTATTATTATTATTATTATTATTATTATTATTATTGAGATACACACATTACTTGCAATGCTAACTACACTACTTACAATATTCATGCAGTTACTTACACTACTTACAATACTTCTTACCTACGCCACTTACAATAATTACACTTATACTACATGCATTACTTACAATACAATACGCCTACTTACTCTACTGACAATAGTAATACTATTTACAGAATGGTAACAATTATCTTTACGTTTTAATATGTAAATAAACTAACAGCTACAAACAAGACTGCGGCAGGCTTAAAGAAAAGAGTTACAATGAGCATGAGTGGAAAGAAAAGGACGAAGCGAAGTGAAATTTATAGTAGTTTTCTCCAGATATTTAAGAATTTATGTAGCTCTCCTTGGGCGATGTAACTTTGCTTTAAGATATCAAGTTCACGTTATCTCTTTGAGGCGGAGAAGGAAGCCTTCAAAACATAAGTTGCCATCACATGAACTTGTCGCGAAGATATGGAATTTTGCAGCGATGAGGCCATAGTACAGTGTAAAGGGAATACTGATGTTCACTGTGTGAATGAGTTCGTCCAGTGAGAGAAAGGTGTTATCTTCCTTTAAAAATTGTTTAATGCGTGTAATCTTAGCGTCAAATAAGGGTTTGAAAAAAACTGGCCGGTCTCTAATCAGGATGCGGCTATTATTCCAGATGACTTTGTTGTGAATGCATTGGTCCTCCGAGAATTTGTCAGCATTGTATTCTTGCCAATACTTAAGTAGCGTGTGGTAAAAAGGTGGAAGGATATCAAGGTTGAAATGTTTGATATCGTATTGACATTTGGTTAGAAAGGATAAACCTCCATATTTAGCAGCGGCGAACTCTGGTATTATTTTCCATGCTGGGTGAACGTTTTCGGTGATTCTCTTGATCCAGGCAATTTTCAGCGCTTTGTTCATGATTTCAAAATCCATCATTCTCAACCCTCCTTGACTTATGTCACTTATTATGGTCTTTCTTTTTATTTTGGCTGGTTTTCCTTCCCATATAAAATCAAAAGATAGTTTGTTTATTTCTTTGACGTAACAATCGGGGATCTCGAGCACAGAAGTGTTATAAATTAGCTTCGAAAAACCAGGGGTTTTCACTATTTTGATTCTGCCGTGGAGGGTAAGCTTCCTTCTTTTCCAATTCTTAAGCGTATTTTTCAATTTGATAATTTTCTCACCAAAATTCAGATTATTTGCAGCGTCGGAGTTATACCAAAAGAAAATGCCGAGAGCTTGAATCGGTTCTTGAGGCCATTTGAAATTATATGGGGTATCAATTTTGTTTCTCCAAGCTCCAAGCCACATCGCCTCCGTTTTACTCGTGTTTACTTCTAGACCGGAAAAGTGTTTATATTCACTTAGAAGCTTCAAAAGGTTAATGACAGATTGATGGTCGTTAACGAACACTGTTGTGTCATCAGCGAATTGGGTGACTTTTATTTCCTTTCCGCCAACGACAATGCCTTTTATGTCATTGTTGCTTTTCAAAGCCCTTGCGAGAAGCTCAATACCAATTACAAAAAGAAGGCCCGATAAGGGGCATCCTTGCCTGACGCCTCGGTGCAATTGAAAAAACGGTGACGCGTGACCATTGTTTAGGACACAGCTAGATACCAGAGGAGGTTGGACACGCGCCGAACTGCATTATGGTAGAGGCAATTAACCAATCAGGAGCGCGTATTTTCTTGGGAGTCAATTTGGAAGAAATCGTCGCTCGAGGGATGAAGAGGATTTCTTTGCGTGTTTCCTCGACATTAACGAGTTTGGTGAGCTAATAGCTGAAAGGAAAAGAAAGGTAAGGATCTAAAGATTTAAAGTGTCAGTTTTTTCGGCCATTTTGTCGAATTTTCCTGCCACTATTGGGGTTCAACTGTAGGCGAGTCAAAAATGGCGGATCGTGGTCACGATTTACGGTGTGCATAATCAACCATTTCTCGCTCCGAAACAGAGGGGTTTTCAACCAAGAAAAATGTATTATCGTATTCTAGAATAGTTATAGTTTGTTTTTAAGACGTCGCACCCCTTACCGTTTTCTCGCTATATTCGTCTAAAGTTTGACAATTTTTGGGAGTAATCAAGACAGCACTCTCGCCAAATACACGATGGGAACCTTGTTGTTCCCATCGTATTTGCATGTCTTTGACTCGATTTATTTTTTGCCGCTGTAATTTTACATTAATGTTATTAGTTTTACGTCTGGTGCTTAATAGTTGCTGTATTTTTTTACAGATTAATGTTATTCAACGAGGCTATAAAAGTACTTGAATTATTTATATTCAAGGTCAACAGCCTCCTTGTAATTTACATTGCAGAAATTATCTAGGCATAGTGTAACATTTTTTTGTAATTGTTGTTCTCAGCAGAGATCAGAGTATACACAAATATTGATTTCCTGGTGGATGTTAATAACTGGTGTTAAACCCAGGAGCTGTGTATAAATGAAGTGAGAGTTATCTTCATATGCTGGCTCTTCAATGCGGTAGCTTTGAGTATGCTTGATGAATTTGCCTTTATGAGGAGAAAAAGGTTCTAATATTATTTTTTTACTTTCATGTTTTGAAAGTCTATTCTGCAAAATGTTGTAATTTTAGCATATAATTGTGTAATGATGTTGATACTAAAGTTCAATAAAAAGATAACTTTGTTTCTGTAATGTACAGCTATTTGTTTGTTGTCATCTGTTTTGCTTATGTGCAGATGTTATATACCTATTGTGGTCTTTGGGGAGATGAATAACCCGCTAGACACCATGTAAAACAATTAACATTGTTTGATGAGCAATACTGAAATACACACTTCTTGGCCAAAGCACATGGTAAAATCATGTGACACGAGAGAACCAGTCAACATACATAGAAGAATTACCGTTTATTTGGCACATTGCAGCATTAACTAAAGGGCTAAAAATTTACAATCAGTAAGTAATTAAAACTACTACTGCTATCTCGTTTTGGTACAAGGCCTGGTTGAAAATCAGTTTATTTGTGGTTGTCCAGAATTGCTGATTGATTATAAACAATATTATTGGATGAGGTTTCTGTGATATCCAGAATAATGAAGGTTGAGGTAAGGGCTATCAGCCGAAGCCAAAGCCCGAGGCTGATAACCCTTACAGAGACCTTGAATGTTCTGGATATCACAAAAACTGAGTCTAATAATTGTTTTATTTTACACTGAACGAAAAAAATGGAAGTCATGTATTTGCTTCTTCACTGACAGGAAGCAACACAAAGGCTGCGTTCCTTTGGGGTGATCCAGATCCGGATCAGTGATCCAAGATCTGTCTGGGTCATGGTGCATCAAAAGAAGCGGTGAATCCATGACCAGAGTAGACTCGCCGGTTCCTTTGATGCACCATGATCCAGACATCTTGGATCACTAACCCCTATCCGGATCACCCCAAAGGAACGCAGCCAAAGTGCATGAACGCGACTTGATTACCCGAGACCTTGAGTGTCCTTGACATGATTATTATATAATATGCAGTTACGATGTCATGGGCACTGATTTTGAAAATTCGCTGTATGCTTAACAATTGATGTTGTTAGTATTTACTAGCAATAACTTCATTAGCCCCAGGCCCTCTGAATTGACTCCAGGTAAGTTGTTGATTGACATCAGCTGCCATCTGATCTCTCCTCGTTTCTCATTTGCCCATTCTAGTTGTTTGAGTTACCCTCCCTTCAGTAGTTAAGTACTTAGCGGTTCTAAGACATTTTTTCAATTCTGGATATCAACACAGTTTTTCAGTATTGGATTTTGCGCTGAAATCTCTACTCTTTATCCAACAGCTTTTTCAGTATTGGTTTTTAATGATGAATAAAATACTGATACCAATATTGGATTCAAAATCTGAAACCTAACTTAGGTTCTCAACTTAGGTACCTAACTTAGGTTCTCAACTTAGGTTCTCAACTTAGGTTCTCAACTTAGGTACCTAACTTAGGTTCTCAACTTAGGTACCTAACTTAGGTTCTCAACTTAGGTACCTAACTTAGGTTCTCAACTTAGGTTCTAGAACATTTTTTCAA
>CBDDTI010000603.1:0-5187 GCA_965233585.1 bacterium
TACTATTAGAACTACAGAACTGCAAAACTACAAAACTACAGAACTACAGAACTTCAGAACTTCAGAACTACAGAACTACAGAACTACAGATTTACAGAACTACCGAACTACACAACTACGCGAACTACAGAACTACAGTACTATTAGAACTACAGTACTATTAGAACTACAGAACTGCAAAACTACAAAACTACAGAACTACAGAACTTCAGAACTTCAGAACTACAGAACTACAGAACTACAGAACTACAGATTTACAGAACTACCGAACTACACAACTACGCGAACTACAGAACTACAGTACTATTAGAACTACAGAACTACAAGAACTACAGAACTAGTACAAGATATACAAGAACAAGAGGTACAAAAGCAGTTTTGGTGACGCTTTGAGGGTCGTATATTCGTGTCGGTTATCATGGACTTATTACCCATGTTTAAACCTCTTCACTTTATCTGCTAATAATGTCTAATTACAGACAGTCCTGTTTGCAACACCAAGGCAGATGTAATTGTTCTGATTCAAGACAGTCAAGGTATTTCCTCGGTGACAGTTAAAAACATTAAAACCTTGATGAAAAGAATGCTGACTCAACTAAGCAGGGAATCAACCGACTTCAACTTTGCTTTGGCAAAGTACGCTACTTCACGGCAAATGAGTTGTTTTGGAAGCGCACAAGAAACAATCAATTACATGGACAACGAATACCAACACGGAGGAAGCGGTCGTAACCGATTAAAACTTGCCCTGAGCAAAATGGTCTCGAAACAGTTTGAAAAGCGTCGTGGCGACAGAAAAACAGACACGGCAAAGGTAAGATCAACTTTTCACATATTTCAGCAAATTCTAGTCATCTGCATGATCTCTGACTTTTGATTTTTATTACTTACAAAAAACTGTTTCCAATTTTGAAGATTTTAGTCATCTTCTCAGACGGGAACGCGGTGGATGAGAATGGAGACATTATGGACACCTTCATGCTCGAGAGAACAGCCAAAATGTTGAGAGTCGACAACGACATCAAAATAGTTGGTGCCCTTATTCCTAACACTGAGAAAGCACCACGAATACAAGAGTTAAAAGGCATCGTCACTGACCCAGATGACGCCATCGCAGCCGATTTTTCTGTTTACCTTGACAAGATCGCAGATCTCCTGGCAACTCAAATAAAGGGGTTCGCTTGTGAATATGTTAAGAACCTATACTTCAGGTGGTTAAACTTTAGCATTTTATCTCTCTGTATAGAATTCGACAAGTAAATAACAATAACCTTCATGAGCACGTGTCTCCCATGTTGTACAGGTGGGGGAAGAGTGTTCGCAATTTAGGAGCACTCCTTGCAATTTAATGAGGGGGATTTGTCGGCCAATTTTCTAAATTTCGCACCAGTTTGAGGGCGGAATTTGTAGTTGTCCAGATCCTGACAGTTTCTATTGTAAAATGGTACTTTGCAATTGCATCTTTTGTTTGAAATCCAATAAATTGAGTTGAATACACCCTTGTACTTTTAAAGCGCATACCAAAAATTGCGACCTGTTTTTATTTAACTATAACGTACACAAATACTATGCTAGATCTATAAAATTAAGAATTCTTTCCGTTTGCCCTACTGTGGAGCAGATATAAAGAAATTCTTAATCCGTTTTCGAAGCCCTAAATAGACCTTATTGGCTTTCCTAGGCTTCCTTGTACCTTAGTTAAAAAGAGCAAAAAAGAAACCAAACAGGAACAAGAAAGGCAACAAATATTGGTCTCAAGTAGTGACAAGATGGCTATGCATCACACTGTAGCATGTGCCCTCTGAAATAACATGCCAGTGACAACCGTCTCATCATTAATTATCACATCGTTGTTTAACAGTGGATTTAAGAATACCTTGAGATTGTCCGCAAGATCTGCAATGAAAAACAAAACTAAAATAATTTTGTCTAATTACTGGCGATTACTTTTGCAAGGACAAGACGGATGTGATTTTTCTGTTTCAAGACAGTGAAGGTATTTCCTCAAAGACAGTTGGAAACATTAAAACCGTATCGAAAAACCTGATGACTAAACTAAGCGATGTGCAATCTGACTTCAAGTTTGCTGTAGCAAAGTGCGCTACGTCGCGGCGAATGAGCTGCTTTGGAAGCGTAGATGAAATAGCCAGTTACATGGACAACGAATATCAACACGAAGGAAGAGGTCTTAACTTGTTAAATCTTGCCCTGAGTGAAATGGTTCTGAAACAGTTTGAAAAGCGTCCGAACGACAGAAAAGAAGATGCGGCAAAGGTGAGGTTTCTCTTTTAGTCCGAAGCTGTGTGATGAACAAATTCAATTTATCTGCGTTATCTTTGACTTTTATCAAAATTGTTATCACGAAGATAGACAATTTTGGGCCGAATACTATAAAAACTAAGGCCCGTCTCTCGAAGTTCCCGAAAACCCGTAGCAAAATCTCAAACCTTTTGACTACAGAGCTGTTTTATTCACATATTCTTAATATGAACAGAGGTTCGCTTCATACAAGTAGCTTCAGGCGTATACTACTCTCTGCCTTTAACTACCGCTTAACTAAAAATGGCTTTGCTGGCCCGAAAAGTTTCCGGGCCTTTCGAGAAACGGGCCCCTTTTTCAGTAACCAGAAACTCACTCTGCGAGATAATAAACAATTATTGGATGAGGTTGGGCATGATATCATGAATTATCAAAACCGAGGTCTGTGTTATCTGCCTCAGCCTTCAGCTTCGGCAGATAACACAGACACGAGGTTTTGGTAATTCATGATATTATGCGAAAACCGAATTCAATAATTGTTTTATTATACAGTTTTCACATAATTCATTCTCAGAAACAGAAGAGAAGCGTTCAGCCATTTTGTTTCTGAGGAGAACACTCCGAGGGGCTTAGTAACCAGGCAGACGTTGAACTTGACATGATAAATGCAATATCTGCGGGAGATGTTGTATTTATCATGTCAAGTTCACAAGCTATTGTGAATTGATTGGATGCTCTCGACCAATCAGATTTTTCATAGTGAGTCTGATGTATAATAACAGACGTTAAAGGGGCATTGTCACGAAATTTGGCAACTTTCTAAAAGCTAGAAGGTGTCTTCGCATCAATTGAATTCCAAAATTAATGATCTAGTTTTGTTATTAGACTATTTGAAGGTACTGAAATTGTTTCCTGTCGCCTGTCGCTACGGATGGCATAGATGGAAATGGATTGAAACTTGAAAAAATTGGCCAATTTTTTTCGAATTTTGATGCTACGTGTTCCAAAATTCCTCGAGAAATTTCTTATGGTTAGCCTTCTCTGACAAAATTCATTTGATATCTTCGTTGTAGCTTTGCAGAAGCCTTTTGTTTATGATTAAGGCCTCAAAGTAATGATTTTCGCACAGAATTGATCTAAAACAGTAAAATCCTTGTGACACTGCCCCTTTAAATTCCAAAGACCAGCTTTTGCTCAAAAATGTCAGTGTTAACAAATCATCTTCATTGTTCAAGATTCTAGTCATATTCTCGGACGGGAACGCACAGAATGAGAATGGGGACACTATGGACACCTCCACACTCGAAGAAACAACAAGGTCGTTGAAAGAAGACAACATTAACGTGATCGGTGTCCTTATTCACAACACTGAGAAAGCATCAGAAATACAACAGCTGAAAGACATCGTCTCTGAGCCAGATGACGTCATAGATATAAAGGCGGTGAGGGTCACCAGTTATAACATCATCGCAGATCTCCTGGCATTTCGCGTGAAACGATTGGTCGGCTGCCTTGGTAAGAATTTTATTTAATTCATTCTCTATTTTCCCGTTCCTAATAACTCACTGTGTTTGCCCCCAAATTTTACATAAACTATTGCTGTGAAATGTTCTTGGAAATATGCCAACATCAAAAGAACATTTTAAAATAATAGTTTATAAAAAGTCTTGGGGGCAAATAGAGTGAATTACAGGTAATTGAAGACCGTTATCTTTCTATACCCCGTATGTAGGTCTGCGTTCTATAAAAATTATTTTTCTTTGGCCATCGTAACTTAATAAGAAATAACACACAAACTGCAGTGACAAACATGACAAGAAACCGCATGTTGGAAAACAAAATTATTTAACTTGACGTTTCGTATGTTTCGACATACATCTTCAGAAGTGACCGTTTATAATACGAGTAAGAACTAAATTTTAAATTTAAAATAAGTAACTAATTAACAATAACAATGACGAAAGGTGAGAAAAATTTGCATTAAAAAAAAAATGCAAACTAATACAGATAAAGCTTTTCGCTGCTGACAGTATCGTTTAGGGTAGGTTTGAGTTCTTGGATTAGCAGAGTCTCCTTTATCTTGCAATGCGTATCAGACCGACCTTTTGCTAGTATCTCAAAGTGGTCCCATTTTAAGTTGTGACCAGTTGACGTGACGTGGTCCGCGATAGCAGATGCATGACAGGAACTTGTGATACCTGTAAAATGTTCAGTTTTTCTGTCATGCAATCTACGTTTCGTTTTCCAATGTAGAAATCCTGGTGGTCCCAACAACTAGCCTTATATACAACTTTTGACATTTGACAACGGTTTATCAAATCTTTGTAGGGAAAAAAGGACTTGATGCGACGAGCGCTTTGGAAAATCACTCTTAGATCAATACAGCCGTAAAATTTATTGATGCAGGTCTTAAGCTGCTTGGTAACAATTTTGCTTTGTACCCCTAAGTAAGGTAGAACTAAGATTGTTTCTTTTTTGGGAACTGTGGTGGTTGGATTTTTCGTTTTATTTTGCTGTCTGTTCAAAACATCATTGATGTTGTAATTGACAACACCAGCAGGATAACCATTCTGTAACAACAACTTCCTCAGTTCATCAAGACAAGATCGCAAAAGAGAAGGTGACGAACAGATGCGGAAACAACGAAAAGTGAGTGTGCGGATGAGGTTTACTTTGTATTTCCTAGGTGTGAAGGAGTCCCATTTTGTGTACAGGCCGGTAAAGGTCTTCTTTCGGTAAATAGATGTTGAGAAAGTGTGATTGTGCCGTTTGATGAGAATGTCCAAGAAAGGGATTGTACTGTTCTCTTCGAACTCAACGGTGAATTTGATATTTGCGTGACAGTTGTTGAGGTAGTGCCAAAACCGGGTTGCTGTGTTTTTATTGTCGAACAAGGTAAGGGTATCGTCCACGTATCGAAACCAAACT
>CBDDTI010000604.1:0-4513 GCA_965233585.1 bacterium
AGGCCGCATCAAAATTCAGGCCAAATAACGCCAACAGCAGCTAGAAATGTCTACTCCATTGCACGTCTAAGCCCTAAATTGATGTGGCTAAGGCTCTTTGCTGTCTAAAGAAAGCACAACATTATCGTTACATGTAACGGTCCAAATGGACTACGACTACGGGGCTAAATGACGTCCCGCCTCTAATGCATCTCAGGACGGCTTCATGTACGATAATGGACGATGCTTGCTAGCAAATCGTTAGACTTGCACCTTCATTGGACTTAAGGATGTCCTCCGGCACTTTATGAAAGCTGCATCTAGTTCACCGGTTAAGAGCTCCAAAACTGTTTTTCCGATGTGAAATTTCGTGCAAAGTTTGAAGTTGCACTGCAAAAATAATTTCTATCAGTCGTCGCGAAAACTCGAAATCAGACTTCTTTACCGTAAATTAAGTAGCAGAAAGCGAGGAAATTCCACAGAATTTCTCTTAAATACAGCAACGATCAGAAAGGCTAAACTTAATTGCATTTGACCTCTTTTCGCTTAAAATTGTGCGGTGAGAGAAACACAGAATTACGCGCCATTACAACGCCGAGCTACAAACAACACAGTCACTCAGAGCTACAAAGTACTAAATTGAATCTACTTACAGTGACCTTCCTTGCGACTGAAAACTGAACAGAGGTAAACTTGCGTTGATTAATCATCCATGTAAAAAGGGAAAAAAAATCAACGATCACCTCTATTTCATTCACGAAAATTAGCCGAACATGACAATTTCACCCGCGCTGTTTCCCGCCGTTACCGTGACCGTGGTCAGGAGATAGGAAAATACTGCCCGCTCCTGGAACCAATCAGATTGCAGGATTCTCAGGATAACGCCCGCTCACGATCAAAGAACCAATCAGATTGCAGGATTCTCAGGATAACGCCCGCTCACGATCAAAGAAATAAATAAAATAAACATTAAATAAACATAGAAATTGATATCCTTAATTATCGATTTAATTTAACTTTTCGCAGCCTTCTCCAGGTGTAAAGAAAAATTACAAAATATTTCAGACGCAAATGTTAAAGAGTTGCTGTTGTGAAATACAGTGAAATACATGCCCCATGGATAAGTTGACAGCCCGTTGATATGTTACTCGCAGTGGCGGATCCAGACCTTGAGATAAGAGGGGGGGAGAGGGGGAGTTATTTTGCTAGCCCTGCCGGCTTTTTCTTCTGTGATTTTTTTTTTTAATTTTTACCCGAAATAAAGGGGGTGTCAGGTCCCCCGCAAGATCCACCACTGACTCGAATGGCTTGCCGAGGCACGGACAGGGTCAAGTGTTTTGACTGGGATAGGGAGTGTGTTTTTAATGAAGATTTTATCGCCATTTAAAAACTAAAAAAGTTTAAGAAACGACCTTGACGGGTATACAAAATGCTTGGAATTAACAGTGTTTGCATAATTTGAGGATAGATAGAGTCCAGTCATGTTTTTCAGTTTCCAAAATTTGTCTATTTTTTGGCCGCAAACATGTCAATCAGCGTATACCTGTCAAGTTCAAATGTGGCGTTATGTAATGTGTCACATTATGTGCATCAACAAAATCACGTGTTATGCGACGGTTTGATCTCGTGCATGAGATGTTTTTCGTACTGTACTTTTACACCCGACCGATGTATTGTATGACTGTAGGCGTTTATAGTCGGTCGAATTGTTGTCACAAATGTTTCCACAATGTTGTGCCGCGTAGCACTATGAACACAAATGGTGAAACAGAGAATTAACTCTGAAGTGTAAATTTAAGTGCTAATTGAACCCATGAATAACCCACTGGGCGTTAGCCCTAGTGAAGGGAATCAGGGAACCACACGGGGTAAAGAAAAAATCTTTTGACCTCGGTTAATTCTCTGTTTCACCATTTGTGTTCATAGTGCTACACGGCACAACATTCATATGTACCCTTACCTTCTCTTCGCCGCGATTCAACACCTAAATCGTCCTCGACTTACTCTGTCCGACCTCGTAGCTCAGTCGGCAGAGTAACGGTAGATCTAATCAGGAGGTCGCCAGGGGTTCGACTCCCACCGAGGTCAAAAGATTTTTTCTTTACCTCGTGTGGTTCCCTGATTCCCTTCACTAGGGCTGACGCCCAGTGGGTTATTCATGGGTTCAATTAGCACTTAAATTTACACTTCAGAGTTAATTCTCTGTTTCACCATTAGTCATTCCACAAGCTAAGTATCAGATCCCTATTTACTGTTACAAGTAGACTGACTGCTGTGTAATGTTTACGTCACGAATACAGTCATTCAGTCATTTTCTCCATATAAATAATGAAACCTGTACGCTAGTCTTATTACAGAATTTCATATGTGGCTTGAATCTCGATTTGATCAGTTTTCATTTGAAACCATAATCTTTCTCATCAGCCAGCTTTATGATTGCTGTGTTGGTGTTTTGTAATGTTTTGAGCCTGTACCCGTCCGGTCATTATCTCAGACCTCGGCCTGGATGTATTGACCTCGCTATCGTCATTGTACAGCTGTACAATGACGAGCGCGAACGTAGTGTGAGGGTTTAATAAAGGCCAATAATAAACAATTATTCACCGAAGTGGAGGTAAATATCCACCTCTTTCACCGACAATGAGGTGAATAATTGTTTTAGTATATACCACACAGGTTGAATAACTAGGAACCGGTAGAGCACTTAAGAAGTAGGGAAAAACACTCGACTGCGTGCTTTACAACAGAACAGAGCACAGTCGAGGCTTCTTTATTTGTTAAACAGGGTAGTGGCTCTGTAAATATAAAATCAATTATATATATCAGGAGCCCATCACTCCTGTATATATACATATTGATGTACATTTAAGTTCAAAATCTGGTTTCACAAAGCGGGAGGTGAGCGGGGCTTATTAGGAGGGAGCGAAATTTTAAAGGGAGGGTTATTTAATTAAAAAGGGGAAGTTAATAAAGAGGGAAGCTTTCACGGTAGTTCACCTTTAAGACACTGTAAGAGTTAATCTTCGGTCCAGACACTGAATACGATTAATACGCGACGTGTTACAGGCTGTTGGCGATTGCGTTACAATTTTAATGCGTCAGTCAATTCCAGCTGTGCCCATGCCCCCCCCCCTCCCCCCGGGCTAACCCCCGGGCATTAGCCTTTTTTAAAATATGGGCAAATTCCCTGGGGTGGGGACACATAAGCTGTCTAAATACCCCGGGGTGGGAACGAAGAAAGAGGGTAAATGCTCCGCTCCCGGGATCGTCGTCTTTCAACACTTCTGCAGATTTTTATTAATTAGTGAATAAAACGGTCGACTGTTCAGTATTTTAATGCAACGGTATTTAATTAAGACTTCAAGGGCAACAGTACGTTTTAGTAGATTCTGATTATATTTATTTCTTTATATTTTACTTTTAACAGTTTGCTAGAGGATAGCATGTCATTAAATATTTTCTTCTCTAAAAGCCATTTGTTTTGAATATTTTGACTAGAATAACGACAATCCAGTTCACAATGTTTACAAAAAAACAATTATCATTGTTAGAAATCTCACAACTTTAATATTTTATTTCAATACTTGTTAATAAACAGTTCGTTGAATCAATAACCAAAAAATTTAAACCTAGAGATTTTTGTTCAACAATGTCAAAAGCACGTAGCAAAGCTGGACATTCCATCCACAAAAATAGGTCCGCAATGCGGACATGTGTGGCTTACGAGTTACCCTGGTCCCAGAGGTTTTCCTTGCCTCTTCGCGGCTCTGGTTCTCTGGTTTCTAAAAGTCTAACACGAACTGAAGGAGTGAAAGAGTGATACAACTTTAATCAAAGTGGCTGAACTTGGAAAATAAATTATGAAAGGGTGTTATGAGGCATTGCTCGTTAACGAAGTACTTGTGATGTGACTCGGTGCAGTCTAGGTTTCGAACAAGCGCATAAAATCTTTATCCATTCAGGGTTGTGTTGCCATTTGTAAAAATAAAAAAAAGTTCAAGGTTAAGGTATCAGTATACCCCAAAATCGACAATTTTGCCAAAGTTTAGTTATTGATATTCCCAAGTCATACATCTAATTGAGTTCTTTTAATTGCAAAAGGTTCTGCGAAAAAAGGTTTCTCCTAGACAAAGTTACAAAGAAAAAACGATTTTATGAATAAATTATCTCTAATGGGAAGCTGTCAACAAGTTGTCATGATCAATTAAAGTTCCATTAAAAGTCACGTAAAGAAAACCTTCCAATAGTTTCAAAATAGTCACGGAAAAACCATTTAACCATGCCATTTACATTTGTCCTACATTCCAAAATACGCGCTGTTGTGTTTTCTAAACAGTTTTGAGTCGTAGACGCTCCATTTCAGAGCAGTTCGCCTTCGAGGCTCCAGTTTTCACAAAATATATCCCAGCGTTTTACGGCACCAAGCGGCCATGTCATTATACAAGATTCACCGTAGTTATTCATTTGTCCTCATTTTTGAAAGATTCAGAAAACACCGAGGACCACCGAGCCTTACCGCTTTTTTGGCGCTTTG
>CBDDTI010000605.1:0-6583 GCA_965233585.1 bacterium
AATGAAGCAATCTCATTGGTTGCTATGCGTAGCAAAATAATTTTGATTGGTCCAAGAAAATCCCGCCACTGTTAAACTTGACTCGAGCGTCACTTCCCGTGGAATGAAAACTACAAATCTCGAAGAAAATGCTGGAAAAATAGAGACAGCTTTTGTCATCAGAGCAGCCCTGTGAGCTGAAAAGCTTGGACGTTGCGTTGAATATTGCAGGAGCTGAAAAAGTACCCTCGGAAAATTTGCGTTTGCGGTTGCGATCACAACACTGGAGGTCATTCAATTCGAGTTGTTGAATGAAAGCAGTGTTAGTGACGGTGGAAATTTGTGTCCCTTGTGGTTGGAAATTCTTAAATCCCTTTGATATAGTGTTGGAGACACCTTATAGCTGCGATACAGTTGGCTGTGAGCTGTAGCGAGGTATACTTTGTTCGCTGCTGTGCCCTGAAACGGACTGGAAAATACGCGTCGGAAGCAAGGTTATGTGTTTATTTTAACTGATTTAAAAATGCGATGTTTTGTTGTTTCATTCCTGACGTCAATCTGTGTCAGCAATTATTTCGAGACTGAGAAATTTTGAAATAAATTAATGTCATAAACTTTTTTATCGGGCTTGTTATATTCGAGACAAAACAATGGTTTCTAACCTTAAAGTTAAGCCGCTTAATTTGGAGACTAATTTTGTTTTGGATTTAATCTTGCTCGACTGCCGAGTGAGACTGCTCGAGTATTTTTTTCTGAGCCATTTCCTAAAAAAGAAACGGTCATTTTTCCTCTTCCTGCTTCTCGTACCTGTTTAATGCATCGACGAGACTTTTTTTGGATAAATTCTCAAATCTTTCCGCCAATTTAAAACACCCTGGGAAAAAACTTATGTAATGATGACGTCAATCGTACGTCTGTCCTCTAATAGATCATAGGCGAGAACCAATAAAAATGCGAGAATAACGTGGGTTTTATATAACGCGCGATAGAAATCTCGATCTCATATTCTAATTGTTTAATAGTGTAGGGTTTCATTGTATGGATATCTCCGTAAGTTGCAAGATGAAACAAACCCTGCCCAGTGATTGACTACTTGAACGACTACGTGATTGATAACCCGCTTTGTCCCGAAAGAAGTGCTACTTTTTGGCCACGTAACATTCAAGCTTGCTCGGTCCAGATGGCTGGATTTCCTTTTGGTTTTGCGTATATTGGACCTTGACTGCGTTTCAATCAAAAGCAAGCAGATAATAAAAGTAAAAACAAACACACGCGAAGAAAAATCCACAGCCAACAACCACAAAAAACTCCTTGATCTTACCTTTTTTTTCAGTTCACTCATATATATCATATCAAGTTTACATTGTATACCTCAAACAGTACCAATTCCGATATTGGCATTTTTCAGCATTTTAACTTTGAGTTTGTCCAGTATAATACAGAGATGAGAACTGTGTTGCAATACACTGCTCATGCGCAGGTTTATTTTGTTTCTCTAGGGACCGGTCGGGCCAACCGGACTTCCGGGACAACCAGGCATTCCCGGTGTAAAGGTATATTTTTATTACTTGCTCTTTCAAGGTGTTTTTTTACGAACATTTTTAAAAGGTGCTGTGTCACGCAGCTTTGGGCAGTTAAAGTACTGACCAACTGGTCAAAGAATTAAGACGAAATCCGGTAAGAAATCGAGCAATTTAAGTTTTAATGGACAAAAATCTTGTACCAGAATAATGTTATGCATATTAAAATTATTTTTGCATTTTCTAAAAGCTAAAGCTATAAATGATTGCCTTAAATGACACTTAAAACAATTTCCCAAAGAAACTCAGAGAATGTGTGCAAACAGAAGTAAAATGTCATCATCAGTGTCATTTCACCTTTACTTTGAGTTTCAAGTTTGTCATATTCACTTGAAATGATTTCCTTTGAGAGGATATTTACAACAGTCGCACAGAAGTTTGCAATACAATGTCAATAATCTTGTTACAAGGGTTTTGTCCACTTTTGTTACTCGAACTTCTGGTGGATTCCGTCTTGACTGAAATATTACATGAGGAAAAAAATGTTGAAGAACGGGGGCAAAATTGGAGAGGATTAGACGAATGAATTTGGTTTATCTTGAAAAATAATGGCCTGCTTTTTTTCAAGTTGTTCTCAATGTGATTACCAATGTCACAACCAACGGCTGGAAATCATCCTTGTGTGTTCTGTGGCCGGGATTTTTCCAATAAAAGACACTTTCTCTGGAAACTTGAAGTTTAGAGATCGTAATTAACAACAATATCCCGAATTGCTTAAATGATAATGCTGTGATATATCAATACTTCAGGGTGCTCGTGGAATTGCCGGTAAAAGTGGCTTGCCTGGACTGCCCGGTATTCCGGTAAGAACGTATAACAAACATGTCACTGTATGCTTTAAATTCATAACGCCGAAGCTAAGGAAAAGTAGTTAATTCCCTCATGCCTTAAGGTTACCGCATACCTTTAGAGGCGTCAGTCTGTAGAGTGTCCGGTTGAAACTGCCGGTAGATACCTAAACCCTTACACTAAATTAAAACTTATAGAGCTGGCCATCAAACTGCACCAAGAATAAAATGAATCGTTGATTTTTTTACGATAACTGCAGAAATTCTCGCGCGCTCGTTAGCTAATTTTTATTGCCAAAATGTGGACAGACACATGAATTTATAATTTATGCGATGCGTGAACAAGTAAGAGCGGACAATTTGACAATTTGTTATCGTAAAAAAACAAATTAACGTCAGTTTTTCATGCGTCTGTCCTGTTATTGACGATGAATTTCGTCATGACATTGTCAAAGTAGTCCGCGGATCCACGAGATGATAGCCGAGTGGATACACAGCTACTTTAACAATGTTATTACGAAATTCATCAGTCATTAATAACAGGACAGACGCATGAAAACTGACGTCAATTTGTTAAATTGTCAAAACCCGAGCGTTCCTATCATCTTTTGAAAGCTACAAGTCAAAGTGAATTGGGAGCGTTACATCGTTTGGACGTGAGACACCTCTAAAGGTATAAAAGCCAACTTCATCGATATCATGCTATAAAACTGAGATGCAACAACTCAACAAGGAGTGACGTCTTTCACTTTCTCAGATTATATTTTTGGTCATTATAATATGTTTTTTCCCCAAAGCTAACCTGTAAACTGTAGATTCTTTCTTCATTACTCCTATCTAACAATTAGACATCACTAGGCTAGAGGCTAAATCGGAAACTGATCGGTTCATCATGCCTCCAAGTCTCATTAAAACAAATGATTAAATAATTTCCTATTTGAACAACCTGTCCTGAATGGAAATTTCCTGTTGTAACTGTGATCTTATGTCTAATGAGAAACAAAGATTTGTTGTTGTTGTTGTTCAATTTAGCAGATAGTTCATTAGTTGTCTTCATATATTATATTTTTAGGGCGTCGCGGGCAGAGATGGCCTATCTGGAGTCCCTGGTGGAGATGGACGCGTGGTAAGTCTTAACCTAACTATGATCAACGCCTTCTTTCTCCACACAATTTCAGTTCATTGTCAAGCATGTAGTTTATGAGAATAACGGAAATCCTGACTTAGTAGCTAGTGTCCTTATCATGTAGCGCTAGAGCAAAGCTGCTGTCGGTTACCGCATTTGACCGTCTGTCATTCTGTGCGTTTGTTCATCAGGGAAATCCCGGACTGCCTGGGCCGCCTGGGTCTAAAGGAGATCGTGGTCGCCAGGTAAGTTCATACCAACAAACCACGGTGTTTTACAATCATTGTGCTGGGTAATAAGTGAATCTTGAGCAGGTGAGACCAGTTAAGACCCTCATTCCTCAAAAGCTGTACCCGAGAACGGTCCAAAAATACATGCATTTGATACAGTAAGATGCAATGTCGGGAATGATTTTACGACAAACAACTTTGACATTGTATGATCCACTGAAGAACGACTAAACCTGATGAAGCGAATTCCTATATTTGAAAACTGTTTTTGTGTAACGTTTTTTTTGTCGCAAGCTTTCTGTGTTTCAATTCTTTTTTGCATATTTAGGGTGCACCAGGAACTCCCGGTCGTGGTGGACCGGAAGGCCCAGTCGGTGAACCGGTAAGAAGCCATGAATTCTAATTTAATAAAGGTTGGCTCAGTTGGTAGAGCGCCAGACTTCTGTGCGAGAGATGGAGGGTTCGAACCGCAGACCGGACCAACACTCAAGGTCTTCACATAACTGAAAAGAATATATTGCCTTTGTAATTACATCTGCATATGTTTAGAGGATCAAGTCTTTTTCGGATAAGGACTACAAACCGTAGGCCCCCGTCTCCCGCATCTTCAGTGTTACATGGTTATCAGGGGACGTTAAAGAACCCACACACTTATGACAAAGAGTAGGGCCCGTAGTTCCCGGTGTTTTTGCTTTGTCACACGGGTTGCTGCTTCAGATAGGGTCTAGCTCAGTGCACCTTTACCTATTCTGTCCAAGAAAAATTGCTATGTTTGTAATGTTTGTCCATTATGACACAGGTGTCTCTCGAGGATTGTTGTCTAACATTGTGGATCTATTTTCGTTTATCTTACAGGGTCTTCTAGGCCTCGCGGGCTTGAACGGATTTCCTGGCGAAAATGGCCGCGAGGTAAGTGTTAGACCTTAGACTACCTGAACCACTGATAACGATTTTGAGTAATTAGTGGCCATTTTCATACTAGTTTACGGACAAATCGTTGCGTGATTTGTTGGTCTGACGAGTTCAAGACGGACAACTCACCTTCTGTTAGTCATCGTAAATTGTTGTCTTCACGAACAAACAGATGATTTTAAAAGCAGGGGGCCTGGCACTAACAGGCTTGGTTATCTTGCTTTTAGAAAAGATAGCTTGCGCCGCCGTCTTTTCACCTGCCATTTAACAAATTGACGTTAGTTATTTTATTACGTCTGTCCTGTTATTGATCACGAATTTCGTCAAAACATTGTCAAAGTAGCTGTGGATCCACGTGGTGATAGCCAAATCTGTTCTTTTTACGATAACAAATTGTCGAATCCTCCACTCTCGCTCGTTAACGCACCGCATGAATTATAAATTCATGTGCCTTTCCGCTTAATGACAAAGAAAAATACCAATAAGCGCGTAAGAATTTCTGCAGTTATCGTAAAAGTTGATTTTGCTATAAGCCATCACTCCATTAGCTAGTTCCTTTCCCCTTAGAGAGTACCGCGACGATCTACAGCGATCGAGATGTAACCATTTAAGTCAGACTTTGCACGTCTTGCCCGTCTAGACGAACGAAAAAGTTCTCGAAGAATGGTCCTAACAGATGGACAAATTCATCGACAAATATAAACGACTTTTTACGATCAAAATTTTCATTCTGTGTTCACACTAAGATGACTTGTCCGTGGCAGACGACATTTCTGTCCAAACAATTTGTCGACCTCTGGAGGGAAAACGGCTGCTGATTTTAACATCTTCGTTGGAACACTTGACAAGGCTTTTCCCTTGAAATTATAAAGGCGAATCCCTGGAAATGAGGTTGCAACTTCGTAAGTAGACCATGAATGTTAAAAGATTTTCGTTTCTGTTTTCTATTTAATTTTTTTTCAATTTCTTAAACAGGGTTTCCAAGGTTCTCCTGGAAAGCCTGGAGTAGATGGACCGAAAGGACAACCTGTGAGTATCTTGTATTGTCTTTTACTGATATCACGCCGTACTGAGAAATACAGCCAATCAGAATACAGAAAAGCCATTGTTTGTTACACATTCAGAGAGGAAAAGCATAATAAGCATGCACGAGTTTTGACTGTGCGCCAGGCTCCAAGTTTGAAAAAATGGCGCGAATTTCGTCGATCGTCAGTCTAAACTAAAAAGGTTATGAACATTGTATGCTCTCTAAATATTCCGGTAATCAGCTACCTTTTAACTTCACTAATGGAAAGCTGGTGTATTGTTTTTATGGGAAATCAATTTTTTTTTTCGAACAAAACTAACCTAAAGACGGTTTCCGAACCCTTTATTTTCCCGCGATACACAGGAAATTTCGGTGCGAAGAGAAATTTTATCCACAAACACTCTTTACATATTGCATATTTATAAGCAACCCACTAAATACATAACCAAGAGAGCCTTTCAGCAGGCAGGAATAGACTTGTTTTTTTCACAGTGAAATGCCGGAAAAATTTCATGCTTGCCCAATTATAAATAAATCAACCGAACGACATCCTCGCGTAACTTATTTTCCAACCATTGCAAACCTTGCAGCTTGCATTATAACCTGAGCCCGCAAGTAAGGCTACTGGTGATGCGCAGAAAGCTGTGCAATATGTTTTTCTGCTCTGAATATTACACGGTGTCACACCAATCTTCCCATCGTGTACTGCAAACCAATTTCTTTCAAAATTTAGAAAATAATGCCATTTCCAGTTTCTTTCAGCTCTTGTTTGAACCATTTTAGGGCTAAATTTTTTCCTCGACTTCAATTTTGAGGTCGAAACCGCAGGAGAAAATAACGTTTAGAAACGTTGTCGAGATCATAAATAATAGGTATCCAGTTAATAGACATTAAAAATAAATTGGTTACTGTATTGCCTGTGGCAAGATTATATACCTCGA
>CBDDTI010000606.1:0-25180 GCA_965233585.1 bacterium
TAGACACACACAATAAATACATGAATGAAGATTATGATAAATCTAAACCTTCATCATACATAAGTTATTTAGATGCTAATAACCTTTACGGATTAGCAATGTGTAAGAAACTGCCTTATGACGATTTTAAATGGTATTACGGCAGAATGGATGAGAAGAGGGTAATGAAATATAGTGATGATGATGATGATGACATAGGATACATATTAGAAGTTGATTTAGATTATCCAAAAGAACTACATGATTTTCATAAAGACTACCCACTAGCACCTGAAATCATGTGTATCAATGGGAGTATGCTTTCACAAGTCCAAAAGGATATACACAAATACTATTATGGAAAAGATGCCAGTGATGAAAAGACAAATAAGTTAGTATTAAATGTGATGGATAAAAAGAAGTATGTTTTACATATATCAGCATTGAAGTTTTATTTACAACAAGGATTAAGTCTTAGAAAAGTCCATAGAGCAATAAGTTTTAAACAAGCAAGCTTCTTAAAACCATTCATTGAATTCAACACTGAAAAGAGAAAGAATGCCAAAAATGATTTTGAAAAAGATTTGTTTAAGTTAATGAACAACAGTGCTACCATGGAGAATGTAAGAAAGCATGGTGATTATGAGATAGTCAATACGCCTGAACGCTTCCAAAAACTGGTAAATAAACCGCTATTCAAGCACAGGTATATCATAAATGAAGGCCTTGTAATTGCTGAAAAAGATAAACACACAGTGGAACTAAACAAACCTATCTACATGGGTATGTCTATTTTAGACTATTCTAAAATTCACATGAAATTCACATGTATTCCTTCTATTATGATGTTTTGAAACCAAAATATCAAGATAATATCAAGTTGGTATATACTGATACTGATAGTTATGTAATAAAAGTTGAGACTGATGACATATATGAAGACTTTAAGGAGATTAATGAATACATGGATTTTAGTGATTATTCACCAGAGCATCCAAACTATGATAAAACAAATAAGAAGGTATTAGGCAAGTTCAAGGATGAAATGAACGGTAAAATAATTACTCACTTTATAGGATTGAAACCGAAGGCATATTGTTATAAAGTGTATGGTGACGAGAAAGAACACAACAAAAGTAAAGGAGTAGTCAAACATAAAGTGAGCAATCAGTTAAGTTATAAAACCTATGACGAGACATTGAATAGAAACTGTAAAGAAGAAGTCAGCTTTAACACTATCAGAAGTAAGAACCATCAGATATACAGCATCAATCAGACCAAATATGCTTTAAGTAATTATGATAATAAACGCTACTGGTATTCAGATTTTGAGAGTCTCCCATTTGGACATTACGCCATAAAATATCTACACAACGAAAAGATGATTTAAGATATATGGAAATAAATTCAACAACTGAAAAACGGAGTCAAAGAATGGCAAGACATAGAACAGATTATAAATCTTATCTAAACAATAGAAATTCCCCAAAAACGCCGTCCTAACTCTATGAAATCGTTTGATGAGTTCGGTGTTGAAAACTGTAACATGGTTCTTATGGAAGAACGCCCATGCCAAAACAGAAAGCAACTCAAAAACAGAGAAGGTGAATATATTGAAAATGATAAGAGCCGTCTTAGCGGATGTTTTGTTGGTCGGACTTGAATGGAATATTACGATGCCACAGGAGAGCATCACCTTGAAGAAACGAAAGGACGCCAAATATTCAAATAGAGAATATTGAAAAATACAAAGAAAAAGACAAACAGCATCATGAGAACAAAAAAACAAAATACAAGAACACTAGAAAAATAATGATAATATAATGAGAAGAATTTAAGTATAGAGAAGGAAACAGAGAAGCAATGAGGCGAACACAAAGAAAAAGATACAAAAAAGAGAGAAAGATGGAAATAATGCCCACAAGAAGAGAAAGGCAAAAACAGGAGAAAAAAGAGCAGTTACTAAGCAACCAAAAGTAGTTCATGCCTATTATATATTTTACTCATTCCATCCAATTTATAATATCTATTATTCATCATATCACGACCAACTAATATCACTTTGTATTTCCTTTCACTCCATTGACTTCTAGTTTCTTTCCTTGATACATAGTTGCCCTTTCCTTTATCAAATATCTTAACATAATCTCCTTCACTTATGTTTGGATATTTTCTGTTGTGCTTTTCTTTCAGTATCAGATTTGTTCTGACCTGAATTACGTTATCAAGATTGTGCGCATTATTAGGTGTTGTCTTGGTGCTACCGTGGATTTGGTTGTTGTATCTATTCAACGAGGGCTTTAGCACTTCCACCCATGTTTTGGTTTTGTAATGCCTCAATCTGTCCCCAATCATTTTTTTGACCGTGCATATCATCCTTTCTGCCTGATTTGCATGCGTCTTTGTTATTACGTGTGTTATACCTTCCTCCTTAAAGAATGTTTGCAGTTTCTTGCTGTTCAACGCTCCTTCGTCGTCGCTGTAAATCGACAAAGGCTGGCCTATATAATACCTTGAAACACTCCATGACTGCTTTATAAACGTCATCACCATCTTTATTCTGGATAGGGACTATGTGACATTTTTTACTGAATATATCTATGCAAGCCAAACCATATCTTAGTTGATTTCTGATTTCAGAACCTACGTCTCGCAGCAAACTGGTGACATCCATCAAGTCAATTTGAAATTCATACTTGGGAAACGGTGCAGTGTAATGTTAGCTCCTGATTAGTAGCTAGGGTCGCTATTGTGGCAATTTTTCCAAATTATTCTGAAACTCATGTATTGTTTGGAGGGTTCGCTTTTGTGGCAAAACAAAATTGGGAGAGCCTTTTTTTTGAAAAAAAAAACTGTAATTGCTGAGAGGCATTTTTTTTCTCAAAACGCTGTAGCTCAGTCAAGTTTTTGCTCATTTCTCTATCTGAGCCTGTAAATGCATCTCTATCTGAGTAGGTTTGTTTGCTGGGTTCACTATTGCAGCAAGCTGTGCCAGAGCAGCCCCTGGAAGCCCAGAAGGGAAGCAAGCCTTTTCCAAAGGCAATTGCCAAATTCAAACTCCAAGCCTTTCCCAAAGGAGCCAATCCCTTATTAAACCCTTATTAAAGAACAGCTTTTCCACAATATTCCAAGGCCCTGGACCAGGAGAGGCTTCATTTCACTTTAGTAGGTTTGTTTGCTGGGTTCACTATTGCAGCAAGCTGTGCCAGAGCAGCTCCTGGAAGCCCAGAAGAGAAGCAAGCCTTTTCCAAAGGCAATTGCCAAATTCAAACTCCAAGCCTTTCCCAAAGGAGCCAATCCCTTATTAAACCCTTATTAAAGAACAGCTTTTCCACAATTTTCCAAGGCCCTGGACCAGGAGAGGCTCCATTTCACTTTAGTAGGTTTGTTTGCTGGGTTCGCTATTGCAGCAAGCTGTGCCAGAGCAGCCCCTGGAAGCCCAGAAGAGAAGCAAGCCTTTTCCAAAGGCAATTGCCAAATTCAAACTCCGAGCCTTTCCCAAAGGAGCCAATCCCTTATTAAACCCTTATTAAAGAACAGCTTTTCCACAATTTTCCAAGCCCTGGGCCAGGAGAGGCTCCATTTCACTTTAGTAGGTTTGTTTGCTGGGTTCACTATTGCAGCAAGCTGTGCCAGGCTGTGCCAGAGCAGCCCCTGGAAGCCCAGAAGAGAAGCAAGCCTTTTCCAAAGGCAATTGCCAAATTCAAACTCCAAGCCTTTCCCAAAGGAGCCAATCCCTTATTAAACCCTTATTAAAGAACAGCTTTTCCACAATTTTCCAAGCCCTGGGCCAGGAGAGGCTCCATTTCACTTTAGTAGGTTTGTTTGCTGGGTTCACTATTGCAGCAAGCTGTGCCAGAGCAGCTCCTGGAAGCCCAGAAGAGAAGCAAGCCTTTTCCAAAGGCAATTGCCAAATTCAAACTCCAAGCCTTTCCCAAAGGAGCCAATCCCTTATTAAACCCTTATTAAAGAACAGCTTTTCCACAATTTTCCAAGGCCCTGGACCAGGAGAGGCCCCATTTCACTTTAGTAGGTTTGTTTGCTGGGTTCACTATTGCAGCAAGCTCTGCCAGAGCAGCTCCTGGAAGCCCAGAAGAGAAGCAAGCCTTTTCCAAAGGCAATTGCCAAATTCAAACTCCAAGCCTTTCCCAAAGGAACCAATCCCTTATTAAACCCTTATTAAAGAACATCTTTTCCACAATTTTCCAAGGCCCTGGACCAGGAGAGGCTCCATTTCACTTTAGTAGGTTTGTTTGCTGGGTTCACTATTGCAGCAAGCTGTGCCAGAGCAGCCCTGGAAGCCCAGAAGAGAAGCACGCCTTTTCCAAAGGCAATTGCCAAATTCAAACTCCAAGCCTTTCCCAAAGGAGCCAATCCCTTATTAAACCCTTATTAAAGAACAGCTTTTCCACAATTTTCCAAGGCCCTGCCTGGACCAGGAGAGGCTCCATTTCACTTTAGTAGGTTTGTTTGCTGGGTTCACTATTGCAGCAAGCTGTGCCAGAGCAGCCCCTGGAAGCCCAGAAGAGAAGCAAGCCTTTTCCAAAGGCAATTGCCAAATTCAAACTCGAAGCCTTTCCCAAAGGAGCCAATCCCTTATTAAACCCTTATTAAAGAACAGCTTTTCCACAATTTTCCAAGGCCCTGGACCAGGAGAGGCTCCATTTCACTTTAGTAGGTTTGTTTGCTGGGTTCACTATTGCAGCAAGCTGTGCCAGAGCAGCTCCTGGAAGCCCAGAAGAGAAGCAAGCCTTTTCCAAAGGCAATTGCCAAATTCAAACTCCAAGCCTTTCCCAAAGGAGCCAATCCCTTATTAAACCCTTATTAAAGAGCAGCTTTTCCACAATTTTCCAAGGCCCTGGACCAGGAGAAGCTCCATTTCACTTTAGTAGGTTTGTTTGCTGGGTTCACTATTGCAGCAAGCTCTGCCAGAGCAGCTCCTGGAAGCTCAGAAGGGAAGCAAGCCTTTTCCAAAGGCAATTGCCAAATTCAAACTCCAAGCCTTTCCCAAAGGAGCCAATCCCTTATTAAACCCTTATTAAAGAACAGCTTTTCCACAATTTTCCAAGGCCCTGCCTGGACCAGGAGAGGCTTCATTTCACTTTAGTAGGTTTGTTTGCTGGGTTCACTATTGCAGCAAGCTGTGCCAGAGCAGCTCCTGGAAGCCCAGAAGAGAAGCAAGCCTTTTCCAAAGGCAATTGCCAAATTCAAACTCCAAGCCTTTCCCAAAGGAGCCAATCCCTTATTAAACCCTTATTAAACTCCAATCCCTTACTACAAGTACTACAAGTACTACAAGTACTACAAGTACTACATGTACTACAAGTACTACAAGTACTACAAGCACTACAAGTACTACATGCACTACAAGTACTACAAGTACTACAAGCACTACAAGTACTACAAGTACTACAAGTACTACAAGTACTACAAGTACTACAAGTACTACAAGTACTACACGTACTACAAGTACTACAAGTACTACAAGTACTACAAGTACTACAAGTACTACAAGTACTACAAGTACTACAAGTACTACAAGTACTACAAGTACTACAAGTACTACAAGTACTACAAGTACTACAAGTACTACAAGTACTACAAGTACTACAAGTACTG
Organism: bacterium; assembly: GCA_965233585.1. Classification (GTDB taxonomy): domain Bacteria; phylum SAR324; class SAR324; order SAR324; family NAC60-12; genus CBDDTI01. The sequence goes on from CBDDTI010000606.1 coordinate 5,599, forward strand.
CAAGTACTACAAGTACTACATGTACTACATGTACTACAAGTACTACAAGTACTACAAGTACTACAAGTACTACAAATACCACAACTTCATCGGAAAAAAAATAGTAATTAGATTTCAATTGTAGCCAATTGAAATCCTTACTTAATTGAGGATCTGTTTTTCTTTTGGGAAGAAAATGTTTGACTTTCTACTTTAAAGAGAGTCCAGATATAGTTTAGGGGGAGGGGGGGGGCCACACACTAATCAGGAACCAACATTAGGAATTGTAGTTCTTGTAGTTTCTTGTTTGCTTGTTCGGTTGCGCCCTCATCCATGCAGATACCATATCCAAAGTTATGCCCACATCGACTTTCCTCGCCTTTTCGTATAAGTCCCTCACCGAACCGAAGCCCTCCTCCACGTCGTAATATATTTTTTCCAATACCTTTTCTTTTTCCAATCTTGTCATTAGAAATACTTAGATTATATTTTTTGATGTTTTCTTGCATCATAAAATCATAACGAACTTACACTAAGCACCTTTGGCACTTTTTGGTTTTCTTGTGATTTGCCAAGTTTGACTTACAACTTAACTCAGAACCGCATATATCGCATACGCACGGTTGTTTCATTCTCTCTTGGTAATATCTTTGGAAATACTTTTCGTCGTTCGGTTTTCTGTTGTAGTATCCGTCGTCCTGCTTTCTCCATTCAGCATGTCTAGCCTTTTCAACGAGCGAACCTATTTTATCACCTTCTTCAGATGAAGACGTTTCGCTGTCAATGAGGTCTTTGTTGCCAAAGCCGTTCCACAAAAGTCGAAGGTTTGCTTAGTCATCGGGATTTCAACTCCACTACTTACAAAGTAACAAAGCATATTGTGTATATATAGCTAGTTATATATCTTAATATGTGTTTAAGTATGTTTATTCTCAATAGGAACTTTGTATATCAGTTTGTGCTTGTGGCATCTCATACAAGTACCTAACACAAACCCCAAAATAGTTTCGACATCCAAGTTTATAGGTTTGAGCATTTTACCCTTCCAACTTCCCACCGGTTGACTTATTTTTAGTGACACCCAGTCCTAAAACCTCAAAAATCCAAACCCAAACATGCTTAGCGTTCAAAGCAGTGAGACTTGAGCTTTGTCCCAAGCCAATCCAAAAACCAAGCCAATTTCCCCCAAACCGAACCAATTTTTCCCCAAACCGAACTTGTTTGTCCCAAAAACGGAGCCTGGTTTTCCCAACATGGAGCATGTTTTTCCCAAAAAAGGAGCATGTTTTTCCCAAAAACGGAGCTTCACAAAACCGGAGCATGTTTTTCCCAAAAACGGAGCTTCACAAAACCGGTGGCAGATTTTCCCAAAGTCGGTGGCTGATTTTCCCAAAGTCTGTGGCAGGTTTTCCTAAAGTCTGTGGCAGATTTTCCCAAAGTCGGTGGCTGATTTTCCCAAAGTCTGTGGCAGGTTTTCCTAAAGTCTGTGGCAGATTTTTCTCAAAGTCGGTGGCTGATTTTCCCAAAGTCTGATTTCCCCAAAGTCAGTGGTTGATTTCCCTAAAATCGCTACCGATTTTGGGGTTCCCCAAAATCGATGACAGGTTTCCTCAAAATCGGTGACGGATTTCCCCAAAGTCGGTGACAGATTTCCCTAAAATCGGTGTCAGATTTCCTCAAAGTCGGTGACGTGTTTCCCTTGAATCGGTGGCAGATTTTCTCAAAAACGGAACCGCTTTATTGCCCAAAACCGGAGCCATTTTTCTTGCTCGAACAAAGCCAGTCTTTCCCTAAAACGTATTTTCTGTTGTTGCTTCAATTTAGGATAAGCACACACAGTCCAAAAGGATAAGAATACCAGAAAGAAGAACTGCATTCCACAAATTTTCTCCAGATTTTCCTTCGATCTTCCATCGATTTTCCATTTCCCATCTTGTCATTTCACACTGGCCAAAGTCAAAACGACAACGGCGCTTGCGTGCGCAAATCCATCCCTCAAACCAATCACCACTTCAATGAGTTTTTGCCACTCCATTTTCCGTGTTTATTGCCACGTTTGGGTGAAACTCTGCGCTGAACAGCTCTGTGGCTTCTGTACCAGCCGGATCGTTTGTGGCAAGTTGCCTCTCCAGCTCGTCTTTTTCCAGTTTAATATGCCGCCTTTGTATTTTTATATCATTATCCCTTAAAGCAATAGAAAGTAAAATCGCACAATCACAAAACCAAAGTGCACAAAACATATTATATATACGCATCTTACAATGGAGAAGACGCACAATGACGCACATGCACGGAGCAAAAGAAAGTCAGAATTTGATAGTGAAACTGTCCAATGCTCACAGTCAGGTCGCCAAGAGCCACACAAAGCAAAACTGTTTCAAGAAGAACCATCGAGAAAGAAAAACATTGCCACACTGCACACGTTGCTCACAAGCCAGCCTCTATGGAATGAGGTATCCATAGCAGTCCGACCTGAATGATTGGTTGACCCGAGTTGACCCCGCACTTCAACAAGGCACTCGCAACAGCAAAAAACAATATTGCCGTGGCTGATTGCAGATCACTAATTGTCCCAGCAGGACGCCAGCCTCTATGGCACAACGTAGCCATAAGGAGTGTCTTCATCATTATTACGAAGAGATTCGCTCATCTTTTCTTCCTTGCTCCAGTTGAAGTCCTGCGGAGAAAGCATTCAAACTACAAGGAACTGACTAAACACGAACTGGCAGGTCATCGACGCAACTGCAACTAGCAAAGAAGTTGCTGGCACAGACAACGGCGCGTCCTCTTGGCTAAATATGTCTATCTTCGACGGTGCAATGGCTAGTTCTTCTTCCTTCTTGATCCCCTCAGAGCAAAACAAGCTTTCAATCACTACTTTGTTTGTCTTCTACTCAACGTCAACTAAGGCACAGCATTGCACATGAACGCAAAACCATGAACTCACAGCACATGTTGTAGATGCGGACGCTCTGCTTTACATGTGTCATTTCTCTTCTGAAAAATGTTCCCACAAGAAGATGAAAGAAATTCTGTTTGAGGTCTGCACCTTTTTTAAATCGTCTATGTTCTGCATGTCCTGACACATAATTCATGCAGTTTTTCAAAGCAAGACAGTTGGATATGCACATTCTCCAAACTCTTTGGCACTTTCAAGCCAGTTTTCTAGCGTCCTTATCCTTGACTTGAAACGCATTGCCGACGAAGTCAAAGCCACCACTGTCATCCTGCAAGGTCAACAGCCGAGACAGTCGAACTCAACCCTTTCCAACCGTGCGCTACTCCCATTTGCTTACCAATGGGCACAGCAAAGGAACAAGGGCATGGCAGAAAATCATACAAAGTCTTTAGTCTAAATCCTCTCTATCAAATTGAGGAAGATTATTGGAACATATGTTTAAACAAATCCTGAGGAATGAACAACCCTGCAATCTTGTCCCCAAAAGTCCTGAACCATACCAAGTTCGTAGCATGACAGTGTATTTTCTTGCACAGTGGACTTACCCTTAGTCACGCTTTTAGTTTGGGGCATGGCTTTTCGATAATAAAAGTTCTTCCTACACCTGACAAAAGGGCACAGCAAAGGAACAAGGGCATGGCAGAAAAACATACAAAGTCTTCAGTCTAAATCCTCTCTATCAATCGCAAGAAGATTATTGGAACATATGTTTAAACAAATCCTGAGGAATGAACAACCCTGCAATCTTCTCCCCAAATAGTGCTGAGCTGTCTCAAGAACATAAAATGACACAGTATTATTTTGCATAGCGGGCTTTCCCACAATCATATGTTTGGCTTGGGAGGAAAACATGAACACATGAAGCATATCAGCCTGCATCAAACCACTCATCCTAATCTAGAACTGCCGGAGGTGGCACTGTAAGAGGAATGCAATGATTGAACTCCCGCAGTTGTTGCAACTCACCTAACATTTCTTCGAAAAGCCAACCAACCACCCGTTTGAATTCTAACCTAGACAAAACAAAATGAAAAAGAGCATCGGGCATGAGGAGGAACACAATTTAGCGATGTGTGAACTTGCAAAGGCTGTGACGTTGAAAATGGAAGCGTCTTGTGAAACATGAGTTGTTACCACCATGATTTACCTAAAGACCTAATTGCTGCTGAAGCGATTACTCAAGCGATATGCCAAAGGTCGCAGTCCTCCCGAAGTTGTCTCACCCAAACCGAAGGTGCCGACGTAGTGCCAGTGCTACCTTGTACGCTGCACAGAAGATACACACAAAATCACCGAGCGACATGTCCAGGTGCATTGGAAAGTCTGAATTTGTTTTGGCGCTGACACCAACAAGGCATCTGTGGTACAACACGCTTGATAAGACAACACAGCACTGAATAAAACATACGGTGGAATTTGCTGATTGACAAGATTTGGGGACAAAGAACTTGATACCCAATACTTGTAAAAGCAGGGAGGCAGCACTCTCTGGAAATGTCAAAATTGTCTTCCTAATGTTTGATGTGTCACTGGACTAGAAAATAATACGCAACGAAGGCAATCCCTGCATCACAATGAACCACCTTGAGATCGAAAGCAGGCAAAGTGAGGAAAGACCGCATGGAGTTGCTTTTGTTCGACTAAAAGTGCATCCAAGTTTCTTGCACCCATACTGTCGACACGCTCCAGCTTTCTGGCAATCTTCCACCTCATCAATGTCCCTGATGGCACGAGTGCATGTTCATGCTCACCCTCCCAAATGCCTTCGGGAAGGTCGAAGGCTTTTGCATCTTGTGGAATGATGCCACCCACATTCTCCTGAGCGATGAGCTCCGCAGCCTTGTCTGCTTTGATGTCATAGACAGGAGACCAGCCCTGCTTCGCCAAGTTCTGCAGATGCTTCTTTGCATCTGGGTCGCCAGTGACACTGGGCAAGCCGGGGCATTTTAGCACAACAAAAGGGTCAAAGTCGTCCCCAAATGATTGCAATTGCTTCACTCCTCGGCAGCAAAGGTCAACGTCTCCGCCACAATAGGTGAAGAATGCCCCTGCAAGGGCCTCGCTCATGTTCCATCGGTTCACCATTAGCTCCAACATCTCCTCCTTGGGCACCTCATTCATAGTGATAATGTTTGCGATATCCCGCAAGTTCATGCCACAAGCTTGAAGTCGGTAAGGATAACCCAGCTCTGAACTGATGAGCACAACGCTTGCAATGCTAGTCTCCTTGGTGAGCATCACGAAGTATTGCAATGCTCTTTGTGCCGACTCAGAGTCGGTAGCCACTGGTAGGGCTTGGTTTGCCTCATCCACGACAATGCAGGTCGCGTTGCCTTTGCCTTTCAAGTCGCGTATAAGACTTGACAGAGTCTTTTCCTTGTCGCTGCTTGATAACCTCTCAATCAGGGCTGTAATGGCTGAAGATATTGGTGTTGAAGCAGCCGCCGCCACTTTGTCCGCATTCGTGCCGACAAAGGCGGCACTTGCAAGGCCCCCAAGGCTCGAGGCCACCTTTCCCACAATTTGCTTGAGATTCGAGGCAGAGTCCTTGCTTTTTTCTGCAACCCTTTGTAATATCGCGTTGAAGAGTTCTTGACTCGGGTGCTCCCTCATGTTCACGTCAACAATCGTCAGTTTGGCGTTTGCCTCGTTTTCCGTTTCGCAGACTGTCTGATTGCGTATCAGAGTTTTGCCAAGGCTCTTGCCGCCAAGTACTAGAGTGAATTCATTCAAGAGCATGGCATCTCTCAGCGCCTTCATAAAGTCGCCCCTGTCCACAACCTCCTTGGTATTGATGAACTCATCTTGGAGCCGTCTTACATTGGACAAGTACTCCTCAACTCCCAGGCCTCCTCTTTTAGCAGCCTCGCAAGCCAACCTGTAGAACTCATATGGTGGACGTAGTCTTGGTACTCCTGTGTCTTCTTTGCGAGTGCTGCGCAATCCGATTCTGGAACTCTTGCCTTGATGTCTTGAACAATCTAGAATGAGCAAAAGCAAGCTTCACTAAGGTCTCTAAAGAAAAAACAGTAAGAAACTCCTCTAAACCCCGTTTGTCGAAGGCGCTGTGGTTCAAAGACTGGATGAAACAGACGGTAGAGGCAAGGCAGACTGCAAGGACTGAAAGGACAAAGAGCCATGGCTTTCTGCGGACACGCGCCATGCCGCCTCAGCTGCTGGAAAACACTAAAGGTAGAAACAATATGAAACAATCATGAAGGCTTGTTCTTGGTAGGCACACATATCGGCTGTCTGTTTAAAATAATGTGGATTACTGCTGTGTTACTGCATCGCATCCTTAGCTGTCTATAATTGCATTTGGATTGGAGCTGTGAGGTGCTGCAATGACACTGGGGATGCAAACATAAACATGGCGACAATCCAAAGTGCTCATGGGTACAGTTACTACCCCTGCTTTTTTGGCAATTCCGCAAGGCAACAGCATATTTGTTAAAGTCATGTCATGTCATGTCAATATTCAATATGTCAAACTCAAACTGCGTTTTGATCGAGGAGTTTTGAGCCTTTGATCCGGAGCTTGGGAACAATCACAACAATCACAATCACAAACAGCAAACTGGCTGACAAATTATATACGAGAGACAGGCTTTGATGTTGAACCTGTTTGGGGGATTTGTTGGGGACGGCTATTTATATGTATGTATTGAGGGTAAAAATGCTTAAACAAATATTAAGGTATATAATAAAGTATATTTGCAGTATGCCTTGTTACTTTGTAAGTAGTGGAGTTGAAATCCCGATGACGAATGAAACCTTCGACTTTATTTGGAACGGTTTTGGAAACAAAGAACTGACTGACAGCGAAACGTCTTCTTCATCTGAAGACGGTGCTAAAACAGGTTCATCTGGTGAAAAAGCTAGAAGTGCTGAGTGGAGAAAACAAGATGACGGATACTACAACAGAAAACCGAACGACGAAACGTATTTCCAAAAATATTACCACGAGAAAACAAAACAACCTTGTGTATGCGATATATGCGGCTCTGCCATGAGCTGTAAATCAAACTTGGCAAAGCACAAGAAAACAAAGAAGTGCCAGCGGTTCTTGGTTTGAGTTCACTATGATTTTATGATACAAAAAAAAATGTCATAAAATTATAATCTAAGTATTTTTAATGACAAGATTGGAAAAAGAAAAGGTATTGGCAAGAATATATTACGACGTGGAGGAGGGCTTCGGTTCGGTGAGGGACTTATACGAAAAGGCTAGGAAAGTCGATGTGGGCATAACTTTGGATATGGTATCTACATGGATGAGGGCGCAACCGAACAAGCAAACAAGAAACTACAAGAACTACAATTCCTACACTGCACCTTTCCCGAAGTATGAATACCAAATTGACTTGATGGATGTTACCAGTTTGTTGCGAGACGTAGGTTCTGAAATCAAAAGTCAACTAAGATATGGTTTAGTTTGTATAGATATATTCAGTAAAAAATGTCACATAGTCCCTATCCAGAATAAAGATGGTGATGACGTTTATAAAGCAGTCATGGAGTGTTTCAAGGTACTAGGTCAGTCCTTGTCGATTTACAGTGACGACGAAGGAGCGTTGAACAGCAAGAAGCTGCAAACATTTTTTAAGGAGGAAGGTATAACACACGTAATAACAAAGACACACGCAAATCAGGCAGAAAGGATGATACGCACGGTCAAAAAAATGATTGGGGACAGATTGAGGCATTACAAAACCAAAACATGGGTGGAAGTGCTAAAACCATCATTGAATAGATACAACAACCAAATCCACAGTAGCACCAAAACAACACCAAATAACGCGCACAATCTTGATAACGTAATTTCGGTCAGAGCAAATCTGATACTGAAAGAAAAGCACAACAGAAAATATCCAAACATAAGTGAAGGAGATTATGTTAAGATATTTGATAAAGGAAAGGGCAACTATGTATCAAGGAAAGAAACTAGAAGTCAATGGAGTGAAAGAAAGTATAAAGTAATACTAGTTGGTCGTGATATGATGAATAATAGATACTATAAACTAGATGGAATGAGTAAAAGATATAATAGGCATGAACTACTTTTGGTTGCTTAGTAACTGCTCTTTTTTCTCCTGTTTTTGCCTTTCTCTTCTTTTGGGCATTAATTCCATCTTTCTCTCTTTTTTGTATCTTTTTCTTTGTGTTTGCCTCATTGCGTCTCTGTTTCCTTCTCTCTACCTTTAATTCTTGTCATAACATGTGTCCTTATTTTTGCAGCGTTTCTTTTTTTCTCGTATTTTCTCTTTATTGTTATCGTGATGCTGTTTGTCTTTTTCTTTGTATTTTTCAATATTCTCTATTTGAATATGTGGCGTCCTTTCGTTTCTTCAAGGTGATGCTCTCCTGTGGCATCGTAATATTCCATTCAAGTCCGACCAACAAAACATCCGCTAAGACGGCTCTTATCATTTTCAATATATTCACCTTCTCTCTTTTTAAGTTGCTTTCTGTTTTGGCATGGGCATTCTTCAATAAGAACCATTTTACAGTTTTCAACACCGAACTCATCAAACGATTTCATAGAGTTGGGACGGTGTTTTTGGGTATTTATATTGTTTATATTTATATAGATAAGATTTATCATCTCTTCTATGTCTTGCCATTCTTTGAATTAGTTATTCAGTTGCTGAATTTATATCCATATATCTTAAATCATCTTTTCGTTACGTAGATATTTTATGGCATAATGTCCAAACGGGAGACTCTCACAATCTGAATACCAGTAGCGTTTATTGTCGTAGTTGCTTAAAGCATATTTAGTCTGATTAATGCTATAGATTTGATGGTTCTTACTTCTGATAGTGTTAAAACTGACTTCTTCTTTACAGTTTCTATTCAATGTCTCTTCATAAGTTTTGTAACTTAACTGATTGCTCACTTTGTGTTTGACTACTCCTTTACTCTTCTTGTGTTCTTTCTCATCACCATATACTTTATAGCAATATGCTTTTGGTTTTAATCCTATAAAGTGAGTAATTATTTTACCGTTCATTTCATCCTTGAACTTGCCTAATACCTTCTTATTTGTTTTGTCATAGTTTGGATGTTCTACATAATAATCACTAAAATCCATATATTCATTAATTTCTTTGAAGTCTTCATATAAGTCATCAGTCTCAACTTTTATTACATAACTATCAGTCTCAGTATATACCAACTTGATATTATCTTGATATTTTGGTTTCAAAACATCATAATAGAAGGAATACATGTGAATTTTAGAATAGTCTAAAATAGACATACCCATGTAGATAGGTTTGTTTAGTTCCACTGTGTGTTTATCTTTTTCAACAATTACAAGGTCTTCATTTATGATATGTCTGTGTTTGAATAGCGGTTTATTTACCAGTTTTTGGAAGCGTTCAGGCGTATTGACAATTTCAAAATCACCATGCTTTCTTACATTCTCCATGGTAACACTGTTGTTCATTAACTTAAACAAATCTTTTTCAAAATCATTTTTGGCATTCTTTCTCTTTTCAGTGTTGAATTCAATGAATGGTTTTAAGAAGTTTGCTTGTTTAAAACTTATTGCTCTATGGACTTTTCTAAGACTTAATCCTTGTTGTAAATAAAACTTCAATGCTGATATATGTAAAACATACTTCTTTTTACCCATAACATTTAATACTAACTTATTTGTCTTTTCATCACTGGCATCTTTTCCATAATAGTATTTGTGTATATCCTTTTGGACTTGTGAAAGCATACTCCCATTGATACACATGATTTCAGGTGCTAGTGGGTAGTCTTTATGAAAATCATGTAGTTCTTTTGGATAATCTAAATCAACTTCTAATATGTATCCTATGTCATCATCATCATCATCATCACTATATTTCATTACCCTCTTCTCATCCATTCTGCCGTAATACCATTTAAAATCGTCATAAGGCAGTTTCTTACACATTGCTAATCCGTAAAGGTTATTAGCATCTAAATAACTTATGTATGATGAAGGTTTAGATTTATCATAATCTTCATTCATGTATTTATTGTGTGCGTCTACTTTCTTAAAGGAGCACTGTGTCATTCCTCCTCTTAATCCATGTTCAATCATCTCATACATTTCTTTTATGTGTATTTGTTGTAGTCTAACTCCTGTCAATGATAAAAAAGGCATTCCAAGAATAGTTAGGTAAAGTGATATAATATGCTGGGTCTAATCCATAATAGTTCAAACACATATCCCTAAAATTTTCAAAAACATCAGTTAGTAAATATACATCAGTCATCAAATACAAATCATGATATTCACCAAGATTCTTAATGCTAAAATGTTTCCACACAATATTTGCTCTGGCGTAGTCTTTGTCAGTTATGTTTTCTTCATATAATTGACTGTAAAAGTCTTCTTTCTTTGGTAGTTTTGTTTCATCAAATTTATCCCATGAATTCATATAGTCGTATGGATAGACACCCTTATCAGTCAGTAAATTCAAATCAGTTTTAGATTTAATGTATGTGTTGGTGCTTGTATATCTAAAACGAGTTTCCCAGTCTTTAATCTTTTCATTTCCTTCATATTTGTTCAGTCTAACTAATTTCTCTAATGATGCTGTTAAGAAAGCAAAACTGTCTTTAAACTGACAAGCGCCAAATGAAAAGGTTATGAACTTTTCGCTGTTTTGTGCTATTACCTCTATTCTTTTGTTTTGGTTTAGTTCTATGTTTAGTTCATGTGCTTTTGCTATGATTAAGTGAGCGTCATAATTTTCAAGATTATGAAAGAAAATAGGGATTTTAAAACGTTTAAAATACCTAAATGAATAATCCAGATTACACTTTACATGCGCCGCGCCTCTGTATTTGCCTGTGAAGTGGCAGTGGTCGCGGACTTTCTCATCATCAGGTTGGAATTTCTTATTACATATAGAGCAGTGGGTTGCTTGTCTAAATTCTGTCTTTTGTTCGTAAGTTAATTCATCCATTGGTTTATTAACATTCATCTTTTCAAATATATCTTTCTTAATTTCAGTCAGTTGTTCTACAAACTTTTTCATACAATCCTCACCTCTGTACAAGTACGGTTGGCATGTATTATCAATCCTGCTTACTACATTTAGCATATAACCACATGGTTTATGTTCTTGGTAAGTTCCTCTGGGAGCACTGCTTCCAGAGCAACTTACGGCACCGAAGGTGCCGTAAGTTCCCTTTATTTCAATGTTAGAGTTAGTGGTTAGATATTCAAAATCACCGTAGATTACAAAAGGACAAGGCAATTTAGCATTATGCTTTTCAAATTCTATGTATGTGTCTTTATTTGGCATCTTTGTTTGTTGTCCTTCTGACGCCATACATCCTTTTTCAAGATGCTTCTTAAATACTTTTTCTGATTGAAATGGATTTAAGCAATGGTGGCAGTAAAACTTTTTATTAGTGTTGCTACTGCTCTGACAGTTTAGTAATCTAGATTTGTTTTTTACTAATACGTAATGATAGTGATTATCTTCATCATAGACTTTTAATAAATATATTTCGTATTTAGCATTTCTATTTTTAGTGCCTCTATGTAATATGATTTTGTTGTCATTTAATCTGTCATCTGGTTCAAAAACATTTACTGAAACTGATTTAGTATTCTCTTCAAATCTGTCTATGTCCCTATTACCAGTTGGAAATTTTACACCATCCCAGTTCAACATATCATCTTTGAGTTTATTCTAGTGGAACATTTCCTCTGGGTGATGTTTGCTTATTTTGTCATAGACTATGGATTGAATACAATATTTGAAGCATTTTTGGTCTATATTTTTAATGTTGATACATGCCTTTTTTAGTTTAATCCATTCTGGTAATTCAATGTATCTCCCTGCTCTTGTTGGGTCATATCTGTCATAGTGAATAGTTATTGATAAAATCTTCTTAATCTTAAATTAGATGTTGAACCTTCTAAATTTTGTATTTGTAATCGGATTTGAATAACACTATCTTCTAATGCTTGTGCCAGTTCATCCTCATTACTAATATTGAAGCGGGTTGATGGTAGGGCATATACAAGTTCCTGACTTCCCAATTCATTTCCTCCATCATCATATTCAGGTTTTTCAAATAATCCTTCCGTTCTTATATTAAGTTTCATGCTTCTATTATTTCTCAAAAAAACTGATAGTCTTTGTTTTTGGTGCGCAATCATTTCTAATCCCCTTTCTCCTTGAAAGTGTTTGTTTTCCAAAACTATTGAATTAGGGTATCTTCTAAATGCTGATTGAATATCTCTGACCCTGAATTTGTTTTGTAGCGAGTTTGGTTAGTAATAGTCTAACCCTTTCTCTACTTACAACATCCGTTGCCTTTTTCATAGCATAACTTCTGTATTCATTAGTGTTCTTTACTGATAGTAGTTTCTTGGTCAAAACATTTGATATGGGCTTGTCTTTGTTGTATCTGAACTTTTTGTTGTCTATGATTATGGACTTCAATTATTTTCTTCCTTTTTTGGTATTTCTGCTAAATCATTACTCAAAAAAATAGTCTATAATTTTTTTTCATCGTATAATAGTATATATTTTATTTAGTTAATTTATCTTTAAGTAGTTTTTTAAAGAATGCTTTATTCTAACCTTTGAATATATACTTAAAGAATAATTCTTTAAGTATATTTGTAGGATGGATTGTGCGAAGGATTTACCCATTGATGTGTTGAGTAAAAGTGCTTCTTTAAAAAATTGGAGATCCTAAATATTTGAAGTTTAAATATTGTCATATTGAGGCATTAAAGAGAATACAAAATAAGTAAAAGTTTTCAAGACCTGGTTCTAAAATAACAAGACATTTGAAATCACGAAAAAAGATATACATATGTATATATAATTGAATACTGTATTATGAGAGAGGGAGTGCCATTTAGTTTCAAGGTTTAGAAGACATAATATCAGAAGAAAAAGAAGAATTATTATCTTTAATTTATGAAGAAGTAGAATATTACTTAAATTATAGAGTTACACATGATATTGAAGTTCAATTAGTGGAAAAACTACCAGATAAAGAATATGATATGGTGAACATGAATTTAGTTTTAGGGAAATTTACTTTATGAATGGCTTTGATGAATATGTAGATGAAGATAATATAGACGAAGTATTAAATAAAGCAGTTGAAGAAATAAAAACCGATATAAGAAGACCAAGATAAAGATAGTATAACAGGAATACAAGCATTTCATTTTGAATTGATAATTATTGAAGAGATTTACTACTAACATATTTCTAATAATATTTCTTTATTAGAATTATGGATTTGTAAGATAGGGTTATTATTAAAGGGTAGGGAATAATGTTTATTGTTGTCTATTGTTTTGTTTTTAATGGTAGCTAAAGCTATGCTTAGCTGCCACCACTACACGGCGAGGCATCGCCGGAATGGGCTAACGCCCTGGTGCCGCCGACCCCCATTTGGAGGGCCATGGTTATCCGATGTTATCCGATGTTATCCTACATGTTTCCATATTTGTCATGTTTGTCCATGATTTTCACCAGGATTTGGGGTGATTTGAAGGTTGAAACTGACACGTGCGTGCCCGGCAGTTGGAATGGCCCAATAGAAACAGCTTGTGGGGCCTAGGGAGGTACCATGGCCAAGCAAGCGGCACGCCTTCGAAAGCTGCTGCGGAGGGGTGTGAGGTTCTAACGCCTGCGAAAGCTGCTGCGGAAGTTTTGCGGCTTTTGGGGCCTGCCCAAAACGTGCCACATAGCAGTTTCGAAGCCCAATAGAAACAGCTTGTGGGGCCTAGGGAGGTACCATGGCCAAGCAAGTGGGACACCTTCGAAAGCTGCCACATAGCAGTTTCGAAGCCCAATAGAAACAGCTTGTGGGGCCTAGGGACTCAAAAGATCAGGTTAGGCAATTTCCTGCCTAATAGTTAATTTGTTATTTCGTACCTAATTAGGTAATTTTTAAGGTAAAAATGTAACCTAATTTTACGGTAATTCGGCACGTGGGGTTGACAGTTTGCGTGCAAACTTGCGAGGCGGGGCTGAAAGTTTGCATGCAAACTTGCGAGACGAGGTTGAAAGTTTGGATGCAAACTTGCGAGGGGAGGTTGAAAGTTTGCGCGCAAACTTGCGAGGGGGGGTTGAAAGTTTGCGCGAAAACTTGCGAGGCGGGGTTGAAAGTCTGCAAGCAAATTTGCGCCCTTTGACACACACGCAAGCATTTGCATGCAAATGGTGGTGCAAACTTACACTCAAACTTGCGAGGGGGGCTTGAAAGTTTGCCTGCAAACTTGCGAGGGGAGGTTGAAAGTTTGCATGCAAACTTGCGAGGCGGGGTTGAAAGTTTGCGTGCAAACTTTCGTTGAAAGTTAGGTAAAAAAATAGTTAAGGCAAGAAAAATTAACTAATTTAGGTCAGGAAAAAATAAACTAATAGTTAATTTTTTTTGGTCTAAGATAAGGAATTACCTTTTCGGCAGAAAATTGCCTAACCTGATCTATTGGGGAGGTACCATGGCCAAGCAAGTGGGACGCCTTCGAAAGCTGCTGCGGAGGGTTGTGAGGTTCTAAGGCCTTCGAAAGCTGCTGCGGAGGTTTTGAGGCTTGTAAGGCCTGCCCAAAACGTGCCACATAGCAGTTTCGAAGCCCAATAGAAACCACAAGCCCAATAGTAACAGCTTGTGGGGCCTAGGGAGGTACCATGGCCAAGCAAGCGGCACGCCTCTGAAAGCTGCTGCGGAGGGTTGTGAGGTTCTAAGGCCTTCGAAAGCTGCTGCGGAGGTTTTGAGGCTTTCAAGGCCTGCCCAAAACGTGCCACATAGCAGTTTCGAAACCATGGCCAAGCAAGCGGCGCGCCTTCGAAAGTTGCTGCAGAGGGTTGTGAGGTTCCAAGGCCTTCCAAAGCTGCTGCGGAGGTTTTGAGGCTTTTGGGGCCTGCCCAAAACGTGCCACGTGGCAGTTTCGAAGCCCAAGAGAAACAGCTTGTGGGGCCTAGGGAGGTACCATGGCCAAGCAAGCGGGACGCCTTTGAAAGCTGCTGCGGAGGGGTGTGAGGTTCCAAGGCCTGCGAAAGCTGCTGCGGAGGTTTTGGGGCTTTTGGGGCCTGCCCAAAACGTGCCACATAGCAGTTTCGAAGCCCAATAGAAACAGCTTGTGGGGCCTAGGGAGGTACCATGGCCAAGCAAGCGGCACGCCTTCGAAAGCTGCTGCGGAGGGGTGTGAGGTTCCAAGGCCTGCGAAAGCTGCTGCGGAGGTTTTGAAGCTTTGGGGCCTGCCCAAAACGTGCCACATAGCAGTTTCGAAGCCCAATAAAAACAGCTTGTGGGGCCTGGGGAGGTACCATGGCCAAGCAAGCGGCACGCCTTCGAAAGCTGCTGCGGAGGGGTGTGAGGTTCTAATGCCTGCGAAAGCTGCTGCGGAGGTTTTGAGGCTTTGGGGGCTTCAAAACGTGCCACATAGCAGTTTCGAAGCCCAAGAGAAACAGCTTGCGGGGCCTAGGGAGGTACCATGGCCAAGCAAGTGGGACGCCTTCGAAAGCTGCTGCGGAAGTTTTGAGGCTTTTGGGGCGTGCCCAAAACGTGCCACATAGCAGTTTCGACGCCCAATAGAAACAGCTTGTGGGGCCTAGGGAGGTACCATGGCCAAGCAAGCGGCATGCCTTCGAAAGCTGCTGCGGAGGGGTGTGAGGTTCTAACGCCTGCGAAAGCTGCTGTGGAGGTTTTGAGGCTTTTGGGGCCTGCCCAAAACGTGCCACATAGCAGTTTCGAAGCCCAATAGAAACAGCTTGTGGGGCCTAGGGAGGTACCATGGCCAAGCAAGCGGCACGCCTTCGAAAGCTGCTGCGGAGGGGTGTGAGGTTCTAACGCCTGCGAAAGCTGCTGCGGAGGTTTTGAGGCTTTGGGAGCCTGCCCAAAACGTGCCACATAGCAGTTTCGAAGCCCAATAGAAACAGCTTGTGGGGCCTAGGGAGGTACCATGGCCAAGCAAGTGGGACGCCTTCGAAAGCTGCTGCGGAGGGTTGTGAGGTTCTAAGGCCTTCGAAAGCTGCTGCGGAGGTTTTGAGGCTTTTGGGGCCTGCCCAAAACGTGCCACATAGCAGTTTCGAAGCCCAATAGAAACAGCTTGTGGGGCCTAGGGAGGTACCATGGCCAAGCAAGCGGCACGCCTTCGAAAGCTGCGGCGGAGGGCCCCAAGGTCCAACCCGCAGCATGGAGATGTTCGGATTTACCCTGCAACAAGGGCAAGTACGTTGCAAAAAACAAAAAAGTAAGACTTAGGCACCTTTTTGTTGGGGCAAGCACTTGAAGCCTTCAAACCCCATGGGTTTGTATGTGTAATCAAAGTGTAGAGGTCGAAATTCCCTGTTACAAATACTCGAAAAGATTAAAAAGACAAGTCCAGAGAAGGGACAGAGAAAGAGAAAGAGTTCTCAAGAGAGGAGGAGAGAAGAGAGGAGTCACGAAAAGAAAGGAGAAGAAAAGAAAAAGAGGAGTCAAGAGAAGAGAAAGAGGAATCAAGGGAAGAGAAGCGAACGAGTAGTCAACTGTCAAGACCTCCTGACACTTCCGCCCCGGGCTCGGCTGAGTATTGCTGGTATATTCCAGCTTTCGGGTGCCAAGTTTGGACCCATGAGGTGGGCAGGCAATTCTTGTTGTTTGGATTCGGTGTTCATGATAGGGTTGCTTGAATGACGGAATCGTTGCAAGAAATTTCAAAGGAATATTGAGACTTTGCTGAGAGCTACAGGGACTCCAAGACAAATGTCCTTTTCAACGCCAACTTGACCTTGCCCCTCCTGTCTGAGCTCGCAACCAAGGAGACTTTCAGGCCCAAGATCGGCCACGTCTCCCCCCAGCATTTTGAAGCCCTGCACATATCTACATGTTTGTGCAAAGCAGGAGAATAGCACGCACTTCCCACTTGAATTCATAAATGCTCCTCCGGTTAACAGGTTGACAGCCAGGAATGGGCTGATGTTCGCTATGAACATGTGAATCTGCGCATTCCCATCATGGACAACACCGCACCTCAAGCAGGTCTGCGAAGGCCTAAGCTGAAGCTGTACAGGTCAGAACACAAAAAGAATACACTAGAAAGTCAAGGGCACGTTGACTGCAAAGAATGTCTTTGTTTTTTTGGGCATGATTCACAAATAAGATTCTCTTCACCAGAAACGTTTGTCAACTTCGTGGACTGCTCTCCTGATTTCAATGTGTGGATGACGTGTCCTTTTTACAAGCTGCCTTGTCGTCCACTTGGACCGTCATGATCAGGTCCTTGGTCCATTTTTGCAAACCGAGCTGGAAGGACTAGAAGGGCCATCCGGCCTATCATAGACAACACGTTTAGGCTCAGGCTCCACATGACTAAAACCCAACATTTTGCCCAAGTAGTTAGGCTGAAAGACTGCAATCATTGCAACTGAGGCATGAAGCACTCTTGAATCAAAAACTATCCATAAACTCCACAAATGTTGTTCAAAAGCAGAGTCCAAGAATGTAAAGAGGATGCTGAGGGACAACCAGAAGCTGAGGCAGCAACCCAGTGCCACTGCAGTGCCCCACCGGCAACACAAAGAATACTTGGAGCCCAAAGTGCTGTGGCAAGTACCGTGAAGCGACAGATCTCCACCGAGTTGGCTCTCCCAGAGGCTTCCCACTGCCCCCAGGGATGAGCCGATAGTGGTCATATCACCCTTTTGAACAGCCACTGGGATGCCATGGAAGAGTGATGACCTGCTGGGTGATCATCCTTGCGTATACTATGCATTGCAAGCAAATTGAAACCATATATCATATAAACATATCCGCCGACCCCTGCCTAGCCTTGGCCTAGGCGGGGCGGCGCCCGGGATCACCGTAGGTGTGCGGCATGGCCTTGTGCCGGCTTTGGCTTCAAAGCCTCAAAACCTCCGCAGCAGCTTTCGAAGGCGTGCCGCTTGCTTGGCCATGGTACCTCCCTAGGTCCCACAAGCTGTTTCTATTGGGCTTCGAAACTGCTATGCGGCACGTTTTGGGCAGGCCCCAAAAGCCTCAAAACCTCCGCAGCAGCTTTCGCAGGCGGTAGAACCTCACATGGTTGAAATCCCCACAAGGTGCCGCCCGAGGAGGCCATGGGATGGCGCCGACCCATGGGGCGACCGAGTTAAGCGCCATGGATACATCCCCAGTGTTTTTTAGGGGAAAGGGTGAAAGGGCACCATTTTTTCAGTTTAGATTGTTTAGATCTGTTTAGATAACATCAGATAACTATTTTGGGTTGGCCAGTTGCTACAACTACCTACAACTACTGACAGTCTGAACTGCGGTGAAGCCATGTTTCGAACCCAAGTTTCGGGTGGTTCTATGAATGTCCAATTTTTCAGCAGAATTCAACCACCTATTGATTGAGATATATTGAGATCTTGCTCTGCAAGGCTAATCCGTTTAGGTGGTGTTCAAAGATAACCCGAAACAAATCTCAGCCAACCCTTTGGGCTGTGTTCATGATATTGCCTTCCCCCGCACTTATGTTTGTTGGCTGATTAACTTTAAATCTGTTCGACTGGAATCACCAATCTTGCAGGATATTCCTACAAGGTGGAACCCCAGTGCGTTAGCTAAATTGTCTTATAACTTATAACTTTAACAATTAGGGTTTATGATATATCGAACTACATGAACTACATACTCAAACTGGGTTATAAAGCAATACGCATTTGTGTGGGGGCGCCACCAAGGACCCAATTTTTCTGAGGAAACCTTTGTTAGTCCTGGGACTAATCCCTATTATATGATCATGTTGGAATACATATATATATATAAATAAATAAATAGATAAATAGATAATAAATAACTAAACAAACAAACAAATAAATTAATTAATTAAACAAATAAGTAAATAATAAATAAATATATATATATACTGTACATGTATCACATATATATCTTGTTAGGTGATTCATACCACCGTTTTCTGGACACCCCCGCATTGATTTGTGCGTTTTCTGTGAATCACTTGCGACAAGCGGAGCCGAAGGTGAAGGGTGCTGCCAGCTGCAGCGAGCAGGAGGCCCACATGTCGACTTGTCACATGAAATTATGAAAAGATCGGAACACGCGTGGAATTGATTATAGTTTGCCAATCTACCAAGTGTCAGCAAGTATCATATTTATCACGGAGTTAGGCGTTGAGGCTTGGGTTGAAGAGCATAAGAAATTTTTGCGCAGTTCCAGGCGATGCCGCGGTTTTCGCAAACAAAGCTGAAATGAGAAAAACCATCCACTGGGATGTTGGCTCCAAAATTTTCACGCCACGAAAGTTGGCCAGGACTGGTGGACTTGGTTCCTCACGTGGTGTAGCTGCGGCGCAAGGTGCGGATCCACATTTGCCAATTCCTTGGTTCCTTGTAGCTGTGCTCCAGGAGCAAGTCACCGTTCTGATCCTGGAAGCATCCAAGTTTCAAAGTTTCACTCTTCGGCTGTTTGCCGTTCGTTTCCCAGTGCGCTTCAAAGCAGCAAGTGTGGCACGTGTGATATTGGTAGCATTAGTTGCCCAAGTTGCTCACTTGCCATCTTCCAGATGGCTATCATTGCTATCATTTGCAGCCCCTTTCACATGATCCTGTCTTGTACAGCAAAGCTTTATTAGCTAGTGTCCCTCAGTGTCGTTCACGCTCTTCGGGCGCGCCTCTGCCGCCGACCCTCCCC
>CBDDTI010000607.1:0-2500 GCA_965233585.1 bacterium
CTATTGGTTTGCTAAAATACTTTGCTGAGATTTCGTGCTGAATTTGCATATGCGTAATGTCATGGATGACATCCGAGTGGCCTCCATTTCCTATATATAGCTTAACCAATCAACCGTTTCACTATATCTAAATACATGGGCAATAAAATTTAGGCATTTTGGTGCACTGAAGAGTCTAGACAAAGCACGTAGCGAAGGGAAACGAGATATAAGGGCTATTGACGCAGATGATTACGTTGCGTTGGTGGATGAGAGGGACGAAGCCCAGACTGCAGACATCTTTTATTACTAATCAGTGTTTTCTTTCTTTCTTTCTTCCCTTTTTTTTTTTTTGGAAACCTTACGCACTTTCATTAAATTTGACCTCTCTACCCTTTAAATTTTCTGACGAATGAAATACAGGCAACGAAACGATTAAATTAATTAAGGCAATACATTGATAATCAAATTGTGATTTACAAATGTCAGTGCCGCCAAGCTCAATGCATTAGTAAAACCAAAAGTTGAAGGCGCCTCCTCTTCAGACCCAAACTGATAACTTATACTCTCACAGCAATAAACCGCTGTTCAGCTCAGCAACTGATGCTGAGTAATGAAGATCAAAAGCCGGAAAAACAATGCGACTCAAAACTGAACAAAACTCGCTCGCACTTTTTTTACAATACAATGAAAACAATACAATTTATTAAACTTATATTGCGCAATTATCAATACCACAAATTTTCAAATGCGCATTATAGCTTTACAGTCCGAACTTTCATTACGTTTCGTTACAGTAAAGAGAATTGCATTACACTGCACCACTGCACCATTCTACTCTTCGCTACGAACATTACCCGATATTAATACTTTTCACAGGTAAAGTGTTACAGTTTGCCATGGGTGCAGTGCACATTTGTCTCCATAATCGTCATTCACAGACCGTGACAACTCTCCCAGATTCTTCAGGATCCTCATGGATACGGACTGAATCTCCCGATCTCCCCTACGGGTCACCACTTTTATTTGAGCGGGGACATGTTTGCAAAATTTCCCGATACATTTTTTTTGGTTGAGTAGGAAGAATTATCCGCTTTTAACGACGCTTAGTGTAGGGTCGCGATAGCAAAATTGGCGAGGTACTTACTACATTTCACGTGACCCGTGATTGGCGAAAAGAATCTTCTCCGTGATGTGTGATGTAATAGGAAATTTCAGCTTGATTGTAAACACTGGTGCGTAGTTCTGAAAGTTTGACTTCACGTTTAAAAAGACACAGTGGCACGAAAGAACATCAAAGTCACGGCATCAAAGTTTGTCAGGTCTGTAGTAAGTATCAGACAAAAAGTTTCTAAAGAGTATGAATCTCCTTGGACGTCCCGTTTTAACTTATTACACTTCATTGCAAAAGTTAAGGCTTATTTAAACTTTCAGTTCCATCATTAGGCATAAAGGACCAAAACCTACCAGGCAGCGGCATTTGTCATTTCTTTTTCCTTTTTAGCCAATAGTAAAAAAAAACAATAAAATTTCTTCCTGTTGTCCTGCAGGCCGACATTTGCGTCTACACGGATAACAGAAGCGGAAATGCTTGTCATATTAAAATACATGTGCGTACGAATGCCAAAAGTAACAAATAAAACACCTCATGGTGTGTGAAGGAAAAAAGAGAACAAAGTTAATTGCTTGTATTCGTTTACAGACAGTGTGTAAAAAAAACAATCAGGCAAGCGGCATTGGTGATTTCATTTTCCTTTTTTGGCAAATAGTCAAAAAACACTACATCTTCCAGTTTTCATGCAGGCCGACATTAGCGTCGTCACGGACCGCAGAAGCGGAAAATGTTTGTCATAATGTACGTACGAATGCCAAAAGTAACAAATAAAACACCTCCTGGCGTGTGAAGGAAAAATGAGAACAAAGTTACATTGCTTGCATTTGTTTATACATGCAGTGCGCAAAATACGTCTCTTAATGGTCTTTCTGTGGACTACACGTTTGCTTTGAATAATGACTTGATCTTAAAGAAAGTGGTTTATCGGTAATCATTGTGACTGAGTCAACGGAGCACGCGAGGAGGAAAATCCATTAAATAGCTGTGATAATCCTAGTCCAAATGGAGCTTAATTTGTTCAGCCGATAGTTATCTCCAGTGGATCTTGATCATAATAATTTGGACACATCTCGTGAGATCAAGGCTCAAATCTGAATAACTAAACCGTCGAAATTAATATTTTTGGGCGACCTGGAACCATGCTTCAAACGAGTCTTTAAGTAAATAATTGCACGCGTATTTAGTAAAGGACAAACACCACACCCTTGGAATAACCAGTTGAAATGCCGATTAAGGCTTCTGCCCATTATTTCATCAGCATACGACGAGAAAACTATCATGACGTAAGATTTGATTCTCCGTAGATTCCACGTGCCCAGGTAAATTAGACGTGTTTTAACTATGTGGAAGTCTACCACAGGCTGCAATCGTAGAATTACAGTGCGGACGCTCGAACCATGAACGCCA
>CBDDTI010000607.1:5000-13953 GCA_965233585.1 bacterium
TTCACCCCTATACTTTCCAGTTGTTCGTACAAATTTCACTGTTAGTAAGACAGAAATTTTTTAAGAATTTGCAGATAAAAACTGAAATATTTCTTACCAGAAAGCAACTCCGCAAACACCGTCGTGTCAGGCTTGAGCGATTGCTGTATTCGTTTAGGTGTCTGGTACTTCGACATTGCACAGGTTCAAAACAATGCAAAAACCAAACCAGGTAAACAGTGACAACTGAAGTGTACAACATTGCGTCCAATTCTAGGACTGCTCCTCCTCAAAGAACGTAGTAAATATTCCCGTTTACCTTGTATTCTAGCCTGAGTATCATGCAGGTATTCAGGTATTCAGGTATTCAGTTTCGTAACGAGTGGCGCCCATTTTGACACCACCTCAACCGCAAGCGACAATGACGAAGAGCGGAAGACGAATTGCAGACGATTGTCGTCTTAATTTTGCGACCAATATTTTCTTTGTCTTGAAACTGTCAGTGACTTTTATGCACAAACTCCAATGTTCAAATTGCAATTCGATGCGGAACTATGAATGTTGATTTGCTAAAATGTCTTACTGAGATTGCGTGCTAAATTTACATACGCCTAATTGCATGGGTGACATCTTGGCCTCCACCATTCGCACTTTTTTCTAGCTTAATAACCAAACGTCTCAAATCTAAAAACATAGGCAATGAGGTATTTTGGTGCGCTGAATGGGCTAGACAAAGCAAGTACCGAAGGCAAATAAGATATACAGCCAATAAAGTGAGCGCAGATGATTACGTTTTGTTGGTGAGTAAGAAGACAGAAGCCCTTATTGCTGTCATTTTTTACACCAGTCATCATTTTGTTTTTTGTTTTTTTCCTTTTACTGAGTAAAATTCAACCTCTTTGCCCTTTATGTTGAATCTTCTCCATCCTTATACATCCTGGTTCCTTTATGGTTTATTATTATGTCTTTAGTGTTTCTCTATCTCTTTTTAAAATATAGATAGGACCCTGCGCGCACTCTTATTGGTCAAAAACTCATGCTTTATCAGAGTATTGACCAATTCTAATAGTAACATCCTCAAGAAACTTGATGCTCTTGAAAAGATCATGATGCATACCTGAATAAAACAAAGATGGGATTACTAAGGAGAATAATCTGTTAAAGAAAGCCAAAGAGAAGTATGATAGTGTGGTGAATAAGCACAGTACTCATGTTTCTTGTTCAGCTTCAGGCACCAAAGAGGTTGATTGTGCAAAGAAAGAGGTCCAGGACTTAAAAGAGGCATCTCATCCTGGTTTTGTTGTTTCATTTGATAACATAGACGTCCATGTGCAGCGCAGAAATATGACAATGGACTCGCAAAATCGTGATTTTCACTGGATAAACCACCAAGTCATTGAGAACTGGGTGTCAGGAGCAGCCTTAAATTCTAGCGAGCCTCAAGGGTTCCTGTCAAATGTTTCTAATCTACAGTTCCTTCCCACACTTGAAGATCAAAAGCGTCAAAGGCATAACTACATTATCCTGACATCCCGTATTCTGGTGAATTATTTCAAAGCTCTCTCTCCCCTTGCTGAAGCATGCATCCAGCACATCCCACATAAATACTCCGTGGAAATGTCACAAAAGACAAACAAGGTAAATCAATATCCTTAAGTAATATTACTCTTTTGCAAACAGAGGACAAGAAACTGACTTCTAAAATTCTCATGTCATTTCCAGGAAACATTGTGGATGTGTAGTCCAATAAAAAATTGCCTTGAATAGTGTTATTCAGGGTTTTGTCTTACTCACTGTCTTAAATCTTTTACACCCTGAGAAAATGATAGGAAAGGAAAATGTCTATCTTCTTTAATTCTGATTATTCAGTGAAATATTCTGATTAAGTAGTTAAATATAATAATAATAATAATAATAATAATAATAATAATTATAATTATAATAACAATATTATTAATAATAATTATAATAAGTGTCAGTAATAATAATTATGTAATAATAACAATAATATTTCTATTACCATATTTATTTAATTTTCTTTTTTCAGACACCACTAGGCTTAATTTTCAAAAACGAAAATGTTAACGAGGATATGGTGGACATTTTGAAACAGTTTCACTCATACCTCCCCCAGACTGGTAATCAGGGTGTTGATGGGCAACTATTCTCTGGCGACCAATTAACGGTTGAGAGAGCTGTAAATGTCATTGCATCAGTAGCCAATGGTTTGACTCCTAAGGATAGGCTTGAAGGTCTAAACATGCAATTTGGAGACTGGCATGCTGCCGTGAAACTGCTAACTGTAAGTAATATATTATTTACATATTCATGCTACACAAGAATAAGTCATTAAAGATCACATGAAATGACTGGGTGCCAAGTGCAACCCAGCAACCTCTAACAAGAATGTATGGGCCGCATTTGATAAACAGGTGTATGCATTTGAAAACTAGCATTAGAAAAATCCTTTGCATTAAGTCTTGAACATTAATATTATTTCAAGACTTAATCCCAGTTCCATTGGTCTACTTGTATTCTGCTCTTGTTCAACTACTGAGTAATTTCATAGTTGATGAAGACACCACTCTGGTACTTCATTAAATTTATGTAATTATATGCTGTAGTTAATTTTTTATCTCAGGTAATTATTATTTTCCCTTTGTTTCAATTTTGTTAGAGTACTCTACCCAAAAAAAAAACAAAACAAATACCCAAGATAAAAAATTATCTACAACCACAATTTGTCACAATAAAATTAATGGTGTGGCTCAATACTATTCCTGCAAAATTATTGAACAATAGTCATTATTTCTCTTATTTTCTCTCTTGTTTCTGCAGTTTTTACCAGTAATAAAATGTTTCATACACAGGGGCGGATCTAAGGGGAGGGGGCTGCGCCCCTCCCCCCCTGAGATGAAGCTTTCTTCGTATTCTCTTTTAAAATTTGTTTACCTCACCAGTCAGTGATGTCATTCCTTAGAGGTGCACCCCTCCTAAGAAAAATCCTGGATCCGCCCCTGATACACAATGTAAAATGTTTATAGGTTAACAACACTATCATTTTGTTTACATTTTGGACAGCTTATCTACTCAAGATTCTTTTCTGGAAAATCATCTGTGGACAACTGCACCATGTTTGCAGACCGAAACCTAATAAACTGGAGGAATGTCACAAGTGATGTAACATCTTCATACAGACCAAACAGAGACTTTTTCCGGGTAGTATTTCATTCAAGGGTGATAGGAGCAGCCATGTCTGTATTGGGATTGGAAAACAAGTCAAGCATTCCATCAAAACACAGGCTGCCTGAAAACATGGCCACCCTCAGTAAAGAACGAAAGCTGCAGGTGCTTCATGAGCTGTCTGCCAAAGTTGTCGACAATTTTGTCTTTAACAGTAACATGGTTGAACAAATTAGTAGTGTTGTTTCTGAACAGGAAAAAAGACATGTGCTAGAGAGACAAGGCTTGACTCCGGATGGTCGATTCCCATGCAGGTTCCCAGGATGCAAAAGTTCATTCAAGCAGAATGGCAAAGCAAGAAGAAACCATGAGATGTCCCACAATCCACCAGTTCAGGTAGAAAATGAACCCCTCATGGTTTCCCCAACCAAGCCATCTTCCCCTTCCAGTCATGATGAGATGAAATCAAAAGATGATGTATTTGATTACAACTGCGCATTATTAACAGACGGGTATATGTTCTTCAATTTCCTTGATGCAATTAAGGAAGGCGATGGGGCTCGAATAATAAGGCAATATAAGTACTTTATGCTTTACTGTAAAGCGGATGGAACACATAGCACCAAGTACGCTCTTGAATGCCTCTACCAGTTATTCCTTGTGTATTCTCTTTTGACACCCAGAGATAGTGAACGCTTTGTCTGGAATAGAGCAGTTCAACAATCATGGCAAGAAAGGATGTAACATCCCCTTAAATGAGTCAACTGAACATAGTAACAATTTTGCGAAACAATGCATCAGAAATTTGGGCCCAAAAATTTCAGAGGCTGCTGTCTCAAGGTTGTGCAAGGCCGAAAGTTCTACCCGATTAATGCTGGAAAAGCTTGATGAGACCTTACAGCGATTCTCTAAGTCTGGAAGCCACTCTGAAACATCAGAAAATAAAGACCTGGATGAACTGATCAAGAAAGTTGCTGCCTTCAAACCCTTCAGCGAACTTGAAGGCCGCAAATATGCTCATTTCGTAGACTTTAAACGAGACAGGCTAGAAGATCTCGATGTCTCTGATCTGTACCATTGGATAAATAAACACAAACGAAATGTTGTCATGGGAATAAGGGCAAGGTAAAAATTAAGAAACATAACTCCAGCACCTCAACGTATTTACATTATGTATTTCTAAGAATACTTCCTATACAAATCTGTACTGTACATTTGTGACCTCTGACTTGCATGAATTGAAAAGAAATGTAGTTCACAAAAAATTACAACGTTTTAACCACTTCAGATGTTTATATTTTTCTATACCCTTTCAATTGCTTCCAAAATTTCTGTTGGTATTTCATCCAATGATTCTGTTGAATTGTCTGCCGTTTCTTCAAGCAGAGAGATCGATGCATCAAACTGGGATAATGATATGTTTTCCACAATCATATCGAACAATTCATTGTCTTGAAGGATTTCATCCCATTCATCCATGAACTCATCATCAAACTCCTGGTTGTGATCATAATGGGTACCATTCCAATTCTAGTCTTCATCACATGATATGTCCTTGAACACAGAGCTAAGAACTGATAAAATTTTCTGGGCATGACGCTGATCCCATACCTCTACTGATTTGTAAATGTCTGACAGGTTAAAAAGCGAGGCCACATTTTCCAACACTTGGGATATCTGATGCTCAGAAAAGCCCAACATGAATTGGAGATTTGTTAGAGTTTTAACTTCTCCATTAGCTGTAGTATTTAAAAGTTCTAAGACCAGTTCTTTGTGATACTGATGTAATGCATCCTGTACAAGTTTTTTACTGACAGCTGACACACTTCTTTGCTTGCATGTACCTTCATTCACATACTTACTGAGTAATGTACTAGGATAATTACAGTAACTGCTACAGTCTACCTGTCCACAGTCACAAGTTTTTACACATATGTCACAGCACTTGTGAGGCACCTCAATGTTAACAGCATCTGCATCAAAATGTTTCATCAGAGTAGTTCTTCTGCACTCTTTAGTTTTAATAAAACTCTTTATGTCTGAATGTACATGGTTCAGCAAAACACCATGATAAAGTAAAAAAGCAACACTTTCGCCACCGTCTCTACCAGCACGACCAGTCTCTTGCACATATGATTCTAAATTTTTGGATGGTCCATAATGAATTATTGTTTTCACTCCTTTACAATCCACACCCATATCAAAGGCAATAGTAGCTATTAGTAGCCTAACAGCCTCATTTTCTTGCTGAAAAGACTCCAAAATACTATTCTTGTTTGCTTCTGGTGTACATGAATGAAGCATTTCGACTAAAGGAGAGCCATTGTCATTGATCATATTCTCGTTACCCAGCAGACCTTTGACTGTAGCATAAATGATGCTACACTGCTTAATTGTTTGACAGTACACAATGGTCCTTACAGAGTTCTGTCTTTCTCTCCTCAATGTATCAGCAAGCCACACAAAGTTTTCTTCATGTCCAGCCTTTTTGTCTATACAATGAACCACATACCTCAAGTTGGTTTTGTTTGGACTTTCTTTTATTTCAACAAAATGTTCCATATGTAAGATGCTGACAATGGCATCTCTTGTGAGGTGTGTTGCAGTGGCTGTCAAAGCAATGACTGGAATGTCTGAAGCCAAAGACCTTAACTCAAACAACTTCCCATAAGACTCCCTAAAAGCAGCCATTTTGTTGTCTTGTGAAGTACCCCTAAAAAAATTAAGATTACTAAGATTGTTAGTATGTTCAATAATGACTTAGAAAATGCTTTGCTGTTCATATCCACACATTAATTTTAGTTCAGCAGGTTGGTAGCATAATTTATACAAGCATGTAGTTAAGCTGATTTGAACCTACTTTAAATTTCATAATTTTGAATCTGAAAATGTAAAATTATTACTTCACACAAGCTCTAAAACATAAGCTTAACTAAACCGCTGAAATTAATCAGGTTATGGTACTCGACAAAAAGCTTAAAGTAAACATTGCAAGCTAAAGTTTAATAAGAAAATTTCAACTGTTACCAATGCATGAAAGGCGTCATTATGTTAAGGCCACGATTTCAACATTGAAGCACTCACCATTGCCTTAGAACAAGTGCCTCATCGACTGCAATGGTACAGAGCTTACGGGAGTACACATCGTTGTGCAACATCGATCTCCAGCGCTCGCTTTTTAGCCAAGGTTCAGGCGATCCATATACCAAGGAATACTTTCCCTTTTCAGCATTTGCCTCCTGTTCTTCAGAAGCTGAAGTCAGATTTAGGGCTTTAATCCCAATACTGGTGAGGAACTTGACTTGATCATCCATAAGGCTAATCAATGGACTGACTACTACAACAATGTGTCCTGAACTTGATCGAAGTGCATCAAAAACGGTCGGTAACGCTTGTTATATCAGTGATTTTCCGTAGCCAGTTGGTAAGTTTACGAAAACATCTTTTCCCCTTTTTGCTACTTCACTTATAACTCTCTTCTGGTGCGTGTTTAAAGAAAATATTTTAGATTTAGAAGCCACGAGAGAGAAAACACCTTCATCGTCGAGAGAAGCCATTTTGATGGCACATATAAGACACGCGCTGTGATTGGCCGTTTCCCAATAGTGCGAACAGTTTTTGAATATGTGAACCAAATTCTGATTGGTCACATAAGGGAAAGGCATGTGGTTCGAAAGAAAGCAGCCGTTTGTGGGGAGGAGCTTTGCGTCATCGCCCAGAATTTCGTGACACATCCGGGATTTTTTATACGACTTAGCGCGAAATTTGAAAAGCGGTCGCCAGACAAAAGAACCAAAATACAAAGTAAATGGTGGAAAATAGCGAAACGTGGTATACATTTCACTCCATTACGAAAACCCAAACCATTGTTGCGGCTAGGTTTACCCCGGCTTTTTGAGAAGAGGTGTCTAGTAATCAATTAAGACCCTTTTAACATCATTTGGTCACGGAAAACTAGTATCAAATCGGTTTCTAAAATTCGCTTATTTCACATGTTTTAGTATGGGAAAAGCACTTCATTAAAATTCACCACGGTTTTTCTAGTCACTGAGCAAATCCAGAACTTAGGTTTACCCAGGGAATTTGAGCCTTAAATCTAATCTAGGGATGTGCGAAGTTTGGAATTGATACGATGCATGGAAGTAGTATCAAAATGATGGTTTGTAAAAGCTGTTTCGCAAAGACCAAACGGCGCTCCAAAATGCATTTCACCGAAACCCCACGAGACCTAAAACGGCTCCAATTTTGAATAATTATCTCACACAAACAATAGTAAACAATGCTCGCTCGGGCGTAAGTCGCGTTCAAGCAGAAATGTCTTTTATTTCAATTTCCCCAGCGTCGTACGAATAGAAAAGGCCTATGTTGTCTTTTAAGTCCTCGATCAACGTGCACACTACGTAAACCGATGGAATAAAAGACTGCGCCTAATAAACCCCTTTGACCGGCCGACAGCCGCCGATTCATTGTCGAGACCAGTCGGAAACCCGAAAGCTTAATCTATGCCATTATAATTCCGCGCATCGAAAAACTGGGCACTGCAAGTGCATGTCGCGAAAGACAATAGCATTCTGGGCGATGGTGACGAGCCTAAAAACGGCTCCGAAGGAGACTAACGGTTTCAGTGATCAGTGACAACCATACCTAAATGTATATTGCATATCATTAATTTTACAATGAAAGTCAAATAAACACCAAGTCGCCGAGTCGAAATCGATTCCGAAAGCTGTATAAGTTAAAGAAGAAAAATGCATAATTTTCGGGGGGTTTTCACCTAAAGTGTTTTCTACAACCTGCGGTTGGATGGGACATATTCTATTGAGATCATTGCGTCGAAGAAAAACACCAAATTTAATTGAAGTGCATGCACATGGCACAAGACAGGCATTTTGTCACACTCTGCGGCAACAAACAGATCGCGACTGCAACTGTTTGTATTGAGCGTCGATCGTCAGGTATTCTTACATGGAACACTTAAGTGCACAACACGTTAATTCTACCTCTGTACTTTGCAGTTGCCCGTACAGATTCCAACGTCAGTAATACAGAAATCAGTGTTTAAGATCTTGCAAACAAATCTGAAATCATTCTTACCACAAAGCAACTTCGCAAACACCGCCGCATCAGGCTTGACCGATTGCTATATTCGTTTAGGTGTCCTGTACTTCGACATTGCACAGGTTCAAAACAGTGCAAAGAACAAACCAGGCAAAGAGTGACAACCGAAGTGTACAACATTGTTTCCACTTTTTGGACTGCCTCTTCTTACAGGACGTTGTCAATGTTCCCCTTTGGCCAGTGTATTCTAGCCGGATATCAGGTACTCGAGTTAGCTACGTGACGACTCAACCCTGTTTTAGCACCAAACCACGCGCAAGCAACAACGCGCACAACGTAACGATAGGAAGTCGAATTGTAGACAATTGACGTCACAGTTCATAGACCTAGATTTTTCTATGTCTATGAACTCCAAGACTTAGATTCACAAGGTTATACAAACAAAAAAAGAAGTACAATGTTCAAATTGCACTTCGCTTTAAAACTAGAATATTGTTTTGCTAAAATACTTTGCTGAGATTTCGTACTGAATTTGCATATGCGTAATGTCATGGGTGATATCCCAGTGGCCTCCATTTCCTATATATAGCTTAATCAATCAACCGTTTCACTATATCTAAATACATGGGCAATAAAATTTAGGCATTTTGGTGCACTGAAGAGTCTAGACAAAGCACGTAGCGAAGGGAAACGAGATATAAGGGCTATTGACGCAGATGATTACGTTGCGTTG
>CBDDTI010000608.1:0-12501 GCA_965233585.1 bacterium
TTTCTTTTTTTCTTTAAAATTATTTCATTATCATCATCTTCCTCGTTCCGGCGCCTTTTCCCCCTTAATGTGGGAGGCAAATAAAATGGCAGTTCTCTTAACTCAGTCGTCGGATTTAGTTTCCTTACTTTCTCATCATCATCTTCTTCTTCATTGTCTTCTCTATTTTTCCTTTTTCCCGTCCTAATTCTTTCAATCTGCCGTGTTCTTTCAATTCTTTCCCATTGATCTGGCGGTATTGGTCTAAATGATTTTTTTATTTTTCTACGATTTGTTTTTAGAGTCGGTCGTTTTTTCCCCTCTCTAATTTGTTGGTCAATTTCTTGTTGACCAAGTTTCCCCAGCTTTACTTGTGATTCCGTTTCATCCAGTTTTTGGTCAAAAACCGACCTTTTTCCCGCTCGATGTAAATCCATCATATCCTCTCTATGACTTTGCAAAAAGGATGGATTAAGTAGAACTTTTTTCTTCGGCTTTATTTGTTGTTGTTTTTGGCTTAGTTTGTCCAAATTCTCTCTGACCATTCTTTGTTCCATAGCATTTAGCCGGTAGTTGTGTCTCTGATGCATGTGTCTGGCGAAAAATCCCGCTTTTTTAAAGTCGGCGCTGTTTTTGCAAAGAGGACATTTTAACGAAGAACTATGTAATATATCATTGATAGCCCAATTGATGAGAAATTTAGCTCGGTCTGTTTCTGTTTGAGACGAAGCCGCTTCCCTTGTTTCTTGCGGCAGTGACTGGGGTAAATCGGCGACGGGGAAAATTGCATTGTGCTCAGCAACGGGCGGTGCGGAAATGGAATTTGACCTTTGCCTCGTAACACTGTGCTCAGCAACGGGCGGTGCGGAAATGGAATTTGTCCTTTGCCTCGTAAGGATCGGAGGAGGTGCATTGGCAATAGCTTCAATTTGTTCGTCAAATGTTTGTTGAGGAAAATATTCTGCCTGCATGACGTCCGCGTCATCGTTAACTGTAGCATACGAGTCATTGATTTCCCTATCCGGCGATGGTTGTTCATTTACCTCTCTCGGTTGAGATTTAAATGATTTTAATTGATGAAATCGTAGGGCTTTTTCTAAATAATTGGTCTCGGCGTTTAAGTCTTGTACTCTTTTTAACTGATCCGGGTCTTCTATGTTTTTTACAATGTTAAAATAAATTCCTTTGGGAATTAAAAACATTTCCGAAACGCCCTCCATGTTTTTTGATTTTATTTTCTTCATCTTGTCAAAAGTTGAGTAATTAGGGGAATTACGGCGCTGGCTATGGCTGATAGCACTCCGATTATTCCCCCCCTTTGCAACAGTTTTCTTCTCTTCCCGATATCAGATTGTGAACGGGGGTGACTGGCCAGTTTTTTAAAATCTGACAAATGACTTTTTACCTTTTTCCTCAATCTCCCCCGCACCCCCCGCCTCAATTCAAGTTCGCCGTTCAATACGTAATGGATTATTTGACACAAAATATATATTCCCTTATCATCTAAATGTCTTATGAAATTGGCGCAATCGTGCCCTTTTAAGTGTTTTATCGCCGTAAAAAAGGAAACGGCTTTTTCTAATGATCTAGTCATTTAACCGAATTCATTATGTTGTATATTTCAACTCTTACATAGATACGTGATAGGTTTTCATCGGATATTCGTGAGGGAAAATGTGACTTCTTAATCGCACCAAATTGTTTTGTCGCTGATGAAAATCAAGCAAGAGGTATCCGTAAGGACGATTGTTGGTAGCCAAACGATAGGCTTCATTTAATAAAAAATTTCTCCCAGGAAACACTTGTTTCGACAGTTGAGATATGGAGCTTTGATCTCTGGGGTTATTGAACAAAACCATATATTGGGTGTTGATGCTCAGTGTTCGAAGTTCATTTTTGGCATTGAATAAGTTTTGACACAGGAAAATGGTGAAACAATGATAGTGGTGAGTAAGGACCGTAAAAAAATGCTTTAAAACCGATCCTACTTCGTCTAAATAATCATCGAACACTATCAGTTTCGGAGCTTTTTTCGGCAACATTTCTAATATGTCTTTTATTTCCTCCACGGAGGAAGGTATCGATGCAAATTTAAAAAAGCGAGTTTCGTTTTGATCTTGATTCATCTGTTGGTCCATGTCCTCGTAAGCCTTCTGCCATTCTTTGTAAAATAGTATCATGTACTTTGGTACTTCGGCAAACATGATTTGGCGATTTTCCACTAGTCTCTTTAACCACGATGTTTTCCCGCTGGAAGTAGGTCCTACCGCCAACATGTTGGATGGCAGGAAAAATCGCACATCGAATCCGCCCATTATTTTTGCCGTTACTCACGTTTTCACACGCCAATGTTTATATTTAATCTATTTTTACGGCTTACATAGATGATGTCTTTTGTATCTCTTAATATACACACTGCCCAGGGCCAATGTACATTTGCCGCAAGGTAATATATATCTTTTTGTGTCCATAGAAGAGAGGGCAATTTTCCGCCGAAAAGTTGTGCTGATTCGATGGTTCTTTGATGTCAAATGGGTAAACGTTTTGTAGGTCAATTTGCTATCCATCAAACATTTTTCATAATCTTCGAAAGAAAGTTGATTTTGGATGCTTGTTCTTTTCAATCCTTTGCAAACTTTTTTTTGAGCTTCTTTTTTACTATTTAAATTTTTTATTTTCATGGCGTAACATTTCGGTCTTAATCCGATAAAATCGGTAATGGCCGACTGACCTTTCAGTTCGTCTTTAAAATAAAACAAATGATTAGCTCTGCTGTTGTTGTACAGTACGTGATTCTTATCGTACTTGGAAAAGTCGAACATGTGCTCCATTTCTTTCAGTTTATCGATCAAATTGCTGCACTTGACTTGAAACAAGAAACTATCCGTATCCGAGAAGCATAATTTTAAATTTTTTGCGCCAAATTGTTGCCGAAATTTATCGTAAGATCGAAACATGAATAATTTGGATAATTCTAAAATGGCAAATCCGGTAGGGGTGGGTTTATTCAGGGTGATGAAATCGGGCTTTTTCATCACCGCTACCAAATTTTCGTTGATGATCTTAAAGTTGGAAACGTGCTGTCCTAGGCACGCTTTTCGTAGACTTTTTTCATTATCACACAAAATAATGCTGGTGTAATTTCGTGCGTTTTCTGAAAAGTATCCATGATATCAATTGATCATTTTTTGTTTTAAAAAAAAGGAGGAAAAACATAATTACCTATGAATTTCCCGAAAGTTGAGTTGGCAAAAAGTTTGAACAGCCGAAGTTCAAATTCTGTTTCTGCTTCCGATCTTAGTTTGGTGATTTTTGTAATGAAATTTTTCAGGAAATCTTTTTGGATAAATTTTACCGCTCTCCTTATTTTCACCAATTTTAACCCTTTTTGGAGATAATACTGCAAATTGTCCAATAAAACCACATACTTCTTCCGCGGATAAAATGTGGCTAAAAGTTTTTTGGAATTGTACTTCTTTCTTCGGTAATCTCGGTAGTTTTGCATTTTTAGAACCTGTCTGTTGAAGGGAGATAAGTTTTTAAAATCAATTTGTCCGTTGTAGGGAGCTAGTGGAAATTGATCATCTCGCTGATAAAAAATGGGAGAAAAAAATTTAATTATATTTTTTCTTTAATAAAACTGAGAATATCCTTTTTCTCTTTTATCATTACCTTGTGATATTTTTTGGGATAGATCATATCAACTTCAAAGGCGTAGCCTGTTTCTCCCTGCGTTGGAATGTTCAAAATGTCTTCGGCCGTCCATGATTGGAGTTGTTTCTCCGACACCCACTCGAAATTTCCCACGGGTAGTTTAAACGTTTCACAACTTCCATATAAATTATTAGCTAGAAATATGATGGAGGGGGGAAAAAAATCAGGTCGAATTTTTCCTTCTGGCTATATTTTTAACTTACCGTCAACATAAAGCAGATGATTCCCCGGTGTTTTAGGATCTTCGTTTCCCTTCGCTCGCCTGGTCGATATAAAGCTTTGCCCTCCTCGTATGCCTTTATTGAAAAACTGTTCCATGTCCGGATCATGGAGCAAATCTAATGAACCAAATGGTTTTTCGGTTTCGTCCTTATTTTCAGTCTTTTCCTTTTCATAGTACATTTTCAGCATAATGTCGAAAGATAAACCGGGTATGCCTATAGAAAAAAATGTTTTTAAAATAAATGAACCAAATAAATTTTTCCATTTTTTTTCAAAAATATCTAAACGTACCTAAGTAATAAATCGGGTCCAATTTAAAATGATGTAATACCATTTCCCGATATTTGACGAAAACTTCTGCCAGCAAAATGACATCCAGTCCGCAGTATAACTTCATGTAATCCTCCATCGTTCGACATTGGAAGAATTTAAAGACTTTTTTCCCGTGTTGATAGTCTTCAACGGAAATCCCCGCGTCGTTTAACGTCGAGTGAAACTCTGCTCGAGATGGGAACGTGCGACTATTTTTAATATGCTCGAACGAGGAAAAAAATTCGTAAGGGTAAACGCCTTTTCGCTTTAATAATTTTACAGCGGGAGGTTTTTTACGTTGCTTCAGCTTTTGTAAGACCTCAAATTGGCGAAGAAGGGGGAAATTAAAATTGTCATCTTTACACAGGTCCGATACCAGAGCATCCAGACTCGAAGGGATGTGTTCCAAAGAATCTTTTATTTGAAATCGGCCGATGGAGAGCGTTCTAAATTTTTCCTGATTCCTGGCCATAACTTTGGCTTTAATTTTCAGTTTTTCCAGCAGCAAATTTATGTCGTATCTGAAATGATTGAGGGGAAACAAGTCATTGTCACAACATGTTGTGGACATGAAAATATTCTTACCCCTGAGCGTTATGAAAATACAGCGGCGTCAAGAAGGGTCCCTGTCTCTGAAGATTGCAAATAGCGTGTGCAGCCTCGACGATTTTCCCCGAAACATGATCGTGATCTACCACTTTTCTATACCGGAAAGATCGGCTGTCAAATGGTTTTTCGCAAATGTGACAGGTTTCGGCCCGGTGGTAAGCGTCCCACTCTAGGGGGGAGGCTACTATTTGGCTTACTTTTCTAAATCTTTGTTTTCTTTCCTCTACCAATCGTTCATAATCCGTTAACTTGTTCAGAAAACGCTCAACCGCGTCCTCCCCGCTGTAAGTTTCTTGGAAAAAAACGTCATTTTCCGAGTCCACGAAACATATGGAATAAGCGCAAGGCTTATGCCGGCATTGTTCTACACTGGCTGACACATCACATTGGCACGAAATTGGGTTCTTATTACATTTTTTACACTTCACCCTTTGGCCCTGATCGCCTTTTTCCATGAAACATTCGAAATCTGCGAATCCTATCACCGGGGCTTTGAAAGCGTTCTTTTGATTTCGATAGTTTATGCTGTCCCCCTCGTTCGGGTAAACGATTCTTTGTTTATCGTTCTGACAATAACGCCGATGAACGTTCTTTTTCCTCCTTGATCGAAATCGAAGCAGACACATTTCGCAGTAGTGGTTACTCACTCTTTTTTTGTTCGGCGAACAGCTGAAGTTTCTCATGTTCAGGTAAGCGTTCAAGTTTTTGATGGTAAAAAAGTGGTACTCGTGTTGAATTTGACGCAAGGTAGAAATGGATTTCGTATTGATATCGTGCGGATCAGCCCCGATGTACGAATGATCGTATTTCAGCATGAGCAAGTTTAAAATGTTTTTTGTCTTGTTTTTATCGTTGCTCCGGTTGGAAAACGTGTCCAATATACTCACTTCGTTTTCGCTGTCAAAAAGCACTCTAATGTTCAGTTTTAAATGTTTATTTTTTTGCACAAACTTGTTGATCTGCTTATACGGCAGGGGGAAATTTAACCCGTCAAGATTAAAGCGATCTAAATATTCAGCGGGAATGTTTTTAAAATGAGTAATGTGCGCCGTTTGAAGGGGCCATAAATGACGAACGACGCAATACAAAAAGTTTTTTTCATCGTACACAAAATTCCATTTCACACTTTTGCAATTCAATAATGTTTTGGAAATGATGATCGATTTGGAGTACGACGGCTTCATGTTTCTCTCTTTCTCTCGTTACAATACGTTGGAAGAGTCGTACAACACTATATCACAATATTTAAGAGTCTGAAAACGCCAACCCGATCCCCTGGTCAATAAGTCTTCCTCCCTTTTGGCAGCCCCCCTCAGCATTGACCTAATTCTATTCCTACGCTGTCTCTCGCTCTGATATTGATTGAACAACAGACCTTTTGATCTTAGAGCCAACGTATCGTTATCAACGCTTTTATTTTTCTCTCCCGTTTCTTCCTGGCTCAGATCAGGGATCTCGTAATCGGCAAAAATGACTATGCTCATCCTAAAAACGGTTCTGACCGCTGTTTGACTTCTGACCAAATTATTTATCGTGTTGACCGTTCCATTAGAGGAGCAAAAATTAGCAAGCGAGGTGTTATTTTCTTCTAAAGACATTCGGTAGATGACGACTTTTTGAGAAATTGAGCTTCTCGAAGTAAAGGGGAGTAAAGATTGATGTTGAGGAGACCACATGTGCTCAATTAATTGGTCTTTATCTTGGAAAAAAAGGTCGCAAAATGGGCAATCTTTTTTGGAAGATGAGGATGGGGTGACGGCAATAATTTGCTGTTCATCGGACGGATGTTTTTTTCTCAAATGTCTGTTTAAATTGTTTTTTCGAGAGAAGAAAATATCACACTTTTCACACTTGTAAATTTTCATCTCGTTATTACGACAGGAAAAAAAAGGACGATAAACAATTTGATTTTTTTATCACGATGTTTATTTCGCTTGAGATGCGGTAACCGACTGAATAAAATTTCTCAGATGATGATGATGTAGAATACAAGTGAGTGAGGACAAGAAAAGAGGGGAAGGGGTTAGAACGAAGAAAAAATATATAACAAAGGAAGGAGGGGGTAGCACAACTCAGGGCAAATCCATGATCGAATCTAAACCGCTAGCGATGTTCTTGATGTCTGATAAGCGGTGCATCAACAGGTTTATTATAATATTCAACCTGGCTTTTGTGCGATCATCCCTAACAAAACTTACTCCATCAGAAGGGAAAATTGCGGAAAGGCGACGTTGACATTCTTGAAATTGGTTGGATATGGCTCTAAGTTTCATTAAAGCCATAAATTCCTTATGCCTGTCCAGCGGCAGCAAATTTTGCATTTGCATGGCTTGCTCCTGGGTAAAAAGGTAGGTATTTTCAAGGGTATTTTGACCAGTAGCATTCCGGGCTTGGTCAAGTCCCGCCCTCTTTAACTGGTACATGGTGGACAATTTGTACAGGGGCAAATAATTTGACACTTGCGAGGGGGGGACAGGAACATTGATGGAAGCAGTGGCGGCGGTACGAGGTAAGGGTTGATCAACGGGTTGACGTGTAAAGCTACTGGAGGGAACGGTATTGGTGGCGGTTGTCGGAGGAAAAGACATATTTTGAGGAGGAGAAGAAAACCGGGCAGTCAACGCTTGAAGAGGGTCGGGGGTGACAGGGGAAAAAGTCTGTTGGTTGGGTCTGATGGATATTGATGGAGTAGGAGAGCATAAAGGTGTTCGATAATGCCACATGGACCTGGTGGCAGGAGATAAGCTCTGGGTCATAAGGGACAATGGTGAGGGTGACGATGTTCGAAGTAAATGGCTTAAAATGGAATTATCTGAAGATTGTGATCGAAAAGAAATATGGGATGATGATGATGATGATGATGATGGTGGTGGTGGTGGTGGTGGTGGTGGTGGTGGCGGAAGTGACGATGCGAGAGGACGTGATCTTTTAACGGTCAAATTAAGGGGATCCTTTTCTTCCTCGTCCGTCATCGAAATTTTCCTCTTTCCTTGCTCAGATGTGGTATTGATGGTAGTGGTCGGTATCAAAGAAGATGGTGTTATGGTGGAAGGAAGCTGATGAAGGATAACACAGGGCTGAGGTCGAGAAATACGGCGAGGACGGGAGAGTTTCCTCTTCGATTTACCCTCATCATCCGCCGAATTGATGACGGGAGAGGTCGTTGGTGGAACGACCCTTTCCTCAGTTTGATTTCTTCGATTTCTGAGGATTCGGATTTTTAGTCCATCATCGGAAGCGGTGGTGCTGGAAAAAGTCGATGATGAAGCCCCTTCCGCATGAATATTCGCAGGAGTAACATCGGTGGTGGTG
This sequence comes from bacterium, assembly GCA_965233585.1. GTDB lineage: Bacteria > SAR324 > SAR324 > SAR324 > NAC60-12 > CBDDTI01. Next base: position 8,149 of record CBDDTI010000608.1, read on the forward strand.
GTGGTGGTGGTGGTGGTGGTGGTGGTGGTGGTGGTTTGTTCTTGATGATCAGACATGATTTTTTCTAAAAAAATAATAATGTATAAAAAAATTTTTTCCGTAACACTTTTATTATTTGCTTACCTTTAAGTTTTTTGGCTAAGTCCTCCCAAAAATGAAAAAGTTTTTTATTGTTGTATGTTGTCCGTTTAAATGGAATCGAAGTAATGATGATAATAGGAAATCCATATTTGGTTATATAGTTTTCCCCCCCAATTAACACTTGCCCCGCTTATTAATTTTAAAAAGCAAAAGAAAAAAATCCATAGGCGTAAGTAGGGGGAATAAAAAGAGACGGCTGTCTAGGGGAAAAATCAGGTCAATTAAATCACTTCCCTTCCCCTCGGGGCTTAAAGGTGCAAAGTACTTAAAGAACTTTCCGCATGCGCGCACACCCCCTTACGTGCTGGAAAATAAAAAAAGGAAATCGGCCTCCGCTTCACCATTGATATAGACGGCGGTATCGAAATTAATGATGGCCGGACAAATAATTGTGTCTCCTCCTTTTTTTTCCCCTTTGTAAAAATAAAAAATGATGTTGGGGTGTTGAAGAAGCGGTTAATTGGTTTTTATTCAAAAAGGTAACTAACGAGATGATGATGATGATGAGGGTGATCTTAATGAAAAAAGCTAGCCTTCTCCCCTTTTCTTTAATTGGAATGAAGCCCGATGGAGGGGGAAGACATTTGAATACAAAAGAATTATCTTCTCCTTTCCATTGAGAAAATTTGAACATCGTTAAAAGGGGGTATGTGAATAATAACAGGTGCGTTATGACCGCGGCTTAAAAAATAGACTATAAAAAGTTGAGATTGTTTGTTAAAAATATCAGTTCTGGGTTGACTTTCATCCTTTGAAGACAAACTTTATTATTTTTCCTCTATATAAGAAAGGAATAAACGATGGGAAAGGCAAAGGGTGAAGCCGCCAAATCCGCCGCTGGTGACAAACATGTCAAAAAAGGCGGTACGGCGAAAAAGAAAGATCAGCAGAAGGAAAAGAAGGTGGAACAGTCAAAAAAAGAGTTACTCCCGAAAAAAGCGGGGCAAAAGCGGCAAAAAAATGGAGGCGGTGATGAGGTCCTTAAGAAAAAGAGTCCTGTTAGCGCCTCCTCCTCGAAGAATCGTAACAAAGGACATTTCAAATTGATAAGGACAAAGAGAATGATCGACGACGACGACAAGATAAAGGAAAAGATGATTGATGACGAGGAGGAGGAGGAGGAGGAGGAGGAGGTGAATCAGGAGGAGGAAGATGAAATGGCAGATTTCATCGATGACGACGAGGGTACCGATGACACGGAGTCCATAGATACTGTCGACGTCGATATGAAATCTGATACGACGGACGTGAATGATGAGGATGAGTCGGAAGAAGAGGAAGAACCGGAAATTCAAACCAAAAAAGTAGCGGTTAAGGCTAACAAAAAAAAGGTCCATGATGCTGACGCGCCCCCTGCCAAAAAAAAAGCGGTTAAAAGGTATGCGGAGCCGGATCAAATTCTCTCCAAAATCGACATGATCAATTTACCCTTAAGTAAGCAAAAACAAATTTTTTCTGCCGACAATCAGTGGGAGATTGTAACGCCGGTAGCGACTGCAAGTATAGACTACGACCGTTGGCAAGAACAACACGGAAATCGGGAGGCCTACTTCTTTGCCGACGATGGGGTAAGTGAATGAGGAAGTGATAAAAAAGGAGATTACAAAATCAATAATAAGCCTTTTTCCACTTGGCTCATCCGCTTATAGTACATCTACCCTAATGGGACGACGATGAAGAAATTCATCGAAGCCCTCAGGAACAAAGAGGTAGATTTGGAAAACATCAGTCTTCCCTTCGTACCGATGAATAAGTCCGTCTCCACGAACCCCCTGATCCGGATGGGGATCACGGGGGTTCGCCACCTGCAGCGCGCCGGGGGGCTGGCCGTCTGGCCAGTGGTTTATCTCAGTCAGGTTCAGGTGGGGTAAAAAAAAACGAAAGGTAAGACGTTGATGATGTTGAACTGACTATTTTTTTTTCTTTCCCTTCTACAGTACAACGAGAACAACAAAAATTACAATACGAAGACGATCAAGATAAATTTCCCCCTCTATAAATTGGACGCCATAACCGAAGGGCTCTTTGAGCTTTGCACGGGATTGGGTTTTGACATAAACTCCGCCTCCATCATCAACAAAATGAAAAAGTAAAAAGCGTCGTCCAACCCTTTTTTCCACCAGCGAATAACAAGATGTATTGTACATAGAATAGCACCTGCACTTACCCGGCGATCGCCGGGGAAGCTCGTCCGCCGCCTTTTTTTCTTTTTCCTATTATTCTTTAATATAAATGCCATCGACCGTAAATAAGATAAGGAAAATACATTATAAATCGTCACAGTCGTCACACCTGCCATGTCTCTATTTATTCCGGCACCGCTTTTAGCTTATCACACAATGATTTTATTAAATATTGTACAATTTTTTCGTTATGGTTTAAATTTTGACGAGAGAAAAAGTTTGAAAAATATCGTGGATCGCAACTTGAATAAATGGTAACCATCATACAAAAGGCGGCCGTGTACCACCCGCAAAACAAGGAATTAAAATTCTGGACGGGATAGGTGAGCACGCGCCTTATCCTAACATTCTTCCGCCTTTTCTTCCACCTTTGCAATAAGTTCATTAAATGATGATTATGAGCGGGCGGAGGTAGAGCGTAACTGTCAAAATACCAAAGATTTTTCCCCTTGATGTAAATAGCGATAAAATGCCCGCCCGACCGATGAGAGGGGGATAGATTGACGATAAAACACTTCCCCCCATGATGAACGTTGAATAATTGCGGGGGGACGAGGTCTACGGAGAAAACCCCCGCAAAATGACGATGGTCTAATTGACGTAAGAATTTTTCCAAGACATCGTTTCTTAACCCCTCGTTGGTCACGACCGACTCGTTCCCCATGTTATGAATCGGCGACCTCATCGGTTCTGATCACCTGACCTCCGTTATCAATTTTCAACCCGGAATTGAAAATGGAATAGGCCAGGAGATAAATAGGATGGGTTTTGGCTGTTTTGAAACCCAATTCGACGTCCAACTTCCCCTTTTCGTCCGGGTGGATATGATAACTATTGCAACGGTCGGGGGTGAAATCCGCCGTCAGAAAACACCGACCCTTCTTAAAAGCCTCCATGCTTACGCTGCAAGTGTAATTGGAAATGCCGTAGCCGATGCTGTCGTACATGTGTCGATACAAATCCAGGTAATTGTCGTTGTCAAAATCGGGCTGAAAAGCCTTCGGAAAGACGCATTGCCCATTTTTGATCACGTTAAAGTGATTTAAATCGAAATGTTGAAAGTTGAAGGGGTTTCTCGAGCTGCTTTGCGACAGGGCCTGGTTGTGAATCATGCACATAATGAGTTGTTTGGGGAGAATTTGAGAAGCCACGTTGGTGACCGTGTAAGTCGTCACATTGGCCGGAATGACAAAAACCTTGAATTGCGTCATTTTATAGGGTATGTAACACGGCTCCCGGCTCAATTTCAGCGTGAAAGCATCTCGCTGTTGAGCGGAAGGGAGAACTTTTCTCATTTTCAGCTTCAAATCCTTCAACATGACGACATAGGTTTTCCCGACCTCGTTGTGCAGAATACCGAATTGGGGATGGGCTCTCACCAACTTTATCTTGATATCCACATTCGGTGGAAGATATTTATCGGTGTACATGATATCAGCCCCCAAGCGCGAGCAAAAATACACCTTTTTATGATCCGTCAATAAATCTCGGCGAGCGGTCAAATTTGTATTACCAGTGGGATCGTTTTTTTCGATTTCCTCCGGTTCTTCGACGAAATAACCTTCGCTTTTTAATTGGCATTTTTTGCTCTCCAAATCGTAAGACAACTCCGTCTGGATAAAATTTCTAAACGGATAGGCGTTGGCGGTGCTTTGATCGCAAACTTGCACGCCGTTCAGGTAAATTTCCACTTGGGAGAATAAGTTATAGGCAAAATTATTAGCCAGAAAAACTTTATGGTCCTCCTCCACATCTCCTGCGCCACCATCTTGCTTGACAATAAAATGTCCGATCAGTCTGGTTTGGTCCAAAATGAACGAACATTCCGCGTCGCGAGGGATCACGAATTCAACGGGTCCCGCGTTGGTCACGCTGGTCACGCTATCGTAAATAACATCCGATCCCTTTTCTAAACTCACATCAACCCCCAGGGGCGAATGCAGATCAAGAGCCTGTTCGATAAGATCGTCTTGCTCGAAACCTAATCCCGCGATACCGCCCCTATTGTCGGACATGATCTAGGAAGAGT
>CBDDTI010000610.1:0-14370 GCA_965233585.1 bacterium
CGATAAAAGTAATATTGTCACCCTCACCTAATACATCGTTTATTTCAACTTCAGAGTCGTCGAGCAACCCCAAAGCAAGTAAACAAACGTAAAAGAGTCCTCCGTTTGATCTCGTATATTTTCGCACGAAACTTGGAACCTGATGACCTGGGATTGGTTAGTCCAACGAACCGGAGAATACTGTTCCATTCGTCGCATGGAATACCCGGAATTTCAAACCGGAATATTTGGTCGAATGGAAAGCGCCCCCAGATTGCTCAAAGGCAAAACTCACCGTCCAGCTACACCCTCGGGAAACCAAGGGTGAATCACGCATGCGCACCGAGATGCATAAAACGCGGGAAAATATTCCCGAGGGTGAGGTCGGAAGGTGAGTTTTGCCGCTTTGAGCAATCTGGGGCTCCCTTCCCTGCACGGGGACTTATTACACTTGTCACCAAGCGCTCCGAGCTCAGCGCCATTTTGAACTGTGCAACTTTTGATCTTAACGGTTCCGAGCCGCCATTCTAGTAGGTTAACTTACCAGTTCTAAGGAGCCTGGTGGCTTCGCGTTGCTAGCTGGAGATACTTCAGTGGATTCATGGTTTAGAGAAATTCATGTTCCACGAGCCTGGCGTGTTTATTTAGCGACTGGATTCAATTTTCGCGAAAAAAAATCGTGCTTTTTTTGGGTCGATCGGAGCCCGTGTTTGCTGTCAGTCTCCTACCTTGCCACTTTACTATGAAGGAAAGGTGATGAAGACTACTTTTCCCAAAAACTACGTGTACGTATTAAGGACAACAAAAACTCGCCACATGGTAAGTTTCATCGATTTTTATTTCCATTTTCCAGCAAATTTTCAGACCTAAACTTCGCCTCATATGTTCTCGATAATTTACCTGTGTTATGTCACGTGCCACACACAGTGAGCGTGGGTTACCTGTGCATGTACACACTGTGCTAAAAGGCATCTTAGCGGCGGATTGAGGCTTTTCTCGAGTTGGATGGTTTCCACCCCAAAAACAAAATCTTACCTGCGCTATATTCTTGTTCAAAAGGAAGGTACCGTAGTAAAACTGGATTCTTTCTTTGCCCTTATTGTACAACGGGAATCTGCGAAGCAAAACGGCAGTATTAACGACCGACACAACGAATAGCTTTGATTTAGTACTTTCAGTAAGCGTGCACAGTTAGAGATCTGTTCTTTAATACTTACTCTCGGTCTTTCTCTCCAACTTTTTCTATCGCAAAATCCTTAAGAGTGGATCTTGAGCCGCGGGAGTTCATGGGATATCTCAAAGGAAGATCAAGGAACTGAGCGATCCTACTGACCAGGTGACACGTGTAACCAAGGGCAACCGATAGGGTCTCCTCGTCCATAGCTGGAAGTGAGATATACATCGTGTAAAATGCATCAAAAGTAACCTTCTGATGGAATTTACATTGAAATTGAATCTAACGCATGTATTGCTGAACGAGAGGTAGGCTAGAGAGCCGGAGAGAGAAAGCAATATCACAATATGCACCACTGATCTAGTACCCGTGGGACTTCCTTTTTAACACTTCCCCACCTCAAATCGTTTTCCCAATCACAAATCCTTCAATTTTTAATTGTCAAATTAAACTGAATTCAGATCGTGCACCTGGATGATGCATCGAGAAACTAGTATTAACAATAATGTTGAATTCTTACCTTGAAACTCGTCTGATTCACAATTAGGAAGTCGTACACCACAAATAAGAAACTCTTTTGAAGATGGTAGCTGCAAGAGAAAGTGTGTACACGTCACGTCATCAAATTCTCAAATCCAAACCCAAAGAGCCACTAAAGGTTTTCTCCTCATCAGGCATAAGAGGTACTAAATGTATATCTGTTCACAAACTTCCACCTCAGTAGCATCCTTCGTTTGGAAACCAGCGCATTTTGAATTTCGAAAATACATGTATGGCGGTGCGTGACATAAAACTAAGACTGCGTTTGTCGAAAAATGTACACTTATCTCGTGACTTTTAGCACCTTAAGGAGTTTACCTATTAGGAAAAGTGCTTGTGTAAATGTTTTTTGCTCGGTTCAGAAAATCAGTCGACTAGATAGCTAAAGTAAGTTGCCATATTGGAGTACCAAGGAGGTCCTCCAACATGTCGGCTCTTCACTAAGCTATATAATTTTGCGCGGGACATTTCGACGATATCTCAGCTTAGGGACAACGCACACACCTTAAACTTGGAGAGCTGTCTTCTTTATTTATTGTCTATAATATCACAATTTCTTGAGTTTATCCACTGAATGGTTTTTGATTTTACGTTTTATTGCGTGACAATTCACACACTCTATTATAGCGCTGTTCAACTGCATAATTAGATTATGAGCTCGATCAACTATCACACACAGGAAACGCGAGCGAATTTTTGGAGTATAAATCTACGAGTCGTTCAAAACTTAACCTAAAACAGATTAGTAGAATTCTACTTGACCACTACCGCAAATGCTTCAATCTGATTGGCTGAGTGATCGAGCACTATCAGCCATTACTGTACAGAAGCTGATGGTAATCTTCAAAATAGCAATGTTTTATTCGTTTTTCGAACGTTTTGGAGGAACATTTTGACGCAGATGGATCATTAAATTCCTAAGAAGGCTAAAAGAGGGGCATTTATGCTTTCTTGAAAAAAAAAATTATGAGCGTGCCCACACAACTGCAATTTCTAATGACAATATTCAATCCGAGCGATCTTTCTAAGGTGCGAAGTTTAATAATGCGTCCGGAAGGAAATTTCAGTTGGAATTCTACTAAAATTATTCGTTCTCCATTTCTATGAGGTGATAGCTGATTCGGCCTTTCAAAGAAATTTCAAGCTAATAATCTAATTGTTTTAAATTAGTAGCCACTCAGTTGTGTTCCATTGGAAATCCCCGAATCTATCATCGTTTCCTACTCACTGACAGACAACAATCACACGCGCGCTGCTCTTGAAACTGAAAATTACTCTTAATTTTAGGCTCAAAAATACCCGAAGTTGTAAATTTTGTCAATGTGCTGTAGCCCTTAAGAGTGGCTACTAAAACAATTAAACCACTTGCTCTCGCTTTACATGAGCGATACTGGGCTACGCCATGTTAACTATTCGCTCATAGAAAACTCGGCCTTGTAGTCTATTAGTCCAGGAATAGTTAATTCAATAATATTATTATTAAACATCCTGGTTTAGTATGTTTTAAATGTTCTTCGACAAGTTGCAACAAGCAACTTACTTGACCCAGTCAAAGTTACTGGGAATTCGAAAATAGTTTGTAACCATATGATGTTATATTTTACATCAAGCGTACTATGCAAACTGACGATCACGATAGTGCATAAACTTTCTTATTCTGTTTACACCAAGCTGGATAATGACAAACTGAAAAACCTGCACACTAGTTTCTGTTTCTTACCTCAACTATAGGGTAAATATTCATTAGTTCAGAGATGAGCTGCCTCCGTCTGAAATTCAGCTGAGCGGTCAACTTAACGAAAGATTCTCTGTAAGACAACGAGAAAAGATAGTTGAGATATTCTCTCACCAATAAATTGAAGGCTTCGGTGGAAAAAGGGCGCTAGGGTTTTTACTCAAAATTGAACTTTGTCGAAAAAGCTCCAAATTTCGCATGCAGTTTTGTTTAGGTGCGTTAAACAATGTTCTGTATGTTTTTTTGCTGACGTTTTCTACGTTTACGAGATATTACGTATGCAAAAAAGCCTGTATTTGTGGTCACATCAGCACGTGACCGGAAAGACGGTAATTTCACTTAAAATCCAGCAAAATATTGATCTTTTGCAGCGTGTAACCTTAAAAAGTGTTGATTTTAGGGTAAAACCGTTACAATTTTGATTTCACGTTAACGTGCGACCGCAAAGACGTTAATTTCACTCAAATTACCGCTCAAAACTAGGGTTAGCGCTGAAAGTTAGGGTTACGGAACAAGGTTAGGGTTAGAGTTAAGATCAGCATACGTTAGGGTTAGCGCTGTGTTAGACCACGGACGGACTTTGATTTCACTTAGAAAACAGTGTAAAGTTCATTTCCCGCAGCGCCTAAGCTCAAAAACCTCGATTTCAGGTCAAAATAGGTTAGAATGTTGATTTTACGTTAAAGCCTGACGGCAAGCCTGTTGATTTGACTTAAAAACGAACAACATCTTCATTTCACGCAGCGCATAAGCTCAAAAACCTCGATTTCAGGTCAAAATAGGTTAGAATGTTGATTTTACGTGAAGGCGTGACGGCAAGGCTGTTGATTTGACTTAAAAACGAACAAAATCTTCATTTCACGCAGCGCCTAAGCTCAAAAACCGAGATTTGAGGTCAAAATAGGTTAGAATGTTGATTTCACGTTGAAGCCTGACGGCAAGGCTGTCGATTTGACTTAAAAACGAACAACATCTTCATTTCACGCAGCGCGTAAGCTCAAAAACCTCGATTTCAGGTCAAAATAGGTTAGAATGTTGATTTCACGTTAAGGCTTGACGGCAAGGCTGTTGATTTGACTTAAAAACGAGCTAAATCTTCATTTCACGCAGCGCCTGAGCTCAAAAACCTCGATTTCAGGTCAAAACAGGGTAGAATGTTGATTTCACGATAAGGCCTGACGGCAAGGCTGTTGATTTGACTTCAAAACGAACAACTGAAACCTTTATTTCACGCAGCGCGTAAGCTCAAAACCCGAGATTTCAGGTCAAAATAGGTTAGAATGTTGATTTCACGTCAAGGCCTGACGGCAACGCTGTTGATTTGACCTAAAAACGAGCAAAATCCTCATTTGACGCAGCGCCTTAGCTCAAAAACCTCGATTTCAGGTCAAAATAGGCTAGAATGTTGATTTCACGTTGAGGCCTGACGGCAAGGTTGTTGATTTGACTTAAAAACGAGAAAAATCTTCATTTCATGCAGCGCGTAAGCTAAAAACCTCGATTTCAGGTCAAAATAGGTTAGAATGTGTATTTCACTTGAACGTGTGAGAGCAAGGGTGTTGACTTCAGTTAGGAAATAACAAAATGTTGACTACCTGCAACGTATAAGCTCAAAAATGTAGGGCTGACCCTTCTGTGCCGCAACATACAGGTCTCCATACATCTGCATGGCCGCTGATCCCAGAAGTTTAAAACACTGCAAATCGCGCCGATTTGAAATATAATCAACGCAACCTGGATCACAGATCTATGTTTCAATTGATCGCTTCTTGTTGGCCATTATTAGTTGAAATAAAAAAGGAAAAAACAAGCTCTGTAATTAGTTTAACTTTGTCTTGTCTTGTCTCTTGTCCTGCAGAACGTGATCGCAATGCATACCGGGAAGGTTCTTTATTCCTCGTGCGCGGGTAGACATGGTGCTCGATACAAGACAAATTTAGCAGTTCTCGCTTTCCAAACTTTGATGCTAGCAACGCTTGGCAAATGGGCCACAACTCACAACAGGGTTACTTTCTTGGTTAAGAACTGCTCTTGGACTTTGCTGCCTGGATCGACCTGACTTCAAACGCCGATGACTCGCTGATATCACCGAGTTGCGTTCGAAGTAACAGAACACATTTTGCTTCTTTAAAACGTGTTGACGACTTACGGGTTTATCAAGGCTTCATGATGCCTTTCAACCACCAGGCAGGCTACAAGGTACTTAAAAACAATGCTTAAGATATTAGGCGACAGAACTGTAATGCTACACATCTCTTTTCTGTGCGAATGGTATTTGCTTTGACGCTCAATCGATCGACGTCACAATAACCTGTGCAAATAATCTGTTTCCAGTTTCCCGCCCTATCTGCATTTTTTTTAAAATGGATATCTTAATCTTTGAAAGAAGTAAAGGAACAGAACGAAAAAAAAAAAAAAAATTGGCCGACCTCGTATCGAACCGGTGTCACGGCAAAACAAAGTCGACCCTGGCCCGTTCAGCGCCTTATCCGCTTGCGCTAACGAAACAGTGTTGTATGATTGATGTATTATAGTGACTTCATCGTTTAGCGAAACAAATGGTTCTTTTGTTTTTCATTCAGCAAAAGATCCCTAGAGGATGCCCTCGGAAAAATGTGTTTTTTCGCATACGTAATATCTCAAAAAGGAAGCAAGCTTCAGGGAAAAAAACATGCAGAACATTGTTCAAGACACCTAAACAAAACTGCATGCGAAATTTGGAGCGTTTTTGACAAAGTTCTGTTTGGCGTAAAATACCTAACGCCTTTTTTCCACCGAACCCTTCAATTATGCTTGCCAATCATGTATTGCTACTGAAACAAGATTTCAAATTTTGATGACTGTTGCGAATGAAAAAGTCTGCATACAAGCCAAGTGGCCCGGCAGGCCGGAGCTTATCCCGGTTTCCTTAGCATGAAGCGACTAGGGGTATTTCTGCTCCCCCCTAGATGGGATGATAGCCCATCGCAGGGCTACCCCAGCATTAAGTTCACCAGCACTCATTTATACACCTGGGTGGGGAGAGGCACTGTGTGAGTAAAGTGTCTTGCCCAAGAACACAACAAAATGTTCCACCCAGGGCTCGAACCCAAACCGTGTGATTTGGAGACAGGCGCACTAACCATGAGGCCAACATGCCTCCAAAGGGTTGATCTAAATCCCCGTACCTTTTCTCTACATGTGCTTGCTTGTGTTCCCGCAAAGATGCCCTGTTGGAATCGAGTTGTGCTCTGTTTCTTCTAAGGTTTACTTCTGTGGGTATTGAAAACGAGAAGAGTTTGGACTGATTTTAATAACGTGCATGTCTAAAATTCGAATTAAGTAATACACAGACATCTCACAGACATAGACGCTGAGACATGCTACATGTTACATGCTACATGTTACTGACAGTTGACCAACAGTCAACTGACAGTCGACCGACAGTTGGCCAACTGTCAGCCAACAAACAGGCAACAATTGGGTGAAAGATAGCCGACAGGGAACTGTTCTTCACTTTCACTAGGACATGAGTCAGGGCCTAAGGTTCCTCAGTAACATTCACCTCATATGTACACACAAAGCCACTTGACGCCCCTGCAACATACATGTATCCCTTAATGTGTACAGGCTTAGAAACTTACTTGTATGCGCATTATCAGTGCAAACAAAGGGCTGTAGATACCACAGTAATGATCTCACCTCGTTCTCTGAGTTTTACCAAGATGCTCTGCTCTTCTTCTCTTTCTGTTGTTCAAAAAGAAACAATTATTAATAATAATTACAACAACTATTTTAATCATGGCTCAATCATGACGTACACTGTAAGTGGAATGCTAATTTAATATCAACCACAAAACACATAAAGTGAAGTTACAAAATAACAAAAAAATAAAACACCTTTGAGCAAAAGTTTGTGCTTTGACAAGCACTCCTCTCTTAGAAGTTTGAGTTTCAATTTCAGCATCTCCTCTTCTGATAACTGTGATATGGAGAAAAAGAGAGTCAGAACATTACAATTTAATTAATGAGTCGCTAACTTAGCCAAAAGACAATAAGGAAGCTAGTGAAAGCTTGATTTCAAAATGAGAAGATATGCTCATAAATAAACATTTTTGCATCCGTAAGAATATCAACAATTGAATGGCTTGGTGCAAGAGGGACGTAAGTGACTTTTTCAGGTGAAATTTTTTTTCCTTCAAAAGTGCCTGAATTTTTGCATGTGCTTTTCAATTAAGTAGTACAACATTCCCCTGTATTTTTTTGCCTGGTTTGCACTTTGTTTCTGAGAAAAACAAAGACAAAATATTGAAGTGTGCACAATGAACACAACAAAGCAGAACTAGAGCATTTCAGTCAGAAAAACGACACAGGAGAATGTTTTTCTACTTAATTGAAAAGCACATGCAAAAATTCAGGCACTTTTGAAGGAAAAAAAATTTCACCTGAAAAAGTCACTTACGTCCCTCTTGCACCAAGCCATTCAATAGGCCTAACAAGGCCTTTGAGGCCAGGCCTGAAGGCGCTTTGAGGCCTGGCCTCCTCAAAGGCCTTAAGGCCTTAATATGAAAGGCCGCGGGCAAGAACGTCCCCTAGATTTTTCGCTAAAATCGAATGGCCAAACCAGCTCCAAACTTCACATGCCAATTTGTTTATACGTGTAGAAAACTGCCTTGCGCTTATTTCCTCCCGTCTCTGTTGCGTATTCCAGAAATAAAGTATGCAAAAACACTCTTTGAGGCCAGCCAGGCCTGAAGGCGCGAGTAACAAAAGGATTTTTGTTTATCTTCGTGCTTTGTAAGTGAATTGCCGTTTTTACGGGCTGGGACCGATAGGTTTTTTAGCTGGCATTGTGACGGCATTGTGACGTAGGCATTTGGCGCGCAAAGCAGTAGCACAAATTCAGAGCTTACCTGTTAATGAAGGAAATTGAAGTTTGCTCGTTATTTCCACCGATATTCAACGCTTATTCGAGGAATATTTGCGCCCGCCTGGTAGGAGATTTGGCATCATTAAGCCTTTGATCCTCGATGAGTCACCAGCATGCCTCAAAGAACCGAGGTGTGTTCTTGTTCTGAGATCATGGTTTAAGTCTGCCGTTAACTTAGCCATTGAAGAACAAGTGAGCCAGGCGGTAGAGTTTAGAAACACTTCTTGTTGCAAAACAAAGCATTCGTCGTGGACTTACGGCTGATTTGCCAAACTCCGGCGTGTGTCAGTTTTGGAAATTAGAAGTGCTTTCTAGACTCTATTATTTTCTTGAAATTGGCTGCCGTCCACCACCCTCGCTCGAAAAATATCTGGGATATCCCATAATAATCTTTCATACATACATACATACATACATACATCGTCGTGACCGTTGTGTGCATGACTTATAGCGCGTCCTAGCGTGACTCAGACACGGCCGGGATCTGGTGAGAAAGGGCAGGCAGCAAAGCCGTTGAATTTGACCTGTGTTTAGGTTAAAAGCTAATGCTTAAATTAAAGGAATTCCAAGCCATTTTTACGAAATCGCAGGTCGGTTAAATTGGCAAGCAAGCGTTCCGTGAGTGTGTATCGTGGATTTCCAAGCAGATGATTACTTTGAATTGTGATAAGATCGAGCCCGCCACGAAGAAAAAAGACAAAGAACGTCTGATCGCAGGTTAGGAAGAAAACTTCAGCCGAAATGTAAGTTTTTGCTTTGTATTTTAGCGTTCCTTTGCTGACAAATTTTTCGTTTCATGCGCTTTTTTTCGGTATGAGCAGCGTGTTAGCTTAAGGCTTCCTCATTCTGTGTCGTCAGAAATAATCATTTCATGGAACGAGCAGTTTGGTGACCAAAAAATCATTTAACGCAGAAACATTTACAGTGCGTTTCACAAAACTTTTGACAAACGGTTTCCAAAGTTCGCTACGAAATCGGCAATTTCATTACATAGTTGTCAATTTTCACGCTGAATTTCGTTGGGAAGTTGCGAAGTTCGCGCCATTCGGTGTAGCTAGTTTGATAATATGACTACTCAAATGAATTTAAACAAAGTGAAAAAAATCTTCAACCAAGCAATGCTTATTTTATGATGTTTAGTTTTGAAAATGTAAATTATTTGAGAAGTACAGAAGGACTCCACATCACAGACGGATGGCGCGACTAGCATTTTGTTTACAATAAAAAGGTAAATACAAAAGTTCAACAATACGACATTAAAATGTTCTGGTTTTTTTTGACGCTATTCCTAGAAGGATGTATGTCCTGAAAAAGGGGTTTCATCTCTGATAGATTTAAATGTAAAGTACTTTTAAACCGCTATGCGTGGAAGTTCTATCTGAAGCTACCCGAGAATAAACTAACGCGACAGAAATTGTATTCTATTTTTAGGTGGGTGTCGGATGACATCTGGGAAAATTCAGTTGCAAGGTGTTATAGCTCATTTTAAAACTAGTAATCCCTAATCGACGTGACCACAACGTATAAGGAAATTCCGAGACAATTTCTCTCGCAATGAACTTGATAACTTCCCAACGAAGTTCGGCGTGAAATTCACGTTCACGATTTGATTGACAACTACGGAACCAAATCGCTAAGTTCGTAGCGAACTTCAGGAATTTCAAACCAACTTCGGAGACCGTCAAACGTTTTGTGAAACGCACTGTAAATCACTGACGTAACCGATTTGCAAAACGTTCAACCTCTCTCTCTCTCTCTAGGCACTACTCATTGACTTGATTTAGGCATCGATTCGTGCGAGAGATTTCAAAAGTCGAAATTGCTTTCCTTGGCCTAACACAGCGCTAACCCTAACGTATCCTGACCTTAACTCTAAACCTAATCCCAAGCGCTAACCCTAACACTAAGCGTTAGCGCTGACCCTAACACTAAGCGCTAGCGCTAACCCTAACACTAAGCGCTAGCGCTAACCCTAAGCACTAAGCGCTAACCCTAACACTAAGCGTTAGTGCTGACCCTAACACTAAGCGCTAGCGCTAACTCTAACACTAAACGTTAGCGCTGACCCTAACACTAAGCACTAGCGCTAACCCTAACACTAAGCGCTAACCCTAACACTAAGCGCTAGCGCTAACTCTAACACTAAACGTTAGCGCTAACCCTAACACTAAGCACTAGCGCTAACCCTAACACTAAGTGTTAGCGCTGACCCTAAGCAATGACCTAAACCCTGAGCGCTAGCCCCAACCCCAAGCAATAACCCTAACCCCGAGCACTAGCCCTAACCCTAACCTTGTTCCGTAACCCTAATCTTCGACGCTAACCCTTGTTTCGAGCGGTAACCCTAACCCTAGCTCTAATAAAACTGGGAACTCTTAACCCTAAGGGTTTAAGTGATCATTTGAAAAAAATTACAAGAAAAACAACGCTAATAGTCACTGTATTGGAAAACAAAAGGCCGTTTTCTTTCATTGTGTAACAGAGCAGCTCCAAAAGAGACCGACCGTGACATGCAAGTGTTTTTGCATACTTTATTTCTGAAATACACAACAGAAACGGGGGGAAATAAGTGCAAGGCAGTTTTCTACACATATAAACAAATTGGCATGCGAAGTTTGGAGCTGTTTTGGCCATTCGATTTTAGCGAAAAATCTAGGGGACGTTCTTGCCCGCGGCCTTTCATATTAAGGCCTTAAGGCCTTTGAGGAGGCCAGGCCTCAAAGCGCCTTCAGGCCTGGCCTCAAAGGCCTTGTTAGGCCTATTGAATGGCTTGGTGCAAGAGGGACGTAAGTGACTTTTTCAGGTGAAATTTTTTTTCCTTCAAAAGTGCCTGAATTTTTGCATGTGCTTTTCAATTAAGTAGTACAACATTCCCCTGTATTTTTTTGCCTGGTTTGCACTTTGTTTCTGAGAAAAACAAAGACAAAATATTGAAGTGTGCACAATGAACACAACAAAGCAGAACTAGAGCATTTCAGTCAGAAAAACGACACAGGAGAATGTTTTTCTACTTAATTGAAAAGCACATGCAAAAATTCAGGCACTTTTGAAGGAAAAAAAATTTCACCTGAAAAAGTCACTTACGTCCCTCTTGCACCAAGCCATTCAATTATTGAATTTGTTTCTAAACTACATAATATAGCACTCACTTGTGATGTGCACTTCATATCAGATTCAACTTTGCTCTGGATGGACTGACACACATCTTTAACTGACAGCTGAGCATGTAAGATCGCTTTCTGCATTGACTGTAGTCTGTTAGAGAAAGACAAACTCAGCTTTAAATTACCTGTCGGTAGTAGGGACAAAATACACTGTTGTACAAATGTAAGTAGTAATGCCAGTGTAAATTTAACAACTGATTGAGGTTTAACTGTGCATCATCAAGTTATGATGCCCATGGAAAGTTTGAAGGGCACACTTGAGAAGTTGCTGGAAACACAGAAAATACAGCACTATAGGAATAAAATGTAAAACAATACTGTAAATTTCTACTATTTTGAGTTTTCAACCCCATCAAGGTTGTGGGTAGACTTTATTCAATACCCCCCTGGATGAACCACTGGCACCTTTGCTGCCTGCTCAGCTGCTTCAGGACCTTCAAACAGTCCCTTTGTGGCCTATTAAGAACCTAACCTCTGGCTTTGCTTTCTTAGCTATTCTACCCTATTACACGTACTATTCAACAAATTGTAACACTATCCAAATATGGTCATGATGCTCTCGATATCTGTCATCCGTAGGTAACAGATATCCGGTATTATAATCCATCAAATCTTTTTGCTTACGCATGATTGGCCTAAACGCGTCACGTGACCGAATATTCCACAGCTAAAACTGGGGAATATCCGAGATTAGTATCACCCAACTAGTGGTCTAATGCAAATCATGCATTTTGATTGGCTACGCTACTAGTGGTCTAATAGTAATAGTCATTGAGTAGCGAAATTCGCCGTTTTTTCTTTCGCTTTTTCCCCCAAATAAATACTTCTTCAACTTGCATTCGCTAACTTTATTACTGCCTTTTCTGTCTGAGTAGTTGGGTGATACTAAAACAATTAGACCCTTCGCCCTCAAGGGCCACGGGTCAATAGCCCATTCGGCTTCGCCTCATGGGCTATTCACCCGTAGCCCTTTCGGGCTACGGGTCTAATTGTTAAATATTCCCCAATTTTCAAAACTTAGCGCGTTGTGAAAAAGATTTGAAGGATAATAAAGACAATAGTCGCCATTTGGGGCAAAATATGCTCGGATATTTGTCCTTGGACATTATCTGTTCCTCGTAGCTCACAGTTTTCCTCGAGCTTCGCTCTCGGAAAACTGTTCACTTCTTGGAACAGATAATGTCCGCGGACAAATATCCGAGCATATTTTCGCGCCAAATGGCGACTATTGTTTATATATACGTAGCTTCGTATGTGGGAAGAAAAAGTGAAGTGAAAAAATGTCGACAGAAGGATTAAAAAATGTTACGAGTTTTGTTATCAATTTGTTGAATAATAAAACAATTATTCTGCTCAATCTCGCGTAATATCGTCTGATTTTAGCCGACGAGGCCGTACTAAGTATCAGATGATATTCCGCACGATTTCGCAGGATAATTGTTAATTAGACTCAGGAGGTTGACTAGTGGCAAGTCTGGTACATGTACATGTATGTGACGTGTACAGCATTGAAGAGTGATAACCTCTCACAAAAAACCCTTCTGGTAACCTACTGTACCTTTGAACAGAAGATAATTTACATGATGTATGAACCTAAAAATAAAATAAACAGAGAATGATATAATTAAATACTCTCCTGTAGTTACATGTACATGTTCCTAGAACAGTTTTATTAGTTTAAATTGTTTATCTTGGTTCTCACATAGAATGAATTAAGATCATTATTTGTATTTTTTGTTGATGTTGCTGTTGGTGATTTAAGGTTACCCTAAACCTTTGCAGGTGTCCTCCGGAAAAAAAGAATTGTGTGTGTTACAAAAAATAAAAAATACAAAGAATTAATTAAATTAAAATTAAAAGGAATTGTGTGTAAAACAGCATACTATGCTGTTTTCAAGTAAACCGTCACAAACTACATATCAATAGAAAGGTTGTGAAATGAAGAATTCGGTAAAATTAAACTCTGTTTTGCCAATGCTTTCCTTTGGCAGAAAAAGCTGTTAACAACAAAATGACCAACTGAAATTCTGGATAATTGGGTATCAAATGCGATTGTTGATGCAAAATAACTCTGCAGTGTTAATCACAAGGCATCACTCTCTAAAAGGGTGTCAGCATGTTCTTTTATTTGTATTGATTATCTTTTTTACAGATCTGTCAAGTGCCACAATCAAAAAATTTATATAATTTTCTTTCAGTGCCTTTATTGCTCTTCCCAGTAGGCCGCAACACCCATGAATTTTTTTGCTGCCTTCAGAGTGACGTTTTTGATGCTGCGGGTTCGTTTTAAACCAAACACATGGTACATTTGAAAGTATAGTTTTCTTGCGTTGTGTCATAACTTTTTCATGTTCATTTGCAACATGTTCATCTTCATAAGGAAAGCTTATGGTGGTTTTTGTCTGCCATAAAACTGTCAGCATGACTGCTGCTTATCAACTGAAGATAAAATATGATCAGGACAAATTTGGAGTTGTTTTTTTTTAGATGTAAAATGCCCAGTAAGCTTTCCTCTTGAAGATAAACATGTTGTGAATGAACATCACATAGTACGAAAAAGTCACGACGTCACACAGAAAAAATGTCCTCACATGGTGCATTTCAAATGTACCATGTGATTTGTAACTTTCGGCATCAAAAACGTTACTCTCAAGGCGGCAAAAAAATATGTGGGTGTTGTGGCCTGCTGGGAAGAGTAATAAGAGCAGCAACAAGGAAGATTACAGATTAGAGAGGAAGAGGCTTACATGTACATTGTACTGGTACATCAAAATTGTTGGCAAAGAATGATCTGGACTAGACAAGGTTTGACAAAATGTGGTGATTCAGACTGAAACAGGACAAGTATTTGAACCTCACTTTTCAGCTG
>CBDDTI010000611.1:0-7920 GCA_965233585.1 bacterium
TCTCGGCTTACCAAGACCAATTTTGTGTGTGGTTTAGTCTCGCTCGACCGCCGACTGAGACTGCTCGAGAATTTTTTCTGGATAAAGAAAAACGACTTTATATTTCTTCTTCCTGCTTCTCGAACCTGTTATTTGCCTCGGCAATACTTTTTGTACCTTATCTTTCGCCCAGTCACGTAAAATACTATCTCAATTCTCAAAACTTTACGCCATTTTAAAACAGCAGAGGGAAAAATTTTGTAATGATGACGTCAATCGTACATCTGTCCTTTAATAGATCATAGGCGAGAACCAATCAAAATGTGAGAATAGCTTATTACGTAATCTTCTATAGTGCTTGCTCTATTGGAAAGAACAACTGAGGCTAAGGCAAGTAGTAGGGAAAGCATGAATGAATTAGTTAATGAAAGCACTGAGAAAGCTTCGTTGACTCCATAAATTCCATAAGAGCCAAAATCCAGTTTGAACGTGGCCCAATCAACGGAACGTTTGGTAATCAGACCCAATCGGTTTATTTCGATTCGGTTCGGCAATATCAAACACAATCGAACTCTTGAAGCTCAATTACGTTCGGTCACCAAACGGAACGTTTGATTGACATGTACGGGGCTGAGCTGGGAATATAACTGGAACCGGTTTCAGCAGGTTTCCGAGTTATGTCAAGTTATGAGACACGACAACTGTGCATAAATCACTCCAGGTGCCGGAGAAATAAGATCTCGAAACAATTTCGTGGAATTTTCTTCTACATCTTAGCGATTTACAAAATTGCTGAAGCAATAAAGGTCTACATTATTGAAAGATACAGAGCTCGTCGTAACTGCATTCTTTTTTTATCTCAGAACTCATGACTAATAGGTTAATTGTTAAAATAACTTTCGTAAGAATGGATCGATACTAGAGACTTTAAGATATATGTACTAGAAAATGGTAGATGGACCAACGTTATGTGGCGCCGAATTTGAATTACAGGGAAGTTCTGCCGTGAAGATTATGCTAGAGTGAAAGAACTGTCGTCAACACGTGTACGGAGATTTTATTTGCATGGCTTGACATCCCGCCAAATAATAATCAGCTTCGCGAGCGGGCAAGATGGCCCAAATCGCTCGCATAAATTTTCATAAATTTTCCCAAAAGCGATATAATAAATCCTTTATTGACCAACTTTGTTCGGTCAATATGGCTGGATATTGCCCTCGCTCTTTTTTTTTGCGACTTTATGGTCCATAGTTTGTGGAGTTTATGAATCTCGACTTCGCCTCAGCTCGGTCCCACCTCAAACACGCAAAAAAAGAACAAGGCCGATATCCAACCATCTTGACCGAACAAACTTGGTCAATAACCCATATGTATTGGATAAATAAAGAACTAAAACAGAAATGACCCGATTTCGGATCATCGATGAACAGAACACGCACACTTCAAAACAACAAGTCGTTTTTCTGTAGAAAAGTTATACATCAGTATCAACATGTTTTGAAATTGTTCATTGCGGACGTGTTCAGTTTTTCCTGTTATTTTGTCTCTCTTCATCGTGTTTAAAGACTCTTGTAAGTTAACGGTTGCTCTGGGTAAGTCTCTGTTATTGGGAAGTCGCTCGTCCAATATGACCAAACCTAGAAATAAAAACAGAAGCCAGGTATAGCAGATTTATTAACCGATTTTCTATTCCCATGGTGTATATGGCTGGACCATGTTTAGTCATTAACAAATTTTGATTTTCAAATATACGACATTCTCGAAGACATACTCACTCACTCACTCACTCACTCACTCACTCACTCACTCACGCCCTTGGGCACAAGATGCCATGGCTACACTACACTACAATACAATATGACAGTAAAAAATATAATCCAGAATATGATGAAAACTCCTCACTATATTTAAAAAGTTTTTGCGAACTTTCAGTTAATCTTGTTGTATATAAACACAGTTCTTACTTGATCGCAGCTCTTCTCTCCGTTTTCTTCAGGGACTGGTTTGGTACATAATTTTCGATCTCCCTGTGACCGAGAGGATCTTCGATGTGAACGCGTTCGCACCATTAGGAGTACAAACATAACGACCAGTAAAACAACACCAATCAAGCATGTCGTTTCGGAAATCATTTCGTAGTGAAGATTAAAGTTAACACTAACAGAAGACATTCTTGAGAAATACGGCAGTTCTATCTGATCTGGCAATCTGGCAATCTCTTCTCTTCTTGGCTTCTTATAAGAACGGAAATGTTTACAATCAAGATGACTCTTGTTATTTTTTACTCTTGAAGATTCTACGATACGATATGTGTGTGGTTTAACTACTTGAAAACTTCCTCGTTTCCATGACACCGCCAGGGAAGCGAAAAATGCAACTCAGTTTACCATCAACCTGATGGCTTCAATGTCTTCAATTAATCACCACACAATCTGAAGATTTCATGCATTTTTTTCCATTTTTGCCTTCTAATCAATATTCCCACAACACCCACGCTGTTAAAGGGCCCAAATCTGATAAAAAAAAAAACGACGTTTGTTTATTGCCGACATGTACTAAGTATATCTGCAATCATTTTCTCGCTGAATATAAAGTAAACTTTACTTATATCTTTTAAGACGCCGGCATTTAATACTAGCTAGGTGAGAGAAAAATGTGAAAATGAGAACGTGTACGAATTTTTGTTACGTACGGTTTGTTTTTGTTCGGGATTCGTAATTAATAAATCAAGTATATCGTGCTCACAGCCTATTCAACACATAACAGTTTATCTGAACAACGTACTATTTTTAATGTCAATACTACGGGAAACGGAAAAACAGCACAGAAGAGTGACGATGCGATTCGACGCACTGACTAAAAAAGATGGCCGCGTGGATGACTCTTTTTAAAAAATGGCAATTGTCTGTAAATTACACAATCAGCCTAGATGTATATAAAAAGAAGCATTGACATATTTAAGCACTTAAGTCTTTGAAAATGTTAGAAAAACAGTCAAATAAATGTACGATCAACTGACGGCTATTCCTGATTGCTTGGAATTGACGTCCGTTTTAAAACTTAAAAGCTCTATTAGCATCCCTTCAACCGCTGTGGGTAGCGTTGCTTCCTTCTTTCAGTCAGGACATTTTTTATCGTAGATTTTGTTTAAACAATGAATCAGCTAATTAAGTTAAAGTAGCGTTTTTCCACACGAACAGAACGGATTACTAACTGCTATGATAAATGCCCAGAGAATATATCATAAAATTATGATAACGCGCAAAATTTGAGTCTGTGATGCACTGTAGTGTCCCGGTTTTCAGTCACAGAGTAACTATGGACGGGAACGGAATAGCAACACCGAAAACGGCTAATCGGAACAAACTAAATATAGTGAGACGTCTGCAGGTAATCTAAAATTGTCCTAAGTTACTATTTTTGCAAGCAGGAAAAGAGGTAGTTATTTTTGAGAGAAGCGCTCAAAACAAAGTGAGCGGCCTAACAAAGGGTTTTTTTCCATCCATAATTGAGTCACGAAAGCAATATAACATTCAACCGGCGTGTAATAATGTCAGTTAGTTTTGGCACGTTTTTCTATATACATTTTTTTACCCTTTAAAATGTTAAATGAATTTAATGTATTGGTGTTTAGCCCAAATATCTTGTTTTCCTTAAGGAGTTCATCGGAGAAAGCTGAAAAAAGCTTTTGCGATGATGTTCAAACGATCTCAGAAACCTTTTGGCGATGGTAAAACTGTGATATTCAGAAAATGGTTACATTTACTGCGACACGCACACACAACATGCCTTTTTTAATGTTGTTGTGCTAAATAAAAAAAAACAGTCGCTTTATGATATGAGCCTTCTTTACGCGAGGATGTCGATATCTGCTCGACTTACCCTTGTTTCTCTCAACGCTGCTGGCATTAGTGTGGGTAATCAAGTAGTAACGAATGAATTAAGGAAACAATTTCACGCGCGTTTTGTTAAAATACTAAATTTCCCAAGAAAAAAAAACGCAAGTGAAGTTATTCCTAATTTCACGAGTATACTATTTGATGACCTTTTAAAATCATAGTTGACAAATAACGCTTACAATCGAGGTGGTTTGACTTGTTTCTTGTATCGAGAAATTTGGCGCCAAACGTTGCCATGGCAATTTTATTTCACACGTAACGCTGAAATTTCAAGCCCAAATTAAGGGGTAATATTTGTCAACTATGATAATACAAGGCTTTGTACACTAACTACGTTATAATGTAGTATTCACTGCATTATTAACACCACAAGAAATGTACCGCGTATAAGAAAGTTATGCGTACAACATTGCTTGTGGTTAATAAATGTCATTCACGCAAAGAAAAAACGGGAAACAAGGAACTAATAATAATAATAATAATAATAATAATAATAACAATAACAATAATAATGATCGAATATTTATTCAGGATAACCTTTCAGTACAAAGTACTAATGTAAACAGAAAAAAGTTATAAGACCTTAATCACTGAAAAATATTCCTTCAGTGGCTAAATACGGGAAAACTCGAAATAGCACAAGAACAAATGATAACTCACTTAATTGAGATCTTTTGACAATTGACGAACTGTTCCGAAGATAACCGGAGATCGCTGGAAGGTATCCAAAATATCTTCAAAGTTGTGGGAAAGTCTTTGATGACAAAGTAAGTCAGCATCAAATTTTCATATGTTTTATTCGGCTGTACACTTGCTTTTATCAAATATGTACTAAAAATAAAATATTTCCAGAATTAGCAGAGCGTAACAGCTCTTAATGTATAAAAATATATGTCTGTACAATTTTAAACAGTTCTACTTTATTAAAGCGGAAAAAAATTTCAAGCTCGAATTGATTTATGAGTTTTTAACGATCGACTCTTAAACAAAAATAACTTCGTAAATAAGATAGTTTTTTTGATCGATCTTCAATCGAAATGAACGCTTAAATGGGCTTGATGTTGCAAAAGAATCAACTGAAGACTAATCACAACTTCACACTGGCTCGGCTGGTAGACCCGAATTAAAATTCCAGAGAAAAAAGCATAGCTTGATAAGTAAACAACTTGTTCTTCCTCATGAAAACAATACTTAAACGATAATAAGTCTTAACTCTCTCTTGAAAAGCGTTTAATATTCGGACTTGCAAAACTGTTTTATTTAGAGAGCTTATAAAAATAGAATTACGAGATCGCAGTTACGATAATACAATCCTTATAGGATAATAAGTCTTGACTCTTTCTTAAAAGCGTTTAATATTCGGACTTGCAAACTGTTTTATTTAGAGATCATCTAAAAATAGAATTACGAGATCCCAGTTACGTTAAACATTCTGTATCATATCAGTGGCTTTGGACGCGACATGGCAGCCTTCCGAAATTGCGGCGCGAAAAATTTTGAAACTCAGACTGGGGACATAAAAATCCTCCCCCCTCCCCCCTCGAAGGGCCTCTTTAGAATGGACATCTATTTGATAAGAAGTAGAGCTCCGAGCCGAGACTCGGCTTTCAGTCTAAGGCCTTTAAAAACTAGTATCAACGTCGTTTGATTGACTCATTTCCAAGCCACTCTCCTCAAGTGGTAATGTCGCCTCGTTCTCATTTTCTTTGTCGGAGTCGGTAGACTCGGTTCCATCCTCTAAATGGTAAGATTTCTTGGCCAGGTTCCTCAAGACAAGATGGCGGATTACTTCCCGTCTCTGAAATAACATGAGAAATACCAGTTTTAAAGCCTGGTTTGTCTTTTTTGCAGTACGTTCACCCAACTAAACCGACGATCGCTCTCATGTCAGACGTCATTTTTGTTTGCTTATGTCATCACCGCAGTTAGTACAACAGTGCATAACACTTCGACACTTAAATATAGTTATTTATTTATATATTTATCTATTTATTTATTTATTTATTTATTTAGTTTATATTCTTGATCAACGAATATGTGCTGAATTGTCAATGAGCGTTATATTTACAAAAAAAATAATAATAAAGTGAGTATTAGCAAAATGAACCAAACGATAGAAGACAAGAAAGACAAGGTAAACAGCCCTACCAGTCCCTGAGCAACAGTAAAACCTTTCAATGTCACTTTTAGGAGTTTAGAGTCTCTTGATTTTACGAGCATTTTAACAATTTATAAGTTATTACCTCCTTCTCGTTAATCCTTTTTGCTTTCCAGTTAGAGTGTGAACCCTCATCCTTGATAAATCGTTTGAAAATTATCTACGTGAAGAGAAAAATAAGTTTTGAGAGTTCTAATTCCAGTGCCTTCAATGAAATAGATTGTAATGGTGTCTGAATGTCAGACGTAAAGATGGGATTTCTAATCACATGATTCTGTAGACCAATATCGCGGACACCTTTTTATGGTATAAGTTAGTTTGGATCATTGCTGGCGATATTTCATTCTCATAAAGATAAATCTAACTAGCAAAATATCTTCGCATATATCTTACACCATGCACTGTTCAGTTCAATTTACCGAATAGAATCTCGTAGGTGAGTAGTAACAAACTTTAACAATGCAACTCTGATAAAGTTAAACATCAATCAATCAATTGTCCAAGACTCGGTGGAATGACGAAGGTGGACAGAAGTAACCGAAAATTTAGTACAGAAAACAAAGAAGAGAGTATCGTTATATCGTTGTCATGTTAAGCAAATACAAAAATTATTATGGAAGATACAGTGGCTTCAGCAATGGTTAGTAATACGGATAGAGAGGTCTGAACCGGATTGGAGAGTTGTTTGGGTCGACAACCAACAGTCCCCTCCGATCCACCACTCAGGAGTGTAATAAATTGAAAGGTGGAGTGGGACATTGTAGGGAAAATGTGACAAAATCTGGGGAGGGGATGCTTGTGATGAACTATCATACCAGTAAGGTGATCAACAATACTTCAAGAGTCTCTCTGTGTCAGAGAAACCGGGGATAATTAAACTTGGATCTGATAAGCCAGGTTTGCTGACAGACTTAAAATCCTTCTTATTAACTTCCTCATCCATTACTTTACTCACCAAGACTCTTTTTGAACAGCAGGCTACGACAAGTCGCTTAATAAGCCACAGAAGTGGAAGCAACAGGTACAGAAGATTAAATGGCGGCGGAAGAACGCCTTTCTTGTAAATCCAGCCTAACCACAGCCTTGTTCTGGTCAACTTCCATTCAGCATCCAAGTTGGCCTGTGTGAGCAAAGATGCCAAGTTTACTATTGTGACTTCCTGACAGTTTTTTATTTTTACAGTACTACTTTATTAGTTTCGGCCTCGGTGAATCAGATAGGTGATCCACTGCAGCTTCATCTGGATGGAGCGTGGAGTAAAATTAAATAGTAACTAGCACTTTATAGCTTCGTTTTTTGGTTTGATCATATGCTTGTTTGATTGTTAGCGATACAAATCTTGATGATTCTTACTGAAGCAATTGCTTATTGATAAGCATTGCAGTCATACTTGAAGTTTGAGTGTATTAACCACGATAAGTCTTTTTCAAACTCATTAATAATCAGTCATCGCCGTGCGTGATAATGTTTGGATATCTGATCTTGTTTAGCATAGTTTTTTTACGATTCTATTTCTCCTATTTCTCTTTAGTTTTACTTTTGATTGAGAAGATATATCAACCTCGCAGGACATGTGTTTGATCGCAACATTCCTAAACATCTCGAAGTTAGTCAAAACACTCCGCTACGCGTCGTATTTTCAGCTCTCTTCTGGATGTTTGGAAATGTGCTTAAACAGGGTCTTTCGTGTTGGATGTAATATATCAAACACGAGAGACAGTGTTTCATCAAACACGAGAGACAGTGTTTCATCGAACACGAGAGATAATGTTTCATCGGGATATCCAAACACCGAGAAGAGAGTTGAAAATACGACACGCAGCGGAGTATTTTTGACTAAATTCGAGGTGTTTGGATAGCTGATGAAACACTGTCTCGAGTGTT
>CBDDTI010000612.1:0-10490 GCA_965233585.1 bacterium
TTGTTTACGATTTGCCACATCCATGGCCCTCTTCAACCGTTTCTCGTCCTCGGAACCAGAGGCCAATTCATCAGAGACATACTCATCCACTACTCTCCAACCATCAGCACTCTTATCGGCTATTCGGATCAACTTTTGGCGCTTACAGATCAACTCGTTGCCAACAACAACAATCTTTTATTTGTTTACAGGTAGGTAATCATTAATCCCCTGGCTCCGCAGATAGCTGCGCTAATCGAGGCGGGCCAGGAAGTACACACTTTAAACTACATATGAATAAAAATTAGTAAATACCAGAACAGGTTAAGTCTACGGAAACAGCTATGTAATCAACTGAGGTTGACTACGCAATATGTTATGAGAGGAGGATAAATAAGACAAAAATGAATAACATTAGATAGATGAAACAAAGCTGATAGCTATTAAGAGTATTTTATTTCCTTTGACAATCAAATTAGTCAGGAACATTCGCTGAGGTTAACCTATCAAAAATTGAATTGATTTGGGCATTATGTTCAAACTGCCTCTGGTTACCTGTGAATTCCATGAGAGTAACTATGAAGTCAGATCCGAGACTTAAATTGGCATTTCGAGTGGTCGAGTCATTATTCCAGTTTGTCTCGTTGTGTACCGAGTTTGTCTCATCGACTTCCCACATCATCTCGTCGTGAATTGGGCCTATTTGTCTTGTCGCCAACAAGTTCGTCTCGTCAACTCCCCAGATTGTCTCGTCATGATCAGACTTGTCGCCACCAAGTTCGACTCGTGAGACCGTCTCATCACGCATCACTCCTCTTTGACTCGTCAACTGCAGAGTTCGCCTTGTCATACTCTGGGATCGACTTGTCGTGAGTTGATAGGTAGAGACTGGGATTAGATCATACAAAGCACATGGAAGATGGAGGAGTTGCAGGGAATGTTAGAAAATGCTATCAACAAAATCGAAGCCATATCCTCAACACCTACACCAAATAACAATAACAATCCGCAACAAGCTCTAATCCAGTGATTTCAAGAGCGGAAGCGAATTGGAGGTGAGGCAATAATTCAACACTTCAGTATTTATAAGAGCATTCTTCAATAGACTGAGGGACTAAAACTCAGTTCAGACGCCTAACTTTTCATGAGCCGAACTTAATTCATATTTGGACCGACCCAAGTTTAAAAAGCACACCTGTTGATTCAGACGTCAAACTTAATTTGCCGAACTTAATTTAGTTTGAACCAAAACACATTTAACTTCAGTGGTTTTAAAGCAAAGTGTAAACTGTTGGTTAAATTTCAGAATACCCCACCACTTATTTGCATCTCATTAAATAAGAATATAGCAACTATTGTTATATACCTTGTTCTTCAAAGCACACCGACACATGTAATGGCTGGGCTGTTACTTAACTGATTCAGACGCTGAGCTTTTCATGGACTTAAATGTCGGCTCGTTAAGTTTGGCTCATGAAAAGTTTGGCATCTGAATCAGTTAAGTAAGGGCCCAGCCATTATATGTGTCGGTGTGCTTTGAAGAACAAAATAAGGTGACAAAATATGGTTTCTTTTGACACAGAAATTAACTGTGCGATCTTAACTGCCGTGAAGCCATAATCCAAGTAGAATTCTAGCTGCTCCCTAGAAGTAGCTATTGGTGGTCTTCCTTTACATCCTGTGTAAAGCAGTGGTACTGTATCACCATTTGCTGATTTGAAGGTCCATTCATTAATTGCTTGACGAGCTCTGACAAGAAGTGAAATAAGATCCGCAGGGATGAAAAACAGAGTGCCTGCTCTTGTTAAAAGGTTTAAAAGCCCGTCGATGTGTGTGCATAAATAATCAATCCCGTCCTCGTCTGCTAAAATCTCTTCACTTAAGCAGGTGATTAAATGTTGCACACCATCTTGAAGAGAAGCTTTAAGATTATCCAAACTTCTTTCCCTGTTATCCACAGCCGCCATTTTGCAAGAAAACCAAGTCCGAGACCCCTCCCAGCCTCGATATTTTTTAGAGATCTGGAGATGAAACTGATCCATGATGAGATGGACCCAGAGTTTGACGAGATGAACTCTGCACTTGATGAGCTGAAGAGGAGTGATGCGTGATGAGTCGGTCTCACGAGTCGATGAGATGAACTCGGTAGCGACAAGTCTGATCACGACAAGACGATCTGGGGAGTTGACTAGATGAACTCGTCGGCGATGAGACGAACAGGCCCAATTCACAACGAGATGATGTGGGAAGTCGATGAGACGACGAACTCAATACTCAACGAGACTAATCGGAATAATGACTTGACGACTCGAAATGCCAATTTAGGCTCAGATCTGACTTCATAGTGTACTCCCTGTATTCCCAAATTCCCAAAGAAGAACAAGTTAGTGTGCCGGCATGCTCATGTTTTAGTGAGCTAATTTTTTCACAATGGTGATGATGAGATAAGTTGATTGTACAATGGTGAAGCACAAAAGTACTTCACCATTTAAGTTCACCATAGTAAAAGTGCTCACTGTTCAATAGCTAAAAGCCTACAAAATAATTTGTCATTAACATTTTATTACAAAAATCACACATGTTATTTCGGCTGTTCCAAAAATCCGGAACGCGGAGTGCGGAGTCAAAAAAAAATATTTAAAAACAAATAAAAAATGAAATTTGTGAAATATAGAAATAAAAGAATTAAAAAGTGAATTAGAAGAACAATGAAATACATAAATAAGCTAGAAATAGAAATATGTAAGAAATAAAACTAATTTTTCAAAAATTCATGCCACCTGAAATGGACTCTTCATATTTCATTTAGTTTAAATGGTAGATTTAAGTCACAATTTTGATAGTTAGCAGTTCACTTTTATGAAAAAAAAGTAAAGAACCGTCCAGTTTTGACCATGTCCAGAAAATGTGAGTTACATCTTCGGTTTTGTTGGAAAGCCGTATTACTTCATAACAAACTCAAGCTTTGCTTTTCAAAAATAAACTGCCCATGGGAATTAACCCCTTTTCAACAACTTGTGAACTGCGCATCCTAAAGTTCTCGCAGAGTTTAAACTTAAAACTTGAATGATACTCAGTGCTAAAAAATAGTAAGATAAAAAATGTAGATTGACAAATAGAGAAACAAATAAATACACAAGTAAAGTGGCACTTTGAGAACACAAATTATAAAAATAAAGTGTTTTCCCAAAAAAGCCATTTAACTGCACAGCATTGCATGTCTCGTCAATTCCATGTGCAACTGCGGCCATGTATTTTTTTTCTTCCTGGAATTTTGATATCTTCTCCGGTACAAAATAAGTGATTTCAAGTTGGAAATAAAGTTAAGATGGTACGCAGTGGTTGAAGGCTTTTAATGCAAAATGAAGTACAAAGTACATGGAGAGAAAGCACTTCTCCCCTATTTTTCCCTCGCCGTTTTCCGAGCTATATGCCCCAACTAACTGAATGCCTGGAAGAGGCTAGGGATAAGTTGTCTCCTGTAGCCCAGGCAATTAATCAAGTAAGTTCAAAGTACGGCTGGCGCTACACAGTGCTGACGAGCCTCAAGAAGGGCGAAACAGCTGTCCACTGTTGCGATCCTGCTTTATCGGTTTTTCACATAGTACCAGCCTTGCAGTCTATTGTCATTTAATCAATTGGCATGGAAACGCATGTGAGGGGGATAAACGTATTTAATATATTCATTTAAAGTTGGTAATAAGTGGCATCTGTAATGTCAAGATTGCACTGGCTGTGCAACTCACTGGAAAGAAACTGTTTTCAAAAGAAAGGTACTATAGATTGTATTGATGCGTACTGTCTCTGGTCCACTGTTTGCTCCCACACATCCACCAAGGAAAAACATCCTAACTTGACGTAATTTAACTCATCTTAGTTTAAATTTGCAACAATAATAGATCTTAATGTCTGAAAAAAACGCAATTGTACACGAGACTAACTCTTACTTGTTGGGCTGAGCCATACTATGAAGGGCATATCTAATTTCTCCAATGCACACATTCCTACAGAACTACTGAATGTACAAGTCGAATACAACTTCCATCCATAATTTAAAAACCATGTGCATATTCTTTTAAGAAAATGAAAACTTCCTACATGAAATTTGGACATTATGGCAGCCAGGTAAGTCTAATCTGAGGAACTGCTGACTGCAAAACCTTCAAACCTACTACTTGAACCACCAAATGTGTGCAAACCGATTACAAATGAAAAAAGGAAAGTAAAGACAAAAAACGTAAAGAAAAAGAATTAAACGAGGGCTAACCTCATCCAGGTCCTAATCCCTTGTGACTAACTTCAGTGATCAGACCACCACCCATGTTTTCAATACGGTCCACTAAAACACCAGGAATTTTAGCAAGAAAGGTAAAAATTGATTCTGTCTCTAAAATCAAGCGATGTAACTCACCAAAAACATTGTTACATTTACCTAGTGTGTAAACTGTTGAGAGTCGATCTTTTGGCGCAAATAGGAAAACATGGCTCAGATACCAGTAGTAAATAAATCACCGGAAACTTAATTAGCCGGAAATAGCAAATTAGGTGGATTGCCACTGGTAAACATGATTGCTTGTAACCATCTTATCTACCTTTGTGAAAACAAAGTGAAAACAAAAATTTGACAGTCGTTTTCAGGTTGCGCTGTTTCCCCTAGTTCTGCAGGTTCCACGGTCCTTATAGAAACCTTCAAACCAAACAACCTAAATGCAGGGTGCGATATAACTAAAACGTGTCATGACAGGTAAGCACCAGTCCCATTACGGTAGAAAATGTCACGATCCATAACAAGACGCAGCTTGTGTCCCTCACTGAGCTCACTTGTGACTTTACAGAAATCCACAAGATTTCACGTAAAATAAGGATGTTGACTGATGACTCAGGCAGTACAGGCGTGGTAATAGTGTGCCTTCTCTTTGCTGATAGTAGGGACCTTAAGATCCGACGACAGCGAGTGTCTGCGATGGCGACCGTGAGCTGGGGGGAATGGGGAGAGGTCGCCGTCGTATGGCGTGAAAAATTGACCTTAAGATCTACTGTGGAGGAGGTGGACGGGATCATGACAAGCTTTCGGGGGCTTTCAGTATTTTAGTGAAAGTATGGCATCCTTTAGAGGTATACGTAACCTTCTTGTCAAAAGTTTTGATGACGGTGATATTTCCGAGAATGAATTTCTCCTCCTTTACGATGCAAATACCTCGAAAAACCCAGATTTCCCTTATGACTGCTATGGATCATTCGACTTAAATGAGATGGACGACAGCGAGTGTTTGGCTGAGTCTCGCTTTCATAAGAATGATGTTCCCGTCCTTTTAGAGGCCTTGCAGCTCCCTCAGTCTTTCACGTGCCATCAAGGAACCATTTGTGACGGAATAGAAGCGCTTTGCATAACACTGAGACGATTTGCTTACCCATGCAGATACAGCGATTTAATTCCACGATTTGGTCGCCCAGTTCCAGAACTGAGTATGATATCCAACCTCGTGATGGATACAATTTATCAAGAGCACAATCAGAGTAACTCAGTGGAATAATACGCTTCTAAGCCCTCCACTTCTTGAAAGCTATGCCCATGTGATTGCCTCAAAGGGAAGTCCATTACCTAATTGCGTTGGTTTTATAGACGGAACAGTAAGGCCAATTTGTTGACCCGAACAAAACCAGAGGATCGTTTATAATGGACATAAGCGAGTACATGGTCTCAAGTACCAGTCTGTTGTCTTACCTAATGGTATGATAGCCAACATGTACGGCCCAGTAGGTAATTGTGTTAATTTGTTGCTTTTTTTCTTTTTTGGGAGGGGGAGATTTGGAAGCATTACACCCTTACTTCACCAAATATAAAATAATCATATATCTGATCTCTTTAAGAGGGTAGACAGCATGATTCAGGTATGTTGGCTGATTCTGGTCTACTTCGCGATCTGGAGCAGCATGCCTTCTCCACAAGAAGAGAACCAATGGCCCTCTATGGTGACCCTGCCTATCCCCTACGTGTCCACCTCCAAGTCCCATACAGAGGTGCCGGAATAACACCACAAATGGAGGTGTACAACAAAGCCATGAGCGCCGTTCGTATGTCTGTAGAGTGGATTTTCGGGGATATCGTTAATTATTTTAAATTTCTCGATTTTAAGAAAAATTTAAAAATCTCCCTTAGTGCAGTCGGAAAAATGTACGTTGTGTGTGCCATTCTACGTAATGCCTTAACCCGTAAGTACACCAACTCTACATCAGAGTACTTTGCCCTGGACCCTCCAACCATTGAAGATTATTTTTCTTGAACATTTACATCTATTCATCTGTAAAACATAAACCTTTTCAAATGATTGTTTTTAATTATGTAGAAACAAAATTTTGACAACTTGACCAATTTGAATTGTAATTAAGCAGAGTGAGTTACTATAAATAAATTGATCAAAAATATCTGGAACATGTGCAGAACAGTTTGTTCTCAAAAACAAACACCAATGTCAAATATAAATATAAACCATTTAAATGCTATAAAAGCAAGCATTCACAACAAAATTAACAGTAGCATGCAAATCAACCCATTATTTTTTTTTCTTTCTAGAAGTTTCATAATTATCTGAGACTGCTGCTGTTGCATAGAGGTAAACATCTGCTGAAAGCTTTGCATCTGCTTTTGTTGCTGCTTAGTTTGTTCTAGCAAGATTTTCATCATATCCTGATGTTGTTTTCTTGACTGATCTTCCCGTTTACCCTCAACTTCAACTCTCTGCTTTTGCAGCAGCAATTCTTCCTCTTTCCACTTCTGAACAAGCACATTTTTTTCGCGCAAATATGCAATTGTGTCACCTCCACTTCTACGACTTTTTTGTTTTGGTTTCGCATTCTCCCACTGATTTTCCTCATCCTCATTCCGCTGCCTCTTCTGTGTTTTGCCCAAGCTCTCTAGAGCTCTGTTTCTCATTTCCACTACTTTTGCGTTGTCAACTTTCCTCTTGTCGTTTTCCATGGTGTCTTCAACTGCAACTTCTTTCTCGGCTATTTCTTCCAGAGCCTTTTCCACCTCACTCGAATCACATTCGATTCCGCTGGCCTTCTCTTCGTCTTTCATCTTTGCTTTAAATTTCTCCCTCAGCAGCGTGTATCTCTCTCTAACAGCACGCTTACTGACTTTGAATCGAGGGAGCTCAAGGCTGTTCAGATTGTTTGCAATTTTTTCCCAGATCTGACCTCTAGAAGTGCTTCCTTTCTTGTACTTAAAGGGTTCAAGTACTAAAATTTCTTGGCACAAGCAGTTGTCATGTTCCTCCGTCCACTCCATGTTTGATCTGAAAAATCATAATTACATCTACCTTCAACAAACTTTTGCTCAAACAGACTTGGGTAAATTATTCAATTAAATTTCTGGTTTAGCTTTCATTAAGAAGGAAAAATGAGTTGACAACTAGTTACTGGACTGTTTTCTTTGAGATCATTTCCACTGAGGCTTATTCACAGACACAAACTTTCGAAGCTGTTTAGGAGGAGAAAGAAACCAGTCAATTTTCGCTTTTAAACGAGTTCTACAATCTATTTTCAATTGTCACAAGCTAGGAAAAAATTGTCACTTCATTACAAATTGAAAATGTTCGATAAATTCCTTTGAAATGGCCTTAAAATAAGATAAATTTACTCACGTTTTAGACAAGATGGCAAACACTTCGTTTTGACGTCTCAGACAACACAGCTAAGGCGGGAAACCTCAAGCGACGGCTACCGGAAATGCGCAGGCAAATATTTTCCACTTCCGCTCGCTGTCGTAGACATCCGCCATCGTCAGATGTTAAGGTCCCTACTATACATGAAGGGCTGTAAAGGACTTCCGGTGGGGTACTGGTAGCATTCCATGTGTTTTAAAATCGTGTTATCAGGAGCTGCAGCCTGCTTTGAAATCTCCCTCCACATCCTGTACATTTACGGATATTTCCATGTCAGAACTCTAGCAGAAATGGATTTCTGTTATGGTATGGCTGTGGTAAAGCTGCTCGCTGGTGTGGACCTCCTGCTTGTAGGTGTAGAACTGCTACCTGATGCTGTGGACTGGCTGGCTGTTGGTGTTGACCTGCCACCTGAGGCTGTGAAGCTACTGTGTGCTGGTGTTGACCTGCTACCTGAGGCTGTGAAGCTACTGCATGCTGGTACTGACCTGCTTCCTGAGGCTGTGAAGCTACTGCTTGCTGGTGTTGACCTGCTGCATGAGGCTGTGACACTACTGCGTGCTGGTGTTGACCTGCTCCCTGATACTGTGAAGCTACTGTTTGCTCCTGTTGACCTGCTACATGAGGCTGTGAAGCTACTGTGTGCTGGTGTTGTACTGCTACCTGATGCTGTGGGGCAACTGCCAACTGTACAGGACTTGCCACCTGTTGCTTTGGAACTTCTTCCTGCTGGTCCAAAGCTTTTGCCTGTTGGTGTGGACCTACTGCTTGCTGATAGCTGTAGTGCACCTGCTACCTGCTGCTGTATAGCCAAATCCTGCTGGTGTGAACCTCCTGTCAGCTGCTGCAGACCTCTGCCTTGCTGCTGTGGCCTTGGTGCATGTGGTTGTTGGTCGCTCTGTATCTGGAGCTGTGGATACGACAAACGTGTTTCTTGATTGACTTGTGTCCACTGCTTTGACCAAATTTCATATGGTTGCTCCCATGCTTGTGTCTCCTGCTGCTGCCGTGAAGCGGACACAGAGATATTAATTCCAATGTTGGTGTGAGTTACTGTTACCTTGGCCATTCAGGGAGGCCTCACGCCCTTTTGACCCCTTCCATGCCTTCCACGAGGCATATCCACTGATACGAGGTTTGAAAAATTGATGGCATTGCTACCTTGACTGCGCCTGAGGATTTTTAAGCCAATTGTAGAACTTAGGCTGTAATTTTTGGTGCTCTCTATAGACGATGGAGTGCGAGCAAATAGACAGACTTTTCTTGTTTACGCAATTGCAAACAATTCGGCCTGTACTGTACTGTACCCGCTTACGACGTGTGGGTTCCAAGCATTAGTCTTGCTTGGAATGAGATAGATAGTTTATTGGCATCTACATGGTAGCCATTGCCAAATTACGTACAGTAACTGTATATACTAAAGGGAAAAGAAACTTTAAAAATGCTATTAAAGTGTTTACCCAATGAAGAAGTTCGCTGTTTGCTCTTTCCACACTAACTATATATATATAATCAAAAAGTAAGTTGAAATCCTCATCAACTGCAGAGTGCTCAATAGCTGAACTAGAGCGATAATTAATTATAATGCAAGAGTTAGGTTATTAAGTCATTTATTTGCTACTCAGAGTTTCACGTTCCATGTAGAGCAATCATCAGGCAACTGCCAGAAAAAAACGGTTACAATCGAAGATATTTGAAAATGCAGAACAATAGAAAAGATGTCAAGTATGTTGCGTGACGTGTCACCACTAAGTAAATACATTTTTCAGAAGACATTTTTTAGCATGTCTACAGCACGATGCAGCAGAAATGAACTCGCGTCGTATATATATATATAGGAATTATGTGATCCGATTTTTCCGTATTAGAGTGCTCGATACAATGAAGTAGAGCGCAATATATATTGAAAAAAGAAAAAAACTACACTTTTATCCCGACAAGCCTGTTTCGTGATTACTCACTCTTCAGGGGATTTTAATGACAAGAATATTCAAACCATCGGTTAAATACTATTTGAGTTACATAATACTGTAGAATAAAATTTAAATGGTTAAATGTTTAGTTGTTACGTAGCAACGCTTTGTTTCTATGGCGGCAAGAAGATACAAGTTCGTTACGTTTGTTCAGCGATGACAGGTCAGGTCGACAGATGATTAAAAATTTCTCTTTGAGACATAGATTACATCGTTTGTTGGAGCTGTTGTAAGATGAGCTAGATGAGAGAATACGCCATGAAATAGAGTGGTCAATGTTGTTGTCTTTAAGAGTCCAGATATGTTTGCTGAGTTCGGTAGAGTTCCTGTGTTTAGCGTTGTGGTTTCGGTATCGTGTCTTGAAGTCGTTTTCTGTGAGTCCGATGTATGTTTCAGTAGTGTTGTTGTCGTTACGCGTGACGGTTGCTTGGTAGATGACTGATGACTGAAGGCAGTTTCCGTTAAGAGGGCATGTGACCTTTTGTCGGCAGTTGCATGATTTCTTGTCAACGCGGTTATCGGACTACGAATAACAATTGAAGCCAACAAAAAGATCATTAACTTTCTTGATGTCACCTTTAACCTGAACAACAGCACCTACAAGCCTTTCACAAAACCTAACACCACTCTACAGTACGTTCATCGCGGGAGCAACCATCCACCGATCACCACAAAGAACATACCTGCTGGCATCAACAGACGGCTGTCATCCCTGTCATCGGACAAAACATCATTCGACCAAGCCGCCCCCCCGTACCAAAAAGCACTCGACGAAAACGGATACCACTACACTCTACACTACGAGCCAACCACGACTGCCAAACGAAGAAACAGACAACGTAACAACGTTCTCTGGTATAACCCTCCATTT
>CBDDTI010000613.1:0-13011 GCA_965233585.1 bacterium
CATTTATGGGTGCGAAGTTCAAAGGTCAAGGTCACAAGGTGACATTCGATTGAAAATGCACAGTCAGCAATTTCTGTTATATGTCATCCGAACTTTTTCCTGTTATTTTTCAACGAATTTCTTCGACACTTGGCTGGTATATCGGCAGTACCTCGCGCATTTACCCTGTGAATTTTCAGTTCCGTACGCTAGAGGTCAAGGTCACAGTGAGACAAAACAGAAAATTGCAGTCAGTGCTGAATCTGCAAATGGCACGATATACTTTAAATACTAGCTCAATACACCCTACATACTTTCTTCCAACGCGGCAAAAAGCCAAGACATCGTTAATCCATGTCCCAGGACCTTTCGACCAAGAACTCGGTTGATGAACCTTCCAAGGTCACAATTTAGTTTGAAGGCAGACCTCCCTGTAGGGTTTCCCTACAGGCTCAATTCTAGGAAATAAAGCACTCACACACACTCAAACGTAGAATCCCATCACTTTGCGGAAGTTTAAAAAAAAAAAAGAAAAAAAAGAAATTTCGAGCTGGGTTCGAACCCACCCCTATCTCCCCATCCACGCTTCCACACGTTTAAGTCTTGTATTTTTGCTTTAAAATTTGTATTTGTGATTTGAATATCACTCCATTGCCCTTTCATTAAGGTCTGCCGACAAAGTCGGAAGACCTTTCTGTTGTTGTATTGTCTTTTCTTTATTTTTATTATTATTATTTTTTTATTTCTTTCCCACTACCTGCGTTCTGCTGTTTCTCTGCCATTTTACATTGGATCTTTCTCATATTTGGCCAGTTGATAGATAATAACTTATAGAACAGCTGTATACATTTATGGGTGCGAAGTTCAAAGGTCAAGGTCACAAGGTGACATTCGATGAAAATGCACAGTCAGCAATTTCTGTTATATGTCATCCGAACTTTTTCCTGTTATTTTTCAACGAATTTCTTCGACACTTGGCTGGTATATCGGCAGTACCTCGCGCATTTACCCTGTGAATTTTCAGTTCCGTACGCTAGAGGTCAAGGTCACAGTGAGACAAAACAGAAAATTGCAGTCAGTGCTGAATCTGCAAATGGCACGATATACTTTAAATACTAGCTCAATACACCCTACATACTTTCTTCCAACGCGGCAAAAAGCCAAGACATCGTTAATCCATGTCCCAGGACCTTTCGACCAAGAACTCGGTTGATGAACCTTCCAAGGTCACAATTTAGTTTGAAGGCAGACCTCCCTGTAGGGTTTCCCTACAGGCTCAATTCTAGGAAATAAAGCACTCACACACACTCAAACGTAGAATCCCATCACTTTGCGGAAGTTTAAAAAAAAAAAAGAAAAAAAAAGAAATTTCGAGCTGGGTTCGAACCCACCCCTATCTCCCCATCCACGCTTCCACACGTTTAAGTCTTGTATTTTTGCTTTAAAATTTGTATTTGTGATTTGAATATCACTCCATTGCCCTTTCATTAAGGTCTGCCGACAAAGTCGGAAGACCTTTCTGTTGTTGTATTGTCTTTTCTTTATTTTTATTATTATTATTTTTTTATTTCTTTCCCACTACCTGCGTTCTGCTGTTTCTCTGCCATTTTACATTGGATCTTTCTCATATTTGGCCAGTTGATAGATAATAACTTATAGAACAGCTGTATACATTTATGGGTGCGAAGTTCAAAGGTCAAGGTCACAAGGTGACATTCGATGAAAATGCACAGTCAGCAATTTCTGTTATATGTCATCCGAACTTTTTCCTGTTATTTTTCAACGAATTTCTTCGACACTTGGCTGGTATATCGGCAGTACCTCGCGCATTTACCCTGTGAATTTTCAGTTCCGTACGCTAGAGGTCAAGGTCACAGTGAGACAAAACAGAAAATTGCAGTCAGTGCTGAATCTGCAAATGGCACGATATACTTTAAATACTAGCTCAATACACCCTACATACTTTCTTCCAACGCGGCAAAAAGCCAAGACATCGTTAATCCATGTCCCAGGACCTTTCGACCAAGAACTCGGTTGATGAACCTTCCAAGGTCACAATTTAGTTTGAAGGCAGACCTCCCTGTAGGGTTTCCCTACAGGCTCAATTCTAGGAAATAAAGCACTCACACACACTCAAACGTAGAATCCCATCACTTTGCGGAAGTTTAAAAAAAAAAGAAAAAAAAAGAAATTTCGAGCTGGGTTCGAACCCACCCCTATCTCCCCATCCACGCTTCCACACGTTTAAGTCTTGTATTTTTGCTTTAAAATTTGTATTTGTGATTTGAATATCACTCCATTGCCCTTTCATTAAGGTCTGCCGACAAAGTCGGAAGACCTTTCTGTTGTTGTATTGTCTTTTCTTTATTTTTATTATTATTATTTTTTTATTTCTTTCCCACTACCTGCGTTCTGCTGTTTCTCTGCCATTTTACATCGGATCTTTCTCATATTTGGCCAGTTGATAGATAATAACTTATAGAACAGCTGTATACATTTATGGGTGCGAAGTTCAAAGGTCAAGGTCACAAGGTGACATTCGATGAAAATGCACAGTCAGCAATTTCTGTTATATGTCATCCGAACTTTTTCCTGTTATTTTTCAACGAATTTCTTCGAAACTTGGCTGGTATATAGGCAGTACCTCGCGCATTTACCCTGTGAATTTTCAGTTCCGTACGCTAGAGGTCAAGGTCACAGTGAGACAAAACAGAAAATTGGAGTCAGTGCTGAATCTGCAAATGGCACGATATACTTTAAATACTAGCTCAATACACCCTACATACTTTCTTCCAACGCGACAAAAAGCCAAGACATCGTTAATCCATGTCCCAGGACCTTTCGACCAAGAACTCGGTTGATGAACCTTCCAAGGTCACAATTTAGTTTGAAGGCAGACCTCCCTGTAGGGTTTCCCTACAGGCTCAATTCTAGGAAATAAAGCACTCACACACACTCAAACGTAGAATCCCATCACTTTGCGGAAGTTTAAAAAAAAAAAAGAAAAAAAAAGAAATTTCGAGCTGGGTTCGAACCCACCCCTATCTCCCCATCCACGCTTCCACACGTTTAAGTCTTGTATTTTTGCTTTAAAATTGGTATTTGTGATTTGAATATCACTCCATTGCCCTTTCATTAAGGTCTGCCGACAAAGTCGGAAGACCTTTCTGTTGTTGTATTGTCTTTTCTTTATTTTTATTATTATTATTTTTTTATTTCTTTCCCACTACCTGCGTTCTGCTGTTTCTCTGCCATTTTACATCGGATCTTTCTCATATTTGGCCAGTTGATAGATAATAACTTATAGAACAGCTGTATACATTTATGGGTGCGAAGTTCAAAGGTCAAGGTCACAAGGTGACATTCGATGAAAATGCACAGTCAGCAATTTCTGTTATATGTCATCCGAACTTTTTCCTGTTATTTTTCAACGAATTTCTTCGAAACTTGGCTGGTATATAGGCAGTACCTCGCGCATTTACCCTGTGAATTTTCAGTTCCGTACGCTAGAGGTCAAGGTCACAGTGAGACAAAACAGAAAATTGGAGTCAGTGCTGAATCTGCAAATGGCACGATATACTTTAAATACTAGCTCAATACACCCTACATACTTTCTTCCAACGCGACAAAAAGCCAAGACATCGTTAATCCATGTCCCAGGACCTTTCGACCAAGAACTCGGTTGATGAACCTTCCAAGGTCACAATTTAGTTTGAAGGCAGACCTCCCTGTAGGGTTTCCCTACAGGCTCAATTCTAGGAAATAAAGCACTCACACACACTCAAACGTAGAATCCCATCACTTTGCGGAAGTTTAAAAAAAAAAAGAAAAAAAAAGAAATTTCGAGCTGGGTTCGAACCCACCCCTATCTCCCCATCCACGCTTCCACACGTTTAAGTCTTGTATTTTTGCTTTAAAATTGGTATTTGTGATTTGAATATCACTCCATTGCCCTTTCATTAAGGTCTGCCGACAAAGTCGGAAGACCTTTCTGTTGTTGTATTGTCTTTTCTTTATTTTTATTATTATTATTTTTTTATTTCTTTCCCACTACCTGCGTTCTGCTGTTTCTCTGCCATTTTACATCGGATCTTTCTCATATTTGGCCAGTTGATAGATAATAACTTATAGAACAGCTGTATACATTTATGGGTGCGAAGTTCAAAGGTCAAGGTCACAAGGTGACATTCGATGAAAATGCACAGTCAGCAATTTCTGTTATATGTCATCCGAACTTTTTCCTGTTATTTTTCAACGAATTTCTTCGAAACTTGGCTGGTATATAGGCAGTACCTCGCGCATTTACCCTGTGAATTTTCAGTTCCGTACGCTAGAGGTCAAGGTCACAGTGAGACAAAACAGAAAATTGGAGTCAGTGCTGAATCTGCAAATGGCACGATATACTTTAAATACTAGCTCAATACACCCTACATACTTTCTTCCAACGCGACAAAAAGCCAAGACATCGTTAATCCATGTCCCAGGACCTTTCGACCAAGAACTCGGTTGATGAACCTTCCAAGGTCACAATTTAGTTTGAAGGCAGACCTCCCTGTAGGGTTTCCCTACAGGCTCAATTCTAGGAAATAAAGCACTCACACACACTCAAACGTAGAATCCCATCACTTTGCGGAAGTTTAAAAAAAAAAAGAAAAAAAAAGAAATTTCGAGCTGGGTTCGAACCCACCCCTATCTCCCCATCCACGCTTCCACACGTTTAAGTCTTGTATTTTTGCTTTAAAATTGGTATTTGTGATTTGAATATCACTCCATTGCCCTTTCATTAAGGTCTGCCGACAAAGTCGGAAGACCTTTCTGTTGTTGTATTGTCTTTTCTTTATTTTTATTATTATTATTTTTTTATTTCTTTCCCACTACCTGCGTTCTGCTGTTTCTCTGCCATTTTACATCGGATCTTTCTCATATTTGGCCAGTTGATAGATAATAACTTATAGAACAGCTGTATACATTTATGGGTGCGAAGTTCAAAGGTCAAGGTCACAAGGTGACATTCGATGAAAATGCACAGTCAGCAATTTCTGTTATATGTCATCCGAACTTTTTCCTGTTATTTTTCAACGAATTTCTTCGAAACTTGGCTGGTATATAGGCAGTACCTCGCGCATTTACCCTGTGAATTTTCAGTTCCGTACGCTAGAGGTCAAGGTCACAGTGAGACAAAACAGAAAATTGGAGTCAGTGCTGAATCTGCAAATGGCACGATATACTTTAAATACTAGCTCAATACACCCTACATACTTTCTTCCAACGCGACAAAAAGCCAAGACATCGTTAATCCATGTCCCAGGACCTTTCGACCAAGAACTCGGTTGATGAACCTTCCAAGGTCACAATTTAGTTTGAAGGCAGACCTCCCTGTAGGGTTTCCCTACAGGCTCAATTCTAGGAAATAAAGCACTCACACACACTCAAACGTAGAATCCCATCACTTTGCGGAAGTTTAAAAAAAAAAAAGAAAAAAAAAGAAATTTCGAGCTGGGTTCGAACCCACCCCTATCTCCCCATCCACGCTTCCACACGTTTAAGTCTTGTATTTTTGCTTTAAAATTGGTATTTGTGATTTGAATATCACTCCATTGCCCTTTCATTAAGGTCTGCCGACAAAGTCGGAAGACCTTTCTGTTGTTGTATTGTCTTTTCTTTATTTTTATTATTATTATTTTTTTATTTCTTTCCCACTACCTGCGTTCTGCTGTTTCTCTGCCATTTTACATCGGATCTTTCTCATATTTGGCCAGTTGATAGATAATAACTTATAGAACAGCTGTATACATTTATGGGTGCGAAGTTCAAAGGTCAAGGTCACAAGGTGACATTCGATGAAAATGCACAGTCAGCAATTTCTGTTATATGTCATCCGAACTTTTTCCTGTTATTTTTCAACGAATTTCTTCGAAACTTGGCTGGTATATAGGCAGTACCTCGCGCATTTACCCTGTGAATTTTCAGTTCCGTACGCTAGAGGTCAAGGTCACAGTGAGACAAAACAGAAAATTGGAGTCAGTGCTGAATCTGCAAATGGCACGATATACTTTAAATACTAGCTCAATACACCCTACATACTTTCTTCCAACGCGACAAAAAGCCAAGACATCGTTAATCCATGTCCCAGGACCTTTCGACCAAGAACTCGGTTGATGAACCTTCCAAGGTCACAATTTAGTTTGAAGGCAGACCTCCCTGTAGGGTTTCCCTACAGGCTCAATTCTAGGAAATAAAGCACTCACACACACTCAAACGTAGAATCCCATCACTTTGCGGAAGTTTAAAAAAAAAAAAAAAAAAAAAGAAATTTCGAGCTGGGTTCGAACCCACCCCTATCTCCCCATCCACGCTTCCACACGTTTAAGTCTTGTATTTTTGCTTTAAAATTGGTATTTGTGATTTGAATATCACTCCATTGCCCTTTCATTAAGGTCTGCCGACAAAGTCGGAAGACCTTTCTGTTGTTGTATTGTCTTTTCTTTATTTTTATTATTATTATTTTTTTATTTCTTTCCCACTACCTGCGTTCTGCTGTTTCTCTGCCATTTTACATCGGATCTTTCTCATATTTGGCCAGTTGATAGATAATAACTTATAGAACAGCTGTATACATTTATGGGTGCGAAGTTCAAAGGTCAAGGTCACAAGGTGACATTCGATGAAAATGCACAGTCAGCAATTTCTGTTATATGTCATCCGAACTTTTTCCTGTTATTTTTCAACGAATTTCTTCGAAACTTGGCTGGTATATAGGCAGTACCTCGCGCATTTACCCTGTGAATTTTCAGTTCCGTACGCTAGAGGTCAAGGTCACAGTGAGACAAAACAGAAAATTGGAGTCAGTGCTGAATCTGCAAATGGCACGATATACTTTAAATACTAGCTCAATACACCCTACATACTTTCTTCCAACGCGACAAAAAGCCAAGACATCGTTAATCCATGTCCCAGGACCTTTCGACCAAGAACTCGGTTGATGAACCTTCCAAGGTCACAATTTAGTTTGAAGGCAGACCTCCCTGTAGGGTTTCCCTACAGGCTCAATTCTAGGAAATAAAGCACTCACACACACTCAAACGTAGAATCCCATCACTTTGCGGAAGTTTAAAAAAAAAAAGAAAA
The DNA here is from genome assembly GCA_965233585.1 of bacterium. Lineage (GTDB taxonomy): Bacteria > SAR324 > SAR324 > SAR324 > NAC60-12 > CBDDTI01. The sequence goes on from CBDDTI010000613.1 coordinate 7,108, forward strand.
AAAAAGAAATTTCGAGCTGGGTTCGAACCCACCCCTATCTCCCCATCCACGCTTCCACACGTTTAAGTCTTGTATTTTTGCTTTAAAATTGGTATTTGTGATTTGAATATCACTCCATTGCCCTTTCATTAAGGTCTGCCGACAAAGTCGGAAGACCTTTCTGTTGTTGTATTGTCTTTTCTTTATTTTTATTATTATTATTTTTTTATTTCTTTCCCACTACCTGCGTTCTGCTGTTTCTCTGCCATTTTACATCGGATCTTTCTCATATTTGGCCAGTTGATAGATAATAACTTATAGAACAGCTGTATACATTTATGGGTGCGAAGTTCAAAGGTCAAGGTCACAAGGTGACATTCGATGAAAATCTGTTATATGTCATCCGACATTGCACAGTCAGCAATTTCTGTTATATGTCATCCGAACTTTTTCCTGTTATTTTTCAACGAATTTCTTCGAAACTTGGCTGGTATATAGGCAGTACCTCGCGCATTTACCCTGTGAATTTTCAGTTCCGTACGCTAGAGGTCAAGGTCACAGTGAGACAAAACAGAAAATTGGAGTCAGTGCTGAATCTGCAAATGGCACGATATACTTTAAATACTAGCTCAATACACCCTACATACTTTCTTCCAACGCGACAAAAAGCCAAGACATCGTTAATCCATGTCCCAGGACCTTTCGACCAAGAACTCGGTTGATGAACCTTCCAAGGTCACAATTTAGTTTGAAGGCAGACCTCCCTGTAGGGTTTCCCTACAGGCTCAATTCTAGGAAATAAAGCACTCACACACACTCAAACGTAGAATCCCATCACTTTGCGGAAGTTAAAAAAAAAAAAAAAAAAAAAGAAATTTCGAGCTGGGTTCGAACCCACCCCTATCTCCCCATCCACGCTTCCACACGTTTAAGTCTTGTATTTTTGCTTTAAAATTGGTATTTGTGATTTGAATATCACTCCATTGCCCTTTCATTAAGGTCTGCCGACAAAGTCGGAAGACCTTTCTGTTGTTGTATTGTCTTTTCTTTATTTTTATTATTATTATTTTTTTATTTCTTTCCCACTACCTGCGTTCTGCTGTTTCTCTGCCATTTTACATCGGATCTTTCTCATATTTGGCCAGTTGATAGATAATAACTTATAGAACAGCTGTATACATTTATGGGTGCGAAGTTCAAAGGTCAAGGTCACAAGGTGACATTCGATGAAAATGCACAGTCAGCAATTTCTGTTATATGTCATCCGAACTTTTTCCTGTTATTTTTCAACGAATTTCTTCGAAACTTGGCTGGTATATAGGCAGTACCTCGCGCATTTACCCTGTGAATTTTCAGTTCCGTACGCTAGAGGTCAAGGTCACAGTGAGACAAAACAGAAAATTGGAGTCAGTGCTGAATCTGCAAATGGCACGATATACTTTAAATACTAGCTCAATACACCCTACATACTTTCTTCCAACGCGACAAAAAGCCAAGACATCGTTAATCCATGTCCCAGGACCTTTCGACCAAGAACTCGGTTGATGAACCTTCCAAGGTCACAATTTAGTTTGAAGGCAGACCTCCCTGTAGGGTTTCCCTACAGGCTCAATTCTAGGAAATAAAGCACTCACACACACTCAAACGTAGAATCCCATCACTTTGCGGAAGTTTAAAAAAAAAAAAGAAAAAAAAAGAAATTTCGAGCTGGGTTCGAACCCACCCCTATCTCCCCATCCACGCTTCCACACGTTTAAGTCTTGTATTTTTGCTTTAAAATTGGTATTTGTGATTTGAATATCACTCCATTGCCCTTTCATTAAGGTCTGCCGACAAAGTCGGAAGACCTTTCTGTTGTTGTATTGTCTTTTCTTTATTTTTATTATTATTATTTTTTTATTTCTTTCCCACTACCTGCGTTCTGCTGTTTCTCTGCCATTTTACATCGGATCTTTCTCATATTTGGCCAGTTGATAGATAATAACTTATAGAACAGCTGTATACATTTATGGGTGCGAAGTTCAAAGGTCAAGGTCACAAGGTGACATTCGATGAAAATGCACAGTCAGCAATTTCTGTTATATGTCATCCGAACTTTTTCCTGTTATTTTTCAACGAATTTCTTCGAAACTTGGCTGGTATATAGGCAGTACCTCGCGCATTTACCCTGTGAATTTTCAGTTCCGTACGCTAGAGGTCAAGGTCACAGTGAGACAAAACAGAAAATTGGAGTCAGTGCTGAATCTGCAAATGGCACGATATACTTTAAATACTAGCTCAATACACCCTACATACTTTCTTCCAACGCGACAAAAAGCCAAGACATCGTTAATCCATGTCCCAGGACCTTTCGACCAAGAACTCGGTTGATGAACCTTCCAAGGTCACAATTTAGTTTGAAGGCAGACCTCCCTGTAGGGTTTCCCTACAGGCTCAATTCTAGGAAATAAAGCACTCACACACACTCAAACGTAGAATCCCATCACTTTGCGGAAGTTTAAAAAAAAAAAGAAAAAAAAAGAAATTTCGAGCTGGGTTCGAACCCACCCCTATCTCCCCATCCACGCTTCCACACGTTTAAGTCTTGTATTTTTGCTTTAAAATTGGTATTTGTGATTTGAATATCACTCCATTGCCCTTTCATTAAGGTCTGCCGACAAAGTCGGAAGACCTTTCTGTTGTTGTATTGTCTTTTCTTTATTTTTATTATTATTATTTTTTTATTTCTTTCCCACTACCTGCGTTCTGCTGTTTCTCTGCCATTTTACATCGGATCTTTCTCATATTTGGCCAGTTGATAGATAATAACTTATAGAACAGCTGTATACATTTATGGGTGCGAAGTTCAAAGGTCAAGGTCACAAGGTGACATTCGATGAAAATGCACAGTCAGCAATTTCTGTTATATGTCATCCGAACTTTTTCCTGTTATTTTTCAACGAATTTCTTCGAAACTTGGCTGGTATATAGGCAGTACCTCGCGCATTTACCCTGTGAATTTTCAGTTCCGTACGCTAGAGGTCAAGGTCACAGTGAGACAAAACAGAAAATTGGAGTCAGTGCTGAATCTGCAAATGGCACGATATACTTTAAATACTAGCTCAATACACCCTACATACTTTCTTCCAACGCGGCAAAAAGCCAAGACATCGTTAATCCATGTCCCAGGACCTTTCGACCAAGAACTCGGTTGATGAACCTTCCAAGGTCACAATTTAGTTTGAAGGCAGACCTCCCTGTAGGGTTTCCCTACAGGCTCAATTCTAGGAAATAAAGCACTCACACACACTCAAACGTAGAATCCCATCACTTTGCGGAAGTTTAAAAAAAAAAAGAAAAAAAAGAAATTTCGAGCTGGGTTCGAACCCACCCCTATCTCCCCATCCACGCTTCCACACGTTTAAGTCTTGTATTTTTGCTTTAAAATTTGTATTTGTGATTTGAATATCACTCCATTGCCCTTTCATTAAGGTCTGCCGACAAAGTCGGAAGACCTTTCTGTTGTTGTATTGTCTTTTCTTTATTTTTATTATTATTATTTTTTTATTTCTTTCCCACTACCTGCGTTCTGCTGTTTCTCTGCCATTTTACATCGGATCTTTCTCATATTTGGCCAGTTGATAGATAATAACTTATAGAACAGCTGTATACATTTATGGGTGCGAAGTTCAAAGGTCAAGGTCACAAGGTGACATTCGATGAAAATGCACAGTCAGCAATTTCTGTTATATGTCATCCGAACTTTTTCCTGTTATTTTTCAACGAATTTCTTCGAAACTTGGCTGGTATATAGGCAGTACCTCGCGCATTTACCCTGTGAATTTTCAGTTCCGTACGCTAGAGGTCAAGGTCACAGTGAGACAAAACAGAAAATTGGAGTCAGTGCTGAATCTGCAAATGGCACGATATACTTTAAATACTAGCTCAATACACCCTACATACTTTCTTCCAACGCGGCAAAAAGCCAAGACATCGTTAATCCATGTCCCAGGACCTTTCGACCAAGAACTCGGTTGATGAACCTTCCAAGGTCACAATTTAGTTTGAAGGCAGACCTCCCTGTAGGGTTTCCCTACAGGCTCAATTCTAGGAAATAAAGCACTCACACACACTCAAACGTAGAATCCCATCACTTTGCGGAAGTTTAAAAAAAAAAAAAAAAAAAAGAAATTTCGAGCTGGGTTCGAACCCACCCCTATCTCCCCATCCACGCTTCCACACGTTTAAGTCTTGTATTTTTGCTTTAAAATTGGTATTTGTGATTTGAATATCACTCCATTGCCCTTTCATTAAGGTCTGCCGACAAAGTCGGAAGACCTTTCTGTTGTTGTATTGTCTTTTCTTTATTTTTATTATTATTATTTTTTTATTTCTTTCCCACTACCTGCGTTCTGCTGTTTCTCTGCCATTTTACATCGGATCTTTCTCATATTTGGCCAGTTGATAGATAATAACTTATAGAACAGCTGTATACATTTATGGGTGCGAAGTTCAAAGGTCAAGGTCACAAGGTGACATTCGATGAAAATGCACAGTCAGCAATTTCTGTTATATGTCATCCGAACTTTTTCCTGTTATTTTTCAACGAATTTCTTCGAAACTTGGCTGGTATATAGGCAGTACCTCGCGCATTTACCCTGTGAATTTTCAGTTCCGTACGCTAGAGGTCAAGGTCACAGTGAGACAAAACAGAAAATTGGAGTCAGTGCTGAATCTGCAAATGGCACGATATACTTTAAATACTAGCTCAATACACCCTACATACTTTCTTCCAACGCGGCAAAAAGCCAAGACATCGTTAATCCATGTCCCAGGACCTTTCGACCAAGAACTCGGTTGATGAACCTTCCAAGGTCACAATTTAGTTTGAAGGCAGACCTCCCTGTAGGGTTTCCCTACAGGCTCAATTCTAGGAAATAAAGCACTCGCACACGCCCAAACGTTAGAATCCCATCGCTTTGCGGCAGTTTAAAAAAAAAAGAAAAAAAAGAAATTTCGACCTGGGTTCGAACCCAAGCCAATCTCCCCCCCCACGCTTCCATGTGTTTAAGTCTTGTGTTTTTGCTTTAAAATTGATATTTGTGATTTGAATATCCCGCCATTGCCCTTTCATTAAGGTCTGCCGACAAAGTCGGAAGACCTTTCTGTTGTTGTATTGTCTTTTCTTTCTTATTTCTTTATTTTTATTATTTTATTTCTTTCCCAGTATCTGCGTTCTGCGATTTCTCTGCCATTTTTTATCGGATCTTTCTCATATTTGGCTAGTTGATAGATATTAACTTGTAGAACAGCTGTATACATTTATGGATGCGAAGGTCAAAGGTCAAGGTCACAAGGTGACACTCGATGAAAATGCACAGTCAGCAATTTCTGTTATATTTCATCGGAACTTTTTCCTGTTATTTTTCCACGAATTTCTTCGAAACTTGGCTGGTATATAGGCAGTACCTCGCGCAGTCACCCTGTGAATTTTCAGGTCCGTACCCAAATGTCAAGGTCACAGTGAGACGAAACAGAAAAGGAGGGTCAGTCCTAGGATCTGCAAATGGCACGATATACTTTAAATAATAGCTCAATACACCCTACATACTTTCTTCCAACGCGACAATAAGCCAAGACATGTTCAATATATATCCCTGGACGTTTCGACCGAGAATTCGATTGATGAACCTTCCAAGGTCACAATTTAGTTTGAAGGCAGACCTCCCTGTAGGGTTTCCCTACAGGCTTTGAATATCACTCCATTGCCCTTTCATTAAGGTCTGCCGACAAAGTCGGAAGACCTTTCTGTTGTTGTATTGTCTTTTCTTTATTTTTATTATTATTATTTTTTTATTTCTTTCCCACTACCTGCGTTCTGCTGTTTCTCTGCCATTTTACATCGGATCTTTCTCATATTTGGCCAGTTGATAGATAATGACTTAT
>CBDDTI010000614.1:0-5194 GCA_965233585.1 bacterium
TATACAATACAGAGATTAAACTAACATAGAACAAAAACAATTATATTAAAACTTTACGAACAGAAGCTAACCTAAAGTATTAAATAACTAAGCTGTAATTGTGAAATAAAGTTGTATATTTATGTCGTGCGGAAGGGTAGACTTGGGTCGTCTCTACTAGTCCCCAGTATAGTTTTTTCGAGTTGATTGAATCGAGCAAAATACTTTTACCATTTAAAAAGAGGGTATGTTGCATTACAGGCGGGCCATGAAATACGATAGGAGTCCCATTCGAGCTGATTAGGCTTTTCCACGGAGATGGAAGAGAGTCAAAAATACCCAGAAGTGAGAAAAAATTTACAAGCGTAAGTCCAGTAGCCGCAAAAGAGGGCCATGGTTTTAACTTGCCATTGTTGGTCAGAATGTCAGAAATGAAAACGATACCTTTTGAGAATAGTCTTCTATTAAAAACGGGTTTATCGTTAATGCGTACGAATTGATTGTTCCACAAGATTTGTTTCAAGACTTCCTCACGAGACTCAGCAGGCTTAGCCGTTAATTTGGACCAGACATTGAGACATTCTCTGTAAAAGCTGGGAAGGTTGTCTGAAAGGTCGGAAGAATTGAAATTACAATATAAGAAAAATTTTCCACCGTAGTCCTTAAGAGAAAGAAAGAAAATGTTTCCATGGGCTATCGTAATCCTCGATGTATTTTTTAAGACAAATAATGCGTTGAGTATCAATAAGAGTTTTAATATGAGGCATTCTCAGACCACCACTCTTATAATCGCTGATTAGTGCTAAGCGCTTAATTTTGTCACGTCCTTTCCAGATGAATCTATAGATAATGGAATTAAGCTCTTTCATAACTTTTTTTGTGGAGCACATTAGTGATGCACGAAACATGAATTTTGGTATTACAAATGTCTTCACAACCTGGATTTTACCATATAACGCCAAGTTCCGCCATTTCCATATCCTGCTAGAGTTTCAGAAAGCGATCTCAGAGTTTCATCATAGTTGAGCTCTTGTTTTTTCTTCAAATCGTAAGTAAAATGAACGCCAAGAATTTTAATTGGTTTATTAACTTTGTCAATACCAACGAGAAGGGGTTGGTCTCTATCGTGGCAAGTTCCTAGCCATAGAGCTTCGGTTTTTTCCGCATTGAGCTTTAAGCCGGAACACATTCCAAATCTATGAAGAATCACGGAGAGGTTTTCGAGAGAATTGACGTCGTGTAGAAACGTTGTCAGATCATCGGCAAAAGCTGCAAGCTTGATTTCTTTATCAACGACGATACCTTTTATACCATCTTCGCTTCTGATTTTAACAAGCAACACCTCGAGAGCAATGATGAAGAGGTATGCCGACAAAGGATCCCCTTGCCTGACGCCTCTTCGAACGTCAAAAAGCTGAGAAGAAAAACCGTTGTTTAAAACACAACTCGATATGTTACAGTAGAGTACCGAAACCCAACGAATAAATGATTCACCGAGGTTAAAAGATCGCAAGGCTCTAAATAAGAAAGACCAGCTTAGCGAGTCAAAAGCTTTCTCGAAATCAAAGGCAACCATTAGACCAGGTAGCTGTTGAATTTTAGTGTACTCCATGATATCTTCAATGGTGCGGATAGCATCGAAGATCGTTTTGCCTTTAATATATGAATACTGGTCAGCCTGTATGATCTCTGGTAAAATTTTCTCTAAGCGTAAGGCGAGAGCTTTTGAGGCAATTTTCATATCTACATTCAAGAGAGAAATTGGCCTCCAATTTTTGATGTACCTTCTATCCCTGTCCTTTTTGTCAATTAATTTAATAGTGGCTTGCTTTTGTGAAGAGGATAGTTCGCCGTGCTCAAAAGAATAGTTCAGGGAATCTGTGAGTTGCTGACCTAGTAAATTCCAAAAAGTTTTATAGAATTCAGCCGTGAGTCCGTCGTTACCGGGGGTCTTGCCGTTAGGAAACTTTTTCAGCGCTTCGAAACATTCAGCGCACGTAAGCAATCCTTCACAAGTCATTTTCGAATTGTTACTTAAAGATGGTATGTTAGGATTTTCTAAAAAGTCTGAAGCAAATTCTTCACCTTCTTCGGAGTCGTGGTTGCTATATAGCGTGCGATAGTAATCTCTGAGCTCGTTAATTATAGATCTGGGATTGACTGTAATTTTTCCTGTGGAATCATAAAGTCGGCGTACAGCAGTTTTACCGCATCTTGTTTTTTCCAAATTTAAAAAGTATTTCGAGTTTTTCTCGCCGTTCTCATACCAGTTGATTCTTGAACGCACAATGCATCCACGCACAATGTAGTCATGGAGAAGTTCATATTCCTGTTTTGCTACTTCGAGGTTGTTTACATTGTTTTGCGAAGGGATATTATCACAGATCAATTCATATCGTTTGACGTTTTTTTCCGCTTCAGCTAGGCGTGTTCTGCGTTCTCTCGCTTTTCCTTTGCTGTATTTCATAGTACAAGATCTTACTCTGTATTTTATTAAGTCCCACAGAACTCGCTTGTCAGTAACTTCTTTAAATTCGTCAAGCCATTCAGAGTATTTTAAAGAGATAAGTTCAATATAGGAGGAATCTTCTAATAAACTGGAATTGAATTTCCAATAGGAAGGCCCGTGTGATTGTTTTTCTAAACTGTTTAAAAGCAGGGTAATCGCTGAATGGTCTGACTTGATAGCAGGAATAACATCAGTTTTAGATACATTGTCTTGAACAGCATTACTTATGAGCCAGAAGTCCAGCCGACGCCTTATAAAGGGCTTTTTCTGAGTCCAAGTAAAGCTTTTTTTTTCGGGATGATGTATGCGCCAAATATCAATAAGATCGTAAGTCATCATTAGTTCTTTAATCTTTCGCACTGAAGGTTTTGTCTCAATTCTTCCCCCGAGATTATCTAGCGTAGGATTGAGGTGAGTATTGAAATCGCCACCGATAATGATCTCGCAATCTGGATCTAGATCGAGCTCATCCAGCGCGGATTTAACGTCGTCGAAAAATTTACATTGTTCACGACTTTTAGTGGGTGCGTATAAATTAACTGACAGGAAAGGCGAGTCTTGAATGGTTGCTTCGACAAGAATGTACCTGCCTTCGGTGTCAATATACTCACTTTTAATTTCGAAATGAAGCTCGTTATTGAAAAGGATTAACACTCCTCTGCTATGATTGGTACCATGAGCAAACAACATTTTACCTTGCCACTGAAACTTCCATTCATTCTTAATGTCTGGAGTACTGTAGGTTTCTTGTAAAAAAACTATATCGGTATTTTGCTGCTTAACCCATGTAAAGATAGATTTTCTTTTGAAATAGTCACGAATCCCTCGAGCATTTAGAGACAATAGGTTAAAATTATAATTAGCCATGAATCTCAGTTGGGACCACTGAAAGGTTCGCCATAAAACAATAGATGAGTGAAAGCTTAAAAAAAGAAGCAGTGGGTGATTTTAAAAAAATGAAGCATCTGGAGAACTTGCACACAAACAAACAAACAAGCATACTACTGAAAGCTACAAACACTACGAGAAAACATAGAAACAAGTGCGTACTTACCAACCGCCCCAAAACTAGTTGTATGGGCATGCCTACACTTCCGGTGTTGCTCCAGGAGTTACGGAGTTCAACTCCAAAAAAGTGTGCCGCTAAAATTTACATAATTCAGCACGTAGACAAATTCAAAAATAACACTCCTAAGATTTACATAATTTAGCAGGGTGACAGATTGGACTGCAGTAGAAGTTAAACTCATTAATTAGTAAACAAACCATTAAAGTTCTCAGTAGTAGAGGACACATGTTCATTCCAAAGGTTGGTCTGGCGGCAGAAATTTTCCATTCACAAAACAATTTATCTGGGTGGGCCTTGCTGATCGAAGTATACCCTGCAGCCTTTATCTCGCGCTTGCTTGAACTTTTTCTGCTGTTGTTTACGAAGATCGTATAAATCTTTTGGGATATCGTCGTACATCGAAAAAACTTTGTCCTTTAATTCTTTTCGGGCCACGCTCATAACTTCTTCCTTGTCAGTAAACCGCAGGAACCGCACAATAATAGGCCTTGATGATGTGGAATTTGGTTTGCCCAAGCGATGAACCCTTTGGAACTCATATTTGGCTCGTGAATTTTCAATCTTTAATTCTTGTTCGAAGAAGTTGTGTACGATTTCTTTGGTGTTTTCGGGCTCTGAAGCATTTTCATTGCCGGTGGCTTGAGGAACTCCAAAGATTTTAACATTTCTCTTCTACTGTAAGCCTCTAAGTAGAGGAGGTCCTTCTTGCATTTGTCAAGCTGGGCTCTGTGATCGTACAAGTTCTTTTGCAGAACTAAAAGTTGCTGATGAATTTTTTTGAAACTTTCCCTGAGTCACGGTTCTCTACCAAGCATTGTTTCGGAAAAAAAGCAATAAAAATGAATAGGTCAACATGCTCGGTCAAGGGAACTGATGATGGTTAACCCATCTATGCCTGTACTCGTGCTAATCACGCGCGTTATACACTGGTAGCTCGAACCATTGTTAAGTTTTTTTTTATTTAAGGTAACACATCTTAAACAAATTATACAGATCACAAATTACAAATAAAAAAATGTATTTTTTTAAAGCAATACTTGAGAAAAAAAAAAAAAACTTGATAGGTAGAAAGCGCCAAGGGTATATGGAAACAATATCATAAAAAAAATATCACACAATTTAAAACGACGTGGACGTAAAGCGTTCGTATAGTTGCGGTCATACTTCTGAAAGCCATCTTCCTAGAGAAAAATGCGCCTAAACTTAGAAATGCGCTTTTTATAAATCAGGAGGAGCGGCGAGCGAGCGATAGGGTTTCATCGGGCTCCTGGGGCGTTTTCCATTTACAAAGAAATTCGGAAAATTTCCATTGGGAATTCTGGGAATTTCCGTTTGGGAAGAGAGCGTTCCATTTGTCAAAGTCCCATTCGTTTACAAGCCCCTCTCCGTCGCTTCACCAAAAAACCAGATGCCTTGGTAAACTGTTATGCTATTTTCTCGAACGCGTCTTTGTTCGTCGCTTTCCCGTCAAACAAATGGTTATTATGGGCATGTGTGGTTATGAGAAGTCTGACATCTGCATGTTCCCGTCGTTCTAGGTTTACAGTGGTAGAAACTTCACCTGTGAACGAAAGAACTTTTCAGAGTGGTTCATGCAACATTTTAGTTTTTACACGGGAAACATGCACCGGCAAAGA
>CBDDTI010000615.1:0-85024 GCA_965233585.1 bacterium
AAAAATCAGGAGCAAAAAACAGGTAAACAAAAATAACATTATTCTAAGTCCACCCAGGAACTCTGCATTTGCCACATCCTGACTGCCAAGGAATTCTGCTGAGAAAAATGTCAGCTCCACAGGAACCACAGGCAACCTTAGGCTCATCCAAGTACCTGGGGTACTTGACCATAACTTCCTTATCCTGATTCTGGAACAGCTCAGAGATGTAAGGTCTCTTAGGATCACATGGTTGCACCAACTGAGCATGCTTTCCCTTCTCTGATCTATACACCATTCCAGCAGGAATAGTGCTAAGGAGTTGCTGAGGTACCCAGGGCCCATATCTGCCCTCAGCATCCTTTTTTCCTGAGCCTTGGGCAGCTGTCCTCTGCTGCCAAGGGTGATTCTGCTGACTAGCAGCAGTGTTTGAACTCATGGCTTGCAAGAAGTGCAGCTGAGTTGGTGGAAATCGCACTGAGATCAAAGCAGCTGAGGAATCACATAGACATGCATAATTCAACACCATGCAAGCAAAATATCTAGTTGACTAATTCATTTATTACAATTATATATAATGAATCAATAAATATATAGTTATTGAATATGATGCATGTGCAAGTAATTATAAGAAACTTACACATGCATAAGCATGCATTACTGATCAAGATTGCCACAAGTCTGAGGCCATGGTCAAGCTGAGCACCAATCCTACCCCACCAGAAACACCCTTCAGTCCTCTGGAGCTAAGTGATCTCATGGTGCTGAGTGATTCCAGCATGCTCTTCAGCAGCACCATTGCTGAGAAAATCAACACAGTTGGATCTGAGCCTTCACAAGCTTTGGTATATAACATCAAAACTAAGTAAAGATTTTCCAAAGGATGAGTTTCAGCCAACCAAAAAAAACATGAATGATCATGATACAAAATAGTATGGTTTGTTTGGGGGTACACTATTGTGTCCAGCTGCTTCCTGAGGTGTTTTTTTAACATTCTCTTTACCTTTTCCTTTGCTATTATTTTTTATTTTCTCAATTAGTTTCTTTTATTTACAATTCTCAGAAATGCTCAATTTCTCAAAATATATGATGCCTTATTAAAACCCAATTAAAAAAACATGACCCAAACAATTTTTCAAGAGGGTAGTCCATGAGCAATCCTGATACACAATAGTATGGTTTGTTTGAGGGTACACTATTGTGTCCAGCTGCTTCCTGAGGTGATTTTGTTTTTTAACATTCCCTTTACATTTTCCTTTGCTAAAGTTTATGTCTTTTATTTTCTCAATTAGTTCCTTTTATTTAGAATTCTCAGAAATGCTCAATTTCTCAAAATATATGATGCCTTATTAAAACCCAATTAAAAAACATGACCCAAACAATTTTTCAAGAGGGTAGTCCATGAGCAATCCTGATACACAATAGTATGGTTTGTTTGAGGGTACACTATTGTGTCCAGCTGCTTCCTGAGGTGATTTTGTTTTTTAACATTCCCTTTACATTTTCCTTTGCTAAAGTTTATGTCTTTTATTTTCTCAATTACTTTCTTTTATTTAGAATTCTCAGAAATGCCTAATTTCCCAAAATATATGATGCCCTATTAAAACCCAATTAAAAAACATCACTCAAACAATTTTTCAAGGGGGTAGTCCATGAGCAACCCTGATACACAATAGTATGGTTTGTTTGAGGGTACACTATTGTGTCCAGCTGCTTCCTGAGGTTATTTTTTTTTCAAGCATTTCCTTTCCCTTTTCCTTTACTAAAGTTTGTTTCCTTTTACTTAGCTTCATTCTTCTTGGAATCAAAACCAAAGGCTTTCCAAAGGATTAGTTTCAGCCAACCAAAAAAAAACATGAATGATCCTGATACACAATAGTATGGTTTGTTTGAGGGTACACTATTGTGTCCAGCTGCTTCCTGAGGTGATTTTGTTTTTTTAACATTCCCTTTACATTTTCCTTTGCTAAAGTTTATGTCTTGTATTTTCTCAATTAGTTTCTTGTATTTAGAATTCTCAGAAATGCCTAATTTCCCAAAATATATGATGCCTTATTAAAACCCAATTAAAAAACATCACTCAAACAATTTTTCAAGGTGGTAGTCCATGAGCAACCCTGATACACAATAGTATGGTTTGTTTGAGGGTGCACTATTGTGTCCAGCTGCTTCCTGAGGTTATATTTTTTTTCAAGCATTTCCTTTCCCTTTTCCTTTACTAAAGTTTGTTTCCTTTTACTTAGCTTCATTCTTCTTGGAATCAAAACCAAAGGCTTTCCAAAGGATTAGTTTCAGCCAAGCAAAAAAAACATGAATGATCCTGATACACAATAGTATGGTTTGTTTGAGGGTACACTATTGTGTCCAGCTTCTTCCTGAGGTGAAAAAAACAATCATCCATCCAAGTAATTATTTTAAAGAATATCAAATCTAAATTGATTCACATCTGCTAAATTCAATCTTAGTCCATGCTGCTAAGTTTAATCTCAGTAATTAATTAATTATCTTAGTGCTTGCAACTCTACCCAACCCCATCACTTTCCCAGCCATCTTTTGCCAGTGTGTCCTGCTGATAGTCACATGCTGAGACATTCAAAAATCATTAAGCCTTGCTTAGCTCAATGTAAAAAAAAATCACTCAAGCTTGCTGAAGACCTTAATGCTGAGTGAGGTAGGCAGAACGCTGAGGTCCTGCCAGGGACAAGAAACTGATAGCAAAACTGAAAGACCCATTATTTGACACTAAACTCAGTGATGTTAATGTCCAACATTACCCATTACTTATGCTAAAGTAATCAATTAATTAACTAAATAATTAATTAATTATTAATTCATTAATTAGTTAATTAAGTAATTAACTAATTAATTAATTAATCAATTATTCTAAACTGCAACAACAACCAGCAGCAGTGGCAAAACCACCCACATCACTTCAGAGCTGCACTCATTTTTTTCTGCCAGCTAAGCAATTCTTCACAATGCCTCTGGTATAATTACTCAGGAAGTGACTAAGGCTTCTAATTAACTATATATCTGCTCAGCAGTCATGCACCTGAGTTAATTATACATCCACAACTTCCTTCACTGAGTCCTGAGGCTTGTGATCAATCTGAGGAGCTTTTTGCATCAGCTGTTTGACATCTAGTTCACTCATTTGATGAGTTTCCATGAACTTTCTCAGAGCTACCTTATTCACAAGATCCTGAGACAGCTTCTGCTCCCAGTACAACTGAGCTCTGTTCACATTCAGTTGAAGCTCAGCATGCAAAGCCCTGAGCTCACCTTGCTCCTCTTCCATGTTCTTAGCATCTTTCCTGAGCCTAAGCATTGTGAGCTCCTGAGATTCAAGTGCCTGCTCAAGTAGAAGAATCTTGGACTTCATGTCCTCAATCAGGTCAGGTACATTGTCCAAGTCACTGAGCTTCTGATCTGATTCTGAGTTGTCCAGGAGCTTGTCAATCTCATTGATGTTCAGCTTTTGGAGCTCAGACTTGACATAGCCCTGAGCATCATTGGCAGTCCTGATAGGCTGAGGCTTCCAAACTGAGCTTCTCTGCATATTTGATAAAGCAGCATCTAGCACATCGAAGGGCTGATGAGGTCTGCCTGAGCCCTTCCCTGTTGATGAAGAAGCAGTTGCTGCTGAGAATCCAGCTGGTGCATCAGGCTCAGGAGGCTTGAACTGAGCTTGTCTGAACTGAGGAGCTACAAATGCACCCCAAGGCAATGGGTCCATTCTGAGCACCTCAGTGTAATATCTTTGAATCACTTCCTGAGACCAGCCATTGTGTTCCTGCAGGGTTGCAAATGGTGTCCATGAAAAAATGACAACTATATCAGTTAATTAATGCTCACTGTCCTATGCTAAAACACACACACCAACAAAAAAAATCATCCATTTGTTCAACCCAGGCACAGAGCATTCTCTACATCCTGATTGCCAGGGAATTCTGCTGAGGAAGACTGTGTGGCCATTGCCACAGTCAGCCTTAGGCTCCCTAAGGTATCTAGGATACTCCACAATGTTTTCTGAGTCCAAGTTGTTGAAGAGTGCTAAGCATGAGGGTTCCTGAGGTGGATCATTGGACTGAAGCTGGTAGCGCCCTTGGCCACCCCTCTGAGCCCACAAAACTCCATCTGGCACCTCAGCAGGCTTCTCTTCAAACATAGGATGAGGTTTGCCTGAGCCTCTCCCATGATAGTCAAAGAAAGACATGGCTGAGATGATATGGAGCAAAAGTTGATTAGTCCTTGCCCTTAGATTTGAGCCTTAAAAAGCTGAGGAATCACATAGACATGCACAAATATGAACATGCTACAACTTCATTGGTTAATTAATTAGCTAATTACTCAATTATAAGAAACTTAAACATGCATAAGCATGCTAACTAATTAATTAATTGATTAATTAATTAATCAAAATTGCCAAAAGTCTAAGATTATGTCCAAGCTGAGCACTAATCCCACACCACCAGAAACACCCTTCAGTCCTCTAGGGCTCTTCAGTCTTGGCCTTCTTGGACTTGGGCTCAGCATCTGAGGATGGATCTGATGCTGAATCATCACTGCTCATAGGCTGAGAGTCTAAGACCTGAGAATCATCAGCCAGCTCCTGGGACCCAAAGGGTGTATCTGATGGTGCTTCATCATCACTCCCCATAGGCTGAGAGTCTAAGACCTGAGAGTCCTTAGCCACCTCCATCACCTCATGGTCAGGCTGTGCATTCAACTCCTTTTCCATATCCTGAAACTTGCTGAGGGTAGCATCAAATGTATCAGACTTAGCAGGTTGGGCAGGCTGGGCAGGCTGAGGAAGAGGGATACACTCTGATGGCCAACCATCCTGAGCATCCTGAAGAGCTGTCTTGAGAATCCTAATCCATTGCCCCTGAGTGATCTTTGGGTAACCCTTGAAGTCTTTGAAGATCTGACTGAGTTCATTCCTGAAACTGAGCATCACCCAATCAGGCACAGCATCAGGATCCTCAAGCTGAACCAACTGCTGAGTGTAGTACTTCTGCAGCATGTCCACAAACTGTTCCTGAGAGCACCTGAGCTCCACCTTGATGTCAGCCATCTCAGCTGTCAGAGCCACCACCTTCATGGAGTTGCTTAAAGAACCACCCAAAAATATAACTCATTGCTAATTAACCATTTAACTAATTAATTAATGGATTTCCCATTGGGAAACAAAAAACAAATCCAAGCCTTAGGACTCAAAGAGAATTTTTCCAGAGTCAGGATATTCCTGAGGTTGGAAAACCATTCCACAAGATGATAATTGTAGTCCTTCCTGAGCTTGTCCATCTCAGTGTTAATTGCTCCATGGCTGAGCTGATGGGATGCAAAGAAGCTGGCTAGAATGGGCTTGAGCCTTCACAAGCAAAGAAATAAATCCCCCCATGTGAGATGAAAATGGATTGAAATCAAATGAAAAGCAATTCCTTGTTAATTAATAAATTAAGTTGAAATCAATTCAAAGTGAAGTGAAAATCAATTGAAAAACAATTTAATTAAACAAATTGAAAATCAATCGAAATTAATTTGAAATCATTTGAAATCAATTGAACATAAGTTGAAAATGAAATGAAATCAATTGAAATCAAAACCAAAGGCTTTCCAAAGGATGAGTTTCAGCCAAGCAAAAAAAAACATGAATGATCATAATACACAATAGTATGGTTTGTTTGAGGGTACACTATTGTGTCCAGCTGCTTCCTGAGGTTAAGTTTTTTTTCAAGCATTTCCTTTCCCTTTTCATTTACTAAAGTTTGTTTCCTTTTACTTAGCTTCATCCTTCTTTGAATCAAAACCAAAGGCTTTCCAAAGGATTAGTTTCAGCCAAGCAAAAAAAACATGAATGATCCTGATACACAATAGTATGGTTTGTTTGAGGGTACACTATTGTGTCCAGCTGCTTCCTGAGGTGATTTTGTTTTTTAACATTCCCTTTACATTTTCCTTTGCTAAAGTTTATGTCTTTTATTTTCTCAATTACTTTCTTTTATTTAGAATTCTCAGAAATGCTCAATTTCCCAAAATATATGATGCCTTATTAAAACCCAATTAAAAAACATCACTCAAACATTTTTTCAAGGGGGTAGTCCATGAGCAACCCTGATACACAATAGTATGGTTTGTTTGAGGGTACACTATTGTGTCCAGCTGCTTCCTGAGGTTATATTTTTGTTCAAGCATTTCCTTTCCCTTTTCCTTTACTAAAGTTTGTTTCCTTTTACTTAGCTTCATTCTTCTTGGAATCAAAACCAAAGGCTTTCCAAAGGATTAGTTTCAGCCAAGCAAAAAAAACATGAATGATCCTGATACACAATAGTATGGTTTGTTTGAGGGTACACTATTGTGTCCAGCTGCTTCCTGAGGTGATTTTGTTTTTTTAACATTCCCTTTACATTTTCCTTTGCTAAAGTTTATGTCTTTTATTTTCTCAATTAGTTTCTTTTATTTAGAATTCTCAGAAATGCTCAATTTCCCAAAATATATGATGCCTTATTAAAACCCAATTAAAAAACATCACTCAAACAATTTTTCAAGGGGGTAGTCCATGAGCAACCCTGATACACAATAGTATGGTTTGTTTGAGGGTACACTATTGTGTCCAGCTGCTTCCTGAGGTTATATTTTTTTCAAGCATTTCCTTTCCCTTTTCCTTTACTAAAGTTTGTTTCCTTTTACTTAGCTTCATTCTTCTTGGAATCAAAACCAAAGGCTTTCCAAAGGATTAGTTTCAGCCAAGCAAAAAAACATGAATGATCCTGATACACAATAGTATGGTTTGTTTGAGGGTACACTATTGTGTCCAGCTGCTTCCTGAGGTGATTGTTTTTTCTTTTACTTGAAAGTAAATTGAAATCAATTGCAAGTAAATTGAAATCAATTGAAAGTAACTTGAAATGAATATGATCATGATACACAAGAGTATGGTTTGTTTGAGGGTACACTATTGTGTCCAGCTGCTTCCTGAGGTTTTTTTCTTTTCTTGAAAGTAAATTGAAATCAATTGACAGTAATTTTAAATCAATTGAAAGTAACTTCAAATCAATTGAAAGTAACTTGAAATCAATTGAAAGTAAATTGAAATCAATTGAAAGTAAATTGAAATCATTTCAAAATAAATTGAAATCAATTGAAAGTAAATTGAAATCAATTCAAAATAAATTGAAATCAATTGAAAGTAAATTGAAATCAATTGAAAGTAAATTGAAATCAATTGAAAGTAACTTCAAATCAATTGAAAATAACTTCAAATCAATTCAAAATAAATTGAAACCAATTGAAAGTAACTTGAAATGAATTGAAAGTAAGTTGAAATCAATTGAAAGTAAATTGAAATCAAAATAAATTGAAATCATTTCAAAATAAATTGAAATCAATTGAAAGTAACTTCAAATCAATTCAAAATCAATTAAAATCAATTGAAAGTAACTTCAAATCAATTGAAAGTAACTTGAAATCATTTCAAAATAAATTGAAATCAATTGAAAGTAAATTGAAATCAATTCAAAATAAATTGAAATCAATTGAAAGTAAATTGAAATCATTTCAAAATAAATTGAAATCAATTGAAAGTAACTTGAAATCATTTCAAAATAAATTGAAATCAATTGAAAGTAAATTGAAATCAATTCAAAATAAATTGAAATCAATTGAAAGTAAATTGAAATCATTTCAAAATAAATTGAAATCAATTGAAAGTAAATTGAAATCAATTCAAAATAAATTGAAATCAATTGAAAGTAAATTGAAATCATTTCAAAATAAATTGAAATCAATTGAAAGTAAATTGAAATCAGTTCAAAATAAATTGAAATCAAAATAAATTGAAATCATTTCAAAATAAACTGAAATCAATTGAAAGTAAATTGAAATCATTTCAAAATAAATTGAAATCAATTGAAAGTAAATTGAAATCAATTCAAAATAAATTGAAATCAATTGAAAGTAAATTGAAATCATTTCAAAATAAATTGAAATCAATTGAAAGTAAATTGAAATCAATTCAAAATAAATTGAAATCAATTTAAATCTATCATTTTTTTTAAATATCACACTATTCTGTACCCGTCACCTTCTTTTTTCCACACTATTCTGTATCCTAGATTTGTTTGGGGGGGGGTCCCCTGTACTAATCTGTAACCTACATTATTCGAAAAGAGAGTCTTTGCCTTTCAGCTCATGCAACCTTCTCGCCTTGCCTCTGGCGATTGATTTTTCCGATCATGGCCTCTTCTGTGCCTGGTGGTATACCTGCACTGAAAGGTAAACTGGATGGGTCTGCCCTTTCCTCAACATTCTCAATTGCTTCTTCGACCAAAACCGGCGGCAACGACGGTGTCATTGGAGCAATGGATGAAGGGGGCAATGCAGGTGTTGGAGGCATTGAAACAGCTGGACTCAAGGGTGATCTCTGTCTTCCCTCGGATGCAATCTTGTCTGCACGAATCAAACTAGTGAATCTTGCTTTGCATGCAGCGTTATGAACACCTCCAGCATTTTCGCAAGCCTTACAACCAGGTGAAGCACCCTATCGAATCAACCTATCTAAGGTTATGTACTCATTCCGTTCTCTAGGTGTCGCACTGGATGGCAGCGATGAAAATGGAACATCAATGTTTGGCACACCTTCTAATTTCAAACCACCAAACTCAGCCAGTGCTGCTTGTGAAGCTGTGAACAAAGGCATGATTGGATCACCCTCCGGAATGAAAACCTCTTCAAAAGGAACGCTAACGGGAACATTATAACCTGGAGTCTTATCTTGAAGGGATTTATAATCCAACACCAAGTGCACTCCTTTGAAGTGCGGTACCTCAGAAAGCTGTTTGTTGCTCTGAAAAGACTCAGCAGGCTGAGAGTAATCATCAGCTCTCAGGATTCTACTGAGACCTTTGTCTCTTTCTGCTGGGAGTAGGGTTTTCTTTCTGTCTCATGCTGAGGTACCTCTCAGAGTTGCTATTGGCACAACCTTTGAGAATTTTGATGGCACTACTCATGGTGATGCCTTTCTGAGCTATGAATTCTTGGAGCATCTGAGCAGCTTCAGCTTCCTCAGTTTCCTTCCTTATTTGAATCTCCTCAGCTTCCATCTCCACTGAGCTGATGACAGTCTTGAGGTTAGCCATGTCTTTCTGAGTTGCCGGAGACTCTTCCTTCATCCTGAAGAGATCTTCCTGGAGTCTGGCCTCAGTTTCATCCTGCAGCTTCTGAGCTTTTGTCATCAACTCTAAGCAGTTTTTCATCTCATCTATCTCAGGAATGAGATCCTCATAATCACAATTCATCTGAGCATTCTCCACCTTCTCCATCATAGCTGAGCATCTGCCATGAGGATCCATCTGGTCCAGCTGAGAATAGTAGTACTGAGCACCTTTCTCTTGCTTGGCCTGGGATGCCTGAGAAGGCCTTGCCTTAGGGATCATTGGTCTGCCTGGAAGCTCAGGACAAGGCTGAGGAGAAGAAGAAGTGCCAGCACCATGCATGAACTGAGCCTTACCATACTTGTCCATCACTGAGGTAGCCCATGGCAATGGGTCCATGCTGAGAATCCTGGCATGGTACCACTGCAGCACTGACTGAGACCATCCTCCCTGAGCCTGAATGCTAACTGCTTTGAATGAAGCAACCAAGTAGGCTGTAATTGATTACTTTTATCAGGAAACCAAGTCATTACTCATTTGTCTAAGTAATTGATTATATAATTAATGTGGATTACTTAGGTTTTGAATTGTCACTGTGGTACTTGTAATTAGCAGTAATACTTGCATTATGAGCACAAAAAAATCAGGAGCAAAAACATTTAATGAAACAAAAAGAGCATGAGTCTAAGTCAACCCAGGAACTTTGCATTCTCGACATCCTGATTGCCAAGGGATTCTGCTGAGAAAGATTTTGTGGCCTTTGCCACAGTCAAACTGTGGCTCATCCAAGTACCTGGGGTAAAAGACCACCTGTGATGGATTAGCTTCCTGAAACAACTCAGACATGGAAGGTTTCTGAGGATCAGGTTTTGGCTTCAGCTGAGCATATTTTCCACTTGTTGATGCTTCATAAGTCATCCCATCAGGGATAGTACTGAGGACTGCCTGAGCTACCCAGGGCCCAGATCTGCCTGTAGCATCAACTTCTCCTGAGCCCTTGTCTGAGTGTGTGCCTCTGGAATCTCCTGAGCCTGATGCTGCTTCCCAATTCCAGTGGTGCTGAGAACTCATGGCTTGCAAGAAGTGCAGCTGAGTTGATGCTAATCACATTGAGATCAAGGAGCTGCTGAATCACATAGACATGCAGAATTCAACTTCATGCAAGCCTTAAAAAGCTGAGGAATCACATAGACATGCACATATAAAAATGCTACAACTTAATTGGTTAATTAATCAATTAGTTAGCTAATTAGCAAATTATTTGATGTCAACATTAATTAATTACTGATAAAACTGACCAAAAGTCTAAGATTATGGCCAATCCCACACCACCAGAAACACCCTTCAGTCCTCTAGGGCTCTTCAGTCTTGGCCTTCTTGGACTTGGGCTCAGCATCTGATGATGGTGGATCTGATGCTGCTTCATCATCCTGCTCAGAGTCACCAAAGACCTGAGAGTCATCATCCTGCTCAGAGTCACCAAAGACCTGAGAGTCATCATCCTGCTGAGAGTCACCAAAGACCTGAGAGTCATCAGCATGCTGAGAGTCCTCAGTGACCTGCTGGGGCATCCTGCTGAGCACTTTGTCCCTGATCTCAGCAAGCTCCTCCTTGATCACATCAGCCCTGAGGTTCTCAATGTTCTGGCAATGCTGGACCCACTGATGCTGCCTGACCTCCACAAGTGCCAGCATGTTGAGCAGCTCAGCCTTGCACTTGATGAGGTTGAATCCATTTCCCTGAGACTGTCCACTGAGGGAGGCATGCACCTTGTGCAGCTCATCAAGGGAAGACCTGAGGTCCTGATGCTCCCCCATGTCGATCTCATGCCTACTGAGGAAGATAAGAGCATCCTGAGGTGTAATGCCAAGATCTGAGATGAACTTAAGGAGCTGTCCCTCTTCCTGAGTAGTAAGCTTCCCCATTGCCATGGCTGAAAAAGTTAGTGCAGTGGAACTGAGCTAAGGTTCTACTGGCTGTGTTTGATCCTTCACAAGCTCAAAAATCAACCTGAACCATTGCAAAGAAGCTGAGAGGTTGCATACAAGCTCAATCTAAGCCATAACTCATGACACCAAATCAAAGTTGAACATATTGTGATTAATTAATGAACAGTTAGTTATAGAAATGGTTGGTTCCTTCAGCTGAGTTCAACCTTAGTCATTGAAACCTCACCCAGACCCACCACTTTCCCAAACATTTTATGGCAATGCCTTTTGCTGATAGTGCTATGCTGATGCATACTGAGCCTTGCTCAGGACAAAGTTGGAAACAACTGAGAAGCTAGCTGAGGTAGAAGATGATGTAGCTCACATTCTGAGGTTCTACTTCATAGTGAGTCTCACTATGAAGTAGAACCTCAGTGCCTTGGCTTCTCCTTCTCCTCAGCACTGAAGATGCTCACAACTAAGAAGGATGATGTAGTCACCAGGTACTCCACTTGCTCAGGATGCTGATGTCCTGTCAGGGACAAAAAGCTGAGAGCAAAGCATACAACTCTTTGACACTAATCTCAGTGTATAGTGTTCATTGAATAATTAATCAGATAAATAAGTCTCTACCCATCAATGTGTGTCAAGCAAATTGACTATGCAATCAAATACTTCCAACAATTAACATGCAGAAGAAGCCCTCCACATCCCTCCAGAGCTGCACACTTTTTTCCTAAGGATTCAAGCTGCATGGATTGCTTCTGAAAGCAAATTTAAAAAGCACAGTGAGATTTCACTCAGTGATGTTCCATCTGCCTGAGGCAGCTACTCATCCTCATCATTCTGAGATTTTTGCTTCTTAGGTGGAGGGCTGAGCAAATAGAGAACCCTCTGCCTTGAGATTGGCAGCTTCTCTATGAAATCTTCAATTTCCTGAGTCATGAAAGCATCCTGAGCCTCCTGAGCCTCCCTCTCAGCTTTTTCAGCCTCCTGCTGAGCCTCCTCCTCAGCTAGTACTGCATCTTTCATTAAAAGCATGTTCTCATGGGTTCCTTGGAAAGCAATGATGTTGTTTGAAATCTCCTGAGACACATCTTCCATCAAGCTGAGATCCTTCTTCAGTCTGGCCACAGTCCTTTCCTGCATTTTCTGAGCTTGTTCCATCAATTCTATGCATTCTTTGAGCTCATCCATGTGAACTAACAGGTCCTCCAGAGGTTGATCATTCATGGAAGCATCTGAGAGAAGCAGAGCCATTGCTGAGCACCTACCCTCAGGATCCATCTGCTGGAGCTGGTTGAAGTAGTATGCTTCACCACTAGGACACTCACTGGCCTGAGGTGGATCAGCTGGCCTTGCCTTAGGCATCACTGGTGTGCCTAGAGGCTCAGGAGGACGCTGAGAAGATGAAGGCCTAGAAGCAGAAGGATCTTCCATGAACTGAGCCTTACCATAATCTGCCTTCACTGACTTAGCCCATGGCAATGGATCCATGCTGATCATCCTGGTGTAGTACCACTGGATCACCCACTGAGGCCATCCATCTGAGCCCTCAATGCAAGCTGCTTTGAATGAAACAAAAAAGTAGACTGTAATTGATCAATTAATTCATGATGTTACCAAGTAATGAATTGCTCAATTAATTAATTAATTGGCTAATTAATTAATTATATGATTAATGTTGTTTACTTTGTTTTGAACTGTCACTGAGGTACTTGTAATTAGCAGTAATACTTTAGTTCAAAGCACATAAAAATCAGGAGCAAAAAACAGGTAAACAAAAATAACATTATTCTAAGTCCACCCAGGAACTCTGCATTTGCCACATCCTGACTGCCAAGGAATTCTGCTGAGAAAAATGTCAGCTCCACAGGAACCACAGGCAACCTTAGGCTCATCCAAGTACCTGGGGTACTTGACCATAACTTCCTTATCCTGATTCTGGAACAGCTCAGAGATGTAAGGTCTCTTAGGATCACATGGTTGCACCAACTGAGCATGCTTTCCCTTCTCTGATCTATACACCATTCCAGCAGGAATAGTGCTAAGGAGTTGCTGAGGTACCCAGGGCCCATATCTGCCCTCAGCATCCTTTTTTCCTGAGCCTTGGGCAGCTGTCCTCTGCTGCCAAGGGTGATTCTTCTGACTAGCAGCAGTGTTTGAACTCATGGCTTGCAAGAAGTGCAGCTGAGTTGGTGGAAATCGCACTGAGATCAAAGCAGCTGAGGAATCACATAGACATGGCCTTATTAAATGATGCCTTATTAAAACCCAATTAAAAACCCAATTAAAAAATGATGCCTTATTAAAACCCAATTAAAAAACATCACTCAAACATTTTTTCAAGGGGGTAGTCCATGAGCAACCCTGATACACAATAGTATGGTTTGTTTGAGGGTACACTATTGTGTCCAGCTGCTTCCTGAGGTTATATTTTTTTTTCAAGCATTTCCTTTCCCTTTTCCTTTACTAAAGTTTGTTTCCTTTTACTTAGCTTCATTCTTCTTGGAATCAAAACCAAAGGCTTTCCAAAGGATTAGTTTCAGCCAAGCAAAAAAAACATGAATGATCCTGATACACAATAGTATGGTTTGTTTGAGGGTACACTATTGTGTCCAGCTGCTTCCTGAGGTGATTTTGTTTTTTTAACATTCCCTTTACATTTTCCTTTGCTAAAGTTTATGTCTTTTATTTTCTCAATTAGTTTCTTTTATTTAGAATTCTCAGAAATGCTCAATTTCCCAAAATATATGATGCCTTATTAAAACCCAATTAAAAAACATCACTCAAACAATTTTTCAAGGGGGTAGTCCATGAGCAACCCTGATACACAATAGTATGGTTTGTTTGAGGGTACACTATTGTGTCCAGCTGCTTCCTGAGGTTATATTTTTTTTCAAGCATTTCCTTTCCCTTTTCCTTTACTAAAGTTTGTTTCCTTTTACTTAGCTTCATTCTTCTTGGAATCAAAACCAAAGGCTTTCCAAAGGATTAGTTTCAGCCAAGCAAAAAAACATGAATGATCCTGATACACAATAGTATGGTTTGTTTGAGGGTACACTATTGTGTCCAGCTGCTTCCTGAGGTGATTTTGTTTTTTAACATTCCCTTTACATTTTCCTTTGCTAAAGTTTATTTCTTTTATTTTCTCAATTACCTTCTTTTATTTAGAATTCTCAGAAATGCTCAATTTCCCAAAATATATGATGCCTTATTAAAACCCAATTAAAAAACATCACTCAAACAATTTTTCAAGGGGGTAGTCCATGAGCAACCCTGATACACAATAGTATGGTTTGTTTGAGGGTACACTATTGTGTCCAGCTGCTTCCTGAGGTGATTGTTTTTTCTTTTACTTGAAAGTAAATTGAAATCAATTGCAAGTAAATTGAAATCAATTGAAAGTAACTTGAAATGAATATGATCATGATACACAAGAGTATGGTTTGTTTGAGGGTACACTATTGTGTCCAGCTGCTTCCTGAGGTTTTTTTTTTCTTTTCTTGAAAGTAAATTGAAATCAATTGACAGTAATTTTAAATCAATTGAAAGTAACTTCAAATCAATTGAAAGTAACTTGAAATCAATTGAAAGTAAATTGAAATCAATTGAAAGTAAATTGAAATCATTTCAAAATAAATTGAAATCAATTGAAAGTAAATTGAAATCAATTCAAAATAAATTGAAATCAATTGAAAGTAAATTGAAATCAATTGAAAGTAAATTGAAATCAATTGAAAGTAACTTCAAATCAATTGAAAATAGCTTCAAATCAATTCAAAATAAATTGAAATCAATTGAAAGTAACTTGAAATGAATTGAAAGTAAGTTGAAATCAATTGAAAGTAAATTGAAATCAAAATAAATTGAAATCATTTCAAAATAAATTGAAATCAATTGAAAGTAACTTCAAATCAATTCAAAATCAATTGAAATCAATTGAAAGTAAATTGAAATCATTTCAAAATAAATTGAAATCAATTGAAAGTAAATTGAAATCAATTCAAAATAAATTGAAATCAATTGAAAGTAAATTGAAATCATTTCAAAATAAATTGAAATCAATTGAAAGTAACTTGAAATCATTTCAAAATAAATTGAAATCAATTGAAAGTAAATTGAAATCAATTCAAAATAAATTGAAATCAATTGAAAGTAAATTGAAATCATTTCAAAATAAATTGAAATCAATTGAAAGTAAATTGAAATCAATTCAAAATAAATTGAAATCAATTGAAAGTAAATTGAAATCAATTCAAAATAAATTGAAATCAATTGAAAGTAAATTGAAATCATTTCAAAATAAATTGAAATCAATTGAAAGTAAATTGAAATCAATTCAAAATAAATTGAAATCAATTGAAAGTAAATTGAAATCATTTCAAAATAAATTGAAATCAATTGAAAGTAAATTGAAATCAGTTCAAAATAAATTGAAATCAAAATAAATTGAAATCATTTCAAAATAAATTGAAATCAATTGAAAGTAAATTGAAATCATTTCAAAATAAATTGAAATCAATTGAAAGTAAATTGAAATCAATTCAAAATAAATTGAAATCAATTGAAAGTAAATTGAAATCATTTCAAAATAAATTGAAATCAATTGAAAGTAAATTGAAATCAATTCAAAATAAATTGAAATCAATTTAAATCTATCATTTTTTTTAATATCACACTATTCTGTACCCGTCACCTTCTTTTTTCCACACTATTCTGTATCCTAGATTTGTTTGGGGGGGGGTCCCCTGTACTAATCTGTAACCTACATTATTCGAAAAGAGAGTCTTTGCCTTTCAGCTCATGCAACCTTCTCGCCTTGCCTCTGGCGATTGATTTTTCCGATCATGGCCTCTTCTGTGCCTGGTGGTATACCTGCACTGAAAGGTAAACTGGATGGGTCTGCCCTTTCCTCAACATTCTCAATTGCTTCTTCGACCAAAACCGGCGGCAACGACGGTGTCATTGGAGCAATGGATGAAGGGGGCAATGCAGGTGTTGGAGGCATTGAAACAGCTGGACTCAAGGGTGATCTCTGTCTTCCCTCGGATGCAATCTTGTCTGCACGAATCAAACTAGTGAATCTTGCTTTGCATGCAGCGTTATGAACACCTCCAGCATTTTCGCAAGCCTTACAACCAGGTGAAGCACCCTATCGAATCAACCTATCTAAGGTTATGTACTCATTCCGTTCTCTAGGTGTCGCACTGGATGGCAGCGATGAAAATGGAACATCAATGTTTGGCACACCTTCTAATTTCAAACCACCAAACTCAGCCAGTGCTGCTTGTGAAGCTGTGAACAAAGGCATGATTGGATCACCCTCCGGAATGAAAACCTCTTCAAAAGGAACGCTAACGGGAACATTATAACCTGGAGTCTTATCTTGAAGGGATTTATAATCCAACACCAAGTGCACTCCTTTGAAGTGCGGTACCTCAGAAAGCTGTTTGTTGCTCTGAAAAGACTCAGCAGGCTGAGAGTAATCATCAGCTCTCAGGATTCTACTGAGACCTTTGTCTCTTTCTGCTGGGAGTAGGGTTTTCTTTCTGTCTCATGCTGAGGTACCTCTCAGAGTTGCTATTGGCACAACCTTTGAGAATTTTGATGGCACTACTCATGGTGATGCCTTTCTGAGCTATGAATTCTTGGAGCATCTGAGCAGCTTCAGCTTCCTCAGTTTCCTTCCTTATTTGAATCTCCTCAGCTTCCATCTCCACTGAGCTGATGACAGTCTTGAGGTTAGCCATGTCTTTCTGAGTTGCCGGAGACTCTTCCTTCATCCTGAAGAGATCTTCCTGGAGTCTGGCCTCAGTTTCATCCTGCAGCTTCTGAGCTTTTGTCATCAACTCTAAGCAGTTTTTCATCTCATCTATCTCAGGAATGAGATCCTCATAATCACAATTCATCTGAGCATTCTCCACCTTCTCCATCATAGCTGAGCATCTGCCATGAGGATCCATCTGGTCCAGCTGAGAATAGTAGTACTGAGCACCTTTCTCTTGCTTGGCCTGGGATGCCTGAGAAGGCCTTGCCTTAGGGATCATTGGTCTGCCTGGAAGCTCAGGACAAGGCTGAGGAGAAGAAGAAGTGCCAGCACCATGCATGAACTGAGCCTTACCATACTTGTCCATCACTGAGGTAGCCCATGGCAATGGGTCCATGCTGAGAATCCTGGCATGGTACCACTGCAGCACTGACTGAGACCATCCTCCCTGAGCCTGAATGCTAACTGCTTTGAATGAAGCAACCAAGTAGGCTGTAATTGATTACTTTTATCAGGAAACCAAGTCATTACTCATTTGTCTAAGTAATTGATTATATAATTAATGTGGATTACTTAGGTTTTGAATTGTCACTGTGGTACTTGTAATTAGCAGTAATACTTGCATTATGAGCACAAAAAATCAGGAGCAAAAACATTTAATGAAACAAAAAGAGCATGAGTCTAAGTCAACCCAGGAACTTTGCATTCTCGACATCCTGATTGCCAAGGGATTCTGCTGAGAAAGATTTTGTGGCCTTTGCCACAGTCAAACTGTGGCTCATCCAAGTACCTGGGGTAAAAGACCACCTGTGATGGATTAGCTTCCTGAAACAACTCAGACATGGAAGGTTTCTGAGGATCAGGTTTTGGCTTCAGCTGAGCATAGTTTCCACTTGTTGATGCTTCATAAGTCATCCCATCAGGGATAGTACTGAGGACTGCCTGAGCTACCCAGGGCCCAGATCTGCCTGTAGCATCAACTTCTCCTGAGCCCTTGTCTGAGTGTGTGCCTCTGGAATCTCCTGAGCCTGATGCTGCTTCCCAATTCCAGTGGTGCTGAGAACTCATGGCTTGCAAGAAGTGCAGCTGAGTTGATGCTAATCACATTGAGATCAAGGAGCTGCTGATCACATAGACATGCAGAATTCAACTTCATGCAAGCCTTAAAAAGCTGAGGAATCACATAGACATGCACATATAAAAATGCTACAACTTAATTGGTTAATTAATCAATTAGTTAGCTAATTAGCAAATTATTTGATGTCAACATTAATTAATTACTGATAAAACTGACCAAAAGTCTAAGATTATGGCCAATCCCACACCACCAGAAACACCCTTCAGTCCTCTAGGGCTCTTCAGTCTTGGCCTTCTTGGACTTGGGCTCAGCATCTGATGATGGTGGATCTGATGCTGCTTCATCATCCTGCTCAGAGTCACCAAAGACCTGAGAGTCATCATCCTGCTCAGAGTCACCAAAGACCTGAGAGTCATCATCCTGCTGAGAGTCACCAAAGACCTGAGAGTCATCAGCATGCTGAGAGTCCTCAGTGACCTGCTGGGGCATCCTGCTGAGCACTTTGTCCCTGATCTCAGCAAGCTCCTCCTTGATCACATCAGCCCTGAGGTTCTCAATGTTCTGGCAATGCTGGACCCACTGATGCTGCCTGACCTCCACAAGTGCCAGCATGTTGAGCAGCTCAGCCTTGCACTTGATGAGGTTGAATCCATTTCCCTGAGACTGTCCACTGAGGGAGGCATGCACCTTGTGCAGCTCATCAAGGGAAGACCTGAGGTCCTGATGCTCCCCCATGTCGATCTCATGCCTACTGAGGAAGATAAGAGCATCCTGAGGTGTAATGCCAAGATCTGAGATGAACTTAAGGAGCTGTCCCTCTTCCTGAGTAGTAAGCTTCCCCATTGCCATGGCTGAAAAAGTTAGTGCAGTGGAACTGAGCTAAGGTTCTACTGGCTGTGTTTGATCCTTCACAAGCTCAAAAATCAACCTGAACCATTGCAAAGAAGCTGAGAGGTTGCATACAAGCTCAATCTAAGCCATAACTCATGACACCAAATCAAAGTTGAACATATTGTGATTAATTAATGAACAGTTAGTTATAGAAATGGTTGGTTCCTTCAGCTGAGTTCAACCTTAGTCATTGAAACCTCACCCAGACCCACCACTTTCCCAAACATTTTATGGCAATGCCTTTTGCTGATAGTGCTATGCTGATGCATACTGAGCCTTGCTCAGGACAAAGTTGGAAACAACTGAGAAGCTAGCTGAGGTAGAAGATGATGTAGCTCACATTCTGAGGTTCTACTTCATAGTGAGTCTCACTATGAAGTAGAACCTCAGTGCCTTGGCTTCTCCTTCTCCTCAGCACTGAAGATGCTCACAACTAAGAAGGATGATGTAGTCACCAGGTACTCCACTTGCTCAGGATGCTGATGTCCTGTCAGGGACAAAAAGCTGAGAGCAAAGCATACAACTCTTTGACACTAATCTCAGTGTATAGTGTTCATTGAATAATTAATCAGATAAATAAGTCTCTACCCATCAATGTGTGTCAAGCAAATTGACTATGCAATCAAATACTTCCAACAATTAACATGCAGAAGAAGCCCTCCACATCCCTCCAGAGCTGCACACTTTTTTCCTAAGGATTCAAGCTGCATGGATTGCTTCTGAAAGCAAATTTAAAAAGCACAGTGAGATTTCACTCAGTGATGTTCCATCTGCCTGAGGCAGCTACTCATCCTCATCATTCTGAGATTTTTGCTTCTTAGGTGGAGGGCTGAGCAAATAGAGAACCCTCTGCCTTGAGATTGGCAGCTTCTCTATGAAATCTTCAATTTCCTGAGTCATGAAAGCATCCTGAGCCTCCTGAGCATCCCTCTCAGCTTTTTCAGCCTCCTGCTGAGCCTCCTCCTCAGCTAGTACTGCATCTTTCATTAAAAGCATGTTCTCATGGGTTCCTTGGAAAGCAATGATGTTGTTTGAAATCTCCTGAGACACATCTTCCATCAAGCTGAGATCCTTCTTCAGTCTGGCCACAGTCCTTTCCTGCATTTTCTGAGCTTGTTCCATCAATTCTATGCATTCTTTGAGCTCATCCATGTGAACTAACAGGTCCTCCAGAGGTTGATCATTCATGGAAGCATCTGAGAGAAGCAGAGCCATTGCTGAGCACCTACCCTCAGGATCCATCTGCTGGAGCTGGTTGAAGTAGTATGCTTCACCACTAGGACACTCACTGGCCTGAGGTGGATCAGCTGGCCTTGCCTTAGGCATCACTGGTGTGCCTAGAGGCTCAGGAGGACGCTGAGAAGATGAAGGCCTAGAAGCAGAAGGATCTTCCATGAACTGAGCCTTACCATAATCTGCCTTCACTGACTTAGCCCATGGCAATGGATCCATGCTGATCATCCTGGTGTAGTACCACTGGATCACCCACTGAGGCCATCCATCTGAGCCCTCAATGCAAGCTGCTTTGAATGAAACAAAAAAAAGTAGACTGTAATTGATCAATTAATTCATGATGTTACCAAGTAATGAATTGCTCAATTAATTAATTAATTGGCTAATTAATTAATTATATGATTAATGTTGTTTACTTTGTTTTGAACTGTCACTGAGGTACTTGTAATTAGCAGTAATACTTTAGTTCAAAGCACATAAAAATCAGGAGCAAAAAACAGGTAAACAAAAATAACATTATTCTAAGTCCACCCAGGAACTCTGCATTTGCCACATCCTGACTGCCAAGGAATTCTGCTGAGAAAAATGTCAGCTCCACAGGAACCACAGGCAACCTTAGGCTCATCCAAGTACCTGGGGTACTTGACCATAACTTCCTTATCCTGATTCTGGAACAGCTCAGAGATGTAAGGTCTCTTAGGATCACATGGTTGCACCAACTGAGCATGCTTTCCCTTCTCTGATCTATACACCATTCCAGCAGGAATAGTGCTAAGGAGTTGCTGAGGTACCCAGGGCCCATATCTGCCCTCAGCATCCTTTTTTCCTGAGCCTTGGGCAGCTGTCCTCTGCTGCCAAGGGTGATTCTGCTGACTAGCAGCAGTGTTTGAACTCATGGCTTGCAAGAAGTGCAGCTGAGTTGGTGGAAATCGCACTGAGATCAAAGCAGCTGAGGAATCACATAGACATGCATAATTCAACACCATGCAAGCAAAATATCTAGTTGACTAATTCATTTATTACAATTATATATAATGAATCAATAAATATATAGTTATTGAATATGATGCATGTGCAAGTAATTATAAGAAACTTACACATGCATAAGCATGCATTACTGATCAAGATTGCCACAAGTCTGAGGCCATGGTCAAGCTGAGCACCAATCCTACCCCACCAGAAACACCCTTCAGTCCTCTGGAGCTAAGTGATCTCATGGTGCTGAGTGATTCCAGCATGCTCTTCAGCAGCACCATTGCTGAGAAAATCAACACAGTTGGATCTGAGCCTTCACAAGCTTTGGTATATAACATCAAAACTAAGTAAAGATTTTCCAAAGGATGAGTTTCAGCCAACCAAAAAAACATGAATGATCATGATACAAAATAGTATGGTTTGTTTGGGGGTACACTATTGTGTCCAGCTGCTTCCTGAGGTGTTTTTTTAACATTCTCTTTACCTTTTCCTTTGCTATTATTTTTTATTTTCTCAATTAGTTTCTTTTATTTACAATTCTCAGAAATGCTCAATTTCTCAAAATATATGATGCCTTATTAAAACCCAATTAAAAAACATGACCCAAACAATTTTTCAAGAGGGTAGTCCATGAGCAATCCTGATACACAATAGTATGGTTTGTTTGAGGGTACACTATTGTGTCCAGCTGCTTCCTGAGGTGATTTTTTTTTAACATTCCCTTTACATTTTCCTTTGCTAAAGTTTATGTCTTTTATTTTCTCAATTAATTTCTTTTATTTAGAATTCTCAGAAATGCTCAATTTCTCAAAATATATGATGCCTTATTAAAACCCAATTAAAAAACATGACCCAAACAATTTTTCAAGAGGGTAGTCCATGAGCAATCCTGATACACAATAGTATGGTTTGTTTGAGGGTACACTATTGTGTCCAGCTGCTTCCTGAGGTGATTTTGTTTTTTAACATTCCCTTTACATTTTCCTTTGCTAAAGTTTATGTCTTTTATTTTCTCAATTACTTTCTTTTATTTAGAATTCTCAGAAATGCCTAATTTCCCAAAATATATGATGCCCTATTAAAACCCAATTAAAAAACATCACTCAAACAATTTTTCAAGGGGGTAGTCCATGAGCAACCCTGATACACAATAGTATGGTTTGTTTGAGGGTACACTATTGTGTCCAGCTGCTTCCTGAGGTTATTTTTTTTTCAAGCATTTCCTTTCCCTTTTCCTTTACTAAAGTTTGTTTCCTTTTACTTAGCTTCATTCTTCTTGGAATCAAAACCAAAGGCTTTCCAAAGGATTAGTTTCAGCCAACCAAAAAAAAACATGAATGATCCTGATACACAATAGTATGGTTTGTTTGAGGGTACACTATTGTGTCCAGCTGCTTCCTGAGGTGATTTTGTTTTTTTAACATTCCCTTTACATTTTCCTTTGCTAAAGTTTATGTCTTGTATTTTCTCAATTAGTTTCTTGTATTTAGAATTCTCAGAAATGCCTAATTTCCCAAAATATATGATGATACCTTATTAAAACCCAATTAATTTTCCTTTGCTAAAGTTTATTTCTTTTATTTTCTCAATTACCTTCTTTTATTTAGAATTCTCAGAAATGCTCAATTTCCCAAAATATATGATGCCTTATTAAAACCCAATTAAAAAACATCACTCAAACAATTTTTCAAGGGGGTAGTCCATGAGCAACCCTGATACACAATAGTATGGTTTGTTTGAGGGTACACTATTGTGTCCAGCTGCTTCCTGAGGTTATATTTTTTTTCAAGCATTTCCTTTCCCTTTTCCTTTACTAAAGTTTGTTTCCTTTTACTTAGCTTCATTCTTCTTGGAATCAAAACCAAAGGCTTTCCAAAGGATTAGTTTCAGCCAAGCAAAAAAAACATGAATGATCCTGATACACAATAGTATGGTTTGTTTGAGGGTACACTATTGTGTCCAGCTTCTTCCTGAGGTGAAAAAACAATCATCCATCCAAGTAATTATTTTAAAGAATATCAAATCTAAATTGATTCACATCTGCTAAATTCAATCTTAGTCCATGCTGCTAAGTTTAATCTCAGTAATTAATTAATTATCTTAGTGCTTGCAACTCTACCCAACCCCATCACTTTCCCAGCCATCTTTTGCCAGTGTGTCCTGCTGATAGTCACATGCTGAGACATTCAAAAATCATTAAGCCTTGCTTAGCTCAATGTAAAAAAAATCACTCAAGCTTGCTGAAGACCTTAATGCTGAGTGAGGTAGGCAGAACGCTGAGGTCCTGTCAGGGACAAGAAACTGATAGCAAAACTGAAAGACCCATTATTTGACACTAAACTCAGTGATGTTAATGTCCAACATTACCCATTACTTATGCTAAAGTAATCAATTAATTAACTAAATAATTAATTAATTATTAATTCATTAATTAGTTAATTAAGTAATTAACTAATTAATTAATTAATCAATTATTCTAAACTGCAACAACAACCAGCAGCAGTGGCAAAACCACCCACATCACTTCAGAGCTGCACTCATTTTTTTCTGCCAGCTAAGCAATTCTTCACAATGCCTCTGGTATAATTACTCAGGAAGTGACTAAGGCTTCTAATTAACTATATATCTGCTCAGCAGTCATGCACCTGAGTTAATTATACATCCACAACTTCCTTCACTGAGTCCTGAGGCTTGTGATCAATCTGAGGAGCTTTTTGCATCAGCTGTTTGACATCTAGTTCACTCATTTGATGAGTTTCCATGAACTTTCTCAGAGCTACCTTATTCACAAGATCCTGAGACAGCTTCTGCTCCCAGTACAACTGAGCTCTGTTCACATTCAGTTGAAGCTCAGCATGCAAAGCCCTGAGCTCACCTTGCTCCTCTTCCATGTTCTTAGCATCTTTCCTGAGCCTAAGCATTGTGAGCTCCTGAGATTCAAGTGCCTGCTCAAGTAGAAGAATCTTGGACTTCATGTCCTCAATCAGGTCAGGTACATTGTCCAAGTCACTGAGCTTCTGATCTGATTCTGAGTTGTCCAGGAGCTTGTCAATCTCATTGATGTTCAGCTTTTGGAGCTCAGACTTGACATAGCCCTGAGCATCATTGGCAGTCCTGATAGGCTGAGGCTTCCAAACTGAGCTTCTCTGCATATTTGATAAAGCAGCATCTAGCACATCGAAGGGCTGATGAGGTCTGCCTGAGCCCTTCCCTGTTGATGAAGAAGCAGTTGCTGCTGAGAATCCAGCTGGTGCATCAGGCTCAGGAGGCTTGAACTGAGCTTGTCTGAACTGAGGAGCTACAAATGCACCCCAAGGCAATGGGTCCATTCTGAGCACCTCAGTGTAATATCTTTGAATCACTTCCTGAGACCAGCCATTGTGTTCCTGCAGGGTTGCAAATGGTGTCCATGAAAAAATGACAACTATATCAGTTAATTAATGCTCATTGTCCTATGCTAAAACACACACACCAACAAAAAAAATCATCCATTTGTTCAACCCAGGCACAGAGCATTCTCTACATCCTGATTGCCAGGGAATTCTGCTGAGGAAGACTGTGTGGCCATTGCCACAGTCAGCCTTAGGCTCCCTAAGGTATCTAGGATACTCCACAATGTTTTCTGAGTCCAAGTTGTTGAAGAGTGCTAAGCATGAGGGTTCCTGAGGTGGATCATTGGACTGAAGCTGGTAGCGCCCTTGGCCACCCCTCTGAGCCCACAAAACTCCATCTGGCACCTCAGCAGGCTTCTCTTCAAACATAGGATGAGGTTTGCCTGAGCCTCTCCCATGATAGTCAAAGAAAGACATGGCTGAGATGATATGGAGCAAAAGTTGATTAGTCCTTGCCCTTAGATTTGAGCCTTAAAAAGCTGAGGAATCACATAGACATGCACAAATATGAACATGCTACAACTTCATTGGTTAATTAATTAGCTAATTACTCAATTATAAGAAACTTAAACATGCATAAGCATGCTAACTAATTAATTAATTGATTAATTAATTAATCAAAATTGCCAAAAGTCTAAGATTATGTCCAAGCTGAGCACTAATCCCACACCACCAGAAACACCCTTC
Organism: bacterium; assembly: GCA_965233585.1. GTDB lineage: Bacteria > SAR324 > SAR324 > SAR324 > NAC60-12 > CBDDTI01. Next base: position 25,089 of record CBDDTI010000615.1, read on the forward strand.
AGTCCTCTAGGGCTCTTCAGTCTTGGCCTTCTTGGACTTGGGCTCAGCATCTGAGGATGGATCTGATGCTGAATCATCACTGCTCATAGGCTGAGAGTCTAAGACCTGAGAATCATCAGCCAGCTCCTGGGACCCAAAGGGTGTATCTGATGGTGCTTCATCATCACTCCCCATAGGCTGAGAGTCTAAGACCTGAGAGTCCTTAGCCACCTCCATCACCTCATGGTCAGGCTGTGCATTCAACTCCTTTTCCATATCCTGAAACTTGCTGAGGGTAGCATCATCAAATGTATCAGACTTAGCAGGTTGGGCAGGCTGGGCAGGCTGAGGAAGAGGGATACACTCTGATGGCCAACCATCCTGAGCATCCTGAAGAGCTGTCTTGAGAATCCTAATCCATTGCCCCTGAGTGATCTTTGGGTAACCCTTGAAGTCTTTGAAGATCTGACTGAGTTCATTCCTGAAACTGAGCATCACCCAATCAGGCACAGCATCAGGATCCTCAAGCTGAACCAACTGCTGAGTGTAGTACTTCTGCAGCATGTCCACAAACTGTTCCTGAGAGCACCTGAGCTCCACCTTGATGTCAGCCATCTCAGCTGTCAGAGCCACCACCTTCATGGAGTTGCTTAAAGAACCACCCAAAAATATAACTCATTGCTAATTAACCATTTAACTAATTAATTAATGGATTTCCCATTGGGAAACAAAAAACAAATCCAAGCCTTAGGACTCAAAGAGAATTTCTCCAGAGTCAGGATATTCCTGAGGTTGGAAAACCATTCCACAAGATGATAATTGTAGTCCTTCCTGAGCTTGTCCATCTCAGTGTTGAATTGCTCCATGGCTGAGCTGATGGGATGCAAAGAAGCTGGCTAGAATGGGCTTGAGCCTTCACAAGCAAAGAAATAAATCCCCCCATGTGAGATGAAAATGGATTGAAATCAAATGAAAAGCAATTCCTTGTTAATTAATAAATTAAGTTGAAATCAATTCAAAGTGAAGTGAAAATCAATTGAAAAACAATTTAATTAAACAAATTGAAAATCAATCGAAATTAATTTGAAATCATTTGAAATCAATTGAACATCAGTTGAAAATGAATTGAAATCAATTGAAATCAAAACCAAAGGCTTTCCAAAGGATGAGTTTCAGCCAAGCAAAAAAAAACATGAATGATCATAATACACAATAGTATGGTTTGTTTGAGGGTACACTATTGTGTCCAGCTGCTTCCTGAGGTTATGTTTTTTTTCAAGCATTTCCTTTCCCTTTTCCTTTACTAAAGTTTGTTTCCTTTTACTTAGCTTCATTCTTCTTGGAATCAAAACCAAAGGCTTTCCAAAGGATTAGTTTCAGCCAAGCAAAAAAAACATGAATGATCCTGATACACAATAGTATGGTTTGTTTGAGGGTACACTATTGTGTCCAGCTGCTTCCTGAGGTGATTTTGTTTTTTTAACATTCCCTTTACATTTTCCTTTGCTAAAGTTTATGTCTTTTATTTTCTCAATTACTTTCTTTTATTTAGAATTCTCAGAAATGCTCAATTTCCCAAAATATATGATGCCTTATTAAAACCCAATTAAAAAACATCACTCAAACAATTTTTCAAGGGGGTAGTCCATGAGCAACCCTGATACACAATAGTATGGTTTGTTTGAGGGTACACTATTGTGTCCAGCTGCTTCCTGAGGTGATTGTTTTTTCTTTTACTTGAAAGTAAATTGAAATCAATTCAAAATAAATTGAAATCAATTGAAAGTAAATTGAAATCATTTCAAAATAAATTGAAATCAATTGAAAGTAAATTGAAATCAATTCAAAATAAATTGAAATCAATTGAAAGTAAATTGAAATCATTTCAAAATAAATTGAAATCAATTGAAAGTAAATTGAAATCAATTCAAAATAAATTGAAATCAATTTAAATCTATCATTTTTTTTAATATCACACTATTCTGTACCCGTCACCTTCTTTTTTCCACACTATTCTGTATCCTAGATTTGTTTGGGGGGGGTCCCCTGTACTAATCTGTAACCTACATTATTCGAAAAGAGAGTCTTTGCCTTTCAGCTCATGCAACCTTCTCGCCTTGCCTCTGGCGATTGATTTTTCCGATCATGGCCTCTTCTGTGCCTGGTGGTATACCTGCACTGAAAGGTAAACTGGATGGGTCTGCCCTTTCCTCAACATTCTCAATTGCTTCTTCGACCAAAACCGGCGGCAACGACGGTGTCATTGGAGCAATGGATGAAGGGGGCAATGCAGGTGTTGGAGGCATTGAAACAGCTGGACTCAAGGGTGATCTCTGTCTTCCCTCGGATGCAATCTTGTCTGCACGAATCAAACTAGTGAATCTTGCTTTGCATGCAGCGTTATGAACACCTCCAGCATTTTCGCAAGCCTTACAACCAGGTGAAGCACCCTATCGAATCAACCTATCTAAGGTTATGTACTCATTCCGTTCTCTAGGTGTCGCACTGGATGGCAGCGATGAAAATGGAACATCAATGTTTGGCACACCTTCTAATTTCAAACCACCAAACTCAGCCAGTGCTGCTTGTGAAGCTGTGAACAAAGGCATGATTGGATCACCCTCCGGAATGAAAACCTCTTCAAAAGGAACGCTAACGGGAACATTATAACCTGGAGTCTTATCTTGAAGGGATTTATAATCCAACACCAAGTGCACTCCTTTGAAGTGCGGTCCCGTATCGAGTCGATAGCCCGGAAAGATTGCGGGTTTGGCATTTGCTTGGAACTTTTGCTGATTCAAATCACGAATGTAAACAAGCTGACCCAAGAGGATATCCCTGCCCGTCCAAGGTTTGCCTGTCGCAAGCTCCAATCTGGTCACTTCAGGGTGTCTTGTGGAAGCATGAGATCATGAATGCTGCATGCGACACTGACAGTGTCCAGAGGTCCTGAAACATGTGGAAACCTGCTTGTAAGTGGACAGCCCGAGTGATTTCTTCTATTGTTCTCAGCTCCCATTCCAACTTGGCATTGTGGGGCCAGCGGTTCTCGAGTGTTGGCTCGTGTTGAAAACCAAGTTGTGAGCATGATGCATGGAATTCATGTGCTCGATCACTCTTAACCATAATGGACGGCTGCTTATGATAAATCGGTCCTAGAAATGCCAAAAGATGCTTATTGATGTTCTCACTGCTTCTGGATCCAAGCGGAAATGCTCGAACAAAACCACTGAATTCATCGCGAACAACAAGGACAACATTGTCTCGACCTTCGGTCCTGGACTTCGATACGATGATGAAATCACATGCCAACCGTTCGCCAAAAGCAGTAACTTCTGGAAGCATCCCTCTCGACTCAAGCGGATCATGTCTCTTTGAAAAAGGTCCGCCTACGGTACATACGACTCCTTTGACATACTTCACATGTGGGATTCTTAGGTATGTGCAATCTTTTGTGTTCAATTGATGCAGCATCTTGCAAAAGTCTGGTATACCTATCTTTTGGTTCTAGGTCCCCGTCTTCAGAGTCCGCATCACCACCAGGATCATCAACGATTGGAACCTCAGATGGTTGGGGCTTTTCATTGGAAGGTCCATCTCCATGCGCTGCATCGACAGCAGGAAGCCCAAAAGAATATGGTGCCTCGAATTGCATGGTTTCAGAGAAAATTGGAACGTGATCATCGACTTTGTCGGCCACAAACAATCTTTCTGAATCTGCTGCAAGCTGAACTGCGTCCACATCTAATCCAAAGAAAGGCAGCTGGCCTGGGAGCCACACAAACGGTTTGCCTGACTCAACAATCTGTCCCAATGATCTCACCAAAGGACAGGACTGCGGACTGCATGACACGGAATGAGGCGTCACCGAATTTGCTACCATTTGCATTGATCGACGTGTTGCTATTTACGCATCCATTACCAGTTTCAAACTTGACGCTTTGCGTACTTTGCAGAAACTGATTCAGACTTTGTCTTGGGATGCCCTGATCCTGAAAAGCTTTCATGGATGCTAGGTCACGGCCTGCTCCGGAGTCGGCTATCCAAGATATTTCATACACACCCCTTTCATCATGTTGTGCTATCATCGCATGTTGGTATGACAAAACAGCAGGCAAACCTTGGGATGCTCCCGAGGGAGCAAACACCAAGGGACCATCAAGGGATTGCTGCACAGACTTGGTCAAACATGTCAAGGCTGCGATGCACTTGAAGAATGGCTGGAACCGTCTAGCACAAGCTACAATAGTATGCTTAAACCTCTCAAGAATGGAAGTTGACCATGTGCACTCTGATCGAACCTCCGATGCCGATGCCTTTGACAACGACGAAGCAACAACTATGGCGGCGGTGGCCTTAGAAGCTGCATTAAATGGCATTGGAACCTGCTGACCCCCCTGATGCTCCACCCTTTGGGTTTGTTGTTGGTGCACCTTTTGCGGCAGCGGCTGACGCCTTTGGCACAGCCTTAGGATCATGAAAAAATGGACATTCATTTCCTCTATTACTAGGTCCTTTGGGCCAGAAAATGCATGGAAGACTTTGTGTATTTGGCTTGGGCTTTGCCTTCGCCTTGGCATCTCCTTTACCAGTGTCTTTTCCTTTGGAATCCAACTTTGTCGGGACACTTGGGCCATTTTGATTTCCTTTGGAAGAACCCTTTGGGTTGGTTGCAGGTTTGGGTTTTGGTTTTGCCTTCGGCTTTGCCTTGGCTGCTGCAGCATTTGCTGTAGCATCCTCATCCGCGCCTGCTTGTGCAACAGTACCTTTAGGCTTTGCCTTGGCCTTTGCCTGTGTTTGCAATGCCGTTCTGATTGACTCTTCGTTTTGGTCTTCCTTCATTTCCAACAACGTGGTCTTCAGTTTATTGAAAAGCCAATCCCAACATCTGACGTGAGACGTTTGTTTGGAATCTTTGATTCTGTCAACGTGTCTCTGCATCAGTCTTACTTTCTTTAATCGTGAGTACAACCATGTCTATCGTGTCAACTCTGATGGCTGCAAATCAGGAGGGATTGAATTGAGAACGAACTCAATGCGATCAACAAAGGTGCGGAGGCCTTCATAAGTATATATGCGCTGATGTCGAGCTCTAACAAGCTTTGCTGTGTCAGATTGGCTCCACGGCTCAAGTCTAAGAAGAATCTCCTGGCCACCATGTTGAGCAAAACCCTTCCTAATGGCGCCCTACCCCGCAACTACTCTTTCTCAGCATAGGCCTGAAATTGTAAACCCAATTCACCTCGGAGATGTTTGGGCTCCATCAGCTGACTGGCAAGGTATGCATCAAGACGAGGCATTTCCAGAGAAGTCTGCTCTAAGTACTTTACTGAAACATCTGCTGAGAAGGATTCCAGCAACCAAGTCATGATACGGTTCTCACCTGTCTTGTCAATTGATGTGGCTTTGGTAAGAAAGGAGTTGCGCCAACCACGGAACTGCGCGGCATCATTGGGGAGTGTTGGCACTGACACTGGTTGCAGGTCTTTTGTTTTATACATGGACGACTCATCATTGATTCTATCAGAACCTGCACCGACCGACCGAAGACCATCTTGCCTACGAGCTATTGGGCTTCCTCCAACCCCACTGCCATCACCTGGATTACTAGGCCACGATGGATCATGAGTACTAGGTGGAGTATTACCCACCTTTCCTCTGCCTGGGTCACTAGATCTGGATGACGTGGATGATGATGGGGTTCCCGGCTGTCCTGGCGGCCGAGGTTTCTTCGGTGACATGTTCATGAAATATGGTGGAACATACCCTGCACATGCGGATTGGTTTGGCGAAACATACGGGGATGCTGCATGGACCGATGCATGAGGGGAAACGACCGGCGACCCTGCTGGAAACTGGTTCTGGCTGACTGGGATGACTGGAGTGGCAATGTTATATTGACTAGGCGTGGCAAATTGCGATGAACTATGCATCAAGGATTTCCTTTGTTGGTTATCCTCTTTCAACTGCCGTACCTCATTTCTCAATGCCGAGATGCAATCCAACAAGTCTGATTGATCCGTGCCATTTTGGGGAACGATTGGTGGACTTGATTGATGATGGACTATGGTCAATTGATGTTGCAATGACATGACCACTGCTTGCATTTCTTGAAACCGATCCCTTTGCTCAGCCAATTCATTTTGTTGGGATTCCAACTTCTCAAGCAAAGTCTGGCTATATTGTTCCGATTGTTGTAACTTCAAACCCAATTCTCCATGTGCTAAGTTTGCCGAATGCTGGATCCTAGAAATCTCTTCTTGGTGCTTCGCATTCAACTGTGCTACATGGGCTGAAGCTTCTGAGTGAATTTGCGATACCCTGTGTTCAGCACCCATCACACTAACCTCTGCGACCCTTTGAGCTTCTTGGGATTGATGATGGTATTGGGCAACCGCATTGTAAGCTTCTGCACGAACTTGGGATTCACGAGCATGTGCAACTGCAGAATTAACACCAACACTCAAAACATTCAGCTGCTGTTGAGTGCGATGATCATGATAAGTCTGTTCGACATGTTCTGATCTTTGATCAAAATTGTCAGCTTCCATTTGAACATCCATTTGTACATCCATGCGATTCATTGGAACAGATTGTGGAAATGATCCTAGTCCCCGATGAGATGCATCCCCGCTGGAACTACCCCGTTGGATACCTAATGGTGGTAGTGAGGCACGACTGGAACTGCTAGAAGAGCGACTTGCAGGTTTACCAATCTTCCTAACACTAAGGGCTTTGCTCCTAGATGGTTCATCACAAATCTCGGGTGATGTGGACGAAACCTGAAGGGAAGTCTCGGGACTCTCTGCTCCTGGAACCATGGATGAGGATATCTCACTGATTTGTGGCATGTTATATGCTCTTTCAAGGTATGAACTCAACTTAGCAAAATGCCGGACCCTAAGAATTGTTTTGCAAATCAAAGAGGGTTCAAAACCAAGAAGCCAATATTGCTTATTTGTTAATGTGAGGATGCACCCTGGTCAGCGCAAACACTCACTTTATAGCGCTCGATTTTCGAGTTTGCGGTGTGATACCTAGGAAGACACTCGGATTCGACAAGCTTAGCAAGGACTCACAAGTGAATATCCAGTGGAGGATGCAATGGATAAGCAGAATTACTGGCTCTCTTTGAGACGATACTTGGTACAGACGTCCTGGATCGCGTCCACAATGTTCTGCCCTGAAGATGAGGTTAGGTTAAAAAGGTGCTTTTAGGCTATTTTGAAAAAATAGTTAACTTTCTGCCTATTAGGTAGATCATGTTTAACCTTGAAAAGGTTATTTGATCAAATAACCTTTAACTATTTTCAAGGTTATTCATACAATTTACCTTTTTTTTGAAGGTTATTTGTACAAGTTACCTTTTGTTTTCAAAGGTTATTCATACAACTTACCTTTTTTCCCAAGGTTATTTATATCATTTACCTTCTCTTTGCAATGGATGTGTTTGCTTCTATGCTCATGTCAACACAAGCCAGTGACAGCACACATGTATTGCTTTGAGCTTTTCTGTTTGAGCAAGTGAACACTTTTCCCCAACAGTGTTCCTTAGAATATATGAGTGGCTGTTCTTTTTGGGGGGCAGGTGAAAGTTATTTGAAAGATGTATGAGATTTGTTTGAGAGTTGTTTGAGAGTCATGTGAGAGTTATTTGAGAGTTATTTGTAAGTTATTGGAGAGTTTTTGGAGAGTCATGTGAGAAATGTTGGAGGGTTATTGGAAAATTATTGGAGAGTTGTTTGACAGGCCAGCCCAACTTCTGTAGCTGCTGTTGTCAGAACTTCTGTGAAGCTGTGGTGAAGTCATGTGTCTTTGCTGTGAAATTTCTAAAAGACCTGTGTCTGCTGTGCATTCAAGGCTCTGTCTTCACAGTGACAAGAAGTTAGTGTGGCATGTGAGAACAACAGAACACTAGAAAAAGAAGAGCATGTGTGTCTTCATTTTCTGGGCTGGAGGCCCAAGGCACAACAATCATGGCACAAGAATGGAAACATATCATTGACGCGTTTTTGCACCCTCTTTTGTGGCTTCAGCCATGTCCTTGCAAAAGCAAAGGCTTACAGCAGATCCCTGCTTGGGTGTTGGTGACATCATGTCACCTGTCATGTCATGGTTGAAAGAGACAGGCAAATATGACCTGTCTTCTTTGTTGGAACCCAAGACACCAGTGTCATGGAAAACAGCTCTCAACGTGGCATGGCTCTGCAGTTTGGAGAAGTTGTTTGAGAAGTTGCTGACGGTTGTCCCAGCTTGCATTTTCCCCGCCAAAAAGGTCAGGTTAGCACTGCAAAAGATTCAGTCAGAGGTGACCAGGATCAACTTTGGACGAAAAGATGATGACCAATTCTTTGACAACATGGACCAACTTCTGAGAATTGCAGCTTCACAACTCAGGGACCTCAAGCAGCAGCTTTCTGTGTACCAGAGGACGATGAAAAAAGCTTCTGTCAGTGAAAAAGAAAAGATTGATGCTCTGTTGCTGTTGATCCATATTCCTGCGACTGATGCTGAAGAAGGTCACCAAGAAAAATCCCAGAAGAAAGCTTCTCTCAAGGAAACTTGCACAGCACTGGTTCCCTATGTGGCACCAAAGACCACCTGCTCTGCAGCAGAAGCTTCTGCCCACTGCAGCCCAAATATCTACACAAGGATTCTGTCTAAGAAGCTGAGTGATGAAAGTGCTGGCCCAGGCGATGCTAAATCACCACCAAGGCTGGCTGCCACTTCCTCTGGACCCAGCAGCTCCAGCAGAAGCTTGGGGAGAGAGGTGGCATGGGATGACTTCACCAGAAGTGAAAAGGATCTGCTGGCTGAAGCTTTGAGCAAGGCTTCTCACATTTGTTTTGCAGTAATGCTGCTTGTTTGTACCATGCCATGTTAGCATAAGTTTGCTCCAACTGATTGATTTGTGTGTGACCCTGATCCAATCAAATGGAGGAAGTGCGAGTTGAGAAGAAAAAAGGAAGAAAGAGCAGGTGTAAAGGAAAAACAAAGGCCAAAGTGAAGAAAAAAAAGAAAGCAACTTCTTCTGCTTCTTCTGCGACAGACCCCAGCCCAAAGAAGATTAGCAGGCCATGATCCTTGCATTCTTGGATAGTCTATCTTCCAAGAGTTTTGGTGTCAGCCAAGTATAGCTAGACAGGCAGCAGTCCAAACCTCCTGGGTCATCACTGCAAAGGCCCAAAGCCAAAAGTAGCTGCAAAACGGAGAAGAAAAAAACAAAGGAAAAAGAGAAAGAGCAGTGCCTGGGCATGGAGCTAGTGCAGCAAATGTAACACTTTAAGTGGACTGCCCATGTTATCACAGGCCTTCTGCAGAGAAACCAGAGAAGCAGCAGATGTGCCTTGGAAAATGAATATGTTTCTTCGTCTATCATGGGCCTCTATGATTTGTGGTGCAGCTGCAGCATCTGTGTTTGCACTGTGAGCAGTGCTTCTGCTGGGTCCCTTGCAGGAAAACGACTTTCAAGCACAGAAAGACTAGCTCTGAGTGGAACAAAGCCAAAAAACAGGCTTTGGCTGCAGGACATAGCCCAAACACAGCAAAGGCTATGGGAAGAGCTGCTGCTCAAGAAGTTGCTAGGCAAATAGATGCTGGCTTGTTGAAAGAAGAAACCGCTGAAGATGTTGACTGAAAGAAGAGTCACTGTGGAGGAAAAAATGTGCAAAGCTGATGTGTGTGTGTGCATGTTGTATCACAGCTGCTTGTGGCAAAGCATGTGTCAGGGTTCATATGCAAAGCAAGCATCATGTGGTATGCAGCATATGCCTTGTTAGGAGAAAGATATGTCACAGGTATTAGAGAGAGAGAAAGAGAGAGAGAGAGAGAGAGTTGAAAGTTGTTCTGAGAGAGGTAGTTGGGAGTTATTTGACAGCTATTTGAGAGTTATTTGAAAACTATTTGGCAGTTATTTGAGGGATATTTGAGAGTTGTTGGAGAGTTATTGGAGAGTTCTATGAGTTAGTGGAGATTTATTTGAGAGGTATTTGACAGTTATTTAAGAGATATTGGAGGGATCCCTCTAGGAAGTAGGTGTAATAGATGTAGTAAAAGCAGGTTGGTGTATTCTCCTTCAACCCAGCAACCCAACACCAATTTAGAATTATGGGTGTTTCTGTTGTTTTGGCTTCAGAATGGGATTTTGCTGATAGGTGCTGGTACAAGATCCCTTTAAAATAGTCTTCAACAGAAACTCGCCAAAACTTTTGGGGGATGGCTGACCAGCTTCACATCAGCAATTTCCCAATGACCTGGTCAGCAGAACTGATCAGAACAGCCTTGGACCAGCAGTTCCCAGGAATTACACGAGTAGTTCCCCTGAGAAAAGGTTTTCAGAGGCCTTTTGGAAGAATGTCTTGTTTTGTTCATTGGACCCCTGGTTGTCGTCCCAATGCTGAAGATGTGACTGGTTTTTTACCTTGGGAACTGGCTGCCACTGGCTGGAATGTTAGTTTGGTGGCGAAGCATGTGAACCTTCCTGTTTCTAGGAAGCACTGTGAGGCTCAAAGCCATGTTGCAAGGCCCAGTGAACCAGCACTGGGGTAGCTGTAAAGGAAGGGGTTGGGGAACAGAATACCATGGTTTCCTGATGGTAGAAGGGCAACTAGAAAAAAAAGAATGCCCTTGCTATACAGTTCCGCCTGAATGCCCTTTGTGCAACCGAACCCTGACAGTCTTGAACTCATTGGTGGCATGCAAAATTTCATGGATGTCAAGATGGGTACCTATGCACTGCATTTTTTTGGTTTGAGCTGAGGCTAAGGGAGCTCAGAAAGGGCAGCTTGGCATGAGATATGCTTTCGCTGTGTGTTTTGCACAATTTCTTTCCATTGTGACTAGGCCATCTGGAGCAACACCGAAGTTTCTGGACAGCAGATATCAATTTCAAAGATCCATGAATGATATTATTTCCCATGTCTATGGTGGTTATTTCAACAGGAATTGCATCTTGAGAATTATTTGAGAGCTAATTGAGAACTATTTGAGAGCTATTTGAAAGTTATTGGAGATTTTTTTGAGAGTTGCTTTCAATGTAGTTCAAAGTTACCTGTTTTTTGAGAGCCATTAGAGAGTTATGTTTGAAAGGTATACCTAAGGTATTGAATGCAATTGGGACAATATGGGATTGATCTGCTTGGGTTGTTGTAGGAATTAATGGACCTAATTCTTCATCAGTTTTCCTGTGGCATGCTATCTTAGGCCACCAGGTGGAAAACCAGCACCTTCTAGCTGGACCAGCCCTTCTGCTGGACCTGCTGAGAGGTTTGGGACACAACCCAATCACTGTTCATGTTTTTTTTGGGCAGTGCATTGAGGCCACCTGCCAAAGCTCCTCCAGCAAAACCTTTCCTGAACTTTGTGGAGAAAAAAGAAGGAAAGGGATACCCTGAGCAAAGGCTGGAACATTTGCTTTGAAATTTTTCTCTGCTTGTCAAAATTTGCTGCTAGGGCTGCAGCAGCAGAGGAGCCAAGGCCAGGAAGCACCAAAGCAACAACAAGAGGTATTTATTTTTTTGGTTTGTCACTTTGTGCTGCTAGGCCTGCAGCCAAGAGTCCACCAAAGGACCCAAGGCCACAACCTCCCAAAGAAGAAACCAAAGAGGTCCAGAAGGATGAAAAAGAAGAGACTCCAGAGGAGGTTCCTGAAGTGAAGGTGACACAGGAGTGTCTTGGATGCATTTAGTGGCTCTACCCAATTCCAACTGCATTACCTTTCACAAAGTGCTTTGTTTTTTGGCAGGCCTTCTGACACTGAAGCTTCTCAGACTGAAGAATCCTTCGACCCCTGTGAGCATGTGGACTTTGGAACAAAAAGCCCGACCAGTGAGACCAAGGAAGAAGAGCACCCTAGTTGCATTAGATCAGCTGGTGTTTGCATGAGATCAATCTATATTTTTTTGGTTGCACTGGCAGGCAGGCATCCAGCAGTGAAAAGCCCAGGTGTCTCAGCAGCAATATTTGAGCAAGCAACTATTTGAGAGGTATTTGAGAGATATTGGGCAATTATTTGAGGGACACTTGAGAGCTATTTGAGAGTTTTCAAAAATATATATTTGAGTTATTTGAAAGATACTTGAGAGCTAGTTGAAAGTTGTTCAAAAAAATAATTGAGAGCTATTTGCAAGATACTTGAGAGCCATTTGAGAGTTTTTAAAGAGCTACTTGAGGGATATTTGAGTGAAAGACTTGCCATTTGAGATTAGTGCAGCCCCACAGGATACTAGCAATCTTTCTGTCAGGAAATGGCGCTCCAGAAAGATGATGGAAGCTGCGCCCCTTGACTCTGCCACTATTGCAATGCCTTGTGCATGGACTGCAGTGCATTTCAAACACATTGTCTCTTGCATCTAAGGAGGCCAAAAGTGAAGGGTTGGGTCCCATCAAGGGAATATATCTGAGAAACTGCGAGCTCCACAGTGGAAAAACATGCAAAGTGACAGCATCACTCTGGGATTGATGTGGCACATTGGGAAGGTCTTGCAGCTGTTATTTGAGAGCTACTGGAGAGATATTGAACCAGTTTTCTATGAGTGATTGGAGAGATATTGGAGTGAGAAAATATCTGCGAGGTATCTGAGAGATATTGGGAAACTGTCACTGAAAGGTATTGGTGAGTCACTGGAACTGTTTCCTTGAAAGAGTTTGCAGAAACATGTGTGTTTTGTTGTCTTTGCATTGGTTTCTGACGTAAAAATGTCCAAAACTTTGATTTTTTCTAAAAAAATGTAAATATCATGTTTTTTTCACAAAAAACAAATGTACCTTAGCAAAGTTTCTAAGCAAACTACTAAGGCTCTTAGCAGTTTGCTTAGCAAGTTTCTAAGTAGAAGTTTCTAAGCAAACTTAGCAGTTTGCTTAGAAACTACTAAGCAAACTGCTAAGGCACCTTAGCACTTTGCTGAGAAACTTCCAAGCAAACTGCTAAGTTACCAATTGTTTGTTCATGTTTTACCAAAAAACAGTGATGTTTTGGTTTCAAAATGATCGTTGTCAGCCAAAAAAAATAAAAAAGAAAAACTGGTTGCACTGATTTGGTCGATGTTCATCCCACAAGTGGCTGCATGACAGTTTGCTTGCTTATCCTTTGCCAGGCTCAGACCCAACAGCAGCAATTGCCAGTGTGAAAATTCAAACCAAGGATACCCAAAATACAACACACATGTTACAAACACACTGTGGTGCTCACAGGCACCATTGTTGACACATGAACAATGTAGAAATATTTCTCAACTATCTCTCAACCATCTCTCAAAAAACTCAAGTAACTCTCTACTAACTCTCAAATACCAAGAAGCACAAACATATCACTCAACTAACTCTCAAATATCACTAAGACAAGTAAACAAATATATTACATGTTCATTGGTACACTTTTTGTCACTTAATGTACAATAGCCCAGTGAAAACCACTGCCAGGTATTTACCTGGGAGCCCTCGTTTGCGCTACAAAATGGCTTCTCAGGCTCCTGAGGATGTGACCAAAAATACAGAAGAACCAAAGGAGGCTGAGAAACCCGAGGAGAATGAAGAAACCACAGCTAAGCCAAAGGAGGAAGTTGAAAGTTTGAAAAAACCAGCTTCAAAGGCTAAGGCAGCTGCAAAGAAAAAACGAAGTTGCCAAAGACACCACAAAAGCCAAAAGGTAAAGCTAAAGCCAAGGCTGAGGCCAAGGCCAAAGCAAAAGCAAAGGCCAAAGCCAAAGCCTTGGCTGCCTCCAAGAGCAACCGCGAGAAAAAGGAGAAGGAAAAGACAGAGAAAAAGAAAAAGGATGAAGAGCCCAAGCTTATGAAAAGGCCTGCAGCCAAAGGTTTTTCCGTGAGAGACCAAGTTTCTCAGCTCCAAGCAGGGGTGCCACATGAGAAGACTGAGGAAGAGCAGGGGCATGGTGAAGAAGGTGAAGAAGAAGAAGTGAAAGAAGAAGATCTATTTGTTGATCCTGATGAAGAAGGTGAGAAACGCTCCAAAGCTGCTGCTGGCAAATTCAACAGGTTGTGGAAGGCTGGAAAGGTTCCACAGCAGATCAAGGAGATCTGGCAGAAGTGTGAGACAAGAGATGAAAAGACAATGCTTGTCAACCGCCTGTTCAAGAAGAACACCAAAACTGGCTGCTGGGAGATGCAGGCTGACAATCCAACTTTCAAAAGTTGGTTGAAAACTTCAGACAAGACCTTTGGCAAGGATGGTCAGCAAAGCTATCCACGAGCAATCATGTTGCATCACTACTTCAGAGGGGATGAAGATGCTTTCCTTCAGGCACTACATACTGGTGATATCTCAGAGATCAACAAAGGTGGAAAAGTGATGTACAGCTTTGAATGCTACGAGAGTGGAAGAGCTAAGGAAGCAGACCAGAGGATGGACTTGGATAGAGGCACTAAAACCCTTACAGGTGAAGAGCATGATGCGGTGACCAATGTGCTGTGCAACTTTGACTGGACCAAGTTTGGCCAAGAAGTTCAGCCTGGACCAAGGACTTCCAGCAAAGCAATGGCCTTGACTAATGGCCCACAGGTGGTGCTTTGGAAAAATGTCGAGCCTTTCTTGACACAAGCCAAGGCTGCCCATGACAGGGTCCTGGGAAGTCTCAACAAGATGTTTGCTGCAGTTGCCCACGCAAAAGACAAGGATCTTAGCCTGAAGTTTAAGATTGCTCTGACAACTTTGCAGCAGAACAGCCAAGAGATTTCCAATGCCTTGATGTTCCAGGACTGACAAGCATTTGCTTACACAAATGTTGGCAAGCCTGTCCTGTTGCTCATCTGTTTCCAACTTCCAACTTGCAGGAGATACCAGGTTGCAAAGAGTTGATCAAAACCGAAGTGGATGATTGGCTTGCAGCCAAAGGCAAGGACATGTCAGCCCACTACGAGGCAAGTGAGACCATCAAGAGTGTTTTGAAAGCCAGAGAACTTTTGTGAGCTGGGCCCTCAGAATGGGCTGGAAAGCCCAACAAGGTGTTCACAAGAAGTATTTGAGAATTAGGTAGATTGTAAAACTTTTGGTGTTCATTTGAGAAATAACTAGCAGATATCTTTTATGTATTGGAGAGATATTGGAACGTGATTTCAAAGTTATTTGAGAGATATTGGAGAGTTATTTGAGAGTTATTTAAGAGTTGTTGGAGAGTTATTTGAGAGATATTGGAAAGTTATTTGAAAGTTATTGGGGAGATATTGGAGATTTATTTGAGAGTTATTTGAGAGTTATTTGGGAGTTATTAGAGAGTTATTTGAAAGATGCTGTCATTTTCCCACCAGTGAGACAGCTGACCTGTTTGTTGCAGCTCCTTCCATCCTTGCAAACACCTTGCTGTCCCCAGGTTCAGGCTCAGACTGTGAGAAGCTTTGGCCTAGGTGCGACAACTCTCCTTCAGACTGCTGCTGTTGGTTAAAAAAATTGAGCTGGCTCCTGCCTGCCTGAGCTAGCAATGACTAGGGCAGTATGGCATGTGCAACTTCAAGTTTGCAGGCTAGAGATGAATCAGAGATGTGCAGCTCAAGCCTGTGACACTTTCCAATGAGAAGTTCACACCACATCACATGTGCACAAGGTAGCCTGTGAAACATTCATGTTCATCAACCACACCACTTCATTTCTTATAGCCAGCATCTTCTCACAATCTTTTTAACAGCTTAAATCAAGCTTTCCCTGACACCTTGTTTTTCTTCCCTTACCCCCTGTGGCTTTGCCAGCCATGAACCGAGACTCTTCACAACCAGCCCAAAAAAAAAGAAAACTTGGAGGAATTCAACAGAGACTAGCCAAGGCTGAAGCTCAGGACAAAGAAAACGCTCTGAAAGAGAGAGAAAGACTTGCATTCAGCCTGGTTACCAAATGGGCATGGGGGCACTTATCCCCACAGGAAGTTCAAAGCACTGCAGCAGATGCAATTGCAGATATGAAATCCTTTGGGATGGAACAGTTGCCACAGTGGCTGTCAAAGTTTGCAGCCCTTGGATCCGATGGGGTGCATCCAAATAACATGCATGCAGAGCTTCTCAAAATGTTTGAGCCACAGTCTTCAGTGCCCAAGCCCTTGGTGGTTCACTTGGACTTCAAGGGCCAACATGCCCTGCAGTCTTTGATGCTGCCCCACGAACTTTTTCAGCTCTCTACCACTATTATCCCAGCACCTTCCAGAAGCACTTCACGCCAGGGGGACATGAACAAGTGTCCAAGTTTTGGTCCAAGTTTGCTCAGCACCCTTCAATGGAAGGGCATGAAATTTTCGCCTTGAAGAACTACAAGCACAGAGCTTTGCCACTCAATCTCCACGGTGATGGAGTGCCAATAACTGGCAAAGGCAAAGTCTGGGTCAAAATGATGTTGACTCTGATCTGGACTGGGTGTTTGGCAGAAGGAAGCAGCAAGGATACCTGTAATCTCATCTGGGGTGTGCCTTGGAAAGAATTAATTTTGCCACATTTGTATCAATGTGTTCCAAGCCTGCAACATGGGAAAGTTATTTGAGAGTTATTGCAAAATTATTTGAGAGAAATTGGAGTTATTTGAGAAAAAAAATCACTTTGCTTGGATTCAGTGCTTTCAATACATAAAGCACATTCAGGTCTACGAGTCAGTCCTCAAGAGTGGCCCTGGTGGCACTTTGGACCAAGCTTTCAAAATCATTTCCTGGAGCTTCAACACATTGTTGACTGGGAAGTGGCCTTCAGAAGATTGGCATGGAAAACAGCTTTGTCCTTAGAGACCCAGCAACTTCACCTGTTTGGAAAGAAATTGATCTGGTCATGGAATTCTGTATTTTTTCTGATTGAATTCATGCTATGCCTCCTAGGTTCCCTTCTTCTTCCTTGGCAGGAAAAAGAGCCAACACCTGGTTGGCCAGTGGATATCTTGGGGTCCTAACAGGGATCCTTGGCGATCTGGACTACCTGAGTGGCACCCTTCAGCTGCCAAGATGGTCCAGAAACGAGAATTCCTGTGCTCTTTGTCTTTCTTCTGCCCATGGACCATTCTCTTGGAAGGTGTTCAGGCAAGATGCTCCATGGGTCAGCAAATGCTGGACACCTTCCACTTGGTCTGCCTGGGAAGGTAGAAGCAAATGTGGCCTTTTTGAAATCCAACAGCTTACAGCAGTGAATGTGCAATGTGATTATATGCATGCAAAATACCTGGGAACAGATTTGGTGGCTTTTGCCAGTGTGCTCTGGCTCGCCATTTTTGTGGCTGGATCCCAATCACCAGCCAAAAACTTGGCTGACTTCCAAAAGCACTTGAAAAGCTACTACCAAGAACACAACACAGCTTCAAGATTTTCTGCCTTCAATTCCTACAAATATTTCATGTACAAGAAGGGGATGAAGTTGAAAGGCAAGGCTGCCCAAGTCAAAGCCTTTGGGCAGCCTTTGCTTGAATTTTGGCAGAAGGTCTACAACCCGAGTGTCTCTATCCACAAGCTTGTTCTGGTGTATATGAAGCTCAATGTGAAATGTGAAGAGTTAATGGATGCCAACAGAGATGAGATCCATTTTAGCAACTGGACTTGCAAGCAGTTTCAACCCACACCTCAGTTGTATGTCATGCTGCATTTGCTGAAGACACTGTTCTTGTTTGCAACCATTTGTTTCCACCAAACTTTTCATGTGCATCTGCATGAGGCGACACAGATGCAGCTGAATTCCAAAGAGCCATGTTCCAAATGGCACACGTGCACCATGTGCTCTGGGAACACTTTGATGGGGAAGATGTCCCCAATGGGATGTTTGCTGTCACAAGCAAATTGCATTGGCTCATGCATGCAGCTTTGATGGCTGCAAACATCTCACCTAGAAAAGTTTGGTGCTTCAAAGGCGAAGATTTTATGCGATGTACACAGACTTTGGCTGCCAGCTGTGTGAGTGGAAACCAACTCATCACAAGCACGTTGAAAATGATGCAGCACTGGAGAGTTGGAGCCCATCTTCAATGGGCTGAGGGCTAAGACCCACAGATCCAAAGCGAATGAGAGAAAAAGAGAAGCTTTTACTGGATGTTCATGTGCACTGTCATGAGTGAACAATGATGGAAGCTTGAGCTGAGCAGTTGTTGCAGCATATGCCCTCTGGCAGTCACACCTTGTTTGCAACCAATATTTGAAAGATAGTTGGAAGTTATTTGAGAGATATTTGAGAGATCTTTGAGAGATATTTGTGGCAGTTATTGAAGACATCCATTGGCCCCAGAAGATAAATGATACAAATTACCTTGGGAAAAAAAGGTAAATTGTATGAATAACTTTTCAGAACAAAAGGTAACTTGTACAAATAACCTTCAAAAAAATGTAAATTGTATGAATAACCTTAAAAATAGGTTAGGTTATTTGATTGGATAACCTAAAGGGTTCTGACTAATAGTTAGTTTCGTTTTATCTATTAGGCAGAAAATAGTCTATAACCTAAAAGCGCCTTTTTAACCTAACCTCATCTTCAGGGTGATACCAGTCCACCCCTGTCACGGCCCTCTGTGTTTTCCAATGTCTCGGAACTTTGATTCCAAAAATTCCCAACTGATCGCTGTGCCTTGCAGTCAGGTCCCTCCACTCTGTCACAACGTCGGCACTGTCGTCAAAGTGCACCAAGACGCAGGACTTGTCAGCAATCTCAGTCAAGGCTGAAAATTTGCCTTTTTCGTTGACCCGGTCCTCTGTTGTGACTGTATGTGCCACTGAAGGATGATTGACTGAAGCCACTCCCTTCCTATAGAATTCTGAGCAGCAATAACTGTTGATGACAATCAAGCACCCTGGAAATTGATCCTGTAACTGATGAAATGAATCTTGAACCTCCGGCAAGATGCGATATGTGTCAGTCCTCAGAGTCTCTTTGCGAAATCTCACTGTGTCCAACACTTGATGCCAATCCACCGAAAAGATCAATCGCTCTGAGTATTTGAACGGTGGAAGATTGCTGATGCGAAATCCCAAGTCCCTTACCCTCTGTCGATTCACACGCACACCAGTTGGGGGATTCAAAGGTTCTGGTACCCCAACACCGCCTGTTGTTGTTGATGAAGCGGCTGAAGCACGATGACCTGATGATGACACACTTGTTGCTGTCTTCGGCTTTGGTCGAAGAACAGGTGTATTCGGCACACTTGGAGTTGCTTTTGGCTTTGATTGTAAAACGGGTGTAGGCGGCACACTTGGAGATGCCTTAGGTTTCGATTGCAAGATGCATGAAGATGCACCTGACGGGGCTACACGAGATGGTCCTCTCAAACGATCTGGCAGTTCAGGGACAACAGGAACGCGTGGTGGCTCCACAACCTTTCCTTTCTTGATCTTTCCTTCCCGAACCAATCGATGAAAGATTTCGATGAAACGTGGTTCACCGAATGGACACTCAATCTCTTCCTGCTCCTCGTCACTGATGTCAACTGTCTCCGCAACAAACGAATCTTCCGTGTAGTACCCAGTGTTTTCGTCCTGAGTGTTAGGAACAGGCTCAAGCCTCGCTAAGAGTGGCTGATCCTTCCTCGGAAGCTGATAATCCTCAACTGCTTGAAGCTTACGGCGTTCCAAGTACAAACTATGTGGATCGTAAGGGTCGTAATCTGGATGTTCAGTTTGGGCTGTCAACACACGGATGAAGTAAGTCAGGAGCTTAAGGCAGGCAGAACGATATCTTCTTTTGAAGCTAACACCCGACCTTTTCTCCTTTCTGATCTTACGAAACCGATTCTGCAACACCTCCCGCTCTTCTGAACCAGATCTTGAACGTGCCCTCTTGTCCAAGTAAAGTAGCACCGCAAATCTTCAAGCAAGAAAGTGGTTGAGCTAAACCTTGTCTCGAACCACAACTGCCGTACAATTGGAAATGGACTTAGGTTCTCACCCTGCAATTGCTTAGCAAAACGGGGAGGTCACAGCAAAATGCCGACTAAGTTCCTCAGATGATATTAGGTCTTTGACTGACAAATCGATGCGATCGGGGTTTGGCTGCGAATCAGGGACTCCGATCAATGCAAAGGTTCACTAACAATTAGATTGAACTAAGGAGCACAACAAAGCCTACTGCAATGGGCTCAACAAAGTACTTAATATGGAAATTGGTTTCAACACCTGGGAGGATGCACCCTGGTCAGTGCAAACACTCCCGCACGAGTCCTTGTTCGATGGACACGAGCAGGACACGAGCTTGATGCAATGCACTAGTCACCTGAATTGGCAAGAGGCTGGTGCAACTCGATACCGGCAGTTACCAAGGGTCAGGGAAAAGTGTTTTGGTGGATGTCTTACAGGCACAAAGGTGTGGCTCAGGACCTATGTGTGTGTAAGAGTACCCGGATATATGAAGTGAGGCTGTTAACCTGTTGAGTACTTATCCCACAACCTCCCAGGATACTACCCAACGACCTGAAGCGCAAAGCTGCTTGTTTTATCTTGAGACAAAATATTCAGTCACTTTACAAATTGAAGTACAACAGTACAAAAGACAAGACACAACATGACAACATGGAGGGGTGTACAGTGCTATGTACATGTATGTTTTCAACTAAAATAAGTGGAATTTGACGCAAAATAATCTAAAAAAAAATTTAAACAGGATATTAGCAGGATAATAGCAACTTTTCAGATATTTATAGGCTCGTTAAGTGCCTGAAGTGAAAATATCTAAAATTTGTGGTCTTAGTAAGCGACCTCCGAGGCTCCGGGTACACAATGACCTCCACCTCGTCAACAGATGAATCAGGATTCGGCTCCCAGGTCCGAGAGGCCTCGCCTGGCCACCCTGGTGAGCCACCGCCACCTGCTCCGGATCCTCCCTCAGCAACCCCATGGCGTATATACGCCTGCCGCTTTCTCTGAGCGGCACTTCCAGATCGGATCCCGCGAGTCCTGCCTGCAACTTCACCGTGTTGCGAAGCAAAGGACTCGTACGGGTCCTCTTCCATGTGCTGACTTTTAGGGAGTCGCCAGCCGTAGAAATTTGATATGAAGTTTTGGGGTCAACAAAACAAGAGCAAGCTACGGCTGATAACCGATAACCAATTGAATTGTCGATGATGACAGATGACCCCCAAAAGTAACACGAAAACAGCAATCAAGTCACAACAGCGCCCCGGGCAAAGGCTGCAGCCTGTTTTACCATCTTGAGCCACAGAAGTAAGTGAAGGATGTGGTGACCCGTAAGGAGAGGTACTAAATAAGTGAAATTATGGGTATGAGGAATCCCCATTTATTTCAAGTTATATGCATACTATGAAACATGACAATATACGCGGATAACGACATGGTTGTATCTTATATATTTATAAATATGCTAATACTTCGCCACCCCCCTGTTAGGTATAGTTAGGTAACAGCCATAACCCACTTAGAGCAGTTACAACTAGATATATAAAACAAAATAACTTGAGTCTACTTGAGTTAACTTGAGTTAACTTGAGTTATGTTTGTGACCCGAACTTGAGCATCTAGAGGCAAGCAATTTCTACATGCCGCAGGTAATTGACAGCAATCAAACAGTGTGCCCTGAAATGTTTTGCTTTTGAATTATTGGAATTTTATTGTTTCTTGTTTGTTTTTATTAGACAATATTAGTTTGCCTCAAGAATGAACATGTTACATTCAGTATAAAAAAGAAAGTAACAATTATAATATTTTTCATATATTCATAATCAACATGAAAATTCAATATTTAAATACATATTCAATGTTAGGTATTTTATATTTTACATAATAGAAACGTATTTTAACATTTCATTTCTTTCTAGATGCTTGGTTGCAAGTTATGGGAGCCTTCTGTCAAGTATCATTAGGGGTATTAGCGTATATTAGCGTTTATTAGCGTATATTAAGGTAAATAAATTATATTATTTCTTGGTCAAATGTTAAATTAAATATTCTATCCCCTTGCTCATTTCGGGAGAAGGTGCTGACAGGTGATTTTGTAGAGAAAAGGGGTCTACAGAATACAAATCCATCCAGGAGAGTGGCTCCAAATGCACTACAAAATACAAGTCTAGGGAACCCAAAATGGCTGCCCACTACAGAATACAAAACAAAGATCATTAAAAACCACCAAATAAGGGCTGTCTACAAAATAGATTGGAAAAAAGTTGCCCCTTCCAAGGCTTGAAAGTGCCCAAAACAGGCTTTGTGGGGTATGTTCAGACTTGTATTTTGTAGAGAATCCACCCTGAAGTATTTTGGGTTTGGCAAAGCTCAGTTGTGTTTCATAGATTTTATGTCAGCGTTTCGTAGATTTTATTCCAGTCATTATCCCCTTTGGTGGTTTTGGATGGATAGGGCAATTCAGGCATCAACATTCCTTGAATTGGGCAATCCATCCTTTGGGGGGTCATTACAATCCCAAAAATTATCATAACCCCAAAAATATTGTCGCGGATTAGATAGGGAGGTTCCCGGTTCAACCAACCCTTATATAATATCCAGCAACCAAGCAATCTAATCCGCTGGGGGGTTTCCTAAACCGATTTAATCAAATGGGGGTGTGCTTTGAAGTTGCTACGCACGGAGCGGTTCGCTCCCCCCAATTGAACAAATCAGTTAATAATAAATATTCTATAATATTGATATATGTATATACAGATATATATAAATTAAGTATGTATCTTTGTATGGATATGAATCCATGATGCGCAATGCAATGCAATTGGCTTTTCGATATCGTTTTTCCAGCGCAGCTGCCACATCTAGTCATCGCCTAGGCCAAACAAATCTTCCGCCAATTTATTGCTCTTGGCAATCTCAGCTTTCGCATCGTTCCCTTTGGGAATCTCTGCTTCGGAATCTTTCTTTTTGGGAACCGCTTCTTTAAGCGTAACACTGCTTTTCTGGACATCCTTTTCTTCGCCCTGAGCAGGGCCACTTAGGATTTCAACACGGAGTTTGGAACTCAGAACTTTCACGATTCTTCCCTCACGTTGGTCGTATTTTTCCTTGTGTTTGTTTGCTGAAATCACAACCACTGGGTCGATCTGAAAATCTGGAACAGCGGGCTTCTGATCTGGCTTTTCGCCAGCTGCGTTTTGTGTCTCAGCGATCTCTGTTTTCTTATCCTTTTGAGTGTCTTTCTCTGCGATTTCATTGTTTTTTTTGCTGTCCGGAGGAGGCAGCAAAACATTGGATTTAGCAAGCAGGGCTGTCAGGATGGGAAAATCCGCTTGCTTCTCAGATGGCACTTTGCGAACGGAGGCAACAATGACTTTCAAACAGCCTCCCGTGGGAATCTATATTTCTCATTATATTGTATTCAATATTATCAGATATAATATATAATTTTTCATATTTTTTTTTCGAAAATCAAAATCTATATATTTTTTTATCTATCAATACATATTTTTTCAGAAGGGGACACCCTGGGAGTGCGGGTTTTCACTGCATTCTAGAACCACTGACACTGCACATGTGCCATGGTTCTCTCACTGCTTTGCAACCATTGACAATTTCTGTAATTTCTGTTTGGTTTTTCTGCAATGGCTAAACAAAACCAAAAACCAAAAACCAAAAAAACAAAAAAACAAAAAACAAACAGTAAAAACAAGAAACCAAAAAAACAAAAACAACAAAAACAAAAGATGACAAGACCCAACTCTCTGCCACTCCTCCCCCCTTGGGGTGTGCAGTCTTGTTTTTTTTGGGGGGCTCTTGGTTTTTTGGTTTCTTATTTTCTAGTTCGTTGTTGTTTTTTTTCTGCAATGGCTAGCAAGACCAAAAACCAAATAAACAAGAAACCAGAACAACACGAAACCCAAAAAAAAGAAAAATACCAAAAAACAAACAATTATATGTATGTATATATATGTGCATCACATTATTTATGATTTATTTTGATATTTACAAAGTGAGCATCTAGAGGCAAGCAATTTATATATGCCTCAGGAAATTGACAGAGCAATCAAACGTTCTCACCTGCACGGTTTTGCCTTGAATTATAGGAATTTTATTGTTTATGATTTGTTTTGATTAGACAATGTTAGTTTGCCTCAAGAATGAAAATGTTGCATTCACTATAAAAACATGTTACAATTATGATAATTTCAAAAACCAAATCAACATGAAAATTCAAAATATTTAAAACCATATTCAAAGTTATGTTTTACTTTACATCAGAGAAACGCATTTTAAATTCTATTGCATTCAATCTACATATATTTCAAAATACATTATATTGAAGTAAAATATTAGCAAACAAACCATATATTGTTTCATGTTGCAATTTTAGAAAAATAATATATATATATATATATGTTATTTATCAATACGCATTCAAGAAAATGTTGTCGAGTAAAAATCATACGATGATAATTGCTTTATGTCCATATTGCAGATTCAATGAAAATACTATAGTAACTTTTTTGTAATTGCATTTTTCAGTGACTTAAAATAATTTTTAGTATTTTTAAAAACTATTTTATTTTCAATATTCACTTGCATTAAAATAGTTTTTCATTTTTTTGGTAAATTTGATTTATTTATGAAAATTATATATTTATATTTTTTTTTTTGATTTTTCATTTTTCTGGATTATTTTTAAAAAAAATACAGATTTTTATATTTTTATTGATGGTTTCAGATTTTTCTGAAAATTTGAAATTTTCAGATTTTTTCTGAATTTTACATTTTTTCAGATTTTTTTCTGAATTTTTCAGATTTTCTCTGAAAATCTGAAATGTTCAGATTTGTTTTTATGTTTTTAAAGTTTTATTGTGAAAATCTGACATGTTCATGTTTTTTCTGATTTGTTTATTTGGCTTTAGTTGAAATCATTTTTTAATATTATGAAATAGATTTGTTTTTCTATATTTTATATTTTGTCATTTTAATATAATTGTTTCTGTGTTGTTTTTTGTACTTGTTGTGATTTTTTGTTTTTTTTATTTTTTCATTTAAAAAATAAACAACCAACTTGTTATTTCATAAGGTTTTGTCTCATGACGTATGAAATTTTCTAACCATAACTGAGTTATTCAATTTGTCATTGATGTTTGTTTTTACAGTGTAATGTTAAAGAAACATATTTTGGCAATATTATTTAAAATCAAATTTTGTTGTTTTAAAAAATGTATTGAACCTTGATTTTTATGTATTGCTATATTTATTAATTTCAAGTTTGTTTTTTTAATATTTTTAAAAATCCAATTGCAGCTTGAATTTTCAGGTTAGCATATGAAATATTGAATACCTTTTTTCATTAGCATCATTTTTGTACATATTTTATTATTAAAAGTTAGTTGTTAAATGTAATTTACCTATCATTTCACAGTAAAAAAAATAGTTTATAACGAAAGCATACTTCAAACATTATTCTTTTAGGTTTTGTATCCATCTTATCAAATGTTAAAATGAATTAACATGTAGTTGGGCAGCCCCTCCCCGCTGCCCACGGTGGCGCTCTCCAACCAACTTTGCAGCGCCTCCCATACCAATTCCAATACCAATTCCAATTCCAGCTTTGTCTGTAGCTTAAGCTTTAATGTGATTACAGTTTTTTTAAAAAAACAATAAACAGAAGGGTATGTTTGTTTTTAATACTGCATTTGTTGGCAGGCATGGGGATGTTGTAACAATGTTGAAGTCATCTAGCATATGCTGCAGAAATTGTGGCTTGTTGAAGGGACCCTGTAGTAGCATTTATCTAAGGTAGAGTGAGCACCTGGACACTTCTTCAAGCAATATATGCTCTCTAGTGGACATGAACATAGCTTCATCTGCGGCTTAAGCTTTAATGTGATTACAGTTTTGAAAAAACAATAAAACCGTGCACTCCCACATTGTCCTGCTCTTTTTTTTGTAATTGTTGTTGTTTTTTTGTTTTAGTGTTGTTTATGTCAATATTATCCTTTTTAAAATATGAAACATATTTCTTTGCTAAATTCAATTTGTTCTTTCAAAAAAACGTATCATGACATATGAAATTTTCTCCTCCAAACTAAATTGTTTAATTTGTTATTGACGTTTGTTGTAAGATAATTCTAAATCAATGGGTAGGAAATTGTTTGGGGAATTTTTTTTTAGTTTGGGGAATTTTTTTTGGATTTCCGGTTCTCACCATTTTCCATGCTATTTGCAGCATTTTGGAGCTGGAAACTGCCATTTCCACGGTATGTGCAACGGTTTTGAGTTCGAACCTCTCATTTTCCATTGTATTTTCCATGGTATTTGCAACAGTTTGCAGCATGTTCTGTCCATTTTCCATGCTCTTTGCAGCATTTTTGAGCTGGAATCTGCATTTCCACCGTATGTGCAACATTTTACAGCTACATTCCTCACAGTACTTGCAGGATTTTGGAGCTGAAGGCTGACATTCCAACAGTTGTTTGTTGTTACTGTTACTGTTGTTGGTGTTGGTGTTGTTGTTGGTGGTGTTGTTGTTGTTGGTGGTGGTGGTGGTGGTCGTGTTGTTGCTGTTGTTGTTGCTGTTGTTAGTGTTAATGTTAGTGTTGTTAGTGTTGTTACTGTTGTGTTAGTGTTGTGTTAGTGTTGTGTTAGTGTTGTTGTTGTTGGTGGTGTTGTTGTTGGTGGTGTTGTTGTTGTTGTTGGTGGTGTTGTTGGTGGTGGTGGTGGTGGTGTTGCTGGCGGTTGTGTTTGTGTTGCTAGTGTTGTTATTGTTGTTGTTGTCGTTGTTGTCGTTGTCGTTGTCGTTGTCATTGTTGTCGTTGTTGTCGTTGTTGTCGTTGTTGTTGTTGTTGGTGTTGTTGTTGTTTGTTGTTGTTGTTGGTGGTGTTGTTGTTACCGTTAGTGTTATTAGTGTTGCTAGTGTTAGTGTTGTTAGTGTTGTTAGTGTTGTGTTAGTGTTGTTGTTGTTGGTGGTGGTGGTGGTGTTGTTGGTGGTGGTGTTGTTGCTGGCGGTTGTGTTTGTGTTGATAGTGTTGTTATTGTTGTTGTTGTCGTTGTTGTTGCTGTTGTTGTTGCTGTTGTTAGTGTTGTTGTTGTTACCGTTAGTGTTGTTAGTGTTGCTAGTGTTAGTGTTGTTAGTGTTGTTAGTGTTGTGTTAGTGTTGTTGTTGTTGGTGTACCGAGACTACAGCAGCGTGCCCATCTGCTTCGAACCAAGAGAAGATGTTGCTCCACACCTCATGGAAAAGCAAAAAAGCAAAGAAAAGCAAAAAAGCAAAAAAGCAAAGAAAAGCAAGACAAGCAAAGAAAAGCAGAAAAGCGAGAAAAGCAAAAAAGCAAAGACAAGCAAGGAAAGCAAAAAAGCAAAAAAGCAAAGAAAAGCAAGAAAAGCAAAAAAGCAAAGAAAAGCAAGAAAAGCAAAAAAGCAAAAAAGCAAAGAAAAGCAAGGGAAGCAAAAAAGCAAAGAAAAGCAAGAAAAGCAAAAAAAGGAATAGAAGCAAAGAAGCAGAGAAGCACTGCAGGAGGCAATAGAGTAAGCAGGAAGAAATCCAAAAAAAAATCCCTAAACTAAAAAAAAAATCCCTAAATAAATGGCCCTCCAATAAATATTATTTTGAAATTTAATTTCAAAACGAATGCTGTTGTTTTAAAATTTGTATTAAACATTGGTTTTTTTTATGTATTGCTATATTTATTTATTTCAAATTTGTTCTTGCATGTTTTTGAAAAATACTATGACAGCTTTTTCAGGTTAGCACATGAAATATTGAATACGTTTTTTCATTGGCATCATTTTATAAATATATATAAATATGTTTTTCATATTAAAACATAGTTGCTAAATACAATTTCCCTATCACTTCACAGAAAATACAAACGAAGAAATTAAAAAAGATATGAGCAGGCTTATGTTTTTGCCACTTGTCTTTAACTGATCAAATGTCCATGCTTGGCAATCTAAATAAAATGTATAGAAAACTTATCTTGATTTATGTTGACTTATGTTGACTTATATTGATTATGCTAAAGTTAGACATTTTTAGTAAACATCATAAATAACATAATCCAACTTAATCATCATAAAATCGGATGATAAGTATCATAACTTTAAAACACATGTTATGGAGTTACGATTGTATCTTAGCTGAGTTGTGAGCCTAGTTATAACTGGATAGAACCTAGGTTTTAAAGGGGGTTGGCGCAGTATAGTATTATTATTTTGGGGTATAACTTGCAAATATCAACTACGATCCACCTACCTTGCACACGTACGTAGCCAGTCACCTAATTTCTAGTGATATTCCTCCTGCAAATTGCGATGTCTTATTGCAGGGTGACATAGCTGGAGGGCAAACTGTTGAAGCAAAATAAAATCAGCAATCTCAGGTTTCTGGTAGACTGGTAGACCAATGTTTTGGGTTGTGGCCCATGTAATTCAATATAGCTATGGTTTGTTTTCCCACTTGTGAATGAATTTACATATAAAACATGACAATGTTCATCATTGTCCGTGGCAAAGTGGTAAGTTTCCAGAGGGTACCCAACATCCGAACAGCAAAGGGCTAAGGTAACTATGCACCGGACCCATGTCTGATGCCTGGGAACGTACAAGCACAACTGGTTCCCCAAACGTTTCAGATCCACCACAATAAATCTCACAATATCGACACCACATGGCTAAACTCAAACGCCCTGCCAAAACAAGGTGCAATTTTGATGTCACCCAAACAATGCACTTTTTCTTCCATCTTAACTATACTTAGACTTACTTAGACACTCCAAGTGCCCATGAAAAGTGGGAAAAACAAGTGGTGGGTAGATTACCTCGCTTTTCCAGGTGGAAGGCCTAAGTAGCCCTCAAACTTTAAACAAAAACAGCATGTTTGGCACCGAAAAATATCGAAAAGTAGAAACCTCCTAGTAGTGATAAACCACGCTTCTATCTGTTTGGGGGATACTATAACGGAAACTTAAACCATTCACCAGCATTTCCCCAAGCCAAAAAAACTGGGACCCGTGACGCGAGCATGATGACCAGTGCCCAGTTCAATCGCCTGGGGTGTGTTTCAGCGGTGATCTCCAAGTCAACTAATCAATGTCAATGATTCAATGGTTTCACCATGGTTCGGACAGGGAGTTGACCACAAAAAATACTGGATTATGGGATATACACCTAATTTCAATGGATTCGTTTTAGTGTGAAAAATTGAAACCAGAAACTAGCTGGGTTTTAGCATCAAATATTTGCGGGGTTCCCTCAGACAGAATTTTCCCATCCTTCATTTGTGGGAAGGATCAAGAACATCCCATGTTGCCGTCTGGGGTAGTTCAACATAATTAGCTGCTAATTAGCTATGGGAAATCGCCATGCTTAATGGCCAATCATCCATGCACATGGATGTACAGTAAATGGGCCATGTTCCGTATGTTACAATTTATCGATTTTAAATTACCGGGAGGTATCCACAGGAAACCCCCCAAGCAAATTCAAGCGAACGGTTCAGCTTGTGGCCTGGAAACCAAGGCCTTTGGTGGGTCCATGAACAGCCATGATTCTAGACCGTCATTGATTAGCATCTATCACACCAGCTTAGCTAATTGCATATATATAAACTATAATCAACTATCATATTGTTTGGAAACTTTGAGTAGCCCCCAGCTACTCATTGTATGGGAAATATGGATGCCCATCCCTCCATTCATGACCGGAAATTCTCAGCGCCTGGAAAAGGGCAGTGTGTTTGTTGCCAGGAGATCGGAAAAGAACGTGCTCAACGCCGTTCTTTCCCAACCTCAGCCACTTGAGATCAAGGCGTGCATGGAACAAGCTTACCCATCGACGCCAGGGCCTTTTTTGAGGTAAATGTGAGTCAATCTTCCAACACAAAGGGGAAGGTTTTAATCCCATTTCCCTAAGATCAGAATATACTGAACACCCCCTTTGATGGTCCCAAATAATCAAATATGCGTAGATTCTTCACAAAACCATGGTTTCAGAAGGGTGCTTAATATTAGGGGGGAAGAACTGCTAGTGTTGCAACTGGAGTTTTCTTTCTCACCAGCTGGGATGGGTACCGCCTTCATGATTAAGGCATCAACCCTTGGGGTACCCTGGATTCAATTTGCACTCCAAGACTAATCAAACTGTATTTGTATAAGATCCAATTCGCCACAACTTAATCATTGCATGCTTTGCCAAGTTGACAAGCTTCAAATGTCAAGGATATCTGACAAGTAGATATTAAGCTTGTAGCACATTCAGCACGTCATGTGGTTCTTTACTTGACTGTAAATCATCAGCCTTGGATAATCCAGCACACCGCCAGCTGGTCTTCCATCCGCGCCCAATTCAGAATGGCACATGTTCCCCGAGATCAAACGCTTGGGCAAGCAAAAAGGCTTCCCACATAATAAACCATCCATAAACCCATCAATAAACCTGTGCACTTCATGTTGGCATTCGTGGGTTGTTCTGGAAACGCGACAACTCCTTGGTATTTGTGTTATATATTCACCTTGTTTCTTCTATTGTCTGATGCTCAACATCAAAGTTGACTGATTTTTTCTTACTGTAACTTTTTCTTGGAGACCCTGTTTCTGTGGTGATATCCGTGTCTTGCATTTGGTTTCCGTTTCTAACCCAAGTAATTAATTGGTGCAAGTTGGCGCACCAACTCACCATGTCAATTCAAGGCGATTCTTCGGACATCACTGCATTACAGGATCATATTTAATATCTTTTATTGGTTGCTTCCCTTTGGTCTTATCACACCCGGATACATAGTTGCAAAGCCATCATAATTTTCCATATTGATTGAAGTCAAACATACAAACCTCAAATCATCTTCGAAGGTTCATCCTACTTATCATTCTCTAATCCTATTCCCCAACTACATACCCCCGAAACGAAATCCTGATTTAGTCTATTCATGAATTGGGTCCTAAGAATTCGGCGTATCTTCCCCATTTCTAGTAGCTATGTAGCCATATTTCAGGATGATGGAACCATGTTACCTGTTAGACACACACACACACCATGCTTAATGCTCAAATCCCAATGAAGCAACATTCTCACATATCCTATCTGTTGTACTTTCATTTCTGTGCCAAGGTTCACGCCTGGAAAATTATCTGATGTATGTGGTGCCACGGGGGCATCCAACTAATTCTCAATCATTTTTCATATACATTATCAACATGATCACGAGCCAACATAACAAATAAAACCATTCTTATTATCAATGACCCACTGGAATGTAAACTCATTGTTGATCATTGTTTTGGTATGATCAACTATCAGCCAAAGCTGTATCATCACTATAGAGATATTAAGAGCATATACTATCATTGTTGGCTGCTATAATGGCAATTGTTGCGATTATCAGTTTTTGGTGACGTGGATCAATACTACCAACCATTTACTGATCAATGAAGTAGGCATACGTATATTTATCATTATAATCATCAGTATCGCTATCGTCATCATCATTGGTTAGTATTATTACCTGTTTAGTTCTCAACCACCATGCAGGAAACCGTAGTTCGTTCCATCAAATAGAAGGCTTTCCCGTGGCTTCTCCCTTCCTCTGGGATGGTACCAACGTGTACCAACATAAAAACCATCCGTCCAAGAGGCTCTCAACGGTCTGGGCAACAAGGTCCGTGACCTACGGGGCCCGAAACATGTCGATTTCATGGGATTTACAGCTGGTTGGCTGGTTGATGTTAGCCAAGTTGGTTTTGTCCACTACAGTAACATGTCAATGTAGTGTTTATGGTAGATACCGAGAAAATACTAAAAAGTGTCAAACTTGTTGATCGGGTGAAACTAAACCAGCACACACACACACACATCACCAGGCGGCACCAGGGTGCAATGGAAAAGACATGACAGTTTTATAAATGGAGCAATTGCACAATGATTCTTTCAAACATATTCCAATTACCTGTTGGATTTGGAACCTTGGCCGCCTCCAATGAAATCGCGGGTACTCTGGGGAGTCACATGGCTGGTATTCAGAATGGGGGTGCCAAGCAGCCAAAATGCTTCCCCGATCCTCTGCCTGAACCCTTCTATACCCTTCTCACATCTGGCGCAAGGTCTCGGATTTGTAGCACACACAAGAATCACTGGGTTGGTTTAAGGGAAAATGGTTCAATGGTTTCACCATGGTTCGGACAGGGAGTTGACCACAAAAAATACTGGATTATGGGATATACATCTAATTTCAATGGATTCGTTTTAGTGTGAAAAATTGAAACCAGAAACTAGCTGGGTTTTAGCATCAAATATTTGCGGGGTTCCCTCAGACAGAATTTTCCCATCCTTCATTTGTGGGAAGGATCAAGAACATCCCATGTTGCCGTCTGGGGTAGTTCAACATAATTAGCTGCTAATTAGCTATGGGAAATCGCCATGCTTAATGGCCAATCATCCATGCACATGGATGTACAGTAAATGGGCCATGTTCCGTATGTTACAATTTATCGATTTTAAATTACCGGGAGGTATCCACAGGAAACCCCCCAAGCAAATTCAAGCGAACGGTTCAGCTTGTGGCCTGGAAACCAAGGCCTTTGGTGGGTCCATGAACAGCCATGATTCTAGACCGTCATTGATTAGCATCTATCACACCAGCTTAGCTAATTGCACATATATAAACTATAATCAACTATCATATTGTTTGGAAACTTTGAGTAGCCCTCAGCTACTCATTGTATGGGAAATATGGATGCCCATCCCTCCATTCATGACCGGAAATTCTCAGCTTTGCCTGGAGAATGGCAACGTATTTGTTGCCAGGAGATCGGCAAAGAACGTGCTCAATGCCGTCTTTTCCCAACCTCAGCCACTTGAGATCAAGGCGTGCATGGAACAAGCTTACCCATCGACGCCAGGGCCTTTTTTGAGGTAAATGTGAGTCAATCTCCCAGCACAAAAGGGAAGGTTTTAATCCCATTTCCCTAAGATCAGAATATACTGAACACCCCATGTGATGGTCCCAAATAATCAAATATGCGTAGATTCTTCACAAACCCATGGTTTCAGAAGGGTGCTTAATATTAGGGGGGCGGCACTGCTAGTGTTGCAACTGGAGTTTTCTTTCACAATTTTTACCTCCCCCCACCGCCACCCCCCTATACGTAGAGTAAGGGGGAGTTCGGAGGGTGGTACAGGGTGACGTATCTCTTGCGAACTTGCAACCCCTGCTCCCTAAGTGTAAATCTTCCGGGGCACGGTTTTTGACGTAGGAGGGGTTTAAGATACATATGGGTATGTCTCAAAATACCGTGTCCAACCCGGGAAGTTTGACTAGGGGGTATGATTCGTGGGTATGATTCGGGGTATGATTCGTGGGTATGATTCGCGGACCTTGATTTAGTGTTTCCCTACATCCTCCGCGTATGGTTATTTACCCACACTTACCCCGAAAATGTTTCAACTGTTGGCAATTATACCATACGTGGAGCGCTTTGGAGCTGGCATGCTGTTGACGCTGTGCGTGCTGCTGTCAGAGTGGTGTGTGCGCTTTGGAGCGGGCATCGTGGTGCCGTTGGAATGCCGCTGCAAGGTGCTGGTGCAGGGTGTTGCTTGCTGTCAGAGTGGTGTGTACAGTTTGGAGCGATGCGATGCGGGTGCTAGTGAAGGGTGCTGCTGCACGCTGCAGGGTGCTGTTGTCGGATTTTTCTCAGAAGCAGCAGGAGGCGTAGTGTAGCCCGCGCTGAATGGCTGCAAAGAAAAGAGCTCACAAAACACAGGTTCTGATCTTGCAAATGTACCAAGGTTCAGAATTGGGAAGTTTGAGGTATGATTCGGGTATGATTCGGGCATGATTCGGGGTATGATTCGGAAACTCATCTTTTTTTGAATTCAGGAAGCTTTGTTGCTTGAATCTCTTTTTCCCACCGTCAACCTACTACGACTGCTACTTTGTCAATGGCTGCAATGGCTCGACCTGCCAGACGACCTTGGACAGGACCTGAATCTGAAAAAACCCAATGCACATCTATGATTTATATCCGCCGGCCTGCCGGGTACCTTTAGCTCAGCTACGCTTAGGCTCATGTTCCTCTTCGACGGAGTTTTGGTTTGGTTGCCAGCCTGCCAGCCAGCCAGCCGCAGCCAGAGTCATTCATTAGCAACGCAGCAAGCAGCCAGCCACGCAGCCAGCCAGCTGCAACTAGCCAGCCCTATACAGTAGTCAGCCACACAACCAGCAGCAGCAACTGAGCCAGCCACCTAGCCAGCTAGCCAGCCAGCCAGCCACCCAGAGCCAGCCAGCTTAGGAATAATGATGAGACTCTGCGCGCGTAGAGAAGATTCGCCACTCCGTGAAGGTATGTGAAGGTAAACAGGGATCATCGGGTCTGGCCAACACTGGTCAATTAGCTTGTCAGGTCCATTATAACTAGTGAGGCCAATGCAATCCCAAACGATCCCAAAAGAAACATTCATAATCGTGATTTTTTGGGGTATGATTCGGGGGTATGATTCGGGGGTATGATTCGGGGTATGATTCGGGGGTATGATTCGCACAAATCGAACTTCCTGCCTTTATTAAAAACTGCACGCGTTAAAAAAAGACACAGCCATATAGCCTTCCCCATCGGGAAAAAATACGCAGGGTCAAGATTGTTGCTTACATTTTTTTAATGCCCCCCCTTGTTTACACCCCACGAAAAGGGTGGTGATGGTATATCAATGTTTGACACATCCCTGGAAAATTCTCTGATGATTTTGATGCAAAGAAGCATCTAACTAATTCTCAAGCAGTCTAACACATTATCGACACCATCAAGAGACACATTAAGAAATAAAACTAATTTCATTGCCAAGAGCCCGTGGAATATAAAGGTGTTGTCATCAACCACTATTTGATATTCTCAATCATTCACCATTGTATATAATAGCACTTTACGCATCAAACTATCTAGGGCATATTTTTAAATTATTGCACGGTATGATGGCCATTATTGTTATTGTCAACATTTGTCAACTATGGTGTTGCGGATCAGTCCTACCAACCACTGATGGATAAATTATTTCAATGCCAAAATCAACTGAGGGAAATCTGCGCACGGAACGATTGTTCTTACCATCAACTAGAAGGTTTCTTTCCTGAAATTTTTCCCTTCAGCAAATTTTGGGACGGTACCAGCATGTATCAACATTAACCATGATCTAAGCCATATTAGGCTTCTAGGAATAGCTTCACCCTTCCACCGTTGCCGCTTGCACTAGGTCTGTGACCTTTAGGCGCCAAGAGGCAAAAGGTTCGTTCTTGGCCAAGAAAAGATTACATTTCACTTATTTCACCAGAAAAAATGTGGACCTCATGGGACTTACTGCTGGTGGATGTTAGCTAAGATGATTTTGTCCACTCACACGTCAATGCTGGGTGTATGGTAGAGACCAAGTTGGATACTAACAGAAAAATATCGAACTAGTTCATGGGGTGAATCTAAACCAACACACATCACCAAGGGGCGCAAGAATTCAATTGAAAAGTCGATTGAATTGAAATAACAGTTATATGGAGCAATTGTACAATGAGTACTCCTAGATATTTGAATTACCTATTGGATCCCCCATCGAATTTCAGGGGAGACGTTGTGACCCTAACTCTGTAGGTTACAAACATTATTCACAAGCTTGGGACTATAGAATGAGGTTGCTAAACTCCATTTTTCCCGAGCTGGCCTTAGCGACAAAATGCGAATTAATTTTCGACAACCTTGAAAAACGCAAGATCACCCCGCTGGACCCGATGAAATATCATACCAGCTGCGCTGGTCCAAAACCCATATCCCTCCATTCGGCGGCAATCAGTTTGGGAAAGAAGGAACACACAAAATGAATGAAACCACCGGCTCAACAAATTTGGCCGCAATGACAAGAAAACCCCTCCCCCAAACCTTGTCCCCAGGAAGGGCATCCAAGGCCACCATTCACAGAACAAAGCGCGCCGACAAAGCAAGCCGCATGGCCTCACTTTGCATGGCGAAACAGGCCAAACACTCGTGTTTGACATGCCTAAATTCTCAATGCGTGACATCTGTATAGCCAATAGAACACGCAAACATTCACCCCAAAACGGGATCATCCCTTCATTGGATTGTCAATGATAATAATAATACTTTTGGAAAGCCTATAAACAATCCCAGCAGCAGCAATATTCAACAACTATTTCCTCATGCTTAGACTTCCAAGTTACCCAAGAAAATCGGTACAGTATATTATTTTTGTTCCAGCTACTTGGAGGATCTAGGTCAACCACTGGCTTCAAGAATCCATCCAACGAGAAATATATCTGCCATAAACGCAACAGTTGTATTGGTTGAATGGCTTGAAAAACTCAACCTAAAATAAGGACATTTTGGGGTGATTCCCCTGCTCAGCATATTCTAGGGTCAAGTCGCGGTGACATCGTTACACAGAAATTCAGCCAGAACTTATATCAATGGCCATTTTAGGTACCTAAACTGGAGGTACTGTTGCGTATAAACAATATTTTGGGAACAAATGCTCTCGCATAGGCCTTGGATAGGCCTTATAGACGGTAGGTACCTCCAAGTTAGGTTCCTGAAATGGGTATGTTTGAATGATTCCAGGTATTTGGAAGGTGTATATAAGTCAACTGGCCACTGGGTTTGTTAATCATTCTAACGATAGATACATCTGTTTTCAATGTGTAAATAAATAAATATTGATTTATATATATATATATACATATACTATATACAAATGCCACAAAACTACACTTGCACTAGTAACCTGAAACGAATACAGTAACAGGAATACTGCGCCAAACCCCCTTTAAAACTTAGGTTCTATCCAGTTATAACTAGGTTCACAGCTCAGCTAAGATACAATCGTAGCTCCATAACCTGTGTTTTAAAGTTATGATACTTATCATCCGACTTTATGATGATTAAGTTGGATTATGTTATTTATGATGTTTACTAAAAATGTCTAACTTTAGCATAATCAACATAAGTCAACATAAGTCAACATAAATCAAGATAAGTTTTCTATACATTTTATTTAGATTGCCAAGCATGGACATTTGATCAGTTAAAGACAAGTGGCAAAAAAATACGCCTGCTCATATCTTTTTTAATTTCTTCGTTTGTATTTTCTGTGAAATGATAGGGAAATTGTATTTAGCAACTATGTTTTAATATGAAAAACATATTTATATATATTTATAAAAAGATGCCAATGAAAAAACGTATTCAATATTTCATGTGCCAACCTGAAAATTAAAGCTGTCATAGTATTTTTCAAAAACATGCAAAAACAAATTTAAAATAAATAAATATAGCAATACATAAAAATCAAGGTTTAATACAAATTTTAAAACAACAACATTCGTTTTGAAATTAAATTTCAAAATAATATTTATTTAGAATTATCTTACAACAAACGTCAATAACAAATTGAACAATTTAGTTTGGAGGAGAACATTTCATATGTCATGATACGTTTTCTGAAGGAACAAATTGAATTTAGCAAAGAAACATGTTTCATATTTTAAAAAGGATAAAAAACACTAAAACAAAAAACAACAACAATTACAAAAAAAGAGCAGGACAATGTGGGAGTGCACGGCTTTATTGGTTTTTCAAAACTGTAATCACATTAAAGCTTAAGCCGCAGATGAAGCTATGTTCATGTCCACTAGAGAGCATATATTGCTTGAAGAAGTGTCCAGGTGCTCACTCTACCTTAGATAAATGCTACTACAGGGTCCCTTCAACAAGCCACAATTTCTGCAGCATATGCTAGATGACTTCAACATTATTACAGCATCCCCATGCCTGCCAACAAATGCAGTATTAAAAACAAACATACCCTTCTGTTTATTGTTTTTTTTTTAAAACTGTAATCACATTAAAGCTTAAGCTACAGATAAAGCTGGAATTGGTATTGGAATTGGTATGGGAGGCGCTGCAAAGTTGGTTGGAGAGCGCCACCGTGGGCAGCGGGGAGGGGCTGCCCAACTACATGTTAATTCATTTTAACATTTGATAAGATGGATACAAAACCTAAAAGAATAATGTTTGAAGTATGTTTTCGTTATAAACTATTTTTCTTACTGCGAAATGATAGGTAAATTACATTTAACAACTAACTTTTAATAATAAAATATGTACAAAAATGATGCTAATGAAAAAAGGTATTCAATATTTCATATGCTAACCTGAAAATTCAAGCTGTAATAGTATTTTAAAAAAAAAATATTAAAAAAACAAACTTGAAATTAATAAATATAGCAATACATAAAAATCAAGGTTCAATACATTTTTTAAAACAACACAATTTGATTTTAAATAATATTGCAAAAATATGTTTCTTTAAAATTACACTGTAAAAACAAACATCAATGACAAATTGAATAACTCAGTTATGGTTAGAAAATTTCATGTCATGAGACAAAACCTTATGAAATAACAAGTTGATGTTTTATTTTTGAAAAAATATTTTCATAACAAATAAATATAAATACCAAAAAATCACAAAAAGTACAAAAAACAACACAGAAACAATTATATTAAAATGACAAAATATAAAATATAGAAAAATCTATTTCATAATATGAAAAAATAATTTCAATTAAAACAAAAAAAACAAATCAGAAAAAAACATGAACATGTCAGATTTTCACAAAAAAAAAAACTTTAAAAACATAAAAACAAATCTGAACATTTCAGATTTTCAGAAAAATCTGAAAAATTCAGAAAAAAACTGAAAATTTCACATTTTCAGAAAAAATCTGAAAAAAATCAGATTTTCAGAAAAAATCTGAAAAAATTAGAAAAAAATCTGAAAAAATCAATTAAAAAAAAAAAAAAAAAATCTGAAAAATTCTGAAAATTTCAGATTTTCAGAAAAGATCAGAAAAAATCAGAAAAATTCTGAATTTTTTGGATTTTCAGAAAAAATCTGAAAAATTCAGAGAAATTCTGAAATTTTCAGATTTTCAGAAAAAATCTGAAAAAAATCAAAAATGTGAAAATTTCAGATTTTCAGAGAAAATCTGAAAACATCAGTAAAAATATGAAAATCTTATTTTTTTAAATAATTCAGAAAAATATAAATATATAATGTTCATAAATAAATCAAATTTACCAAAAAATGAAAAACTATGTTAATGCAAGTGAATATTGAAAATAAAATATTTTTCAAACATACTAAAAATTATATTAAATCACTGAAAAATGCAATTACAAAAAAGTTAATATAGTATTACCATTGTATCTGCAATATGGACATAAAGCAATTTTCATCGTATGATTTTTCTCGACAACATTTTCTTGAATGCGTATTGATAAATAACATATATATATATATATTTCATTTTTCTAAAATTGCAACATGAAACAATATATGTTTTGTTTGCTAATATTTTACTTCAATATAATGTATTTTGAAATATGACAATGATGGTGTAAAATGATTTTAACTTGGGTATATTTCATTAGTATAACCTCTAATATGTCCATTTACCCAAAAATCACCAAAACTGATTCGGGCAGAACATTTGCCTGCGGGCTGAAAATCTTGCCCGGGCAGGAATTTTAGCCTTAACAGCTTCGGGCTGAAAAAACAGCCTGGGCGAGGATGCAGGTATATATATATATACTGCACGGAACCAATGATTAAATACCATGCAGTGCTTGTTAGAATGTATCTGTATATAGTATATTATAGGATGGTTTTTTATGTGGCCTCCTGAACAAACACAAACATTCCGATTCCCAAACATTTTAAACAAAAAAAATGTGCCAAAAAAGCAAAGGATTGCAACAAATAGGAATTATCCACTTAATGCATGCAGTCGATGGCAGGACATCGCTCATATGCTTATTGGTCAGCACCTTGGGAGGAAGTTATCTAGCTGAACAGGTGGTGCGCCAGTTTCTTAGCTAAGTTGGTTGAACTTCTTCCAGTAATATATTCCAATTATACTCCAATGACTGTTGGGTGTATGGATGGTAGCTCTATCGAACTAGCCCATGAGAGTTTATAAACAAACAAACATAACCTGGGCGATCTTGGGGGCACCAACTCGCGGAGTATGAATTGAAACGGCACGCCAAGTTCGCATAGGTCTGAGGCTAGAATCCAAAAGAATTCCAAGTTTCAGATTACACAAGTTGACTTTGAACAAAGATAACGTACCCAGCTGGACTCCTTGCACCACAAAGCCCTTCTGCAAACCTAAACTACCCGAGAAACTGGTGAGTAACCTGGACACATGCATACAGCTGCTATGCGTAAAATTCATAACGCAATCAGCTAGCAAGTGACAATGGCAAGGGATAGTCAACACAATCTGAAACATGCAGTCCCTATCGGTCCCTGTGGTATCTGTTGGATGTGAGACATGGTGCAAATCACCTTCAGCATCCTTAAAAAGGGATAGGGGTTCACACTGAAGATCCCCAAACTCTACCCTTCAAGCGTCCATGTCATTATCAGTTTCAGGAGCAAAAGGTTTGATCCTCATTGTACCGGTATCCGTGTATAGTATAAGTATCAAACGTGCTTTGCAAATGATCTCAGTGAAGAAAACTGGGTCTGTAAATCACCTTCCAAACCAACATTTCTGGTGAGGGTTTGATTTTAAGGGGAAGGGATTATATGTTTGAATATGAACCACCCCAAAAAATAAAACCTATCACGCTTTACCATAATTTGCCCTCTGGTAGGCAAACATGGCAATGGGAAATCCTTCAGACACGTGCAAGTAAACGGGGAAATCATTTACAAACGTTTTTTTCAAATTGCCATGATTGAGTACCACCAAAAACTAGTTTCAAACCACTCACGGTGGAAAATGAATACCGTTGGGCAGTCTTTGTAAACATTCACCGTACTTACATGGCCAATGGATGGTTTTAAACTACATATGAACAAGTTGTGTTTGCATATTGGTGCGCATTTTTTTTGCCCTTCCCTTAATTTGTGAACATATTTGTGAAAACAATGTGAAAAAACCATACATCAAGCGGACGGCCTCAAATATTTGCATATATGTTTCAAGAACAACGGGCCATGATGATACAAACTCAATTTGATTGGGGGACAATCCCAACCATTTTAGTTCTTCAATGGTATGATTGGAGGAACATGCAATAAGCTTTGTTTCTAGCTTCGAAAATGTGTCATTATCCGATAAATGATGAAAACTTGCCGACAAAAAAAAGAGAAATAGACATCAAACATGAACGAACCCATGAGCAACGGGTTCAAATATTGGGAATTGAATACATTTTTTTCTGGTCATTCCACTGTGTTGGCTAGTTGGTTGTTGGGATAAATTCAAATATATGAGCCGGCATGCATCCTGAAGATTTCATCAAAAATCCCAAGCCTGAAAAAACAAAAGGCGCGGTTCCGCTGTGCTACTCAACATCTATTGTGAGTTCGCAGTTTACCCACATGCCATCCACCGCATTCGGCCCGCAAACGCCCAGGGGAGGAGATACATGAAGAGCACCGTAACCTCCGAGGGCCTCGAGGCAGCCATGTGCTCAGAGCAGCTCAAACACGCAAAGGTGGAACAAGTCCGGGAACATGCTTTCATTTTTTGGGGGTGGGGATGCTGGATTCTATCTTCTTTAGTTCTTCTGTGGTGAAAAGTGCAAACCCCACATCCCTATCAACCAAAAGTTTTCCCGCACATCACCCGGAAAACCAACCCAAACCCAATGACATACTGGTTGGCGGGTTCCAGCCCGGCTAAATGTAGGCTCGTCCATGGTCCATGGCGATCATCAAAGAAGCGATGGAATTTCAATCCACCAACCACGTGTCATGGGTTTACTGCTCACTTACTCAATAGGATAAACATAATTATAGATAACTATATCTGGAATACCCCTCATTATCGCATATGTCCAAATTTACTTGTTTTATTTCCATTTTTAATACTTTCCTGATCTTCGCAGTCCCCGGCTGAATCAAAAATCTAGCGACCACCAGGAATCCCCCACACTTCGAAGTCTGGCGACGTGAAGTCGCATTGTCGGAAGGTGCACCTTGTAAGCAAGGTCTCGGTGGCACCCCATGGTTCAGCCAACAAAAAATGTTTTAACCCACAAACATGGTAGCGCAATGGACTTGTTTATAACATGTACCTAATCTTATTTGGTTTGTAAGTAACCTTATCAGGAATTGTGGGTGAATACCTAAAAATCATATGGTTTATACTGCACCATTTAACTTCTAACTGGGGCGCGCCAACTTTCAGAAGTATGTCCAACATAGAGTTAGTTGCCTTTGGGTTCCGGCGTCTTTTTGAAGGTAAAGTAAAGATAGTAAAGGTTAATATATGTTAACATCATGCGTTTCATGGTCCCTTGTTGGTAGACCCCTTCCTCCGTTTTTATCCCTAGAAACCTTGCTTTCAAAGTATGGGCCCTGTTCATATTGCAGCCCGTATGGCTGGTTTAGTAAATACGGTGGAGGATAGGGGGACAACCAGCAAAATGCATTGACAGATCCAACTACCACCAAGGAGAACCAACAAAAGTTTAGATTTGACCGTCGCCATGGGAATTCAACCACCAAGAGCGGTGGGTGACCTAACCAACCAAACCAAGTGGAGCCAACCGCTCGCCCTTTGACGAGAATGGTGATGCTACACTTCTCTGAAATTTGGAATGGGCTACAATAATAAGTACAGTAAGCTCCCACAGCTGAACGCCAATAATTAAAACTTGCAAATTCCAAGTGCAAGAAACATCTGCATCCCAGTTGTCATCGAAAGGCCACAGTTTCAAGATGTTTCAAGGGTCAAATAAGGCCAGTAGTGCTTGTCTGGACAACATTCCTTTACTCCAAGTGATCCCCGCCGTGCCACATTATTTTGTCATAGTTTCTGACATCTCATCCTGAACTAAATATGGCATTTACGTTCTGACATCCTATTCTGGCAGTCTATCTAACATTCTATTCTGGCATACTTTTTGGCATCTATTCTGCCATTTTCTCTGGCATTCTATCTGGCATCTATTCGGACATTCTCTCCGACATAGGCATTTAACCGCCAGCTCGCGGTTGAGGTCCGGCAGTGCCCACTGAGATCTGGAGCTCACAGTTGCAATCCCAGGCAAGAAGGAGGAAAAAGGAGGCAACTCTGATAAAATCTAGAGGCAGGTGGGAAAAATGAATAAAAATGGAACGAACCCTTTACAAACAGGTGACCTGAAGGCGTTCAATCACTGACACTGACACCACCGTAGTATGTAATATCATTGGAAAGGCGGGTCCGCGACGGGATTTGCAATATTGGTGATTTAAAGGGCAGGCATTCTGCTCCCCAATGTCCATTGGGTTCCCAAACATGTGGGCCACGGCGCTTTCTTCTGCATTAGCTTCGGCTTGCCTGGGAAACCCAGAATTTGGTTGGCAATTGCCTGCGACATTGTAAACAATGGTAAGATAAGATAGATGTGTTTTTTGGTGTATTTGCGTATTTGGAGACAAAACACAAATAGGATCAACATACAAAGGTATATCCCACATCACTTGAAAGTGGTCATGGGCCCTTTTTCCAGTAACCACTAGCTTCACCCACCCCTCGAACCTTTCTGATAATGATGATTGATATTATTGTCTTTGCCTCTACTATATTGAAGTTAATAAAACAAAACGCCTTTGCACGGAGAACGCTAGGCAATTGACACATTCCTCTAGTCAAACGATCGTGACACAATTCATAACAAGGATACGGGCACAAAACTGTCTCTGATGTGCCAAGGCCACCCTCGCCGCGACCCCACGGCACTGACCGTGCACCTCAAAATCTCGAAGTTGATGTCCAGACCTGCAAGCAGAATGGACGAAACCGTCGCGATGACACTTAAAGGGCAAACCTTTACTGGCGCCAATTCTTTCTTGAAAAAAACATTTGAAACACATTCTACGAAATGCACTGGTATGAACTGACATACAGCTTGCCACACTATGGACCATATAACATATATTACGAAGTTTTAAGGTGCGAATCCATTGGCATAGTTTCGGAAGCACGGGCACGTGAACTGAAGGATGTTTTCTGGAATGCATGTATTGAGGCGCTTGGCTCAAAATACTCATCAATCATAGCCGGGGAAAATGCAGCCGGCCCAAGATAATTGGTGTACTAGCCAGTTTTTCTGGGTTGTTTGAAGGTACGGAGCAAATAAATTTAGAACACTTGGCGTTCCACAGCCGCCGGCCTATATGGCGTGAGCACCGCACCCCACCGCAGGTTCGGATCAATGTTGTTGCTAGCGTCCGTCTACATCTCCATTTTCAGGGGTAGCGCGTTCAGCAGCCGAAAAAAAATGTTTTGTTGTTGATTGTTTGATTAAATTTGACCAACTGACTTGTATGCTTGCTCAAATACAAAACAGCGGCGGCTTACTTACTTGGTTCTATGATCAATGATATACCTTGTTTTTGAACCCAGGTGTGCAAATGCAAGTGCTAAATCACGCCCTAAGCATGCCATGGACAATGGTGTTTGACTGCCACTTGCACAAATTGTGCGGTACGACATGGCACACCTTAAACGCAGGTGGAATGCACAAATTGCAGCCCCACAATCTCCAGTCCATCGCCCCACCAGCTTCGGGGCAACAGCTTCGGGCCATATCAGGCATCCAGCTATGACAAGCGGAAGATTTTCATGGGCAAGAGGTACCAGCGCTTGGTGATAGCCATGCGCACCAAAGCCCTTGGCATCTGCCCTTGGCACCCCAACTTGGC
The DNA here is from genome assembly GCA_965233585.1 of bacterium. Classification (GTDB taxonomy): domain Bacteria; phylum SAR324; class SAR324; order SAR324; family NAC60-12; genus CBDDTI01. The sequence goes on from CBDDTI010000615.1 coordinate 69,637, forward strand.
CGCTTCAAGGCAGAAGCCGCCGAGGCCGCAGCCCAAATCACAGGCAACGTCCTGTGGGCCAACCTTAGGTGTCAGCAAACAACGCAGGCAATTTTCAATTTTACAAATCCGATGGCCCCTCAGTCTGGACACACTGTTTGGGGAGGAAAGAGATTATACCGGCAAGAGATCCCAAACATCCCCAAACAGAGCGTGTGTGTGTGTGCGTGTGAAAGAATAATGTATGATAAGGTTGAGATTCATGCTTTGATGATGATGAGGATGATGATAATATTGCCCACGAGGACATTGAGGATGATAATGGTGAGGATGATGAGGTGGAGGATGATGATGTTGTAGAAGATGAGGAGGATGACAATGTTGAGGATGATGGCGTCAAGGGTGAAGATGTGGAGAATGATGATGTTACAGGAGGAGGAAGATCATGATGTTGAGGATGACGATGTGGAGGTGGAGAACCGATCCGAAGACCGTGGCCCACGCCTGCGCAGTCAAAATGCACTTGGACACAGCCCACGAGCCTTCTTATGCGAGAATTTACAGGGAAAATGTTCCGCCCCAGATGGAAAATGTCGCGCCTCAGGTGGATCTCGAGACCATGACCCACACTTTGTGCGAGCCTGCGCAATCGAAATGCACATGGACATGTCAGAAGAGCCAACTTGCGCAGGAATTTACAAGAAAAATCCCGCGCCCCAGATGCATCCCGAGACCGCGACCCACACTTTGTGCGAGCCTGCGTAGACGAAATGCACACGGAAGGGTCACAAGAGCCATCTTACGCGGAAATCTACAAGGAAAATGCCGCGCCCTGGGAGCGCGACACCTGTTTTTGCGCGAGCCTGCGCAGTCGACACGTGGACATGTGACAAGAGCCATTTTATGCCGCAATTTACAGGTAAAAGGCCGCAGACCAAGAGCAAGCAAAAGTCGCGGCGCAGACTTCGCGCGAGCCTGTGCAATCGACATGCATATGGACATGGAACAAGGATGAACAAGGGCCATTTTGCAGAAATTCAGAGGGAAAATCCCGCGCCCCAGAGTGAGCACCTCGATCAAGCACCGGCCTCAACCCTTACCGTAAGAACCCCTCAGTGCGGACACGCTGCTTGGGGAAAACGATCAAATTAAGGGGGGTCGCTATTTTATAACAACTAATTCCCCACCTGCCAGGTGAGGGTTGTTAGATTTTATCAGAGCGCTTCCTCCGCCTCCTCGTCCTCCTCCTCCTCGACTAGCTGTCCTCTTCCTCCTCGTCCTCCTCCTCCAGTTTCTCCTCGAACATATCTGCATCAATTTCCACCTGCACTTCCGCCTTGCCAACTCTTCGCCAAGCTCTTTGCCAACTCTCTTCGCCGACTCTCTGCGCCAAGCTCTTTGCCAACTTCCCAGCTCAGTGTGCACCGCTGGACCTCAACCTGGGACCTTCCCAGCTCAGCGTGCACCGCTGGACCTCAACCTGGGATCTGCCCAGCTCAGTGTGCACCGCAGGACCTCAACCGGGGACCTGCCCAGCTCAGTGTGCACCGCTGGACCTCAACCTGGGACCTGCCCAGCTCAGTGTGCACCGCTGGACCTCAACGGCCAGATAGAAGGCCAGAAGATATGCCAGATAGAATGCCAGAAGGTATGCCAGATAGAATGTCAGATAGAATGCCAGAAGGTATGCCAGATAAAGTGCCAGAATGTTTGCCAGATAGAACGCCACAAGATTTGCCAGATAGAATGTCAGAAGGTATGCCAGAAGATATGCCAGATAGAGTGCCAGAAGATATGCCAGAACATATTGCAGAAGAACCAGAAGATATGCCAGATAGAATGCCAGAAGATATGCCAGATAGAATGCCAGAAGATATGCCAAATAAAGTGCCAGAAGATTTGCCAGTAACAAAACGTATAGATGTCATGGTGGGGATGACTCGAAGTAAAGTAATTTATTTTGTTTTTTACCTCTATTCTCTTCTGATTCTTCGGGTTTTTGGGCATTGATGGGGCCCTATGGCGCACATGATGGTGGGATGCGATGGGATGGTTCCAAAAGCGGGGAAATGCAAGGTAACCGCAATACTCTCACAAGACCGTGATAGTACAAGGATGCTCCGCAGCATTTTTTTGCTGCGGTATCCCGCTGTTCTTAGCAGGATATCAGGATGGAAACACCGTGTGCTCACCATGGTTGCGCAAGCTTTGCTGCTCTAAATGATGTCTGTGAAACGTCCGTGCAAAGAGCCGCAATTCCCTTGGCTGCTGCCTCAACTTTGCTGGGTATGGAACTTCAACTTATTTATTGGGTAATGTAAACGCATCATCACACTGGTAATCGTAAGTGTCCATCGTAAGTGTCCAAATTACCGTGCGTGATGTTGAGGACAGAATCTCTGTGTCCATGATTCTTCTGATTCAATCTTGTGTCTCCACACCGTGTTGGCTGGTATCCCAGCTTGTTCTCGTTCTATAATGCATCATTGTGATTGTGGGATTCGCCAGTCGCAACCTAGTCTCTTGGGTGTGAAGATTTAGCAAAGCATGACCTGTTGAATTTGTAACGTAATTCAATAACTTAAAAACCAATACTTTGGGTATGCTCCAATGTCCCCTCGCCAAAGCCCTCCAAGTTCCAACTGAGATCCCCAAGCATTTGCGAAAGCACAAACCTGCTGATGTGCCACCTGGAAACGGTGCAGGTTGTTCTAGCTACCGGGCAATGCCAGGGGAAAATATGAATCTGGCTGAACCGTATTGGGTTTGTCGGTTGGTAAGTTCCCGTGTTAACCTTACATTTGGGGGGGTATACGCCAATTCCAAACACACCCATATTTGTGTACCAACCTTGCAATTGGATGTTGTTTTCAAGGATAGCTGCTCCTATTGTATTTACACACTACCAACTTTTGCTGGTCACCGGATCTATGCCAATCACTATCACTATCGCAATGCTGGTGATGGGTTTTCGTTGAACGCCTCAGCTTCTGGAAAACACATGTGCTGACATGAACGTATCGGATCAAAAAATATGCGTTATATGCTTTTAAATTATTTGGCTTTTGGGCAAAACAAATAATAATAAATACATATTTGCTTCTGAAACCCATCGTCTCCAGGGGCCACCATTTACGTCTGACATCCGCCTGTGGGCAGGTAATCAAAGGCACGAACTTCCCAGCGTAGGGAACCTTGACATGGGAGGCTATATAAGCAGTCGCCGGGTTGGCTGATCAAAAAACGATAGGAAAATCTGTGGAAAATCAATGCCTCCACGCGGTTGCCATCCAATGACGTGAATTTTCTTGGGCCGTTCCTTCTGTGCTTCTATGCAAACGTCTTCTGACGAATGCAGACAATCTGGGAAGCTGGTGATGATACTGTGCTGAACTCACGAAATCCCCACAAGTCAACTAAAATTCAAGTGGGTTCGCCGTTCAAGGTCCTTCAAACGCACACTATCCTATGCATAATAGCTATGGAACTGACGACTCAGGGGTTCCCAGGAGGCACCTGCTCCAGAAATTTGTCTTCACCAAAGTCCGCCATGCACCCCTATCAAAGCTTGTATCCAGCAGCTTTGAATGCCGGAAAGTCAGAAAACATAGGTCCTAACTGATTGTGGGCTTGGGTTGGTTCAAGCTGGATCAGAAATGTACAACCAGCTGAATGAGACAGGCAAACTGCCCGACTGCCTTAGTCAATATCAGCACTACTTTGACCGCACAATGCGTGTGCCCAACAAAGCCAGCTCTTGCCATAAGAAAGCCTCAAGCACAAGTATGCCCATGTCAAACCGTCACTTACCAGTTTCCAAATATGAGGGCGGCGCCGTCCACTCCTCTTAGGTTGAACATCTGGCTCTTCTCCGAAGTTCTTCTGAAGCCATCACTATAGAGCACTAGGATGTAAGGAATAGGCCTGCTAAGAAAACACAATTTGGTAAGTGCTAGTGCTGGATCCCACCTGCTGGTACTACCAAAATCCCGACTGGCCAAAAGCGGTGCCCAAAAATGCAAAAATTGGTGCCCGACTGGGTCCCGACGGGATCCCGACGAGATTCCGACTGGATCCATATCGGCAAGAACCCACTCCCGCACCTATTTTTCCCTTCCCAGACCCACCCTTGCCCCTATTTTCCTTTTCCGCGCACCAGCCGTGCACCAATACCCCCCCCTCCTGCACCAAAACGGCAAAAGCAGTCTTAAGCCAAACGGGGGTTCTACAAGATAGAGAGGCCAAAAGATAGATAGATAGGTAGATAGATAGATAGTTCGAACGATAGATAGATAGTTCGAAAGATAGATAGATAGTTCGAAAGATAGATAGGTGGACAGACAGATAGATGGACATATAGATAGATAGATTGATGGATGGATAGATGGATAAAACAGATAAGAAATATATAGATAGATTAGCTGGATTCAAAACATTAGATAGAATAGATAGATGAGAAAGTTTAGATAGACTAGAACGATTAGGTAGATAGATAGATAGGTAGATAGATAGATAGATAGGTAGATAGGTAGGTAGATAGGTAGATAGATAGGTAGATAGATAGATAGATAGGTAGAAAAGTGGATAGGCAAACAGCTCGATAGGAAAAGAAAGGGAAGCAAATGGTAGGAAAGATAAAAGAAGAATAGAAACGGATAGGTAGGATCTATAGATGGATACATGGATAGATAGGATAGATAAGAAAGATAGGTTAAATAGGAAAGGCAGGAACCACAGGATAGATAGGATAGAAAGGAACGATAGGAAAAACAGGAAAGACAGGTAGAAAGGATAAGAAGATAGAAAGATAGATCGAAAGAAAGACAGACAGATAGATACATTGATTGGACGGACAGATAGATAGATAGGATATAAAAGGACAGGATAGGGTAGGATAAGATAGGAAGGATAGAAAGGAAAGATAGGATAGCTAGGAGACATAGGATAGATAGGATAGATAGGAAAGATAAGAAAGGTAAAAAGGTAGATAGGTAGACAGACAGACAGACAGATAGATAGAAGGATGAAAGAATGGCAGATAGGTAGACAAAGAGAAAGGAAAAAAACATAAATGAAAAGAAAGGACAGAACAATATTTTTTTTTTTGAAAAAACACACGGTAGATTGATAAACAGCAAAAAAGGAGAGAGAGGAGAGACAGATAGGTTAGGATTTGTAGATAAATAGATATGTAGATAGGCAGATAGATAGATAGATAGATCGAAAGATAGTTAGATAGATAGATAGATAGAGAGAGATAGATAGATAGAAAGAAAGAAAGATACATAGGTAGGCAGAAAGACAGACAGATAGACAACAAACCATAGATAGATAGATAAGTAGATAGAAAGGAACGATAGAAAGATAGAAAGACAAACAAGATACATAGATAGACAGAAAAACAGACATAAAGAAATGCATAAATATAGATCGATCGATGGATAGACTGTTAAGATAAATGATAAAATAGAGATAGATGAGATAGACTAGATAAATTAGTTAGACTAGATAGATGAGATAGATTAGATAGATTAGATAGATAGGTAGATAGACAGACAGACAGATAGATAGATAGGAAAGAAAGGAAAGCAAAGCATAGGAAAGGGTAGGAAAGAAAAGAAGAGAATAGAATACGATGGATAGGAGCGATGGATGGAGACATGGATAGGTAAAATAGAAAGGAAAAACTTGCTAAATTGGATAGACAGGAACCACAGGATAGATAGGATAGAAAGGAACGATAGGAAAGACAGAATAGACAAGATAGAAAGATAGATAGGTAGATAGGTCGGTCGATCATTGGAAAGATAGGTTGGACGGACAGATCGACAGATAGATAGATAGATAGAAAGATAGAAAGATAGATAGATAGATAGACAGATAGATAGATAGTTAGGTAGATAGATAGGTAGGATAGAAAGGATAGAAAGGAAAGATAGAATAGATAGATAGTCAGGTAAACAGGTAGATAGACAGATAGAAAGGGTAGACGGATAGGGTAGGTAAAAAAGAAAGATACGATAGGAAACAAAGGGGAGGAGAAGTATATAGGACAAATAGGCTGGATAAAAAGGATAGGGAGGATAGAAAGGATCGATAGGATAGATAGAATACAAAGGACAGATAGGAAAGATAGGACAGACATACAGATAGATAGATAGATCGATTGATGAATAGGTAGATAGGTAAATAGATAGATAGATAGATAGGTAGGTAGGTAGATAGATAGATAGACAGACAAATAGAGAGAGAGAGAGAGCGAGATGGATAGATAGAAAAAGACGGACAGATAGAGAGACATACAGATAGATAGATAGTTAGATACATACATCCAAAGACAGACAGATAGATAGACAGATAGATAGACTGACTAGATAGACAGATAAATAGGTAGTTAGAAAGAAAGTTACATAGATAGAAAGATAGATGGATACGTAGATAGACTGATTGAAAGGTTGATGGGCAGGTAGATCGATAGTTACTGTAGATAGACACATGGAAAGATAGGTAGATAGATTCAAAGACAGATAGGCAGATAGGCGGAAAGAAAGGAATAAAGATAGATAGATCAGGAAGATTAGATAAGGCAGATTAGGAAGCATAGATAAATAGGTTAGATAAAGAAGGTAGATGGACAAAAATAGGTCGATAGAAAGATCGATAGACAGAAAGATAAACATATAGAAAGACAGATAGGTAAATAGGTAGGTAGACAGATAGGTTAGATAAAACAGGTGGAAAGACAACATAGATAGATAGATCGTTAGGTAGATCAGTAGATAGATAGAGAGAAAGATAGATAGAAAGGCAAATAGATAGATAGGTAGATAGATAGATAGATAGTTAGATAGATAGACAGATGGATAGGTAGATAGATAGATAGGTAGATAGACAGATCGATAGATAGACAGACACATAGACAGACAGAGAGAGAGAGAGAGAGGTAGATAGATAGAGAGGTAGATAGATAGATTGATGGATGGATAGATTGAAAAGACATATGAGAAAAATGAGATAGATTAGCTCGATTAGATACATTAGATAAAATCGATAGATGAGAAAGACTAGGTAGACTAGAAAGATTAGACAGAAAATAGGTAGGTAGAAAGGTAGATGGACAGACAGCTAGATAGGAAAGAAAGGAAAGCAAAGCATAGGAAAAGGTAGGAAAGAAAAGAAGAGAATAGAATAGGATGGATAGGAGCGATGGATGGAGACATGGATAGGTAAAATAGAAAGGAAAACTGGCTAAATAGGATAGACACGAACCACAGGAGAGATAGGATAGAAAGGAACGATAGGAAAGACAGAATAGACAAGATAGAAAGATAGATAGGTAGATAGGTCGGTCATTGGATAGATAGATTGGACGGACAGAAAGACAGATAGATAGATAGGTAGATAGATAGATAGGTGGGATAGATAGGATAGAAAGGAAAGATAGGGTAGATAGATAAATAGTCAGGTAGACAGGTAGATAGACAGATAGGTAGATAGAAAAGGGGGACAGATAGGATAGGTAAATAGGAAAGATACGATAGGAAACAAAGGGTAGGAGAGGTAGATAGGACAAATAGGCTGGATAGAAAGAAAGGATAGAGAGGATAGAAAGGATCGATAGGTTACAGACAGACAGACAAACAGAGAGAAAGACAGACAGAGACAGACAGAGAGAGAGAGATAGAGAGATAGAAAGATATATAGATAGGAAGGTAGATAGATAGAAAAAACAGATTCTTAGATAGATAGATAGATAGATTGACAGAAAGATAGATAGATAGAAAAGACTGACAGATAGATAGATAAATAGGTAGATAGATAGATCGATAGATCGATTGATGGATAGATCAATAGATCGATAGATAGATAGACAGACAGAGAGATAGAAAGAAAGAAAGAAAGAAAGCAAGAAAGAAAGAAAGAAGGAAAGATAGAAAGAAAGAAAGAACGATAGATAGAAAGATTAGACAGATAGTTGATAGGAAGATTAGACAGATAGATAGATAGAAAGATAGAAGGATAGATAGATAGAGAAAGGACCCACTGACAGACAGACAGACAAACAGACAGACAGACGGACAGACAGATAGATAGATACAAAAAAAAAATAGATTGGATAGATGGAAAGATAGATAGATAGGTAGATGCAAAGAAAGATAGACGAGATAAACAATATATATATAGGTAGATTGATTGATTGATTGATAGATTGAGAGAGAGAGAGAGAGGGATAGACAGATAGATAGATAGATAGGTAGATAGATAGATTGATAGATAGATAGATGGATGGATGGATAGATAGATAGATAGATACATAGACAGACAGAGATAGAGAGATAGAGAGATAGAGAGATAGAGAGATAGAGAGATAGAGAGATAGATAGATAGATAGATAGATGAGATAGATAGATAGATAGGTAGATAGATAGATAGATGAGATAGATAGATAGATAGGTAGATAGATAGATAGATAGACACATAGACAGACAGAGATAGAGAGATAGAGAGATAGAGAGAGAGATAGATAGATAGATAGGTAGATAGATAGATAGATAGCGAGAGAGATAGATAAATAGATAGAGAGATAGATAGATAGATAGGTAGATAGATAGATAGATAAATAGATAGATAAATAGATAGATAGAAAGATAGATAGATAGACACATAGACAGACAGAGATAGAGAGATAGAGAGATAGATAGATAGATAGGTAGACAGACAGATAGATAGATAGAGAGATAGATAGAAAGATAGATAGAAAGGTAGATAGATAGATACATAGATAGATAGATAGATAGATTGAGAGAGAGAGAGAGATAGACAGATAGATAGATAGATAGAGAGATAGACAGATAGATAGAGAGAGAGAGAGATAGACAGATAGACAGATATAGAGATAGACAGATAGACAGATAGACAGATAGATAGATAGATAGACAGACAGATAGATAGATAGAGAGAGAGATAGATAGATAGATAGACAGACAGACAGATAGATAGATAGACACAAAATAAAATAGATAGATTAGAGAATTAGATGGATTAGAAAGATAGATAGGTAGATAAAAAGAAAACATAGAGTAGGTAGAATAGAAAGAATACAATAGGAAAAAATAGAGTAGAATAGATAGATAAATAGATAGTTTGAACGATAGATAGACAGACAGACAGATCGATAGATAGATACGTAGGTAGGTAGATAGAGACATAAGTAGCTAGATAGATAGTTAGACGGATAGACAGATTGCTTAATAGATCGGTAGATGGACAGACCAAAAGAAAGATAGATGGAAGGATTGATAGATGGGTAGGTAGGCAGACGGATAGATAGATCAGAAAGACAAAGAGGTAGTTAAATTGGATAGAAAGGATAGATAGGATAGAAAGGATAGACAGGATAGACGGGATGGATAGGATAGACAGGAGAGACGGGATAGGATAGATAGGATAGAAGATAGATAGATCGATGCAATGACCTTACTCTGCCGAAACTGCGTGCGTGTGTGTGTGTGACACATCTGTATAGATGTAAAACTTCTATTTCTTGTTGTATATATATATATGCGGGGGAGTGGAGCAGGCCTGCAGAGCTCCACTTAACAAAGCTCTCTGCAGTGTCCTGAGGATATCACTGGAGACGTCCAGTGACGTACCTGCTCGGTTGTGACCACCTGTTTTTCAGGGTCTGCTTCCTATCTCATTTTTGACTGACATGGCAAGCGGCTAAGCCCAGAACCGCAAAACGGAAACCTTTATTTCACGGTTGGCGCAATCTGAACAACCCTTGTGGGGTCCATTATACATGATCGCCGATTCATCGCCGATATATTGTAACTAATCTGCATGTTACAGGACTCAGTTCCTGCCGGATCAATATAATGATACATTCTTATCTAGTGTGATTCCTATGGTGACTCCGACATGGTGCCATAGGGCCAATTGAGGCAACCCCAGTTGGGGTCAATGTCGACTGAATTGACTTCCGAATTAACACATTTTAATTTGGTAATTCGTTTACGTAAAGTGCAACAGCTGGCCTTACCATTTTGTGCCTTTTCTGTGATGTCCTGTCGCTCCGGCTGTCCCTTGAGATCCTTTGGGAAATGCATTCTTCACAGTGCGAAGACGTGCTGAACATTCAGAAACTTCATTTTCACTGCAGCTTTTGCAATAACATGTGCAATGCAACAAGATACAGCGATGAGGCAGGCACACGACTTTCAGGTGTGGTCTTTTTCTTTTGATGGTTGTCTGTTTAGGTCAAACATATTGTGCATCTAATTCGATGGAACTTGAAAGCTGTTTTATGCCATTGCGGCACGACCTGAACACGGGCCCGGAGGGGCACAACGCACGACTTCTAGGTATTTAGGAACTGAGTCTTGTTTTAATTTTTGTGTTTCACCAACTAATCCCCATTGGTCCCCTATCTCATGCGTTCTTCCCTCCCCAGGTAGGTCGGCTCCGTCGCGTGCTGAGGTGTGTGTAGGTTCTCGCTTTGTCAGGTTGGTTCAGGCGCTTTCGTCCTTCCCCCCCCTCCGCTGGTCTTGTTCCGTGTCCGTCGACCCTCCGCTTTTCTTTTCCCTTGCCCTTTCAGGGTTTGCCCGCTCCGGGTCAGGTGTGTCGTGTTGGTGTTCTCTCCTTCTTCTTTTGCGTTCCCCTCTTCGCGTCCTGGTTAAGTAATTTTTCATCTCATTTTCAAGGTCATCTCACCTTCACTTCCCCCTCATCCTCATTTTCACCTCATTTTCCGTCGCACCACCCTGCCAAAGGCAGGGTGTGTGTGTGACACATCTGTATAGATGTAAAACTTCTATTTCTTGTTGTATATATATATATATATGCGGGGGAGTGGAGCAGGCCTGCAGAGCTCCACTTAACAAAGCTCTCTGCAGTGTCCTGAGGATATCACTGGAGACGTCCAGTGACGTACCTGCTCGGTTGTGATCACCTGTTTTTCAGGGTCTGCTTCCTATCTCATTTTTGACTGACATGGCAAGCGGCTAAGCCCAGAACCGCAAAACGGAAACCTTTATTTCACGGTTGGCGCAATCTGAACAACCCTTGTGGGGTCCATTATACATGATCGCCGATTCATCGCCGATATATTGTAACTAATCTGTATGTTACAGGACTCACTTCCTGCCGGATCAATATAATGATCCATTCTTATCTAGTGTGTGCGTGAGTGTAAGACCACACCGTCATAAACCCAATGTAGGTCCAAATGAAAAATTTGAGGCGTTTGCAGAAACAAGCTGAACACAATGCTCCATTCTTAGCCATATCATCTTGACAACTTCCGGCAGCTACCTGCCTGCAGACAGCTGTGCTGTCACTTTGCCCTTGCGATCGGGGATGGCCCAGCCGGTTGGTCGTTTCAACCAAAGAAATGATCGCAATGCAAAGGCTGCATTTGAACTTCTGTCGTTGTCTAGCAAACAAAAACGCGCTTAAAACCACAAACCAATGAATGAACAAAATGAAACTGTTGGGCAACTGTTGGGACTATGAGCCCTACAGGAACATATGTTTGAAACGACCAGCCAGCAAGGGGTTATTGTTTCACGATCACAGGAAGCAGATTGCAACTAATTAGTACCGTCCATCCCTGACAACGTGCCTGTTGGCCGGGGACTAAAATAAAACAAGTCGCTATAGCATTCATTAGCAGTCGTACTACGAAACAATAGTCAAGCGATGGACTTATGAGGCGGAGATGTGCAGGATAGCGGTTGGGGACCCCAACACATTGAATCCATGTAATCCGTAAAAAAATGCTAATGAATTTGCTTATCCAGGTTCTACCAGTCAAAGCAAAGGAATTTGTTCCCTGTGAAATTGCTCCGGTTTCGGCGGGGAACTAGTTGAAACTGATGCGTGTTTCTGCCACAATGGCCGACACACCCCCGCAATCAACTCATCGCCTGCCGCTTGGGACTTGTTAACAGGGTTGGGCTTCCTGCGGCTGCAGAAAGGTAGAAAAAACCATGCGCTGATTCCAGGACTTTGCCAAACATTAAATTCTTCCTGATTAGTCGATCGTTTGCTAGCACATGCGTGCGTGCGCATGTGACAATCAAAAACCACCGTGAAAAACAAAGTGTAAAGAAGTGCATCAAACATCCCGGAGGTGATAGTGAAACAAATGCGATACATCATTGACATGTAAGCGCGCAAGAACAATCAAAATCTACTACGCATCTCCAACCATATCCCAAAACTGAGTGCTCCAGAGAACTCCCAAAAACTCAGGCCCTGCCACTCCTGGAAGTTCTGTTTCGGCTGCTGCTGCTGCTGCGACCTGATAACAGAAAAGCCCTGGACATGTTTATAATGCAGCCATGGAAACCATGGTAATGGAGTGTATCAAACTAGTTAAAACCGATTGCCTGCAACCGCGTGGTATCAGTACATTTCTTTTGCGTCTCTGCTGGTCAAACATATACCTATGTGGTGGACCCCGTTGATGGTTTGCCGCCGTTTCGCCGCCCAAGCCGAAAACAAACCTTGGGCCCCCTGCACGTGCAACACGGGCTACCGCCTGGAATCCAGATGGTGGCCTGCAAGGCTGACGTCTGGGATCCCATGGAGTCGCAAACAGAAATACGCGATGTCGTACGACGCCCTGACACCAAAAAAACTATTGACATTTTGTTAAGGGATCAATGAATCAATTGAAGAAGATATAACAGAAAAAATCGATAGATAATGCGTGAGTAATGACATTTCGCCACAGATATGTTCTGCCAGATTTGCGTGACGTGTATTGTCCTGGTGGCCCCCGTGTATTCTGGAAAATGGCATCCGCAGACATTCCATCATATATCCTGACGTTTGACATGCATTGTGGCACTTGTCCTGGCATTCTGAACATCCCAAAGCGTGATATTAGCTGCAAATAGCGGCAAAGTCTGCACTCAATGATGCACAGCGTCGTGGAGCTGGAGCAAACTTCATGACAAGAGCCCGTGAGCTTGCCATGGCTAGTGAGAGGGAGCGAGGCAGACAAGAGGAAGAGAAAGGGGAGGAAGCGGGGAGGCAGGAGTCTGGCTAAGGGATAAAAAAAACAAATAAGGATCAAAAAACAAAATCGACGGATCAAAAAAAAACAAATAAGGATCAAAAAAACAAATAAGGACGATCGTAGTGAAAATCGTCAAGAAACTGCGGACAGGGAGGATCAAAAAAAACAAATGGGAATACACATGAATAAAAACAAAAGAGAGTAGGTAGAAAGGGAAGTCGATTAAAAAATAAAAGCGGGTGGGGGGGTGCAGGGGGGAGGGCTGAAGAGGGGCCCTAGCGTCTACTTCAAGATCAGCTAAGGCGTCTTCCCCAATGACAGCACTTGTTTTACTCAGCCTGTTGCCGGTCCGTGCTTGTCTACAGGGTTACTCTATATACCTCTTGAGCCTTGAAGGGCGCATATAAATGTGCTCAATACTCATGCATGTACCTATGTAGGTATTAGGTCGAAACAAAAACACAGGCACAAATTCAAAAGCAATGAATAGAGCACTACGCCTTGCCGTACCCAATTGGTATTAAGAGTAACTTCCTGACTTCTCTACACAATGGCAAATAGCAAATTAAACCGGAGTTACGCAGTGGCTTCGAATTTGAAACACGTGAAAGCAGCGAATGTCCTAAGGACATGTCGAAAAAGAACAGCGGATTCGCTAATTTTTCCAGTAGCGACCAATGGTGCTTCGCGCACGGTCTCTCCATAGGCAAAATGCCTCGCTCTACCGGTGAAAGTTCGAATTGAAAAGTTCGGGTTTGCAAGATTCAGAAATTCAGGTCATACGAAAAACAATTGACCAAATCACGAAATAAACGGAAATAGCGGATCTCCAAAGTTGCTCATTCAAGCGAACAATGGACTGAAATCGAAGTTGATAATTTTTGGAGTTCACTCCACTCGGAATGGTCTGCTCGCAGGATGGTCCATGGAGATAAATGTGTATAGTATCTCTATTTACAAGAGTATCTATTTTACATTAAACCGAAGCTCAGACACTTGTGGCATTATCTCTATCTAAAAGAGTATATGCCATCTGTGTGAGATAAGTTGATGCACAGAAAACTGTACACGGCCTCTCATGCTGTGTTATCTCCATTCAAAGAAGTATACACTCACTCATAGCCAAAAGCTTGTTCTCCATGGTCTGGACGAAGAAGATGAGGATCCACCCCAACTAGCGTTGCCCTGATACGTTGATGCTTGGCCTTCATATCCCTTTCTCTTTTTCTCCTTCTGTCTTTCCTTTCTTGTATCTGCATACTGCTTCTTCTTGAAAGCCTGTTTGTAATGATGTCGTTCATTCCATGACATATCAGAAGGATCAAGATGAATAAGAATTGGATTGTGAGCATCACGATCATTTGGGGCAACCATGAAGATGTTGTGATCACCATGTAAGCAAGTTTCATTTACCTTGAAGTAAAATTCACCCACATAGTTCATGCGATCTTCATCTCCATCAAAGTCTTCAAGGTGTTCCTGACACATCAAACGTGAATGACCCCACTCAACAACTGTTAACATACCGCAATCACCTTTACCATTTGTCTTGTTCATGAGCTCTTCGGTGTATGTTGCTGTTGTAATGCCATCCAAGTGCGTTGCAAGAAAATCCAAGTCACGATAACTGCAAGAAATGAAATGCTTGACCCTGATTGGAGGGCAAGATGAATCAAAATACTTGCGCATGGCTTGTGTTGCAACACCTACCATTCTGTTAATCCAGACTTGGATTAGGCTGTGTTGATATGTAGGGACGCCTGGAGATTTTGGTGTGCTGTAATAGCATGCCTTGTTTCCATCACCTGCGATGAAGTCAACTTGATATCTGGCACACTCAAAAGCCATAACAGCTAAGCACTCACCAACAATACCAGCGGAGTCTGATGCATACTTCTGTCCGACGTGATAAACGCACACACGTGTCATCCTCATCCTAGCTCTTGTCAAGTCAACAATCTCATCTGTATCTCGGTCCTTTGTCTTTCCCCAAGATACCTCGAAGATTGCCCATGAGACTTGTCGAACTCGTGTGTCGTTGTCATCTGTGTGATATCCAGCAATTTGCTTGATATATCCATCCTTTCCAAGGCGAGCTGCCACCATCAAGTCATGATAGTCATTGAAGCAAGTTTTAAAGTCAACCTCGTCGAGTCTTTCTCTGTGAGGATACAATGAACCAGCCTCGCAATTCATGAAAAGATGTCCTCCAAAGTTCTTGATGACGTTGATGAAGTAATTGTTGAATTGTGTTTTGTTCTCATCAAATTTTTCATGATCCTCATCAATAGTGTAGTCAATGTGTGGAATGAATTGTTGAAATCTTTCTGGAACCGGGCATTTTTCAAATCTGTTTCTGCACCAGCTTCCCAAATTCCAAAA
>CBDDTI010000616.1:0-25796 GCA_965233585.1 bacterium
GTAATTGTAGTTGTAATTGTAATGTAATATAATTAGTATAATATAGTGTTGAATAATATAGTATAGTTGTAATTGTAGTGTAATGCAGTTAATGAAGTATAATTAGATGTAATTAGTCTAATATAATTAGTATAGTGTGATGTAATATGTTTCTAGTTATGGTGGTGATGTGGTATATTGATAGTTATGATTATGTTTATATTTATTTGTTTATTTGTAAGTTTGAAAACCAAAGTATTTTTTTAAATTTTATAAAATTAAAAGAGCGATTTTTTTTTCCCGAAATTTATTTAATTTTTGAATAATAAGGTTGCAAAAATTAATAATTTTACGAATTTATTTTGTTTTTTTTATTTGATAATTGAAAAATGACATAATTTATATATTTTTTATGTAAAATTAATAATTTTGTATTGAGAGAAAAATGGTATGTGAAAGTTGTATGTGGGAGGTGGTTTGTGAAAGATCGTATGTGAAAGATGGTGAAAGTTGATGTTTGAAGGAAGGTGTGTGGAAGATGGTGTGTGCAAGAGGTTGTATTGAAAGATGATGGTTGATTGTGTGTGACGACGGAATTTGTGTTGTGTGTGACAGATAGGTTGTGTTAATAACAAACTATTTGGAGGAAGAATCAAGAAATAAATAATTACAAAAAAAATATCTATTTAATAAAAAAATAAATTAAAAAATTCTAGGCAAACATCTCAAGACTGAAGTCTAAGAGTGATGGACGGGTGGTGATCGGTGTGTGAACATGGACGCTGTTACCTTCGAACTATCTATCCATCATGATTGGTATTTGCATTCTGTTTGAGCAGCCAACTGCAGGTGCTGCAGTTTCTATCGAAAACAAAATTCCGTTTTTTTTTTATCACCAATGTTTGGCTTTTAATGGCGAATTGTCTTGTAATATCGAATATTTTTCCTGATTACAATGTTAAAAAAACTGGATGTCGCTGCCTTAGGCACCATGGAAAGAATTTCTCTGAAGTGATTATAGAGCATTTCGACACTCAGTATATGTTTGTGTTTTGCAAATAAAAATGGGCATCATTCATACACTGGTATTTAAAGCAGTTTTTTTTCACCATTGGCCATGCAAAGACTATTAATTTGAAGACGGCCAATAATTTTCACATTCTAGGAAACATAAATGAGGTGGAACTCAAAACGGAAATGACAAACTCCACTGGCCGAGGAACCTCTCCTACAGGTTTTGTACCAGTGCCACCTCCTGACCCAGTGTGATTGTGGTGGACCGACAAACAAATCCAGACCGTGTGCTCACAAAAGGCGCTTCAGACTATCAGCAATTTTGTTTAATTTTTTTGCTGCGGTTGCAGTTTGCTTTTTTGATAAGCAAATGAAAAAAATTTGACTGTCTTCTGTTTTTCTTTTCGATTCCGGGCAAACGCATTTAAATTTGCAGAAGGGGGCAATGACCGCGCATGTTTGTGTAAGCAAGTGATGAAGAATATCTATATAAAGACAAATTTGTATCAATATGAGCTTTTTCCTACACAAGTTTCCAAAAGTGTGGAAATTTCAGATAGAAATTTGGTGTTACATGAATAAAAAAAACATCAAGAAGACATCCAAAGGAGCCCGTTACAGCTGTCCAGCTGTAAAGGGAATTGTACATATTTGCAACCAGAAAAAATAGAAGCAGTGGTAGCAGCAAGGTTTTAATGAATATGGAGTTGGTTGAAGGGAAAATTCGTAAACCGTCTTCTTTTTCCTTGAGTGACTCATTATCAAGTTCATCTTCACTATGCAAAAAAAGAAAGTAACTCGCATTTGCTCGTCTGTCGTTGAACACAAAAATCTAATTCATGGATTTAAAAAAGACCTCCACAATGAAGCAAAACAAAAGAACAAAGTCAAAAACAAGGCCGACTTATCGTACAATGGCTTTGCTGCCACGCATTCGTGTGTCCTTTTTTATCTGGTGTCCAGTACAACTCCAAAAATTATTTTTTGATCTTTATCGAAATAAATGAAAAAAAAATGGAATGTTATTGATGGCTCCATGCGCAGATATTTATTTTTTTGCCAAGCAATCCCCTTTCAAGACAACATGAAAATTGAATATCTGTATCTTCCATGTAATTTACCCGGATTATTTCAATTTTGGATAAAGAATTTCAAATTCATTTCATATTTTATTCAGAGCCATTGGAACACTGGCGTGACGAAAAATTTTTTGGGACCATAACAAAAAAAAATTGCCGTTTCCGTGACACAAAAAAAAAATCCTTGCGGATTTTACACTGAGTCATAAATTGTGCCAGGTTCTGGGCATGCAACCTGCTTCAGTTGTCAAGAAATCTTCAAAGGGGCTCGCCGTCTCGCACATCACAGCACGAATGCGTTTCCAACAAAATATTCCAATCCTTGTCAAATTTAAATATATCTTCCTGAGGTTCAGCTGTACTAATGTTTCCCACAAGTTCTTCATAGTCCAGGGAAGTCATGTCTGGTCACAGATCTTGGAATGGCATTCGGTTGTAGGGCATTAAAATAAATTAATGCCAGTAATTCCAAGACAAAAAGCATCCTCAAAAAACAAACAACGGGCAATCGCCAGTGTAGATAACTTTTTCTTTCAAAGAAATTGGTATTCCTTGTGAAAAAAATATCATACCATCTTGCTGACAAACAGAATCTTTGTCAACCAATGACACAATTAGTTGATGCTCGTGGACAGACACAATCTTTCAAATGCATTTTTTTGCCACAATTCCTGCCACGAGAAACGAAGGTTTCACCAAATGCAACGCCTTCGATGTGCAGCGTCACCTCCGATTAAAAGGGACCAACGGGCGCGGCCCATGCCTTAAGTGCTACTTAAAACATGGGAAAGGTGATGCTTGAGAAGATGGTGAACGAAGATTTTGTGACAAAGTTGTGGGTAGCAAAGTTGTTTGTGTGTGAAAAAAAGTTGTGTGACAAAGTTGTGGCTGACAAAAATTTATATGATAGGTGTTCTGTGACAAAGTTGCTGTGACAAAATTGTTTGAATGAAAAATGTTTGTGACAATCTATGTAAAAAATGTTGTGTATAAAGTTAGTATGTAATCATTTTGTTGACAAAGATGTGAATATATGGATTGGACCGTCGTGCTTCTTCACGATGTACGCTGGGATTAGACCGTTGTGTACCTCTATTTGGTACAATGGTTTATTGGATGATGCTTCTGTCCTACTGCATTTGCCATCGGTATTCATTGAGATTCTGCACTTTTGATGAGCTGAGAATGTTCTAGAATGGACGGTATTTCATTGGATGCTATTTCGGTGACATAGCGTTTTGACCACTGTCTTTGGTGGAATTTTGCGTTTTCAATGCGACGAGAGTGTTTTCGAGCTTTAGGGATTTAGCCGATTTGACCACAGTTTGTTTGGACCGGTTTTGGAAACATTTGAACATTTTCGGAAACGTTCGGAACATTGAAGAAGTATTTCAATCACCTTTGGACCATTTGAAGATGATTTGACATCACGAAGTTGTTCGTCAAATCATGCTGTGAAGATTTCTGTGAATATCATCATTGGATGATATGGAAACGGCAAGTTTTGGTGCAACCAATTTTGTCGATGTTTTTTAGACAACATCTCCTGTGAAGCTAAGGTGCTATGGGTGGTTGATTCTTTATTATCCCGTTTGGGGTTTCTCCTCGGTGATGACAAAACACCCCGATGTGGTGCCACTGTCGGCAGGTGAAAAGGGGTAAGTCTGAGGGGAGAAACCACAAACCTTGGTTTGTTGGTTTCTTGCCTCTGGTTTGTGTTTGGATTGTTAAATCAACCACTTATGGTACCAACTAGTTACACACTTGGTCGGAATCGTTGATTGTTGCGTAGGATGTTGTCTGAAACAACTTTTGATCTGGAATCCGCGGTTGATAAAGCAGTCTTTTGGTTTTGAGAAGTCCGTGTGACTTTTGTTGCTCAAGCAGAGAGTGGCTCGAGTAATAAGAGAATTTAAGACACTTGGTTTTGTGCCTTGTGTGACCTGTTTGTTAACGGCGCGAAAAGGATTTGGAACTCGCTGAGCTGAGTTGAGGATTCATTAAGATTTTTACATGGTAGCGGGAGCCCTGCGGGGTAACCACTAGAGATCCAGGTCTTCAATGAACAGTCCGGTTGCAGGAGGTCGAGCTCCTGAATCGTTCTTTAGTCCAGGTTAAGCTGAACGAGGTCAAGCTGGTGCAGGTCGTGCTGCTGCGGCAGGGATGACTGCGGGTGCTTTCCCAGGGTGTGCCGGAGGTGCTGGTAGCCAGGGTGAGGCAGGTCGTGGATCTTGTGCAGGTGGTGCGTGTCAAGGTTGTGATCCGTTGTAGGAACAGGACCCGTTGACAAACTGGGCAGGTAGCAGAAACACTGCTCAACCTGATCTTATGAATTAAGGAACTGCTCAGAGTTTTCAGAACCAAGGAATGGTCTTTCCACCTGGAGTTGGAGTTCCTGTGCCGCCATCTTCATAGAGCCACGGAAGTGGCAGTGGGGGAGGTAGCGTAGGGCCTCAACCTGGAATGTTTGTGCCACCCATGCCTGTTTATGGCTACGGTCCACCAAGAACTGGGATGAGTGTTATGAATCCGACATTGCAGATGATGAACCAAAAACCAAGGAATATGAGAAATCAGATGGCCGGAAATGGTCTTTAGAATGGTCTGATGTAATGTGGTAGTAACTTCGACCAAGTAACCCAGATTTAGTACCTTTTGCAGGTTTGAATGCTAGAGAGCTTCAACAGGTTTTTCAGAACACTCAAAAATTAGTTGATGGTAACCACCACCGTTTTGTTCCCGATCGTTTGGGGGATGTTCCACCTGAGTTTGGGGGAGGGTTCATACCTGATGCGACTTGTAATTTACCTGGTTTGGGGACTAGTCAAGGCAAATCTGAGAGTCGGGATGTTTTCTCCCGTAGTGAGAAGTGCTCATCCCGGAAGTCCCGTGAAGACGAGGCTTTGGGATTTACTTCCTTTATACAAGAACTTGTAGCATGGGTGGGCAAGCCAGGATCTGTCCAGTTTGGACGAGAAATCGAACAGTCGACTCAGTGGCTTTCGAGTATTGCTTGGAGTAGCTTAAGTGTGACCAGCAGTCTAGGGCTGTGAGATTTAGTGCCGTCCTGAAGGCGACTTTTGGATCTCATGGTAGGATTGCAGTTGTTCCTGGTTTGATTTTGGGAGATCCGTACAGCAAAAGCAATCTGTATTTTGGAAATGGTTTCGAACTTCTTGGGCAATTGTCTCAGGAATTCAGTCTCGGTAGTAGAACTGAGGGTCTTTCATTGCGAGTGCAGTTGCTGAAAAGGGTTTTTCAGGTTTTCAAGGACAGGATAGTTCGGATTTGATTTGTCAGATCGAGTTTGCATGTGCCAAGTACAAACGCATGATTTCCACGTTGTTGGGTGACAGTGCAGGATTAGCAATTGAGGATTCTGATATGTTGACCATGCTGCTTCGTTCGTTACCTAATTATGTTCGAAACTACTGTTTGATGCACAGTAGTGGGGAATCATACTCAAGTTATCGACTGGCTGCACGTCGGGTTTGAACAGCAGCATAGGCTTATCAAGGACTTGAATTTGCAGTCAAGGAAGGTTATTGCAGGCTTGAATCCTGCCACTCCGGTGGTCAAGGAAGAAGAAGATGAGGAATCCGACGGTTCGGGGGATCCTGTTTTGAATGCTGCATTGGACAAGGGCAAATCTGGACCACGTTGCACAAAGTGCGAAAAGCGTCATGATGTGTCTGCGTGTTCAACCAACATGGAAAAAGCCAAGTGTTATGAATGCGGTAAGAGAGGTCATATTTTTGTGAATTGTCGGGTGAAAACTGGTGACAAGGATTTTCAAAGAATTCTTCAACTGGAAAGGGTGGTAACACTAGTGTTGCCCTGTCAACATCTAAGAAAGGTGTCAAAGGTTCAGGCAAAGGTGCTGGGAAATCAGGCGGAAAGAAAGGAAAAATGTTTGCGATGGTCGATGACATTGGCACTTGGTGGTACTCTGAAGGTTGGTGAGATGATCAACCAACTGCGGAAGAGGCGAGTTCTGAACCTGATGGCCAGCAAAAAGCAAGATGTGCTTTTTTTGAATGCTTTGGTTTATTGTCCCGATGTACCATGTTTGCCTGGTGAACCTTGTGTGTTTGACATGAGCTTAGGAAATGATGACGGTTTGTATGTTGAAGATCACTTTGAGGAGATTGACTTGCGTTTGACCAATGATTTGATTTGTTGTTGCCTGAATTCCAACTCTCATGACATGCATGACTTCTTGGACATGTGGCTTGATTGTAGTGATCTTGGTGCATGGACGTTTGAAGCATGTTGTTTTGAATTTAACTTGTTGCATGGACGTTTGACGCATGTCGTCATGACTTGAACTTAACTGCATGGACGTTTGAAGCATGCCGACTTGATTTGAACCCGTTTGTGCACGTTGGAGTTGATTCTGTTTGTGAACTTGACCCTATTGATGAGAAAAATGAGCCCAATGCGCGCGGCACACATGGTGTGCTGAAGGCACGAGAGTCGATGACTGAGTATTTCGAAACCGAAGGGCACATGGTGTCAAAACCATGTAAGATGATGCTGAATGGCATCGGTCCGGGTGAGTCTTTTTGGCTTCTGGATAGTGGTGCTAGCATGTCTGTTGTGAGCCGAGATGTTTTGAAACAATTTTAACACTCCAAACAAAATCCAAAACAATGTAGGGCCGTTGCAAGCTGCTAATGGAACTTCAGTTGATTTGGAAGGTAGTTTTAAATTGCTGTTGCAGATTGAGGTTTTGGACAGAGACGGAAACGTGAAACCAGCTATAATTCCTTTAGACGTCATGGTAAGGATGACGACATATCCTATTATCTCTGTTTGCAAGTTGACACAGCAGGGTTGGAACCTGACTTTTGACCAGGACCATGTTAGGATGTTTCCGAGAAAAACCCAACATGTGGTTCGTGATTTGTCGTTTTGGCATTACACACCATGGATTCGTGTTGTTGTATATGACGGAAATGATGTAGCCTTGAGCGCGGACCAGATGGTGCAGCACAGACTCAGAGGACACTGGCCCTATGAGCAGACTTTCGAGGTTTTTCAGAGTTGCCGTGGAGTAACTAAACATTCCCGAAAGAAAGCCCCCAAAGGAACTGAATTTGAAATTCATGTTGATTTTGGTTTTCTCAACAAGGACTTTGAGTGGGTACCGGAATCTGGAGATAGCGAAAGGGGGAATGTGAAGTTTCTTGTGATCCGTGAATCCTACAGTTCAAGCATTTGTTGTGTTCTTATGACTGGTGATCGACAGAGGGATAACAGCCAACATCAGAAGTGGTTGTTTGAAATGGGTTTATGGGGTAGTAAGGTAATTACGCATGCTGAGTCTTTTGTTGGGAATTTCATTGCATCAGGAGGGTTGCCAATGGGTGTTGTGGTTGAAAGGGCACCACAACAAGGGCATCAAGCGAATGGAACTGCAGAGAGGACTATTCAGGAAACCAAAGAGAGTTTGAAAACGTTGCAGTTGGATTTTCAGAAAATCGGACATACTCTTGTTTTCAGTTCTCCAGTTTTGCTGTGCTGTTTGAACTACATTTGTTTTGCCCACAACAATTTCACGACTGTTCAGCAGTCGAACCGAACTCCGAGAGACTTGGTGATTGGGGACACTGCCAATAATCATGCTTTTGCACTGTTTGGATGTAAGGTTTTAGCCGAAGTTCCTGAATCCATCATTGCAAACAATCCTAATTTGCCAAGGTTTGTCGAAGGGGTCTATTTGCATCCGGAGTTTTCGTCAATGGGAGTTTGGGTTTCTGCAAGAATCCGAATTGGTTCAGAGATGGTTATCCAGCGTTTTGTTGCAAAGTCAATTAAACTTTTCATGCCTGTTGAGATTCTTGATGGTCATGGTTTGTTTGTCAACTTGGTAGATGAATGTAGTGGGTTACCAGAGGCTCCAAGGTCTTCAGAAGAGGTTTCTGTTCCATTGCCAGCAGACTTGAGATGTCCTGTAACTGGGTCACCTGTGAAGTGGCTAGACGAACATGGGGTATCGTTGAAGTATTCTGCTTATAAGGAGATAGAAATTAAAGGGACCGGGGGGAATAAGAACCACTCTAGGGAATGTATGGAGCGGTATGAGAATTGGATACGTTCTGAACTCAATCAAGCCAAGGGTTTTGAGCCTTCTGATAGTAAACCTAACTAAGGTTGAACAGGAGGTGAAAAGTGAAGGGTCTGGCAAGAAGGTCTCTGTTCCTAGTGGTGTTCCTTTGACCCGTCAAGGTGCCTTGGAATTTTTCGAGGAGCTTGACCCACTTGCGTTTGATCACCAGGATGATGTAATCACTGGACCAGCCGCTGAACTTAAGCTTGAACCAAAGGTTGAATCCCAGGAGCCGGTGGATGTGAACCTTGGGGTGGGAAGGGAGCACGTCTAAGGCTGGGAGTTCTTCTCAGTCTGGTGGTGTTTCTCGACCTGATTCCCTTGGTAGCTACCCTAAGGCATCTGTTGGAGTCAAGCGAAAATGGTCAGAAAAGGATCTCATGATTGAAAAAAGAGGTCTGAAGCGGGAACCTGATGTGAAACTTGCGGAATTGGATCGGGAGGTCAGGGATGACAAGAAACGTATTGATGTAAAACCTGACATTGCTGGACTTTTTTCTGGCTTGACATGTGATTCCTCGTTGTCTGAGACCCCCGTCAATGACTTGCACGAAGTGTATGCGTTGGCTTTTCTCACAACTGACTCGGATGACCTCATTTGTCACTTGCCTCTTGCTTCGTTGAAGTTTGACACGAATGCCTCCAGTTCTGTTGTTTCGTTTGGTGACAAGCGTATTCGGATTTGGTGTCCATTGGCTCCATTGATGGGTCAACATTGGAGGAGGTGCCTGGTAACTTGACTCTTGATGGTATGAAAACTGAAATTGGCACTTTGGATTGCATGCAATGTGGTGATTTGATGACTGAGTCCGAGATCGGTGACTTGAGGAAGCAATGCAGGGTTATTCCATCTCGATGGGTGATTACTCGCAAGAACGCGACTTTGGTTCGTGCTCGGATTGTCTTGAAAGACATTGCAAAGGGTACTGAATCAGCCCGGTCACTCGGAATATCGTCACCTGCTCCCTCGAGTGAAGCGTTGTTTGCCATGTTATTTATGCTTTTCTGGTCAACGAGATTGGTTGGTTGGGGCAGCTGACATATCGGCGGCCTTCTTGGCCACGCCGCTACGTTCCCGGAATGTGATTGCCAAGTTGCCTGCAAGCATCACTTCTATGATAGGGGAGGCGTTGTATCGATGGCTGAGTAAAGCCCTGAATGGACTGAGGAGTGCCAGCCAGGAGTCGAAAGTGTACTTGTCGTCGATTGTTGATAAGTGCAGGTTGCGGTCTTGTGATTTGGAACCTTGCTTATACAGTGGTTTGTTGCCTTCCGGTGAACCATGCATGATTCTGTCATATATTGATGATTTGATTTGTGTTGGGCCATCGGTTGATACAATTGACTTTGTCTTTGATACCGTTGGGAAAAGTGGGAGGTTGAAAAGAACTCGTTTGATACATGATCATTCGAAAGGGGGACAGTTGAGGTTTTTGGGAAGGCTTATCACTAGGAGGCGTGGTGAAAAGTATTTGTTGATCTCACTTCCATCTAACTACCTGGATGACACGTTTGCCAGTTACCAAATCAAAACAAACGCCAAAGGTCCACCTGACGTGACTCCGGTCATCGACAGAGACGGTGGTGAAGAACTGAGCATTGATGCTTATGCACGGTTTAGAGCAGCTTTGGGTAAGGTTTCATGGATGGCCCAAACTCGTGGAGACTTGCGTGCATGGATAGGTATCCTAGCGACTCAGTAGTCAAAGCCAAATCAGTATACGGAACATGCCATGCGTATGCTGTTAAGATACCTTGAAGGTGACATAAATGTTGCAGTTAGGTTTCCAAGTGATTCACCATTGTTGCACTTAGAAATTTTTAAGGGATCACACATTGTTACATTCTCGGATGCGTCTCACGCACCGTTGAAAGCGACCGGACGTCGTGGAATTTCAGGAGGTGTTCTGACTTTTCAGGGATGTACGTTGAAAACGTTCTCGGGGCATCAAGCTCTGGTATCACTGAGCTCTATGGAGAGCGAGCTGTACGCACTTCAGAGTGTGAGTCAGGAGATGGTATTTATGGGAAAGATGCTTGGGAGAATTCTGTTTTCCTTCAAGGAAATTGATTCCAGTGAGATTCCAGGAGTTCTGCGAACTGACTCTGAGTCGTCGAGCAAACTTTGAAAGGTTTGGATTTACCACGAAAATTTCGACACCTTGAGATTCGGATTGAATGGCTTCGAAAGAGTGGAACTGGGAAAGTTGAAAATCCACTATGAGAAGGGATCCAATAATCCAGCTGACGTTGTGACAAAATGCCTGGGGAGCTCAATCTTTGGGATACACAGAGCAGCAATGGGTTTCGAGGTTTTGGGCGATCCTCTGGGAGCCATCATGGCCATTTCGAGTGGTTATGTGTTCATCGAGGTGTGTTGTAAACCGGACTCCAGCATTTCCAAGGTAGCTAACATTGGTGTTGTTGAGAATATGGAAAAGAAAACTGTTTTTGATCAGGTGGTTGCTGCATTGAAAGATCTGGGAAATTCAAAGGTTTTTGTCCATGTTTCATCACCATGTTCTTCGGGATCTCCATTAAGAAATTTCAGTGGTAATGACACGGCCACTGAAGCGGATGGAATTTGGTTTGATGTTATTCCTCATGTTGCCAAATACATGAAATTGGGGAAATATTCATCTTTCGAGTTGCCATGGAGGAATGCAATCTGGACTCATGCCATGACCGCGAAAATTCTGAATCAAGCTCAACATAAACATGTTGCGGCTGTGCACTTGTGTTCAACAGGTTCAATGACTAAGGACGGAAAACCAGTTGGAAAGGTGTTGAAGTTCACCAGTAACAGCAAGTTGATATTTGGTCGATTGGCCAAGGACTTTGGACAGTGTCACTGCACTCAGAAGCATACTGGTTTGACTAATGTGGACTGGGCAAAAACTGCTTTCTACAATGAGAATCTTGAATTGAGGATGACAGGTTTCTTGATTCGATTTTGGTTTTCGATCTTGAGCTGAAGAAAGAATGTTTGATCTGGAACGATCGTGCACTACAACTTTGAAACTGATCTCAATGCGAAGCATGGGGCATGTCTTGGACTTGATGCAAACTGTTTTGACCTTGTCTGAAACGGACTGGACTTGACATGCGTTGCAGTTTGAAAGGTCTAAGATCTTTGACTGGAACATGTAAAGTTTGAGGTGTGGTGTGTGTATCTGATATGTGGGCGGGCCTTGAAGGTCTGTGTGGGTGCCAGGTAGGCAGGTCTCGTTCTTTCTTGCGTTTCACTGACCTTGCTTGCTCTGGTAGCTACTGTGGAGATCTGTTTGGATTCTTGGCTTAGGCTTTGTGTTGTTCGGATTCTAAGTAGCGCCGAAGTAAGACTTACGTTTTACTCTCCTCACTTGCTGAAGCCATGGCTGTGTCTAAGAATGCAGCTGGATATAGTGGTTTGACAGAAGATGAGGAGAAGCAGTTGAAAGCACTGTTGAATAAGGCCGAGCAGGCTCCGAAGGCGTCTGGTCGATCAGCAATGACTGATGCTTCGAAGCGTTGAGGGGGGAGAGTGATTCGGACTTTGAAGCAGTTGGATCTCCAACTACTCCAAGTGAGCTCTTCCGAAGTGAAGATCGCAAGGAGGTTCCATTGCCAAAGAATTGCACTCTGAAGGAGTGGTCTCACACGGTTTGCCAGGTTCCGAAAGTCAATATTGAGCCAAAGTGGAACGGAAAGATTTATTCTGAACTGCTTAGGATGGCTTTTGACGGTGACATTGAGCTGGACAAGTATCTGGGATTCATTTTCAAGAAGTATCACGGGTCCTATGATGGAACTCACAAGTCTCAAGCCGTGGACGTCGCTGGGTTTCTTCTCTATATGGAGTTTGATCCTGAGGGAGAGTCAGCTGGTTCTTGGAAGAGAGTGGTTAAGCCATGATCTCAACGTGACTCCGGTCATCGATACAGGGGCTTTGCGATTCTGAATGTCTCCAAGGGGACCTGATTTATTGGAAAGGTCTATGTATTGAAACAAAGGTATCTGTCTTCGATTGCAATTTCTGTTAAACACATGGTGTCGCTCTGGGTTTTTTGTAGTCCAGCTGGAAGAGGATGGGATTAATGTGGCTCCGGCCAACAGCCTTTGATACAGGAGACTTCCTTTCTGTTAGACACTGAAGACTTTTCGAGTGGGATGTGTCGCTTTGGGTTTGGAAGCAGCACGCCGAAAGGGTGTGTGAATATATGGTATTGGACCGTCGTGCTTCTTCACGATGTACGCTGGGATTAGACCGTTTTGCACCTCTATTTGGTACAATAGTTCATTGGATGATGCTTCTTTGATACTGCATTTGACATCGGTATTCATTGAGATTTTGCACTTTTGATGAGCTGAGAATGTTCTAGAATGGACGGTATTTCATTGGATGCTATTTCGGTGACATTGCGTTTTGACCACTGTCTTTGCTGGAATTTGCGTTTTCAATGCGACGAGAGTGTTTTCGAGCTTTAGGGATTTAGCCGATTTGACCACAGTTTGTTTGGACCGGTTTTGGAAACATTTGAACATTTTCGGAAACGTTCGGAACATTGAAGAAGTATTTCAATCACCTTTGGACCATTTGAAGATGATTTGACATCACGAAGTTGTTCGTCAAATCATGCTGTAAAGATTTCTGTGAATATCATCATTGGATGATATGGAAACGGCAAGTTTTGGTGCAACCAATTTTGTCGATGTTGTTTACACAACATCTCCTGTGAAGCTAAGGTGCTATGGGTGGTTGATTCTTTATTATCCCGTTTGGGGTTTCTCCTTGGTGATGACAAAACACCCCGATGTGGTGCCACTGTCGGCAGGTGAAAAGGGGTAAGTCTGAGGGGAGAAACCACAAACCTTGGTTTGTTGGTTTCTTGCCTCTGGTTTGTGTTTGGATTGTTAAATCAACCACTTATGGTACCAACTAGTTACACACTAGGTCGGAATCGTTGATTGTTGCGTAGGATGTTGTCTGAAACAACTTTTGATCTGGAATCCGCAGTTGGTACAGCAGTCTTTTGGTTTTGAGAAGTCCGTGTGACTTTGTGTTGCTCAACCAGAGAGTGGCTCGAGTAACAAGAGAATTTAAGACACTTGGTTTTGTGCCTTGTGTGACCTGTTTGTTAACGGCGCGAAAAGGATTTGGAACTCGCTGAGCTGAGTTGAGGGTTCATTAAGATTTTTACAAAAGAGGAGAAGGAGGAGGCGGCCGGCGGAGGGGGAACCGAGCTAGAATCAAAGATATCGGAAATTGTTTCCAAATTCTTCTCATTTTTGTTCTCATTAATTATATTTGGGTCTATATCCAAAAATGCAAAAATAAGAAATCCATAACCCTTAACGGTTAAGGATTTGTTATTTTTGTTGTCGTTGGCCTTCTGGGGGCCCAGGTGGACAAGGAATCACAAACCAAAAAAATTACGATTCATTACATTGTCTTTTTTAAACAAAAAAAAATTACATTAAATAAATTTCAAAAATAATTCAAAATTAAAAATATGTAAATTTATTACTTATTCACCAAATTTTAAAAAAATAATAAAAAAATAATTCTTTTATTAAAAAAAAAAAATCACAAAAAAAAATAAATTTAAAAAAAAAAAACAATTAAAAATTCAATATAACAAAATAAACTATATATAAAGTAAAATTTCAACAATCACCATCCATACTCCTGTTAATTCTCAATATAATATATTTTACATTTCGCAAGGATATACCATTATTACATACAATAAAATCAACAACTGCTACCACAATCAAAAAACAATTAGGATTTTCATAATAACCAAAAAAAAACTAACTTTGTTTCAAAAATTACATTACAACAATACTATTTCAAATAAAACATTATACAACACACCGCAACCTAACACACAATTTTTCAATCATTAAATTTAGAATTCCGAAAAATACTAGCTATTAAATTTAAAAAAATTACAAATAAATAATTTTACACAAAAATTAAAAAACAATTAATTGAAAATAAATAAATTAATTTCCAATAAAATTATATATAAATATATCGAATATTTTAAATATCCGACATAAAAAATATAAAAATATTTAAAAAAATTAAATTAATTATTAAAAAAAATAAAAAAACAAATTCCGATAATATCGATAAATCAATAAAAAATTTAATTAAAAAAACAAATATGAAAAAAAAGATCAGAGAAAAGAAAAAATCAGAAGAAAATATAGGTATGTGAAAAGATAGGAAAATCGCGAAAACTTTTATTTTTCTAGTAATTTATAGTTCCGGAGGGTCGAAAAGTAAACTAATTCGCCATCTAGCCAAATCAAAAATAAAAATTGTATTTCAGGACGGTCCAAATAAATATAAAAATTAAAGTATATAATAGACACCAGGTTCGGACCATTTTTGGAAGTCGCAATCAAAAAGTATGCGCCGGTATAACGCAAAGGGTATTTCCAAATAAGATTTATAAAATGCCTCAGGTTCGGGAACACTTTTAGAAATTTAAATTTTAAAAAACTACATATTATTATGAAACAAAATATATTTCCAAATTTAAATCCAAAAAATACTTTATTTTTAGACCTCCTTTTACAAATTAAAATATAAAAAAATATATCTTATTAAAAGTCAGAATTTACAAATATGTATTTTCCTATAATATAACAAATAAATTTATTATAAAATTTAAATATTAATTTTCTAAAAAAAATTAGATTTTAAAATATTAAAATTTCCAGACTTATTAAAATAAATTTATATAACAAATATAATATTTCGTATAACCCAGCATTACTTTCACGCAGCAAGCATAATACCTTAAACAAATATAATATAAAAATCGCAAATCAAATTAATACGAAGCCATTAATTCTACACTTAATTTTTCATTTTTTAAAAACATCTCGTTAAATTTATTTTGTTTTTAAAACTTTGTTTTTAACATTATCAAATTTAAAATTTTAAAAAAGCAGAAATATTGTTTTTTTAATATTATTCAATTCAAAAATAAATAAATTTCATCAAATTACAGTATTTTTGTCAAAAAAAAATAGATAAATAGATTAGATAGATTAGATAAATTAAATAGATTAAATAGATTAGATAGATTAAATAAATTAGGTAAATTAAATAGATTAAAAAATTAGACAGATTATATAAATTAGATAAATAAGATAAATTAAATAAATTAGATAAGATTAGATTTAATAAGATAGATTAGATAGAATTAGATTTAATTAAATAGATTAGATCAGATTAGGTTAGATAGATTAGACACATTGGATATATTAGATTAATTAAATAGATTAGATAAAATAAATAAATAAATAAGATAGATTAGTTATATTAAATTAGATTAGATAGGTTAGAATAGATTAGATTAGATTAGGTTAGATTAGGTTAGATAAAGTAACTAGATTTTATAGGATTATATTTGATTAGATAGAATAGATAGGATTTGATTTAATTAGGTAGATAAGATTGGATTGGATTAGATTAGATAAATAGATGAATTTGTTAGATAGATACATAGATAAATAGATAGGTAGATAGATAAATAGATAGATAGATAGAGGGGTAGGTAGATAGAGGGATGGATAGATAGATAGATAGATGGATAGATAGATAATTAGATAGATAGATAGAGAGAGAAATAGACAGATAAATAGATAGAGAGAGAAAGAGATAAGATAGTTAGATAGATAGGTAGATAAATATGTAGGTAGATAGGTAGGTGGGTGGGTAGATAGCCTTCCGGTCCATCAGTGGCTTCGCTCTGCCACGTAACTCACAGTGACCTATTGTTTCTGAAGGTTTCTTATTTCTGAAACTTCCGCCATCGCCTTGTGCGGTACTATTGGCAGTAGTTGTAATAGCTACCTCATACCTAAGTGCTGGATATCGTGTATTTTTGCATAATCAAAGGAAGTTGGGAAGCAATACTTCCGAGTTACGAATGACTTTTACTTGATGGAATTGACTATGATGAAGGGTGGTGCGCGAGACAGACTTGACCTTGATGACGGGTGGTGTGAGCCTTTGCATTACATGACAATACAGAGTGATGAAGCGTGGCACGCGAGTGAGACTTGACCTTGTCGCTGGGTTTCTTCTCTATATGGAGTTTGATCCTGAGGGAGAGTCAGCTGGTTCTTGGAAGAGAGTGGTTAAGCCATGATCTCAACGTGACTCCGGTCATCGATACATGGGCTTTGCGATTCTGAATGTCTCCAAGGGGACCTGATTTATTGGAAAGGTCTATGTATTGAAACAAAGGTATCTGTCTTCGATTGCAATTTCTGTTAAACACATGGTGTCGCTCTGGGTTTTTTGTAGTCCAGCTGGAAGAGGATGGGATTAATGTGGCTCCGGCCAACAGCCTTTGATACAGGAGACTTCCTTTCTGTTAGACACTGAAGACTTTTCGAGTGGGATGTGTCGCTTTGGGTTTGGAAGCAGCACGCCGAAAGGGTGTGTGAATATATGGTATTGGACCGTCGTGCTTCTTCACGATGTACGCTGGGATTAGACCGTTTTGTACCTCTATTTGGTACAATAGTTCATTGGATGATGCTTCTTTGATACTGCATTTGACATCGGTATTCATTGAGATTTTGCACTTTTGATGAGCTGAGAATGTTCTAGAATGGACGGTATTTCATTGGATGCTATTTCGGTGACATTGCGTTTTGACCACTGTCTTTGCTGGAATTTGCGTTTTCAATGCGACGAGAGTGTTTTCGAGCTTTAGGGATTTAGCCGATTTGACCACAGTTTGTTTGGACCGGTTTTGGAAACATTTGAACATTTTCGGAAACGTTCGGAACATTGAAAAAGTATTTCAATCACCTTTGGACCATTTGAAGATGATTTGACATCACGAAGTTGTTCGTCAAATCATGCTGTAAAGATTTCTGTGAATATCATCATTGGATGATATGGAAACGGCAAGTTTTGGTGCAACCAATTTTGTCGATGTTGTTTACACAACATCTCCTGTGAAGCTAAGGTGCTATGGGTGGTTGATTCTTTATTATCCCGTTTGGGGTTTCTCCTCGGTGATGACAAAACACCCCGATGTGGTGCCACTGTCGGCAGGTGAAAAGGGGTAAGTCTGAGGGGAGAAACCACAAACCTTGGTTTGTTGGTTTCTTGCCTCTGGTTTGTGTTTGGATTGTTAAATCAACCACTTATGGTACCAACTAGTTACACACTAGGTCGGAATCGTTGATTGTTGCGTAGGATGTTGTCTGAAACAACTTTTGATCTGGAATCCGCAGTTGGTACAGCAGTCTTTTGGTTTTGAGAAGTCCGTGTGACTTTGTGTTGCTCAACCAGAGAGTGGCTCGAGTAACAAGAGAATTTAAGACACTTGGTTTTGTGCCTTGTGTGACCTGTTTGTTAACGGCGCGAAAAGGATTTGGAACTCGCTGAGCTGAGTTGAGGGTTCATTAAGATTTTTACAAAAGAGGAGAAGGAGGAGGCGGCCGGCGGAGGGGGAACCGAGCTAGAATCAAAGATATCGGAAATTGTTTCCAAATTCTTCTCATTTTTGTTCTCATTAATTATATTTGGGTCTATATCCAAAAATGCAAAAATAAGAAATCCATAACCCTTAACGGTTAAGGATTTGTTATTTTTGTTGTCGTTGGCCTTCTGGGGGCCCAGGTGGACAAGGAATCACAGACCAAAAAAATTGCGATTCATTACATTGTCTTTTTTAAACAAAAAAGAATTACATTAAATAAATTTCAAAAATAAAAATATGTAAATTTATTACTTATTCACCAAATTTTAAAAAAATAATAAAAAAATAATTCTTTTATTAAAAAAAATCACAAAAAGAAATAAATTTTACAAAAAAAAAAACAATTAAAAATTCAATATAACAAAATAAACTATATATAAAGTAAAATTTCAACAATCACCATCCATACTCCTATTAATTCTCAATATAATATATTTTACATTTCGCAAGGATATACCATTATTACATACAATAAAATCAACAACTGCTACCACAATCAAAAAACAATTAGGATTTTCATAATAACCAAAAAAAAACTAACTTTGTTTCAAAAATTACATTACAACAATACTATTTCAAATAAAACATTATACAACACACCGCAACCTAACACACAATTTTTCAATCATTAAATTTAGAATTCCGAAAAATACTAGCTATTAAATTTAAAAAAATTACAAATAAATAATTTTACACAAAAATAAAAAAAATAATTAATTAAAAATAAATAAATTAATTTCCAATAAAATTATATATAAATATATCGAATATTTTAAATATCCGACATAAAAAATATAAAAATATTTAAAAAAAATTAAATTAATTATTTAAAAAAATAAAAAAACAAATTCCGATAATATCGATAAATCAATAAAAAATTTAATTAAAAAAACAAATATGAAAAAAAAGATCAGAGAAAAGAAAAAGTCAGAAGAAAATATAGATATGTAAAAAGATAGGAAAATCGCGAAAACTTTTATTTTTCTAGTAATTTATAGTTCCGGAGGGTCGAAAAGTAAACTAATTCGCCATCTAGCCAAATCAAAATTGTATTTCAGGACGGTCCAAATAAATATAAAAATTAAAGTATATAATAGACACCAGGTTCGGACCATTTTTGGAAGTCGCAATCAAAAAGTATGCGCCGGTATAACGCAAAGGGTATTTCCAAATAAGATTTATAAAATGCCTCAAGTTCGGGAACACTTTTAGAAATTTAAATTTTTAAAAACTACATATTATTATAAAACAAAATATATTTCCAAATTTAAATCCAAAAAATACTTTATTTTTAGATCTCCTTTTACAAATTAAAATCTAAAAAAATATATCTTATTAAAAGTCAGAATTTACAAATATGTATTTTCCTATAATATAACAAATAAATTTATTATAAAATTTAAATATTAATTTTTTAAAAAAAATTAAATTTTAAAATATTAAAATTTCCAGACTTATTAAAATAAATTTATATAACAAATATAATATTTCGTATAACCCAGCATTACTTTCACGCAGCAAGCATAATACCTTAAACAAATATAATATAAAAATCGCAAATCAAATTAATACGAAGCCATTAATTCTACACTTAATTTTTCATTTTTTAAAAACATCTCGTTAAATTTATTTTGTTTTTAAAACTTTATTTTTAACATTATCAAATTTAAAATTTTAAAAAAGCAGAAATATTGTTTTTTTTATATTATTCAATTCAAAAATAAATAAATTTCATCAAATTACAGTATTTTTGTAAAAAAAAATAGATAAATAGATTAGATAGATTAGATAAATTAAATAGATTAAATAGATTAGATAAATTAAATAAATTAGGTAAATTAAATAGATTAAAAAAATTAGACAGATTATATAAATTAGATAAATAAGATAACTTAAATAAATTAGATAAGATTAGATTTAATAAGATAGATTAGATAGAATTAGATTTAATTAAATAGATTAGATCAGATTAGGTTAAATAGATTAGACACATTGGATATATTAGATTAATTAAATAGATTAGATAAAATAAATAAATAAGATAGATTAATTATATTAAATTAGATCAGATAGGTTAGAATAAATTAGATTAGATTAGGTTAGATTAGGTTAGATAGAGTAACTAGATTTTATAGGATTATATTTAATTAGATAGAATAGATAGGATTTGATTTAATTAGGTAGATAAGATTGGATTGGATTAGATTAGATAAATAGATGAATTTGTTAGATAGATACATAGATAGGTAGATAGATAAATAGATAGATAGATAGAGGGGTAGGTAGATAGAGGGATGGATAGATAGATAGATGGATAGATAGATAATTAGATAGATAGATAGAGAGAGAAATAGACAGATAAATAGATAGAGAGAGAAAGAGATAAGATAGTTAGATAGGTAGATAAATATATAGGTAGATAGGTAGGTAGGTGGGTGGGTAGATAGCCTTCCGGTCCATCAGTGGCTTCGCTCTGCCACGTAACTCACAGTGACCTATTGTTTCTGAAGGTTTCTTATTTCTGAAACTTCCGCCATCGCCTTGTGCGGTACTATTGGCAGTAGTTGTAATAGCTACCTCATACCTAAGTGCTGGATATCGTGTATTTTTGCATAATCAAAGGAAGTTGGGAAGCAATACTTCCGAGTTACGAATGACTTTTACTTGATGGAATTGACTATGATGAAGGGTGGTGCGCGAGACAGACTTGACCTTGATGACGGGTGGTGTGAGCCTTTGCATTACATGACAATACAGAGTGATGAAGCGTGGCGCGCGAGTGAGACTTGACCTTGATAAAGGGTGGTGTGAGCCTGTACAATACAGCAAAGAACTTACTTAGATGAACGGTGGTTGTGACACTTTACACTCAATAACAAAAAATCAGGAAAGAACTGTCTTTTACAATAGAGCAGGAATATGTGTGTTGCAACCAGTATGCGGTTCTTGAAGCTGTGGTTGCAGATCGTATTGGAATGGCTGCATGAATGATGCATGGGCTGTGTTTTCCGTCTAAAGTGGCTGCAGCCGACGATGAAAGGTACCTCGTTTGTGCGACGGGTGCGGCTACGGTCGTTTTGTGCGCGAATTGTTCCTCTTATGTGTTTTGCAACGAGTGGTTGTGTCTGTGTACGTAGTTCTATGCGGTTTTTGAATCTCTGGTTGCAGATTACATTGGAATGGCTGCTTCATTGTCGTCATTTGATGTTGCCACGTGCGTAGATAGGTGCGGGTTTGCCACGGGATGTTGCGAAACGCATTGTAATGGCTGCATGAATGTTGCATGGAGGGGAGGAAGCAGCAGCACCAAACATTTAATTTTTCCGTGTAAAATGGCTGCAGCCGACGATGAAAGGTACCTCGGGTGCGGCTGCGGTCGTTTTGTGCGCGAAATTGTTCCTCCTATGTGTTTTGCAACGAGTCGTTGTGTCTGTGTGCGTAATTCTATGCGGTTCTTGAATCGCTGGTTGTAAAATGCATTGGAATGGCTGCTTCGTTGTCGTCATTTGATGTTGCCACGTGCGTAGATAGGTACGGGTTTGCCACGGGATGCTGCGAAACGCATTGTAATGGCTGCATGGTTGTTGCATGGGCTATGTTTTGGGGAGGAAGCCGGGGCACGAAACCTTGTGTTTTTCCGTGTAAAGTGCCTGCAGCCGACGGTGAAAGGTACCTCGTGTGTGCGACGGGTGCGGCTGCGATCGTTTTGTGCGCGAATTGTTCCTCCTATGTGTTTTGCAACGAGTGGTTGTGTCTGTGTGCGTAATTCTATGCGGTTCTTGAATTTCTGGTTGCAGATTGCATTGGAATGGCTGCTTCAATGTCGTCATTTGATGTTACCACGTGCGTAGATAGGTGCGGGTTTGCCACGGGATGTTGCGAAACGCATTGTAATGGCTGGATAAATCTTACATGGGCTTTGGTCTGGGGAGGAAGCCGGAACACCAAACCTTATGTTTTCTGTATAAAGTGACTGCAGCCGACGATGAAAGGTACCTCGTCTGTGCGACGGGTGCGGCTACGGTCGTTTTGTGCGCGAATTGTTCCTCCTATGTGTTTTGCAACGAGTCGTTGTGTCTGTGTACGTAGTTCTATGCGGTTCTTAAATCTCTGGTTGCAAATTGCATTGGAACGGCTACTTCAATGTCGTAATTTAATCTTGCCACGTGCGTAGATAGGTGCGGGTTTGCCACGGGCTGCTGCGAAACGCATTGTAATTGCTGCATGAATGTTGTATGGTCTATGTTTTGGGGAGGAAGCCGGAGCACGAAACCTTGTGTTTTTCCGTGTAAAGTGGCTGCAGGCGACGATGAAAGGTACCTCGTGTCTGCGACGGGTGCGGCTGCGGTCGTTTTGTGCGCGAATTGTTCCTCCTATGTGTTTTGCAACGAGTGGTTGTGTCTGTGTGCGTAGTTCCATGCGGTTCTTCAATCGCTAGTTGCAGATTACATTGGAATGGCTGCTTCATTGTCGTCATTTAATGTTATTATGTCCATAGATAGGTGCAGGTTTGCTACGGGATGCTGCGAAACGCATTGTAGTGGCTGCGTCAAGCTTGCTCGGTGCTGCGGCTGTATGCGTAAGACTATTGTTTTTTGCAGCTGAAAATCGTAAATCGTATTGGAATGGCTGCATCAAGGCTGCAAAAGTGAATTGTCAGCAGATTTTCTCAATTTTAGCCTTAATAATTTTCCTTTAAAAATTCCTTTTAAAAAGTACTTCAAAATCGTCTTTTTGTCGCTTTGGCGTCGAGATCTGGTTTTGGAGCTGCAATTTCCGACGCCGTTGCACATAGTTTTATTGTGTTTTGCAACTCAGTCTCTGCAGATCGCATTGTAGTGGCTTCGTCAAGGTTGCTTGGTACAGGGGCTGTATGCGTAATACTATTGTCTTTTGCAGCTGAAGATCGTAAATCGTATTGGAACGGCTGCATCAAGGCTGCGAAAGTAATTTGTCAGCAGATTTTCTCAATTTTAGCGCTGATAATTTTCCTTTTAAAATTCCTTTTCAAAAGTACTTCAAAATCGTCTTTTTGTCGCTTTGACGTCGAGATCATCCGGTTTTGGAAATGCAATTTCCGACGCCATTGCGCGTAGTTCTATTGTGTTTTGCAACTCAGTCTCTACAGATCGCATTGTAGTGGCTGCGTCAAGGTTGCTTGGTGCAGCGGCTGCATGCGTAATACTATTGTCTTTTGCAGCTGAAGATCGTAAATCGTTTTGGAATGGCTGTATCAAGGCTGCGAAAGTGATTTGTCAGCAGATTTTCTCAATTTACAAGTTAATGTGAAGTATGAGGAAAGTGTTTGCATTCTACCGGGGTCGCGCACAGGTCATGTTCTTGGACAGCAACACTGCAACAGCTTCGTACAAAGCACGCACGCACGGGCCTGGCTGGCGCACGGCGCATGCAAGTTCCTTAGTAGTAGTACTGGGAAGTAATTCATGCAAGCTTAGGTGACATATGAGAAGAGATGAGCTGGGATAAGGTGAGAAGAGCTCAGATGAGATGAAGTGTGGAGTGTGAAGAGTGCAGTGTGAAGTGTGGGGCGTGAAGAGTGCAGTGTGAAGTGTGGAGTGTGAAGAAAGCAATGAGAAGTGAGAAGTGTGAAGTGTGGACTGTGAAGTGTGAAGTGTGGAGTGTGAAGTGTGAAGTGTGGATTGGGAAGAGTGCAGTATGAAGTGAGAAGTGTGGAGTGTGAAGTGTGAAGTGTTCAGTGTGGAGTGTGAAGAGTGCAGTGAGAAGTGTGAAGGGCGAAGTGGAGCTTCAAATGTGACATGTGAAACAAGGCACCACTTTCGCAGAGTGCACGCACGCACGGGCTTGGCTGGCGGACGGCGCATGCAAGTTCTATAGATAATATATCTTTAAGGCAACTTCCGCCCCGCCTCGTGCGGGTACTACTGGTATAGTATATAAATAAAATTAAGATAAGGTAAATCAATACGAACTAAAAGGCATTAAGAGAAAAAGAAAAAATAAAAAGAAAATTAAGGAGATTCAAGAAGATGTACACAAAAAGAAAAATCGTTAAAAAGAGTTAACAAGAGGTAAGAAATTATTGGTAAAATTAAAAAGTAATTTCATAATTTGTAACAAGAAGTCAGAAGTCCTGGAAAGAATATGGAAGTTTATCGCAGGTCCTATAAGTAAACCTTGTTTTTGATCCCATAGCGTTATATTTCTTAAACCTAGAAACTTCCGTCACCCGCCTTGCGCGGGTTCTACTTATATTATTATTATTTATTAACAAATCCCCCTACCATTCGTATAAAATAAAAATCAATCATAACACTAACCCTCCCTTAAATAAATAAATAAGCAAATAAATAGATAAATAAAAATACATAGATAAATAAGTAAAAATATATAGAATAAATACACAAAATAAATAAAGACAACAAATAAGTTATTAATCAAACAAATCATTTTTCATGCATATTGTATATATGTAAGAATAAAAACGGGGTCCTAGCGATCAGGAACAAGACTCCCTATTGAGTAGAAAACGGTATTGCATCTGGGCTGGTACCTTTCAAGAAAAGAAAATTCTTGGGGACCTTTTTTTAGAAGAGTAGTTAGATTTCCATTTTACAGGAACGGCCCTGCACAAAACTAATTGGGTAACAATGTTGATTCCTTTTTCTGTTACAATATTTACAATATTAATGCCCACTGATAAGTCCCCCTTACAACTTTTATAAAATGAAAACCCGGCCAGACACTGCCCACCACTTCCAACAAATTACCCACCAAACAATAAAACACTGAGTCCCATTGATTGGGAAAAAGACCTCCTACGGGATAGAAAAGGTCTTTCCAAGGCCCAAAGTTTTGGATCTGGGCTGGTACCTTTCAAAAAAGAAACATCCTCGAGGACAGTTTTTTAGAAAAGTGGTTAGATTTCCATTTCATAGGAGCAGCCCTGCTAAAAGCGGATTCGTTAATTGTGTTGATTACTTTTTTTATAACAGTATTTAATTTTGAAACTCCACCCTCCCACTCCTATAAAATGAAAACCCAGCCGGACACTGATAGAAAAAAATATTGGGTCCCAGTGATCAGGAAAAAGACACCCTACTGAATAGAAAACGTATTTCCAAGGCCCAAAATATGGTTTCACGTTTGGATCTGAGCTGGTGCCTTTCAAGGAAAAAAAATCATTGGGGACCATTTTTTAGGCGATTGGATTTCCATTTTATAGGAGCAGCCCTGCACAAAACTGATTGTTCCTCCTATGTGTTTTGCAACGAGTGGTTGTGTCTGTGTGCGTAATTCTATGCGGTTCTTGAATTTCTGGTTGCAGATTGCATTGGAATGGCTGCTTCAATGTCGTCATTTGATGTTACCACGTGCGTAGATAGGTGCGGGTTTGCCACGGGATGTTGCGAAACGCATTGTAATGGCTGGATAAATCTTACATGGGCTTTGGTCTGGGGAGGAAGCCGGAACACCAAACCTTATGTTTTCTGTGTAAAGTGACTGCAGCCGACGATGAAAGGTACCTCGTCTGTGCGACGGGTGCGGCTACGGTCGTTTTATGCGCGAATTGTTCCTCCTATGTGTTTTGCAACGAGTCGTTGTGTCTGTGTACGTAGTTCTATGCGGTTCTTAAATCTCTGGTTGCAAATTGCATTGGAACGGCTACTTCAATGTCGTAATTTAATCTTGCCACGTGCGTAGATAGGTGCGGGTTTGCCACGGGCTGCTGCGAAACGCATTGTAATTGCTGCATGAATGTTGTATGGTCTATGTTTTGGGGAGGAAGCCGGAGCACGAAACCTTGTGTTTTTCCGTGTAAAGTGGCTGCAGGCGACGATGAAAGGTACCTCGTGTCTGCGACGGGTGCGGCTGCGGTCGTTTTGTGCGCGAATTGTTCCTCCTATGTGTTTTGCAACGAGTGGTTGTGTCTGTGTGCGTAGTTCCATGCGGTTCTTCAATCGCTAGTTGCAGATTACATTGGAATGGCTGCTTCATTGTCGTCATTTAATGTTATTACGTCCATAGATAGGTGCAGGTTTGCTACGGGATGCTGCGAAACGCATTGTAGTGGCTGCGTCAAGCTTGCTCGGTGCTGCGGCTGTATGCGTAAGACT
Organism: bacterium; assembly: GCA_965233585.1. Lineage (GTDB taxonomy): Bacteria > SAR324 > SAR324 > SAR324 > NAC60-12 > CBDDTI01. Next base: position 25,784 of record CBDDTI010000616.1, read on the forward strand.
ATTGTTTTTTGCA
>CBDDTI010000617.1:0-8119 GCA_965233585.1 bacterium
CAATTTTTCTTTACCTCGTGTGGCTCCCTGATTCCCTTTACTAGGGCTAACGCCCAGTGGGTCTTTCATGGGTATCTCGTAGCACTTTAATTTACACTTCAGAGTTAATTCTCTGTTCTCACATTTGTGTTTATAGTGCTACGCGGCACAACATTCATATGTACCCTTACTTTCTCTTCGCCGCGATTCACCACCTAATCGTCCCCGACTTTCTCTGTCCGACCTCGTAGCTCAGTCGGCAGAGTAACGGTAGATCTAATCCGGAGGTCGTGGGTTCGTTTCCCACCGAGGTCAAAAGAAATTTTTCTTTACCTCGTGTGGCTCCCTGATTCCCTTTACTAGGGCTAACGCCCAGTGGGTCTTTCATGGGTATCTCGTAGCACTTTAATTTACACTTCAGAGTTAATTCTCTGTTCTCACATGATCATTTTTATTGTCCATCGTTACAACTTTTCTTCAGTTACAATGTTTTGGTACATAAACAACCTATCGTAGGGCCGAATTCCACGTTTCCTTGTTTGACCGATCGTGGAAAAAAGCAATTTTACCGTGCAAATAGTCATAACTTTTACTCAGATAATCTTCACAAGAGGGCAAGGACACAAACGCTTCAAATACACTTTTCGCATGATCTTTCGGCCATATTCACTGTTCCACTTACCTCTCAAGAGAGAAGGGTAATAATTACAGCGTTCAAAGAAAACACAACACAATCCGAGGCTGCAGTGTGTGGAGAAGCCAGCTCCAAACAGTTGTTTTGCTAAAGGACGACGACGCCATTTTCGAAAATTTTATGCATTTGCGCGCTTCTTTCGCCGTGACGTCATAATGGCTTGGATCATCGGGTCAGCCAAATCTGACGTGTTGACCTCTCCCTCCTGGCGGGATCGAAGGAAAGCAGGCTGATGGTGATGACCACTGACCAGTTACTGTGACGTCAAAAAACGTATTTTCCACGGTGTCCATACCCGACAGCCGGATGTTTTGGGTTAAGAAATTATCAGGATCTTCAAGGGTATAGCAGAGGGTTTCACCACCGAGGCTCAAAAAGGCGGACCAGACTCCAGAAACGGTAACAGCTAGCGAGAAGTACTTAAAGGTGTAATCATTTCTCGCGACCACTATCTAAGCAAAACAGGGAAAATGTCTCCTGTAAGCTATGATAAGTGTGCTCGGGAGTTGTTTTATATCAGGGAAAAGTTAGCAGGGACAAAGTAAGAGTATCATATACACTTTGTTTTATGACACCTGCGTGTAACAATCACGCTTTACTTCTTTCGCTCGACACCATTCATCCGTCAATAGGCCTTTTACAACATTTGTCTTATGTCTGATGATTTCTATGCTTTTTGCTACAGCATATGAATCAATGAACTGGAAAGAACATGTTTTAAATTGCTAGAACACCAATTTTAGCACCACTCCCTTGTAAAATTGAGATTCAATGACGAATTGAATATTGCAAAAATATAAGAACATTTTGTATGGAAGCCAGGAGATTTTGCCCTCTAAAACCCTTTTCCGTTATTAATCACTACAAAAGGTATTTGCTAGCATGAAACAATAGTATGTTAGAAAGAGGAATAGAAAAAAAAGGAAATTGTAGGTAAGATTTTATGGCAGCTTGAAAACTTGCAAAACTACAACAATCCTTCTAATTAACTGATAATAAAAAGTCCGGCTCTAAGTAAATACCTGACAATTTGCATGAAGGTTAATTTGAGTTCTTTCTATTTCTGATAAAATTCTGCATTATTAATATTTAAAACCTCTTACTAACCGAGCGCGAGGGCCGTACTGGGAAATATTGGCCCGAGGTCGTGACAGTACGGACCGAGCATCGCAAGGTCAGTACAAAAACGACCGAGGGCCAAAATTCCCCAGTACGGCTCGAGCAAGCTAGGTTAGTAAGTAGTTTATTGTATGGCACTCGGCTCATGCTATAGGCTTTTCTTTCATACGCACTTCCGGTCAGTTAAATTCAAAGGACTTCCGGCGAGTGATGACGCGAGCAACCGCTCAGAAAGAACAAGCTACCACGATTTTGAAAAAAGAAATTATTGAACATCTTCCGAACGTTTCACCATCGTAACTTACGGCTTTCATTTCTGGATTGCGAGCCAAAGTGTGGGGATAACATTCACCATAAAGTTCTTTCAAGTGTAACTGGATTGTAGTCGCCGAAATCTCTCGCTTCTGATAGAGCATCTTTTTGGATTCGTTTTCGTCGATCGGCTAAGCTAAGTGGCTTTCACTTGTTTTGTGTAAATTTACTTGTGCATGACCTTCGCTTTGCGCTTCAATACTAGTTTTCTTTTCGATGTTTTTAGTATGTTGAATGAAAACTTCTTCGTCACATGTAAAGGGAAGATGCACACAAATGTATTGACGAAAATAATTGAGCATGTTGAGCCAAAGATGTTCAAGCTCGGATGCAGGTAGGCTGTCACTCAATTCTTTTATTTGTCTTCCTATTAGCTAATTCGTCGCCGTCTTTTATTCGAACGAATAGGGTATTTTACATGTTTTCTTTTAGTAGTTTAAGCTGCAAATAAATCTGCTGGCTTTTGAAAACAAAAAAAATACACGACTTACTGACCGTTTCCGTGGAAACGGTCCGTATGGTAAAATCCCGACCGAGAAAGAACCAATCACAACGCTCGGATTTACCTTGCCATATAGTAAATGGATAATACTCGCCCGTCTGTGAAAATGTTTCTTTAAATCAGCGTGCTTCTAGAAAATAAACAACTAATTGTATTAAAGTGGGTTTTTCCGTGTTTTTTTTTTCAAAGTTTACATTTGATTTTTCACGGTTTCATTTAAAACAACTAAAAATTATTCAAAACGATTTTTGAACTGTCCCGTGGAAGGAATTTAGTGGTGACAATTAAACACAATAGAGTGTTTATGTCTCCGAGCCATTAGCCCTATAAAGGGGGAAGTTTCTAAAGAAACTGTGGTGCTGCGTCGATTGGAGTATTACAAGATAATTTGGTTTTATCAACTGAGTTGACAATGTAAATTGGCCACCGTAAAGAGATTTGAAAGCTGACGTTTCGAGCGTTAGCCCTTCGTCGGAGCGAATGCCGAAACGCTAACGCTAACGCTCGAAAAGTCAGCTTTCGAATCTCTTTACGGTGGCCAATTTACATTGTCAACTCAGTTGATAACACCAAATTATCTATTAGTCCTATAGTTGCCCCTTGGAAATTTGATGTTTTTAAGGCTAGCACACACCTTGGTTAAAGGGGCAGCTTTAGAATAATTGAAAAATATGCAGATATGCCATGCGTTCAACGAAAATAATAGGCGGACGTCTTATTCTCAATTAGTTTAATTTAATTTTGATTGAAGGTTGTTAATGTTTGCTCTTTATTCTCGCACGGAAATCCGGAATAGGACTACTGCTTGTTTGAGTGTTTCTGTGGGGTCCCACTCGCCATTCTCGGGTTCTACCTCTGATTATTGCCAAGGATTATTCAGCCGGGATGATCCAACGTCAAATGTTTCCTACAGGAAATTCATGAATAGCAAAACATTTTAGTCAGTGAATTACATTTACAATTTTTAAATTGTAAGAAAACTCACTTTTCTCCTATAATCGCAGACTATTGGTTGCATCTTCAAGGTTGTAGTTGGCCCGGCGGCTCAAAGGCAACATTTTACGAAACAACCGACAACTAAAATGGAAAAGCATGCATGGTTAAAGTAGCTATGTCACGGTTTAATGGATGTAGCGAAACTTTTCAATTTTGTTGTTTGTAATCCGTGTTAATCTTCTCCATCCTTAACCATCCTTGTTCCTTTATGGTTTATTATTATCTCTTTCCCTTTCTAAAGCATTATTTTCAGGTTTTCTTCAATTTAAAAGTAAATTTGTCGATGATCAAAATACCTCAAAATATCGTGACAGAACCCCTTTAACTAGGAAAGCCATGTTTACAGTTCAACAGCCTCACTCTTCACCGTTCTTCCACGGGTTAAAGTAGAATGCTTAATATATATTGGTAATTAGAAGGAATCAATCAGGGGAAACAACTTTGTGTCTTACTCCATGCCTGAAGCATTCTAAAATAAGTGCACAGTTCAACCAAAAGGAATAAAAGAAACTTGTTTCCAATTAGTCCTTACCTCAACTTTTTGCCTGATTTTTGTTTCTGGCAGTTTGTTGTATCGCGGCAGAGAAGCTGCTCTCGCATTACCAGAGAATTTCTGCTTCGCCTCTCTTCTGCCTTCAGGAATTTTGCGAAAGGAAGCATCACTTCGTACAACAAACCCAGAAAAAACCAACGCTACAGCGATGAGAAATACGACACACGGGTGAGTACAGTCCATGGCTAAGTCAGGCTGAATCGGACGGAGTCACTGCTTTACTGTGCTTTTACGCTTTTGCATCTCCTTGTTAATGTTTTTGACGTATTTTATAATTGTTTTTGGTGACATAAAAGTACATTTTATTTGTAGTTTCAGCTGTTTTCAATGGAGAAGTTAACCAAACATAGTGAGGTCAATCTGAACTAATTAGGAATGCCGCCTATTAATGAGGACAGACAGCATTATGATTCTGCTGAAGTTAATTCCAGCCGGAATATACCAAATATTAAGCCATTTCAGCGAACATCTGTAGGCTTTGTTACTATTTTCGAAAAAAATAAAGAAGGATTCGCTCATAAATGGTCATTTATTTAACAGCACCCATAATTAAGTAGAGCTGTTTCCTTTTAGGAATTTCTTTTGGAAAAGTGGACTAAAATAACCCAGAAGTCACATAAAACAAATATAAACTGAAACATATCACCATTCTCAGCACAACTCTGCATTTTCGGTATGCTAACATTTTCTGATAGTTATTCTCATGACCTCTTGAACTTCTTTCCAGTTACCACATTTTCTCTCCTTTTCCACCAAAGAAGTTCACAACTGACAGATGAAGGAATCCCATATTCATCGAACCTGGATTTGGCAAGACTTCAGTAATGTCTTTTGTGTAACTCTGACATAATTTCTCGACACGTGATGTAGTAGATAAATTCCACTAAGTGACTAAGTGGTCTAGCGGTTAATTATAGGAAAAGCAATTCTCGCTAATTACTCGGGGCCTGCCTCGGCGCAATTTACATTGATTTGCATTGTGTGTTGAGAAACGTGGAACTCTAAGAATAAAACTTGATTCAGTTCAGGGAAACAACAGTCTAATGAGGCGAAATACAGGAATTATGTCCAAATATTAGTGAGCTTTAAAATGTTACAAGTTAGATTGTTGCCAAAGTACCGATCTCCTAAGGAAAAAATATCCCAGGTAAATGGCCTAAATGGAGCCGAGAATTAACGCCAAAAGCAAACTCCCTCTTTATTTAAACTGAACTAATGGACAAATGCCGTCTGTTATCCTCTTTAAATTAAAAGCACTGCAATAATTAACATTTCCTTGGCATCACGTGTCGCATAAGATGTGAAAAAATAGAACTGATGGTGTAGAAATTGCCCAGAACTTTTGTACTGCTTATACACTCGTTTTAAAAAAAAAACAATGCATCCGCTCGAACGGTTAGAGCTTCCCGTATAACACTGATACTTGTTAGAGCTCGAAATCTTTGGGCCGGCGAGGTTTTTTGGACGAGGAATCCATGTGGTACACGCCCATGTTTGTGTACATATAATGAAATTTATAGCCCGCGAACGCAAGAGGACCGACAAAATTTTTTCCCTACGAAATTGGTTCCCTACGGGTATAAAGCATTCTTTTATCTAGAAACCAGCATTACGATACAACTTACAACAGTACAATCACGGCTATTGCTTCTTGTTCAATTCTGGTCCATATCAGGGTAAAAAAAAACGACATATGAGGATATGAGAGCCCTGTTGGTCAATTTTCTTTGACTAATGATTCAGAGCGGACCTGTAGCTGTTATCTTAGGTTCCTTTCAGTTCCCGAGGAAGTTTTCGACTAACCCAGATCTCATAAAAGTGAAAGTTAAATGTAATTTCTTTGTCAAAGGGGCCGGGTAGCTAATCACAATTTAACATGGTAATTTATTGCCTGTGCGTGCGCGGTTACATATAATGCGGGCAGCTGAACATCAACTTCGGCTTTAATTTTGAATAGCAAAAATCTGCGCGACCTTTTTTAGGTTTCCTGGGCTGTTATCAACAATTTTTAGATCATACAAAATATTTGTTTGTTTTTTTTTTTAACGTTAACCGCCCAATACCCTTATTCAAGAAATAAAAGACGCTTACAAATGTAGATAAATTTCACTTTTCGGGGACAAATAAAGACGACAATGAAACTAAAATTCACACAGCGCGATCTAACAAGGGCATGAGCTTATCTGATGAAGAACCTCTCGGTTTCGTTGCCATCTAAGTCAAAAATTGGTAGTTATTATACCAAACAGGATCAATGTAATGCAGACAAATGCTTCTGAGAGCAGTATTCCAGGTACACAAGACTCATAACCTTTAGCGCGATAATTATGTCGTAAATTACATTTCATGGGGAAAAATTCTAATATCGACCAAGGAGACTAACGGTAGTTTTGAAAGAAATACCTTATCTTCAAGTTAACTTTGTTTAAAGTGTTTTTTAATCTGATGGTGAATGATTCTGAATGATAACTCTGCCAAAGTTGGTTTACATCATTGATGATCCAAATATCTGTTACTAGGAAGAACACCAAGCCAGAGTGGGTGGCAAGGATGTTTTTCTTATTAGGTAACGTGCTTGGAAATACTGCCATATGCTATTCAATTTGCCATAATCAAAGTCTTCATCGTTTCTCAAAGTATCTCGTCGTGCCTCTAGTTTCATGGAATTTAATGCGGGTTGCGTTCTTCTCCCTTCCGATCATGCGAATCCATCAAAGTTTACACAATACAAATTGGTATTTGAATGAAAGACCTTGTGTATTGTGGATCTGGACAGCCTTACCATGCCGATGCTCTTGCTTTGCAAACTTCGCATTGATATATGTTGACGGTTTTGTAGCAACAAGATATCCACTGAAATATCGAATTATAGCCCAGCGAGGAGGTCAGTTGATGCTTATCATGGCGCCGTTATAGCTTCACTTGAACATCAATAATCCCTTAAGGAAGTTCGCGCTAATTGTTTCTGCGCATCCTTAAAGCGCACGCAAAATCACATGTCACGTCATGCATCGAGCGCGCGCGCCAAGTACTAAAATGGACAATGATAGGGCAGATGGCCATTTCTATAGCTTTGCTTGGATTTAACGATCTTGGACGTTCGGTGACCCCTACTTTTCTTTTCAGAAACAGATTTTATTTACAATTATCTACACATTGTCCAAAAATGAACAAAAAATCAATGTGGGAAGGTAATAAAAATTCACGATTTCTGTCCTCGGGGCATTAAATCCAGCCATCATGCGACTGCAAAGTGCGTGAAACTATGGTCGCTAAATGCGAACTTGTTCGTTAAGGAACCTCACCAGTTGACTGAATTCGCTTAATAGGTCCATTTAAACCACGTTTGACAGAGAACATTTCCCTTCAAAGCTCTAATTGCAATATTTTGGGACTTGCAGCCACTGTGACCTTCTTCGCTAACAAAGCTCGATTTACTCAGATTTAGGTGTTTTTCCGGGCATGTTCTCTCCAAAACGAAGTCGGTGACCCCCCATTTTTTTTACTTTTCTGACATCACTAACTCATCATCTTTCAATGGTAAAAGTTTCAGAAAAAAATCAACGTTAGAAAATTTTCGTGCGAACGTCCTTAAGACTCCCAAATCAGCCCATTACACATTTGCGACATGCGTTGGTTTCTTTTTTTTTATTCATCATTTGTTTCATGTTTCTTTTCCAGCCAAAGTTAGGCGTCCTAAGCTACATGATCTGAACAGACCGCTACAACTACCTAGAATCCTTCACTTGATTTTTTAAATCCCACCTGGTTTGTGGGAAATAAAGTTCCGTATAGCCAAACGACGACATCGTGGAAGTCGGTGTGTTTTGGGGGTATACATTAATGAAATCACTTTTAGTGAAACAGAACGGGTTTCCAGTACAATCTGAAAAGAAATCACGCGGCATTTATGTAGTGGGTTGAATTAGTGATGATCTTTTCTCGTGAGAACAGACCCATAAGA
>CBDDTI010000618.1:0-9166 GCA_965233585.1 bacterium
TATATAAAGAAGCTTACCATATTAAGCGTTTAACACCATTTCTGAACAATGGCTTAAAAGCCAGTAGAGAACTCCGCCTATTCTCTTGACAGTTTCGTCTCTTTGTTTTTCATTTTCACGTGATTATACTGTTGCACAATCTCGCAGTATTTAAAATTCTGCTACTTGTATTCCCGCCTTAGTCCGAAGATGATATAGATTTATATCGAAATATAACAAGCACATAACATCGTTTCCTTGCATTTGTTGTCTATCAAGTTTAGTCACAATGCAGTTATTCGGTATAGCATTTATTCTTTATTTACTAAAGCTATCAGCAGGTAATGGAAACTGTAAACTAATGCTGAAATATTGCACCAAAATTAGAAGTAATTCGTCAACTGTGATATTATTCTTTGTACAGTTCCTTGGAAGCTGTGCTCCCAAAAAAATAGGGCAACGTCTTATAGGGATAGGGGTTGTTTGCTATACATGTAAGAGAAATAATTTCTTGTATAGGAACAATATGGCAGCCATGAGGTCAGGTAAAAAACTGCTCTATTCTGCTTACCTATGCTCTAGGTATTGTACAGATATGCTAGGGAGATAGATAGGTGACTGAAAAGGTGATGTGTTTTCATTTCAATCTCAAAATTGAAGCTTTGAATATAATTTGGAGAACATCTTCAAATTTGAGTCTCTGGAACACACATTTAATATTTGTTCATCAATTAGATCAATGAATAATACAGTTTTTGGATTTTTTAATGTGATTTTGCAAGCTTGGAGCGAGATTAATTCCTCAATTTGTTAGTGCTGGCAAATGCTTTATAATACAGTAATCCCAAATCGTAGACAATTTGAACCACATGTACAGTCTGAATTTTTTTCATTAATTATGCAATTTTACATGCAGTAATTTTGAAATTGTCAGTGAAAGTTAGTTATACCGTTGTCAAATTATTTTCGGGTTTTTGTGTGCCACAAGACATGCTATTTTGGCTACCATTTCAAATGAATTATTTAATGAATTTTGTGATGTGATTTCAACTTGGGTCGAGCATTCGTTCAAATTTTTTTTACTTGGTGTTCTGTGGTACAATTGGAACCAGTCTGATTTTGTATGTTGTTTTAATAACACTGATTATTAGTGTTTTTGCGGCCGAAAGTGGTATTTTTTGTGCATGGCTACAAATAGATTGAAATGTATAATTCCATTTGCCCTTTATAACAAAATATCAACTAGGTTATGCAGAGAAAAAATATTTTAATTCGCACATAATATGGTAAATTGTTCGAAAAAGAAACATTTTCATGTGTTCAGGTTGTATTGATTTAAACAACATGAGCGTAAGTAATTTAACAATTATTGCACTCGCGCTTGTTGGATATGAGATAATAGATAAAGATGAGTCGATACCGATACTAAATATTCGATACCGGCGATACCAAGGCCGGATCGAAAAAAATCAATACCAGCGAGAAGTATCGATGTTTTCAATACTGCTGCACGTCACCTGTCTTGGCTTTGTCTCCCGAGATCCTGTGTTCTTCTATCACCAACCAGATCACGTGACTTACCAGTTAACTCAATGACGTCACAGTATTGGTATCAATATCGAAGAAATAAGTCAGCATCGTACTCGGTATCGTATCGATTTGAAAAAACGTTATCGACCCATCGTTAATAGCCCATTGCAGAAACATGAGAGGACTGGGACGAGTTTCTTATATTGATTGCATTGAAAATCTAAACATTTCAACTGAAATGTTACTGAATGAAAAGCTATCCAGCCAAGTTTAAGAGTTTTCAGCGGAAAATTGTTCAAATGGGAGCCTCGCAAAATTCCATACAAATCCTTGAATTTTGTGGCTTGTCTACCCAATCCAGACAAACTTTCTCTTTTAGGTGATATTTGAAGAGCTAACATTTTGCTATTTTCCTCCACTAAATATTTCTATTCTTGGTGAAGACTCTCAAATTTAGTTGAACTTTCGTTTGAATATCTTAGTTTTTCAAACAAACGGAAAACAACCGTACTCTTTCCCAGTCTTCTCACGTTTCTGCAATTGCCTATGTTAGATAGCCAGGCCTCGATGACGTATCCCAGGACCGAAACGCATGACTGCGGCGAGATATTGAGGCGCAACCTCGTTCCCAGGGTCCTCTCTCTACCTCGAGAAAGTACAGGAACTAGCCGAGCTCAAACCATCTCATATCCTGCATGCGCGAGTGGAAAAATGATCTCCAAATATGGAAACAAATCCGCGTACGCTTGCCATATTTGTAGAACATGGTTTAATTTTTCGTAAGGCATGATAGCTAAGCCAATGAAAACTCTTGAATTGCATTGTCCATTGATCCAGCTTTTGATAACGTTCAATTGGACTACATGTACATTCTAAGAAAGAACCTACTCATTCATAAAACAGCATGAGTTTTGTTCAAACATGGATATTTGTTATTTGAATTTCTGTTCTGAAGTGAATTTGTTTTGAAGTGACTCAATCGTTACTTTGTGATCTTTAAAAATATCTCTATATCGAAGAAAACCGCTTCGTTATGGTTATGAGAAATCATGTTAAGAAATCACGAAAGAGGCACCGATAAACCAAGAAGAAACGATATTGGTTAAAACTAAATACAAACGAAGATCAGCCATTCGCAAGTCAACCGGCTTAGGACACTTGGTTCAACAAAGCGCTTAAAAGATATCCACCAGCCTGTTTCCATCCTTTAATTATCTCCATCACTCTTCTCGAAATATTAGGTCCCGTCCATTCTGCGACGGAGGAATTTGGAATCGGAGGTTTCACTGTGAAAACGCATCAAATGTTTTCCGTCCACACTACGCCGGAGAAATTAAGAAACGAAACAATCACTGGTCATTTTAGATTTGTCTGAGGAAAAATCGCGCAGGGAAATCAAAGATTATCGTGACATCAAAGATCTTTGTTGTCAAAATGTTCTCCGTTCACACGATAACAACAAGCCGTAGTTTTCAAATTCCTCCGGTTTGAAGAGCGTTTTTGAAAAGCTCCACTTTCGTGTCGGATTAGTGTGGACGGTACGCCTAACCGTAGAAATCTGTGTTTTCAAATTTCTCCGGCGTAGAGTGGACGCCAGTGGTACACGTCACGCAATTTAACTTTTGCGCACTATTTATCACAAACTTGAAGTGTTTGTCCGTGCGTTTAGAATGTAAAATTGGCGTAGTGTCTTGGATGCAATGAAGAATGTAATAACTTAGTTTTCAGTGAAAGAATTAATACAAAAAGAGATGATTTCTGCAAATATGTGAATCTTGTGTCTTAGATATGTATTAATTATTTGTTGAAGCGGTGCGTGTTACCACTGCCATGCATACAGTTAGTTTCCCTGACTACTAAGCCAATGAAAAGCCAAGCTTGGTGTCCAATCAACCTGCCGTACGTGCAGTTCTTCCTTGTCTCTCATTGGCTGAAAGTTAGGAAACCCAACAAAAACCTTTCTCATTGGCGAAGGTATAATCGCACTCGCTTCCTGTTTATAGTTTTAAAACGCCTATGTTTAGTTCCGAATATGTAAAATTGATAAGTACGTATTTTCTTTTTTGTATAGCTTTAACGAAAAAACTTGGATGTTCATTTTCTCCTCAAATAAAATATTGCGCTATATCAATCTTTATTATTTTTGCGACAAATTTGTCAGGAGTGCTGTAAATATGATTTACTGAATGTCATTTTTGTACAGAAATAAATGTAGAGCAGAAAACTAACGCTGTAAAAGGAATGAAATTAATAAAAACAATTTTACTGTGATCTTATGTCTTGGGGCTGTTATCTTCCACAAAGAATGAGAATTGTTCTCCTTTCCAAGGGGGCCGCGCCGCGGCCGAAGCTATTCGCCGAGCCGTCACAGTGATAAAAGTTGAGGGAAATATGCAGAAATTTTTTTAGCCAGTTTACACTTTAATTTACCGTGATCTTTCTTACAAAAAGCACTTTTCATCGGTCATAAGAGGGTTGCTATAAGCACACTAGTTTTTAAAACATGTATCAATCTTAAAATAAGTTTCCCCCGAATTTGGCTAGTGGATTTGAATTTCCCTGACTAGATACTAAATAACGAAACTTTCGCAGACTTTCAAGAAAGTGTTTCGTTGTCTGTCAATGGTTGGTAATGTACGCCGCCAACCCACCCCCCCCCCCGCCCCCCCCCCCCCGCCCCCCTCGGCCCAAGTTTAAACCGAGTTCGAAACCTCGCCTTTCGTAAATGTGGGTAAGTAGTTCGTCATAATTTTTTTTTGCGTCGTTTTAACCAAACACTGCAGCAAAATACCCCTTATTATGCAAATTTGATAACAAATCTTTATTGTCACGTCTGGTGTCGTTATCAAATTTAATTTTGTCATTATTTTAATATACAGTGCATCTCTTGATACAAAGTTTTCTGGTATGCTTTTAGATGCCTTATGGGTAGATGAATTGGCGAAGATATAAATGCAACGAGAAGGCGGTAGAGAAAAAAAAAATCGACCCATTCGCTTCTCTCATTTGGCGTGTGGTTCACGCACGCGTAGTTACTCTCGCTTTCCCCGCTTGTATCTCGCGCTCACTTCCCGTACTTGCCAGTTCTCGCGCTCGTTTCCCGCGCTTATTTCTTGCCTTTGCATGGACAGCATCGTAACGTGCAACTTTCGGAGATCATTGGCTCAATGAGAGTCGAAAGGTTTTCGGTATCTTTACGAGCGTTCGGATCCCCGCACCCCATCTCCCCTCAAGGCGTTTGTGACCCAGCCGCAAGAACTAAATTACAGCTGCTAAACTGCACGCAGTGAACTGAACTGTTCTTAGTGGGGAAGGAAGCCATTAATTCAGGAGATACAGCAACGCTAGAGTTGCTGTTACTAGAAGTCTTCACGGCTTGTCCAAAGTCCCATACTCTCACACTACTGTCCAGGCCTCCCGAGGCCAGTAGAGTCCCATCCGCGCTGAAGGCGAGGCTGTACACAGTGTCTGTGTGCCCGCGTAGTTCTTTTATCATGCTTCCAGCGGATAAGTCCCAAAGACGAATGCGCCGGTCTTCTCCAGCAGACACCAGGTACTGACCGTCAGGAGAAATTGCCAGATCATTAACTGAACCCTACGAGTAATGAAGAAACAATAACGAAGGATTGGACTTGCTTGTTTACTTAGTTTTGTTCCAAGGGAAAGCGTTTGCGAACAAGCGAGGAAATTTAAATTACGTGAAAAATAGTCTCTTAAGTTTGAATTCTCGTCACCAGCAATTTTTCTATATTTCCGCATAACACCATGGCGTGACGTGTTGCCTTTCAGCCAATCAAATTGTAGAATTATATGACGCGAGGTGAAAATTCTCGCGCTTTTCTAAACAAGTGCGGCACCTTCTGAAGAGCGTCTGGCACAAACAACTTTAATCAGTACTTCTTCAAAAAAAGTACGCTAGTCAACTGAGGCTTATCGAGACTTTATTACACGAAAACTACTACCAGCAAGACCACTTTAGAGGAGGGAAGATAAAGGGTTCTTCAAATAATCACTTTTCCTGCAGCGATGTCAATTTTTCTTATTATTAAAAACAGAGAATTCATTGCGCGTGGTTGTTATTGTTGTCGTTCAAGTACCTTGTGTCCTGTGAAAAGTCTGACACAGTTTCCTGACTGCAGGTCCCACAGTCGACAGGTCTGGTCCGTGGAGGCTGTCGCGAGGTACGTACAGTTTTGATGAAATTTAACACACTGGAAGAAAAACGTAATTGAACTCTTAAGGCTATAGAAATATGGGTTACAGAACAATCTTAAGATCTTGACGTATTGACAAGCCTGTTTGGTGATGATGGCTGGATATTGGCCAAGTTCCCTCTCCCGTGGTTATGGACCAAAACGGAGTCTGGCGAGGTCCGTAAAATCGAAAAAAGACCAATAACCAGCCATCTTCACCAAACAAGCTGGGTCAGTAAAGGATTTTTCTTATATAAACATTGCTGAACCAGACTTGGTTTCGGGAAGCACTTTTCTTGAGGGATACAGCGCGTAGTCCCGAGCGGGCAAGATAGCGCCATCTGTCACGCTCGCATAGCCAATCACAGAGCATCTTATCCATCTTGTCTATTAGGTTAGCCAATCAGAGCGCGGGATTTGGCTCAACTTTCCCGCTCGAGGAGCTCGCCACATATTTTTTTTTGCACTTTATATTTTAAGACGAGACAGAAATTTTGAAACTTGTTTTGAGGGTGTCGACATCCGAGATTTCGGAAATTCTTATGCTTGAAATTGCTCTGCAAGCTGCCGATAACTCGAAAGCGTTTTGAAAAGCGCTCTGTCACGGGCACTTGTACTTACATCGACGTCTTGAAGATGTCCTGCAAATATTCTCAAGGGAAACGTGTATTCCAAATTCCATAGTCTGGCTGTGCGGTCCTGGGAACCAGTGGCGAAGTAAAGACATTGAGGACTGATGTCCAGGGCCCACACGGGAAAGCTGTGGCCTTTGTAAGAAACCACGTTGGTGTAAGAGTGGAGGCTCCATAAACGCACTGGTGAAAAAAAAGCAAAACAACGTTCACATGTCAAATGAACTTTGATCTCATTTTCACTATATTGTTCAGAGAAAAACTTGACTCCATCCCAGCCACTTCTTCGTGAGCAACGCGTGAAAAGATCTTGATTGTGCGTGGCACTGGTGAGTAAAGCTGTAGGTATTCCAAGGCAATTCGATCGACCGAGAAGCACCTAACGACGGTTTTCTCTCAAATGCTTTGAAATGTTGTCCTAGGCTATCTGGAGTGCTTTTATAGCTATGAGCTATGTGCGGGGTCAATTTTAGGCTGCGCTATAAAACTCTCATCTGTTCGCTTACTTAGGGGAAATTGAGTCATGCCAAAGTTTTTAGGGATGTAATACCATTTCCCGAAAACCTTAGGGCTTATTGCTTTTCTATAAATCATTGCTGACCATTTTCTTAGTGCCCAAAACAAAATTTCTATCGATATGATCTGGAAAACGACAGCATTAAATTTCTCATATTGCGAAAGTTCAAGATGGCAATCCTCTTTAGAAAATTGGCGGGGATTACTTCCCAACAGATGATTTAGTAAAATGTTCCTTCGGTTGCTCCTGGTTCGGTCGGTAAGTGTCATTGAGATACCGTGAAACAACGACGGTAAATATAAGAATTTTATCGGAATGTAACAAACATATTCATTAACTTACAACAAGGCAACACTGAGAAATACAGTAAAAACGTCTTGTTCTTGCTTCCAATGTGTATTTATTTTGCAGGTCTAGGCTGTTTTGAAGCTTAATCTCTGCAAGTGTCAGAAAACAGTTAAGCTAAAATTCAATTAAACCAGTTCAAAATGGCCTAAACTTTAACTGCAACATAAGAAATACATCAAGGAAGCGAAGAAAGGCGTTTTCTTTACCGTAAAATTATTTGGACAACACGTGACAATGGGCCGTGATGAAGGTCGTGCTGGCCCCGTGTTACATCTGTGACTCGTACGTGAGCTATCAACATTCCAACAGGTTTGTTAACGTTATATAACGTTCTAAAAACGAGGACCCTCACGCTCGGGAATAACAGCTACGATGTTAGAAAATCCCGCAAGCAGTAACACTCCGAAAGTAGAGAGTTTACCCGCTGTTTGACTTGTTGTGTTCAAATCAAAATAACGGTTCAAGAAGCTGTACCAGAAGTGATATCAGATTTGTTTTTCATGAACCCCAATTCCAAATGAAATATGTAACCAAGTTTTTTATGTAGTTCAAAATATTTTCCACAATATTTACTTTTTTTCCGGATCTCTGCAGGTAGAAAAACCTCGATCAAAATATGGTGCTCGATTTAATAACCCGAAAGAAGTGACCCCCAGAACGCTAAGAAAGAAGTAGTGATAGACTGAGACCTCGAACTAACGAGGGTCGACATTTAGAGAACTGAAGGGTGTGTTTTCAGCAACATCAGAAAACAACAGTATTAAAGACCAGTAATCATCTTATACCGAGATTTCTCGTTCCAAATGTGCGAGTAACCGATTAAGGCATGATAGTCCATCCGTAAGGAGGTCTTGTCAAAGCTTTGACGGTTTTTTATTTGACTTTATAGACAAGACTTGTAGGTGTTGCAAGAGTAAGTTGTAGAGTTTCTAAAACTTGATACTCACGTGCCGCACCCGTGTAGGTAACGTGACGATCAACAAAACACACAAAATTACGAAATATCCTCGACGAACGATTACCGTGATAAGAAAAATTCTCATTTTCGACATTCTTAAACAAATTCTTACACCCGAGTTCGAACTAGTTCGCATTCTTTTCCACGTCCCGCTGCGAAAACCTTGGGAACATGTCAACAGTAACAGGATTCTCCAACAGTTCTTAACCTTTAAAATATTCACAGTTCAGATCTTCCACACTCTGTTACTGCTTTGTTTAATCAACACACGATGCATCGCTAGTCTGTCAGCTGCTTATTTGAGAGTAATTTAAGAACTGTCACGTCTGATTAATAAAAAAAGTGTTCTTTGGTCTAGAAGTTCAAGGTCATCTAGGTTTCTTTACATGTCTGCACAGTTGCTTGTTTCCAGTATTAATAGCGACGTCGGGAACGAAACCTTTGCGATTCCCGAGACTTCGTGGACACAGAAAGAGTGATGTGTTGTTGTGTATCATTCGTACTTAACGATCGAATCACGATCAACTATAAAACCAAAAAATTACATTTTGCACCAGTTCATGATCAATGAGATAGGGCGGAGATGCAAGTTTGCGAATGCTGCTACCGCAAAGAAGAAAAAACGCCAAATATTGATCTCTTTAAGACTCCTTCGAAGAAAAAAACTAAAAGAACCGCAACAAAACCATCAGCCTCACCCGTTTCATACGAAGTAATAGTTGAAGTGTAGGAAGTGTTCACTCACGTGCCAACACACGTGCAGAGTTATTGCAATAAACGTGTTTACACAAGAAAAGAATTCATGGCGGCCATTTCATCTTTTTGGAACACCAATATGGCTGCCGTAAGGTCCTGTGCATGTAACCCGCCAACAAGTTACACCTTTAAGCCTCGCACGAGTCCACTAAATCAACCCACAACTAGTGTTTGTTCGACTTGTTAGTTGATCGCGGACTTTGAAGTGTTAGCCTTGAATCTCACATCACTTCCGCTCCAGTTAGGCCGAACA
>CBDDTI010000619.1:0-8661 GCA_965233585.1 bacterium
AAAATTCCAGTTAAAATAAACAGGTGCCTTTTTAAAATCAGAACTTAAAACTTGGGTCAGTTAGTGTTTAGTAAACATAGCTATGAAATTAAAAAAAAAAAGAAAGAATTAAGTTTTTGGTCGCAGTATCACTTTAAGGTTTACAACGTAAATTGTATTTGTTGTGAAAAACGTAAGGACAAAACTGTGTTTGTCACTGAAAATTTCTGGAGTCAAAGTGACTCCCTCTGTAACCTCAATGGAGTCATCTGAATACACCATACGCCAAATTTGGTGTATTTGTGAACCCTGAACGCAGTGGGACTTCCAAAACAAAGGAAAGTCGAGCTGGACTGCTAAGAGCTCCTTTGTTTTGAAACTCCCACTGTGTTATTTGTGTCCCAGCAAAATTTATTCCGTACCATGTGACCGGATCCTACAAAGGGCCCATTACAACAAGTTATTGTGGCTTGACCTAAGATCCAACCAAAAACCAGTACCTGGGCAGTGGTTGTCTTACAAAAAACATGTGACCTCATTGAGATGGAAACCTGAGCCAGTGATATAGTCACATGATACTGGTCAGTGTATACCCTTCTTGAAAGGTGCCAATTGGCCATAACATGAATGTCGATAGGGCCTCTTGATCTCATACAGATACTTGTATAAGGTTAAGCTTATGTATCGACAAGATTTCTGCTTATAAATGTAGCAAGTTCTGCAGTAAGCCTACTCACCATTTCTTTCATTTTTTCGAGCTTCGCCTTTATTTTCCCAGTCCCTGGTTTCGTTTGGTCGAGTTCTTCCCTGCCACGCTGAAAGTGAAACGTTGTGGATCGGTGTGTTGATCTGAAAGGTCCTGAACCTAGGCCTCGCTGCCACAGAATGCCTCCGGAGAATCCGGAAATGCGATCTTCAGACGAGTAACGATACCTAAGAAAGCTGACGCTAGAGATGAAGGCAGCAGGAATAGTATACTTGAATTTTGATGTGACAAAGTTAGGACTAAAAGAGTTTTTTAGCGTTGAACTTAGGCGGAGTGTCTTGCAACCTCTGCAGACACCCGCCATCTTGAACCCTTTAGTCACCAATCCTCGCCGTTAAAAGTCATTACAACGAGGCGGACTGGGTATGAGGACAAAAAAGATTCAACATGGCTTCTGGAGGGGGTATTCTCAAAGGAGTCAAAGGTTTTTTCCAAAAACCAGCCGTCAAAACCGTGGTGAAAACCCTTTTTCCGGATCCAATGGCGAATTTTAAGTATTCAGAAGTTTTGTGGAACTTTAGAAATAAGGAAACCCTGGAGCAATGGACTCTTATCACAGATGAGCAGTTTGGTGGGAAATCTACAGCAGAGTTTGTGCGAAGTCCAGGCGGTAAAGCTGTGTTTAAAGGGAATATTTCAACTGAATTACCCGCAGCTACGAATGTTAAATACAGTGGTATGTGCTCTATCAGATCACAGCCACAAAGGGTAAGTTTTATGACCTTGCATGGCTCATCTAGTACTGTATGCAAAATTTTAATAACCTCAAGGTACGTTCTTACATAATTTTTTTTCATGATCTGGGTTGATAATTTTTTTCACACTAAAAAGCACCTGTATGGGGGCCTGGGCTGCTCTAGTACCAAATGTGTAATTATGAGCAATGCAGGATTTCTATTTTCGCAACATCTCTTGATATTGAGAAATGAAAATCACATACCAGGAGGTGCAGTGTTATTGCAATCATTATGGTGGACTTTCACTGATTGAGTCTATAGGTTTCCCTGGAGAATCGTATTGTCCCATTCTTCTCAACTAAAGCATAAATGTATACTTTGTTACATGTTCTGATAAATCTGCACTTGCTATTAGTGGGAACTCAGCCTTAACTGTTGTAATGTAGACCACGGAAGTTGACCTCTCCATATGTGGGATGGTTTACAGTAAGGTTACCATTTTTGCCATTTTTAAGGTGATTCCCTAGTTTTGCATTGTGCATTCCTATTGCGCACGATTTTTGCGTCATCAGCGCGCGCACATAAGCGCGCGTACGTACAAAATGTAAGAGATTTCCCTCAAACTAAGCCCTATAGTGAGATAAATGCTCGTTTTCTCTTAAACGAGCATGGTGACCCCCGCTTTTTATTTTAAAAATTCAATGAGAACAATATCCTAAATAACTGAGAAAAAAATTGGCAGAAATCTATGGCTACTTTTTTGGCAAATGAAATAAATGCTACAGATAGAGACGTAACGGTCCCAACAGAGCAAGTCCAAATTATGTTTCCTTTAAAGGATAAAAATGTTAATTAATAATGCAGGGTATTTGAAGCCATTTTTTCTGGGACGTAGATGAAGAAACAATCAAAGAAAGTCGAACTCTGTGTGATATAACATGCCGCATTGGAAAATAATTGTGCTTGTTTGTTGCGCATGGAGATCACCAAAAGTCACCTTAATAACCGTATTTGTCGGCATTGTGGCATGAAAACAAGCACGGTGACCCCCTCTTTTTATTACGTTTTTAATATCTCCTTGTCGTGTAACATCAACATACTAAGTTTTATCGGAAATCTATGGGGGGTTCTTTTACTAGGGAATCACCTTAAGCAAAGAAAGAAAGCAAAAACGGCAAGTCACCACTTTCTTTCTGCTAGGATGGCATGAGTCTAAGCTGGACTGTGCTCTTAGAAAAACATTTTTCAAACATCAGCATAAATCGTATCTGTTTCTTCTTGTTATCCAGGATAGGAGAGGAGATGTGACAGCAAATGAAGTAGCAGATTATGATGGTATTGTTGTAAGATTAAGAGGAGATGGTAGAACCTATACACTTAATGTTCAAACAAAGGGCATCAGGGACGATGATATACACCAGTCATTTTTTCACACAAGAGGAGGACCATACTGGGAGATTGTGAGGGTAAGATAGACCACATCTATATGTTGTAAGAGAATCACAGAGCTTCAAATAACTAAGGACATATGTCTGATGATGTCGCTGTGATGCTTTGGCTGAACAAAATGGATATGGCATGTGATGTGACATCATTAATATTTTGTCCCATTAATTTAACACTTTTGATCCGTAATAAGGGGACTGTACAGCCCCCGAAATGATCCCAACCCCGAAATTATTCCTAACCCTGAAATGATCCCCAAATCGCAACCACGAAATGATCCCCACTTTTCTTCTTGTTGACCATGAAATGACCCCCAAGGAATTAGGGAATGGTGATTAAACATGGGACTGTGGATTACTCAATATTAATTAGTGAAAGTAAAGCCATTTTGGCCAATATAGTAAATTAATTTACTGAAGCTAATTAGTCCTATTATGAAAGATAGACTGTATATACCATACAAAGAACCGTACTCAGCATTGTCCAAAGGCAGATTTCTTCGCTTAACCTTTAATTAGATTAATTTAATTAGATGGGACTGTGGATCACTTTTTTGTTTTTTGTTGAAATGCTGCAATCCTGTCATTTCTTTTTATTCTTTTGAAGTTTCAAATCAAAGAAAACTATTTGTCGGGTTACTGCCTCATTCCAGTCTCTCTCCAGTCTCGTTCCAGTCAACCTTTGACCTATTTAGTTTGATGCAATGTTTTGAACCAGGTGGTTTTTAGTTCTTGTTCTGTGCTCTGTTTTACGAAGAGTTATTTCGGGAAATGATGATAAGCCCTCTCATCTAAATTCAGGATTTTCGAAGAATGCAGAAGTGAGTTTCAATCTAAACTGAAACATAATGTAGGAGCCTCCCTAGTGCAGCATCACTGATAGTGCACATGCTGTATGTTACTAGTGTACTTTAACAATAAGATACAGTAAGAATGCACAATTTTTAAATTGTTATTGAATAGCTAACTGTCAAACTGTCAGTTCCAAAACGTTAGCAATAGGCCCTTTGCAGGATCCAGTCACATGGTACGGAATAAATTACACTGGGACGCAAATGACGCAGTGGGACTTTCAAAACAAAGGAACTCTTACCAGTCCAGCCCGACTTTCCTTTGTTTTGATAGTCCCACTGCGTTATTTGCGTCCCAGTGTAATTTATTCCATACCATGTGACCGGATCCTGCAAAGGGCCTATTGCAGCAATCGTGCCATAGCGTGACATTCTTACTGTTGCATCAATTCCTCAGCTATGTCAATGATCGCTCATATTTACTTCACATGCAAGTACATCCAAGCGAGCATAGGATCTAGATTCTTTGAGTCTTTTCAGTTTCATTGAAAGGAAAAAAATATATTCTGAATTTCGTTTGGTGCTGTTTACTATCTTATTCGGGATCAAGTAATTTACACTTTGACTAAATTAAGTGAAATTAAGCATTAACTATAAATTTAATCTAATTAAAGGTTAAGCGAAGAAATCTACCTTTGGACAATGCTGAGTACGATGCTTTGTATGGTATAATTATACAGTCTATCTTTCATAAAAGCACTAATTAGCTTCAGTAAATTAATTTACTATATTGGCCAAAATGGCTTTACTTTCACCAATTAATATTGAGTAATCCACAGTCCCATGTTTAATCACCATTCCCTAATTCCTTGGGGATCATTTCGAGGTTGACAAGAAGAAAAGTGGGGATCATTTCGGGGTCGATTTGGGGATCATTTCAGGGTTGGGGATCATTTCAGGGTCGGGATCATTTCATGGGCTGTACAGGACTTTTTCAATTCTAGTTTGCAGGCCTCACATTATCATGTCACATACCCATCTCATCCCATGAGCTGCCCTCTCTAGTATGTAATTTAACCAACAAGACATGAAGAGCAAGGGCTCACTGGTTTGAAATTCAAAAGTTGTACTCTTAATTCAGTCTTAAGGCTTCTTTCGTTACAATACTGGCCAAATGCTTAAAGTAGTTGTCTATTAATCTGAAAAATACAGCTGTACATCTAAAGAAAAGAAGACATACTGGCTGATCATAGTGTTAGACCATTGCTGGGGTTTTGTTGTAATAGCTAATCTCAGTCAGCCATTTTCTGATGACTGACTGTTACTTGCAGCCCTGAATTTGTCTTAGTAAGTAGCTAATATAGGTGGGTTAACTAGATTTCTTTGGTCACTAAACTTTCCATCCAGTGATTTTTGTTCCTATTTGTCACCAACTAGTTAGCTAACAAAAAGGATTAATCATTCTTTCCTGCATCAACACAACAATTTTCCACAACATAGTTATGTCCAAGTTTCTAACCCTTTATATTTACACATCTCTTGACAGCTGCCATTCACAAAGTTTGTTCTAACCAATGCGGGATACTTGCAAGATCAACAGATGTATTTTCCAAGAATACGCACCATTGGTTTCACGTTAGCAGACCACAATACTGGTCCGTTTCACCTGGAAATTGACTATATTAAACTGGTCATGTTTATGTACCAGCCTAAACATTTCAAATACCACTATCAAAGCAAAGCTTGAGTATTTTGTAGGTCACTTACAAAATGGTTTACTCTGAAAGCTATGTTCCAATTTTTGAGGTCAGAAATTGACTGAACCCCACTGTATGCAGACTTCACCTTTAAATACGTAATTGAACATTATACACAGGGAACCCAACGCATCATTTGTTCGGAACCCTTTCAATCCCCTCTTTTCTTAAGTGAACTATCGCTCCGAACTTTTGTGATATGAGATATCTCACGCCTTTTGTTTTCGCATTTTTAAAAGATGTTGTTTATTGTAGAATGTCAGCTATGATTTTTGGGGAGGAAGCTAGACCTAAGGCTTTTGTCAAATGAACAAAAAAACCTACTAATTTCGGGAAGACGTAAGGAATTGATATTGCAGCCTAAAATTAAACTACAGAGCTTGAAACGGCTTTTAAAAGGCACCATTGCTGGGTTTCCTGTGGTATTTGAACAGTATACAGGAGAAGACACTGTTCCACATACGACGCAGATTTTCATTCAGTCTGAAAGACGTTGAACGTATGAAAAAATTAACAAATTGACGTCAGTTTTTTATGCGTCTGTCCTGTTATTGATCATGAATTTCGTCATCACATTGTGAAAGTAGCTGTGGATCCACGAGGCGATAGCCGACTGGGTAACAGACTACTTTGACTATGTGATGACGAAATTCATGATCAATAACGGGACAGACGCATTAAAAACTGACATCAATTTGTTTTTTACGATAACAAATTGTCGAATTGCCGGCTCTCGCTCGATGACGCATCGCATGAATTTCAAATTCATGTGTCAGTCCGCATATTGACAATAAAAATTAGCCAATGAGCGCGCGTGAATTTCGGCAGTTGTTGTAAAACTTTATCGATTGCAGCGGAGCAAGTTTTCCCACTACTCGGGAGAAATTTGAAAACGCAGCTATATTTTGACGGCTTGGCTCTCAGTCCACACAACTCCGTCACGAAAACGGAGGGATTTGAAGGCAACGGCTTTTCGTTTCTGTGGCTGGAAAAAATATTTCTTTTGAAAACGGAGCTCTTGGAAAACGACGATAAGGGAAAGTTCATTTAATATGACAAGCGGGGGGGGGGGGGGGGGGATGAAGATATTGAGGGGGTGGCTCGGAAAACTTTTAGACACCCGAAAGGGGGCCTCTGGAAAATTAGGGGGGCTCCGAAAATGTGTATACTTTAAACCCAAAAGGAGGGGGGCTCCTAAAAAATTGAACCGCTAGCGAGGGGGGCTACTAAAATTTCAAGCTTCGAGTTTCAATATCTTCATTTCCCCCCCCTCCTTGTCATATTAAATGAACTTTCCCTTATCATGTATTTTCATGTAGTTTCTTCAAACACAAATCCAAAGCGTCCAGTGATTGCTGCGTTTTTTAATTCCTCTGGCGTAGTGTGGACGGAAAACATGTGACGTGTTTTCAGAGTGTAACCTCTGTTTTCAAATTCTTCCAGAGTTGTGTGGACGAGGTGTGGGTGTTCACGCAGCTATGTTGATGCCACCAGTGTTTTTTCCAGGCTTACTGAATTAAAATAATGCTTTTGAATGAACCACGCCCGAGTTGTTTGTAATTACAATAGATGAATTCTCATGCTTTTGATTCTTAACGACATGTCGCACAATATGTTTATAAGAGGTGGTGCGCTACTAGTCACGAGGTTACTCAGTTGGAGAAGGTTTCTTGAACTGTTTGAAGCAGGCTTTAGAGACAACTGTACGATGGAGGAGTTAAAACCAAGAGAAGACCTTCCCAGTGGCCGTCTTGTTTGTGACATGAAAGATTCACTAAACAGTTTGATGTCGCAGCTTTCCGCTTTCGGACTCAAGGTCCACGTACTTCAAAACCGCGCCGTTATCACGGAGCGGTGCGAGTCTGGAACATATAACGTAGTTGATGGAGAAGCGGCGTTGCAGTTTGTGAATCAACCGGAACACGCCGACAAAATCATTTGCTTCAATTCTGAACGATTTTATTGTCACACCGAGTACCTTGTTCTCAGAAGTCAGTATTTCAGAGCTTTGCTTTGCGGCGTTTACCGTGAGACAACCATGGACCTGATTTCCATTCACCTCCCAGCGCCTGGAAATGTAGAGCCCATATTGCACTTCATGTACTCGGGTATTGCAGATGGAGCGCTCTTTGAAGCTCATGAAATCTTCAATACGATACAAAATGCGAATTTCCTGGGCGTGGATGAATTGTTGAGCAGGGCTGCCGAGCATTTTGCCACTCAGTGGAAAGTATTCGCTCTTTCTCCGCTGTTCAGGCGAAGCATTGTTGATTCGGAGTTTGTATCCTCCATTCTAGAGCTTGGGACAAAAAACAGTGTTTTCAACGAAGGAGACAAGCTGAGAATAGTCGTCCTGTGGAACGAGGAAGAAGGAACTGAGCGGAATTTCCCTGAGTCTAGTCGTCTTTTAATTGAGCACAAATGCTTAGAGAAAACTGGTATTGCAGATTTAGACTGGGCGTTAGACAAGAAACCTGGGCTCTTTAATGCCTTGGATCAATCCACGTTCCGCGTCGTTTACCAACGCGCGATGCAAAGTTCCGCGCGCGTCCGCGAGAACTTGCGCGTCCACGAGGACAAGGTCAAAAGTCTTTCCCAGTGCGTTCGCACGCTGACAAGACAACTTGAGGAGGTCCGCTGCAGTAGATGTCAGCTGTTTCTCCCTCGCGCAGCCATGAAAACGAGAACTTGTATTGTGACGCGCCATCTTGGAGAGTATGTGGTGAACAATGGGTGGAGTTGTTGCAGGCAGCTGATCAAAAGAAGCAAGGGCTGCAAGCCAGTGAGTCTCTCACGACACTGCATGTCTTTGAATGCAAGATCAAGATGAGTGACGTCACCGTGACAATAATGAATGACGTCATTATGATTTCCATGGCAATAATGAATGACATCTCTCTGATTGCCAAAGTAATATAGCGTATTTTAGTCATTTTTTACAAGTTTGTATGTCGCTGATGAAATCATACTGCAATGGGCATTTTGTTTTATTCCGTATTTTATTTGTTTGCTTCATGATTTACAAGAAAAAGTTGTTTTTGCGTTGCCTTTTTTAACATTAATGTATACTTTGTCAGTCTCGAAACAAATATTTTTATTGTATTTCAGTAATAACAAAAGATCCGTTGAATTTTATTTGCGTTTTGTATTGTACTAAAAGCAAAACTGATCCTCTAAGAGCACATTGCAGCACGATACATATTACTAGATAGCATTCCAAATACTGTACATACGGCTATAGATACA
>CBDDTI010000620.1:0-10041 GCA_965233585.1 bacterium
TGTCCACTAAACGCAGAGTATGTAACAGTGCCCGACCTGGCCCGTTCGTCGCCCTCAGAAGTCGGTGGGAATACGCAGTTGTAATCTGACGGCTGAGAAAGCTGACCGCAGGAAGATGCCGTAGATGTTTCCAGATGTCGTTTAACAGAAGAATCACAGTCTTGGGAGGTCACTGGTCCCGCTGATTCTTTTGACGTAGACATCCGGGCTTCTGCAAGTTCTCCTGGAAAAATATCCTTCCTACCAGGTGTGCTTGGCATCTCCAATTTCTTGGAGATGTCGCTTGTCAATGTTCTCCGTTGTCGCATTGGCCTTCCGCTGTCCAAACTAGACTCAGCGTCTGAACACATCTGCATCAGAGCTGTTAGAGACGAACCGGTAGTGTTCCCTGGTCTAGGAGTAACCGTCGACAGCATAGAATTAGCAGGAGTAGCTGTAGACACACTGCACGTTGCATGCGTGGCGTCTGTATGGGAATTTCCCCTTTGTGGATGAAGTGAGGTTTTGCAGCTGATGGACGGCCTTGCAACAGGTTCAAAACAGGGTGAGGCAGTCGACCGTGTCGTCTGCTCGTCTGTGCTGCAGGACTGTTTTGCTTTCCCGTCACTACCAGAGCTGGACGTTTCGTCATTCGGTTGTAGCGAAGGCAAATCTACTTGGTCAACAGCAACTTCATCAGCGGGCTCTGACTCAGTCATTATTTCTGAATTCAGGTTAGTTGAGGACACCGTTCTTTGCAGCCTCCTTGGGAGATATTTTTTCCTCCTGCTGACCGTAGCTTTCGCAACTTCGTCTGAATCAGTGGAATTCTTCGAGGAATTCTTAGGGCTGTCTCCATACTTGAAGAGGCCGTCTAGTTGGCCATTGGAAGCGTATCTGAATGACATTTGCTCGTCAAACCCCCACATCCACTCCGTAGATTCTTCACACATTAAATGTGGGCCATTTTCGCTGGGTGTATTGGTGGACCGATGGTGCGGAGCTTCTGACGCAATTGACAAGCTCTCCTGATTGGTCCTTTCATTTTGAATCTTCTTATGTTCGTCCAAATCGTCTAGGCACAATCCTATGTTCCAATAAAACAACAAAATAGGTTCTAAATTCTCAAACCTCATGGTCACGCACAAGAAAAAAGAATACCAGTTTTGTAGCAGGCTTCATTATCAGTTAATGTAAAAAGTAAAGGTTGCAAATGGCTAATTCGTTTTACAAATCATCATTCACCCTGAGTGAAGAGGAAAGGTTAAAATCGAAGGTTAGTAACCTTTATTTTATAGGCGTTATTTCCAAGGTTCCGTTTGCGTATATGTTTTCGTGAAGAATGAGAATACTTTTCAAAACCGCTCCGCGTCACGGGATTGGCGTTTCCTTGAACCTCCTGCGGTTCCTAAAACCGAAAGTGATCTAATTAAAAATAACTTGAATTACCTTGAGCAATTACCATGAAAAAAAGGTCAATATGAAGATTAGCTCTTTTACCCTTCATCCTCTCTCGTTGTCGCGTTTTTAACAATCCACCTCACAGCTTTTGATTTGAGTTTATGAGGTGATGGTCGATGAGGCCGCTTTAAGAAAATCGCACAGAGTGAATTGTCATTAGACGTTTGCAGTTGTTTACCAGCGCTCACCCGTTTTTTCAATAACTTCAATTTTTCAAGTCAAATTAAGGTCAATTACCTTAATTTAGTCTTCTCAGTAATTTAATCACCCATCACACATCTAAACGTTCGTCCACGAAAAA
Organism: bacterium; assembly: GCA_965233585.1. Taxonomy (GTDB): domain Bacteria; phylum SAR324; class SAR324; order SAR324; family NAC60-12; genus CBDDTI01. Next base: position 1,742 of record CBDDTI010000620.1, read on the forward strand.
CGAAAATCGCCTCATTTCGTAGACGACCGACAGCCATTGCACTATAATGGTTGATAGTGTGCGAGTGGCTCAGCCAATCAGATTGCAGCATTTGTACTAGTACACTAGTTCAATTGTACTAAACTGCATACAGTCAGCCCTCTTTATCAGTATGCGCCACGTGTAATGATGTCATGTTTTATACCTGCTTGACTCGCTGAATTTTTATGTGTTCCATCCACTTCGTCGCAATTGAAGTTTTCTCCAGGTGAGTGTTCATCGGCGAGCGCATTCGAAGAGGAGTCATTTTCCGCGTCTGGCTCGCCACTTTTGACAGAAGAGTCCTCCGTTCTTGAACAGTTTGATGGTAGACCATATTCTGGAGTTTTCCAATAATCACAAGCGGTCGTGGTTTCTATACGACGCCTATTGACGTTGAAACAAACGTTATCACAGTCTATATGACAGATACCTTTTATTTGCTTGAATCAACGTGATAGAACAGTCAAGGAAAAAAAAAATTGGATGTTGATTTCACTTCCCGTTGGGCCAGAAACCGCCATGAGTCCGCTGGCCGACATAAAACATGTCAAACCGGGATGGTAGGGTGACACATTATATATGTCTGGATTTATGAAAATGGTGTTAAAGAACTGCACCCCACGCACCCTTATTTCACCTTGATTTCACTATACCTTTAGGCCTTTTCTCAAGCCAAGTCAGCAGGCAAAAATTAGAGAAAGGAGGGAAATGAAAGGAAGATAAACTGGTAGAGGAAGGAAAAAGAGACTGACTTTCCTTTTAATTTTCATATCGTCGATTTTGGAGATAGTTTCTGGCGAGAAAAAAAACGCCCGCTTAGGCCTCGATTTCAGTTCTTTAGCACCGTTTTCATAAATCCAGACATATATATTTCTGTAGATTTTTACAACTGTTTAAGAAATGATTGATCATCGCAGTTATGCACACAACTTAAGAATTTGTGAAATTAAAGCCTGAAAAAAATCGGGTCTGAACGGAATTCGGACCCATGACCTCTGCGATACGTATACCTCTCCATCAAGGCTACTGGGGAGCTGACGACTGCTTAAAGGGGCTAGGTCACGCTGGTTTAGGTAATTTTGTTTAAGGTGACTTAGAGTTTGATGAGTCATTATAACCACTCTATACTTGTTGACGCCAACATCATGGTATCAACAAACTGCCCAGTCATCAGGGAACAAGTTGCCGTTAATTCTGTGGCACAGTAGGTTACCATAGCAACAATATGACCTGTTAACAACACCCTTAATTTTAGCTTTAGGCGCTTATAACTCAAAAACGAGCTCGGTGACCCCCATATTGTATTATGGAATTGTAATTAGCATGATAAGATGCAACGTTTTGCAAAGTTTAAAAAAATTCTGCGAAGGGGGTTCAGAGCCACCTTACATTTTCAGAAAATTTATAAATTATATAAATATATATTTATATATTAATAAATATATAAATTATGAGTACCATGGTTATGCCAAGGCCTCTGTGTTTGGTTTGGTTTGGTGAGGCTGTGGCGTCCTCCTTTAGATCTCTCAAGAGTTTTTCACGACAGAAGACACGAGGCATACCTTATCGATAAGTAATTCCCATAAGAAATTTATACCATCTCAGTTAGTATTAATAGCTGGACCTGATAAATTCAGACACCTACTCACCGTTTGGCCTTGCCATGCAGTCCGTCCCTTCTGAAAGCCTTTGCAAAAGGATTGGCTTCAATCTTTAACCGGGCGATCTTACAAAATAAGTCAAAGGACAAGGTCCATCACCCATTTTAAATTATTAAACAGTTTGACAGGTTTTTCAAGCCTGCCAAACTAGATATTACCACATTCTTGTTCATGGGATCTTCTTGTTTGTCCACTTGTGTGATATTCCCTGTTTGCAATCACTCTCTAATTTTCAGTTTGATAATCACATTGTTAAGTAGACAGGTAACGGAAGAAAAGAAAATCAAATGATGTCAGAGACATGCCATCCAGTTTTCAAAGCTGGTTTCGACTTTGGGACCTAATAAAATCACAATATGGTCAACTCCCAAAAAGGTATATCGGCCGAATAAGCCAATACAGTTTTGTTCTACTCAGGGACCAGTCATTATATATCACCGACGGGGGAGGGAGGGGGGAGGGGAGAAAAGTTGCGGAGGATTGGTTTGTTAGGATGACAGAAGGGAGGATCAGTCATAACTAAGAGCACATGAGGGGGGATCACTGAATGTCACATGCCCTTTCGGGCTTTGTCTAGTGTAAGGGTCCGGGTGCATAAGGAGAGTGCTGACGTCTGTTGAGAAAACGTTATAAAAAGCAGCGTTACAGCCGTCACGATCACGGCTGAGCTGACCAATCATTTTCAACGTGCCAGATTGATAACAACATCCACTGATAAACACTATTCACTTAACTCTGAAGACACCGTAGATTTCCGAGCGTAACGGACCCCCGAAAATAACCCCTCCCTAAAGTAACGTTGAATTTTAACCTCCCTAAAGAACCTCGAAAGTAAAGGCCAACCAGGAAGTAGAGCCGGGCTCTTTGACGATTGCCTGTCGACAATAATAAAATAATATCACTGTCAAATATATAAAAGATCACTGGACAATCCAGAAGTGCTCTAGAGGGCACATGGGTCCAAGGAGGAGGACTGGAGGTTCCTTGCTTTTATTATTAGTATTATCTATTTTTTGGTAGAAACAAGGCCTTTCACATACAAAGAAATCACTAAAGGAGAAACTCTCTGATCACTAATTAAAGGAGAATTTGAAGGAAAAACTCTCTGACCTTATGTTGAATGCGGATGAATTCGCCTGGCTCATTATGACTGCAGGACTCAGTGAACATTGTGAAGAGTTATTTGTGATTTTATTTTATTTATTTTTGAAACTATGATTTATAAGCTGTATTTGTCAGGCAGCAGTTTTTAACCATCCAAAGGTAACGGCTACCCGAAAGTAGCGGCACTTTTTGCCTTTACGAAAAAAGATTGATCTAAGTTTAAAATCCGAAAGTAACGGGCCGTTACTTTCGGAATTCTACGGTCACTTCCGCTCAGGTTGTCGAAACGTCAGTCACCAACAACAGTTCTTTTCAGAACTAAGCACCCTGACTCATACTATAGCAGTTATAAGACGTTCTGTACCTGCTTATTCCTGTATTGTGAAACGGCCATGAACTCGGTCTCGGGGAAATAAAACTCCTTCCTCAAGTTGTAGTGAAAATTAATTCCATCAGCACTTTCAACCACTTGAATACGAGGAATGTAACGACGCATTGTGTTCAACAGAATTGCCTAAGAGAAAAATGAGATTTATAACCAAAGCAGATAAATAATTTTACGCAACCTGCCCCGTGATTAGTTTCCCGGATGGAGTCACATCCGAGACTTGAATAGGTGTAACTATAAGCATTTGGTCATCAGGTTGTAGGCCTCTTTCCTGGAAGCTTCGGTGACGGGCAACTTTTTCTTTTCCCATCCACTTTACCCTTCCCATTTTTGGAGCATTATCGGTGGTACATTATATAATGCGTAGTGTCAAGTAAGGCGTGTTTGTCTTCACCTTTGCTGGGAAAAGGTACTCACTACCAGTTCTATTGTAATTTGAGTTTATCTTACAATAAACGGCTACTTGACTGAGTGGCCAAATTATGGGAAAGATTTGTGTGAGTTTCGTTCTCTTCCAAGTAAACCGAGTTTCGCCTTGACAATGCACATTATTAAATACAATCCTTGGTAACGGAGCAGCGGGCATAAACAGACTTACTGGCTGAACAAGAGGAGGTAAGCCAAGTCATGGTTCAGGTTGTCGAGGCCCCTCTGTGCTCTGTCCGTGCAACAAAGGAAGCTTTAATTTCCATTCGATGACAAATTCCGGTTTGAATTTCAGAGAATTTTGCACTGAAAGAATGGAACAGCATTATGCGGGATTTCCGGAAAAGAAACATGAACATGTATACCAAAATTTACGGTAATTTCTTACCGGGAGTTTCCGTTTTCTTGAACCTCTTCCTGGAATTTCCTGGATTTTCGGTTGAATGGTTTACTTTTCAGAAATTTAACAATTTCCGATTTTGGGGAAACTTTCCCATGAAATTTTTGAACCATTTGTTCCAATTTCGAAGTTTTCAGAATTTTTGGCTGAAAATGACCGATGTCAAATAGTTTATTGTCTGCTCGGAATATTTTTTTAAAATGAGCAAACGTTTGATCAGCTACACCATCTTTACTATTATCACATATCGCATCTTAAGCTGTCTGTTGTTATTTAAGCAATAGACCACAAGCTTCTATGGTTTATGCTGCGGCTCGTGATTTACGAATTCTTCTCGTGTTCTACCAACATCCCACGTGGTTTAGCAGCCTATAAACCATAGAAACCTGTGGTATATAGCTTTTATATAACAATTCAGAAGACGTGCTTTTTTTCTATGAGATTACTGGCACAATAAACCAAAGCTGATTGACCAATCAGAGCGCGCGCATTGATTTGGTTATTATATAAATGCTCAATAATTTGTCATGCAACTTGTTGTAATTCCAATTAAACTGGAAAGCAGACTCACCAATGGTGGATTATAAACTACCTTAACCACATCTGATTGCTCACCTGGGTCGAGTTTGCCGCCGTTACCGGGCAGTTTGTTAATTTCAGCGTTTTGAAGGTGAGCGCGTTCTGCATGAGAGACGCCCCCGTCGCTGGCGTGCTCGGGTGAAAGTAAATTCTCGGCCAGTTTTCCTCGGGTAACATAGGAGAGCTTGCCTCCCAGCGATTATCGGTCCCATTGTAGCTGTATTTAAATGCATCCATCAAGACGAAGTCTACCATCACAGCGTAGAATCGTCTGGGCTTGAGGTCTTCAAACGCTATTGACATTAATGGGCACATACGCCTACATAATGAAGCAAAACAACTTTCACAAGATGGACGTTTCATGAATTAAAACTTATCGTTTGTGTCACGATAGAATCACTTTGGGGTGCTGCTCGATGGAATCTCTGAAGGCCAAGGAGCTTTTTATAGAGAGGTTGGTTCAGGTGAAAGAGGTGATTCAAAGAGTGAACATAGGAAGAGACAAAATCTAAAAAGCGTAATAATATTAGTATGTGTAATCAAATGGTGACGAGTGAAATTAGGGAATAATTTCACGCGCGTTTTGTCAAAATTCTATTAATTTCCCGAGCCTTTAGGCGAGGGAAATTATCAGAATTTTGACAAAACGCAAGTGAGATTATTCCCTAATTTTACAAGTACGCCATTTGATTACCTTGTAATATCATGGGTGACAAATTACGCTCACGATCGTGGGTTTTTGACTTGTTTCTTGTACCGAGAACTGTACGCATTGAAAAGTTTAAAGCCTGCATTTTGGCTTACTAGTAAGTTTACATGATTTTGATTTTTTTTTTTACATAAGCCCTTTGAAATTCTTCTTGCTGTTTACAAAATGTTTCAAAGTTGAGTCAAAGTTAACGCTGAAATTTCGCGCCAAAATTAAGGAGTAATTTGTCACCCATGATATTAGGATCAAAATAAACCAGGCGGAGAGCTAAATTAATGAATGACATGTTAAGAGCCTGGGGGAAACTTTCATAGAAAAAGAACATCGGTGCTCGTCGGAAAGATTTCTGAGGGCTCATTAACCGATTGACGTGCGCTTTTGCCCGAGTTACTAAAGAGGTGGAATTTCACTTCCGGTTGCTTCCGTCAGCCTGCGCGCTGAAATTCAATAACTTGCAAATTCGCTTACATTTTAGATGGTCTTTCTTTGTGTTTGACAAGATGCGAATTAAAAAAGTACAACCAAAGACAAAATAAGAGAAAAACAGAAAAACAAGAGCGAAAGAGAAAACTAACTCCGCGCAGCTTTGTTTGATCTTAACGAAGTGCGCTGGTAGTGTAAACTGCGCACGAGCTGAAAGGGTAATTAACAATTAGACTACTCGCCCTCGTTTTCTACGAGCAGATAGTCAACGAGGCGCAGCCGAGTTGACTATCGCTCGTAGAAAAAGAGGGCGAGTAGTCTAATTGTTTTAGTATAAATTTATCGTAGTCTCCTTGCATAAAAAGAAAAAAATGTCAAGTAATGCGTAGAAAAGAACTGTTTTATTATGTTACATGAGGTTCAAAAGTTACGCGCGATGTGCACTGATGCGTAACTGTTGACTATCAGCAGATAGCAAACGATAATATAGCCAACCAAATTCACGGATTCACATTAGACTACGGTAAATTTATACTAATTTCCAATATACATCAAGCGCCGCTGACCCCCCTTTTTTTACAAAAATCTTTTAATTACACAAAGAAGAAGAAACACGGAAATTAGAACAACTACTGTGGAGCAGATTTGACTTAAATAATAAAAAAATGAAAATTTCAAAATTGGAAAATTTCCAGTCCCAATTTTTTGTTTTTTACAATTTCGCAAATGCATTCCACTTTTGTTGTTGAATATTTTTTTGCATTAAAAAAGTAGGGTCACCGGATGAGTTTTTGAGATACTTAGCTTCGTGGATAAGGAAATTTTAGCGCGCATTGTACGCGCAAATTAAAATCTCGACTTTAAAAGATCGTACTTTGCGCACGCGTATAGGCAGGCTGCTGCTAAGCAAAGCCCGCAATTCCACGCGAGTAAACGTGAATACCCGCGACTATATAGTCCATCAAATACTTTCGCTCGCGCGATTGGTCTGAGTATTTCACGTGACCGAATATCCACCGAATATCCCCCAGCTAAAACTGGGGAATATCCCGGCGAGATTAGTATCACCCAACTAGTGGACCAGTGCAAATCCTGCATTTTAATTGGCTACCCTGCAAGAGGACTATTAAAAGTAATCCTCGAGTGGCGAAATTCGCCAGTTTTTCTCTCGTTTCATTCCTAAATAAATATTTCTTCAACTTGCATTTGCTAGCTTTATTATTGTCTTTTCTGTCCGACTAGTTGGGTGATACTAAAACAATTAGACCCTTCGCCCTCAAGGGCCACTTGTCAATAGCCCATTCGGCTTCGCCTCATGGGCTATCCACCCATAGCCCTTGCTGGCTTCGGGTCTAATTGCTAAATATTCCCCAATTTTCAAAACTGCTTGTGTTGCGGAAAAGATTTGAAGGAAAATAAATACAGTAGCCTACATTTGGTGCGAAAATATGCTCGGATGTTTGTTCTTGGACATATTGAGTTCCTTGAAGCTCACAGTTTTTTACGCTCTTTTAAAACTGTTCGTTTCTCGCAACGGATAAAGTCCGTGCACAAATATTTTCGCGCAAATGGAGGCTATTGTTTATGCAGTGTTTTCTTGTTTGCTGTTGTCGTTAGCAACATAGGCGGTAAACGAAGAGTACCAAAAATACCCAAAGGTAAGGCTGGCTTTGTAAAAGGAACGAAGAAAACAGTTTAAGAGTAGTTTTTTTTTCCTGCTGTTTTCTAGATTTGATAGAGGGCGCGATCAATCACAACAACAACATCGCAATTTTCGTTTATGTTCCAGCACAGCCGATTAAAAGAATCTTTTTTCATATTTGAAATTGCCTGAAGGATGGGTGTTTCGCAAACAGCTCACTAAACTTGGCGGAAACAATACGAAGTAGGCCTCGCACCGCCATGTTTGTCGTGAGTTTTGCAAACTTTAAATCTCGCACGCTGTCTTGCGATCCGTCGGGTGATCGCGTGATTTTGGGGTATATTTGGGGATAAATAATTTTTCTCAAAGGATAAGCAAAATTTATGGAGATAGGAAATTTGGAAGATTTAATGTTGATTTAAAATAAGAATGTACGTTTTCTAACATCTATAGCTTTCTAAGAAATTTAGTGTAAAAATGCACGCAATCAATTTAAGCAGCCGCCACATTGGATTTCCCGTTTAGACAGGAGCCCATCACTAGGAGCCTGCAACTACCCCTTATTCCCGTCACGGCGTTTTCACAGACCGTTTAAAATTTATCTCGAATTCAGATCCCCACAGGAACCTCAGTGACTAATTGCAATCATAAACATGGACTAATGTTGACATGTCGACATGTTTACGTGAGGCCGATTGTTTTATCCTTACCGAAGCGTGCTCATGTAGACTGGAACTGGCCTATTTCGTGGGAAAAAATATCTAAAAATAGACTGGTCTGTCAAAATGCCGTTGCATTGGCTTATTCTGGGAGTTGCAGGATCTTAATAATGGACTCCTGGTTTGGATAAGTAGTGAAGTGAAGCCTTGGAGCCAAGACTGACTCATAGCTACCGGAGCTTATTCCGGTTTCTGTAGCATGGAGCGGCTGGAAGTATTTCTACTTCC
>CBDDTI010000621.1:0-10000 GCA_965233585.1 bacterium
TACCCATTGCCAGACCCAGGAGATGGCTAAAAATGGACAACCATATCCATTTTACACCAAGGAATTTCCGTTTGTTTGGACAGTGCACTCAATGAAGTCTTAGGACTAAAACAAGTTCTAAGAACGTTCCAGAGTTGTTTAATTAGTGCGATGCGAACAGCGTAAACAACTTTAGGACATTAGAAACCAATTAGTTGCGTCATACGAACGTCAACAATGACATTAGCGCGCGAAGCCGACAGTGCGCAAAAATCAATTAATTAAGCCTTTCACCTGAGGCTGTAAACAAGTAAACAGTTTTATTAAGCAATTAATTGTGTCACATGAACGTTAACAAAGCTAACGAGCTTTGGAAAGTATAAATAGGACAAAGAATAACGCGATAATTGAGTGTAACCTTTGTGCCCTGAAGAAGCCGCACGGCGAAACGCGTCGGCGTAATAAAAGGTCTTGTGGCAAGTGCATTCTTCGTGATATGTGCGCTCGTGATACCCTAGAGCTCTGTCCTGAGTCAAAAAAACATACTCGTAATGTTTGTACTCCAGCACACTAGTTACTACATAATTTCTTTGCACTAGTGCTTTGTTGGGACAAAATCAATGTCACCCTACCCCCCCCACCCCACATTCCCCACCCCACCTCCCCTCAGAGAAGCAGCCAGCTTAACAGAGAGCACATAGCTCGTATGTAATCCTGCTTGTCTGAGAGAATTAAGTGCACCCCGTTCAAGGACCAGTTTTTTAATGAGTTGTTCCTTAGGCAGACAGAACTTACTAAGCTCAACACAAAAATTAATAATTAAACAGTAATGGGAATTTCTCAGCTGATCAGCCTTAAAACTGGTTCTAGTCTGCAACCAAAGTTCAGATTCTTAAGATTTTTAGGTGTCAATCATCAGATCCTTTACAGACCATATTTGATACATCTTTTAAGATGGCTAGAGACTGTAAGAAAGGTTCTCAGACAAGCTTATTATAAACAATTATTAACAGTCTCGTTTCTCTACTCTCTGTTTTTACTAAATTGTTGGAAAAGCTGACTTGCTTAACAAGAGACAACTTATTTCTAGTAAACGGTTTTGATTTCCCACTCACTAGCCAACTGAATATGCAGATCTTTAGGTCTCAAAAGTATCACAAGCTTTAGCAAAGCTTTGGATACTGTTAATCACCAAATTCTACTCGGAAAACTTGACTATTATGGTATCAGAGGTGCTGAATTTCCATCTTTTTTTTCAGATGATGCAAGTTACCCCTGTTATCTTAGCCAATCATGGCTTTCGTTAGAACTAAAATACTGCTACATCACTGCATCCACATTACTCAGGCAGGCATAGTGTCCAAACAGGGTTAATTGCTGTTGCTAAATGCCTAAACTTTACAGGTATATTCTCTCCAAATAAGACAGATATCTCAGCTGATTACATGTATTCCTGACCCACTGTAATCTAAAGAAGCCCTAATCATCCAAAAGACCTCCCTGTTGAAAGACAGACTGAATTTATTGAAGTTGAGCTCAGATAATACCTGCGCTCAAGTAAAGAATTAAATCAACATCCAAGATAATTATCTCAGCTGATTACATGTATTCCTGACCCACTGTAATCTAAAGAAGCCCTAATCATCCAAAAGACCTCCCTGTTGAAAGACAGACTGAATTTATTGAAGTTGAGCTCAGATAATACCTGCGCTCAAGTAAAGAATTAAATCAACATCCAAGATATTCTGTCCTGAGTCAAAAAAACATACTCGTAATTGAAGTTTGTACTCCAGCACATCCGTCCTGAGTCAAAAAAACATACTCGTAATGTTTGTACTCCAGCACACTAGTTACTACATAATTTCTTTGCACTAGTGCTTTGTTGGGACAAAATCAATGTCACCCTACCCCCCCCCCCACCCCACATTCCCCACCCCACCTCCCCTCAGAGAAGCAGCCAGCTTAACAGAGAGCACATAGCTCGTATGTAATCCTGCTTGTCTGAGAGAATTAAGTGCACCCCGTTCAAGGACCAGTTTTTTAATGAGTTGTTCCTTAGGCAGACAGAACTTACTAAGCTCAACACAAAAATTAATAATTAAACAGTAATGGGAATTTCTCAGCTGATCAGCCTTAAAACTGGTTCTAGTCTGCAACCAAAGTTCAGATTCTTAAGATTTTTAGGTGTCAATCATCAGATCCTTTACAGACCATATTTGATACATCTTTTAAGATGGCTAGAGACTGTAAGAAAGGTTCTCAGACAAGCTTATTATAAACAATTATTAACAGTCTCGTTTCTCTACTCTCTGTTTTTAATAAATTGTTGGCAAAGCTGGTGTATATTCAGCAGATAATACTTGACTTTCTCAATTATAACAAGAGACAACTTATTTCTAGTAAACAGAAAGAAAGAGAAAGGTTCTCTCACATCTAAACATAGCACTGATCATTTATCATTATGAACTGTAATAAGCTAATCCATGGACTCTACCGGGATATCTTTTTTTATGTAGATAAATGTCACGATCTTTTTACCCCAAAAATTCTTAATATTGCTACGATTAGAATTCGCTCTCTATAAAAACGCTCTCTACATTTCGCCTGTAATTTGACAATTTTATCAAAGCACAATGCGTAGAAATCGAGGCCCTCTAATACTCAAACAACTCCTATGAAACGCTTGGACAGACGCCTCGAGAGGCTTTATGCATAGCTAATGAGCGAATGAACCGGGATTCTGGTTCATTTGGGATTAATGCTTCTCAATAATTCTCATTGAAGTGTTGTTGGCTAATCTATAAATCTGTCTTTTAATAGTAAGAATCCACGCGTTGACCCAACAGCTTTGTCTGTATCACAGGACTTCTTTGTTCGTTTAATGGTCAATTTGTGTCTATGTCATGATAGCGTTAAGGATTTCCTGATCTGTTTAGAGACTTTGCGATCAGTTTATGTAGCAAATTAGAATTTAAGCTTATGAGTACAACATAAATTGCTTACCTCTCCAGAGATTGAAGAAGCATTGACTGAGCAAAACCACGGGACGGTAAACTATCCGTGTCACGGCGCCATGATTTTATTCATTCAGGTTGGCAGGGTGTAGCCAAAGGATAAAGAATTCGTTTAAAATCTTCCTGTAGACACCAAACATGGAGCTCGGCAAAAGCCGCCGCGATGTTGACCGCCCCACAATACTTAGCCTGCGTTGCAGACAAACTGAACCCCGCTATACCGGGGGTTAGTTGCGTCTGCAACGCAGGCTAAAGAGACTCGGCCGAGCACGCACGTGGCTGCCTGACCAAACCCACGTCTTACACGAGATTGTAGTGGTTTCACCACCTTGCAAACAGGCGGTATGCGCTCTTCATGACCTATGCATAATTTCCCACAGTGTTTTCAAAGCTCGTTTCTTAAGGTGGCTCCCTAGAGCATTTACGAACACCCTCGCTATAGAGCGCGGGTTAAGTTAGAAAAGGAAACTTAGTTAATTTCGAATCCCTGTAGATATTTACCAGTATGGATACTGTTGAAACAAGGTTTACTTTTTGGTTGTCAAGTTTTGGATTAAGGCCGTTACCAAGGCAACATTTCATCTAATAACAGGCAGATATATTTCCCATTTTGGTCTAAATCCCTTAATATCTACACTTTCCTTCGGTGGAGTTTTTTCATACTTTGCCACATCATGGAAATGATATCTATTGCCTAACATTTTGAATCAGTAAAAAGTCAAGGTCGTTCAGACAGTTTTTCCAATATTCTGTAATTGCCATTTTTCTAAATATATTAGATAAGCTCTGACAGATTTTAACAAAATAAGGTATTTTATAGGAAATGTTTGTGGTTAAGACTCCGCCAAGTTAAAAAAAAAATCACCGAACGAAACGCGAGAAAATTTACTCTCAGTTGCTTTTTGTGCTCATGCTGACGTCATAAAAATCGAAAAACACTGATACTTTCCTTTGAGCGCGCGCAGATTACTTGATATTCTCTGTGTTATAGATTTGCAAGTGTACTCCAAATGTCAAAGTAAATGAAATTTTGGTCAATTCTAGACCTCAGTTGCAAACATCAGTTGAACGAAAGCGGAATATATACGGCCTATTCCAGGCGTGACATACAAATGAACCCAGAAACTGCTGGCCACATCTCACCAAACGATGACATGTAGTGCTTTTAACACTTTGATCTTACCTTCTGATACTCTTGTGTTGATTTTTAATAATACCGCGCTATAAAATGGTGTCTACAAGAAGTAGAATTTTTGATCCTCAGTGGTGGGAATTTGACTTATAATGGAGATCCAAGGATGGGGAAATTGACATTTTATAAACCTGAAAATGTCAAATCAGTCCCGTCTCATGAGTTGCCCACCCACCCCCCCTCCCTCCCCCATCCTGGGGCAAACCATTGATAGGCGCATGATGCCTTCTTCTTCTACCAACTTGTTTCCGGTATAGCGCTCCTAGGATTTAGGGATGCATGGCGCGCGCATTGACGGCTGTCACATTGATCATGGTTGTGACGCAGTATGTTGTACGGGGGAAACAAAAAAAATGGCGGGTACTTCAAAACAACTGAGTCTGTGTACTGAGTCCAGTAATGGGAGAAATGTGGCTCATTTACTGTACGGATTTGACACAGAAAATCCTTGGAAACATTTTACCGGTGCTCAGGCACCTCTCTCAAGCTCCGTCGAGCGGGGTACTAAAAAACAAAGCACTAAACTAAAGAAAATTTATCTTAAGAGGGAAAGAACAATCGCCACCAGAAAGAATAGGGCTTATGCAGACTTAGCGAGAATGCCGTTGTTATGCTCGTGCAATCAAGGCTGTTTGATGAGACCAGGTGCAATTGAAGCTCGACAAATTATACGGCAGCAACGAAACAAGCTATTCCAGAAAAGCTATATTGAACAGAACTATATTCTCTCAAAACTGATGGAAGTAAGGTCATGTCCCAGTGGCCTTAGGAGAATAAGGTACCACATCCCAGACTTGGGGCAAGTCTGCAAGGGCGCCTTCGAAAGATGCTACGGACTGTCCGACGCGAAAATCAAGGTCCTGTTAAAAAAAATGGACGCCGATGGTTTATCGATGGAGGGTGATCAGCGGGGCAAGCATGGAAATTATCCGAGAAAGATTGCCCCGGAGGCCAGAAAGGCCGTTGTTGATTTTATGCTTTCGCATAGCGCGACAGAATCACACTACAGAAGAGCGCGAACAAGGAAAAGATATTTTGAATCTCATATTTCAATGCACAATATGTGGACAGATTTTATTGCTAAGCACCCTGATTTTAAAACAAGCTTTGCCTGCGCTAACAGAAAAGGCCCTGGCATCAGTTACTCCAAATTTAGAGAAATTTTTATTGAAGACTTGAGTGATATAATAAGTTTTAGGAAGGCGCGCGTGGACACATGCCAACTTTGTGATCAGTATCAAAAGAAAATGAGGCAAGAGGCTGTTGATAGTAGACTCCAGGAATACGCAAAGCAACAACAGAGGCATTTGTTAGAGAGTGAAGTCAGATTTGCCTCGCTAAAATATGACGTGATTATTTTGGCAAAAACTCGAAATAGGGATGAAGCGGACTGAGACATTTAGATTACCACACTAATTTCGCAGTGTATGCAATTTATTTTAAGATGTTTACATCCTGAAAATTTGACTGGCATAAATAGACTCACGCTAGTCTTTGAATCGGCGTTCTTCTTTTTTCAGTGTATTACCTAAAGACTTTGATGCTTGAATAAAGTTGATTGATGGATGGATGGATAGATAAATCATTGTAACCATCCAATTTTTAGGTTTAACGATAGCCGAGGTCGTAAATAACCAGCTGACCCCTAGGCGTTAAAGCAGATGATGAGAGATGATTTTATTTAAGTCAGCTCAGTTTTGTTCTTGTTTTGCCGTTGTTGTGTTCTTGGGCAAGACACTTAACTCTCACGGTGCCTCTCTTCACCCAGGTGTATAAATGGGTACCGGTGAATTTAATGCTGGGGGTAACCCTGCGATGAACTAGCTTCCTATCCAGGGGTGAGTAGAAATACTCCCAGTCGCTTCATGCTACAGAAACCGGGATAAGCTCCGGCCTGATGGGCCACTTGGCCCGAATGCAGACTTTACCTTTACTTTACCAACTCGGTTTTACTCGACACATCAGAATAAGTTTACATGGGCAGCTAAATCAGTACAGTGCAACTAAGAGCGAGTTGTATCATCCAAATAGCAAACAATAGTGTAGTGGCAGGCGCGGATCTAGGATTTTGAAATGGGGGGTGAATTGTTGTAATTTTTGGGGTGAATTTTGGACAGTGTGTTTGTGGGCTCAAAATGAATAAATTGATTGGTAGAACCAGTCATCGCTTATGCACATTCTCCACCTCAATCAGAGAAATCAAATATTATTTCGATATTTGAGGGATAAGGAAAAAAAAAGAAAGAAGGGGATCTGGATCCGCGCCTGAGTGGGTCATGCGGGATGCGTTTATAACTTTAGTCAGTGTCACTATCTTCGTCAACAACTCTGAAAGACTGATAAAAATGAACAGCATTTTCGGCTAGATATTTTTGTGATAACTTAACGCAAAAATCTTTAACGCTCTTTTTCACCGGCCGTGCTTCCTGACTAAACGGTGTAAGTAGTTCTGGCATAAGTTTAGTGACTTGTCTTTTTTTAATAAAGGAAACGCGTCTCGGTTGTTCCTTTGGGTCCATACGGAATCGCAAAAAGACTGACTCTGGATGATGCACGAGTTTCAGTTCTCCTTTCTCATTTAGTAATTCGCCGTATCCAAAGTTAAGCCACGCGATGCCCCTGACTTCAAATTTTTCGCCGTCCAAGTCCTCGTTTCTGCTGATGTACTGCATCTTGAGGAAAGATTTGTAATCTTTGATCATGTTCAGTGTAACCCAATATGTTCGAACGTCTTTCAGATGACTTCGTTCCAGCACAATCGCCCACTGGTGCGGGAATTCGATGACTTCGTGGGTGTCGAAAAGGCGCTGTATAGATCCAAACCGTCGATCGCAAATAGAATACGAGTGGCCTTCAAGCAAAAATTTCAAATCGGCCCTCAAGAACTTTCCTTTCTTAACTAAGTCATCCATGTAGAAGAACAGATAACACTCCTTAAAATGAGCTGGAGAATTATCACACCATATTATGAGTTGATCGTGGCCTCCGATTCGACTCTCCAGATCTGTTAATAAATAGTCCAAGAGTGATATCGCCTCATTGGGTCCAACTCCACCCGTTGTTTCGTCGTATAGAAAACAATTAATAGTATCGTCGTTAGCACAATAAATTCCAAGCAGGTTTGTTCGGAGCTTCTTGCTGTAATACCAGTCCTGAGAACTGACCTTAGGTGTTGCCAAAGATTTATGAAAATCCATCTGCAAGGTTAGAGTTCTGGAAGTCATTGCTCTGTTTGCTATTTGGATGATACAACTCGGTCCTAGTTTGACGTTTTGTCACCTTCAACTGAACAGTGTGCAGCCGTTGAAGGAGGCTCTCGTCATGTTGTTTAAATGTCGCTTGCAGCGCGCGCTGAAGACTTAAATAAATGAGACGTGTATTGCCCAGAAACAAAACGACGTTTTTTTTTTTACTTTCCACACGCTCACCTCCGCCGGTCCTCTCCAGCTTCCGACTCGATGAAATCCAGGCCCCGAGGCCACGGTTTTTTCGGCCCGCCGCGACGCAGAACACCTTGAGGAGATTACAGGGAAATGATTTGCCTCGTTAGCAAATCGCGTAAGAATTAATGTGTTTGATAAAATCTGATTACGGACATTTGAAATTCGCACGCCCACTGTTACCGCAGTTAATCTTTTGCCATCACCTCGTGCGACTCTTACGCTTCTTTCGTGCTTAGCAACCTCCCGCGTGCATCCATAACTCAATAGTACACGCTATAGCGTTTACCATTTTTTTAATTATTAAGGAAGCTCGAAAGGGTTTTTCGTTGCTGTTTGTGGAACGATGAAAGATTACAAAGGGTATTTAACGGTGTGGACAAACTATATGTCTCCTTGCAGCTCTCTTGATGGGCTATACTTTAAGGGTACTTGTGACGTCATATCAGTTACCATGGCAACGCAGAAGGTCCACAAAGTGTCCTCTAAATTTCAGTTTCTGTAAATTATCTGAAAAACCAATTCGGTGACCTACCATTTTTATTTACTTGTTGGAAAGTTGCCTAAATTATTTAACTTTCCAGACGGTAAGGAAAAAAATTATCTAGTTGAGTTAAATATATTTAAAGAAAACGCGTTTTATGGCTTACAGAAAATTCTACTGGATACTTTTTCCCGAAGCTTTTATGTTTGAAGTGCCATCGTGAATGGTACGTGCATGCAAAAAAGTCAAGATAGGTCACCAAGCTAAATTTCAAGCTAAAAGCAAATGTTTCCCGCAAATTTTATTTCCGGTTCGCGCGATTTTACGCAGCATTTAACTTCCGGTGAGCTTGTTTTGATTCATTCAGCCGACGCATGCATCTTGGTGTAGATTGCGCGCGTGCGTACAGCGAAAAACCCTTTCGAGCCTCTTTAAGGTGGCTCAAAACAGTTTTCAGCACTTTCCAAGACATAGATTTTGGTGGGTGATAGTCACCACTCTTTATCAATTGATGCTACAATCATGGTATCAAAAAACTGCCCAATTACTGGTGAACACGTTGGTATTATTTTTGTGACACAACAGAGCCACTGTAAATTTTCAAAATTTAAGGTGGCTCTGAACCCCATATACAGATTTTTTTCAAACTTTGCCAAAAGTTGCATCTTATCCTGCTTATCAAAATTCTATAACATGAAAAAAAAATTCACCCTCCTGTTTTTGAGAAGCGCTTAAAGCTGAAATTAAGGGTGTTTGAGCACATCATAGTGTTGCTATGGTAACCTGTTGTGTCACAAAAATAATACCAACGTGTTCACCAATGACTGGGCAGTCTTTTTTTATATACCATGATAGTAGTATCAATTGATAGTGTGGTTACAATGACACATCAAAATCTAAGTCTTGAAACAACCTATCAAGACACATAAAAAGAGACAATCTTGTTTCTTTCGGGATTTTTAATAAAGTACTAAATATGCGATCTATCAATGTTGTGAAAGCTCTTGGCTCTTCTTTTGCATCAAAGTTTCACTTCCTTAGCTGACTGCGTCATGAGGTGTTTTCCTTTGAAAATTCTGCAAAAATAAAATAAAAAAATAAATAAAACACCTTTATATACAAGTTACCCATAGATCATAATGATATCAGGGAGGTGATCTAGAAGACCTTGAAACTTCTTTTAGTCCGAGCAGTTTCCCATTATTGGGAGCGAACTTTGTCAAAGATAATTATCTCAGCTGATTATATGTATTCCTGACCCACTGTAATCTAAAGAAGCCCTAATCATCCAAAAGACCTCCCTGTTGAAAGACAGACTGAATTTATTGAAGTTGAGCTCAGATAATACCTGCGCTCAAGTAAAGAATTAAATCAACATCCAAGATAATATTATCTCAGCTGATTACATGTATTCCTGACCCACTGTAATCTAAAGAAGCCCTAATCATCCAAAAGACCTCCCGGTTGAAAGACAGACTGTGTTTATTGAAGTTGAGCCCAGATAATACCTGCGCTCAAGTAAAGAATGAAATCAACATCCCAGATATCTGTCCTGAGTTAAAAAAACATACTCATAATGTTTGTACTCCAGCACACTAGTTACTACATAATTTCTTTGCACTAGTGCTTTGTTGGGACAAAATCAATGTCACCCTACCCCCCCCCCACCCCACCTTCCCCCACCCCACCTCCCCTCAGAGAATCAGCCAGCTCAACAGAGAGCACATAGCTCGTATGTAATCCTGCTTGTCTGAGAGAATTAAGTGCACCCCGTTCAAGGACCAGTTTTTTAATGAGTTGTTCCTTAGGCAGACAGAACTTACTAAGCTCAACACAAAAATTAATAATAAAACAGTAATGGGAATTTCTCAGCTGATCAGCCTTAAAACTG
>CBDDTI010000622.1:0-11604 GCA_965233585.1 bacterium
CCCCTTTATTCATTTACATGGCATTAACTCTTTGTGAACATGCATGCAAAACAGTTTGTGACGTCAAATCCAGAATAGACCCAAGCCCCTCACCAGCTCGGTCATGAGACAAAGAGTATTAAATTTCAGGTTGTACTGTAGCTCAAAAAAATTTCAGATGTTGCTAAAAAATGTTAAGTCGGTTTTGGAATAGTTTCAAGTTTGCATTTTTGCGGAAATAGTATTTGGGGTTAGGTGCACTTTAAGGACAGTTTTACTCATAACATTCGTTAAGTTATATCAGCAACATTCAGAAAGGTTGTCTTTACAGAGCAGCGCAACTAAAAGTCATCGGCATCCCAATATTAAAGCCATTAAAGCGTTTGTCTTCTTAAATCCATGCCCTAAATTAATCGATGTATTGATTCGAATAACAATCAAACGGATTCCACAAATACCTGTGAATACTTGTGTCTACTCCAATTTGCCGAAATTTAATTTAAGTCCTTGCGGTAACGATCGCCGCCATCTTGGATTAGAACGAATTCCTTACTAATACCCCACATTCCTCAGGATAAAAGCGACAGAACGAGCCAATCCCCCACATACTGGGGAGTCAAAGAGCTTCCAATATGGTGATAAAGCTCCACTAAAGCCCCACATATCCCGGGGTGGGGGGGGGGGGGGTCGGGGTTTACTTTGACTGGTGCATTAGGCCGCCATCCTGGATTTGGTAACTGTGGAGGAATGTGACGAGGAAATATTTTCCGAGGAAGGATCGACGCGTGAAGAGAAAAAAATAACTCGTGCCTAGTGTATGAACGCAAAAGAAAAGATTGTGCACAGTCGTGGACCTTTTAAACATAAATTTTGGTATCTTTGTTTGCTCCTTTAGTGTTTGGGCTTTGCGATTGGTTGGTTCTTGCGCTTCTGCTTACGACTCCGACAACGTAGTTTTCTCTGGATCATAAGCGACGGAGTCGTAAACGGAATCGGACGAAATGGAAACGTTCTGATTCTTCTGACTCCAATTCCATGGAGCTTATGACTCCGCTTACGACTCCGATTTTTGATTTTCCCAAGGTCATAAGGTCTCTTACGACTCCGACTTCGACTCCGTCACTAGTAAAAGCCAGCCTTATATGCACATCCCCGAAACTTTGGCACGTTGTTTATTTATTACTCTACTACGATATTTCAATTTCTTGACTCAATTTATTGAATGGTAAGCGATTTTATTTTTCCCTTGCTTGATAATTAACCTTACTTGCGTGACGTGAAAACCACCAATAGGTCAACTGAAATCACGCGATCAACTCGCAATCACCCATTAAAAAGTGTAAATTTTATTACATCCAAACAAAAACCAGCACCTCCACGCAAATCTACACCTGTCCAGCAGATGGGCATTTTGTTTGCGCATGCTCCGCAGAAAGTATTTTGATGTGAGTAACCGCTGATATGCGCCTGCTTTGCGTATTCGCAAATCGCAAAATGGTGGAAAAATGGCGTTGGTTTCATAAACAAATTTTTCGGCGATGGAAGCAGTCTTTTCCTTTTTCACTTTGCAACTTGTGTAAAGGAGTCAGAAAATCAACCAAATGGTTTTGTGGAGTCTCGCAGAAAGTCCAAACCAAGTCCGTTTCAGGTCAAGGCACAAACAAACGCTGCTAGTCTTGTCTTGGAATTGTTAGAACACGGATGAATTCGAAGGAATATTTGTGAAGGATGCGTTGCAGAATTCGCAGAAGGCCTGTTCAGCACAGACGTAATTAAAAGCTATTTCATCATGTTAGAGCTGCTTCAAGAAACTACTGAAATATTCGAGGTTTTTCCTGGGCTATAAACGTTTTTTATCGCTTCCACTACTAATACAATAATCCTCGGACAATTGTGTCAATCAGAAAATAAAATTTTGCACACGTTCATTGACATGACCAGCACACAATACACAAACAGAAAACTTCAATGTCGAGTTAAGAAAAGTGACAACGAAGTAGAAGTAAAGAGATGTATTTAAACCCATGGGGAGCTTTTAGAGATGGAAGGAAAATTAAGGATTTTATCAGAGAGCAAGCTAACTGCAATTATTAGTTTCACCTGTGAAAGTAACATTTGATATGGAGGCTACAGTCAAATTGGCAGTACTCAAACACTACACAAACACACTTTCAAAAAGAGGTTTCAACAGAGCAGTACTAAAATTTAAATGCTCCATTCTTGTGAAACCACTGAAACCATGCTTCAAAAGATGCAGCATGTGTTTTGGTTCAGTTACAGTGGAGAAATAGCCCAGTGAACTGAAACAACCTCTTTCAGCTGCATCCCCTCAAACTTCACAAGTTGGGCTTTTTGTCTCTGGACTTAGCTTTGTGCTTCTAGGAATTCTTTCATTTTTTCAGGCTTAGTGTGCTCAGTGCAGATTACCATTCCAAAATATAAGGAAATTCCTGGCCAGTTTTACCCCCTCCTCCAATGGGCTAAACATATCAACAAAACATACATGTATTTCAATTTGCTGTTGATAATTTCAGCTGCAGATAAAAAAAAAATTAACAAAAAACAAATACACATTTTTCAACTTAAGTTTTCATATTTTTTCTGTTAAGATAATTGGTATGTGGTCTAATAGGTAGGCTCTTATTACAGGCCAATTACAAACAACAGTGCTGCAGTATTGATTGTTGCACCAGTCAAGTTGCAGGTCTTATGCTCCAACCAAACAAGGATTTGTCTCTTTGAAAGTCACACACATGGTCTCCAAAGTAGCATTGTTGCAACCAGCCCAACTGGAAATAATAGCAACTTCATCAAGGAAGGATAGTTATTCAAGACAAGGGGGCTCACTTGAAGGCTCAAATGTGACAGTTTAAGGTCTGAAACAGATAACATAAACAAGTTTACATAATTTAGAAGTCAGGAAGAGTGCAGTTGTGGGCTTTATTAAGTACACTAAACCCCTCCCCATCCTCTTGCCTTCATCCTCACATCCACTGTAAATGATAAAATAATCAAACTTTCTAACAGATGGTTGAATTACTGGAAAGACTTGCTACCCAGTGATATTCAACAATATTTAAATTTTGTGCTTTGGTTAACAGAAGGTGCAGATATAAGAAAATTACCTTTTTTGCCCTTTCATCAAAAATTTGAAATGAAATTGTTAAATCCCATTTACAACATTTTCATTTTGTATCTTAATTTATCTATGAAAAGGTGAATAACTATGAATTTTCATTCTTAATTAGACTGACCTGATTACACCACATGGTGTATATTTCTGTCATGTTGAAGAGTTATATTGAGCAATAGCATTTTTCATTTGCAAGCCAACAGTTTAAGACTAATTACATGAGTGAAAATTGTCAAAGGATGATCATTAGTTATCACAATAGCATTTGCGTTCCAACACAAATATTTCATAACCATACTGCACAGAACATGAAGTTGTTGCAAGAGCTAGTACATTACAAATCCCATAACATTGAGAAGAATGTAAAAAAGAAATAATCCGCTTCATCAGTCTATTGTGTTTGAGGTGCAGCTCCCAATTTTTCTCACTGCCTGCATGTGCAGCAAATAATAGAAAGACAGTTACAGCCTGTTGTTTTAATTTTGTTTAAACAACTGTCTTTCTCTGATCATGAATCTTCCGAGCACGGTTAGAGAGCATAACATCAACACAATAGAATTTTGGAAGTTAGTCTGTATATTTGGTTACATTGTTGCAAAAAAATCAACTCGAAAGGCAGAGGAATTCTTAAAGCTCACGTCATTCGGTTCCCGGGTGTCGTTCGAAAGCTAAATGTACATGAAATGCGAAAACTTCGACAGAAACAGCACCAATTTTTGTTCTTAAAATACGACCATGCATTTTTGTGGGAGAAATAAACTGGATAGAGCAAAGGACAAGTAAACAAACAATGCAATAAAAGTGCTTCGGGCTTGGGGGGCCAGCGAAATAATGAATTTTTACCAAACTTTCTACTCAAGTTAGCTCTTGGAGACGAAAAAGGCTATTATAAAAATACCTAGAGAAACACTGAAAGAAAAATAGCGAAAGTCGTCGTGTATGAAAACGAAACTTTAACAGTGTAAAAGATAGACAATTACATGCCATGCATAACAGATTTGGAGAGCAACAAGACGAAAGACCTCAGTGATCCAAGACTCAGAAAAACTACCAAAACATTCCGAATGAAAATTTGCCAAAAGCTAATGTAAGAGAATTCTAATCCTGTAACCTATGCAATTTTTTAAGCCTAGAGGCCCCAGTGGCTGAGGAGAAGAAGAAGAGACAATGTTGTTGAAGTAATTTAAAGCTTGGGGGACCGGCGGAGATATGATGAAAATTTAGTTCAAAGTTGAAGAAAAATCCGCTCAAACTCAAAATTTCCTTCTCATATAAGATCGCGTATCCGACGATCGACTCAACATACAACCCTATGATTCATAACAATAAATCTTCAACATCTTGAGACTAACCTTAATTGTTTGTCTTCTCCAGTGAACATCTTGATCTTCGTTAAATCAAATTCCAAACTCCACTTCTTTGGGCTTTTATCTCGTTCTGTTCGCACTTTGATCATTAATATATCCTCATCCAAAGTCCTGACAAACACTACGGATATCCACAGTGTTAGAAATGTGTGCAAACTCGTTATAATCTTTCATCCCTCTTGACAACATCTTTCTCACAATGTAGATCACCCGTTTAAAAACCGACTGCAGCACGTTCAAAAATAACAAATGGCGCCGAACTCAAATTATTCTACTCATGTGGCGCATGCGCACACAAAATGCCCATCTGCTCACCTGTCCTGCAATCAGTACGAATCGTTCTACCATTCAAGGAACAAAAATGAGAAGATTATTAGAGCTAACTCTGTGCGCAAACAGTTGAAGGATCTTGGTAAGCTGTTAAACATCGACTTATGCCCAGTCTTCACTTCTCTAAAAGTTGGAGAAGATCTCAAACATAAAGAAATCAAGCCCGCGTTGATCAACGAACAATCAATAGTTTACAAATTTGAATGTGGCTGGTGTGATGCCAGCTATGTTGGCTACACGCGTTGGTATCTCCAGGGCATCTCTACCAACGAATCGATGAGCATAAAAGATCTGGATCAATATTCAATCACAGCCAATTCAACATCCATAAAGAACAATAACATCTAATATGTTTCACATTCTTAAGAAATGCTCCGGCAAATCTGATTGTCTTCTGTACGAAATGTTCCTTATTCGCGAGCACAAGCCGTGTCTAAATATTCAAAGTGACTCTATAAAAGCAAAACTTTTCACCTAGCACAGGAAAAAATAACGGATTCCCAATTTTGGATAATTTTGGGTATTTAAAGAATAACCACAAAAATCCCAAATTTGGAAGAGTGAGACAAATCCCAATTTGGGAACTTGGTTGGGAATTCCCTGATTGGATTTGTCTCACTTTACCAAATTTGGGATTTTTGGGGGTATTCTTTAAATACCCTAAAATATCCAAAATTGGGAATCCGTTATTTTTTTCTGTGATAGCCTCTAGGGACTAAGAACTTGAACTTGAACATTAATATTCTTGTTATCTGTTGAACATTATATTTTGACCTGATGATGGTGTCATGAGGACACCGAAAAGTTGTCTTTAATATATACCCCCGGGTCGGCAAACCTTAACTTTTTGTGTAACTTTTCACAACTACCCCTGTCTAATATTAGCTTGTTTACTGTGTTGTTCACGGCTTATGCCGGTTTTTTTCGTTTTTTTTTTTAGCTTGCTTTCTGGTAAGGGATATGTTTTCAAGTGGATGTAGAATTAATTACCCCCCCCCCCCCCCGCGCCCTACCCGCCCCGTCCCGCCCCTATGCTTTTTGTTGGGGGTGGGGGGGGGGGGGAATCCTTAATGGCAAAAGGTTGTAGAGCTTACCTAGCCTGAAATGTTATCTGTTTTTTTGTTTAGCCCAACCCCCCCCCCCTCCCTCCCTCCCTCCCTCTCTTTGCCCCTTATCCAATTGGTGTTAAGTTTTACCCAGGCTTCACTCGGCTGAATACTAGTTCGCGCGGTATCTCGGAGGCGGCGTTGTTCTATTAGCTTTCTATAACTGCTGTCTAAAGGAAGTCTGCCGGAGGACATCATTAAGTCCAATGAAGGTGTAAGTCTAACGATTTGCTAGCAAGCGTCGTCCATTATCGTGCATGAAGCCGTCCTGAGATGTATTTTTGGGTGCGGGACGTGATTTAGTCCCGTAATCGTAGTCCGTTAACGTTTGGACCGCTACATGTGACGATAGTGTTGTGCTTGCTTTAGACAGCAAAGAGCCTTAGCCGCATCAATTTAGGGCTTAGACGTGCAATGTAGCAGACATTTCTAGCTGCTGTTGGCGTTATTTGGCCTGAACTTTGATGCGGCTTAAGACTGCGAAAAAAATCTGTTGTAGAGAGGAGATTCTACTTCCCCGCCGCTTGAAATCGAAGTACATCCGGGACATTGCTATTTGCGAGCAAAACATGGCCACGAACAGTGTCAAGGAAAGCACGTCAAAGGCTGATCGATCGTGAGTAAACCTTTCATTTCCTTGTTTTATAAATTTCAGTGGTTTTCGGCCTAGCTAACTACCAGACATGTCTGTAATTCGCTAGCGCGGGGGAGATTATTGCTGTGGTTTCCGGTCTATAATTGACCTGCTGACAGCATGCGGCAATTAATTATGTCCGAGTTTGTTTGAAGTTCAAGCGATTCTCCATGTAAGAAGCTCTTGCTCAGTCCATTCAGGACGATTTAGGCCTTTAGAAAGCTGTAGATCAACTCTCCGCTGTGGTTTTGATATCTGTACGTTCGTGTTTATTTAGACTCGAATTTCATTTTAAAGCACTGCTAATTAAATTGTACAATCCGTGATTCAACTCAAACAAAGTGAATTTTGAGTCCCTGGCCTCGAAAGGCATACAGAAAAGTGATTTCCTTTTCATTTGAACTACGATAAGCCTTGTGGAGAGCTAGCTCTAGGAGAGAATTGTATCAAGATTATCAGTCAGGACAAGTCAAATTCTCTAGGTATGTTTCTGGAAATACAGAGAGATATTAGGCTGAAATGTCACGTAACGGCGTCTTTTATGCTGACATGTAGGAGTCAATTCCATGCGAAATCCTGTTGTTTATCGGTCCGCGAAAAAAGTATGGTTTTGCTGTCTATTTAAGTTGCTGTGTAAGCCTGAACCAGTGCAGCGAAAGTGTGTGATTGTGTGATTTCCGCATGGTGTTGACAGGTATATGATGTCTTGTTTAAGTGCTGTTTCGCCAAAATAGTCTGTGCCAGGCATTGATATTTTTACGTCGGTGTTAAGCTTAGCTGATCGTACCTTGGAAAAAGCATTTCTCGACTCAGGAAAATTGAATCTAAGTCTAGTTTTAGCGAGCTCTAATGGCATTCTTGAACCATAGGCCAGTCTTTGTGCAGACAAGGTGACAAGTTGTGCACTATGTTTAATTTCATTCAGTTTGTTGTCTATTCCATGAGAAATCCTGTAGTTTATCGGACCGCGAAAAAATTAGTGTTTTGCTGACTATGTAAGTTGCTATGTGAGCCTTATCAGGCATTCTATCGCTGCAGCGAACTCAACTTAAAAATTTCTAGGCTGAAATGACACCGCTTTGAAACTTCGCCGGAAGTCAGGTTACTGAATAAATGTTCTAAAATTTGCGTCATTCTAAACTTCGACTCATTGAATTGCTTCTAGGGACCATTAACTTACTGCTCGGCGTCAGATATAGGCTTTTTTATCGGCCTTTGGACGGATTTTATTGCTTTTAATTGCCAAGTAGTAAAATGAGCCCTTATCTTCACTAACCCTGTTTTCAAAAATTCAGGTATAATGAGGGTCCAAAATAGGGTTTTGCAATCCCGCATCCCGCCACCCTTTTCGGCCTTATCCCGCCATCCCGCCATATTGAGAGCCTCCATCCCGATCCCGCCATAAAACCCCGTAAGTATTCACCGTTATAGTAAATAAGAAAGTCAATTTTATACGCATTTAAACTTTATAACTGTGACTGACTACCTCAATGGCAATTCAAATTGAAATCACTGATTTAATTTTAATACATATTCAGGAAATTACTTGCGTGAGCTTCGATTCATCTAGGGCTACTTAAGGTACACAGAAATTAAAGAACAAATCGACTGTTAAACCGTACTGGACGACCAGAGTGCATCAGAAATCCAGAAAAATGCCGCCAAAGAAACACAAAATAACGAGGCTTCAAAAAAGCAAGGATCGAAAAGTACATTACGCCATTGGCTAGTTGTTATAGCCAATAGAAATCAAGGATTTTCGATCCGCCACGAGGGTACAGAACCACAAGAAGTCTATGCCAAGCCGCAGAATGTCTAACATTCTCACTTATCAGGTACGAGTTGCGCTAGCAACTTCAGCCGTACAGAGAACTTTAGAAATACCAGCAACTGATGAGATCCACATGGAGGATCGAAACCATGGTCTTGCCTGAACTAAGCCGAACAATGGCATATACAACACGCGTAATGAGTTAAATTTGGATCCTTTGGGACTAGAAAGATCAAAGGAGGAATAAACCTATACATCGAGCTCCAGGAACATAAGCTCGATCAGATAGCTGCAAGAAATATTAGAATTTCTCTAGACAAGCCTATAGCTTTCTCGAAGTAAAGCTACAGCGTCTCCGAAGGAAAACGTAGGAGGACAAATATGACAACTGTGATAAGAATCAACCTACTGTACTTGCAAACAGTTCTAATCATAAGATAATTTGGTTTTATCAACTGAGTTGACAATGTAAGTTAGCCACCGTAAAGAGATTCGAAAGCTGACGTTTCGAGCGTTAGCCCTTCGTCAGAGCAAATCATAGCCCGGCCCGGCGTCACGCTGTACAGAATACGAGTAAGCAACACATTCACAGTAAATGTTATATTTTGTCCCTTAAAAGCAAATACTTGGAGACATAAAAACAAATCTTGCAATAGAAATGAGCCAAAACAATACACTAACAAATGGTAAATTATAGAGGTGTCAAACTCAACGAAAGGAACACGCAGATAACAGCGGAAATCATGCAGACCTATGACCTCTTAAAATTTGCCTTAGCTCTAGTTTTCTCCTTATAACAAAATACGAAATGCCCTTCATAAACAAGAGTGAAGCGACAAAAAGGTCGAAAGACCGAAAAATATACGGCAAATGTACTAATGGCACGAACCGTAGGAGTCGTGTTTGGCCTGTCTGTTTTATTTACATTATTTCAGATCATTCACTTTGTAAAACAAGGTATCAGTCGGATCAGCTGATCATCTGAGCGCCTTGATTACCTAGATCACCGGAAATGTACGAACAGGAACACCGATGTACACGCAAAATTGGGTCCCAGCACCAACCAATCGCACTCCGCGTAATGACAGATGCATCATAAAGTGTTTATTTTAGTGAAAACAGATCGTCACCGAGCACCGTGTACCAAAACAAAACGTCCCTTATCAGCAAAGACAACAAAGATCTTGCTGAATGAGGTTTTATGGCCGTTTTTGAAGGTCTTTTATCACGTGTTCCATCCCGCATCCCGCTATTAATTCTTTAAAGATCCCGCATCCCGCCTGCGAAAATACAAGCATCCCGGTCCCGCCAGCAAAGTTTCATCCCGTATCCCGCCCCTAAAATTTTTCGTATCCCGCATCCCGCCTTGATTTTAAGCCTCATCCCGCATCCCGCCAAACCTATTTTGGACCCTCTATAATATGATTCCACCCGCAATTTTCATCATAAAATCGATAACATTATCATCCCAAAAGGGGAAAATGTCGATAAAAACATATATTACTCTACCCCTTTAGATGAAAAGGGTCTCTAGACGCTTATTGGCACTTAAAGAAAGGTCACGAAAATTGGAATTCTCTTGGTTTTTTAAGTTTATTTTGTCAATTATTGGCTGGAGGGCAAAAGACCGCAAAAGGTTACTGAAAGCCTCAAATTTCGCAATGTCATGCCACACTGATCAGGAATGTACTAACAGCAGCGCTTTATTCTCCTGGTTTGGTGGATTCTGTCGTTTCCTGCCACAACCGTCTGATAAACTAAGCCCGGAAAAAAAACTAGCACCTCAATATCTAAACAATTAAATTTGCTCAATTGTCGATGCTAGACTTGTTCGGACTGAGCCATCAAGGTAAGACAGTTATTGATTCGTTTTACGTAAATAACTTACGCGTTAACTTTCATTTCTTTGATCGCGCTACATTTCTGATATCATTTCTGGTATCAGCTATCAGAAATGGGCGCGAATGCTAAGCGCTCTGATAAAAGAACTCAATAATTCAGTATCCAGCACTCCAGTGAGACCAGGTACAGCTGTACAAAGCAAATGAGAATGCAAAATGATGGAGAGTCCGACATCATGAAAGTGTTCTCGATTTTCACCAGTCATGTAATCAAAATAAAAATCGCAACCATTCAATGAAAAAAGTCAAGAGTCTGAGATACGATAGATAATAGATATATAAACAACCTTGCCAAGAATCAGGTCTCTGGTGGTTTTCATTCGCGCGTTATTTGTAGCAGTGTGTCGCCCAAATTTATAAAGCTTTGTATGGAGACGCCATGTTTGTGTCCTTCTGAGGGACACAAACATCACGGCCGTAAAGTAACAAAAACATCTGTCACTGAGTTTTGCTATGGAAACGCAAAATTATTGCTCTAGAGCTCTGACACATTGAAAGAAATGTTTCTTCTAGTGCAAGCACTGTTCAGTTAGCAAAAACTAAAGAGATAACCATCTTTTGACCTCGCGACAGCCTTTTTCATGTCACGCAACGTAAAAGCTTGGAAATTCAAACGCGCCCTATTGCAGTAAGACGAACCCTGTCGAGCTAAAACATTGCGGAACGTCAAGTTCCTATAGGGTCTTTTATCTGATAAAACTAAAACCTCAGAAGGGAAGGTAATATTTAATTTTGGAATATGATTACGTCACATGAAAACCGAGAATTGAGCGAAATCAGCCCGAAACTAAACAAGCTTGACAGTATGGAGAAACACCCAGAACGCGTTGATGACGAAATCAAAGAGCTTAAAGAATCTTTCACTTTTGTCAACGACATATTTGACGAGATAAAGGTTAAACAGAGGAAGCAAGGCACTTCGATTAAGAGTCTTGAGGAGAGCATCGCTAATCACACACACGTGACCGGTCCAGCTTTTTACGATACGGCCCACGGGCCGGATTTTTTTCCCGCTCAATGCTGTACCTAAATTTCGCTCCTAAAAATTAGCGGTAATCGCGAATCTTTTGCCTGTTTTACGCTTCCATTGACGAAAAGTCAACACAGGTTTATCACTGTTCACTTTAAAATGGCAAGGAAAGTCACTGTAAGTAAATTCAATTGACTGTTTGAAATTCTGAGAGTTTGCTTGATTGTTTGTAACCGTGGCGCTGTAATTTAACCCTTTCACTCCCAAGTGTGACTTTATAGATTTTACTCTGTCTAACGCCAGACGATTTTACTCGTCAGAGGGAGACCCCTTGGGAGTGAAAGGGTTAAAAAACTATCTCCCTTAACCCTAACAAACTCAGCCTGGTAAATCCACAAACGGTGAATTTGTAT
>CBDDTI010000623.1:0-5245 GCA_965233585.1 bacterium
AAGCGTGATGAACGGCATTTCTGAACGAACGCGAGAAGTTATCTTCTTCCTTTGTTGACATGTTGTTTTGGACCGTGACGATCTGCCTTGCGGTGAAGTTGTTCGATGTAGCCAATCAGGGCCATTGTTACATTGTTAATTCCCTGCGGACATGGGAGTATCCAATCGGTGACCCAGTTCAATTTCTGAACTGATTTCTCGCATGGAAAACCAGAGGTTATTTTTTTCTCCTCGGCGCTTCGCGCCTCGTTAACGCGGCTTCGCCGCGAAGTATCGATCAGAAAAAAATATCCTCTGGAACCCAGGGTATATCTGTGCGGAACATTGTTGCCGTCGATATAGAGAGAACGCGAGTGCTGATTTTCCTGACGTCTCTGTCCCAGCCTCGCAATTAGTGGCACTGCAAAAAAAGCTTAAACAGGGGAAAGCTCAACTAGAGAGAAAAGCAACAAAGCCTGCCAAACGAAAAGTAAGTAGTCTCGAAAGGAAACTTTTTCTGACCAAGCGATGTTCTGTCATTTCTGGATCCAAAAAAAGACAAGCTTCAACAGAAAGAGATCTTCCGACTGCTAAAAGGTCAAGGAAGTTATCTAAACGACAGTTATCTACTCATTTGGGTGCTTCAGAAGAAGATAATCAGCTATTGACCGAGCAGCTGACCAATGCTCAAGACATGGTTAAAAAACTGAGGACTGAAAATCTCAGTTTACAGCAAAACTTGATCGATTCCCCTCGAGGATTTCGCCGCGTTCGAAAACTGCTGTTGCAGAAACCACTTCACCATTCTTGTCACACGGCCGCCATGTTTGTTGTTGTCCCTACAGGCTGCGAGACTAGTACCCAGCCTTCCCGGTATGAAAGTCCCTAATCAACAACATCTTACTGCGTCTGCCTAGGTTGACTTACGCTTATGCTAATCCGTAAGTGAAAACCAGCCTTCAATGGCCTCAGTGCCACACAAATTTAAGTTCCGATTGTGTCAAGAGCTTAGGACAAAGCAATTGTTGGTCAGTCACATAGAGGAAACGGGTAACTATTTTGGTTAATTGCCGAACTCAATCTAATGGAATGAGGTTGCCAAACCAATCTAATGGATTGAGTTCGACTGGGTTCCCTGAGTCTTCGAAGATATTTATCCCGCCCTCCCGCCCTGCCTGTTTCTATCTCTTCGCTCACCGAGTAGTCGCCAGGATCGCGACCTGTTCTTTTCGTGATTCGCTTACCGATCAACCGGTTCACAGTCTTTATAACAGACTTGAGCACAACGCCACAAGGAATTTATTAAAATGCAAAACAACAGCAAAAACCAACAACAACAGAACTGAAACTAATTTGTTTCTGCACACGCTTTATAAAGCTACTAAGTCTTTCCCAGAAAGATATAAATCATTACGGCCCGATATACACTGAAACGCATTTGTTACCCGTACAATACTATAATAAAAACTTCTTCGTTGTTAAACCTGAGTTGTAAAAGGCTGCTTTGTTCCAGCATAACGTGAAATTTTCCGCTCGAAGCACATTGTACAGCCATAACAGTGCACAGCTGTCTTAACAATAACGAAAGCCGAAACTCAGTCTTCTAAAACGACCCTTTAAAAGTAATATATGGATTATTTTTGAGGCTGGCCCGAAAGGAACTCAGCTAACATAGGCCCCGAGGAAAAAAGAAATCCCTTACCATTTAATTAGCAGACAAAGCGGGCATTCAGATCAACGAGATTGAACAAAAAGTATATTTATACAATATATTAACATAGACTACACAAACAATTTCTACAACTAAATACAGGAATAAAAGCTCCGGGTATTCTAAACTAGTTAATTAAGTCATCTTATACATCATTTAACATTGACTGTACTCCACGACTATATATAAACAAAATACCTGCGAAGTTGACTTTAATTGATTGCCTTTGCAATTTTGTAGCTCGAATTAGCGCATCTATGAAGATTATAGCGGTTTTATAACTACTCGTTTACGTCTTGGACATATAATTCATAACAAGTAGTTGCACCTTTTTCGCTTCAAACACAAAAGCAATGATTAATATTTCAACAGTGTCAGACATGCTAAAGGGGACATGTTCAAAAAAGCTAATAATATCAGTCTAAAGGGGTTATCTTCCTTTTTTTTAACACGTTTAGATTAATGTGGCTTAGTAGCATCTTCATAAAACGAGAAAGGGCCTTAAAACATTTTCTCTTTGATCCAAGGAACAAACTCGGACACACGGACATAGACACCATACTTGTTACGTAATCCACATCCCATGCTGCTGCCCCAGCTCACCACTCCTCCCAACACCGACTTCCTGGTGGTTGGGTCAAAGAAGACAAAGCCGCCACCAGAGTCCCCATGACAGGAATCTTTTCCACCAAGAGTCTCCCCTGCACACAGCATGAGTTTTGTCACAGTATACTTTTCGTCATTGTAGGCGGCTTGACACACGTCATTGGCAATAGTCGGGATGCAGATCTCTTTCAAGGTGTTTGCAAACTGTCCAAAGGAATTATTGCTTACCTTGTAACCCCATCCCACGACGCGACCGAATTTTCCGGGGGCAAACATCCTCTTTTGCCTGTAATAACGTCAAAAGAAGG
The DNA here is from genome assembly GCA_965233585.1 of bacterium. Classification (GTDB taxonomy): domain Bacteria; phylum SAR324; class SAR324; order SAR324; family NAC60-12; genus CBDDTI01. The sequence continues at coordinate 2,605 of CBDDTI010000623.1, forward strand.
AAAAAGTTTTAAGTCTTCTTAGGCGCCCGCGAAGGGAAAGCTTAGTAGGTGCACGTGACTGGCGGGATTTTGCGGGTTAGTGCTTTTGCAACAATCCCTGCAACTACGCAGGTTAAGGAGGGCTTATCTCTCGTCTTTGTATATTTGCTCTCGCTGGATAAGTTGCTTTATTCATTAGAGGCTAAATCCTCCTATTTGTCTTGTTGCACATTTCTAAACCTGGGTTGAAAAAAACAAGTGTCTTACTCAGGCAAGCAACAAGTGAATAGCCCTGGTCAGGGCTCGAACTCGGCGTTCAGAAGAGATAATTATTAAGGCACTACACCTCCCAGAAAGCAACGGACTAGTTTTCACGTGCAGCCATCGATTAGGAGCGATGTCTTGGGATTTACGTCCTTTTATGAGATTAGTTGCGCAAACATGTTTGTATATGTGAACTTAGCAAAGAGAGATCAATGAGATTCAAATCCATATCTTGCCGTGGTCGCGTAACATCCTCTTGATAGTTCAGTTAATTTACCTTGGTCCTTCCGGTAGACAAACAGGTTTTACGTAGTGTGATATTCTGACTTCGCGATCGAGCTTCAAAAGAGCCAGGTCAGACTCAAACAGCAAAAAGTCAAAGTCCTTGTGATTGATGATCTTGACCACCTTCCGTTTCTGCACATGGCTGGCGTTTAACCTTTTGATCTGATGGAGACCGGCAAATATCTCCAGCAAATCTTCGCGAACGATGCCATTTTGCTTGGTAGTAACACAATGTGCAGCTAAGATAAAAAATAGGCAGTCTATGACTACATGTGCCTAGTGATATGAAAACTAGTATCATCTGCAATGACCACATGATACAACAAATACAAGAAACTTTATTGTAAAATAAGTATCAATGTGACAGTTCATAATGCTTCTATTTGTAAAAATTTATTCAATGTAAAACCTTTCTTCGTGTATTATACCGAGTCCGTAATGCTCGGTCCGTGTTTTATACCCGAGTCCGTATTTTAAAGCCAGTCCGTAATGCTTAATCTGCATTTTATACCGAGTCCGTGTTTTATACCCAGTCTGTAGTCCGTAGTCCGTAGTCCGCAGTCCATGTATCATACTGACTGATTGTTTGCATGCAGTGCGTTTAGCGTGATTGTGCAATCGGATATTTTTGTTCTGACAGAAGCAAAAACTAGTAGAAAAAAGTCATTTCAATGACTTTCAAACGAATATAAATTTACATATGTGCCGAGATGAGTTTGTAGTGAAAAAAGGTTTTTTACGAGTGCTGTACGTGTGGTTTTCATTTTTTCCTGCGAAAATGCCCCGTTGCAGTTGAGGGAAATCTTAACATAGAAAACTTACCAAAGTCGTTGAACAAACGCGCAACGTGAGCACATGGCTATCTACGTCGGATGTCCTCGGGATACGAAAATCAAACGAACATTGCTCGAAAGTGGTCTCGGGTTGTTGACGAAAGAATACGAGAAAAACCCGAGTTACAGACGCACAATTAAGTATGCGCACTAGGCACAATAATTATCGGCTTATCAGATAAGCTTGTTTCTGCTTTCGTTTTTGCGTCGTTCGTAGCTTGCCGAGATCATTTTTTCGTCTAAATCACTTAAGAATAGTTCGAAAAAGATGTTCCCATTCAACTTTCAGCTTCTAGGTCATAATTCTGGATTTTGTTGACCAAAACGTCTGACAGTGTAATATTCAAAGTTTTTCGGTTGCTATGGGAGACCTTCGCTTCCTTTGGCTCAGAAGTGTTGACAGATGGATGGTTACGGACTCACACGTATGCACGATAACATAGTGCCTTGGGCTCTGCGAGCACTTGGCACAAATATAACACAAAATGACAATGAATGACGTCACACAGAAGCTATAGAGAACATGACATTTATAAGTGTATGGACTGATTTGTAGTAGCTTGTTTCAGGCTCTTCATCGGTGGGGACGATTGAAAAAGTTCGCGGGCTGACCGAGTGTCTGGAAAACGCTGATTTCTGCAAACACAAGTAGCCTCAATCCTGGTCTTGATTGCCGAAACACGTCCTTCAGTGTTCAACAAGACACTTTAGTACTGGTGCATTTGAGCTGAATGGCAGATTAGCGTGCTTTGCCTGCTGCCAAATTTGGAGGAAAAGGATGTGGACACAACAATTGGTTTAGAAATTACATTTGTTTAAGATTCTTCTAGTCTGTGCGCGCCTTTCTTTTTAATTTCAATTTGTCAGAGATTTACTGTCACCGCAGTAGTACATCAGGGCCGCGTTGTTTGAAACCCGGTTAACGCTAATGCGGCCCAGAAAGTCCCTTGGAACACTGACTTCATGTAATTCTCGGTTTTCATGTGACGTTATCGCATTCCAAAATTACTGAAATATTACCGTTCTTTCTCAGGTTTTAGTTTCATAAAGTAAAAGACCCTACAGGAACTTGAGGTTTCACAATGTTTCAACACGACAGAGTTCTTCTTATTGTAATAGAGCACGTTTGAATTTTCCAGCTTTTGCGTTGCGTGACATGAGAAGGCTGTCGCGTAGGTCGAAAGATGAGTTATGACTTTAGTTTTTGCTAACTGTAGAGTGCTTGCACTAGAAGAAACATTTCTTTCAATGTGTCGGAGCTCTAGAGTGATCATGTTTCG
>CBDDTI010000624.1:0-17127 GCA_965233585.1 bacterium
ACGGTATACATCATGTTCTGTCCCTCAAAAGCAAATACTTGGAGATTTAAAAACATGCCTTGCAATAGAAATGAGCCAAAATAATTCACTAACAAGCGGCAAATTATAGAGGTGTCAAACTCAACTAAGCGACATGCAGATCACAGCGAAAATCACGCAGACCTATGACCTCTTAAATTTGGCATAGCACTATCTAACGGCTTTAATTTCTTCTTACAACACAACACGAAGTGGCCTTCACAAACTACAGTGAAGCGACAAAAAAAAGGTTGAGAGACCGACAAGAAAACGGCAAATGTACAAATGCCACGAACCGTAGGAGTCGTGAGGCCTGTCAACCCCATTTTACACAGCTACAGCTTGCATGGGTGTTTTAACAAATTGAGTGTCAATGACGGGACTAAACGTTTTGGACCCCAACCATGGCAAATTAATTTATTAAAGCATTATACGAGCAAAAATCAGCTCGCGTTGAAGGCCTAATTTTTATGGTTTTCTTGAGCCATAACATATAGCATTTCCTCGTGCAGAAAGTTCAAACATCATTCCTTGTAAAAAAAATACTACGATGAACATCTAGCCTTACTTACCGAACAGCTGACCTGAATAATTATTGTCAACTTCTTGGCTTTTGTCGCCATGTTTGAACTGGCCCAAAAGAGCCTGGGATACATGTACCCGCCGAATGTCAGGCTGTACGAACTGTCATTCTGTGGACCTGTGGACTTTAGACATTCTCTTATATGACGTAGTGTGGACCTGTGGACTGAAGACGTTCACTTATATGAAGTAATGTGGACCTGTGGACCTGTGGACCTGTGGACTGAAGACATTCACTTATATGAAGTAGTGTGGACCTGTGGACCTGTGGACCTGTGGACTTGTGGACTGAAGACACTCACTTATATGAAGTAGTGTGGACCTGTGGACCTGTGGACCTGTGGACCTGTGGACCTGTGGACTTGTGGACTGAAGACATTCACTTATATGAAGTAGTGTGGACCTGTGGACCTGTGGACCTGTGGACTTGTGGACTGAAGACATTCACTTATATGAAGTAATGTGGACCTGTGGACCTGTAGACTTGTGGACCTGGCAGACATAATTATTTACGAAGAGATTTAACTGGCATTCAATTATTCGTTTTTAAAAATAATTAACCCTAATTATGCGCTTTCATAGTAGTAATTTATTCTCAGTTCGATGACGCATACTGTGCTCCGGTACCTACAGAAACAACCCCTAAACCACTTTCAACGTGAGTAGATATCAATTACAAAACTACAAATGGAATAAAACTACGTGACCTTAACTGTGTGAATATCAGTTTTTTGGCCATCCAGATGTTTCACTGAGCCTATCCCTTGCATTCGTGTTCATCAAATCCCCCGCGGCGTTTATTTTGTACACGCCCTGGCTCTGTGATGTCACAGAAAATATAAGGTCTGTGAACGGAAAAATTCCTCGCGCAACGTTATATAATTCTGCAGCTAGATCGTTAACCCGCGATCAGGCTTCCTTTATGAAAATGTTGCCCTTCCCCCGTTTGCGTTCGCCTCCCAAATAGAACGCCCAATCGCTCGGGACAGGTGACTGAGGGATGGTGGAGCCGGGATATGAGCCTCGAGCAGAGCATACAGGCATCCACAAGAGCGGCAACCACAAGGGCGGGAAGTGAGGGAGTAAAAGCACTCAACAGGCACGGATAGCACTCAAAGGCAAACTGTTGCCTAGTTCCTGTACGGCTTTCTCCCAGGCCTTCGCGGTCAATTGATTTCGGTGACGTATCTCAGACGAACGGTCCGGAGTAGCCTGGACTATCAGGGACCGGCAGGCTGCTACTATGGCTACTTCGGCCGTGAGGGACTAGGCTGACAACTCCGTTTCCTCCGCAAACCTCGAACAGATTAAGACTTCGCTGTACGGCAACGGGGTGTTCAGCTTCTACGTGTCTTTACAAAAATGAGTTCATCCGACTTTATTCTACTTTCATGCGACAAAGGCTCGATCAATGACAATGATTTCCTTCTCTTGTGTCGATCTTACATCTCCCAGAACTTAGATTTGCCTTTCAGCTGCTTTTAGAACTGCCTGTAATTCCAACCACGATACAAAATAACACTGATAAAAAGCTCGATTTCAGCACGGGTAGGGTGTTCGTACAATGTGGTAAGTCCGAAAATAACACAGGCACACAAGGCGTGCAGGAGTTATTTCTTTTTTGTGAATAAAAAGCCTCTGGAGGTAGCGAATAGTGCTTGTCAGTCGATAGTTAAGCCTTATTGGTATTGGCTGGAAGACTCGTGCAAAGTTTGTCATCTTTATTGGTCGGTTTTGATCTGTCTATTGTCTGTAGGATCGGTCTGTTGGGGAATAGGGAATCTCTAAAAGGGGGAATGTCTAGAAGGGGGAATCTCTAAAGCTGAGAATCTTGAAAGCGGGGAATCTCTAAAACGGGCCGGAATCTCTAAAAGGGGGAATCTCCAAAACGGGGAATCTCTAAAAGGGGAATCTCTTAAAAAACAGCGTGTAGCTTCCTCGAAATAAAGCTACGCGTCTCCGAAGAAAAGTGCACGAGGGCTGATATGATAACCGTGACAAGAATCTATCTACTGTACTTGCAAACAATAATCTAATCACAGCTGAGTATGGCAAGCCAATAGGCCATTTCCGAGTTCCCTTGTGCCTCTGTTTCAAAGCGGGTCTAAGTGCGAAACCATTCTTATGAAAATGACTTTGATTTGCATGAAAATGAACCTGCATGCAGAACTCATTTTCATAATGGTTTCGCACTTAGACTCGTTTTGAAACAGAGGCACAAGAGAACTCGGAAATGGTCTATTGTAGCAATATTCAATAATTTGATATTTATTCAATTCAGTATTTATATTTATGTAATATTTTTTTATTTATTCAATTTAATATTTATATTTATGCAATATTTCTAAATCCATTTTTACATGGATTTTAGTATGTCTATATTTAATTCAATCGCTCAATATCCATTTGATTTAATCCGTATATATTCATTCAATTTAATGCGTATATATTCATTCAATTTAATCCGTAAAAATATCCATTTAATCTCGGGGACTGGGTCAAGCCATTGGATCTGGAAGCTAAGGGCCTGGGAAAGAATCATTGCAATACAATATGGCGAACGAGGTTGGAAGAGACCTGCCGTCGTTTTTAAGGTGATTCCCTAGTTTTGCATTGCGCATTCCTACTGCGCACGATTTTTGCATCATTAGCGCGCGCAAATGAGCGCGTGCATGTACAAAACGTAAGAGATTTTCCTCAAACTAAGCTCGATAGCGTGATAAATGCTCGTTTTCTCTCAAACGAGTGCGGTGACCCCCACTTTTTATTTTATAAATTCAATGAGAACGATATCCTCAATAACTGAGAAAAAAATTGGCAGAAATCTATGGCTAGTTTTTTGGCAAATGAAATAAATGCTACAGATAGAGACGTAACGGGCCCAACAGAGCAAGCCCAAATTATGTTTCCTTAGGGTTAATTTTCGAAAATTTAAGGTGGCTCTGAACGCCACCTACGGAATTTTTTTAAACTTTGCCAAAAGTTGCCCCTAATCATGCTTATTAAATATTGATAATATAAAAAATTTCACCGTGCCGTTTTTGAATTATAAGCCCCTAAAGCCGCAATTAAGGGTGTTTTTAGCAGGTCATACTGTTGTTATGGTAACCTATTATGTTATGGAAAGGACAACAACGTGTTCACCAATAATTGGGCAATGTTTTGATATCAAGTGATAAAGAGTGGTTACAATGACCCATAGAAATATTAGTGCTGGAAACTGTTTTGAGCCACCTTAAAAACGACGGCAGGTCTCTTCCAACCTTGTCCGCCATATTGTATTGCAATGATTCTTTCCCAGGCTCTTAGCTTCCAGATCCAATGGCTTGACCCAGTCCCCGAGATTAAATGGATATTTTTACGGATTAAATTGAATGAATATACACAGGAAAAAATAACGGATTCCCAATTTTGGATATTTTTGGGTATTTAAAGAATACCCACAAAAATCCCAAATTTGGTAAAGTGAGACAAATCCCAATCAGGGAGTTCCCAACCAAATTTGTCTCACTCTTCCAAATTTGGGATTTTTGTGGGTATTCTTTAAATACCCAAAAATGTCCAAAATTGGGAATCCGTTATTAAATTGAATGAATATATACGGATTAAACTGAATGAATATATACGGATTAAACTAAATAGATATTGAGCGATTGAATTAAATAAATATAGACATATTAAATTAAATGGATTTAGAAATATTGCATAAATATAAATATTAAATTGAATAAATAAAAAATATTACTTAGCTCTTATTAACCGAGAAGGAGGTCTGTATGGGAGAATCTTGACCGAGGTCGTAAGTACAGACCGAACACAGTGAGGTCTGTACACACGACCGAGGTCAAGATTCTCCCATACAGACCGACTTAGCTCGGTTAATAAGATGTTTATTATATGGCAAAAACAAGAACAATTTAATCAAAAATAAGACACAAACAGCAGTGATAAACATATTGAACTTGGACATTTTGATTATGACTTGACGTTTCGTATGTACTCTACATACATTTTCAAAAGTAACCGTTGAAATTTAAAACAGCTATTTATATATATATATATACCTGATGTTTTGAAAAGCAGGCCCCAACAGGTCAATGGCACCTAGTGTCTAATAGAGCCATGTAAGCAGCCTTTGCCAAGATCAGCACCCCACACCTTATCTAGTGAAAAAAGGAAATGAAACTAGAATCTTTGAGACACTTCTGTATAAATTCTAACAAAAGCCTGCTTCAAAGTTTACTACAAAATACCACTAACAGATACCTGCATTACAGTTTAACTTTGTGAATTACATGTAACAGAATTCGTCTTTGTCAGCCTGTCAAATTAAATCTTTTTGCCTAATTCTGACTCTGGGGACTAGAGTGAAACAAGAGCAAAGAGGTCCCTGTTAACAGGCTGGCTTAAGGTTTACAAAAGTTGATATTTTTTTGCCTGAGCCTGCAAGGCACCCCCCCTTTCCCATCCTAACAACAGGCTGCAGAACATATGTCTGTATTTTGTGCAGCTTGGTGTGCTAGATTGCACTCCTCAGTGATTGACTGAAAGCTGCCAAAGTTTACTACAAAATACCACTAACAGATACCTGCATTACAGTTTAACTTTGTGAATTACATGTAACAGAATTCGTCTTTGTCAGCCTGTCAAATTAAATCTTTTTGCCTAATTCTGACTCTGGGAACTAGAGTGAGACAAGTTAGAGCAAAGAGGTCCCTGTTAACAGGCTGGCTTAAGGTTTGAAGGAGTAGATATTTTCGCCTGGATCAAGGGCCAGGGACCACAAAGAGGTAACCTTCAAGTAACAAAATCAAACTCAAATTGAAATTGAAAACGAGAAAATCAAAACTATTAGTAATCAGGTCAAACTAGTTTAAAAAGTTTTCCAACAAAAAAAACGTTAGAGCACCTTTAAGAGACCCCTTTTTCAAAACTCCAGGTAGATATATATTACAAAGGTGAGGGGACTGGAACCTAATAAAACAGAACAGATTAATAAAGCATCAGCTTTTCACTTCCGACGTTGACATTGAAAGCTGGCTCAAGTTCTTGAATATATAAGGTCTCTTTTATTTTACAATGAGTCTGTTTTGCCCTTCGCTAAAATATCAAAATGATCCCACATGATGTTGTGTCCAGTGGCCTTGACGTGGTCAGCAATGGCTGAAGTATTGTCATTTTTAGCGAGGGCCTTAAAATGTTCGGTTTTTCTATCGTGAAGCCGCCGTTTAGTTTTACCGATATAAAAACCATTACAATCCCAGCAATTTGCTCTGTAAATAACTCTGGATTGTTGTGAACAATTAATACGGTCCTTGCCTTGTGGGTAGCCGTTCTGAAGAAGGAGTTTTCGAAGATCATGGAGGGCAGATTGTAGCAAGGAACGAACGGCTACCCACAAGGCATAATCAACTATCATATCAACGATGTTTTGAACAAAAACAGACATCAGCATAGCAACCCCGTGTCTACTGTTCCTAAGAAAGATATCATTATCCTACTTCCCTACTTAGGTTTACAAAGCAACCAAGTCGCTAAACGCCTGAAATCTTGTGTGTACAAATTCTACTCTTGTGTTAACCTTAAGATCGTTTTTCAGAGCACTCGATGCATAAAATCTTTCTTTCCTTACAAGGACCATATTAATCGTTCACAACAATCCAGAGTTATTTAAAGAGCAAATTGCTGGGATTGTAATGGTTTTTATATCGGTAAAACTAAACGGCGGCTTCACGATAGAAAAACCGAACATTTTAAGGCCCTCGCTAAAAATGACAATACTTCAGCCATTGCTGACCACGTCAAGGCCACTGGACACAACATCAAGTGGGATCATTTTGATATTTTAGCGAAGGGCAAAACAGACTCATTGTAAAATAAAAGAGACCTTATATATTCAAGAACTTGAGCCAGCTTTCAATGTCAACGTCGGAAGTGAAAAGCTGATGCTTATTAATCTGTTCTGTTTTATTAGGTTCCAGTCCCCTCACCTTTTTAATATATATATAAATAGCTGTTTTAAATTTCAACGGTTACTTTTGAAAATGTATGTAGAGTACATACGAAACGTCAAGTCATAATCAAAATGTCCAAGTTCAATATGGTTATCACTGCTGTTTGTGTCTTATTTTTGATCAAATTACGATGGCCCAAGAACAAAAATATTTAAGAACAATTTAACTCGCTTAATGTAACTGGTTTGCACTAACTGACGTTTTGCTTCCGAACAGCGACAAGCCGAATTTCATTCTTCCAAATTTTCCTCGTCCTCTTTACTTTTTTTCTCATCAGTTTTTTGCCACTTACAGAAATAAATCTTGTTAGATGAAAACCGTCAATGATTTTGCATTTTAGTTTGCAACTTTTTCGCTGTAAAACATTACCGGTCTGGATGCCGGTCTAGATGGGAAAATCTGGACTGCAGTCAATATCCGTTTCAGCCAATCAAATTCATGAATTTGGTAGTTCCTAGTCCTTGTGAGACAAAGCCATATAATAAATAAATATAAATACTGAATTGAATATATATCAAATTATTGAATATTGCTACAATCAGCTTGCCATACTCACTTTCGGATTTTTGTCTAGGCCACACTTTTCGCCCCGGACCACATGACCCGAAACGAATAACCGATGCGTAATTTTGAGGCCTAGGAACTAGGCTAAGTCCGGGCAAACAGGACATCGGGCGAAACGACCTGCTTCCTACGTTATTGACGTTAGCGGTTCTTGCCAAGTCTTAAGAAAAATCTGCGTTGACGATAGTTAAGCCAAATGTATTTCACTAGTAGTTTAAATATACTTATCAGTCTTGGGCAGCGGCTTTTAGAAAACTGTTTATTATAAAAACACCAGTGAAATACCAAGTGAGCTTTCCCGCGAAAACTTCATATCTTCACACGTGAAGATAACATGTTATCTTCACACGTGAAGAGATCTCGCGCTTTCTCTTTATTACATTAGATGAGAGTAACTGTTAGTTTTTGACGTCTAGAAGTGGTCAAAAATATTGTTGTTTACAACTGGCTTTCCTCGGAATCTAGAATTCTAGGGGCCATCATTTTAGACTTTATCAAATGAATTTGGTTTTCGTCCATGTACTTCTTCCATGTTTAGTAACGACACGTTCTACTTTAAGACCATTGAAAATATTAAAGTAAAATGGTTTGGTATTTCACTGGTGTTTATATAATAAACAGAACATTACATGCCCGCTTATGGATATGAATTTTATCTTCTCGTGGTCAACTCGATATCTCACTCGTTCGCTGCGCTCACTCGTGAGATATCGAGTTGACCACTCGAAGATAAAATTCATATCCACGCGCGGGCATGTAATATCCTCTATGTCTGACTACTAAATAAAATCATGTTGCGTGACGCGAACAAGACGAGAAGAGTATGAAACCAACTAACAAAACAGAATGGCGCATCTTACCTTATAAACGAGTTCCTCTGGATTGTTGTGAAATACTCCTACCTTGATTCAATAAGAATATGTAGCTTGAATATTTCTTTATAAAATACGTTAAGGGTCGCAAATTCTCGGAAGTTATCCGCAAAAAACACAACTTGCAAGTTTGTGCAAATTATGTGCAATGTAAATTGACGCCTCGTTGGGCGGCAGGTATCTTTTGCAGGTTGCAGGTTGCAGGTTGAAATTTGATTATAACTGGAAAACCGCTGGCACTAAAAATAATTGATAACCCAAATACTGGTAAGGGGTTCTTACATAAAGTAATTGGCGTCTTGCACAGGGTTTCATCGGTTCAGTCCTGGGTTCAGTCTGACATAACCTGCGATCAGGCGCCACTATTTTTTTTTCGCGGCGGGGAGGAACGCCTGATACAATTACTTGACTATTCGTCTGCCACCCCCTAATTAAAATATCTGTCAGCGAGAATGTCGGCGATGCCATCTCCAGATAAGAATTACCGGAAGTCGCATCGTGGGCGGGAATTACACAAGGCACGGACAGCGTGAATTTACATGCAGTGCTGTACAGTACGGCCGACAAAAATATGGTTTATTTTGTAAAACACGTCCTCCTGTTTCGTTCGTAATGAGTAAGTTTCAGAAGCAGAACTTGGTGAAGGTACCGTTCCACTTTGTAAGCCAACAAAAAACGTTAACAAGGAGTTCTGCAGCGGTTTTTGATGTGGCGTTGGCTGTACGGCCCTATTGAAATTAATTGATATATAGCGCTCTTGCCCAATCCCGTCGGTAGCACGGCCAAAACATCTCTCCTATGGCATACGATTCTATGAATGCATTCTATTTGTTCATCTTTGAGAGCTTTGTACGGTAGCCCATATCTGCAAACACAACAAACAACAACACATCGTCAAATCAAAATTTCGTGTTTACTTGAGTTTCGGGTTTAGTTTTATTTTACATTAACACTTGGTGGTATCATCATATGTTTTTAGCTTGTTCCAGGTTCTCGTTAGCGGGCTAACATGTATTAAATGATTTAGGAATCCAGCGTTCGAAATTCTGTTCAATTTAAAACCTAGAGTCCCCAAATAAAGGAACCAAAGGAAAGATGGGTGACAGGAAGTTCAAAACCATTAAACTGTTGACTGTTCTTAGGAGAACTTTGAAGTAGGATCTCAGTTCTAATTTTCTTTAACTGTAAGACATTGGCCGTCTCTTTTAAGACTAATATAGTACAGTGTATGTGCCTTTTTCTTTAAAGTTCTAGATGTTGAAGTTAATTTCGAGAAAACATCCGGTATTTCCCGTTGAGAAATTTCTATCTCTTGTACTACCTAGCTAGGAATGTGATAATAACACCTTATTATCCAATTTCCGCTGTCTTATCTGTCAAGTGATCACTTACGACATGCCAGATCATGCTTAAGTTGAGCTGTTTATTTTACTCCTGAATTGAAACAAACTTGCTATGATCTAATGACAGATTCTGGGAAATGTTGTAAAAGTAATTAATGCATGTGTCAATTGAATACCCATATAATTACAGACTGCATATTTATCCGTGTATGTAATTCTAATGAAGACTTGTCATCTTTAGCTTTCTATTAGTCCCCAGTAGAGATGAATGGTATTGCTTCTACTGTCTAATTAGCAATCCATATGAAGTTGTCAAGACAGCTTTGAGAATTCTGTGTGAAATGCCATGATCATATAAACAGTGTTCCAGCTTGAGTCCTCTAGCTCACAATTTTCTCCCTGAGAATGTTTCCTGTCAAAGTCATAGAATGTTTGATTACAGTGTTGATTAATGGGAACATCATGATCAAAATCAAAAGATCTTTTTTGTTTGCATTCCTTGGATTGGTTCTTGTTAAGTCGGCCATAGTTTTGCAGGCTTGTCATAGGCAAAATTATATTAAATGTCTCCCCTTGCTAGTAGTTCAGCCCTATCTGTCTGCCCAACTTCTTGCCAGTATTCTTAGACTTTTTATGACAGCCCAATGTGAATTATTCTATAGGTGTTAATACAATTAAATTTCACATGCATGCCACATTTGTAAACAGAACCATGCAACTTCATGGTCTTTATGAACCATTTACCATTTCATCAACTATAATATCCTTTACCTGTGCTGTCTGGGGTATTGTGCATTATTTAGGCTAAAAAATGTTCTTCATGAGGGGGGAGCTTGAGCATGTATTACTCTTAACCCATTTCTTTGGCAAAGCACAGAAAGCACTCCAAGAAGGCCTCCAAGTTTGGTTCCTATAGATCTGGGTACAGGGAGGCATATTTAGCTTTTCTAATTTCAGCTCAGTGGCAATTGGGTCTAAAATTTCATTATTTGTATTCTTCTCAAACTGCATTTAATTTAATATGTGAACCATAAAGAATATTTTCCCAGTTTGGATTACATTCAGTGACTACTGGATATGATAGCCCCAAGATGCTGATTATTTCACACCTTGTGTCTCTTGTAGCAGTTCCAGTAAATGCAAGTACTGGCACTGAGGGGGTTAAACTAATTTGTAAGGATACCAGTCTTTGCAAATGCAGGGTGTCCATTACCATGGTTATTTAAAAAATTAGGAACAAAATAGGAGAATCACTACTACTTTAATGAACAAAGATAACCTCTCTACACCCCATTTACTATCCCAATCAACTGCTTTGATCCAGCAACATTGACAGAAATTTACATATTCATAACTATGCAGTCATTTTGACTTTAAAGTTGTAATTCTTCTTAGCTCTCATTGTGATAACAACATCAGTTTGGTTAACACTGGAATATAAAAAGGAAAAATAACTGAAGAGCAATTGTCAAATTAACATTTGAATATTTCGTCAGAAACAAGATTCTACACTGAATTCATCAATTTTAATTCCCTGGTTTTAACAGTAGAACGGAACTACTCCAGTTTCATGTCACTCAAACTATGCTGTTCTTTCAAAACTTCAAAATCAAGGCAGCAGACAAGAGCAAACAAAACAAATCCATAGTGAAGTTTAAAATGACAGATCACCCTCAGTTTGATGTTTAAGTGACAGTAATCTGCTCACATTTCATACTGTTTATCAATGATAGTTCACCCTTAATTTGACTTTCTTTTCTTTGATGAACATCATCTTAATGACATGAGCATCTTCCAGTTTCAAATTTGATCACATAACAGTTCAGTGTAAGGAAATGTCTGGCTATATTTGATTTATTTTCAAAGGGTTTTTGCAGAATACTGTATCATCTGTTGACTTCTACAAAGTCACATGAACTACATTAATTTATAGATACAACAGGTGCAGTAGAAAATCATTGAATAACATGTTAAAAGACGTATATGTAAGCTATGCATGACCAGAAATCCACTAAGCAACAGAACACAACAAGTGTACTGTTCCTAATATTTTATTTGTTAATTTTGAACATCAAAGTCATGACACAAATAGCTTTATTCTACATCTACATCTGAAACACCATCTGCAGGCTATAAATGCATTTTCAATTTTTAGCACACGCTGCATAATTAGCCATAAAAATAGGACATATGGGAAAAACACTGGACACTTTGCTGGCCTGAATGTGACCACCTAGGCTAGACATTTTGGGAAGTCGCTTACAGGAGGTTCGACTGTACATATATAGTTTCAAGAGCATAACTTTAAGAATTCTCCACTTCCAATAAACAATAATTACAGTAATCAACAAATCAAGTCACTTGCCCAAATACTGTGTGGTGAAGAGTTGGATATTGAGTGGAATATTTAACTGAAAATAATTATTTCATTGGTACATAAAAATACATGTACACATGGCTGCCACTGGCATAACTTTTCAAGATCCCCTGACTTTTCCCTAAAAAAAATAAACTTTTCCTGACCAAAGAAATGCAAAATGTCAGGTCTAGTAGTGGCTTCTTCTTCCATTTGTTCATTAAACCTTATAAATTCATTGAGATCACAGTGAACCCACATGTTTGTTCCAGCCTTCAATAGTATTAAATCAGCTGTATTACCGTTAAATTATTTCAATTTTCCCTGACTCTAAATAAAACTCTGTGACCTTTTCATGACCTTGAAGAATTTTTTCCAAGACCATTTTCCTAACCTCTGGCAACCCCTGTACAAGTAAACATCAATGTAATAAGGCATTGCAGCGATCACTGCCCAATAGACTGAATACAAAATGACAACTTGAATTTGTTATTAAAAATATATAGGGCTAGCAGGACAATGAGGTCAAAACCATTAACATTTTGTACCAAACAGTAACTAAATTGCTATGCAGTTATTGAAGGGATCATTTAAATCATTAAATGTAATGATATATTAGCAATGAAAAACAATTATAAGAAATAACCGGTACCACTGTAGAACCAGATAAACTACAGCTTGGACTATCCTGTTAAACCCTTTCAAACATAGAAGACTTCTGGATAGATGTGTAACTGATTTTTCGGAATTGTTACTTTTTGTTTACCTTCATTATATTCCCTATGCGATACTTTGCAGAATGCAGACGAACAAAAACGCTTCTAGCATGTATAGCTGTTCGCTCATTACTGAGCTTAGAAGAAACACAGCAGGCACGGTAGAATCTTGGCGCGGTACGCGATCGAAGCCGCTTAGGACGAAGCCAAGCCTGGGACGAAGCCATAAATCCAGTTAGCAACAACGCTAGCACCGTCCTGTTTCTAAAACCATATTTTCCCGTATGGCATCGAACTGTTTCCTCTTCAATTCTCGTTCGGGTTTACCTAGCTTCTCTAAGAAAAACTTGATAGCCTTCTAAAAATCTCCAAATCGGCAGAGAAGTCAGACGCCATCTTGCATTAGATCCTCACGCCTGCGCAGTTTGACCGGAATAACAAGAATCCTGGGCTGTTATTTTCCCAGAGTACTTCGTTTTCCCGTTCCGCTGGACAAGGGTAACGAGGGCTCTGGGGACGAGATTGTTCACTATCGGACTATCGAGATTTGGAGCACACGTACGTTACTGAATTTGATTGCGTGGCACTGCTAGCTATTTTATAACGCCATTTCGCATATTATGAGAAAGTATAGTCCGCCATTTAACAAATTGACGTCCGTTTTTTATGCGTCTGTCCTGTTATTGATCATGAATTTCGTCATCACAATGTCAAAGTAGCTGTGGATCCACGAGGCGATAGCCGAGTGGATCCGCAGACTACTTTGACAATGTGATGACGAAATTCATGATCAATAACAGGACAGACGCATTAAAAACTGACATCAATTTGTTTTTTACGATAACAAATTGTCGAATTGCCCGCTCTCGCTCGCTGACGCGTCGCATGAATTTTAAATTTATGTGTCTGTCCGCATATTGACAATTAACAACTATTCACCGAAGTGGAGGTGGCTAGCGGTGGATATTTACCGAGCCGCGAAGCGGCGAGGTAAATATCCAACGCTAGCCACCGACACTGAGGTGAATAGTTGTTTTAGTATATACTAAAACAGTGAGATAATATACACCACAAAGACTTAATTTGGATGATTTCTTCACTTGTCACGGCCGCAAACCGGGACGCCATTTTCTCTTGAGTTGCTCGGAGGTAAATAGCACAGGATATTCGGAGTTTGACGAGCCAATCAGCGCGCGCGTTTAACACTATCCACTGTTTTAGTATATACTAATAAAAATTAGCCAATGAGCGCGCGTGAATTTCTGCAGTTATCGTAAAAATTGGAATAGCCGACAATTTCCGAAAACTCATCGGCTCGGAAACTCGCTCCTAGTACTCCTCGGTTGTCCTTGTGAGCGGTAGGATTTAGGCACAACCAACACCGAGGCCCAACTAGCCTCGCTTTCATACAGCTCGTTCAAGGCGACGACGGAGTGGTCCGCCATATTTGCATAGGGTGTATAATAGCGTCCTTTATGTTGTTGTTAATGCCAACAAACGTTTGCCCCGAGATTAAGAATTTGAGTATCGAACCGACTCTTTGTTATGACATTGCAGGATAAGCTTATTTCTGGTAGAAAATATACTGCAAAGGTTGGTCAAGACAACGTGAACATAGGCGTTGTTACAATATTTCGGCTGGCCAACAGGTTTAAACCTGAAGAAGGCTGGTGTTGGCCAGCCGAAATATTGTAACAACGCCCATGTTCACGTTGTCTTGACCAACCTTTGCAGTATATTTTCTATTTTTAAAGTTTTTTGGTCTGGTCACGATCTATTTTGATCCAACGTAGAGCAAGTTTTGATCGTACACGGTTTTTGCAGTGGTTTAATCCTTAAAAAAGTCTTATTTCTGGTGCACACACAACTCGAAATGATTTAAGTTTTATTCGGTTAAGAGTTACAGCAACTTTACATGCCAGTCATCGGAAGGGGCGAATGTCTACAGAAAATGATACTTATGATCTTAAGATCTGCAAGCTGAACTTATCGTGCCAGGTGAATGGGATCATTCGATATAAACATACCGCTTCCCTCCGGCCTACGCTTCCACGTTCTAGTCTTCCTGCCGTGAGTTATCGCCGTATTGGACACCTGCCTCGTTTTCATGCTCTCGTACCGAGGCTCACCCGAGCGGCCCGCCAATATTTTGTGTTGTTTCGACAAGTTTGTGTTGTTTCGATAATTTTGTGTTGTGTTTCGACAATTTTGTGTTGTGTTTCGATAATTTTGGTTTGTGTTTCACAAATATTGATTTGTGTTTCAAAAATATTGTGTTGTGTTTCACAAATATTGACTTGTGTTTCACAAATATTGACTTGTGTTTCAAAACTTTTGTATTGTGTTTCAAGAATTGTTTGTTGTGTTTGCAGATATGGGCCACCGTAGCTTTGTGAACAAAACTCTCAGTAGAAGCATTTAAAGCTGACAAAAACTCGCTCTCTTCGCTCGCATCATCAGACGTCGTGATGGAATTCGTCAGCTCGCGGGATTTCTTTGATCGGAAGTCACACGGCCACACAGGAAACCAATTAATGGCTTAGTTCTAAGTATCTTTTGTTTCTTGACCAATCAGAGAAAAGTCCAGATTCTGGACTAGCAACAGACAAATAGTCAAGTAATTGTATCAGGCATACCTTCCCGCGGCGAAAATAAAGGGACGCCTGATCGCAGGTCAAGTCTAACACGGAATGTCAGTCTTACTGGTGCTATACAAGGGACGAATTTCATCATTTGCTTGAAGCAGATATCGAACTATTAGTAACCTTAACTTGAACATTCCTTGCTTCCATAGTAATAGGTGTCAGCTTAGTTAAATGTTAGGTTATTCATTCGATCCGCTATCTAAGTATAGTTATCGATCGAAACGATGAGACCAGTGAAATCTCTTCAAAGCCATCTGGATGGCCGCTCCACTATGGTTGCCGAAAAGTAGCAAAATTTGACAAAAAATATTTTCATTCGATAAATGACATATTTTCATTCACTAAAAATATTTTCATTAGATAAATGACATATTTTTATTCGTTAAAATATTTTCATGTGATAAATGACATATTTTCATTCGCTAAAAATATTTCATTCGATAAATGACATATTTTTATTCGTTAAAATATTTTCATTCGATAAATGACATTTTCATTCGTTAAAAATATTTTCATTCCATAAATGACATATTTTCATTCGTTAAAAATAGTTTCATTCGATAAATGACATTTTTATTCGCTAACAATATTTTCATGCGATAACAAAATATATGTTCAATAAAGTCACGTGACCCAAGGTACGCCACGGTCACAAAGCTTGCCGCCATCGGCCATTTTATGTTGTCAAAATGGAGGGAAACAGGGCATTAAATCGCTCGATCATACGGAGTGAAGTGAGGCAGGCCATCAGTGAGTACTTTGCCAAAAGACGTAGTCCTCAGGCTGCAGCGAGTGAGTGTCAATAGAGTAATTTTCAAGTGATACTTTGCAGCGAATGAAGTCGCTCTTTTGTGTAGTTACTGAAACTTACGAAAGCTTGCGTTTTTGGTAGTCGCACCACAGACACCACAACAACTTGGAAGTAATCAGGATCAGCGTTTTTAATCCGGCAAGAGACATAATGAGATCAAATAGCACGTCAAGTAATGGTAACTCAAGCTTTCCTAAAAGACCCCGTCTGGATAGGAAGAGATATACTGTTCCAACAGTTAAAGAGTTTTGCAAAACAGTTCTGGTTCTTGCACCCTCAAATGAACATACATATCACTTAAGGTGATTCCTCAGTATTGCATTGTGCATCCCTACTGCGCACGATTTTTGCGTCATTAGCGCGCGCAAATTAGCGCGTGCACGTACACAACGAAAGAAATTTCCCTCCAGCTAAGCTCGATAGCGAAATAAATGCTCGTTTTCTTTTAAACCAGCATTAATTTATGAATGTATTTTTTTTATTTCGTGATGTGTAACTAATTGTGGCTAAATAATAAATGAGAACTAAAAAATTTTATCGGAAGGAAAAAAAGATATAGGTTTAAGAGTGCACGAAACCGTTACTCTGTGGTACAAATTATGACCGCCATAATAACGACTCTACGAATGCTTTACGTCCACGTCGTTTCAAATAGTGTGTTGTTTCCACAAATTTTATATGATATTGTTCTATATGCTCGACACTTTCTAGCTGTCAAGTTTTTTCCCGAGTATTACTCTTATAAACTATTTTTCGAGCTACCGCAAAATGTAACGTGGACCGATGAATAACGTACGCGATTAGCACGAGTACAGGCACAAATTAGGTAAGATTGGCCCATCACATCTCTTATACGAGAATGGTGACCTATCATTTTTATTGTATTTTTTGAAACAGTGCTTGGTAGAGAACATTCAGGGAAAGTTTCAGAAAAATTCATCGGTAACTTTTATTTGTGAGGAATCACCTTAACTAATGACCAAATATTGGGGCACGCTGAGGTTGACTTTTGGGCCAAGATTGTCCAGGTAGTTGAGCAGCTAGGACATGATATCAAACCTGATGGCTTCGAGTTTGTTTAAGTGCAGTCCAAGAGGGTTTCGGTTCCATTTGTAGCCACTGGACACAAGTAGGATTTCAAGCATGTCAAAAACCTCTGTGGTCAAGGAAAGATCTACATATGGCTACTGTCATATCTGACAGAGC
>CBDDTI010000625.1:0-9734 GCA_965233585.1 bacterium
TTTAGAGTAAAAGAATAAGTGAAGACGTTTTGGCGATAAATCACGTAACAGCTTAGCAACAGAAACAGCTATAAATTTTAGCGAGTCGTGCAGGAGAGTACGGCCCGCTAGATTGACCAATCACAGCGCGCGTACTAACGTAGAGACTGTGTAATAAAACGAATTATTCTTGTATTTTGATTAATAATAATCTTTTATTAGGGGTTTCCATCACATAATGTGATTTTTCAGAAAGGTCCTATAAAGATTAAATATACAAAAGGTTAAAAAGTACTTTAAAGTTACCAGGGCATCAGTAGCTGACAAATAAAGTGGCCTGTCGAGAATAATTTTTGCGGCCTTGTTCCGCAAAACCTGCGAGTCGTTCATAAGAGTCACGTTCTTCTTGTCGCACAAGATCGCCATAATCAAAGACTGGAAGAACAAGACTGTTATAGAATAGTACGCGGGCGGTGAAAGGTAACAGATGTTTAATCCTACGTAAGAGACCTAGTCGCTGATTAACTTTAGAAATTACATACTCCATATGATCAGACCATGTGAAGTCTGAGGCCAGGTTGGTTCCTACAGTACTTAAAATCTATTGGAGGGCAGATGCATAGATGACGTAATTAACAACTTGTTTCGTTTCCTTATATAAACCACGTAGATTCCTTGTTATTGTGAGTGATAGATCACAGAGGGCGTCAAATGTAATAAAGAGCATCTGTCATCCGTCTTCTTTGATCTATTACTGAACAGATGCACGGAAACATGGGGTAAGCGCTTGTGTTTGAAAATTCACTAAATTATTTTTGTATTGAGTTTGGTCAAGGATATAGATACAATATAACGACAAGATCCAGTTACATGTATTCAAGTGCACATACGCGCATTGTGCCCCGGGAGTACATCAAGAATTTCTCGGTGGTGATGTGCCGCTGGGACCCTGGAACCCTTGGCCTATACCAGAAAAATTCAGCTGAATTTTGCTACTCTATACTAGAGTAAACTCCCCAAATCACTCCTATCCTAGAGTAGCTGTCTAAAGCAAAGCCAAGTCAAAACAAAACCTTATACCTCAATCGCTTCTCTCTTAAAAAAGGTTCATTTAATGCATGTAAGTACGCATTATCAAAACAATAAATTGCTTTATTTTATACCACCGATTTCCGTATGAATCCCGATTTTTTTGACAGTTAATAATATCCAGTAGCGTTTTAAGATAGTCATCTCTCAACGCTGTTGAGGCCGAGTCGCGAAAATTTAAACTTGCCGCTTTCATTTTAATTATTTTTTTGTAGCAATTCCTGGTTTCCTTAGTCTATAGAGCTTACAATGTACAAGTATTGTTACTCAAAGTAAGGCGCCATATTTATGCAAAGAGTTTGTCTTTACCCGTTTCTAAACTGGTCAGTTTCGTGAAAAATGATACCCTATTCTAGACGCAAACGTCTGATTTATATATCCTAAGTTAGAGTAAACTACTTTAAAACCATACCCTTCACAGCAGCACATATCTATATAGCCCATTGGTGCAGCCATAAGAATTACAAATTCAACATTTTCAATTCAGTGACTCACATCTGGATCTCCAGTGCCATCATCTCCACTCTGTTTTTTAGCCGCCATACTTTGCATAATTTTTTTGACTTCCTCCTCGTCCATGTCCTCATTCAAGCCTAAATCATCATCGTCATCATCCCAATCCACGTCTCTGTCGTCCATGCTAGGCACCAGTATACCACTGCCAGATGAAGTAGAGCTGTTACCAGATCCAGCGCGAATCTCCTTTGAGCCAGCTACAAGAAAATGGATTGTTCACTTGAATATAGAACATCTTTTGCCCACGTTTTTCACAAGCAACATGAAAAATGCTCCTTGTAGGTTTTGTTGGCAAGAAATATCTTACTTTCTTTGATTTTATTTTCTGGAGCCGGTTTCACATTCTAAATTAAAAATTATGGATAATGAGTAAATATTCAGATTTGGCTGACAGCTTTTGTTTTTCCACTGGCTTGTTTGATTCATTCTTCTTTTAATCTGTACAGTGTTTGACGAAATTAAGGTTTGGCATAGTTATCAACTGCAATTTCAAAAGCAACTACAAGTAGAAAGCTGAACAGTTCTTAAGAGTTTCAATTCCAGGTCTTACAACTGTATGTGCTCCAAGTCTTATGTGCTGTGGGAGGCATGCCAAAATGGTTGAAAATCAGACCTCCCACTAGTAAGAGTCTTAAGCTACAATGGGCGTCAAAAAGATTGAAACACTTTGCAGTAAAATTGGATTTCAGAGCGTCTTGGAAACATTTCCCCCCACCTTTCCTCCAAACAATGTTGATTTCTCTATTTCTTAGACTGCACAGACCACAGCACCTACACAACACTGAATTGGGGGACTGGAGGGAACCGGAGAATTAACGTAAGAAGCTAATAAAATAAAATAAGTGCTTCAGTATCAAAAGGAGTCATTTTCTAAGAGTATCTCAACTACTTTTGTCACCCATTGTAGCCTTGAGCCCTGACTGAGTTGTGAAGTGCAGACCTATGCAAATTCTTGCAGTTGTGTTTTGTAAATGTTCCATTCCTAATTGCCTTGTTGTTGAGCACACTTATTTAATAAAATGGGGCACTACAATCAACATACATGTAGGCTGAAAGGTCTCACATGCACATGCAAACAACATTGCAAACAAGGTACCTTCTTTATCTTCATTAGCCTTGAGTTCTTCTTCGCTAAGTTTTGACCAGGAACTGTCCACAGAGCCACTGCTGTTTTCACGCTTGTGCAAAGTTTGAAGTTCTGCAATAGTTGTTTTGCCACTTGCTGAATCTTCTGTTAACTTTTTTGATTGCTCAGCTTGGGAAGGGTCCTGGTGGTCATCAGACGTTTCTATTTCTTTTTTACTTGGTTGATGCTGTGAAGTTTGTTCCGTTTTCTTCGCTGGTAACTCAGCTGGTTTCTGAATAAAAGTCTCCTGTGGTGGTTGCTGTTCTTTCACCTCTGAGCTTTCCCCTTTGCTCACCTTCTCACTTGCACTTAAGTGACTACTAACTGGTTCCATAATGATAACTGGCTTTTCTTGTTTCTCTAAAGAGACAGCTGGCTGAATAACTTGCTCCTTTATCACTGTTGAGACTTCATCAGGTACCTCTTTCACTGGCTCACATTGTCCAGTTTCTGTCACTTGAGTCTTATAAGTCAAGGGATCCTTGCTGCCTTCATTTGTAGCATGTTTACTCATCAATTGACTGTCCACATCTACCTCTTCAATATCCCACAAATCTAAGAATCAAACAAGCTGATTCATTACCCGAGTGACAAAATTTTGTCTCATAAACAAAGGGACTTAAAGCATGCAGGATAAAGGAGTGAAGATAACTGGAATGGGTCAAAAGCAGACAAGGGAGTAGGGATGGGGATAAAAAGCTACAGAAAGCATGTCATTACATGCCATGTACCTTAAGCCACCTGGCTTATTATTAACATTTTCAGCACGTTGGGAATCATGTCTCTGGTGTTTACTACACACAGAAGCACCAAATGTAAGAGCTCAGTGTGTGAAAAGCCCAGACATAATATGTCTCACCATTTTGAGAATAGACAAGCACATCAGCTTGGCATTCTGGTTTCATGGTGAGAACTACATGTATGCTTGTCATCAATAATATTTAAGCACAACAGTTTCTTTAGAAACTAATGGTTATTTTCTGCCCATTTTTGTACGAGATTATACACGTACATTTAAGAGGACTGTGAAAATTAGTCCACGTTCTAGTTCTCAGAATTTTTTAGTCGTGCCTAGATCAAGGTCAAAGACTTATGGTGATAGGGCTTTTTCCGTAGTTGCTCCCAAGTTATGGAATCAATTGCCTCCTGAACTTAGGGTTGTAACATTTGTCGACCAGTTCAGGAAACACTTGAAGACATACTTATTTAAATTAGCTTACGATGTTTGATTTAGTAGTTTTAGTCAATTTTCTTATATCTTATAATAGTTTTTACTGTCTATTTTACTTTATAGCTTTTACCATATTACTGTATTGTAAAGCACTTTGAGCAATTAGTGGATACTGCACT
Source organism: bacterium (assembly GCA_965233585.1). Lineage (GTDB taxonomy): Bacteria > SAR324 > SAR324 > SAR324 > NAC60-12 > CBDDTI01. Next base: position 4,061 of record CBDDTI010000625.1, read on the forward strand.
TTATAAATGTCTATTATCATTATTATTATTACTATTATTATTATTATTATTATTATTATTATTATTATTATTATTATTATTATTATTAAAATTACTGTTACCTGATGAATCAATGCTTTCCAGCAGGAAGCACAATTACACTGCACTGTCCTTAATAATGAGGTACGATAGTGGTTGTATACAACAGTAGAAACCGCAGTAAAACTACAGTATGTGTCATAGAACTTGTTATCAGAGAAGAAGTGTTTTAAATCCTAACTACAAGTATTCTTTTGGAGTGCACAAACCTTCATCACCCCATCCCAGATCCTCGTCTTGGGCTTGGTTTGCCCTTGCAACAAGCGCTGCTCTTTTCTTTTCTTCCTGTTGGACAAAATGATAATAATTATTATTAAGCAATAAGTTAAATGCCTGGCAAGTGTCTCTTTCATGCATGAATTGACTGTTACATGAAATTAAGTACTGTTTCATGAATATATACCTGCTGAAGTTGATGTACGTTGTAGAAATATCTCTGCCAAAATAGAACATGGGTAACAGCACTAGGAACCTGCAGAAAAACAATATGATAAAACGAAGACAATGAGGATGAAATGAGGATCAATCAGCTGAAGATGCTGTTGCAAATTGTTAATATCAATACCAGTAAATGCACAATGTGTACTGTAGTTCCAGAAAAATCCACACCTTCCATGGAAGGGATTATTTCCAAGACCCCACCCCTCTGGAAATTCCAGTTAAGCTTCATATATTTCTTTAATATTTTTAGTCTCACAGACCTCCCCTCCCCAGGAAGTTGCAATCCCTTCTGGGGGGAGAGTGTGATTCTTTTCTGGAATTGCACAAGAAGTGTAAACCCATCAATGCCACAATCTCAAGTTATCACCAGTATTTACATGTACATGTATATCTGCATGTTATTATTATTGTACCTTTCCGATACTCTTTTGCAGCATATTAAACTAGCCTTACATACCATGGAAGTGTACCAAAAGAGGTACATGTACCTAAAACTACCTAAAAAATAACCCAGATATTTACCATGCACACATCTAGCTACATGTATATCACCTGGGTTAGTGGCTTGACTTTACAGTGACAATTGTCTCCTGGCAGGCATGAACTTTTGTCACGTTAAACTGACAGCTTGGAACATTGAGCTACTGTAATCAATACTCCTAGCCCAGGTTGTTCAAAAGATGGATCATGTTATCCATCTGATAAATCACGATCCAGAGGATAGCGTGGTTTGTTTTGCTAACAGTTATCCACTGGATAGCAATAATTATCTGGTGAATAGTTTTATCTAGCCATTGAACAACCGGACCTGGGGTGGAGAAAGGTACTGTGAGAGCAAAGTGACTTGCCCATGAGTATGACAAAATTGAGTCTGTCTTAGGTTTCAACGCACATCTCTCAATGTCAACACTTGTGCATAGAAAGCAGGATAAGTTTCCAAAAGAATAACACTTACATGTAGAAAACCAATGTACATGTACCCACCAGTTTTGCATAGAGAGCCCTGATCTCTGGCACATTGACCAGCAATTCAGAGATTTCTCCCTTGTGTTGTTCAGGGTCAAATGTTTTACACCATTCTTCATACATAGCTAGATGACCTAACAAGAAAGCAAAACACAGTTAAATTCAGTGAAGAGTTGTCATTAGCGACTTAAGCATATCTACATGAACGGGGTATGTATTAAATTTTCAGTCAGTAGTATATATAAATGTTTACTTGTCGTTTTGAAAATTTTTCTGATCACCCATTGTGTTTACTTTCTGTAATGAGTTTATGATGGTAAGCCAATAATTCAAACCCCAAAATTTGCCTCTAGAGGCTTCTTTCTGATCATTAGACAAAAATGAAGCCAAACTGACTTAAGGCGATTCCCTAGTTTTGCATTGCGCATTCCTACTGCGCACGATTTTTGCGTCATTAGCGCGCGCAAATGAGTGTGCGCGCGTACAAAACGTAAGAGATTTCCCTCAAGCTAAGCTCAATAGCGTGATAAATGCTCGTTTTCTCTTAAACGAGCACGGTGACCCCCATTTTTTATTTTATAAATTTTTATAAATAAGAATTACTAAAAAACAAGTGCCCTTTATCAACAGAGTACAATTGAGTGATACAGTTCTCGAGGAGGTCAAGGAATTTAAAGATTTAGGAATATTGACTAACAACTGTTTATCCTGGAATTCTCATATCGATATGATCACTGCCAAGGCAAATAGAATGTTAGGCTTACTTAAAAGAACGTGTAAAGATCTCAAGGATGAATCTACTCTAAAGACCTTGTACTGCTCCCTTGTGAGATCGAATCTGGAATACTGCTCAGTCGTCTGGTGTCCGTTCACCAAGAGAAACGTAAACAAACTTGAGAGAATTCAGCGTAGAGCAACTAGGTTCATTTTAAAATCGAATGACCCTTACAATGTCCGTCTACATAAACTCAATCTGTTAACTCTTGAGCAAAGACGTTTCGTTGACGATGTTACCTTTTTGTTTAAGACTCTCAATGGCCATTTAGATGTTGACTATTCTCAATTTTTAGATTTTTATAGCCAAGAGGACCGTTATCTACTGAGGCATTTCGATACCAAATCGTTAAAAAAGAAATATGCCAGGACAAACATACTCAAAAACAGTTACTTTTATAGGATTGTGGACGAATGGAATAGTTTGCCCCTTGAAGTCCGTTCGTCATGCAATGTTGTCAATTTTAAAGCTGGTGTTATTAAATTTGTAACAAAATTGTAAATATTATTATAGCTTTTAGTGAGCTTATTGTAATTTTTTTTTAATAATATTTATGAGGTGATTTGTTTTTATATGGGGTCACGCAACTCTTTTACAAATTATCCTTATGGCAATTTCTTTTTTTTTTTTTCTTCCTCTTTTTCTTGTAAATATGCCATTAAATTGTAATAAATAAATAAATAAATAAATCCAATGAGAACACTATCCTCAATAACTGAGAAAAAAATTGGCAGAAATCTATGGCTACTTTTGTGGCAAATGAAATAAATGCTACAGATAGAGACGTAATGGGCCCATTAGAGCAAGTCTAAATTATGTTTCTCTTAAAGGATAAAAATATTTATTAATAATGCAGCATATTTGGAGCCATTTTTCTGGGACGTAGATGAATAAACAATCAAAGAAAGTCGAACTCGGTGTGAATTATAACACGCCGCATTGGAAAATAATCGCGCTTATTTGCTGCGCACGGAGATCACCAAAAGTCACCTTTAGTTAATAACCGTACTTGACAGCATTGTGGCAAGAAAACAAGCACGGTGACCCCCTCTTTTTATAACGTTTTTAATATCTTCTTGTCTTGTAGCATCAACATACCAAGTTTCATCGGAAATCTATGGTGGGTTCTTTTACTAGGGAATCACCTTAATTTATATCATTTAACGTAAGGGATAAACAGGCTGAGCCCCAAGAAAGAAAAGTAGTGACAACAAGGTGAACTTTAGTTGTATATGGAGCTGATGGTTTAGTCTTATCAGTGAAATTAACTTTAGCAGTGTTTCAGCCAGAAAATTTAACTTGAGGGCCAAAGGGGGCCCTGAAGACTTGTTTTCGGGAGGAAAAGGGGTCAATAAAATTAATAATAACTGGTAAAAAAATAGTCGCCAAATGCAAATATTCTGGCCACCAGATACTAGTATATGAATGCCCAGTATGAAGGACCCGTGTACATGTATGTTAAAAGAACAATACAAAGGCATACATGACTTAGTCAATGATCAAGGACGATTATAGGATGATTTCGAACAAGGTCAGCCATTTGGAAGTTTGCTGATGTGAGAGAATCAATACAGCAAAGCAATAAAATGGATTGACTTCTTTTCTTATGTCGAGTTTTTTAGAAGCAATGATCTTTCAATATGGTTTTCTAGAAGAACATAAGGTGTGCGAAAATAACTGTTACTGATCCTCGGCATAGAGAAATGAAGTCGCGATTATGATGACTAAACCAGAATTTTTGGTCGCCAAGGAAGAAATGTTACATGTACATGTAGCTGCACTGCACATGTAAATTGTTAGTTGCATTGGCGACCATATCGGTCACAATTTTGAGCCCTGGGATGGCTATTCAAATACTATGCCTGTGTTAAGTTTGCAGCCTTGTAAAAGTAAAGGGTTAAATTGACCCTTTTTTCGATTTTTCTGGGGGACTTCTCTGATTGCAAGGCAGGATTCCCGCGATGGCACGGTCTGACAGAAACACTGCTTTAGTGACTTGATTTTTCAGAATGCGGGCAAGCCTTTAAACACATCATAAAAGCATTAAAGGCATTTCCAAAAGAAATAAAATAATATGTACCATCTGGTTCTGAGCAAAATGTGGCTGGATCTGTCTGAATTTCATGGAGACGAGCCTTTCAAGAGAATTGGAAAGCAGCATTAAATCACTAGAATACAATGATTTTTATAAGCATAAACAAGCAAGTATTAACGTTAAAAGCTGACGTTTCAGTGGCATCGTGACACCATTCTCAGGGCAAAGTGAATAATTAATATAACATCGATGATTAGATTTCTAAAGTCTCCAAAAATTGACACAATAACAAAGGATCACAAGTTCTTCAAGTGAATACTTTGCGTGAATTGAATCCGTTGGCAAGTTCAGGGATGGTTTAAGTTTTCTTATACATTTAAAAAGCATCTCCTTAATTAGGCAAACAAATTTGTTAGTACATTTGGTACTGTAAGCACGTGAAATTGTTCTGAATGACAAGGTGGTACATTTGAATTATGTTCACTAAAATAATGTTTACAAATTGAGGACGATTTTTGTTTGTGTCCATCAATGCGTTCATGAAGGTGGCCGCAAGTGTAACCAACATACATGTACATGTATCCTGCATCGGACAGGTTACATTGTACATTGAAATTTATAAAGTACACATTGAAGAACTTGTGATCCTTTGTTATTGTGTTAATTTGTAGAGATTGTAGAAATCAAATCATCGATATCGCATTAATTAGTCACTTTGCCATGAGAATGGTGTCACAATGATGCCGAAATGCCGGCTTTTAATGATAATATTCGCTTGTTTATGCTTTAAGAAATCGTTATTGGTCAAGATTTTTTCAAGGCAAAGGTTACTAATTACTTTACAATATATTAACATGTATGCACAAACTCTTATTTGCCTGTTCTGTCTCTGGCACTGAATTAGACACTGTAAGACAGCTGCCAGTAGTCATGTGCATGCTAGCCTTGGAGGAAGTTGACTTGAGTTCATATAAAAAATACAGCAACAAATAGAGAACAATGGTATGAACAAGTACCTGCATTCTGTCAAAAACTGGCTCAGGATCATTAGAGGTGACACCTGCAGCAGCAGTGGCTACATGGGAGATGTTGTCTCTCAAGCTGTTAGACAGAGTCCCAAGAAATTTGGACACACCTTACGGGTCAAAAAGAAGAAGACAGTGTTATAACTCTGTAAGTTCTACCAATTAGCAGCATATCAATATATAAAAAAGTTAGACACACAGTTCCTGCAGATAAAGCAATCTAATCACCTGGGGCAATTGCTTGCATATCAAACAACTGAAAAAGAGATTTCAGAATAATACTTATACCTTGTTTAAAATATGCCGAGGTCCCTTCCTGTTCCTCCTCCTCCTCTACCTGGTGATCAAGACCAA
>CBDDTI010000626.1:5000-12212 GCA_965233585.1 bacterium
GAACAAGATTACATTCTATGGCGTCATTTTTGGTGAAGATGGTTTTCAACCAGGACCCAAGCAAAGTATCAATATGAAGCAGATGGCACCCCTACTACTAAACAGGAATTACAGACATTCCTTGGATTATCAACCAACATAGGTCTATTAATTTCCGGTCGCAGCACACTGACAGTCCCTAGTCGAGAACTAGTTAAGGAGAATAGCCTTTAATGCAGTCAAGAACGCCATCAGTGCAGAAGCTAAAATGGCATACTATGATCCAACCAAACAAGCCACGCTCCAAGTACAAGCTTCGTCGACAGGTCTTGTAGCTGCCTTTCTGCAGGATGAGATGTCAATCTTTTTCGCCAGCAAATCCTTGACGGTCACGGAGTCATGTTACGCTAACATTGACCAAGATTTCCTAGATGTAGCCTACGGATGCGAGCGTTTCCACACCTACCCATCTGGCTGAAGGTTTATTGCAGAACACGACCACAAACCTCTGGAGGCTATCCAGCTGAAAACCCGGATCTCGGCACCCCCGAGGCTGCAAAGAACAAGTATCGACCATACAAAGTGCTGGTAGCCGATGCTTTCTCAAAGCTCTCACCTGAAGAGGAGACACCAATCCCCGATCGAAATTTGCAGACCGTGCAGAATCATGATGTAACAGTATGCCCACAATTCTCAAGCGAGTGTTTTCAGAAGATCCCAGCCGAAACATCTAAAAACCCGGAGCTTTCTGCCCTCAAGGAAGTTGCATTGTGTACAATAACTGGCCCATCACAGTAAGGGAACTGCCCTCACTGATAGGACCCTATTGGACTTACCGTGAAGAACTGTCCATCGAAGACGAAGATTAAGCTGTCTTCGATGGACAGTTCTTCACGATAAGTCCAGCAGGGTCCTATCAGTGAGGGCAGCTCCCTTACCGTGATGGGCCAGCTATTGTACACAACTTCCTTAAGGGCCACTGAGTTGTTGTCCCAGAGACCCTCAAGGGAGATATCCAAACTACATGACAGCCACCAAGGAACAGAGAAGACCAAGCTAAGGGCACGCACATCAGTATTTTGACTAGCACACCGCTGCTTTACCTAGCCTGGTTTGACAGTAAGTGACCATTCAAATCCAAATGCCCTGGAATGGAAGCCAGCTGCAGTGCTGGATAAAGCTGGAGGAGTCCCTCAGTGTTACGTGTGTCCACGCCAAGTGGAAAAGAGCTGGGCCGTAACCGATCCCAAATACGGCAGGTCCCTCTAGCTTATCCCAAGCAGGTCAGGTTTAACCTTAAGAAAAATGAAGTTCGCAGCTACTCTCCTTGAATTAATCTTCCTATTAACATACAGAGCCAGCCTAATCCTAGGTGCAGGTCCAGATTGAGCAGCTTGTGCTGCTGAGTCTGTCAGTCCAACAGAAATAATACACAAACTGCGGTTACAAACAGTTCAACCCCATGAACAGCTCGGCCAGTCTACTCATCCCCTAGTAGAGGAAGTCAGTGTGTGACACGCAGTAGAAGGATGGTCAAAGCACCTTCCAGGGTGGACATTTAAGTTAAATTTAGTTAATCGCTTTAAGAGGAACACTGTGTCAGGGTATTAACCCTATAGAGCTATGCTGATTGGTTTTCATTTTTTCTGTACGTTATTTTCGTTGTTGAGCAAACCGCTTACTCCATTTCTCGATTACTGTTGGCAATGTTTAAGGCTCAGGGTAGCCTTGTTTTTCATCTCTTTTTTGGAGAAAAGGGGATGTGTTATTCAGTTCCAGTTTTGCAGTGCTCGCAGTGTTCCGGTCACATGACCTAAGGTATGATGAGTTATTCGCATGCTTGTGTGTACATGCATATTATTCTAGTTCTTCGAGTCTTCACAGCATGATGTTTTAAACTCATCTCTTGCCTAGTTTATTGGTTCATTGTTACGACAAGCCTAAGAGTGACGAGAGGTAGGGTAGCCCGACAACAGCTAGACGCAAAGTTAGTTTCGAGTAAGCACTTCACTCAAGGGCACTTGCAAATCCCAGGTCGCACCTTCACACCTGATGACGACGGGTGTTACTTGAACAATTTTCGTAGTGATATCAGTCCTAAAAATATCATAAATGGGATAATTCGTCTGTGAAATCATGAAGAATTGCATATAGACACCTGCCTCGTTCCCAGACGTCTCTCTCTCGCTGCGGAAGTGTTGGGCGCGCAAGAGAGTAAGGGTTCCTCGAGGGTGTCGAGAGCACAGAAATTACCCTGTTGAAACTTGAAATAACACCTGGTTTGTAATTAGCTGAAGAGCATTTGGTGTCGATGTTGTGAAAAGCGGTGGTTTAGGTTGTCTCAGAAAATGAAATTAAAGCAAATTGTTCCTCAGAATTGTAGCAACGCTGCCCGTCGCTTTTAGCTGACTTCTATTTCCTATTGTTCAAGTGAGCTTTCAGGTGTGGTGTAGACCGTACCAGGAGTCCATTGCTAGGAGCCTGCAACTCCCATAATAAACCAATGCAACGGCATTTTTAAAGACCAATCTACTTTGATATTTTTCCTGCGAAATAGGCCAGTTTATGTGAGCAGGCTTCATATCAACATGTCAACATTAGTCCGTACTTGTCATTGGAATTGGTCAGAGGTTCCTGCGGCCGCGATCTGAATTCGAGATAAATTCAAACTAAAAATAGATCGGTCTGTGTTAAGGCCGTGACCGGAATATGGGGTAGTTGCAGGCGCACTTCGACTTCATTGAGCTACGAACGTTTTCCATGGTCACTAAGTAAAGACATTTTACCCCTTCACACTCAAAATAGGTTCCAAGTGCACTTATATTATACTTACACGCTTTGGTGTGAAGCCAAGTAATGTTTTCTGAATGTTACAAAAGAATTCTTTTCAAAACCCATGTCAGTACACAAAGGATTAAGGGTAATCCGAATAACTGCATTGTGACCAATACATATAGACAAGAGATGCAAGGCAAACTCAGCGATGTTATATTTCCGTATTCAGTATTCTTCACAATCTTCAGACTCGACAACACGTCCCTCAGTTGACGAACATTTCGTTGAAAACCGACGATTTCGCTCGTTAAGCACTCAGTTGCAAATGTAGTTTCCTAAAGGCGTAGTATTTAAATCAAAATCGCAATCCCCAAGTACATGGGTCCACTTGCAGTTCAGGGCCGTACCTCGAAACAAGCAAACCGAAACACTTGCCTCAGTCATGTTTTTCCTTGTTGTTGTTTTGAAAGGGAAAGATAAATAGTGCCTGCAAATAAATAAACGTTGCCTCAGTGATATGTTTTGGTTCCAGACCTTCGGTGCAATTTGTTTTCGTTAAGTCCAGGAATTTCAGTTCCCTAGTGACGAATTCCCTTCTTTGAACGCTATGGATTTACTGATCTATGAGGGGTAAATATTTATTGTGGGGCACGATAACGAGATGCTTGTGGCAAGGATCCATCTCAAGCATTGCCACTACTCGTTTCAGAGTCCTTCGACGTACATTTTTCCTCGGAACTTTCTGTTCGCCTTTCGCCAAAACGGTAAACATTGTCTTCGCTGCAGTAAATGTAAATGTCAATGTAAATTTAATGTCAAACACGGGGAGTGCTTGCGCGATCACCCGAGCCAGAGGCTCACGATTAAGTGCTTGACAATAATCATGATCGAATTGGAATTTGGAAATGTTGGTTTTTCAGGAGACGGGAAAACCTGAGTACCCGGAGAAAAACCTCTCGGAGCAGGGAAGAGAAACAACGACAACTCAACCAACATACTGTACCGGGTCCGGGAAACGAACCCGCGACACATTGGTGGGAGGCGAGGGCTCTCACCACTGCGCCTTCCCTGCTCCCCTCAGTCTTCTTACTCATCGTACTCACCCTGAACTTAATGTAGAAAATAGTTGAGCAGTTTCTTACAGTTAGTATTTACGTTTCTTAACCATTCCTGCAGGTACCACAGGTAAAATAATTACTTTTTATAAAATGCTTTACCCCAACAATCTTGGTGTTTCCGTCAATGAACCTAGCCAGGTTCAACATCGGTAACGGGTGCCGATAAAGACAAACTACTCAAAACTACGCACTTCCCCATCGTCATAAGATGAGAAACCACCGAAAGAAGCAAGTGAGCGAAATGTTCCAAATGCAAGCCGTTGAGTTGGAAAACAATAGAATTTAAGCTGATAGCACTTGTATCCAAACTGATAACAGAGGTTAATCCTGTTAAGTGCCATAATAAATAGCTTCTGAAGTGGAAAATTAAAAAAAATACTACGGACGGTACAACCATTATTGTCTGGACATCGATTCAATCAATCCATCCATCAATCAATCAATCAATCAATCAGTTGAGTCTATCAATCAATCAATCCGATCAACAAATTAATCAATCAATCGATCAATCACTTAATTTAACACGTTTCGTCCAGGAGCTGAGCACTCGTTCAAAATACGAACGTGTATGAATGAGAACTATAGTAATTAAAGCTAACAATTTACAGCTCGACTCTTTTCAACGGTAACGTTTCGGTTGTTTATAAAACTGTTAAAACGTTTGCATAAACACAAGCAGTTATGTTTCTGTTCAGAATGTGTACCGGCTATATTTTGATATACATGATATGTTTGAGTGACCCGTAAGTAACATTCTCTTGAACAGGATCCAAAGGAAGAAAAGAAAAAGGATAGTTATTACCATAAAGATGACCAGATTTTATGGTAATTATGGAATTTAGAAATCTAAACATTGCATTTCAAGTTTAAATCGGTACTTTTATTGCCTTGAATTTGTTTTACACATTTTGATTAACATATATTCCAGCACCTCTTTCAGCTTAGTTGATAACTTTCTTGATGATCGTATCATATAACCTAAGTGGTCTTATCAAATCCCTTCACTCATCCTCCTCATCCCCTTCTCCCTCTACAAGAAATAAATAAGTTTTCTGGTAAACAACCTCTCCTGGCAAATTCTAATTATATCTTTTGGCGTGAAACACAAAAATTCCGGTTGAAACTAAGATTTTATCGAGCAGAGGAATGTAACACTTACGTAAATTAGGTATGAAGATATTCTCGGGGAAGCTAATAAATCTTACTCTATTGTAAATGCCATTATGTATCTATCACGGTCAACGTTACAACAAATACTTGAATAAATATCAAATCGTAGTTGATGTAGAGCGGCGAGTACTGAATTACGTCATGGTTAAGTCAAGTTATTGTTTTCAACTACTGTTAATGTTTTGCGCATATAGATACTCAATGTCGGCTTCGTGGAACAATCACTTAGTAGCAGATAATTTGAAAGCGAGGTCGCGGAGCCTTTGCACACACACAACACGTTGCTGCCTGTGATCAACAAGTGGGGCAGGATAATCTTGACCAATCACACAGCCACAAGACTCTTGGAGATCACGTGGTGCCATCCACGGTTCATAAATGTAGTTTGTGGGAAGGTTTCTTACCTCTGGCACATATTTTCTGAAACAAAATTAAAGAAACGAGGGTTAATGGTGTTACAACAGCCTACTACTTGAAAGAAATACACCGCGACCAGAGTAAACAGACGAGACCAAACTTTTCTCCACATTGACGGCACATCTAGTCTGACGATTTTTCCCTCGGCAAAATTTAAAGCCGACCAACTGCACCAATAGGGCAACAAATCTGGGCCAGGATGTTCAAAGCTTGATTAAGCTAACCCAGGGTTAGCGAGAATTTTGATTTCAGTTTTGTAACTTTTTGGTGAGGTGTTCTGTTTATATTGTTTGCCCTGCAGTTTTAAACTCTAGTAACCTCAAACTACACCAAACGTTAGAGGTGAAAAACATTTTTAAACAAGAAAAAATGATGCTGCAGTTAACTTTTAATCCTGGGTTAACGTCAACCGGCTTTCGAACAACCCGGCCCTGGTCAACAGTCCTTGGCAAAAAAGTCTTCAGAAAAAAAACAACAATCAATGATGAAATATTACATTATGGGTAGGATAGAGAAAGACGTGGAAACAAAGAGCATCAAGGAAAAGCCGAAATCTCCCTCTAAGTTGTTTATAGTTCACTGGCTTCGGATTGCAGATCAAACATCCCCAGCTCTCTTTACTAGCAAGCTGGCAGAAGAATGAAGTACAAATTAAGCAAAAGTGGAATTAAAATAACAAACCTGACATATTCACCAGTGGGATCAACCTTTTTTCCAACCTCCACTGGACAGAACCAAGGCACATGCTCCTTCACAAAAGTGCTTCCTGACAGCCACAGCCAGTTGCCGACATTCAGACTCCACTCCGCATCTAGCTGAAGCTCGTCAAAAACCTGCAATGAACAATTCGAAGTACTCTTAGAGCCAGCTCATTCATGTAATGACTAATTTGCATTACACTCTTTGGTTATGAAATATTGGTACAGTTGAACTGGAACCCTCAAGGGAAACAACAGTTTGAAACGGCAGGAGTTAAGTTTGAATAGACATTTTTCTTTAGAAAATATCCATATTGCTCTTTGGAATTAGAAATCCGACAGTCCTCTTTTGTTTTAATTGTTAGACTAATTTAATTGTTATACATATTTTAGCGTGTCACATACCTTTTTAAAGTATCGTTGCATATTTGAGTCTTTCTATATCTCTAATTTTTAACACGTCCCTTTTTTATTCTGTAAATATTTATGCCAGGGCCACTGGTTTTTCAGTGATTATTGTTATGTGCTTCCCTCAATAAATTAAGTTGATGATGATGATGACGATGATAATGATGATGATTATTATAATTATAAATTTTTATTAGTATAATTTCCAGAGGTGAATATATGAATTGGATTTCACTCGAGTCCTAATCAAGTCGAGTCCTAATCAATAAACTTGGTAACCACTCAATAAAACTGACCTTAAACCCTTCTTCCCAGCTGACCCAAAGACAACCACGTGTCAAGAATGAGCCAACGGCCTTTCGTGCAACATCATGAATCCATCCTTCTAAGTGGAGCTGTCTCATAATAGCGTCAATCCAAGGAAAACCAGTCATACCCTACGACAAACATGGCAAAGGTAACGTCTGCATACAAGCCAAGTGACCGATCAGGCATGAGCTTATCCCGGTTATTAGTATGAAGGGACTGGAAGTATTTCTACTCTCGCCTGGATGGGATGCTAGTCCATCCCAGGGTACCCCCAGCATTAAATTCGCCGGTACCCATTTCTGTACGTAGATAGGTAAGTGTCTTGTCCAAGAACACAA
>CBDDTI010000627.1:0-12431 GCA_965233585.1 bacterium
AGGCATCTACTACATGCAGCACAATTCACTCTTTTTCCAACGCAAAACGGCAAGTGGTTATTTCACGTTTTAAAATTTTGAGTGTTTCCGTATACACTTTCATGTCGAGTTGAGGTTTCCAATTCGATCAAAACGCCTAAACGTGCAAAGCAAACTTCGAAACTTCATTCCGTTCCTATTATTTAATCAAAGTTAACCAAATTCATGCACAAGGAAGATATATTACTATAGTTTGCGCCTGTGGAATTTGGCACTGTTTTGTTAAATGCTCGTTCAGAAATTGGCTTTAATTCAGTAGCTGGTATAACAAATTTGTTAAGTTATGAAAGTGCCTTTTTTGCAAGATGTTCCGTCATCAAGAGAAACAAGGTTTCTTTTAACGAAATTTCAAATACTTTCATGAATAACAAGCCGTAGTAGAGGGCTTTTATCACTCAAATTTTTAGCGCTTTAGCATCACGAATAAGCCTGAAATAAGAGTATTTTGCCCAAAAAAGCGGAAATCAGTATTTGCAAAACCTGCGTATACGCCATAAGGCCTCATTTCTTTTTTTAGCCATGCAAGAAACAAAGCGGGATCAAAGAGAAACTAGATATGCCTAAACTTTACTTTCTATATTTTCCAAATTAGATGTTAAAAAACTGGCTATCGAATGGTCCTTCTAAAAATATGCTCGTTGTTGATAGGTTGTATGGGGAGGGAAGTACTAACAGCTATTGTTAACAATTGAAGTAGGATACATTAGGTAACGCTATGTTGTGTTATGTTGCGCTATGTTGTTCAATGTTGTGCTATGTCGTGACATGTTATACCATGCTGCGGTATGTTGCGCTATGTTATGCCATGTTGCGCTAAGCTGTGGTATGTTGCGTTTTGTCGTGCAATGTTTTGCTGTGTTGTGTAATGTTATGCTAAGATGTGCTATTTTCTGCCATAATGCGCTATGTTGGGTTATGTTGCGCTATGTTGTGGTATGTTGTACCATGTTACGCTATGTAGTGGTATGTCGGCCACGTTGCGCTATGCTGTGTTATCAATGTTGTGTAATGTGTTATGTTGTGCTTTGTTGTTCTATGCTGTGCTTTGTTGTGCAATGTTGTGCTATGTTGTGCTTCCGATTTGCCATGTTTTGCTATGCTGTGCTATGTTGTGCAATGTTGTGTTATATTATGCTATGTTGTGCTATGTTGTGCTATGTTGCACAATATTGTGCTATTGTTTTTCCATATTTTGCTATGTTGTGCAATGTTGTGCTATGTTGCCCTATGCTGTGCCATGTTATCCTATGTTGTGCTATGTTGCGCTATGTTGTGTCATGTTGCGCTATGTTATGGTATGTTAAGCTAAGTTGTGTTATGTTGTGCTATGTTGCGCTACGTTGTGCTATGTTGTTCAATGCAGTGCTAAGTTGTACCCTCTTATGCTATGTTGTGCAATGTGCTATGTTGTTCTTTGTTGTGCTATGTTGTGCAATGTTGTGCTATGCTGTTTTATGTTGTGCTTTGTTGTGCAATATTGTGCTATGTTGTGCAATATTGTGCTATGTTGTGCTATGTTGTTCTATGTTGTGTAATGTTGTGCTATGTTGTGTAATGTTGCGCTATGTTGTGCAATGTTGCGCTATGTTGTGTTATGCTGTTGTACTATGTTTTTCAATATTGTGTTACGTTGTGCTATGTTGTGCAATGTTGTGCCATATTTTGCTATAATAATAATAATAATAATAATAATAATAATAATTAGTGTAGACGCAAGGATTGTGGATCATGCAAACAAGAAAGTGCTGACCTTAGAGATGAGCTGCCCTTGGATTAGTAACCGAGAGAAAAAGAGCGAGGAGAAGACGATGAAGTATGGCCCGTTAAGGTGGGAATTGAAGCAGCAGTATAGAGGTTACGAGGTGATTCAACATAACATTATCATGGACGTGTTGGGAGCCTGGTCGAGAGAAACCGAAACCTCAATTAAGTCACTGCTAGGACGTAAGGCGAATCAAGTTTTAGAGGCCATGCAAAAGGCAGTCTTGTCGTCATCCCTAAATATAGCGAGAACTTTCAAGGTTATGATATGAAGACCTAAGATCAAAGCCTGACTATCAGCCACGAAGAACGAGAGACATTACAGACATTTATATGCCTAGATTATAGTTTTTAGCCATGTAGATATATAGATATATATTTTATTTTATTTTTTTAATTTTTATTTATTATTATTATTATTATTATTTTTTTTTTTTTTTTTTTTTTTTTTTTTACTCGTATGGTTATTCCTTTTAAGTTTCGCTTGTGCGCACAGGTTACGCTTTGCGCCCTGTGTCGCTTTATAATACTGTGCATACAGATAGTTTTACTGCAACCATAATAACAACTTTATTTAAGTGTCTAATGTATTTAGCACTTTTGTGCTAATTGGGGACACTGTAAAAAAATAAACTTTTATTGTAAATATAACATAAACTATTAAGAATCCCAACTGGTGGGAGGCTGACCAGTTGGCTATTTACACAACGCGGTCGAGGAGTTGAACTCGGGTCTGTCGAGAACAAATCCAGATAGTAGCAGGGTGAAGGATTTGATCCAGGGACCTCCAGATTTCAAATCCAGCGCCCTAAACCACTCGACCACGCTGCCTCCCTGTGCTATGTTGTGCAATGTTGTGCTATGTTGTGCTATGTTGTGCTAAGTTGTACTATTGTTGTGCCATATTTTGCTATGTTGTGCTATGTTGCGCTAAGTTGCACTATTGTTGTGCCATATTTTGCTATGTTGTGCAATGTTGTGCAATGTTATGCTATGTTTTGCAATGTTGTGCCATATTGTTGTGCCATATTTTGCTATGTTGTGCTATGTTCTGCCATGTTTTGCCATATTTTGCTGAGTTGCGCTATGTTGTGCTATGTTGTGCAATGTTGTGCTACGTTGCGCTATGTTGCGCTATGTTGTGCAATGTTGTGTTATGTTTTGCAATATTGTGCTATGTTGTGCAATGTTGTGCTACGTTACGCTACGTTGCGCTATGTTGTGCAGTGTTGTGTTATGTTTTGCAATATTGTGCTATGTTGCGCTATGTCGTGCTATGTTGTGCAATGTGTTATGTTTTGCAATATTGTGCAATGTTGTGCTATGTCGTGCTATGTTGTGCTATGTCATGCTATGTTGTGCTATGTTGTGCAATTTTGTGCTAGGTCGTGCTATGCTGTTCAATGTTGTGCTCTTGTTGTGCCATGTTTTGCTATGTTCTGCCATGTTTCGCTATGTTGTGTTATGTTGCGCTATGTCGTGCTATGTTGGCTATGTTGTACTATGTTGTGCTATTGTTGTACCATGTTTCTGTATGTTGTGCAATGTTTGCTTTATTTTGCTATTTTGTTCGTTGCTGTGCTATGTTGTGCCATGTTGCGCTATGTTGCACTATGCTGATGTATGGCAAACAGTGAGGAGAATTTAAATTTCAAACTTGGAACTAAGAAGGGTTAAAAAATTGTTATTACAATTTAATCAGTGGAAAAGCCTAACCTAACATCAAGTGATATAATAGTGTTTTTGATAATTATTGCACATGTAATTTGTCTTTTTCATTATGATACTGAGACGTGCTTTAAGGCTTGGGCTGTCTTTTTTCCCTTGATGTGGCATTCTTCCTAGTGTTGTCGTTAAGTATGATAGGGTAAGGAGAATGTTTAGAGGAACTCCAAGTCTGTGTATTTACTATAAGTAGTTGTGAGGTTTCCACACCGTGTTTTGTTTTTTGAGATTATGTGTACAGTAGGAAGTGAAAATATATCTTGTAGTTCAGTGTTACCCTTGTTACAATTTGTTATTTTTCTGTTTCATATGTATTGTTAGTTATTACCTTACACCAGAACCAAGGAAAATACGAAATTTTACCAAGGGTAAAAATATTGAGAATTAACGTATGCATTGCATCAAGGCTACATGTTCCCTTGAGTGAGCCTCTAGTTCTGTTTCTCTCAATCCTGCAGTGGCTCCTTATCATGGCTACTGCAGACCTTTTAATGTTGTTTAAAGGGTGGATTCTATCCACCAGATAAATCAGATAAATCAGATAAATTACTATCCAGTAGACATTTCCACTGGCTACTGATTTATCCAATGGATAGCTTTATATCTGCCCTTCACTCATCTGACAAATTGCTGTTAATACTGAACAATAAAAGTATTAATTACATATTAAGGAGCAGGAAACTGTTCTCAGCCACCTTTAGCATTGCGTTTTTAGTAAAGAAAATATCCTCTACATGGCTTTCATACACTTTGGTATTAGATGTAAACTTTACGTGCCATGTCTACGTATTTTTGACAAATTCCAATCTTGCCTTTGTGTTTTGTTATATGTGAACAAGGAAGTATTTTTGCATGTACACGTCTGCAGTGACATGGTTCTACAGTGAAACCTGTATATGACGGGCCTGTATATAGAGGTCACCCTGCGTGCAACGGTCACAGAACAACTTCCCAAAAATTGTCCCTTACATTTACTGTTACGTTGACCTGCATATAGCGGTCACCTGTATATAACGGACGCGGTCACCGTTTAGACTTCCTGAATCCACAATTTCATTGTCTTTTACTTCTATATAACGGTCACGAAATTTGATTACGATTAAGGAATAATGACAAGCTTTATTCAACAGCTTGTTAAACAGCAGCCACCAAGGCCGGAGTCTCAAAAAATACAATATTAATCCTGAACACGACTAATTATTCATGTCGTCGCCCACGTCCGGCACATGCTTGCAACGTTAACAGATAACATTTAAGTGCCGTCGCTTTGAAACAATAGTTACTGTAACTGCCCATGCAACACAACCGTACCACAATGTTTTCACTTTCGTCATAGTGTCCTGATTATAACACTGCACTGTACTTATGAAGTTGACAGCCGCGGTTTTACACTGTATTAGGCTGCTGTTTTATAGGCCAAGACAGCTCTCGACATCAAATTTCTCTTCTATCCCTCCGATGCAGCCACTCACAGGAGAAATTTTCACCCTCAAAAACGTGTTCACACGGAGTAAAGTCAGTGACATACTACATGAAATCAAGCTTCGAACTCCGAAGTATCAGAAAACTATAACCGATATTTTTTCATCTTGAAATCCATATTGTTACGATAAAAGCTTTTCCTACAAGGGAATTTAGATCAATGTATACTGCATCTCCTTTAAAGTACACCACGGACATTTTATGGGCATTTTTCTCGTAGTTATTGTGTTTCCGTTTAAAATTGTTGTCAATAAATGTAGATTGAGTGATTTTTCTCTTAAAAACGTTGTTCATTAGCTTCCAGTAGTCTTTTACTGCACCTCCCTAAAAGTACACCACGGACATTTCATGGGCCTTTTCTATCGTGTTTATTGCATTGCTATTACTCATTATTGTCAATAAAATGTAAATTTAATGATTATTTGCACATAAAATGGCTAATAATTGACTTCCAGGGAAGTTTAAACAAAACCTGTGTACAGCGGTCACCCTGTATATAACGGTAATCTGGCTATTTCCCAAGGGTGACCGTTATATACAGATTTGACTGTATTTAGTTTAGTTTTACTAAGGATCGTTCCACATTGAATGTTTCAGTACATACTAGATTTAATGACTTTTAAAGTTCAGTCATGCTTAGGCACTTGTTGCAGAGACGTTTTGCAGTGATATTTAGCAGTGACAAAATCATAACAGGTACATGCATAGGAGAGTATACATTTGTTTGTTGTGATTTCGTTGCTGCTTCATGCCCTTTGGTGTGTCGTCTAGGCTTATACTGGTAAGTCTGTTTGTCCGGGATAAATGTTTTAACAAAAGGTGGCGTCACTCTTGAAATTCAGAGTAGTAGCTTTGATCCCATTCTCTCTACAATAAAATGTATTCATTTTTTGTTTATCTATTTGTTTATTATCTAAAACCTTGTGGTATGTTGTGGTATGTCGCACTATGCTGTTCCAGGTTGCCTTATGTTGTGTTATCAATGTTGAGTAATGCGTTATTTTGTGCTTTGTTGTTCTATGTTGTACTATGTTGTGCAATGTTGTGCCATGTTATGCTTCTGTTGTGCCATGTTTTGCTATGTTGTGCTATGTTGCGCTGTTGTGTTATGTTGTGCAGTGTTGTGCTAAGTTGCGCTTTGTTGTGCAATTTTGTGTTATGTTGTGTAATATTGTGCTACGTAGTGCTATGTTGCGCAATGTTGTGCTATTGTTTTGCCATATTTTGCTATGTTGTGCAATGTTGTGCTATGTTGCCCTATGCTGTGCCATGTTGTGTTATGTTGTGCTATGTTGCGCTATGTTATGCCATGTTGCGCTATGTTATGGTATGTTGAGCTACGTTGTGTTATGATGCGCTATGTTGTGTTATATTGCGCTATGTTGCGCTACGTTGTGCTATATTGTTCAATGTAGACAGTGCTTTGTTGTACCCTATTATGCAATGTTGTGCAATGTTGTGCTATGTGCTATGTTGTTCTATGTTGTGCCAAGTTGTGCCATGTTTTGCTATGTTGTGCTATGTTGTTTAATTTGTTGTGATTTCGTTGCTGCTTCATGCCCTTTAGTGTGTCGTCTAGGCTTATAGTGGCAAGTCTGTTTGTCCGGGATAAATGTTTTAACAAAAGGTGGTGTCACTCTTGAAATTCAGAGGTGGTAGCTTTAATCCCATTCTCTCCACAATAAAATGTATTCATTTGTTTATCTATTTGCTTATTATCTAAAACCTTGTGGTCAGTTTTGTAGTTCTTTATTGGCAGGATACTCATACTGGATTCAGTGATGCCCATTCAAAATATTTCCCTGTTTCTGATTCAGGTTACAACCACACGCATAATATACCATAACCAACTGCTGCTGACCAAATTTGAAAAGAATCTTGTCAGTATAATAGTAAAACTTTATTTATATATTGCCATTTCCCTTAAGCTCCATAGCGCTTTACAGTAATTGCAATCTAAGGTTTTCAATTGCAAATTACAAATTTCCAATTATTGTAGAAGCTAGAGACGTTATATTGAACCAATGACGTCACCAGATTATTGAACTGATGACGTCAATATGACATCAAACGCGCAGCCCCCTTGTACATTATTGAAGCATTGGCCAAGAAAACTTGGGGACGAAATTGTGTTCTTTTTGTGAGCAGAAAAACAAAGAGTGAGATGGCAAAACTCCTTTAAGAACGGGGAAATATTTGAATGAATAATAAAGCAACTATTGAATTTGGCTTTCGTAGCCTATGAAGGATTCAACCTGCAGAATTAATATTGTCGTTCGGTAGAAACATACCTGTATTTCATGCATGGTGCGTTTTCTGATCATTTAACCCATAGGAAGCCAATAAAAGGTTGTTAGAACCTAAAATCACCCAAACTCCCTGTATGTTACCAAAGTGCCCTGTATGTTACCAAAGTGCCCTTTTTGGTTACAAAAGTGCCCTTCTTGGTTACCAAAGTGCCCTACAAAGTTACCAAAGTGCCCTAACAGAGTTACCAAAGTGCCTGCACGTTACCAAAGTGCCCTGCATGTTACTAAAGTGCCCTTTTATAGTTACCAAAGTGCCCGAAAATGTTACAGAAGTGCCCGTACCTCTAGCTCTCTCTCTCGCTCTCTCTCTCTCTCTCTCTCTCTCTCTCTCTCTCTCTCTCTCTCTCTCTCTCTCTCTCTCTCTCTCTCTCTCTCTCTCTCTCTCTCTCTCTCTCTCTCCATAGGTAAAGTCAGGCACTTTTGTAACTTTTACCTCCTTTTGCAATAATTTGTCCATTTTTACGTGGTAAAGCACAAGCTGTTGTCCATGCAAGCCTTCCACAATGATATACTTGCACACCAACATTCAACAAATAACTTTAAAATCAAAGAGATTAAGACGCTTTTTTATGGCACGGAGGTTACAAAAGTTCCCTGCACCGTGGTAAGTACTTTTTAAAAAGCTTTCAGATCGATTTCTGTAGGAAGTTGTAGCTATTACCTTACCATTTATATGCCACACGATTCTCTCAATTACCACAGTAATTTAAATTTAAGATATTGCAGCCCAGAAAATTTTGCCGTGTAAGTATATGACTTCTCATGTCCATGACAAGAATCAGGATTCGGAAAAAGCCCGTTTTTTGTATCGCCAGTTTAAAAAAGTGACTGAACGACGTTGAATCAACCAGAATCCACAAAATTCTGAGGGAACTTTCAGACATCTTTTGTGAATCTGACAAAGAAAACAAGAAGTCAATTGGTTGTTTTCTGACTTTTTGGTGACCGTTTAAAGTTACCCATGTCTAAAAACCGGCAAGGTTACAAAAGGTCCCTATTTGCCAGAAGTTCCAAGAAGTGAATTCGGGTTAATTTCTTTAGAGATTGGAAACAAAAAGGCAGCCATTCAAGACATTACCACAGTAGAAATAAGTGATAAAAATTTCAGGTCTTTCCTATAGAACGCAAGGGAGCCACCACTACGAAAAGGTTTTATACAACCTGGTCGCATATTGCGTTATCGGGGATAGGGATATATTAGCCATAGAGTTGAATGTGTGAGCCATTGCATTGGTAAATGGCCATGAAAGGTATACTGGGAGAAGTTTTACATGCAAGAACGTTGCTTGGAAGGCTTCCTACATACCAGAAAGGTATCCGAAAGGAGCTTTGTTCATTAACAGTGCGAGCGTTTATAGATTGCGATCGCACCGTTTCTCAAACAACTACTTAAAGGCTCTAGAAGAAACTAAGGCTCAAAATTAATCATGAATATCCTAAAAAATGGAAATGGGATGGACACAATCAATTCCATTTAAAGACAAAGGCAGCAACAAGAAGGTACTGCGATTATTAACGCAAAATAAGATGCACCGCGCTGTAAGTCAGGTGCAACTCAGGTGCAACTCAGGACGGCACAAATAGTTAACTTTTGCGTACATCTCATGAACATCTTAGGAAATTGTTTTTGTATCGTTGGCCTGCTATTTCACTTATGGTTTTATTTACATTGTTCTTTTTGGGAGGATTTTTCAGACTTTTATTTAAGCTAGGTTTCTTCGTAGGATAAAGGCTTAGTTAAGATCTAAAAGGGAGCGGCTGAATAAATGCTAACGCCCCCTTTTCTTCTTAAAATATTTACATTAGTCTTAAGTTATTAGTATTACTCACTAAAGGCTATACTAAGAAACCGTCTCCATATTTTGGGTTTTAGTGTTATTTTTCGGTAACTTTATTTTATCAATTTCGGTTATTTTGAATTTTCGAGAGGGTCGAAATGCGCGGTCATTTATTTGGAAAGTACGCTCGCACTTATATACTGCATTGTACTGCACTACGCTACACTACGCAATTTTAAAATTTAAATCACTTTTAGCAATAATTTTTTTGACCGCTGCATTCTTAAAAACAAGAACAAACACAGTATGTATGCTCCTGATGGCTGAAAAATCAAGTTTCACGTCTTTTACATTCACTATTACCGAGAGTGACCCTATAATGGAAGTTGTGTAAGTACAGGTTGATCGAAATTACTGTTGAACGGACTGCTCGCACTTCAGTTTACTGAGCGCAACGAAGCTATTAAAGATAACTACCTTTCCATTTCACAGGGAAATAGGACATCATTATTAATGGCCATAAACTGAACATTATTGAAAAGCCCCCCCCCCCCCCCCACCCCTTCAAATACTACACATCAGACCCTCATACACAAAGTGCCCACGAACAAGGGAACCACCACTACGAAAAGGGTTTATACAACCTGGTCGCATATTGCGTTATCGGGGATAGGAATATTTTTGCTATACAGTGGAATGTGTGAGTCAGTGCATTGGTGAATAACCGTGAAAGGTATACTGGAAAAAGCGTTACATGTAATAACGTTACTTGTTTTCTTTCCTACATGCAAGAAAGGTATCCTAAATGAGCGTTGTTCATTAATCGTGCGAGCGTTTATGGCCGGATTGATCACACCGTTTGCCAAACAACTACCCAAAGGCTCTAGAAAAAACTAAGGTTCAAATTTAATCATGAATATCCTAAAAAACCGGAATGAGATGGACATAATCTATTCCATTTAAAGACAAAGGCAGCAACCAGAAGGTACTGCGATTAATAACGCAAAATAAGATGCACCGCGCCTGTACGTCAGGCGTAACTCAGGACCGCTCATATAGTTCACTTTCGCGTGCATCTCATGAAAATCTTAAGAAATCGCTTTTGTATGGTTGGCCTGCCATTTTATCTATGTTTTATTTAAATTGTTGCCTTTGAGAGGACTTTTCAGACTTTTATTTAGTCTAGGTGTCTATGGAGGAATTCTTAGGAAGGGTTTGGTTAAGATGTAAAAGGTGGCGGTTGAATAAAAGCTAACGCCCCTTTTCTTCTTAAAAAAATTACATAAGACATAAGTTGTTAGTGTTACTCACTAAGGGCTACACTAAGAAACCGTCTCCTTTTTTGTGGGTTTAGTGTTATTTTTAAGTAACTTTATTTTATCAGTCTTGGCTATCTGAATTTTTTCGAGAGGCTTAAAAAGCGCGGTCGTTTAGCTCGACGCACGCTTGCACTAGTATACTACATTGTACGGCACTACGCTACACTACGCAATTTTAAAATTTAAATGACTTTAGCAATTTTTTGACCGTTGCATTCTTAAAAACAATGAACAAATAGAGTATGTTTGTCCCCAAACGACTGCACAATCAAGTCGCAAATCTCATATATTCACTTTTACCGAGAGTGGCTCTGTAACGGCAGATGTATGAGTACAGGGTTGATCGAAACTCGAATTACTGTTGAACAGACTGCTCACTTCAGGTTACTGAGTGGAAAGAATCTATCAAACATAACTACCACGCCATTTCACAGGGAAATAGGACGTCATTATTTATGGCCATGAACTGAACATTGTTACCACGCCCCCCTTGAAAAGCACAACAATGAATGATTCGTAACATACAATGGTGGCGCGATCTTTTCAAAATCGTGTTATCTATAAAAGCCCAAAAATCACATTTCTCTAGCCGAGGCTTTAAGGGAATACCTCAAGGGTAAATGTATGGGGCTTCATGTACATTGCATTTATTGCTCCTCTTTTCCTCAAGGTATGTCTTGCCAGCAATTTGGCATGAGAAAACGCAATCACATGTATTGCTACAAAGATTGTAGACTTTAACTTTACTTATATTGCACCTTGCTCTTTTGAAAATTTCTGAGCAGCACAGGGAGTAATAAAATTAATTAAAATTTTAAAAGGTGTTTTTCGGCGTTAATGAACTACTTGGAAATTATCGTTCATTATTAATCAAATAAAGAAATGAATAAAATGAGAAAAGTGCAGTTAAGGTTATCATAGTTTATCATGTGGATAACCCGATTTCCAAAGCCTTATTTTCAATAGCAACGTAAGCAGAAGCGCAAGCGAAAGTGCAAGCATAAATGTAAAGACAAGCGCAAATACAAACGCAAACACATGCACAAGCGCACAAGCGCAAACACAAACGCACGCTTAAGCGCAAACACAAACGCATGCACAAGCGCAAAAACACAAGCGCAAACACAGTTCAAACGCAAGCGCATGCACAAGCGCAAACACAAATGTATGCACAAGCACAAACGCAAACGCATGCACAAGCGCAAACACAGTGCAAACACAAACGCATGCAAAAGCACAAACACAAACGCATGCACAAGCGCAAACACAGCGCATACACAAACGCATGCAGAAGCGCAAACACAGCGCAAACACAATCGCATGCATAAGCGCAAACACAAACGCATGCACAAGGGCAAACACAGCGCAAACACAAATGTTTGCACAAGCACAAACGCAAACGCATGCAAAAGCGCAAACACAGTGCAAACACAAACGCATGCACAATCGCAAAAACAAGCACATGCACAAGTGCAAACACAGCGCATACACAAACGCATCCACAAGCGAGAACACAGGGCAAACACAAACGCACGCACAAGCGTAAACACAGCGCAAACACAGACGTATGCACAAGCGCAAACACAAATGTAGGCTCAAGTACAAACACAAACGCATGCACAAGCGCAAACACAGTGCAAACACAAACGCATTCACAAGCGCAAACACAGCGCAAACTCAGCGAAAACTCAAACGCATGCACAAGCGCAAACACAGCGCATACACAAACGCATGCAGAAGCGCAAACAGAGCGCAAACACAAGCGCATGCACAAGCCCAAACACAAACGCATGCAAAAGCGCAAACACAAACGCATGCACAAGCGCAAAAACAGCGCATACACAAACGCATGCAGAAGCGCAAACACAGCGCGAACACAAGCGCATGCACAAGCACAAACACAGCGCAAACACAAACGCATGCACAAGCACAAACACAAGGGCAAGCATAACACAAACACGAGTGCATGCACAAGCGCAAAAACAGCGCATACACAAACGCATGCAGAAGCGCAAACA
>CBDDTI010000628.1:0-21761 GCA_965233585.1 bacterium
CTTTTTAAACCAATCGCAAGCGAGGAAATTGTAATTTTTATGATTAATGCTGATTTCCAGTCCGTATTGCGCACTCTCGAGAGTTTATTTACGACTTTTGTTTTGCTTCAAGTAAGACGTCACAAAATGTAGCATTTCGCATCTACCTACATGAAGTAAATTCAAAGTTTCATGTCAACCGCCATTACCGATGCGAAGCTTTATGCTTCATTCTTTCTGATATATCACTTGATAAAAACCTTCACGGCTGTAAAAATTAATGAAACTGTTGGGAAAATAATTTGAAAGGTCTCAAAGATAAGGTATGAGATTCTTAACGAATAACATCGAATCGCATTCCATCGAGTGAGCCGTTTATAATGTTTATAAACACTTAATCTCGTTCCCAGATCTCTTGTGGACGAAGCCGAAGGCGAGATCTGGCCAAATCCATTTGCACCACGTGACCACCTGTCAGGAATGTGACAGGCGAGGCAAGTGCGCATGCCCAACATATTCGGAGCAGTAAAGGCCGATTAAGGTGGCTCAATAGGGTTATGCAAGATCACGAAGCGCGCGCTAGTGACCTCAATCGAAAGTTAATATTCTCGTTCTTTTTTGCTATTTTCCTAATCAAAGCTACTGAAACATAATAAACAAGGCCCAAAATTTACTGTTCAACAGTCACCTCTGATATCAAGGCTTTTAGTCTCAAATTAAAACTACTCAAACATCGCCATTTTTTGACGTCTGTTTGGCTTTGATTTCAAATTTCTTCAATTTCCTTCGGTAAAATTTTCTGATATGCTCAAACCAGGTAGAGTCTGGCAAGAAGAAACTTTTAAAATCGAAAAAAGTAGGGGTTGTCAAGGTAGTTTTTTCGCTTTTAGCATTTTTTGTGTTTTTTGGTTAAGCGAAAACCTTGTCTTACAAATTTTTCTGATAAATTGAAAGCAAAGAAAGCTAATAAGGAATAACTTCTCTGCCAAATCTCAAGGAATTTCACCGAAGGAAATTCAAGAAATCTGATAAGGATTTTTCTATTTTTTCACCTCAATGGCAATAACGTCATCAGAATAGGAACTCGCCAAGATCGCTATGTGAGCATGCGCGAATTTTCGAACCACGCGGTTTTGTCGATGAGCGACTCGACAGTGGCGGTCTCATCAAAATACACACAAGACCTTTCCGTCCAAATCGTTTTCTTCACTTTAACTTGTAAATGGTGTCTCTGTTTCTACTTCTGGGCTGTAATTTGGAGCTATATTAGGGAGCTTTAGATTGGACTACGAGTACGAGATTGAGTGCGAGTACGAGTTTCGAATTTCAAACCAGTGACGTTTCCAGAGCCCTTGTTCTTCATGTTGGTTTTAGGTAGAGAGAGTGGCTCATGGGATGAAACTGGCATGTGTTGTGATAATGTGAAGCCTGAAAACTGCAAATGAAAAGTCGTACTCGTACTCAATCTCGTACTCGTACTCAAATCTAAAGCTCCCTATTGTTGACTTGTTCGCTGCTTTGCATGAGCTTGCGTCCGCTAGCTCGCTCACATTACTAAAGCTCACGTCATCGGTGCGCGCGCTGTTGAAACCCTATGGAGACACCTTAACACGGTACGACTTTGTCGCATACAACAAGCTTACGACAGGGCTACGACATTACTTAGGAATATTCGCTCGAATCTCTATATTTCGTTGCTTTCACGAAACCAAACAAACACAAAATGAGGTCGAAAGGTTTTTTCTACAACTTGGCCGGATTTGTTTTCGAATACTTTTGCGACAGTCGGATAATTTTAGCGACTTTTGCAAAGTTTTGTCTCAATTCGCTTTCGCAACATGATCGTACCGTTTTACACGTCATCCAGCGCGCGCGCGCGCTCAAGCTCCCCTCCATCTCTCACACAAGTTTTTTGACGTAAAACGTTTTTACAAAATCCTACCCCTTCTCCCAAATGTTATCGCCAAATCTCGCTAAAACGCTTCTGGTATTAGCTCCCAACATGTTGTTTTCGTGGGGAGATTGGGCGACCTCGTACGCGCAAAAAAAGCTGCGAACAGGGGGAGGGGTTTGTAAAGTTTTGTTGTGTCAAAAAAACATGTGTGGGAGATGGAGGGGAGCTTGAGCGCGCGCTGGATGACGTGTTTGGGATTTAGGTAACGGTACGATCATGTTGCAAAAGTTGTTCAATCCCGAATGGCAAATTACTTCCAAATGTTTCCTCCTCTCGTCTTTTCTTTTTCACTAACCGCGGAAATTTCCAGGTTAGAACCCGAGTTTGAAGAAAGTTTGCCGCGGAAAACCGCGTAAATTTTCAGAGGGAATTGGACAGGAGTCAAATGGAGCAGCCAATCAAAAGAAACAAATTTTCTTACTTTGCCAGATCTCGCCTTCGGCTTCGTCCACAAGAGATCTGGGAACGAGATTAATAAACACTAGGGTTCTGAGACTGCGCAGTACGGACTGGAAATCATCTTTAAGGTGGCTTACTACAGTTTTGATGGAGTATAAGAGAACAACTTCAAACTCTTTTGAAAAAGGTTCCAAGCTGTTTTTCCCTTCACTATTTAATGTTTGCTTAAGTCTTTTACCATTCTATGTGAAATTTGAACAATTAAATGTCAACAAATGGCCAAAATGAGCGACCGAGCACCCAATGAGAGACTGGGCAATAGTAGGTTAAGTCACGTTTTTCTCAAAATCTACCCGTATAACCCCACTTCAAAATTTCAGGAATAAGAAATTGGGTCTGATTTAACATTCATGCAAAGTGAAATAAAAATCTGTAAGACAGATTTTTTGCAAATTAAGAGAATGTGAAATCAAAAATAGCTCAAAATCTGTCTTACAGATTTTTTAAAAATTTTGGCACTAGACGTGATTAACCCCAACAAATCAACTGTGAAAATTTCATCATAGGTTGTACGGTAGGTTTTCGAGTAATCTTTGATCAAAGACAGGTTTTTACAACCTTGGACGAGAATTGAATTGCGCATGCCCTTTATTTAAGCGCGCGTTGATGTGACGCCATGTATCGCGTGCGAGAAAGCAAGAGTAAATTGGAGCTCTTTTACAGGATGTTTACGAACTTCTTCTCCAGATTTTTTTAAGGCCTAGTCTTGAATACGTGTTTGACCAGAGTTTGCAACTATCGTTACATATACCAAAGCGATTTAACGCCGTTTAAGAGCTGAAGTGGTTTTCGTTACTTCTTGAGGCTACTTGCGTCATTTTTGCACGCGCGACAAATGCTGACGTGTGGCAGGCTTTCGTAGCGCGCGCTAATCAAGTCTCGGAAAAACTGTAGTAAGCCACCTTAAGTCTGTAATCATACTGGTGATTAACAAATCGAGTTTCGTGGTCGTCCGATATCGTCAATCATTAACAATCATTTGATTACCCACTCCATTGGACTCCACTCTGTTCTATTAGCATTAAAAATTATCACAACTTTCATATTACTTATAGCATTTTAGAATGCGTATAAACCATGTCCTAACCGAGGGCAAAAAACACTGAAAGACAACTGCGCATATTCGTCTTAACTTACCATCAGAAAACACGTTTAAAGGGTTGGTTTTGGGAAAACATATCGTCGTATTATTAACAATTTCATCGGTAGAAATCTAGGCCGTATTAGGACTCACGTGCCCAAAAACTGACCCATAAGAATTAAAAACCAAACCGTCATGTAATCACAGCTTTAGATGCGTAACATCCTTTTTTCGAGCAATTTAAAACGTATGAATATGCCTTTAATTTGGCAATCTAATTCTTAAGTAGCAGTAGGTTTTTGAAAATCGCTGCGAAGGCTTCTTTACTTTAATCAACTTCATGTCTCTTAATAGTGAAGATTTTCACTTACCACTGACAGAACCCAACTCTGAGTTTCTCTTGAGACTAATTATCGACTCGTATTGCCTATCCAGGGAAACATTCAATACGCTAGCGGAAACATGCGTTTTCTTTAAAGGAAACCCTACGGAAACATACAAAAAAGTGGTCCGGTTCCGTCGTAACCGCAGCCACGGAAACATGAATAAACCGCGTGTATCCGCTACCGGAAACACATGTTAGCCGTTGCGTTTCCGCAACGTTCTCACGTGTTTCCGCAACATTTTAGTCTGCGGATTCTTGGCATTTCGTCCTGTGATTCCCTTAATGTAATATCTAACCAACCTAGTAGTTGAGACTGCTTAGCGACCTCTTCATGCATTTTTTGCTGGTCTTCTTTATGAGTTTTCAACTCTTCTTTAAGTTTCTCCACCTCAGATTTAACATCCATGTCTTGCTTGTACCACATGTTGAGTTCTTCATTATACCTGTCCTCTTCTGGCGTTAGCGCATCAAGAAGAAATCCATCAATGGACTTTTTCCAGTCATCTTTCTTTTCATGACTTATGGCTGCAGCAATTCTTATCAGGGCCTCGCTTATTTTCCCCCAAAGGTCATTAAACTCAGTGTCAGTTATTTCCATCGTCTTGCTGTGGCCATATACTTCATTACGATAGTATTTGATACGTACTAAATCTGCCTCAAGACTATGGTCTGAGCTGTTTGGTAAATCGTCCCATCCTCCAGGAGGAGGGATGAGGTTGCATATTGTCCTTAACAACTTGAAGATTAAAGTGATGTCAAAATCCGTCGATTTGCCATACACCCCTGGGGATGGGTAAAGGCAGTTCCACTCCGGTCGGGTAAGT
This sequence comes from bacterium, assembly GCA_965233585.1. GTDB lineage: Bacteria > SAR324 > SAR324 > SAR324 > NAC60-12 > CBDDTI01. The sequence continues at coordinate 4,683 of CBDDTI010000628.1, forward strand.
CTTGCTCCCCTCAGCTGCGTCTCTATGGCAGGGTCACCAAGCCTCAAGGGAAGATCAGCCGGTGAGTGAATAGAATCAAATGTTTCCCTTACCAGCCTCAGTCCTCCGCACATCAAAAGTCGCGTCAACCGCTGAAAATTTGCTTTAGCACTGGTTGAACGTAACACCTCTTCTGCTGCGAGGGACGCCATGTCATCAAATATTTGTTACTAGAAAAAACCATTCAAGCAAAGATTTAAAAACTTTGACAAGAAATTTTGTTCCATTGCGTTTTCTGAACTAACGTTGTGTTATTTGACCTTATTTGTCAGGGGCCGTCACGCAAACGCTACGGAAGACAACTAACCTTACCGTGCAAATTTCTTTAGCTCTTAGGTTTTTAGAGTATTTTTTCTAGGTTTCCGCAGCATAACTTCATGTCATCCAACACTATGTACCAAACACCTAAATCAAAGGAAATGAGATATTCCCTTTGCAATATTCAAAGAACCGTACATGTATAAGTTTTTAATATAAATACTAGTAGCCACGCTTCAGTTGTTTTTCTTCGTTGGCAAGCTGATTCCGTCTAAATTATGATTTGCGGTACAAGTCCTCATGCACAAGGATACAATGACATTGTGTGTTCCATTGCACAATAAGAGCGTTTATACTAGCAAATAATAGACAGTATTGAATCTACTAGCTTTAGGTATGAGTATAAATTCTAAGGAGTGTTCGAAATAATTTGACATTTTCTTGAGGCGAGACGGGAGATGTTTTTAAACATTTCAGACACATTTAAAATTAAAAAGTTTACCTTAAGACATTGACAAGTTCTTCGATTCTTTTCCGCCGTTCTTCGAGCTGGAAACAACAAAGTACATGCAGTTTGTTATCTGTATAAGCATATATTTAATATTTTGCGATCGATAGAAACATTCACAGTTATGAACAGATTGATCACGGTGTAAAACAACGTGGCACCTTTAAATGTGCAAATATCACACTTATATATATAAACATTTGTGCTTGTGTGAATGAAATATTGAGAGAGTGGATTGGCGTGATAAAGTATAGAGTATAAAAATATGTAGTTTATCTCACCTAGCCTTTGCATCACGAAATACCGTCAATAGAAAGCGAAGTAACGCAAAGGTTCACGGGATGGAGCAAGAAACAAATCTAGGCACGTAGGACGTGCAAAATACCCCAAAGTCAATATCGAAAACATTCGCACAAACTGGAGTGAAGAACATGACAATAAAACGCATATTGGAAAAACAAATTATTTAACTTGACGTTTGGTATGTTTCGACATTGCCAAGTTCCTAGGCCTCAATATTACGCCTCGGTCATTCGTTTCGGGTCACGTGGTCCGGGGCGAAAAGTGTGGCCTGGACAAAAATCTAGAAAGTGAGACAATTTGTCTCACTTTTTCACCGAGCCGATTTTCGTCTCGCGAGAAGGAATTCTCTGAGCATTTCTGGGAGAGGGACCGCAAAAGAAAAGCACTTCAGACTCCTCGCTTTTGGTTTAATGTTTATTGATCAAGTTAAAAGGCCTGTGTGGATCCAAACGGACATTCATCGAGTCAGAAGCATCGTCTCCGCTTTCAAACTATTGTCTACGGCAAATACTGATTACGCGAAATATTCAAGTTTCTATTACATGTAACCGTAGCGCTTGATCAAAGAAAACAAAAATATACCGAATTTCTTAAAATTCTGTTTTAAGAGTAAGCTAGAGTAGCTTTCTAAATTAATTATTTAACAAAATCTTGACCGCTAAGCCTATGAAAGAAACAAGAATTCACTTGCTGCGCTGTCTTGTAACCAACAAGTTTACGGTAGATAATTACTTTGCGAAAATAAACTTAATTAACCTTGCATGTAGTTTCTCTACGTAAATCTCTGTACGAACCACTTAACCACAGGCTTATTTACTAAACAACGGCGTACTACAGCAACCGTTTCCAAAATTCTCTTTAATAAACAAAAAGCCAAGTTCTCCTTGCACTCAGAACACAAGGCAGCAACAAAATTATTACTTTATCACGACCTACCTGAACTACGTGACAGACACAGATATTTCAACAGATTTGTAATGTCAAATCGAGGTCCAAATCCTTACAGGAGCGAAATATTTTTCCAGGTTTCGGTTCAAAAGAATCGGAACTATTTACATACATGTACAACATTCGCAATTCAGTGAAAAAAATTTGTTACAGGTCACAACCTGTTAGCAATCGAAACTTGATAAAATTGGTCGCTTAGGCTACCAGTTGAAGTACATGTCAAATAAAAACGTTTGTATGGCAACTGAGCATAATAATTTTCTAACCGTAATTTCTAAGGAAGATGCTCTTCTGTACCAAACTGCGGCAAACTTGCTAAAAGATGCAGTTTGCGATTCCACTCCTACGAGTTGCAATAATCAACATCCTCTCCGACTGAGTTATTTGGTGAGAATGAATGAATTTGTCCAGATAGCAAAGTCGATCAGGTAATGAGCTCCTTCGGTTTCCTGATGTACGTAAAAGTTTACGAAAGGCCAGGAATATAATCCCCGAGTTCTAGCCAAAATCAACAAACATCTGCTGACCCCAAACGCATGCGCACTCTGTTTTTGTCTATACTCCGGGCCATTCTCGTTCCCAGAGCCTCCATTTCTTTTGGTCACGTAGTCGGCGAAACGGAGGGCTCTGGTAGCAGCAATTACCGGATGTCCGTAAATCACGGACATCCGGTAACGCATGCGTAGTTTTTGCTCGCATATCTGCTCATGCTCAGAAACTAATCCTGAGGGGAGGGGAGAGAGGGATAGAGTGGCAGTGTTGATACCTGGTTTCCTCTTGAGCTTTTCTTGAAGCAAGACAAATGTTTCTTGAAACCCACTGCCGATTCGAACTTAATTTTATGATTCAATGGGGTATGGTCAGCGACAAAGTAATCGTTTTGTCAGCTGGTGGAATCTCAGAGTTTTAAACGTTTCTTCTCACCTTCTCGGCTGCTACAACAAAAAACGATGATTACGGTCGAGAATGACATCGTTACAGGCGATGTACTACTTTGTTTACGTGGAAACTTTTACGATTCCTTCGGATCGATCAGAAATGGTCGCTATTTCTGCTTTTTTTTTCGTAAAGCGCGCCAGCGAATTGCCGCCACACCATCCGGGTCGGAAGTAAAATGGGATGCGTAGAGCTTTTTAATTTTCATTGCTGCTACGCAGCCATTTTTTGTCAGCCAATGAAAAAATTCGAATTTTTTGGTGCGACCAGGGCTACTCGTCAACGACATTCTAAGACGAGTAGCACTGGGGACGAGGATGACTCCGGGCCGTTCATCTGAGATACGTCACCGAAATCAATTGACCGTGAAGGCCTGGGAGAAAGCCGTACAGGAACTAGGCAAGTTTCGACATACATTGCCTAGTTTCAAACCGTGAAGGACTAGGTACGAGTCTGTAAATTATGGGATTAGCAACCATTGATCCACATAGACAGAAAGAGCACACCGAGATTCACAAGATTCCCAAGTTTGGTGTTAATCAGGCTAGTTTTGACTGAGATACAGCGATTTAAAAAAGTCAAAATTAACAAAGAAATGTATGGCATCCGGACGCTGTGTCGGACAGCGTCCGGATGGCCATACATTTCTTTGTAAATTTTGACATTTTCAAACGGCTGTATCTTGCTTACGTTTGGGTCAATTTACACCAAACTTGGGGGTTTTGTTAAGCTTTGTCTGCACTTTATGACTCTGTGGATCAATAGTTGCTAATCCCATAATTTACAGACTCGTACCTAGTCCTTCACGGTTTGAAACTAGGCAATACATCTTCAGAAGGGGCGTATGGAAAACCAGGAAATCTGGAATCCGGAATCGGAAATCGGGGACCGGAACCGGAAGCGGAATCGGACAAATAAAGGAATGCTTCAACTTGGGAAGTATGATTGACATCAATACTCCTCCTCCCTTCTCTGCATTCCTCGCAAGATGGATCATGATACGCGGAGCCCTTTTAAGAAAAGGCACGAGTACAAGAACATAGTAGTTATCATTCTTTTCTGTTAGATTGAGTTTAGGATGATGCTCTTATTAGACAAAACATATTTGCTTTTGTTTATAGGTCGCGACAACACCGGGGAATTGGTTGAAATGTGAGTACGTGTGAGAAATTTCTGGCTGCACAATTTGTGCAAAACCAAAGCGTTAACACAGTAGATATTGAATATATTGATTGTTCGTGAATTTTTGACTGCCGGGAAAGTTTTTGAACAACTGTGCCCGTGAGTCGAGGTTTTTTTAGTACAATATACCGAAGCTAAAAGAATTCATGCATAGCAAAAGCACAACATCCTTTAGAATCGCTTCACATTTCTTAACAAATATTGAATACTGTCACAGGGTTCCAACTTCAGTTTTTGTAGAAATTTACCTATGAGAGGTGACAACGGAGTCAGAGTACGATTCTTTTTTTTGAGTGTCGAAACATCGAGATTTTCTAGTATGCCCAAGCTCGAAAACTTCCTCTACCACAAAGCCAAAAATGCTTCCGTGACATTTCTAAATAAATATCTACAGTTTTAAGAAAAACTGGACTGATGAGTTTAGAACAGTTTTAGACTGCCAGGTATGTAGTGTTTTAAAAACACTTTTCGGCTGCCGGGTATCTGGACACAATGTTTTATTTAAATTTTAGTTTTGAGCTTATGGGTCGTCAAGCTTCGTTTTTGAATTGGCTTTGGAGTTCCTATTTATATATCAATGCTATAAAAACAATTATGATCGATTCTACATATTTTTAAAAGATTTGAGAATTTTTGACCCTTCGAAGTTTCTTCCCGTTACTCGGTCTCTCGTTCCTTCGTTACTCGTTACTTCCTTGATCTGTGTAGCAACACCCATAACAAACTCAAATTTTCACTCATACTACCCATATTTCAAGCAATTGCCCGGTGTTGTCGCGACCCACAAACAAAAGCAAATGTAAGACACAAACAGCAGTGATAAACATGTTGAACTTGTACATTTTGATTATGACTTGACGTTTCGTATGTACTCTACATACATTTTCAAATTTAAAACAGCTATTTATATATAACAAAGGTGAGGGGACTGGAACCTAGATTAAGTAAATACTTAACAGTAAACTACAAAACTAGAACAGATTAATAAAGCATCAGCTTTTCACTTCCGACATTGACATTGAAAGCTGCCTCAAGTTCTTGAATAAAATAAGGCCTCTTTTATTTTACAATGATAGTCTGTTTTGCTCTTCGCTAAAATATCAAAATGATCCCGCTTGACGTTATGTCCAGTGGCCTTGATGTGGTCGGCAATGGCTGAAGTATTGTCATTTTTAGCGAGGGCCTTTAAATGTTCGGTTTTTCTATCGTGAAGCCTTCGTTTAGTTTTACCAATGTAAAAACCATTACAATCCCAGCAATTTGCTCTGTAAATAACTCCCGATTGTTGTGAACGATTACTACGGTTCTCATGTGTAAGAAAAGAAAGATTTTATGCATCGATTGCTCTGAAAAACGATGTTCAGGTTAACGCTAGTGTAGAATTTGTACACACAAGATTTCAGGCGTTTAGCGACTTGGTTGCTTTGCAAACCTACAACCCTGGTCAAAACATCTTGAGACAGTTATGAAAATTAAGAGCGAAAATGCACTTTTAAAATGAAACTCTGAATTGACCTCTTAAATAAGGTTGACAATGTTGTTTTAGTAAACCATTTCTTTTGTCCCCCTTCCCTCAAGCAATGTTGAGTCTACCGAAAATGACTTGAATGCCTGACATCAACATTGCATCGGGGGGAGGGGAAGGGAGGAAATACGTCATTTTTACGGGTTTATTGCCTTTATAGTCCCAAGAGTTCTGGCCAGGATTGTAGCTAAGTAGGGAAGTTGGATAACGATACTTTTCATAGGAACTGTAGGACAGGGCTGCTATGCTGATGTCTGTTTTTGTTGAAAACATCATTCATATGATAGTTAATTATACCTTTTGGGCAGCTGTTCTAAAGGAGTTTTCGAAGATCATTGAGGGCAGATTGTAGCAAGGGGCCAGATGAACAAAGACGGTAGTAGCGATAAGTGAGGGAGCGGATGAGGTTTATTTTTTACTTTTGTAGAGTGAAGGAATCCCATTTCCTGAAGAGACTTGTGAGAGTTTTCTTTCGGTAGATGGATGTCATGAAAGTGTTGTTTTCATTACGTGTGACGAGAATGTCAAAAAAACAGAATTGCATTGCTCTGTTCAAATTCAATGGTAAATTTAACATTGCTATGACAGCTGTTTAAATAGTTTAAAAACTCATTTGCACTGTCTTTGTTGTTAAACTTGGTGAACGTGTCATCAACGTACCGATTCCAAAATGAAGGACTAATTTTGGTACAAACAGCAGTGATAAACATGTTGAACTTGTACATTTTGTACATTTTGTGCTGTTTGTGTCTTATTTCTGATCAAGTTACGATGACCCAAAAACAAAAGTATTTACGATAAAATGCAAATATGTTTTGTATAATAAGGGCATCATCCCAAACTCAATCTCTGCGTATGATCATCTATCTTGCGAGGAATACGGAGAAGGGAGGAGGAGTATTGATGTCAATCATACTTCCCAACTTGAAGCATTTATTTATTTGTCCGATTCCGATTCCGGTTCCGTTTCCGGTTGTGGATTCCGGATCCGGATTTCATGGTTTTCATACGCCCTTCAGCAAAAACCGTTTAGAATACAAGTAACGACTAAATTTAAATCTAAGATAAGGAACTAATTAACAATAACAATGCATGACATGAATTTCAGGGTAGAATATATTAGGCCGCTGAGGGGCCAAGACGGAGGACTTTTCAGAAAGTCTATGACAGAAGCTGAGAAAAACTTGCATATAAAAAATGCAAACTAATACGGATAAAGCTTTTCGCTGCTGACAGTAACGTTTAGGGTAGGTTTGAGTCTGGAATTAGCAGTCTCCGTTATCTTGTAGTGAGTATCAGACCTTTGCTAATATCTCAAAGTGGTCCCATTTTAAGTTGTGACCAGTTGACGTGACGTGGTCTGCGATTGCAGGTACAGTTTTAGTAAGATACTAGTTAAGTAGAGCATGGTGTAATGGCTCTTATTATATACTCAACAAAATATCTTGTTTCTGATTGGCCAATGGCGAATGCATAAATAGGTAATAGAGTACAATCCAGGTTATAGAGAGCAATACGGAAGTTGCTATGGAAACACCGGGGAAGCGCCAAATTTGAACACCAAAGTGAAAAAAATGGCTGACAGTTGGTTTGCTTTGTCAAACCAAACATCGTTGAGCAACTTACAGAAAATGCGATAAACAAAAACACGTTGAAAGCTACAGAGACCTAGTTGAATGCGGTCTGGGCGATTGAAAGTAAACTAAACCCGAAACTGGAAGAATACGAGCACGAACAACTGGATAAAATGTTACAAATCTTCTACACAGAAATACGTACTAAAGACGGGTTTGAGAACGAAATGTCCTGTTGGCTTGCTGAAGCAGTACCTTAACAGACGTCCTCAAGAGCTACGAGACAAAGGTCCTTTTTACCCTGCCATAATTGAGAACCCTAAAACAAATGTCTGGTGCCAGAAACAGCGGCTCAGTGTAAACAGCATCGATAATATGGTGAAGGGGGGTTATCAAGAATACGCCTCTGGAAACAAGTAAGAAGAAATTGACTAACCACACCGCAAGCAAGACAGTTGTGAAGAAACTCCGAGGAGCAAGTGTCGAGAGGCAGTCGATAATCCAAGTGACCGGCTACGCAAGACTTGAGTGAGCTGCACTACCCCTGAACCACGTTAAATGTGACTTGACAGTTCAGTGAAAGTTGTTCACGGTCAAAGCATGGCCACTTGTGTTCACTTGCTCAGACGTTGAAGTCGTTGGAGGAAAGATCAAGAGAACTGCTGGAAGCACAGGGGGCCCGCACAATCTGTCTGGGTAGCCGATTGTTATTTTATAGTAAATGTACTAGATTTACCGTTTGCCTCACCTATAGCCATATATCGTTAACTGTGTATATAAATCAATGATAAATAAACGTTGAATTACCTCACCTGTGGTGTATAGTCGTCCTATAATCAAAATTCGATTCGAATGCATAGCGAGATCCTCATGTGCCAGCCACAAACCGTCACGCTGATTTCCCCTTTCTGATTGGACGACGGTCTAACGTCGTCCAATCAGAAAGGGGCAATCAGCTTGACGGTTTGTGGCTGGCACGTGAGGATCTAGCTACGCATTACACTCGCTCGAATACTGTGGGATTTTCATTTTCTTCGAGGGCTAGCTCCAGGCAGTTTGGATGGATTTTCCATTGGAAGGTACGAGAAGAATCGTGAATCTTTAGACCTTCATGCTGCGAAGTTTGAAAGCGGAGCGATGCGTTTTGGGGGGAAAAATCGCCCCGGCGCTGGAACCCTTTCAAAACAAGGTTTCCACCCTTGTCTCTCTATTATAAAGAACAGTCAACGGCGAACTCAAATTCATTCAAAATCGCTCAAAAAACCGCTTTTGAGGCAAAAGGACGACTATACACCACAGGTGAGGTAATTCAACGTTTATTTATCATTGATTTATATACACAGTTAACGATATATGGCTATAGGTGAGGCAAACGGTAAATCTAGTACATTTACTATAAAATAACAATCGGCTACCCAGACAGATTGTGCGGGCCCCCTGTGCTTCCAGCAGTTCTCTTGATCTTTCCTCCAACGACTTCAACGTCTGAGCAAGTGAACACAAGTGGCCATGCTTTGACCGTGAACAACTTTTACTGAACTGTCAAGTCACATTTAACGTGGTTCAGGGGTAGTGCAGCTCACTCAAGTCTGTAAATTACTGAGGCCGGTTGAGATTGAAGAATTGAAAACAGATTTGCGGACTTTTGCCGCCTTTAATAACTGAAAATTTAGCTTTCGAGATATTTTCTAATTTTTTGCAAAATCCTTCAAAACCTTCACTCTTGATTTCCCTGTCACAACATTATATTTTTGATTGGTTCAAATAAAACATGTGCGCATATTGGAAACCATTGAAACGTTTTATGTAGTACGCAACGCGTATTAAGTAGCGCGTTTGAGTAATTTTGTTGAGAATATAAATTATAAATAAAAAATCGTATGAACCTGCTCGTGTATTTTACTGCTCGTGCAACTTTGAGAACTTTCAAAACATCACTCGTGCCCATAAATCACGAAAGGTACTCGCGTTCATACGATTTCTTATACATATACCATGATGGCTATTAGCTAAGCCAATGAAAATTGTGTGGTTTCTCTCGAATTGCATTATCCAATGATCCAGTTTTTAGTAATTGTTAAATATTGAATATTGTTAATTAGTATATACTAAAACAGTAGATAGTGTTAAACGCGCGCGCTGATTGGCTCGTCGAACTCCGAATATCCTGCACTATTTACCTCCGAGCAACTTGGGAAAAATGGCGTCGCGGTTTGTATCGGTGGCAAGTGAAGAAATCATCCAAAATTAGTTGTTTGTGATGCATTTTATCTGACTGTTTTAGTATATACTAAAACAACTATTCACCTCAGTGTCGGTGGCTAGCGTTGGATATTTACCTCGCCGCTTCGCGGCTCGGTAAATATCCACCACTAGCCACCTCCACTTCGGTGAATAGTTGTTAATTAGTTACTTCGATTCTCGGGACAAGGCCCTGCCGGCTAAGAAATGAGAAAAGGGCTCTGGGAACGAGAATGACTGATTCCCAGAATGATTGAGAGACTGAGGCCTAGTGTAATTATTATAATGCAAAAATGGCGGCCTTCATGTAATCATAGTTAGTAGTCTCCTCTACTAACTTTGATGTAATTTACAGTCGAAGACTTCGTCACTGGGTTATAAAGGTAAGAGAGTCTATAAGAATGTCTTTTTCATGTCCACCTAAGTTATAGAACACAGTGTCACGTCTTTCCATCTCACTGAAAACAGCAAAGATGGTGTCTGTGTTTTATGATGAAGAATACCGTAGACGTTAGTGCCGGGGGGAAGGAAGGCCCAAGGTCTCTGTATTTTCTATCTTTCCTAATGATTCAGGGAACTAAAACTATGATAGAAAAGCGCGGAGCGATTGCAGAATACCCCGGCCCACCCATTACATGTCCCCAGGGTTAATACCACAACCTATGGCCTACACTCTTTCCGTTATTTTGCTTCAAAACTCTGGAACTCGTTACCTAATTCACTTAGAACCGCTCCTACGACCAATGCATTTAAACTAGCTGTTAATCAAATTGAATTTGATCGTGATTGTTGTCTTTTCTGTAATTTAGCTTAACTTTATATCTTTTCATTGTAGATTATTACATACATGTGAATATGTATTTATTTATCATGTACATCTAATTTTTAGTCTATTTAGTTTATTTTATATATTATTTTATTTCTTCGAAGATATTAGCATAACTGGTTGCTACCTGTAATTCGAAGTCAAATAAAGGTTCTTACTTACTTACTTACTTACTTACTTACTTATTACATGTGTCGGTGTGCTTTGAAGAACGAGGTCTATAACAACAGTTGCTATTCTTATTCTATGAGATGCAAATAAGTGGCGGGGTATTCTGCAATTTAGCCAAAAGCGCTTGTCTTATGGAAAGAATCAAGCACATCGATCAAATGTTTTTAACTGTTATGGTCACTTGGGAAAGACTATCAGGCACATTAAATGTTGGATCATGTGTGCTCAGTAAGGCAACCGAGGTCAAGTGTCGGTTGATACCCACGACTGATACCCTCAATCAACTCTCAGTCGACCCTCCAGCGACACTCCATCTACACTCCATCAGCATCTTGGTCAACAGTCGGTTGACTTTTTTTGACTAATTTTTGATAATTTGATGCATATGTGTCTGTTGACACTCAGCTGACTATCTCTGACAATTGATCGAGATTGTATCATAGAGAGTCAGCCAAGTATAGATTGGGATGTGGATCAAGTACCTATCAAGATGTCAGTCAAGGGTATCGATTGAGGGTATCGATCAACAGTCGATCATGGATGCTGTTAGTATGTAATCTTTTGAACTGTTTTGATTCCCAATGATTTTACACTCTTTTCTTTGCAAGGATATAATATTTAGAGTATTCTTCTTGCACTGTCACGTAATTAAAAAATAATTCGAAAACCATTTAGTGTATAAAGTCAAGAAATTATAATGTCATAGGTGATAAATAAATTAGACACTTCTCCAAGTGTTAGGTCTGTCGAAATGTTTTGCACAAATTTACAGAGCCCAGTATAGAGCCACCATGTTGATGTACCTCAAGGGGCACCAACATGGCGGCTGGAAAATAGTGAACACATCTGGAACTTACTTTGGTTATCTAGGCCACTGATTATCTGAACTGATCAAGGAAAGATTTAAATAAGCACTTTTCCTACTACTTTGACTTCTAAAGGGCTAAAAATCCCGAGATATAAAGTATATATTTCTCAACAAACAAGTTCTCTAAGCTTTACATGTATGTTATGCACCGCCATAACTATGAAATTTAAAATGTGTCTGTTTTTAGAAGAAGCAAGTTATTGAGCTGAAACGCTGTTCACAGAAATAAATTTACCCCCTTTCATGCCCGGTGAAGATAGTAACTTTAAACTCGGGGCTCAAAGTTAACGACCAAAATGTTTGGTCGCACCACTTCGACTTCAAAGCCAAGTACAGTGCGATTTCTCTGGTGCTGACCATACTAACATACAACTGTACTCCGCTTTATAAATATAAATTTAAACATAGATATAACACAACCAGGCACCAAATAATAAGGTTGCATCATTTTCCTTCCATTGGTGTGTGTTCTATTCGTCATTGTTTAGCCTAATTTCACAGTGGATTGAGCCCCAAACTCAAACTTTCATTTCTTCCCTCGTTCTGTTTTGTAAACAACTCCACTGACACATGCAAATGAAGGAATAAAGCATGTGCTTCATAGTGCAGTCAAGTGCTAGGCACTTCAAGCAAAAAGCATGGAGACTGGGAATAAGATTAAATGGTGGTCTCCCTCTTCGGGAACACAAAATACTGTGTTTTGTAAAGAAAGCTCTGTTTTCACTTGTCTGACATACAAAAATGTCCAACATTTTCAGAACGGGCCAGTCTATGAATTCTATGGCTTAAAGGCTAGCCAAATGAACTAAGTTTGCGCTAGTTCTCACGAATACTCACATGTTGAAAAAATTTAAAAGAATCTTCATGAACAGAATTGAACAACAAGCAGTTGCGATAGTGATGATAGTCAACAAAGCGATTTCAGTAGTTACTTGGTATCTAAGCTTATCTCTTGTGTGAAATATCCTGATTCTTGTATTTGTTTTCATTGTGTTCAATACTGCTAGAATAGATCCATATTGCAACACAAAGCCTGAGTCGCTCTTTCTGTAGCATAAGTTTTCTTTTGGAGTAGGTGCTCCAAATATTTGAAACTGGGTGTCTAAGATTTTCAACTAAGTGCCTAAGATTTCGGCATTGCACCTAAAATTTTACTCCTGGTCGCACAAGTGCTCCCAAAGCCAAAAATAAACTTTGAGCCCTGTTTAGTTGCTCTTTAGTTTTGGATTTTAGAAAATGATGATGTCACATGCAACCCAAGAATCTAGGTTGAAATTTGTGAAATCTTAAGAACATTTAAAGAATAAACCTGAGGCTCAAATTTTGAAAAGAATATAATTTTGTGTTTTGAAAATTTGTAAATACAATACAATTAGATGTTTTTAACTAGACACTCTGAATTAAAATTGCCGTCTTTTCTCTGAATGGTAAAAAGCAACACAAAGAGCACTTGCAGCTGTGTATTCAATGCTAACATTTTTGGAAGATGCTTTGTGTGTCATGTCAGACTTCAATGCCTGCAGGACATTCAGGCTGGCTCCAAACTTACTTTAACACCATCCAGACACCAAATCCATTCAAAAACAGAAAATAATTAAATGTCATATGCTGTGTTCTAAGAATATTTGAACAAGAATATTGGTGGAAAAGCAAGAATATTCAGCCTTGGCCAGGAAAACAATATTCGACATATAAAAGGAGTGTGTGGGGTGCAGGCCATGGGTAAAATGCAGACTGTCAAGAGAAACGAAAAGTTTACCAAGAGTGTACGGTAGCTCAAGGAAAACTGTGAGTTTCGAGGAACAGACAATGTCCAAGGACAAATATCCAGGAATATTTTCATGCCGAATAGAGGCTATTGTGTTTATTATGCTTCAAATCAGTCTTTATTGCAGCTTGCACAGTTTTTAAAATTGGGGAATATTTAACAACTATTCACCGAAGTGGAGGTGGCTAGTGGTGGATATTTACCGAGCTGCGAAGCGGCGAGGTAAATATCCAACACTAGCCACCGACACTGAGGTGAATAGTTGTTTTAGTATATACTAAAACAGTCAGATAAAATGCACCACAAACAATTAATTTTGGATGATTTCTTCACTTGCCACCGATGCAAACCGCGACGCCATTTTTCCCGAGTTGCTCGGAGGTAAATAGTGCAGGATATTCGGAGTTTGACGAGCCAATCAGCGCGCGCATTTAACACTATCTACTGTTTTAGTATATACTAATCTCGGATATTCCCCAGTCCTAGCTGGGGAATATTAGACCAAATATTTGATGAGTTATAAATCATATCATTGCCATTAGCAAGTTCTAACTGTAAACAGGCTAACTCGGGCATTATTCAGGCTAATTGAACTGAACATCTACACTCCTGGTGGCTTGAATAGTGCTCTAGTTTGTCTGAACATTGCTCAGGTTGGCCTGAACTGGCCTGCTTGGCCTGAACTGGCCTGCTTGGGTTAGCCTTTTTGTCTCAAGCTCTTTATAATGGAAATGGCAACACCATACAGTTTAAAGTCTGCATTTTACCCTCAGTCTACATTTTGTCCCCAGTCTGCAGCTACAGTCTACATTTACCCTCAGTCTACATTTTTTTCCCAGTCTGCAGCCACAGTCTACATTTAAGAAATAGAAAACACGTACTGTTTTTCTATCGAGTTATAGAAACACAAGTGGAAGTTTGGAAGAACGAGAAATGCTGTTGGAACACGAGCCGCAGGCGAGTGTTTCCACAGCTTTTACGAGTTCTCCCAAACTTTCGCAAGTGTTTCTATAACTCCATAGAAACACAGAGTACCTGTTTTCTATTTCTTTTAGAAAACACCGGAACAAGAAAAACAGAAACAACTTGTTAACTTTAATTATCAAAATGTAAATTCTCTTTACTTGCGCCATCATGTCAACAGCTGGTGCTAGTTCTATGTCTCCGTCGAGTTATAGAAACACTATTTTCAATCAATCAGCGCACATATTTTTCTAGGACTGTTTTCAAAATTCTATTGAAACTGCAATGGTGCTCTCATTAGTTTAAACAGTGTACTTAGGGAGAGTACAATAATAAATAAGAAATAATAATGTATATGTATATGTAAATTCTGGATACTTAGGTAGAACAATTTTTCAAGAGCGCTCAACTTAACAGGAGCAGTAAATATTATTTTGCTGATGCAGTTCCAGGCTTCAAATGGTACTCATCGCTTTCTTTGCTACAGTAAATAAATGTTAGGCAATATCACTTCCATGATGTGGCAAGTATAAAAAAATTTCACTGAAGGAAAGTGTTAAAATATTAAGGAGTTTAGGTCAAAATGAGGAATATGTTTGCCTGTCATTAAATGAGATGTTGGCATGGTAATGGCCTTCATCCAAAAATTGACAACTAAAAAATAAGCCTTATTTCAACAGTATCCATACTGGTAAATCTCTACAGGGAAAACTTTAAGATAAATTAAGTAAGTTTCCTTTTCTAACTCGCACTCTATAGCGAGGGTGTTCGTAAATACTCTAGGGAGCCACCTTAACGGTCATTCGCTATTTTTGCCTGATGAGTGTGGTCACTCTCGACCCAGTACGAAACAGAGCTGTAGCAAATAAAGCGATGAGTACCATCTGAAGCGTGGAACTGCATCAGCAAAATAATATATGTATGTGTATAATAATGGAATTTATATGGTGCTTATAGATCGCTGTTCTAAGCGCTTTACAATGTAAAAAAGAACATAAGAATATCATCAATCACAAGCTTACATATAACCCTGCTGTACATATTGGGAAATTTATAGCATACACATGTTAAAAAGGAAAGAAAACAAAAACAAATATGATGAAACTAAATGTCATATGCACCCAGCTTACAAATAATAACAAATGTTCATGCCATCATCAGCCATTTTTTGCATTTTCAGTCACAGACCTCCCGTTTGCACAAGTCAAAAGAGAAATACGTGTAGTAACCTCAAAAACAGCACAGCTCTATGAAACATTTAACAAAGTGACACCAAATGATGTGTATTTATTGAAGGAATTCAGATGTTTTTTTTTCCTGCTCCTGTCACATTGATGACTGCTTTATAACTGACCAAACTGTGGTCAAGCCTTTTTATAGCATATTAATTTTAACAATTACCAGTACACATTCAGTCTATAATCAACGCTATAGTTTAAAGCAAAAAAACACTTACACTGATTTTAGCAGTGTATTCTGACAAAAACCACTACGAGTGGTTAAGGTTACATGTATCTACAGAATACAGTGCCATGAGAGCTATCCAAATAATTGTCCAAATTGTGGAAATAATGTGCAGTAAAAGTGAATGCTGCTGTTATAATGTGTTGTTTTTGTTACAAATTCAACGTCAGGGACATGACTTTATAGTGAATTACATGTAACCATGATCAGTTCCCTTTTGTTTATCACCAAAATCTCATGAATGGGCTACATTATACCTACTTGATCCAGTAACAAAAACTCTGAATTATTTTTCTATTCAGTTTCACAGTTAATCAGTGATATGAAGAGACATGTAAAATTGAAACAAATTTAAATTCCACAAGACTATATCTCACCTTCAAGATAGTTTTTTCCTTTATTTGACAAATTTAAGTTGGTCATTTAAACTGATGTTTACAGAAAAAGATATTACGAATCTCAAAAAGCAGCCGAGTTAGTCATTTAAACTACATGTAATGTTTACAGAAAAAGATGTTACGAATCTCAAAAAGTGACTGATTTACAGTATGAATTATTTAGAAAAAACATATCTGCTATTGAAGTCAATAAAAGGTTTCTTAATTTTGTTAATGGATGAAACCACTCAAGGGAATTCTTGCAGGGAATGCTCATCTTGGAGCTTTTCAGGCAGTCTACCTGTGCTGTTGGTACTTGATTCATTGCAATGGTTGCGATGCTTTTCCTGAGAAATCATGATCCATTAATTTTCATTGATGCTAGGATGTCCTGTTGTTTCACTGGTTTATGTTTCATGAGGTGAGATAATCTCCTGGAGTGGAGTGAAATGTAAAGTGAATTTATAGGGTATGCAGATTTGATGAGTTTTCATGAAATTTCACTAAAACATTCTAAGGATAGTGACAAAGTGTGTCAGGAAATGTTGATATTCAGGCACGTAGGAAGGGGGGGTCCTCAGTAGTATGGGGCGCACCACGGTTTCCCCTTTTTTGTTGTGGTTTCCCATTAATTTGCTGTGGTATCGCTGTGGAATAATTTAACTTTACTTAGATCTCTCCGCGCCAGGAGGCGCATAAGGCCGGAATAATTTAACTTGATCTAAAATTTGCTGTGGAATACATTAACGGGAGTGATGTCATAAGTTATTGTCCCGTATTCGTAAATAAATTGCTGTGGAATACATTATTATGTTCTGGTCATTACTGCTGTGGTTTCTCATTAACTGATTTATCCGGACTAACCAGTCCCAAAAACTGGTTTCTGCACAATACCGCATTGAACTCGCTTGGACTTGCCCCATTGTTTTCACAAAATCTATTATTTGTTCAAAATAAAAGCGCGTTTACTACCGAATGCATCATTCACAAACTGTGAGACTGAGTAGCAGTCATGGCTTTCAACAAGTTCACCACTTTGGATGATCGAAACCGGACTCTTTTAACCGCGTTTGGTTCAGATAGAATCTATCATGTTTTTATTTGAACGCTCAGCTTTGATGAGAGAGA
>CBDDTI010000629.1:0-2500 GCA_965233585.1 bacterium
TCAAACTTTTTTTCCTTTTCAAATATGTTCTTCATTACACTGTTCTTAGCAAATACCTGAAGAAAAAAATCGGGGATCACCGTGCTCGTTTAAGAGAAAAGGAGAATTTATTCCGTTATCGAGCTTAGTTAGAGGGAAATCTCTTACGTTTTGCACGTGCACGCGCTCATGTGCGCGCGCTGATGACGCGAAAATCGTGCGCAGTAGAGATGCGCAATGCAATACTAAGGAATTACCTTAAGGATGAAAATTCAAATTTCGCGCTTTTAGGTCAGCCAGCCAATAGACAGGGGGAATTTTGATTCAATTATAAGTATTAAACGTGTAAAAATTCAAAGGTATTTTGTGCTTTACCCCCGCTGGTTATTGCCTACTTCTTACGCGCGGCGTTACTTGATGATGAAAACATACACACTTACGTTCATTCAGGTGACCGGCAGGTTGCACCGCGAGGAGGTGATGGGAATTCAATCTTTGACCATCTGCTCTTGTATTAAATTGTTTTCATAAGTACTCAAAGTTATCATATTATGGACCTCTTCATGTCATTTATCTACAACACTGATCACGATTAAATGACTGAAAAACAATTAACAAGACTATGACGACAACTAACAGGTCCACAATAGGCTTCTCAGATCCGCTTTCCCGTTCATTTTTTCCTGTCAATCCCGCCATCTCGCCCCTTTTTGCCTGGAAATCCTTATTCCGCCCACTTTTCAAAGACGTTTCTCCGTTAATAATTAGTTTGTTAGATTAATAATAAATTTAATAATTAACGAGAAACTTTAAAAAATAGATTTCGCATAAAAGATCACAAAGGGATTCAATGGGTAGCAGATAAGTAAACACAAATAATTATAACGTGGACTGATCAGTTATGGTTTATTCAGGCTGAAAGTTCACATTGTTTTTGGTATTCTGCCGCGTGACCTCCAACTTCATATGCTTAACTTTCTCAACTTTGCGCTCTAGTTCTCAGTGGAGAATTGTCACCATTTTCTTATCGTTAGAAAAAGCAGTATACCGCCCGGAAACCACAAGTCCGTACTCGAGAAACCTTGCTCCTGTCGGTGAAAATTCTAAGCTGCAACCTTCGCGAGATGAAAATTTACTCAGTAGAAATGATAATTCTATAGGCAAATGTCCAACTAGTTCTTGATCTTGAGAGCTGCTGTTAGACAGGCGGTAATTCATCATACAGCAGTGCAAAACGGAGAAAATTTCAAAATGGACTAATTGTTGCTGGAAACTATTAACTGACATCAAATGAGAGATGAATAGTTAATAAGTGGGGGGGGGGGGGGGACAGGGGGGTCAGAACCTCTCGCCTCCCGTACCCTGCTCTCCCGCTTACCGTACCTTTAACTCCCGCCTCCCGCCCTTCACCGTTCTGCTCCCGACCCCTGTAAATTGGCAGAGTCGAATCATCATCATCATCTTTATTTAAACACGGTAAAATACATCAGGCATTATAATTTAATATAAAAGCTACATGTTACGAAAACCTATGTATACAGATTAATCTTCAATAATTTAAACTGTTTACTTACTAACTTAGGGGTTTTAATAAAATTTGAAGTAGGCAGCTGGTTAAAGAAGAATAAGCGACTGTATGAGCAAGGGCCCGTCAGGCCCATTAACCTAGGGGGGTCTGGGGGCATGCTCCCCCAGAAAATTTTGAAATCTGGAGGCTCTGAAATGCCATTTCCAGCATTCTGGGCACCAAATTATCACGCAAGCACGTCTGGAAATTACAGTCTTTGTGTGGCCATTCGATGTGAAATAAAGTTAAAAAAAAACATTACGGCTTCAACTGCAATATTAGGTACTGTGCAAACGACTTTACTGACAAAACGTGAGGGGTGTATCTGTACTAGAAAGCGTCCAGTTGCGTTTTTAATTTTCCATCCATTTGTCTCTTTTCTTTTCATGCGAACCCACAGTTCTCGGGAAAAACATACTAGGATTGTTTGCCAACCCGCCAGACAGGCGACAGAAACCATAATAAGATCAATTAGTTGTAGCTTACAACTCAGACTTGAATCAAATGAGAGAAAAAAATTTGGTGACAAAATGCTGAAATGGACTTTCGGATATTATAATTTTTTCTCAAGTAAGCGTGGTTTTCATTCAAGAAAATGCAGCTTTCAACCAAGTTTTGACTTATCAGGACCGGCACAATCAACTCCTCAACGTGATTAACTTTATTTTACTACTTAATTTCAAAGAATCTTTCTTTAATTACCTAAAATTAGGGGGAAAAGTAGCCGACTTCTCTGAGCGAAGTAGCCGACGCTTTTTTCGTCGGCCGTCGGTGCTTATTGAAAGCACTGTATAAAAATAAAATAAAAAAATAATAATAAATAAATGAACTATTCAAAAAGTAAACAAAATTAAAGCCTGTTTTACATGAATGCGTGTCAGAAGTAATTAGCAATCATCAGAAATTAGTCGGCGAAGTTGCTTGCCTATTGTAGCAGCTGAGGGTAGACTGTTC
>CBDDTI010000629.1:5000-8702 GCA_965233585.1 bacterium
GTACCGCAGCTTCATGCAGCATACTCAAAATAATTTCGACACTAGCACAGAAATGACTATGAAAACTGATATTTATTACAAAGAGCTAATTATGGCGTCAAGCATAATACAAAGAATCAACAAACATAAGTACATTGCGTATATCATTCTAACCCGAAAATCATTTTGAGCAAGAATATCACGTTTGATTGCCTTTCTCATCGATAAAGATGCTAGCTTTAACGTGTCCCTCATCCATAATATAAATACCTTTATTATATCTCTTGGTTAGTACGCACGCTGTGATTGGTCAATTTAGCGGGCCGTACAAGAGAGTACGGCCCGCTAAAATTTAAAGTTGATTCTGTTGCAAAACTGTTTGGTGATTTATCGCGAAGCGCGCGGGCCATAAATCGAAGGAAAAAACTCGGTCCGTAACTTACGGTACGGCCCTCAAACTCGGTTAGTAAGAGGTATGTATTCTCCTAGCAAGCAATCTCGTTCCCAGAGCCCGCGTTAACCTTGTCTAGCGGAACTTCGTTTCTCATTCCGCTGGACAAGGGTAACGCGAGCTCTGGGAACGAGATTGCCTAACTAGCCTCTGTACATTTCTCATTCTAGTAGTTAGGTAGTTAGGAGCGTTACTTAAATATCATTACTACCCCAGCCCCAATTCCCTCCTCAGAGCGCTCGTTATAAATCGATCGTTTCGTAAGTATAAATAATGTATGTCTCTTCAGTCCCCTCCTCGCTAACCTGCGATCAGGCGTCCCTATTTTTTTCGCGTCGAAATTCCTTCCCGCCGCGAAAATAAACGGGACACCTGATCGCAGGTTACCTCCTCGCATTAGCGTAATGTGAGCAAAAAATCAACACTATTCAATTTAGCATTTCTATTAGGCAACACAGTCTCGGATTCAGTTAATCTACATTCTTAAAATGTTCAAGTTCTTTCTTTTAGATATTTGTTCCAGACGACGACCGAGCAACAACAGCATAGGCCTGGGAAACCTAAAACCAGCTCTAGTTTGTAATCTGCATAATCCATCTTCGGACGTAGATTGTTTGGATAGCGCTTTAAGATTGGTTTGGCCATACATGGAACGGGAAATCTTATTTCCAACGCAAAATCCGAACTTAGGAAAGCTACCTTCACTTTACAAAATTCTTGCATTTCTACCCGTTTTACAAACTACCGTCCATAGAAAATCTACAAAAGACTTTTCTGCATCAGAATAACTCTGTATCCAGGGCCATAAGAGGTCAATAATAGACGACTAAAAACACAAACTGTTGATTTTCAGCTTTTAGCAAATAGTTTAGGAATGGAAAACAAACTTAAATTACCCTGCAAGAAAACGCTAATAGTGTTGTCTCAGCTACGGGTCTGGTATCGGCTTAACTTTCCTTGAGTAAACTCACCTCAGTCTTCACGTGTTAAATTTTTCTCTCAATTGAGAGAAACCTGAAATTCGATTCAAAACATTCAATTCTGAAAACGTGGCTCTGAGGGAGTTCGTGCAGTGATTGGTTGTCCTTCGCGCGCAAGTAATATCCAATCAGAAACAAGGGTCTCTGTAGAGTTACGTCGCTTTAGTGTCCAGTTTTACGCCCCTTCCTTGATTCTGGGCCCCATTCCAGACTCCTTGTCCAAAATGCAATTCCCTGTCGCTGGTCTGCTCAGGTCCCCCATCCGGGACGTCAGGGCTATTGCCAAATGTGGCCGACAGGGACTGGGGTAAAGAGAAAGCGCCATCGAGGCTTTCATCGGGGTCGTCGTTGCTCTGAAGTGTTTTTAAGGGGCTCTGACGAACCATAGTCAACTCGTCTTTTTTACCATAAAGAAATGGATTTAGAGCCACCTCTGTTCGCGCCCATTGCTTCCGGTTTAACTTGTCTGTGTCCACCAACCGTCCGGGACGAATCTTCTGCTGAAAATGCGCCACCGCTGCCAGCTCGCGTGACTTTTTATTCTTGGGACGAAGAATTGGCGGCAATGAATTCAGCTTCTTTTGTTTCTCCTGTAGCTTTTTATCGCGAGCATATTTACAGGCAGCTGTTAACAAAGAACCACATGAGTCAGTTTGAGGTGCAGTATCATGAGCACACATACGAAAAGTCAAGGCGCAAAACACATAGTTTCATTGATTGAAAACTGAATATATAATGGTCTAGTTTTGTAAAAATTTACTACATACGAGCAGTGAAACTGTAAAAGGAGTGATGCAGCTGGTTACGTATGCACAAAACTGTGATATCATGTTGCGAAAGTCTGGAAGACTTTCAAACTCTGTAATCCCCTCATGTCTTAAAAAAAGAGTGAAAACTAATCGCAAATTGTATGGGTCATCAAATGGTTTCGAGCACAATTTGGAGGAAATACGAACAAGAAAATCTTTAAAAGATTGAAAAAAAAAGCAAGTTCGATTTGCAGTCTAGTCCACTAGAGCTTACTTATCACAAATTGTACGATAAAAATCATTTAATTGAAAAACGGAGAGGCGTTCTCAAGTCGAAATACTCAGAAAAAGAATTTTCTGAGCCCTTAACGGGAGTCGAACCCATGACTTTCCAGAATACCAGTTGGACGCTCTAAACACTGAGCTATTGGACACTCGTGATGAACAATGTCATATATCGACAGCCTAGAAGCGTTCTCAAGTCTTGCAGTATGGCAGGACACGTGTCACACATTTTTAAATGGAGGCTCGAAAGGGTTTTTCGTTGCTATATTGTTCGTGAGACGAAGGAAGATTACAAAGAAGGATGTTTAATAGTGTGGGCAAACTACATGTCTCCTTCCAACTCTATTGTTGGGCTATACTTTAAGGGTACTTGTGACGTCATATCAGTTACCATGGCAGCGCACAAGGTCCACAAAAGCGTCCTCTAAATTTCAGTTTTTGTAAATTATCTGAGAAACTAATTCGGTGACCTACCATTTTTATTTCTTTGTTGGAAAGTTCCCTAAATTCTTTAACTTTTCAGACAGTATGAAAAAAATTTATCTAGTAGAATTAAATATATTTAAAGAAAACGCGTTTCATAGCTTACAGAAAATTCCACTAGATAATTTTCCCCGAAACTTTTATATCTGAAGTGCCATCGTGAGTGGTGCGTGCATGCAAAAAATCAAGATAGGTCACCGAGCAAACTTTCGAGCTAAAAACAAATGTTTTCGGCAGATTTTATTTCCGGTTCGCGCGATTTTACGCAGCATTAACTTCCGGTATGTTGATTTTAATACTAGGGAGCTTAAGCACGCGCATTTTTGAGGCGCGGACGGCAACCGGACGTGAGCTGTTTTCACTTTTAACTTGCCCTCACACGACCACATTCACATTGCTAAGTATCTTTTCTCCATTAAAGACGAGGAGTATAAAAATCTGCGAGACAATACTTTCCTAGCACGCAAAAGGTTCTCTTCCGGTTGCCGTCCGCGTCTCAAAAACGCGCGTGCTTAAGCTCCCTACTCATTCAGCTGACGCGTGCATCTTAGTTATAGCGTGTGTAGATTGTGCGCGCGCGTGCAGCTAAAAACCCTTTCGAGCCTCCTTAAGGACGTTCGCGCCCGTTGCTACTGTGCATCTCTAGTGCGCACGCAATTCATTAGGCACGTGCGTGCCACGTCTATGTCAAGCGCGCGCATTGAGTCGAAACTCAACAAAATATAGAGCTGATGACCTTTGCGTTAACTTGGTGTGCGAATATTTTTGTTCGAAG
>CBDDTI010000630.1:0-4350 GCA_965233585.1 bacterium
AACTCGGTAATCTATTGTGCTAGATTGTTTTTATTTGCTCTCCTTATCATCCATATCCCCGATGACAAGTAATCTTATTAGCAAGTAATTAACGCTGGACCTCCTGGGAGAGAAACTGAAACAAAATACTATGCTGTTCCTAGGAACATCTTTGTCACGAGCTTTGTTTTTAACTTAAACACTGCAGTCTGTGACAGGGTCTGGACACCTGACCAGAGAAAGAATAAAAACACTGCAAGCTTAATTCCATGCTCGCTGAAAAAAACATAGGTAAACCTTCAGGAATTCAACTGAATATTTCATGAAGACACAAATCTAATCAGAGCTGAAGTCAGAATCGTTAATGTGCAAGGAATTCGAAACTCGTGAGAAAGCGGGCGAGTTTTGACTTGTCTATTCTCGGTGAGACACAAAGGTTTGACATTTTGAAGGCAGTAATTTTCCTTCAGGCACAAACACGGGTTAGGCAACCCTTCAGAGAAGTCAGTGTTTTATTTCAGCGCTGAATTGACCTGAATTTAATAATCTGACAGGTGTATTCCGACAATATACAGTGTAGGGGAGGGCACCGCAGAGCTCGTCCCCCCCCCCCCCCCCCCTCCCCACTCCCTTATTTTGAGTAAAAAAACAAATGACAGAATGGAGAAAAGCCAGCAGGGCAAGTAAATCAAAACCGCCCCCACCCCCCCCCCCCCCCCTTTAATCAGTCTCCACACACAGTTCCAATTCTCAACAAATTGTTACAGTTGAGGCTTCTCTAGTTCTTCTGAGTACGATTTTTGACGTTAATTTAATTTTATACGTGTTAATACGTGTTTTTTTTCATTGACCGAAAAAGATGGTGAAAGCTTGTTAACGAGCCTCGGTATTATTTTGGTGGCTGTTATTTACTTTCAAGACGAGTCAAATAACTACGGGCAGGATGATATGGGATAGATTTACCAACACATCAATGCCGGGAGGGCTGCGGTTCTTAAACAAGAAACACACTTAAATGTCTGTGAAAATTTTAACCATTGTGTACGGCATACGTGAAATTTAAACAATTCCAGTTGTTCTTCAGACAAAATATACAGCACAGGTGAACGTACCTTCTTGGCAAATACGCAGCTCGGACGAGCTTGGCAGTCTTCTAGAGAATCTTCGGTTCCCTTCTCTTCCACTTTCTGAAGCTTGAGTTTCAGATATCTAATATAATCCGACGCATCCTGGAGAATTTGTATTTTAGTACGTTTCTTCTGATTAGAGTTTGGAAGAAGTTCTTGCAGTTCTTTGAAGGCCTTACACTGTAGCTTAACTCGTTTTTGCTCGCGTTTATTCCTCTCGATTCGCCGTCTCTCCATATTCATACGTTTCGAGTTATTAATTTGAACGTGTCAGCACTTTGTGGATACGTACTCCTCCTTTTTGAGCAACGACTTTTAAAATACCCCACGATAGCAATCTACGGATTAACTCTTTGGGTTGACAGATATCTATGTTTACAATAAAGTTCCCATTTGTGCGGAGCGACAGTACGGCATGACCCTATCGCTTACTTTGTTACATGCTCAGTAATGAAGCGTAATTTTCCCACGGACGTTTTGCGCAATCGGGAGCACATTCATGGTGATAAGAGCAATATTTCAGTTTTTCCTGCATGCGAGAATGACCTTTTTCTAGCAAACGTTATTAAGACTTGAGTGAAATCTTTTGAGAATACATTTTACTTTTGTAATAGCAGTGGTTAAATACAATCGGAAGTTGTTAAAAGGGGATCAATCTCAAGAAAGGCAAATGCCATGGTAAAACATTTCAGGATAATCCCAAAGTTAAATCGATGGGAGAGATGCTTTCAACCACTACAATCAATCCTGTTTGGCTACTTTTAGTCACAAAGACCACTTTAATGATACCTCGACTCTTGTTCCCGGGAGAACAGAAACTCAAATCAAATTTTGATATTTCGATAGCTGGTTCTCCCTTTATGAGGTGTTTCAAGTTAATTTTCTTTAGAACTCTTTCCAGAGCGGCTTGGTTTAGATAACACTGGGAATGTTTTCCAGTTCATCTTACTGACGTCAAAACACTGCAAACTTAATTTCATGCTCCTTGTTAAACATCAGTAATCTTTCAGGAATTGGACTGATTTTTTCGTGAAGATAGAAAAGCCCCCCTAGAAGTCTAGTCAGAGCTGAAGTCAGAGTCATTGCTTTGATGTGCAAGGAATCTGAAACTCGTGAGAAATCGGGGGAGTCTATTCTCGGTGAGACACAAAGATTTAACATTTTGAACGCAGGCATTTTCTGTCAGGCACTGAACTGAGTCAGTGTTTTATTTCAGGACTGGATTGACCTGAATTTATTAATCTGACAGGTGTATTCCGACAATATTGTTTATACAAGGGTGGTCGAATAAAGAAAGGCGAGTCTCGACAGACAATTTGAATGCTCAATAAATTGTTGTTACAGAAGTGGCTTCTACAATTCTTCTGTGCATGATTTTTGACGTTAATCTAGTTCGGTTTCCATCTTACTACCTATTTTATTTTCACGTAAAAGATGACGAAGAATGTTAACGAGCCTTAGTATGCACTCTCAGAATCGATGAATCAAATAACTCATGATCGACAGTATGATATCAGTTTACATGTCACACTTGAAAGTTAAACAATTCAATTTGTTGTGAATAAGAGGACCACTGTTTTTTTATGTCTAACGTACTTCAATGATCACTGCTAGAGTTATGACAGGTTTGCCTGTTCTGGTGAACTTGTGTAGTATCCTTTTGCCTTGAGCGTCTTCAATATTGTTTTTAAGGCTGGAAGATCTTATATGGTTCGAATCAGGTAAGGTAATCAGCGAGCCCATGTTTCTTTCCTTTTTGCCTAGCTGGTCATTCCCATGTGGTATTGATGAAGTATTCCAGGTCCTCACCTAGTTGATCGTCAGAGTCTGAATGACTGATGTTAGGTACAAACCAAATGGGAGACGTCAAATGGCGTGTACAGTCTATCTCTGGGCAGGCTGAGTAACAAAAAAAAATCTTCGTTTAAAAATGTTTGTTAAGTGGCCGGAGTTGTGTAAATAAAAGTTACCGCCAGGATACTGAATTCAAGTACTTATTGACAAAAATATAAAGAATTTGAACTTTGACGGGAAAACACTTCTTACGGTCTCTATGCTCTCTATAAGTGAACAAAAAAACGTTTAACTCTAGAAAGGGCCAACGGACAAATCAAAAGTACCGGAACCCGGTGGGTCCTGATCAGCAAATGCAAAGACTTGAAGAAACTGAAGTCAGAAAGGCTGACCGTACGGTTGGGGTGAACTGTAATATATTTTTTCTGTAAGTGCTTTTGGTCAAAAGTTTCGTGGTACCTTCATAGTAAGATGGAGAGGCTGTGAAAGACACGGAAGCTTGGCTTTGTACTGGGTGTGTTAAATAAGATACCTCCTGACCCTGAAAAGAAATCACAGTTGTCAGCAAGTTCTGGCCTGGCCCTATGTAACGTGAAATTGCAATAAATAAAAAACTCCACACACCCTGAGAGCAGAGCCTCTTTTAATTTATCTCTTCAGTTGCATATGCGGTACCGCCAAAGAAAAAGCTCTGTTTGCGCCACCACACTCTTCATTGTGGAGGTGGGCAGTTCATGCCGTTACAATATCCTTAGAGTCCTGCGGTGTTTATTTGAAGTCAATTTAAACCTATCTAAAGGATGAAGCTGTGCAAAAATCCTCTTCCATGTATGTTCTTTGACAACTGACAACTAATCTACGGCTTTGACTCACTCTATAAATAGTTTGAAAACTATAAGAACAACAACAACAACAAAAGCCCACTTTTCGTACGCTAGAAGTATTTATTCAACTGATGCAAGCTTGCAATGGGCCATTGCCGAGTGGCCTTTTGATTCTGTCTCAAAACAAGCCTTCGTGCAAAACTGATTAGATTGTTTTTATTGCCCCCGTTATCCTCCATATC
The DNA here is from genome assembly GCA_965233585.1 of bacterium. GTDB lineage: Bacteria > SAR324 > SAR324 > SAR324 > NAC60-12 > CBDDTI01. The sequence goes on from CBDDTI010000630.1 coordinate 3,967, forward strand.
CCTGATGACAAGCAATCTCATTAGCAAGTAACTAACGCTGGACCTCCTGAGAGAAAAACTGAATTAAAATACTCTGGTGTTGCTAGGAATATCTTTGTCATGAGCTTTGTTTTTAACTTGAACACTGCAGTCTGTGACAGGGTCTCAACAGACAGGTGATCAGAGAAAGAATAAAAACACTGCAAGCTTAATTCCATGCTCGCTGAAAAAAACATTGGTAAACCTTCAGGAATTCAACTGAATATTTCATGAAGACACAAATCTAATCAGAACTGAAGTCAGAATCATTAATGTGCAAGGAATTCGAAACTCGTGAGAAAGCGGACGAGTTTTGACTTGTCTATTCTCGGTGAGACACAAAGGTTTAACATTTTGAAAGCAGTA
>CBDDTI010000631.1:0-11611 GCA_965233585.1 bacterium
AAAACCTTAAAATTATAAATGAATGAAAGAACTATAATTGCTGGTATGTCATATCCTAGATTAATCTAATCAGAAAATAATTGTTACATCCATCACTACATCCAAGTTACATGCGGGCGGTCAGGGTCGAAGTGCTTTTAAATAATTGCTTGCTTCACATCATTTTTCCTTTCTGTGGGAAACACATTTGATGCGCCACATGAACAAAACTCTAGCAAAAATGGATTATTCACTATAGAAATGCTTTGCTATTATTTCAATACTAGGTATGTGGCATCATTTTATAGAAATGAATCAGCTGTTCAGTGACACGCTGGGTGATGTTAGATTTCATAAAATTTCACACTGATTCATCACCGCTGAAATATGTTACTTGCCTATGACCAGCTGCTAGCTCAATTTGTATGTTGTCAGACTTAAACAAAGGAAAATTTCTGCCCTCAGTCAAAAGGTCTGGCGTTAAACCGGTAACATCTCACCAATCCGGAGGCTTGATTATGGCGCTAGTCGCCAACATGTTTTAAATGTTTTTGCAAATTCAGCAAAGAAGGTAATGAGAACCAAGTACCGGATGTTCTTGAAAGATAATTTAGAGTATCAAATCATCCCAAGGACACTCAAATTAGCGAAAATTCATGAATGTATAAATGATATTTTTTATGTTGAGACTGGACTGCAACCTTGAATGTAAAATTAAATAAACATCTCTGAATGGATTGAAAAATTATCTTATATTTAAGCAATAGAGCACTTTTTCCGTGTTTATATAGCTTCATCTAAACACGAGGAGGGTTGGGAGAATTCTCCAAAATACGCGCAAATGTGAAACGTCACAACCGTGTTTACAAACTCTCATCTAAACACAGCTATCGACCAATAGGAGCGCGCGTAGTGGCTCAGTTATTTATAAATTACTCTATTGGGCACATGAAAATAGCCCCTTTGACTAAAACACATACATATTACTTCGCTTAGTTTGACTCAAGTGCATGCACTTGAAAATCTCGGGCGTTTTCCAGTTACAAAAAAACCCGGAAAATTTCCATTGGGAATTTCCATTTGGGAAGAGTGCGTTCCATTTGTCACAGTCCCATTCGTTCGCAGGCCCTTCTATGTCGCTTAGATGCCTTTAGTAAACTGTTCTACTATTTTCTCGAACAAGTCTTTCTTAGTCCCTTTTCCGCGAAACAAGTACTTATTATCGGCATATGTGGTTATGAAAAGACTGACATCTGTATCCTTCCATCTTTCTAGGTTTACAGGAGTAGAAACTTCACCTGTGAACAAAGAATTACAAAAGAACTTTCCAGAGTTGTTCATGCAACATCTTAAACGGAAAAAGAGCAACAAAGAGCAACAAAGCAATAGCAACCACAAAAAGGAACAAACAACATCTTCTATATTCCTCTAGAATGGCTCAAAGACGCAGGGCTTGAGCTAACAAACTTAGTAAATGCATTTCCGCGTGAATTTGTCCAATGTTTAAAGGAGCAAAGAAATGACCTGGTTGAAACTTGAAACAGCAGGTGGTTTGTAATTTGCAGAAGAGCACTTGCTGTCGGATGAATGAAAAGCGATAGTTTAGGCTTTTTATGGAAATGAAATCCAAGAAAATTGTAAACTTGTATCGGTCTGTTCAGAATCAGAATTGTAGGACAGCTGTTCATCGCTTTCAGTTGGCTGCAATTTTTCATTAGTCGGGTGCGTTCTCAAGTGTGGTGTAGACCATACCTGGTGGCGCACTTCGGCTTCTTTGATCTGGGAAAGTTTCCGTGGTCACTAAGTAAGGTCCAAGTAAGTACAGTTTCCCCCTTCACACTCAAAGGACAGGTTCCAAGTCAATGTACTTAGATTATACTTTCAAGTTCTAGTGTGAAGCGAAGTATTATTACACAAGTAAATATTATCTCTAAATCTGTCGCTTTTATACACTTACGACTAAAACGGAAAGCACACCTTCGAATGGGAGTTATTAACGTTTGAAAAGGCCCAATTTACGCCGTTTAAAATACTCTATCCTTCATCTAACTTTGTTTTGAAAAACGTCAAGTACAAGGAGAATTGTAAAAAGTAAGTATTTTGCATTTTGACAGAAATGTTTGTCATGTTGCTAAGAGATGTGACAGTTTCGTGTTCCTCAGGTCGAGAGCTGGACATAATTTCGAGTTTACATTGAGGCCTGTGAAGAGTTAGGACCATATCAAGTCTGGGCTAGCGTATTGGGTAAATAGACTTAAGTTGGTGTAATTTATTTCCCTTTTGTTTCTTTGTCTTTGTACGTTATATATACGTTTTGTTCCTCATGTATTACACAAAGCTGTACTGGCCTGAACTTACTTAATTCATTTGTTAAATATGAAAAGTGCTTGAAGGGATTCCAAGTGGAGCAGTGATGCATCTCGTGGTTAGTTACGGTTCTTTCTAAGCTGGCAAACCTTTAATCAGCTTAATTAAAAGCTTTACGAACACGCCGGGGTTTTAAAGGAGTAAAAAAGCCTCCGGTGTAATACAGTACTGTTGAAAAGTAATGCAAACAAACTTCGACAAATTCATTCGAAAATCAGGACGATATTTCGACGGAAGCAGACTTTCTGGGTTATCTAAAGATGCAGTAAGAAGAATCAAGGGAAACTGGTTTAAATTTACGAAAAATACGTTTTTTGTTTACAGGGTATTAATTGTGTTTTTTTTTGTCTGCAAACCTCAATTCGTTGCGGCATTTGTTTACTCACACTTCGATGGACACATAATTGTCCTTATTAGAATTTTTTTGTTCCGTGTCATTATCCAATTTAAGTGTCCACTGCTATTCTTTAATGAAATGATTTGTTGAACATGCTCTTTCCCCAAATTTAATCCTATTCCACGCTAGAGACCGACATGTTTTTCGAGGTGTCCATTATTACCTTTAAACAAACTAAAGAAAACACTAATAATATATGCTAATTGCGCTTTTAAGTTCGGCACTTTAGAAATTAACAGTTGCATTATTCAGATAAATACTGTACTTTAGAGTTGGATTGTTTAGATTAATTCTATACTTGGGTAATACACGTGGTAAACTGTAACTCGTTGCTGATAATGAAAGAATTAAATACTCGATCGGAAAAATAGAATTAAATATTCAGTGAATCTCCAACTGATCACCCAGGTTAAAAATTCAAAATACACGTTAAGAAGTTCGCCAGTTGTCAGTGTATTTTACAGTCGATCAGTTTCCTATCAGTCGCCTGAATTAAAGTTGCGACTTTAGTAATTTATCTATTGAGATCAGTAGATAAAAAGAAAACTGGCAGATTTTAGTGTGTCAAGTTGGACATTCCGATCACGGACCACATTGTTCCTAAGCATCTTACTCTCCAGTTGTCTTTTAATACTTTCGTCGTTTAAAGGGTTTTGCTCTTAACAAATACTCTTTTGGTATCGCAGAGGTCATGGCTTCGAATCCCGTTCAGGCCTGAATTTTTTTCAGGCTTTCATTTTGCAACTGCTTAAGTTGTGTAACTGCGATGATCAATTATGTCTTTAACAACAAGTGAGTTACATGTAGACCCCCCTCGTGTACGCGTTAAAACAATAATAAAAAAATATCCATATATGAGGTGATGCTGAAAACTACTCCTACTGGAGCTACTGGCACGTTGTTTACTTGAAAAGTTAAAAAAAAAACGTCTTAAGTCCCTGCCAAACGATCTGGGCATTGACTTACTTAACTTAAACTCTTTCAGCCCATGAGGGGCATAGGTCCTTATGGTCAACATTGCTGGGGGCAAAATGTTGCGCGCGTTTGGCCACTCTGTTGTGACAAATTGAGACAAAATTTTGGATGTTGATGGCTCAAGTTTGACTGCAGCAGCGTCGCCGAACGCGCGCGACATTTGCCCCCAGCAATGCTGCGATCGTTTCAGTGGCCGAGGCTTAATGAGCTTTGCTTAAATATTGCCAACACAGTGTATATATCAGGCATGAGAAACGTTCCATTTTGGTTTTGAATCAACCAAGTAATTTCGGGATAGTGATATGAAGTTTCCCTAACCCCCAGTTTCTACAGATAATTGGTTTTGAATTGACATCTACGTTGGCTGCAGCCTAGGGAGGAATTTTGAGAGAGTATATCAAACAACAGATTTGCAACTAAACTAGTTAGCACTAAGCTGAAACTCTCATATGAATTCCTGCCAGGTTTAGCGACTGAATATCTTGAAAATAAACAAAATAAAAGGGTGGATTTAAATATACGATTCGACTGAGCCCTAGAGCTACTTTTATTCTTTTAATTCCAAGCCTCCGCTGATCTGCGGCATCGTCAGGGAATGCAAAGAAAATATTCCCCAAAGATGCCGAAGATCGACGAGGAAAGTTTGGAATTAAACGAATAACAGCAGTACCTCATGGACTCAGCCGAATCGTCCATTTAAATCCACTCAACGCTTGCTACTGAAGAAAGATTCAAAAGGATTTGATACTCTTGGTGAAAGAAGGTCTTTTTGGCTTTTACAGGAAAACAAGCAAGCATGCGCGTTAATGTAACCTGGCAAAAGTTGATCTTCGTGACAGTCGTCAGTGCAGCAGCCGTGCTCATCATGGTTAGGAATACTGAAAGAAAAGCATCTGGTGAGAGGCTTTTCACAGCCGGTAGCATGCTACACTTCATACAATATACAATGTATATACACTCACTACACACAGTGACATGTGGGAGAACCTTCATCTATATATCTATGTATCCGGATGTATCTCTGCAATGTAGCCAAGGCTTTAACCCAAACTGCTGCGAGGTGTTGCGACATGTTGGGTGTTGTTGGCTCAGATTTGACCATTTTAAACATGAGCCAACAATGTCACTGTGTTGCATGTCGCAACAGGGTGGCCAAACGCCCGCAACATTTTGCACCCAACAATGACGCGATATGTTGCATTGAAATGTTGCGATCGTTTGGCTGGGGCTTTAAATTGGAAAATACTTCGTTTCAGAAGGGAAATCTGAAAGGAAAATAAAAAAAATGGAGTGGTTTATTCAGAATAGTTTGGTGTTGCTACCTTTTTTTTCTTTGTACTATTGTAACAGCAAAGTGAAGATGCCAAAGATGTCCAGTTTGCTCTTCAGCACAATAGAACAAAACTTTTTCATGTTCCACTTAAGGTGATTCCTCAGTGTTGCATTGCGCATCCCTACTGCGCACGATTTTTGCGTCATTAGCGCGTGCAAATTAGCGCGTGCACGTACACAACGAAAGAAATTTCACACAAGCTAAGCCCGATAGCGCAATAAATGTTCGTTTTCTTTTAAACGAGCATGGTGACCTATATTTTTTATTGCATAATAATAGTGTGCATATTGTCCTCCTTAATTTAAAAGAAAACTAAAAAATTTTATCGGGAGGAAAAAAAGATATAGGCGAAAGCGTGCACGAAACCGTTACTCTGTGATGCAAACTATCACCGCAAAATTAACGACTCTACGAACGCTTTACGCTTACGTCGTTTCAAATAGCGTGATGTTTCCAGAAATTTTATATGATATTGTTCTATATGCTCTACACTTTCTACCTGTCAAGTTTTTTTCCGAGTATTACTTTGATAAACTATGTTTCGAGCCATCGCATAATGTAACGTGGACCGATGAATAACGTGCGTGATTAGCACGAGTACAGGCACAAATGAGGTAAGATTGGCCCACCACATCTCTTAAACGAGAATGGTGACCTATCATTTTTATTGCATTTTTCGAACCAGTGCTTGGTAGAGAACATTTAGGGAAAGTTTCAAAAAAATTCATCGGTAACTTTTATTTCTGAGGAATCACCTTAATATTGCTGTGGGCGTCCCGTCTTACCGAGACCATCATTTTTAGTGTTTTTCCGGCTCAAATCCGCAAAAGTGATTCAGCTACTCTCTTTTCCTGATGCTGTATCTTTATTTTTTGTGTAGTTTGCTCCACATCCCGCAAAGGCAATATTGCTAATCCGGATTTGAACATGAACTACAGTTTGGAAACAGGTTAGGACATCCGAAATTAAGTGATTTATTTGATTCCACAATTCCAGAGTTAAGTACAATATAACCTTATCTCGACTTTTTTATTGACTCAGTATCTCAGTACCCAGTGAATGTTTTAAACGTAAATAAAACTTGGTACTTGGTCGTTTTCTCTTGGCTTTCCGATGGAAAGTCCGAGTCTTAAAATGAAAGGTCGTTTAGTATTGGTCGCCAAATGGGCGGTCATACTAGCGGCGAGCACAGAACAAGGGATGAGAATTGTTAAAACTTGCCATCGTGTGCTCGCTCTTAGTTATAAACATGATTTATAGAATGCTGTGTTTGGTGGACGGAGAAAGCTTTGGAAAAAGACTTGCCTTATACGCTCATTTCACATATAAAGACGACGTCAAGCGTTTTTGGAACCCATTCTATAGCTTAAAAGTTGGCCTAATTATCAAAGTTCATACTGGTCCTCGAGTTCACAAATAAAGCATACATGAGTTCAAAACAGAAACATGCGTACTGACTTAACAATAAATTATGATGCTGAGATAAACCTCTCAGATATCCAATAAAAATGAGTACTTTTTGGTCAACAGAATTTCGAAGGTGAGGGAAATAACAAGAAATTTTAAGAGTAAATACCTCAGCTTAAAAAACTATTGGGTTAAGCTGATTCTTTAATTGGGTTTGTTCTGTTCAATAACTATACAGCAAGATTTGATATTGCGATACGAGGCCCTTAAACGCTCTTGGAACGTATTGTTCCTTTGAGGAATGAAAACAGCACAGTAAAACCAGTTTATTTTTCCCAGAGGAAGACAGAGAGGAATACCAAAGCGTTGATACACTCTTGTTATTTGTGGGCTACTCAAGGAGTCGCCATACTCTGCTGGCATCTCTTCTCGATGGACACCCACACATGGTGGTCGCCAATGAGAATGACCTCTTTGCACGCCTGAGGAATGGGGCGGAGTTCAAAAGAAACGAACTGTTTGATATGTTGGTGAAAGGATCACAACGTTTCCTAAAAGGTGGGAAAGGCATGGTAATGAATGGAACGCTTGAAAACACAACACATTTTGGATTCTGGATGGAAGGTTATTGGCAAGGGAAGTATGACAAATACCTTAAAGTAAGTAAAGATGGCAGAGCTAGTAATGCTGACCCGATACTATGAAATGTCCATAGATCTTGATATTGTCCATTATTATATGGCTAGGTCTTACAAGGACTAGGAACTGCTAAATTTACGAATTTATGGGCTGAAATCGATATTGACAGCGGTCTGTAGATTTTCCCATCTAGACTGGAAACGTTTTGCAGTGGAAAAGTTGCTAAATGAAATGCATAATCGTATCTATAACAAAATTCTCGATCGTGATTGGTTCTCCGCGCGCCTATTTGTCACGTAATCGGCGCGCGATCACGTGGGTGTCCGATTACAGGTGTACGATTTGAACTTTTTCAAATCGGACACCTGTAATTGGATACCCACGTGATTTTCACGTCAAATACGCGCACTTTAATGGCTTCCTTAGCAATGTTTTCTACAGTTTTCAAAACTTAGAATAAGCACTGCGGACGTTTCGCTCAAAAGAAGTTCTTAGAAGACATTTTTAATTCCGAAATTTGTTATAGATACGATTAATTAGTAATTGGACCTGGTGTCGTACAATTCATGGAGTAATCGAGCTCGTAATTTCAAATCGGCCTCTCCCTTCGCGCTCGTCCGATTTTGAAATTACTCGCGCGATTAGTAATAGTAATTGGACCGAGTGGAGTACAATTCAGGGAGCAATCGCGCGAGTAATTTCAAAATCGGACGAGCGCGAAGGGAGAGGCCGATTTGAAATTACGAGCACGCTTACTCCCTGAATTGTACGAAACGAGGTCCAATTACTAATTAATCGTATCTATTACAAATTTCGGAATATAAATGTCTTCTAAGAACTTCTTTTGAGCAAAAACGTCAGTAGCGCTTTTCCTTAGTTTTGAAAACTGTAGAAAACATTGCTAAGGAAGCCATTAAAGCGCGCGTAACTGACGTGAAAATCACGTGGGTATCCAATTACAGGTGTCCGATTTGAAAAAGTTCAAATCGTACACCTGTAATTGGACACCCACGTGATCGCGAGCCGATTACTTGACAAATAGGCGCGCGGAGAACCAATCATGATCGAGAATTTTCTTATAGATACGATTACTCCTTGAATTGTACTCCACTCGGTCCAATTATTATTACAAATCATGGTTTTTTTTCCTCTGACAGTATTTATATATGGAAGTGTTAAAAAGGCTGATGAGAAAAAAAGGAAAGAGGACGAGCAAATTTTGGCAGAATCAAATTCAGCTCATCGCAGTTCGCAAGCAAAATGTCAGTTAGGGCCAAACACTTGCAAGAAACGAATTAGATTGTTCTTGTTTGCCATGTAATAAACATCTTATTAACCGAGCTTAGTCGGTCGCGTGTGAAGACCTTACTACGTTCGGTCTGTAGTCACGACCTGGGTCACGATTCTCCTATACAGACCTCCTGCTCGGTTAATAAGAGCTATGTAAAAGCGAATGACCAAGCACAACCTTAGTTTAGTTTCAAATGGAACTGCACTTGGTGAAGGGAAAAGCTAAATATAGAGAACTGTTTTTCACCTGCTAATCGCTAAACCATCTTTACCTCCTCTAGACTGTACTAGCACAGTGTTTGAAGTTCAATTCTTCTCCAGTCTTTTCCAAAAATCACGAGTCGACTCTCAAAGTTGCTCATCGAAAAAGCAACACTATCACAAAACAACTTACAACAACGGATGCCATAGGCGGTATACTCCACGGGTGCCTTTTAAGTTTTTTTTTACCTCCAAATATTTAACACTTCCACTGCTAACATGAAACTGGAACTAAATTATCCTGAGACGACTCTTTGTCCAATTGACTTCATCCGCTATCGTGACAAAAGATTCCGTGATTGGACCTGAAAACGTTGAGACTGATGACTACGCTATAAGGACTATAAGTATTGTTTCTGGTGAAGTGACTGATTGCACCCGAACAAAAACAAGTCAGTGGCTCCTGTTTTTTCTTACAATTACCTAGGTTTTGTGAAGTTTATATGAAATAATTCATATTTGTACTGCGGTTGTAAATGAAAGTGAAGAGTGATCATCGCAGTAAATTTTCCAATTTAAGCAATTGGAAAGAAGAAGCCTGAAAAAAAAAAAAAAATCAGGGCTTCAACGGGATTCGAACCCGTGACCTCCGCGATACCGGTGCGATGCTCTACCAACTGAGCTATGAAGCCACACAGTGAGAGCGAGGTCAATTTATTGAGTTCATATCTTCCCGTGCAGTGAAATGATGTGAAGTTTATATGAAATAATTCATATTTGTACTGCGGTTGTAAATGAAAGTGAAGAGTGATCATCGCAGTAAATTTTCCAATTTAAGCAATTGGAAAGAAGAAGCCTGAAAAAAAAAAAGAAAAAAATCAGGGCCTACTTTAATTTTTCAGGCTTCTTCTTTCCAGTTGCTTAAATTGGAAAATTTACTGCGATGATCACCCTTCACTTTCATTTACAACCGCAGTACAAATATGAATTATTTCATATAAACTTCACATCATTTCACTGCACGGGAAGATATGAACTCAATAAATTGACCTCGCTCCCAATGTGTGGCTTCATAGCTCAGTTGGTAGAGCATCGCACCGGTATCGCGGAGGTCACGGGTTCGAATCCCGTTGAAGCCCTGATTTTTTTTTTTCAGGCTTCTTCTTTCCAATTGCTCAAATTGGAAAATTTACTGCAATGATCACTCTTCACTTTCAATTACCTAGGTTGTTGGTGACAAGACTGCTTGGACTACATCTGCTGTAATTCTAAACATGCCCCATGATACGCTCCGGCGTTTGGTGGAGAACACTGAAAACAAATATAGAGTCAAAGTCAAGTTCATTCACATCATAAGAAACCCGTTCGACATCGTCTCAACAATAACCTTAAGGAGAACTAAGCAACCGGGAGGCAGATTTGAACACCACGCAGCGAAAGTAAGAGAACTTATCTTGTACTAATAGTCTTGTCAGGACGTAGAAACCAAGTTTCGTAGTGTATGTAACTGTTCTTATTAAACTGTTAAAGATAAATAAATGAAGAAAGGAAGGAAGGAATTAATTAATTACAATATCAGCTAAAGAGAAAGCCACACCAGCTTAAACTAGCTTTCATGAGTGTCCTCTATCCTGCTCGGATTGGACTTGGAGATGCTGGTACTTGTGGAGGGAGGAAAGCCGGAGAGAAACCCTCGGAGCAGGCGATGACCAACAACAAACTCAACCCACATATGCCACTGGACCGGAATCGAACCCAGGCCACAATAGTCCCGGGGAGGCGAGCGCTCCCACCACTGCGCCATCCCTGCTACCCTTGTTATTGGTGTTTGCTTCAGTTGTCAAGAGTCGAGAGCCTACCTTGAAATTTTGGTTTACATTCTTTAGGTTAATGATCCAGAACTGTTAGATCACAGCATGGATAGATTCTTTCGCTGGGCTGCAGGAAGCGCAATAGCTAGAGAGATTCTTGGAGACAAGTTATTGGACGTAAATGGCGTCGAGCTCGTGAAGAAACCTGTGGAAACCATGTCAAAGATTTGTCGGTTTATTGAAATCACGTGCAGTGACGACTTTCTCAAGGCATGTGCTAAGGTGGTTGATCCAACGCCTTCCATAACAAGGCATTATGTGGAGTGGAGCAAAGACCAAATGAACAAAATGTATTCCGTTATAGAACAGTATCCATTTCTTTCTCATTACACATTCAATGCTTAGAACTGGAGTGTATAGGCAATGGTGAGGTAGCATAATGCTGTGGTAAGCTAATAAACTAAGAGAATTTCCATTGCTGCAATTTTCAAAAAAGGGTTTGATAAGCACTTAATGACTGGCCTCAAGGGAAAACAGTTTCGAAGGGAAACAAAACTCACTGTTTCCCGCGGGCCAGTCATTAAGTGTTTTGTGATACCTCCCAACTCAAAACTAGAAAAAATTGCGAAGAACTCGTTTGCTTTACGCCGGCTGGCTCATAAATTTGTCGCGGTTTCAAGGAGCACGGCCTGATCACTTGCGAGTCGAAAGTTCAAGTTGTTTCCCTAGAGAGTTAGTGAGTTTTGTTCGCCCTAGGGAGCTAGCGAGTTTTGACCCACGGCACGTGACACGTTTTCCTCCAATCGGAAAACGTATTTGAGTTGGGAGGTATAACAAATGTTGTTTATAGTGGTCAATGCGCTTAACTACACTTGGCTAGTTCTTAGGCATGCCACTTAATCTTAAAGAAAGATACATTTCAAATAACCATAATGGACTTAAAAGTTCCAACTGAAGAAAGGCAGATCAGTTGGTTATTTACAAGCATGACAGAGGAGTTGACCTAGGGTCTACCGAGAAACAGCCACAGCTTAGTGGTCCCAGCGTGCGCATCCGAGCGCCTCCAGAGTTTAGTCAGGTACTCGACAGGTCGGTTGTCAATAACAAGTCGTGTTACCTGCCTGATAATATACATGAAAAAATTACTCGATTTTGATTGGCTGAGAACAGTGCAGTTTTTCCTTAACACAGTGCAGAAAAGAGGTAATTAAA
>CBDDTI010000632.1:0-3885 GCA_965233585.1 bacterium
TGCCAAAACTGCTTTGGCTCAGCTCCGCGTGCACTTTTGGAGCCGCGCTTTGCGTCAAAATGTTGTCCAAGGATTGTACTTTAAGCCCATACTATTTAGCAGATAGCGCGATTTGCGCCCAGGTGATTTTGGAGCCCCTTAAGTCGGCCTACTTTTTGGGCGGTTTTCCCTTGGTCCCCCCTTTGCAAAATTTCAAAAAATGGCCGATTTGGGTGTCCTTGCCAAATCTGCTTTGGCTCAGCTCCGCGTGCACTTTTGGAGCCGCGCTTTGCGTCAAAATGTTGTCCAAGGATTGTACTTTAAGCCCATACTATTTAGCAGATAGCGCGATTTGCGCCCAGGTGATTTTGGAGCCCCTAAAGTCGGCCTACTTTTTGGGCGGTTTTCCCTTGGTCCCCCCTTTGCAAAATTTCAAAAAATGGCCGATTTGGGTGTCCTTGCCAAATCTGCTTTGGCTCAGCTCCGCGTGCACTTTTGGAGCCGCGCTTTGCGTCAAAATGTTGTCCAAGGATTGTACTTTAAGCCCATACTATTTAGCAGATAGCGCAATTTGCGCCCAGGTGATTTTGGAGCCCCTAAAGTCGGCCTACTTTTTGGGCGGTTTTCCCTTGGTCCCCCCTTTGCAAAATTTCAAAAAATGGCCGATTTGGGTGTCCTTGCCAAATCTGCTTTGGCTCAGCTCCGCGTGCACTTTTGGAGCCGCGCTTTGCGTCAAAATGTTGTCCAAGGATTGTACTTTAAGCCCATACTATTTAGCAGATAGCGCGATTTGCGCCCAGGTGATTTTGGAGCCCCTAAAGTCGGCCTACTTTTTGGGCGGTTTTCCCTTGGTCCCCCCTTTGCAAAATTTCAAAAAATGGCCGATTTGGGTGTCCTTGCCAAATCTGCTTTGGCTCAGCTCCGCGTGCACTTTTGGAGCCGCGCTTTGCGTCAAAATGTTGTCCAAGGATTGTACTTTAAGCCCATACTATTTAGCAGATAGCGCGATTTGCGCCCAGGTGATATTGGAGCCCCTAAAGTCGGCCTACTTTTTGGGCGGTTTTCCCTTGGTCCCCCCTTTGCAAAATTTCAAAAAATGGCCGATTTGGGTGTCCTTGCCTAATCTGCTTTGGCTCAGCTCCGCGTGCACTTTTGGAGCCGCGCTTTGCGTCAAAATGTTGTCCAAGGATTGTACTTTAAGCCCATACTATTTAGCAGATAGCGCGATTTACGCCCAGGTGATTTTGGAGCCCCTAAAGTCGGCCTACTTTTTGGGCGGTTTTCCCTTGGTTCCCCCTTTGGAAAATTTCAAAAAATGGCCGATTTGGGTGTCCTTGCCAAATCTGCTTTGGCTCAGCTCCACGTGCACTTTTGGAGCCGCGCTTTGCGTCAAAATGTTGTCCAAGGATTGTACTTTAAGCCTATACTATTTAGCAGATAGCGCGATTTGCGCCCAGGTGATTTTGGAGCCCCTAAAGTCGGCCTACTTTTTGGGCGGTTTTCCCTTGGTCCCCCCCTTGCAAAATTTCAAAAAATGGCCGATTTGGGTGTCCTTGCCAAATCTGCTTTGGCTCAGCTCCGCGTGCACTTTTGGAGCCGCGCTTTGCGTCAAAATGTGTTCCAATATGGTACTTTAAGCCTATACTATTTAGCAGATAGCGTGATTTGCGCCCAGGTGATTTTGGAGCCCCTAAAGTCGGCCTACTTTTTTGGCGGTTTTCCCTTGGTCCCCCCTTTGCAAAATTTCAAAAAATGGCCAATTTTGGTGTCCTTGCCAAATCTGCTTTGGCTCAGCTCCGCGTGCACTTTTGGAGCCGCGCTTTGCGTCACAATGTTCTCCAAGGATTGTACTTTAATTTCATACTAATTAGCAGATAGTGCAATTTGCGCTGGGCTGATTTTATAGCCCCTAAAGTCGGCCCTTTTTTTGGGCGGTTTTCCCTTGGTCCTCCCTTCTCAAAATTTCAAAAAATGTGTTATTTGGGTGTCCTTGCCAAATCTGCTTTGGCTCAGCTCCGCGTGCACTTTTGGACCCGCGCTTTGCGCGAAATTTTTTTTCAAGGATTGTACTTTAAGCCCATACTAATTAGCAGATAGCGCGATATGCGCCGAGGTGATTTTGAACCCCTAAATTTGGCTTTCTTTCCGGGCGGTTTTTCCTTGGTCCCCCCTTTGCAAATTTTCCAAAAATTTCTGATTTGGGTGTCCTTGGCAAATCTGCTTTGGCTTAGCTGCGCGTGCACTTTTTGAGCCGCGGTTTGCACCTTAATGTTGTCCGAGGCATCGTACTATACAGCATTTACCCCTTGCTTTTACATGAGAAACGTTCTGAAAGTTGGAATTGTTTTTTTTCTCTCTTATTTTTTCAATTACTTTAATTATTTTAGCGTTGCTAATTTTCAATCTCCCTGCAGAATCTATGCTTTTGTTCCAATCGATCGGTCGATGCTGGTAGTTCTTCCTTTTAGAATCAACTTCCTGTTTATTGTTTGGTGAAGTTAATGGTGTAGATTTATTAAAGGGCACTATTTACACAAGATTAAGATAACCGTCGGTTCTTTTAAAGGTTTTACGTAAAACCACCATAGGAATATTTGAACAACAAGTTTAATCTTTTACTGTTTTAAGCAAAAAAAATGAAGCCAAACATGGTCACCGGCACTTAATACCTTTAAATTACTTAAAAATCGAGGTGAAAAAACGACAGATGCTTGTCTGTTAATTAACCATCAAATTTGAGGAACATGATATAAGCTTCGGGATGGATGACGCATGGTAACCCTTACATAACGTTCCTAAAAAAAACTAACACGGCCACTTTTTTGTTTTGTTTGGATGTATTTTTTCCAAAGAAAAAATAAAACAACCGATCCGATCTGATCCGTTGAGTGGCTCATAGCCACTTTAACTTTATGAACGAAACAGCTATTGACCTGACAGGACAAACATTGGCACCATTATATAATATTGTAATATATAATTAGTAACATCTAAACCTGAAGATGGCTGGTCTGATAATCCGAAATATTGTACAGTTATAGATGTAATACGTTTTGTCAGCCTTGCAGTAGTCTTTGACTTGTTATTGTTTTACGTTTCAAGTTTGGCTGATTTTGCGAGATCCAACGTTCAATCAAGCAGGATCTTCGTTCATGGCTTTGCAGTTTATAGCACTCAAGGTTTTTATGGCGAGTTGTCCACCTTCAATAGACATCGAGTGAGGTTTAGATTTAAGCTGTATTCTCCATAATTGTTCTGTTTATTTAAGTACATTCATTTAAACTCTAATGGGATGTGAAATGCACGAA
Source organism: bacterium (assembly GCA_965233585.1). Classification (GTDB taxonomy): domain Bacteria; phylum SAR324; class SAR324; order SAR324; family NAC60-12; genus CBDDTI01. The sequence goes on from CBDDTI010000632.1 coordinate 3,288, forward strand.
TTCCTTAACACTGTCTTTTGTTTACATTTTTGCTTCCTAATTGAAAAGATAGCAAGGGGAAAGAAACCCCCGTCAGCTTATTGGAACACATTTTTGGTTCGACAGATTTTTTGGATCAACACTTAAAATGCTCTCAAAAGAGGCTAATTAATTTGTTGTATTTTACGTACAATATATATACATATATAGAGAGAGAGAACTGGCTCCACATTGAAAAAGAAGTGCTGTCTCATAAGAAACCTTAACTATAGCCTTGAGTGAAATGCAGTGAGAAAGGCCTGTAAGTTTGCACAGAGAGAAAAATGTTCACCTGCAATTCTAGTACTCTAACTATTTTGTAATATGTTTGCAACAAAAGCCAACGAAAAAGCCTACGCTTTATAATATACGTACGCCCTTGCATGGTACGAACACAGCTTCTTTAATAATGTACCAATAATTGCAAGGTTACCAACATGTTTCATCTCTAGATTACTTAATCCACGAGTTTGGCCATAGGTCTCCTTTGATTTACGTTGTGACCCATTTTCCACAGCGTGACCCTTTTTATACAGTGTGACCCGTTTTTGTGTGGCTTACACGAAATGTAAAGCCACAT
>CBDDTI010000633.1:0-4627 GCA_965233585.1 bacterium
CGTGAAAAATACAAACCGACTACGAAGGTAATATATTTTATCTACGGTAATATGGTTATTCTTCAGCCAGTTGTCTACAAGAGATTCCGTAAGATCAACATTAGCTGCTGTTGTACTCTTGCAGCTAAAATTCAGTCGACCTTATACGAACGTAATCAGTTTTAAAGCATTCTATGGCATTCAGCCTTGAGTCTTCCATTTCCTTTCTAACGTCAATATTCAGGCGAAATCTCACTTTGCCATTTTTCAAGTTCTGTTGTTTCTTCTTAATACTTGTTGTTTCCAATTTCTTTGCACTGAATATGGAACAGTTTGAGGAATAACTCAGCGTTGTTCGATTTGCATTTTGTTCGCAACATCATAACGCTCATAAACCTGAATAATTTTAAATATCCCACCAAAATCCGTCTGTGTTCACAGGCTAATTAAAATCACCTCTTACGAGATTTCGTTTCGTTCTCAGCATGCTAAGATAAATGGAAACAGATAGCTCGCAGGCATCAGCTTTGTTATTTTAGTTAGCGGCGAAATTTGAATGTTCCACGTGCAGCGACGACGAAGATAATTCATCGTTTTTGGTCTTCCAAAGCCATCATCTAAAGTGCTAATATAAGTTTTATTTTCACTGTATTTTTATTATTTACCTTATATTATTATATTAAATGACTCCGTTGGTTTGAAGAAAAAAAATGCAATTTCTCCACGACTTCTATGTTATGTGACCGTTATTCTGGCTTCCACCACTACACAGGAAGCCAACAGAGTGCTTCAAGGGGGCGTGTCCATGCCTTTTATAGGATCGCTCCGTGTTTAAATTCAACGCTTGTGATTGGCCGTTGCGAAGCACGGCAAATAAAAAAAAATTATGGCGGACAGTGAACACGCGCCTGAATTATAAAACTTAGACCAGTAGCTCTCGGAAAGTCATCAATTTGCCCTCGAGGGCTACCATAGTCTTTGGTACACCTCGTTTGTCCTTTCAAAACAAGCAGCAAAATTGGAAAAACTGTCGAAAAATTACACATTTTCGCCCAGCTATCTAAAACGGCACTATGCCTCGTACTGAGAGAACTTCGCTGGCACCCAGGCTGAGACGGAAAATTAAAATGAAAAAGACGGACACGAGAAGTCGAAGTGGAACTACGCCGAAAAGCTAAATTATATGAAAGAAGGCGCTTTCTTTATTTCCACACGATTTACACGTGTTACTGTAGAATTCTGCAGACTTACAACACTGTATTCTGCTGCGAGACAAGTTGGTCACAAACCTGGTAATACGCGCAACACAGGGTTTCAACTTGCAATACAACAATGTTGCGAGAAAAGTTGAATTAAGAAAAATCTTGCCCGTATTACCGGACCTTTACGTGCATAAACTCAGACATCTTCTTGAGACAGAAGACTGCAAGGCTGATACTTCGTGTAAAACGTTTCGAGACACCAACATGACAAGAACCGATAAAGCAGGATCGCAACAGTGGACAGCTGTTTCGCTCTTGTTGGAGCTCGTCAGCACTGTGTAGCGAAGATATAACGCCAGCCAAAGAGCCAACGCACATAAATTGCAAAATGACCCGTTCACTATATCAAGTTCCGTACTTTGAACTCACTTACGCTCCGAAACACGAGTTACCACAGCACGTGTTTCGGAGCGCAATAAGACCAAAGTGTCTCGATTGGTGTCTCGAAAAACAAAAAATAAATGTGGCTAGACAAGGCCAGCCTAAACATTTAAACATTCAACCGCATGGCCAGTACTATGCTTAAAGACCTTAAAAACGCAGCGTATCGGATCTGAAAAGACCTACGGTCCAAAAATTCACAAATGAGTAACTAACTGCAAGGGACCGCATATGATAAACACTGCCAACGTAGGATTTATCGTATGCGGTCCCTTGCAGTTAGTTACTCATCTTCTAGAGAGAATGCGGTTTATCATCAAAATTGTGTTGCAATTTTTTTTTAATCAAGCTACAACGACTCGTATATAACACAATAGACTGGTCGAATTCCTGACTATTTAAATTTGCCACTGCCAAATTTCAAAACATTTTTTAATTTTGCCAGGCGCACTTCAGCTCGAGAGCTAGGACGTTGGTTTAAAGTTATGCATTCTGTCAATGATTCTTTCATCTGATTTTCTCATTTTTTTTTCTACTAACATAATGACAGCGAGCAGTTACTACGTGAGGAAATCCCTCATTTACCGAGTTCGGTGACATTTGCGAAAACATTGAGCGATAACAAATAGTTTTTATTGTCGGTTAGTTTCTTTTACAAGTTATCGCTTTTATTAACATTTTCGTTTTTGTTAAGACCGAGAATGTTAGGGTCGAATGCAATGACGATGTCATCTCTTATCGTCATATCTCTAGAGCTGTGTCATTTAACAAAGATCTCGCATTTTAATTGCCAGAGGCTTACATTATTATTTTCTCCCAGTGGCTTGACGCACGCCGAAGTAAACTGGGGTAAACTACGGAAGCCGATAAGGGACAATCCCAAAATATTTGCGAAATCTGAAAAAATGTTTTAAAAATCCGAAAAAAAAATTGAAATCGTAATGTTACTTGGAAATCATCGTTGAAGAGTTTATCAAATCTGAAAAACTATTACAAATCCTAATAAAAGTATTGAATCCACAAATATTATTTTGCAAATCCCAAACAAATTTACAAATCCAAGAATTGTGCTTAAATCCGGAAAAATATTTTGCAAATCCGAAAAAATATTTTGTCACGTGTTACTTGCGCCAGCAGTCAGTCAGCGTCAGGGTTTGTTTCCGCCATTTTGCCCAATCCAAAATGGCGGAGGAGCGGGTGTGGGTTATATTTTGTAACGTTTCGCTAATGACACTGGAGTATGTTCATTATGTAGGATTCATGTTAAACTGTAGAAGTGCTTCAGGCGTGCTTGCAGGTATGATGAATCCCTAGGGGCATCTAGGCTATCAATATTTTATAAGTTATGCAAAAGCGACTCGAAGGCATCTCTTTCAACTTTGCTTTATTGTTGGAGCAACTTCAGAATACCCGTCCACTCCATTTACATGTGTCGGTGTGCTTTGAAGAACGAGGAATATAACAATAGTTGCTATTCTTATTCAATGAGATGCTAATAAGTGGACGGGTATTCTGAAGTTTAGCCCAGGAAAGCCTGTGCAGTTCCACAGACGAGAGGCTGGCAATAGTACATTAATAACTGAGCGGATTTATAGGTACGATAAAATTGTCCAGACTCTGGGCGAGTACCATGAGAGATCTATATGAACTGACTTAAGAACTTCGAAAACTAAACTGGATCCTGGATCGTTGACGTTCCTTTTCAAACCGGCTTAGTTGCTTATATCCTCTGCGTTCTTCCGCTTTGGATAATGACTTCGTAGATGAAGAGGACGAAACACGTTCATCTTAGGGTGTACTTATTCTTGCACTCGGATGTGAAATCTCTGCAAATCTGGAACCGCATTTGAAGCAAAATTTGTCTCCAGGGTTCACTTTGGTTAACTAACTATGGCCTGATTCACGTGAGTCGAACACGAGCACCGAACGCCGCCATTTTGGATGCGGCAAACCGCTGACAGCTGCTGGCGCAAGTAACACGTAACAAAATAGTTTTTCGGATTTGCAAAATATTTTTCTGGATTTAGCGACAATTCTTGGATTTGTAAATTTCTTTGGGATTTACAAAATAATATTTGTGGATTCAATATTTTTTTTGAGATTTGTAATAGTTTTTCAGATTTGATAAACTCTTCAACGATGATTTCCAAAAAACATTACGATATGAAATATTTTTTCGGATTTTAAAAACATTTTTTCGGATTTCGCAAATATTTTGGGATTGTCCCTTATCGGCTTCCGTAGCAAACCATGGCATTGCTGCAACCATCTTTTCCACGGCTGAAGTTGTCTATATGTAATTAAATATCGCCACAAGAACCAAATGTTAAAATGCAAATTACTGTGGGACGAATTGGGTAAACAGCAGGTGTAAATGCTCGTATTATTTAAATTGTTCTAGAAACCACAACATTCCATGAAATTATATCCTACCCTTAAAAACAGTAGGTTAGTTCCAACAAAAAACTGTAAAAGCACCTCGAATTTTCTTGAGAGGAAAAAAACCCGCAATAATTACATATTCACCCAGCAAGGCGGGATTCGTCTTGAAGAAAATGGTTGCAAACAAAATTTAAAGCTGCCAAAGCCAATTTCTTGGTTGCTTGAAGAGCTTTATCATAAAAGCTGAAAATTGCCCCTAAAGTACCTTTGAATTGTTTTGATCGACGAAATTGCTCGTTCGTTTTATCGCACAGTAATGCAGGAAATAATTTTGCTATTCTACATCGATCACGCGCGTACAACACCCAAATAACAGGAGAAAGACCTCCTTAGTTAGTTAATGCACGTTGATGGCTAAAGACAATTAAAGCGGCATATCGAGCTAATGTATCTACAAAATAGAACTTGACAGCTAAATCATTTGAGCGTGATAAGCGCTAGGAAGTGGCCGAAAATACACATCGTTCCCAGCCGCGCTGGACTAGCTTAATATGACGATTATCGCTTAAAAGCCATTTGCAATGTAAACGACGTACTGAGTTTAATGTTTTCGCAAGCGAATT
>CBDDTI010000634.1:0-4422 GCA_965233585.1 bacterium
TCCTAAAAGCGAATTTAAACGTGCAATTCGACGATCAACTTGAGTTTTATAACGTAACCGTCTAAATGCAAAGTGGGTCAAATTTCAAAAATATGCCAGCTGCTCTTATTTTATAGCGGGTAGATGCCTCCAAATTCAAAGTCCTAATCTCTTCTACCTTCGAATATGTCAGCAAAGCAAACAAAAGTAAAGAAACGTGTATTCCGACGAATGAAAGTCAAATTAAAAGCAGCCGTGTGTTGATTTTCTGTGTGACATCAAAGGTCAAAGGGTCGCTCATATTGCTCAAGTGACCTGTTTTGAAAATATTGTCAGAATTCGCCGTTTAATTTACCCCAATTTTTTTTTCGCCAGAAGTATAGTTGAAATGATTGTTCTTCCCCAGAGTGTAGTCTCGCTGGGTGAAGCCATGTACCAGAGTGCTTTTTTGAGCCTTGAATTTCGTCCAAATTCAGAGTTGGTGACCTCAGTCGCGAAGCATAAATTTAAAAAATTCGTCAAAAATTCAGGTTCAACTCCCTTTCAAATTTTTCACCGGCAATAAGCAGAGGAAATAAGGTCTTTTGATATCCTGGGTTGATCTTTTGTACAACACTTCCACTTTTTAAACGGGAGCTTCCGGAAATTGCCCGATTTCGATGTCAATTTAGGCCGCCGAGAGCGCAAAATACAAAAAAAATTCCAAAAAAATAAATAAAAATCTAAACGACCTGAAACTTATATTTTTAGAACTAGTTCACCTAGGCCTTTGTTCTGGCAAAGTTTGGGAAAATCGGTTTTTTCTATATTGCATGACCTTAGTTGATCCTTACAGCAAACTGCTCTTAAGACTTTTGGAGTTTTAGCTTTAGTTTCTATGTTAATGGCAGATATCAAACCTAACCTAAGTTAAATTATGCGCGTTCCGAACTTAAGTTACTTTTTTGTTTGTATCTTGCAATAGCCCTTTCAGCGGTTAGTTTTCTCATTTGCATTACAATGTAATTCAACGTGGATACGAGGCAACGTCGGGCTAAAACTACAAAATAGCACGAAATTGCCTCACATGCATGCTAGATTTCATAGTAATGCAAATGAGCAACCGCGAAAAGGGCTACTGATATTTACTGGACGTGTGGACACTGGGTCCTAGGTTTGCAAGGACTGAGGACCCCCGAATATTGATTTCCAAGTGTTCGTAAAAAAAGTTACATATTGCAGTAGTTCTGTAGAGGAAATGTTATGTTTCGTTGTGTTTATGGAACAAATGCTAGAAAACGATGTGAAATAAGTTTACTGAAGTTAGTTCATGCACACACGATGCAGAATTACACGTATTCTACTACGATGAATGAGAATGGACAGCAAACATTATTTCTCACTGAGAACAACTATCTGTGAAACACCATTGTTATATAGCTGGCATTTTTCCCTCAACATCGCGGCCATTCATTGGCTAGTTCATAGTCAAATGACATCTAACTTGTAATGAAACTGTTTCCCGCCAAATGCCATGAGCGGGCAACATTGCAAAAACTATGACGTCAAACGGGAAACAGTTCATTGTTACCCACGACATGTTGAATGCTGTTGCACGTGATCTGAGAGTGCAGATGAAGGTGGATGTCGCGAGAATTTCAGCGCGTTTTTCAAGATTTGTTTTTGTTTCGCTGTATAACAAATTACTTAATGACTGGCCCCTTAAGGAACAGTGAATTTTGTTTGATTCTCGGGAAGCAAAATTCGCTGTTCCGCTCAAGACCAGTCATTAAGTGTCACAATTTGTACCACGCACGCAGAACTACGTTTGAAAACTGTAATTATGTGGCTTAGTGTATAGAGCAGGCTTCAACTCCCATATAAGAAGAGATAATAAAGAGTCAAACTACAAATATGCACATTTGTGAATAAACAGTTATTATTATTATTATTATTATTATTATTATTATTATTATTATAATTATAATTATATCATGGGTGACAAATTACTCCTTAATTTTGGCGCGAAATTTTAGCGTTAATTTATAATTTCACATGTGAAATTATAAAATTGCCATGGCAACGTTTCGTACCAAGATGGCGCTCCAGGTTCAAAGATGTTATGGATGAGTTTACGAGCTCTTAAAGTTTTAACTTTGTACATTTTCGCTTTAATTTCATCTGGCCCAGTTTGCTTTGGCCATATAATAAACTTTTAGTGACAGGTGCATTTTACACGGGCGCCGTTTTCAGTTCATTCATGACGAATTATAGTGAATCATATATTGAAGATTTGACAGTTGACTTAACTTTGAAACATTTTGTAAACAGCAAGAAGGACTTCAAAGGGCTTATGTCAAAAAAATTCAAAATCATGTTAACTTACTAGTAAGCCAAAATGCAGGCTTTAAACTTTTCAATGCGTGGAGTTCTCGGTACAAGAAACAAGTCAAAAACCCACCATTGTGAGCGTAATTTGTCACCCATGATATTAAAAGGCAATCAAATGGTGTACTCGTAAAATTAGGGAATAATTTCACTTGCCTTTTGTCAAAATTCTAATAATTTCCCTCGCCTAAAGGCTCGGGAAATTAATAGAATTTTGACAAAATGCGCGTGAAATTATTCCCTAATTTCACTCGTCACCATTCGATTACACATACTTATTATCATTATTATTATTAAATATGGACGGCGTGCTCTCTTTAAGATGATTTCCGCAGATAATGACAAAAATAAAGTTACCAAAAAAACCTCATAGCATGGTAATATTTTGAATACAGTTAAGAAAAACTTAACTTGAAGTTATCCATATTTGAATTGAAACGAACGTTTCCTGTCAGTTGAATGCAAAATAACACACGAATTAAGCTTTCTTACGAGACTTGACATTACATCATGTTTTCGAAAATGCTTGGGGATCTAATTGCGGTGTCACCTAGAGAAATGAATCACAGTGAGATGTTTTATATAGTATTCAAAAATGTACTGTGCTTCGAGTAGCTTGTTATTTAGTAATTTTTGGACTTATCGCACGAACATTGAGCGGAATCTGTCTTATCAAAATAAAGTGCTGCTGAGCGATTATTTCAAAAAGAACGTTGTAATCGTCTCCACTGCGATAACAAATCTACAAAAACGACGAAAGCCAAGATGACGAAGCTGATCTTGATGCTGTGGCTGCTGCTGCTGATGATGCTGATGATAATCCAACAACCAAGATGCAGAAAGACGTTAGGTGATAGATCTTTTGATCTTTTTGATCTTTTTGATCTTTTTATGAAATTTGTAATTTTTAAATCTCTTTGAAAACATTTAAGTGGCTTACAATACATAGCTAACATTAATCATATAGTTTGATACTGGTACAATATTTGTAATATTGATATACAGAGACAATCTTTTTCGGTTATTTATTTATTTATTTACTTTTCTTCTAACTTATCTTATCTGATTGAAATGCATTTTTCTTTTTGTTTCGATATAAATATGATTAACATTAGGGTTATGATTTTCGTTTTAATATGCGCTATAAAAGTTCCGATAAAGGGCTAACGCTCGAAACGTCAGCTTTCGAATCTCTTTACGGTGGCGAATTCACGTTGTCAACTCAGCTGATAAAACCAAATTATCTTGTAATACACGCCAACGACACAGCACCACAGTTTCTTTAAAAACCTACCCTCTTTAATAACATATTCCAATCAAATTGGTATTTACAAGTTAAAAGTAGAATAAAGATAGTGCTGGTTTAAAGTGACTGCATGGTCACCAAATGTGACCAATTCAAGAACTCCGTTGAGAAACGCACACGCAAAAAAAACCCGGTCTTAAAGATAGAAAGAACTGCTTGTCAAAGAAGTCTGATTTAAATAGAATTTTAACGAAACTTACAGTTTTGCATTTCAGTTCCACAAAAAGTCAGAGATGAGGAGAAATTCCCCATGAAACACACATAAGCTATCCCACCGGCTTTTTCCGGGATAACTGTTTTAGGCAGCATTCGAGAAAACCGGTTACGTTAGCATGATATCGAGGATCAGAAATATAAAATAATTCATCAGCGTAAGGGAGGACATCGTCATGGTTACCAAAGCGACGCTCTTATGTTGGGAACGTTGACAAAGCAAGCGCAATAGATGTCTTCTGCTTCAAATAGGAAACAACAAGTTCCACAATGCAACACAGATATCAGATCTGTTTCAGGTGGCAACTTAAAAATCCTATTACCTTTGCGGGTATATTTTCACTTAGCTAGTCCTACTATACTACCAAAAATAACGCATTGTCTCCTGTATAGTATGCCGCGCTTGTAGCGATCATCAACACGGCTCTTCTAATGCAACAGAAGGCCAGTGTTGGTGGGTTTGACGTATACTTTGGTTTGGATTTGTACAGATTTGTTAAGGAGCTGAGTTCCGAGAAACAGAAGTATTCCACCATTCTCCATCTCCATACTGAACT
>CBDDTI010000635.1:0-7640 GCA_965233585.1 bacterium
AAACGACAGTTGTCTACTCGTTTGGGTGCTTCAGAAGAAGATATAAGCAGCTATTGACCGAGCATGCTCGGTCAATAGCTGCTTATATCTTCTTCTGAAGCACCCAAACGAGTACACAACTGTCGTTTAGATAACTTCCTTGACCTTGTTTTGCAGTGCCACTAATTGAGAGGCTGGGACAGGGACGTCAGGAAAATCAGCACTCGCGTTCTCTCTATATCCACGGCTCCAGCGTTCCGCACAAATATGGCCAGAATGCCAGTTTATACCCGTCGTTCGAAGAATTCTAGTGTAGGCAGCTTGAGCCTCAGGGTCACGGGGTAAACGATAAAACTTGATCGATTCCCCTTGAGGAGTTCGCGTTCACCATTCTTGTCACACGGCCGCCATGTTTGTTGCTGTCCCTACACACTGCGAGACTAGTACCCAGCCTTCCCGGTATGAAAGTCCCTAATTAACGCTATCACGGGCAGCCATGTACTCGTTTTATCTTTTAAGTCATTCCTGTTCTTTTAATGAAATTTTTAGCAGAGTACCAATAAAGTTGTTGTTGTGTCGTTGTTGTTGTCGTTGTTGTTGTTGTTGTTGTTGTTGTTGTTGTTGTTGTTGTTGTTGTTGTTGTTGTTGTTGTTGTTGAACATACCTTTGGAACGCGATGTCGCTGATGCTGTCGGCTGTCCATGAATTGATAATGTTTACCGGTTTTACTTCGACTAGATAAACCTGTATCAAAAAAAAAATAGCCCAAAGAAAGAGTTAAATGACTTTAATTTTACAGATCATGGTTCATTTCGTACTAATCTTATTGCTGGTTTGCACTGTCACGCGCGTCGCACTGTCACTGTCACGCACGATTTTCTTTTTTGGTGGCGCGCCACCAAAAAGAAAATCGTAACCATTCAAACAACCTCGCCAAGATTAAGGTCTGTGCGGTTTTTCAATCGCGCGCCATTTGAGGAAGTGTTTCACCCAAATTTATAGAGCTTTGTACGGGAACGCATGTTAGTGCCCCTAGAAGGAACACTAACTTGGCGGCCATAAACTAACGGAAGCATATGTCATTGAGTTTTGCTATCTAAACGACCAGAGTTCCGACAGATTGAAATAAATAGTTCTTCTTCTTCTTCTTCTTCTTCCTCTTCTTCTTCTTCTTCTTCTTCTTCTTCTTCTTCTTCTTCTTCTTCTTCTTCTTCTTCTTCTTCTTCTTCTTAAGTTGGCAAAAAATTACGTGATAACTCATCTATTGGCCTTCGCAAGAGACTTTTCGTGCCGCCATTGAATGTCACGCAACACATAAACTTGGAAATTTAAACGGCTCCGCAATCGTGGATTTCATTATTTTCTTAAAAGGTCAAGAAAATTAACGAAATCAATCAACGGAAATTCTTGTAGAATCAAGCCCAGTGCTTCTAAAATGTGAAATTTGCGGCAACGTAAAAAATGATGGGCATACAACTGACATATCAAAATGTTGGCAGAGGATGAAAGAACAGCTATGAAAAGGGTTAGCACCTTAGAGTGAACCGTCTTTTCAAAGATTCGAAAAAAGCTTTCGGGGTAGCCCGCCATCCAAACCTCCCCCCCCCACACTGCACGTCCGAGGGTTAAACGTTGTAAAACGCCTAGTCATGAGAGAGTTGTGACTTTTCAGGTGGATTAGTAATTTTGAAAAAATTACGATACCAGCCAAAAATTATCAAGTTCAGGTCAGGAAGTCAAAACTAGTGTGATCCTGATACGCTGCAAGAGTTTTAATGTTTTTAGTTGTTGTTGTTGTTGTTGGTGGTGTTGTTGTTGTTGTTGTTGTTGCTGCCTTTTTTTTTTTTCTTTGAGATTGTACTCACGAGTTCCCTACCTGCCCCCCCCCCCCCCACCCCACCCCCTTCCTCCCTCATTTTAACTGAAAAGCCTCACCGGGGGAGTGTCAATAAAGGCATTGTAGTGTATTGTTTATAGTTACAAGAAGAACTCTATTTTAGTTCCTCGCACTATGGGCTTGGCTAGAAAACATACGTGAACCTTAGCTTAATTATGTTACGGGAAATATCTTAGGTATCACAAACAAACAGTTTCCTGAAGAAAATTTAAATTCCCCGCGAATCTCAAATATTTAATCCCGCTAAACACACACAAAGAACCCTTCTTAAACTACCACACATAATCATATCTTCGATACCTTTGTGCATTGCAATTTCCTCGACCTTAAAGTTTCTGAAAGCTTTTTTTTTCGTCCAAATGCCTGCACGCTTCAAAATGAAAAACTAATGGTAACAATAATTATTATTATAAATAAAGCTGTATATGTAGACTTCCAATAACACAGGACGCCGGGCGCGTGTTTTGAGCGCATCACGTAACATCTCCATAACGCATTACGGGTCAAACTAAAGAGTAAATCTACAGTTTAAGAATTAATAAAATGCAGATATCTGTCGATGTTAACCATGCTCCTGTGAACTAAACCAAGCCGTTTTACTAACTTGCACATTTTACTATTCATTTTAGGTCGATTAAGGCGATTATTAGTGTTTAAGGATGGCCATAGCGCTTAAATGCGTACAATAGGGAATTGTACAGGCGAGATTGATGTAGTTAAATTCCGTTATCCCATGTCAGCGCCTACCCTTCCCAAATATATTTTACTGACAAAGAATCGAAACTAAAGATGTATCAATTTCCGATGTGACTGACACTTTGAATTATTGATATCTCGCTACTCTCAAAATAACGTTTAAAATTCTATTTATCATATAATTTAACACTTTTGAAACATTTATCATTTTACCTGCTTGAAATGGTATTTGCTCGCTAGTAACTACTGTGTTGCTGAAGCTATATTTCAGTTTTTAAATTGCTGTAACACATATATTATTTTTGCGACAGCAATGCCAGACACGTAGCTTCCTCACGAAAACCAAACGCTGTAAATTTACAGTTCTTACCAGTTTTTTTCAGCATTGTTTTGAATTTCATAACTTCCAATCCACACAGGAAAACAGCGGCTATCCAAACTAACACGAACAGCAAACATAGGCGGCGTCGGAACATTCTATGAACTCTTCTAAAAAACGCCATTGTCAAACACTGATTCGTATAGCGTAAGGTCACGCGAAAGAACAATGCATCCTTTTGAGTAAACAAGAATGTCACGAAAACCTGTGATCTGCTGATTGATGAAGAAAACACATATAAATATTAAAATCGAATAGAATCATTGCTGTTTCTGAATATATTTTTCCCTTTTCTGACTGGATTTACACGTGAACCAAGAATTGCCAAAAAAAACCTTGAATTGGGATAACACTGAAGGGTTATAGGACACGTGACATGAGGGAGTAAATTATTGCGTTATTCATCAAGTACGCTGAGTATTTTAAGAGAGCGCGTGACATTCAAAGGAGAACTATGGCAATAATGTTATATTAAATGATCTTAAATGAATCGGACTTAATGAAAATCTATGTAACAGTTCTGTGAACAATAAGGTTGAAAAAATCCCTAGGCTTTCTCTAAACATCTCTTAAAAGCTGGAAGTCCACGATATATTTAGTGTCACGGGACTGGCAAACAAGCTTTTTTTCATGAAAAGACTTCACTAAAAAAGTTAACTTTAAAAAACAACAACGTTTCGACCGTTCAACGGTCATTTTCAAATTGAAAAGTAAAAATTTTTGCATGCGTTGAAATATATCCGACATTATAAAAATGCTAATGAGATACTGACTAAAGAAACTCTAAAATATTTACACAGAAACAATACACACAGACAAATGCGGCATAAATAAATAGTAAAGAAACACTATGTAAATAGCTTCGCGCAGATCGAGTCACTCTGTTAATTTGTTCAGTTTTGGTTTTAGTTTGCGAATAAAAGCATTTCAAAAATCAAGCAATCAAGTTTACACTGACAATTCTTTAAAATCTCGAAGTTGCTTCCAATGGAATCTGGACCCATCCGTGCTCGTCCTTTACGTGGCAGCCGATTGTTGCTAGCTTATGTTCCTCGACACATTGATGAAGGAGCAAGTCGACTCGTGAAGCCGGCATATTCAAGCTGAAGTTGTCTGCCAATTCACTGCCAATTCGACATCTGTCAATTGGACCGGCTGAAACTGTCTGCCAATTCCAATACAAATTCATTAGTGGAATCAGTTAAATATGCTTATCAATAGCTCAAAAAAATTAATTGTTCGCTTCTGTTGGCTAAAAACCGACGGTTGATGGTCGTTGATAGTAATGTTTTTCCCCTTAGTTTCGTAATTTCCATCGCACAGACTAAGAAGACGGTGAGCTTTCAAATGATGCCAAGTTGTCACACGACAAGTTTATTCACTTTCGGAGAAGCCAATGTGTGTATGTCATTAAAACACGATGTTCAAGGGAACGTTCTCGATAGCAATTGTGTTGAGATGGGTGTAAAAGCCGTTGAGATGGAATGAGAAGACGGTAAGCTTTAAAATGATTCCAAGTTAGGGTCAGTCGAAATGTTACGTGACCAGTTATTCATTTCCGGAAAAGTCGATATAAGAGCGTTTGTCGTTACTTTTTCGATAGTAATTGCGTTGAGATGGGTGCAGAAGCCGTTGAAATGGACTAAGAAGACGGTAAGCTTTAAAATAATATCAAGTTGGTGTCAATTGAAAAGTCATGTGACGAGTTATTAACTACCGGAAAAGGCAGCAGAAGTTGATATGTTATTTCAACACGATGTTCAAGGGAACTTTTTTCGATAGTAACTGCGTCGAGATGGCTGTAGGAGCTGTAGAGATGGGCTGAGAAGACGGTAAGCTTCAAAATAATATCAAGTTGGTGTCAATTGAAAAGTCACGTGACGAGTTATTAACTTCCGGAAAAGGCAATAGTAGTGTGTGTGTTATTTAGACACCGTGTTCAAGGGAATTTTTTCCAATAGTCATCGCGTTGAGCTGGGTGTAAAAGCCGTTGAAATGGACTAAGAAGACGGTAAGCTTTAAAATAATATCAGGTTGGTGTCAATTGAAAAGCCACGTGACGAGTTATTAACTTCCGGAAAAGGCAATAGAAGTGGGTATGTTATTTCAACACGATGTTTAAGGGAACTTTTTTCGATAGTAACTGCGTCGAGATGGCTGTAGAAGCTGTAGAGATGGACTGAGAAGACGGTAAGCTTCAAAATAATATCAAGTTGGTGTCAATTGAAAAGTCTCGTGAGGAGTTATTCAGTTCTGAACAGGGGATGTAAACAGGATCTTTTTATAAATTTACGAGTGTTCGATGCGAATTTGATAGTTTTGAATGCAGCCAGCAAATGTTTTTGAACAATTGGTAAGGATATTTAACTGATTTTATGCTGTAAATTCCACTACTGAATATTTATTCGAGTTGGCAGACAGTTCAGCCGGTCGAATTGGCAGATGTTGAATTGGCAGTGAATTGCCAGACAACTTCAGCTTGGTGACATAACCATTGACATATCCAGTCTGCATCACACAGGCCACACTTGTAATGATAAACAACGTTTTGTTGATTTACAATTGGAGGTTTATGTTTCTCCGGCTTGAAATGTCCTTTGATCTTTTTACTTACATAAACAGGCTGGGCAACGACATCAATTTGCGATCGCTGAGTTGGTGTCTCACTGCATTTGCCGATTGCCGGTCTTTGAACAGCAACACAATTCTGATTGGGACATCTTGCAATTGTTCATCGGATACTATGGTGCTGTTTAGAACACACATTCTCAGTAACTCTCATTTCGATAAATGTCTGATGGTGTTCTCTACGCGGGTTTCGGGATAATGCAGGGGAACAAAAACCATTTTAAGACGTTGGCATTCTTGATGGAAGAACTGCCAATTCGATGAGAGTTTGAACGCACGGTTTAACATTGTCTTCAGTAGAGAACGGATGCTTATACTTTACGTCAACATGGCTTCGGTAATGCAATAAAAGCCCAGTATCGGTTGGTTTCGCGTAGACCTCCGTATCTAGTCGTGGACCATTTCTGATGATCTGGTCTACCGAGAAAGGAAAGCTTGCCGTTGACTCCGAGTTCCATTGTGAAGCAGAGTGAGCGGTGTATTTCGTTCAGTGTATTTCGTGTATGACTTGATGTATTTGTAATATATTTTATTGTAAGTTATAGAGCCCGCCTCGATTAGCGTTGCTACATGCGGGTTGTATAAATTTAAATAAAACGATATTGATGATGATGATGATGATGATGATGATGGTGGTGGTGGTGGTGATGATGATGATGATGATGGTAATGATGATAATGGTGATGATGATGATGATGATGAGGATGGTGATGATGATGATGATGATGATGATGGTGGTAATGATGATAATGGTGATGATGATGATGATGATGATGATTAATTAATTAATGTCCTGTTCGTCGATTTTCATCTCATGAAGGTCATCAGATGATGATGATTAATTAATTAATGTCCTGTTCGTCGATTTTCATCTCATGAAGGTCATCAGCAAACGAGAAGATATCTAGCAAGTATCTTAAGTGTGTCGTTCGAGACTAACGCTAATGACTTAATCACTGTAATATGAAGATTCTAAACTTATAATGGCTTACGTCACAGTACCTCGTTAGATTGTAAACATTTTCGTTGTGAGCGGAAGCAGATCGAGAAGCCACCGGGTAACTATACATGTGATATTCAAGACCTTGTTTCTGCTTTGTAATTATTACTTATGAGAACGTCCATATTTCTTAGATTTCGAACGCACTCCTCCTCACGTACACTACTGAATAAAATGGAACTGTGATAAGCTTGTGTTTGAAACCGATGGTGTTAAAGGACCGTGAACAACGAAACACTAAGAACAAGATGCCCCAATCAGAACTGCTTTACCGTTCGAAGACCAGCAATGCAGGAAGACACTGGTCAACTCATCGATCTCAGTCGAAAGATTTATGCCATCTTCCAGCCTGTTTATGTATAAGTAAAAAGATAAAAGGACATTTCAAGCCGAAGGAACATAAACCTCTAATTGGGTGGCCAGTGTGAAACAGATTATGTCGGCTTCACGAGTCGGCACCTACGTCGACGTGTCGAGGAACATAAGCGAGCAACAATCGGCTGCAACGTAAAGGACGAATACGAAGGGGATCCAGATTCCACTGGAAGAAACTTGGAGATTTTAAAGAATTATCGGAGTAAACTTGACTGCTTGGTTTTTGAAATGCTTTTTATTCGAAAACTTAAACCAAAGCTGAACAAACAGAGTGACTCGACCCGGGCGAAGCTCATTACTTAGCGTTTGTTTATTATCCATTCATGCCGCAACGTTTTTGTGTGTATTGTTTCTATATAAATATTTTAGAGTTTTAGTCAGTATCTCATTAGCATTTTTATAATGGATTCTATATATTTAAACGCTTTCAACTTGAAAATGACCGTCGAACGGTCGAAACGTCCTTTTTTTTTTTAACGTTAACATTTTTAGATAGACTGTGTTTATTAAGAAAACATTGCAGTTAAAAAACTGAATTGCGCCTCTTTACAAGTAAGAATATAACAAATGATTTAAAACAACTACTATTATAAAATTACAAAGCAACTACTCTCAGAAATTACTTAAATGCTTCCCTCGCACTCTTAACTATGAATGAATTTGCAAATCTATTTGTCTTTACAAGA
>CBDDTI010000636.1:0-11326 GCA_965233585.1 bacterium
GCCAGGGTAATACAGGCACATCCCAAATTCACAGCACAGCTCTGACCCATCATTCCGGTGAAATTTGGATTGGCATTCGCATTCTCCCGTTCAAGATCACCGAAATCCAAACTATCTTTTCTTGAATCTGCGGAGGCTGAGATATCGGCTTCGTTCAAAGAGCGATGAGGACACGGAAGCACCATGCAGAAAGACTGGGCGCCACATTGTGCTTATTCATGCGTGTTCCTGGACACTGATACTCCATGAGGGGAAATAGTTCACGTGCATGTCAGAGTATGTCAGAGTATTATTTTGATCTTCCATTCTGCGTTTGATCGGTTGAAACAGGGTTGCAAGTTCATGCAAGCCCCATCCAGCGGCACAGGCTGCGGTAGGACAAAGTGCAAATACAACGTCATTTGGTTGACAACTTTCTGTACTGTTTCTTGCGGTTTTTGGTATCTTCGAGACTCTGCAAAGCTGAATGATGCACAAAGATGCAGGAGCTGCCATTGGCAGATGTCTTTCGCAGCTTTGAAGAGGCCTCGAAAGGTCGACTTGAAGGCTACCTTGACTGCCTTTGCTTTTCTGGAACACTTGACTCATTGACTTACAGAGACAGGTGCACCGCATATGCCTGAATTCCTTTAAATCTGAATATATGTGTATTATACTTTACATATGTCAACCTCACAATGTTGCTTTTCGGTGATACTCGGTGATTAATTTGAGTCTGAGCGGGGTGCAGCCTGCCGTTGGTTGCTCTGCCAGGTTGCATTTCAGACTACTCCATTTCACAGACGTCCCTTGAAGAGGCAGGCAGCTGAATGTTGCCTACTGAAAAAGTCAGCGCGATATGGTAAAAGCGGCAAGCTCGCCTCTTCTACATGATTGGACATTTCCTCTTCACAGAGAGAGAGAGAGGCCAGAGCAGACAAACAGTATGCAGAAGATTGCGCAAAAACGATGATAGCATATAGAATGACAAAGCAGTTGAAGTTTTTTCCCGGCGATCGGTCCATGTGCGGAAGTGCTGCTGAGGTTTTCCTCCACTTTTCGCGAGAAGCCGGTGTGGTGGAGGCATGAAAGCGATGCTGTCAGACGAGGTTGTTTTAGTTCATGTATAAAGTTTGCCTTGGGATTGTGCTTCTGTTCTGCAAACTGTTCAATCAGCTATGAGGTCCGTCAAGTTGCAGGCATAGGCTTTCCAGCTTTTCCACCCAGTGTTTGAGGTTTTTCCGTGAAGGGATTACGACGATTACAATTGCCTTTTGGATGGACGTCTGACTGATCATTGTCCTTTTGGCCACTCAAATAGAATGGTTGGAGGATTTGGGATTGATGGGCCATGTGCCTGTCCTTTGCGCATTTTGACGAACGAATGGTGGAAAAGCCCAAGGCTTGCGTTGAGACATTCTATCTCAGAGCACCCACATGAATGAACCCATGCTGGCGCTGAAGTTTGTGAGGATCCAGAGATAGCTCTTGAGGATGTTGAAGACACCTCTCCTCCAAACAAGGAGGGAGCATTCGGAAATAGAGCAAAGCAATACCAGGTTCTGTTTTGGAACCATTGGCCATTGGGTGAATTCGTGTTCCCACTCAAATCTTGCACTGTTGTGCAGAGGAGACGCCAGTCTATGCTTCAGATCTGTTCGGCGGGCCTGGGTGCGATGAGGCTGTTTAGCTCAGGGTTACCAAAGTCCATGTTTTTGCTTCGTTTTTGCATAAAGCAGTGGAAATGTTGCGTTGATACTATGTCGACGGAATCCCAAATCTGACTGCAGGAGCCTGCTGTAAAGGAAAGAGATGAGGAGGAGAATGCCAACGTTGTATGTGACATTCAAGCAACGGAAGACACTTTATTTCGGTCGGCGTCAATGTCATCAAGTTCCAAGTAAATAGCAGTTGCATCAGTTGCTATTTGAACACAGAGTCACACCTCACAAGCCTAGACTGCTCAATTTGTTCAGGAGCCACAAGTGTATGCTTCAGATCTTCTGGATGATCCCGCGTTGGCTGAGGCTGTTTTTCTTGGTTGCGGTATACCATACGCTTGCGTCTTTTTTTGAATAGATACAGACTGCTCGCGGTTTTGACTCAATGGCGCGATTCGAACCGTAGGAAATAAGGCCAAAGTTTCTTGTCCTCGGGTCAAGACTTCGATACAGGCTATACACATGAATACTCCTGTGTGGCTGAATAAGAGCCATTTGTCCAGATACTGTAATTATTTTGCCGCGGACCAGCGTCACAATGGTTGCTTGGTCCTTTTGCATAAAGAAGTGGAAATGTTGTGTTGATATTATGTCGACTGAATTCCAAATCTGGCTGCAGGAGCCTGTTGTCCAGGAAAGAGATGAGGAGGAGAATGCCAACATTGTATGTGACATTCAAGCAACGGAAGACATTTTATTTCGGTCAGTGTCAATGTCATCAAGTTCCAAGTAAATAGCAGTTGCATCAGTTGCTATTTGAACACAGAGTCACACCTCACAAGCCTAGACTGCTCAATTTGTTCAGGAGCCACAAGTGTATGCTTCAGATCTTCTGGATGATCCCGCGTTGGCTGAGGCTGTTTTTCTTGGTTGCGGTATACCGTACGTTTGCGTCGTTTTTTGAATAGATACAGACTGCTCGCGGTTTTGTCTCAATGGCCCGATTTGAACCGTATGAAAAGGCCAAAGTTTCTTGTCCTCGGGTCAAGACTTCGATACAGGCTATACGCATGAATACGCCTGTGTGGCTGAATAAGAGCCATTTGTCCAGATACTGTATATAATTGTTTTGTCGCGGACCAGCGTCACAATGGTTGCTTGGTCCTTTTGCATGAAGAAGTGGACATGTTGTGTTGATATTATGTCGACTGAATCCCAAATCTGACTGCAGGAGCCTGTTGTAAAGGAAAGAGATGAGGAGGACAATGCCAATATTGCATGTGAAAAAATGTGAAAGTGTTGGCATTGAATGACATTGAAGAAATGGAAGACGCTTTATTACCGCCAGTGTCTAAGTAATTAGCTGTTGCTATTTGAACACAGAGTCACAGAGCATTTCGATGCACAGCTGGCAAAGGCACAATCTGCATCAGCATTATTCAGCATTTATTTGTGAAGGAGCCACAAGTGTATGCTTCAGATCTGCTGGATGATCCTGCGTCCGCTGAGGCTGTTCAAAGTTAGGTGGTGCTTCCCTGCGCTCCATCCATATAATGTTATTCGCATGGGAGCGCGGGATTTAATTCTGCGTCTGGTCATGCAAGATCCATGCTTTCTGTCTGTAAAAAATACTGACGAAGGATGACAAAGGGGTGACATGTTTGATTCGAATTCAACGCTTCCAAAGAAATAGCCATGAAGACACGGCTGTCAAAGATTTCATTTGCAGGGTCTTGATTTCAATTAGTTTGAAGACCTCAACGAATCCTCTGGTTCTGTTGCGCGTGGCAACTTATTTGCGCTTGGGGTTTATGCAGCGAGGCACTGCGCAGGGCGCTCAGAGCCCTGGCCCTCGACACCTCGTTCCATTGTTCCTTGGCAATGGTTTTCTATAGCTCTCCACATATTTCCACAGAGGGTTGCTGCTTGTTCAAGTCTTGTTGGCTACTCCAGCAAGTTTCCACACGTTTGTGGAGCAAATTGCCAGCCCAGGTGAGGGAGCTTTGACGATCGGGGCTTCGGTTTTCTACCATTTTCTCACCGATTTCCAGTGGCTTCCAGATGCTATGCTCACTGTGTGGTTCATTCAGTTTTTTTGCAGGATGAATGTACTAACAAACATAAGTCGTAAATATGTTTTGAATGTTAATTTCGGAAATTCAGACCTACGCCATATCTTCTCAATACAGGACCCAGGTGCACTGATTGCATCTTGCGTCATCTCTGATGAGATGTTGCTAGTCTTATTACAAAGTGCTGCGGGCGATGTCATGGCAAAAGCCAGCTTCGCAGCCGCATTTTCCAACCTGTTTTGACAGGCTCATTTGTATATTTGCACCTTATCCATGCAATCATACATGTAAAATTGCGTCATTGAATTAAAACATGTTCTTTGACAATAGTTTATTTTACATGAGAAGAATTGCGTTTTAAAAATTATTGTCGAAGGAAGTTTAGAAGTCAAACTTCCGACAATATGGACAGATGAAAAGCAGAGCAGGGAAGATGCAGAGAGAAGAGAAAGATTAGAAGAGAGAAGAGTAGAAGAGAAAGAGTCAGAAGAAAGAAGATACAGATGCGCGAAAAGGTAGGAAAGTCGCGGTTCACTGTGTTTTTCCAATGATTTGTGGCTCCGGAGGGTCGAAAAGTAGGCTCGCTAAAGCGGCGGGTGCGGAGCCAGCTGGCCAGATGAGAGATGAAAAATTGCACGCCGTTGTGGCGCGAAGCACATTTCCAAGTCAAAATGTACAAAGCACACCATTCTCGGACCACTTTTGGAAGTTGAGATGTTGAAAAAGTGCACGCCGTTGTGGCGCGAAGTACATTTCCAAGTCAAAATGTACAAAACACCTCAGCGTCGGACCACTTTTGGAAGTTGCGATGTCGAAAAAGTGCACGCCGTTGTGGCGCGAAGCACATTTCCAAGTCAAAAGTGTTAAAAACTGACGGTCTCGGACCACTTTTGGAAGTTGAGATGTCGAAAAAGTGCACGCCGTTGTGGCGCGAAGCACATTTCCAAGTCAAAAGTGTTAAAAACTGACGGTCTCGGACCACTTTTGGAGGTTCAGATGTCGAAAAAGTGCACGCCGTTGTGGCGCGAAGCACATTTCGAAGTCAAAAGTGTAAAAACTGAGGGTTTTGAGCCTTTTTTGACGTGAAGATGTCGAAAAAGTAGACACTGATTAACTTAACTAACTTGACTAACTTAACTAACTTCACTAACTTAACTACCCTAACTTCGACGACGACAGCAACAGCAACAACAACAACAACACCAACCACAACAACTACAACTACAACAACTACAACTACAACAACTACACAACAACTACAACTACAACTAGAACTACAACTACAACAACTACAACAACAACAGCAACAACAACAACAGCAACTACAACAACAACTACAACTACAACTAAACAACTACAACTAGAACTACAACTACAACAACTACAGCTACAACAACTACTACAACTACAACAACAACTACTACTACTACAACAACAGGAACAACAACAACTACAACAACTACTACTACTACAACTACACTACACAACAACTACAACCACACAACAACTACAGCTACAACTACAACAACAACAACTACAACTAGAACTAGAACTACAACAACAACTACAACTACAACTACAACAACTACAACTACAAAACAACTAGTTACAACTATATGACTGCAACTACACTACACTAATTACATTACACCACAACTACAACTCCACTACGCTACAACTACAACTACAGTTGCAGTACATCACACTACATCCAGCAGTTGTGGGTGAGGTGACCACTGCAACCATTGCAACCATTCCAGCAAACACAACTCCAACCACCTTTCGGTCAATCAGTGGATTCGCTCTGCCATCCGTGATTCACAACAACGAACGTCTCCTATAGGTTTCCTATTCTGAAACTTCCGCCACCGCCTTGTGCGGTACTACTGGTATATTGAAGGACGCATGTTATTGCTGATAGTCGTAGGGTTAGATTGAGTAGCCAACAAATTAAGGAGCTAGCCAAAGATATCTCGTTTTTGCTTTATGCGTAGAAATATATGTTCTCTGCTTAAAGGGGGGTTATGCCCGATGATTGTTCCCACCGTTTAGCTTCAGTGTCAAGGGGTACCAGTTCATCTGCCCAGGTGTCCTGTGGTGCAGGGTTAAACTGGGCTCCTGGCATCAGGCTCCTTCGTGGGCTGGAGGTCCAAGGGGCTGCCTGACAGGTGTTTGGTGGCCAGACCCGTCATTGGGCAGGCCAGCCGAAAGAGGAGTTAGGAAAATAGACAAGAAAAGGAGAGGAGGAGCCCTGCGGGGCAGTCCTTGCCAGCGAGGCCCAATGGAGCTGGACTATGCCGACCCCCGCACTGCTCACTCCTCAATTACTGCTTCACAGCACTCAGCATCTTATCTGCAACAGCAGGCGCTAGGGTGGTCTCCAGGGGCTCCGGTCATAGGTGCTCACGGCGTCGGGCTTCTCTGTCACTCCTGCTTTTGCGTTCCCTTTTCGCCCTTTCCTCCAAAAGGGCCTCCGTCCTTTTCCCTTTGTTTTTCCTTTCTGATCCGAAGCCCCCTTCTTGTGAGCTGGTCCCGCGCTGCTTTTCGGTGCCGCGCCCTGCTGGGGAATTAATTCTTGGTGGCGCGCTGTCTGCCTCGACTGATCCCCTAGGGCTTTCCCCCAACTCTGCCAGACGGCCACAGAGCAGGAGATCTACTCTGGTCTCCAGGGTGATGAGCTCCTTTTGGTCCCGGATGCCTATCTGGCTTGGGGTTTGTCTGGTCACGACTCTTTGGTTGATATACCCCATCATTTTGTATTTTGACCTGTCGCTGTTCCCTTCGTCTCCTGCCGCTATGTCTCCTAGATACCTCTGGAGCTCCTTCATGGCTGCTTTTACCAACCGCCCGGGGTGGCGCCCAGCCGCCAGAGCTCGTCCTCCGCCAGGGCAGAGGAAATAAAAATTTCCCAACGACTGAGACGATCCACTCCCGGCGCTCCTTTTGTGGCTGCGTCCACTGCTCCCCTGTCAAAGCCTCCCTTCCCTTCTCCCGTCTCCAAGCCCTGTTGAACCTGACCTGGCTCTGCAGCGAAGCCTCCTAAATCTTCTCCGGAATCTGGCTCTGCGCAAAAGGCTCCCCGACCTTTTCCGGATTTTTTTCGGAACCTCCGGAACCGTTTCCGGAACCCTATCCCTTCTCCGGAACTTCGGAAATTCTTCTCCGGAAACCTAGTGAACCTGACTGGGCTCTGCACCAAACAAAGCCTCCCAAACTTTTTCCGAAACCCTGTTGAACTTGACCTGACTCTGCAGTAACCGGAGCCCTTTTCCGGAACATTCTTTGGAACTCTATTGAATTTGACCTTCTCTGGGACCTTTTTCCCAGACCTCCTCCGGAACCTTTTCCAGAACCTTATTCACCCCTTTTCCAGAACCTTCTCTTTTCCGAACCCTGATGAACCTGACTTGGCTCTACCAAATCTTCTCCGGAACCTGGCTCTGCGCAAAAAAATCCCCGACTTTCTCCGGAATTTTCTCCGGAACCGAGGCTTGGAAACTTCTCCGGAATTGTCGTTGGAATCTTGTTGAGGCTGACTTGGCCTTGCATCAAGTCTTCCTGGAATCTTTTCCGGATTCCTGTTGAACCTCACCTGGCTTTGCACTAAAGCTTCCCGGATTTTTCTCCGGAAATATTGCGGAATTTTGTTGAATTTGATCCGGAACATTTTAGAATCTCGTTGAACCTGACCCGGTGCCCGCACCAGTGCACACCGGAGCTATTCTGGATTGAAGATCGGATTAGTCTACGCTGTAGGGAAATAACGATACTATTATGTTTTTATTTGATTAATCTGGTTATATATAAATGATTGGGTATTTTGTTACTTTAAAAAATATATATTGGTTGAACGAATAATATTTAAAAATTATAATAAATTTCGGCGGTATCCCTAATAGTCGCGACATTTTTTAATTGTTTTCCGAAGCGTATTGCAAAGCTAAGCACTGGAAACCCTTTGCTGAATTTATTGCTGACTCGGCCTTGTACCAAAGATTTCCCAAACCTCTTCTTCCGTAACCTTCTCCGGAACCCGTTGAACTTGATTTGGCTATACACCAAAGCTTCCTAAACCTTCACCAGATTTTTTATCGGAACCCTATTGAACCTGACTTAGATCTGCACCAAAACCTCCTAGAACCTTCTCCGGAAACTTCTCAGGAACCCTATTGAACCTGACCTGCCTCTGCACCAAAGCCTCCCAGACCTTCACCGGATTCTTTTCCGGAACCTTGTCCGGAATTTTCTCCGGAATCTTCTCCGGAACCCTATTGAATCTTATTTGACTTAACACCAAATACTCCTATAATTTTTTTCCGGAACCTTTTCTGGAACCTTCTCGAGAACCCTGTTGAACCTGACGTGGCTTTGTATTAAGTCTTCCTGGATTTTTTTTTCGGCGGATTTTTGTAGAATTTTACCCGACTTTGCACTAAAGTTTCCCGGATTCTTCTCCGGAATTTTGTTGAATTTGATCCGCAATATTTTCGGAACCTCGTTGAACCTGACTCGGTGCCCGTACCAGTGCACACCGGAACTATTCTGGATTGAAAATTCGATTAGCCTACACTGTAGGAAATAACGATACTATTATTTTTTTACTGGATTAATCTGGTTATGTATAAATTATCGGGTATTTTGTTAATTTTAAAAAAAATATATATTAGTTGAAATTTTAAAAAAATAATAAATTTTGGCGGTATTCCTAATAGTCGCGATGTTTTTTTAAATAAATTTGCCGAAATGTGCTGCGAAGCTAAGCGCTGGAAATCTATTACTGACTTAGCCTTGTTCCCAAGATTCCTAAAATTTCCTTTTCAGCAATCTATTCCGCAATTTATTTAACTTGACTTGGCTATATACTAAAACCTCCTAAACCTTTACTGGATTTTTTATCGGAATCCTATTGAATCTGGTTTAGATTTACACTACTAAAACCTTCCAGAACCTTCTCCGGAAACTTCTTAGGAACCCTATTGAACCTGACCTGCCTCTGCACCAAAGCCTCCCAGACTTTCACCGGATTTTTTTCCGGATTCTTGTCCGGAATTTTCTCCGGAATTTTTTTCGGAACCATATTGAATTTTACTTGACTTAACACCAAACGCTCCTATAATTTTTTCCGGAGCCTTTTCTGGAACCTTTTTTGAACCTGACTTGGCTTTGTATTAAGTCTGCCTGGAATTTGTTTCGGAAGTTTTTTCGAATTCCTGTTGAATTTTACCCGATTTTACATTAAAGCTTCCCGGATTCTTCTTCGGAAATTTTGCGGAATTTTGTTGAATTTGATCCACAATATTTCCGGAACCTCGTTGAACCTGATCCGGTGCCCGCACTAATGCATACCGGAACTATTCTGGATTGAAGACCCGATTAGCCTACGTTGTTGGGAAATAGCGATATTTTTTTTCTTGGATTAATTTGGTAATATATATATTATTGGATATTTTGTTAATTTAAAATAAAAATATTAATTGAACGAATGATATTTTAAAAATAATGATAAATTTCGGTGGTATTCGTAATAGTTACAATATTTTTTTTTTATATATATTTTTTTTTCGAAGCGTATTGCGAAGTTAAGTATTGGAAACCCTTTGCTGAATTTATTTCTGACTCGGCCTTGTACTAAAGATTCCTAAAACCTCCTTTTCCGCAACTTTCTCCGGAACCCGTTGAATTTGACTTGGCTTTGTACTAAAACCTCCTAAACCGGATTCTTCATCGGAACCCTATTGAACCTGACTTGGATTTGTACCAAAACCTCCCGGAACCTTTTCCGGCAACTTCTCCGGAACCCTGTTGAACCTGAGCTGCCTCTGTACCAAAGCTTCCCAGCCCTTCACCGGAACCTTTTCCGGAACCCTGTTGAACCTGATCTGACTCTATACCCGATTGAATTTGACTTGGCTCTGCACCAAAGCCTCCCAAACCTTCTCCGGGACCTTCGGAACCTTTTCCGGAATCTCGTTGAACCTGACCCGGCCCCTGCGCCAGCCCACACCAGAGCAATTCTGGGCTGAAGCCCCCATTAACTTATGTTATTGGGGAAAAAAAATAGAAGAAATAATAATTTAAATATTAATATATAGATGTTTTTAATATATAGAATATTAATTAAGGAAATAAGGATTGGAAATAAATAATAAATATTAATAAAAGTATTAATTAATATACGAAGAAAAATTTGAAGATAATTTTACTTGAAATATATATATATAATAGTTATAAATATATAAATATTCTATAATTAATAATAATGAAAAAAAAATATTACAATTATTGAAAAAAATATATTTGAATTAATTTCGAAATAATTTGTATTGATATTTAATGATTTTGTGATATAATATTTTACAATTTATTGTTGTGTGGTGTATAGTTGCCCGTGATGAATTATTATCTGATGTGTGTTTGTGCGATGAATAGTTGTGTGATGTTTTATTTTTTTAATATTTTTGTATGAAAATTTTATATAATGAATCCTAGGATGTATTGATTTATTATTTTATTTGTCCGCAGTTCGGAATATTTCGTCCTTATTGTTGTTGGTAAGAATATTTTTCGAAAAGAAATTTGCGTAAGAATTCTTGTATCTTTTTTTCGTTAATGATGTTCTGGAAAATTTATAGGTGATATGTGATGGTTGGAAATCGTTTGAAAAATATATTCTTAATATTATGAAAAATTTGATAATATATATGTAATTGAGATAATGAATAATAAAGGAATACAGGAAATATAAATAATACAGATATTATAATTTAATTTTTAAATATTAGAAAAAATATATATTAAAGATAAAAATAAAGGAAGACATTGGGAAATGAAAAGAAAATTGCAATTATGTATTTTTTTGGTTTTGGATACGTCATCTGATTTTTTTTATATTTTCAGGAAAAAAAATATATTAATTAAATTAATGAAAAAAAAATCGATTAATTTAAAAATAATTATTTAGAAAAATAATTATTTAGATATTGGTAAATATATATATATAATTTTCTTTTTTTTGCAAATAATAGAATGAAATATTGAATATATCAATATAATTATGATCAATTTAGAATTATTAGATAATGTGATAAATATTCCTAAAAATCGATTAATATTTCAAAATTTCAAGATCAAGTTGTTTGAATATATAGATAGATATCTTTTAAAGAAAAATATATGAAGCTTCCATTTTCAATTAATAATAATGAAATCAAAGGTCAAATATTAAATTCCAAAAAATTCTTTAGAAATTAATTTCGAAAAAATAAAAATGAATTCAAATAACTAAATTCAAATAAATTTATAAAAATTGTAATTATTTGATTTTTTGCGGAAAAAAAATTAGATATCGAAATAGATTATTATATAGAGATTAACAATTCATATATT
Organism: bacterium; assembly: GCA_965233585.1. Lineage (GTDB taxonomy): Bacteria > SAR324 > SAR324 > SAR324 > NAC60-12 > CBDDTI01. Next base: position 11,099 of record CBDDTI010000636.1, read on the forward strand.
ACATATTATAATTAGATATGTAAAATCAAGCATGTTAATTGCATTGCATTTCGTAAATTAAAAAATTATTTATTTTATTCAATATTATTTTATTTCATATTATAAATACAAAAATAAAGATAAGAATATCATCAATAGTAATATAATTAATCGCACCAATCGTAACAACCCCCCCACCCCATCAATCCTATCAGCCACAACCGCCGCAATCGCCATAATAATCACAAT
>CBDDTI010000637.1:0-8664 GCA_965233585.1 bacterium
TCCCCACCCCTCTTCCTCCAAAGAAAAAAACAGCCCGAGCCTTACGGAAATTGCTTACCAAATAAGTTAATGCGTGGCTAAAATGCCTGCATATAACTGAGGGTTGTTTAGTTTGCTCATTATTCTATCCAGCCGGAAATGGTTCAGTTTTCACATGCTCGGGAATAGGGTATACGGAAGAAAGCATCACAGCCGCTTTGTCAGTCAAAAGAAAGACAAAACTATTAGGGGTCCAACTCTTTAGTGGTTAATTAAACGAACGTCGTAAATCGATCTGTCCAGAATGAGTCAATTTATCTTATTCAAGCACAGTCACGGATAAACGGTTGAAAAAGTTTAGCCTAATTTTTTTCAGATTTGTTGTTTGTAATCTGTGTCAATCTTCTCCATCCTTAACCATCCTTGTTCCTTTATGGTTGAATATTATCTCTGGTGTTTTCCCATCTTTTGAAAGTGTTTTTTTTTTTTAGCTTTCCTTCAATTCAAATGGTCAAATATCTCAAAATACCATGACTCTACTCCTTTAAGGTCAGGTCATAACTTACTCCAAATTAATTGCTAGCTAGCTTTGTACTTTCTTAATGTTCCTCTTGGTAGTGTGACTTTGTCGCTCACGGAGACGCTTCGCAAACTGGCGGTTTAAAACGTGGAAAGTCAAATTAGTGCGTCAAGGACGATCAATCCCTAAATTATTTCATTGTCAGAAACACAATGTTCAGTAGAGTTCAACATATTATGAGATTAGGGTAAACAAAAGTCTACCTGGGTCTCCTACAATATTCGATTCCATGACCAACCAGTATCCCTTGAAATAGAAGAGTAAAAAGATGATAAATGACTATGTATAAAATCTCATAAGTTTTTAAATCGTACGATTCCCAAAATTCATTTACTCTTTAGCGATGGTCCGGCCTTAATTAAGGAGTGAAATATATGGTGCGCTTACCGTATGTCTAATTTTTTTTTTCCTAGAACTGGTTTATTAATCGTCGGAGAAAATGGAAGAAAGAACAAAGAAAAGGTGCCGTGGGTCCATCTGGAGTCCGCCCGGTCTTTCCAGGAGTGTCTTTGACTCGGACGTCATGTAAACTGTCTTTTAAGAGCACCATGGGCATCGAAAGCTTCCCACAGATCCCTGCGCATCGCCATGACTTGCCACAGCAGCCTACCGCTCCGTTCCAGGCCGCTGTTCCGTTTGCCTCAGCATCGCATCATATGACGCAGTCCTTTCAGTCATATACTGCTCGCTCCACTGGAAAACAGATACGTCCGCAGCAACCTCTTACTATACCTAGTCTACCTTCAGTCACGGAACCCGAGCACTTGCCATACCAACAGCTTTATTCGTCATTTCCTGCTCCAGCAGAAATGATCCCTCAACAGCAGGTAGTGGGCAGTCGTCTTGTCCAGCAGACTGCAGCCACTTCACGCCTCACGCACTATCCTCCACCTGCAGTAAAACCAGTCGAGCCAGATTTTCATCATCTCCCTGCAGCAGATTCCAGACACCTTGCTGATGAATTTCCGTTTTCCTATTCCGTCGCCAAAGAGCTGCCACACATCTTTGGAAATGTTGAAGATGACCAAGTCCTGGACCGTCTGCTGACACCCTCTTTTGAGCCACAGACTGAGCCCGAACCCTGGTGGGAAACGACGGCGACTCAGTCAGACCTGTACGACAGCAGCCCTGCCAGTTTGCCCAAAGAAGATTTTACCGATATCGCTCCACCCAGTTGCAGGCACGTTCAGCCAAGCAACTTTAATTCCTGTTGCTTTGGCAGTACCCAGATGTCGTCGTCATTAACAGAACTTTCAAGTGGTCTTATTTCCAAAGGAAGAAGCTTCAGTTTTCACAGACAGAACTAACTGCTGCACTTGTAAATTAGTTTAGGACTTTCAATAAGGTTTTTTCTGTCGCATAAACAAATCAGTTCTTTTCGGAACGATAACTGACTAGCTACGTGAAATTGACTTTATATTGTTGTGGAAAAATAAGTTATTTCCAATTCGGTCTTAAGGCAGATGTAAGTTTTCTTATTTCTCATATGCATGGAGTTTTAGATTTTGCTAGGAGTAAATAAGTGATTTAGGAACACCAAAAAAAAAAACATATCGTTTTTGATTATATTTAAGTCACTCAAAGCTTATCACCTCATGGTAAGAATGTCGCATTTTTTATCGCATCGTCTTATATAATTTTCAGTTGTATTTCTTTGATAGCCTGAGTCTGGAAGCTGGTCGTGTAATCTCTTTTTCCTTTTTATTCCTTTGTTTAAAAAAAAAACATTGTTGAAACCTGATTTTTATTACAACTGTAACTAGAAACTTGAATGCCAACTCTATGACAACAGAAGTGAGTCGAGAGTATATATGTGATCGTTTAAAGTCGTTTTTATACTTTTAGCGTTAGAAATAGATTTCAATTTTAACTTATGTATTTTTAGTTACTTGTTTAAGATATTTTCCTCAGTTATATACAATAAAGTTGACTCAAAGTTGAACTTCCTAATCTTTAATTGATGCATTCGCGGTATCCCCACCTGGGGCAGATCTCTGAGTTATTTTAAAAAGTTTGGGTACGATACACAACAACAATAACAACGACAACATATTTTTTTCACCTTAACAAGTGTAATATCAAGGCTAGTGCTATGAATGTTTGATTTTGGCGATTCGATCAGTAGCTTTGTTTATAAGAACTTCAGTGGATTTTTTTCCAGCAAGATAGCTAAACGCCTCAAGCATTGCCAAAGTATACAATGCAATACCAAAATAGAGTGTGCTCATTGTCACGCAATAAGGAATTAAAATATTACTGACGATAAATAAGGAAGACAGGTGTGTGCGTTGTCCCAACGTTTTGATATTCGTCGAAATGTTCCGAGCAAAGTGATACATCCGCCATGTTGGAGGAACCCCTTAGTCCTCCAATATGGCAGCCGGAAAATGGTGTAAACATCTGGAACTTACTTTGGCTATCTAGTCGATATATTATCGAAACCGAGGTCAAAAGAATTTTTTTCTTTACCTCGTGTGGTTCCCTGATTCCCTTTACTAGGGATAACCCCCAGTGGATCTTTCATGGGTTTCACATAGCACTTGAATTTACACTTTAGAGTTAATTCTCTGTTCCACCATCTGCAAAAGATAATTTGTCGTTGGAACTGTTCATATTCATCCCGAATATGAATTATACAAGCAGTTACATCTTTTGGAAATTTGAATAATAAACTAGCAGATTCGAAACGCCCAGCTTAAATTAACAGCCAAAGAATTATCAAATCGCTGCAACAGTTTAAGGCCCCGTCCACACTACAACGCCGAAAACGATCACCGAAAACGGAGCCATTCGAAAACGCTCTCCAGAGTGGAGCGATTTGAAAACGCTGTTGTTTAGTGTGGACGGCGAAATCGAAGCTATCTGAAAACGGTGACGACATCAAAATTGACAGGACCGGGCGCCAGACCACTCGACCGTGAGTGCCCAGAATGGTGGACAGACGCTACCATGCGGCTTTAATTTCGCGCCAATTTCGCGGGCCGATATATTAAAATGCGCATGCGTCGAGTTCATTTGACCATGCGCACTGAGGGCATAACAGCGTGGCGTTGTAGTGTGGACGGGCGAAAACGATACGAAAACGATATGCGTGGACGCAAATCTTTTTTGAAAACGGTGCAAAACAGCTCCGTTTTCGTTTAAAAACGGATTAGTGTGGACAGGGTCTAAGAACGGTTCAGACGCCGTACTTAACATGAGCCGAATCGAATTCGAATTTAGGCCAACCCAAATTAATTTAGACTGGCTGAATTGATTCAGAAGCCGATCTTAACTGCAGGCGAACCGGATTCAATAGGAAATAAAAGTGCATTAAGTTTTGATCAGCGCTGATACGTGCTACACTCCCGTAAGCATTGTATTAAAACAACAAGCAAGCACGATCCAAAGCAGTCCTGTGAAAAATATAGAAAAAAATTCCCGCAAAAAGGACCAGAATGAGGCAAACTGCGCTAATCTATTTACATGTAACTGCAAGATTCTAGACAACTGATAAATTGTTTCGATATTCAAACGCCGTACTTCACACGAACTTAATTTCAACACACGATTTCAACTTCCATCTCTTTGCGTGCGGTGAAATACAACTTCAGTATTCTGGTTAATTCGCAAATGCAGTGTTCACAAGTAATTCAAACACAAGCACAAAAGTGTGATGGAATGCACATTAATTTTGATGCCGTTTACCAAGGAGAGAGCAAGTTTGCACTCGAAACCAGCAAAACGCAAACTGCACTTATCGGCTCAATATTCTCTGACTAGCGAAACCCGCCATTTTGATGCCCGGACACACAATTTATACTTCTGCGCATACTCAGGTCTTCAAAATACATTAAAAATGAATTAAATTAATTTCTGTATTTGGTTGGTTCGGTTCATATGAAGATCGGCGTCTGAATCAAAGCCGGTCCACAGCCGTTATTCCCGGCTGAGCCAGGCGTGAAGAACGGCTATGCCTATCCGAATTATATCAGCCGTTTCGAATTGATTCAGACGCCGTATTTCACATGAACTTAATTCATTAAATTCGATTCTGCTCATTTTAAGTAGGGCGTCTGAACCGGGCCTAACACAAGCACCAAATTGTCATTTAACACAAAACTGCTTATTAATTTGTTCTCCACGCGCGCTTGAAAGCTTTTAAAAACCATATTCAACTTCTTCAGCAGCCGCTTCCCGATCCTGTTGGTGTTAATTGTTCTGTCTCTGAGCAGGCATACACCTTACTCTAAAGTGTCTTAAAAGTTTCAAATGTGGCCAAGTTTATATTTCTTATCGGAGCGTAGTAATTAAGAAAGTGATAAAAAAATAATCCACATAAAATGTCCCCGAAAATCTGACGATGAGTCTATAAACAGACAGTTCATCGTATCAATCAGGGCAGTTTGACTGGTAACTACACAGTCAGGTTTCGGAGTAATAATTAACATGTTAAGAAATAGCGGTTGACCGACTTTGTAGTACGCTGTCCCGGCACTACCCCAGAGAAATTTGAAAACGAAACAATCACCGGGGAAAGAAACCTCGAGTTGGATTCTTAGTTAATGCATATGACGTCAAATTTTCGAAAAGCTTTGACTTCCAAATGTTTTCCGCCGGCATTTTCAAACGATAAGCCTGAGACTTATCTCGAATTCTCGATTTGAAAAGCGTTTTCGGAAAGCTCCGTTTTCGGTAAGCTTTTTTTTCCGGTTAACAGTAGACCGTGAGCCTCATTTTGAAATAAAGCTGCTTTTGAACATTTCGCATGCGCAAATCAAGTTCCACCCGTTGTTCAAATTGTTCTGCAGCCTCCAGAAAACGGCGTAAGAAAATTTAAACTTTTCGCAGCTCAGAATTTTCCCGGCTTACTTTATACCCCAGTGGAATTTTCATATCTTCAATTTGCAAGACTCCACATTCTAGCTTTCAAAATTTTCAAGTTGGCGTTTTCACCTGATCATCAATTAGGTTCTTATTTTTTTTTAGTTTTTAACTTTTAGTGAGTGGCCGGGCTCCGTTAATAACAATTCTTTGTACTGAAGGGTTATCCTGGGTAATTATTCGCTTATTATTAATATTACTGCTCCAGAGACGCATTTTTTTTTGTCATTTTCTCTAACCTTTTTGTCTTTTTAATTTGAGTTAAGTCCGAGTGAGATAACCTTTAGTATTCTTTTCGTGTTAGACTTGTTAACCACTTACAGGGCCGACAAGATTTTTTTTCGTAGCGACGATAATTACAATGTAAACAAACACATCGCTTTCTTCCAAAATCCCTACAAATAATAGCAAAGAAGTTTTTGGCAACATCATAAATACAATGGTTCGTCTTTTCAATTTCAAGGCGATAGCTGTTTAGTTTTCTCAGCGTTAGTCTGCAAAAACAAGTTTCTGAAAAGTTATCACAAGTTTATTTGTTTCCATAAGTGGACGTTAACATAACCTATTGTTCTTTTCAAACGCAAAACTGTTTGCCCCAAGAATTTTTAAAGTGAGTTTTCATTAGTTAATCAACCTGTGTGAGCGATATTTTTCGTAACTCACAAAAGATGTGAAAATGACTCCTGTGGTAATTAACTAACGGACGGGTGAGATAATCTTTTGTTCTTTTCAAGCTACTTTTCAGCCACTTGCAAGGTGAGAAGAATCTATTTGAAGCGAAGCTTATTTACCATGCAAACAATACGTCTTGTCTCTCTCTCCCTCTCTTTGCAAATCTTTTCAGTTTGTTAACAATGGAATTTTAAACACGCGCGTTTAGCTTAAGATATAAATGCAGCAACTAACATGTTTTCATAATCTGAAAAAGTTCCACACGCGTCAATACACGAAATAAGTCTTCCATAATGTCTACTCGCTCCAGAGCTGTGTTCAAACAGGCGCGTCCAGTAAACCCCATGAAGCGTCAACTGGACTTTCCAGATGAGCCGAGTAGCAAATTGGACACCGATTTGCTCCGAGAACCGATTTGGAAGACGTCACGAAGCCATCGTGTAGACTTCGGAGAAACAAACCCTTCTATGCAGTTTCGCTGCCTTGGTGAGTAATTACAGGACCACATTTTTAATTTAATTCGCTTAGTCAGTTTATTTTGTGAGCAGTTAAATCTGGCCTCAAACCTGGAATCATGGAAATTTCCTGGCTATCTTGTAGAGATTTCCCGCCAGATCGATCGAGTTAGCATCGTCCGAGATCGCGCGCAAATTGTCGAGTTTGTCCGTAACATTCACTCTCAAATTCACGCTTAAAGAACGAGATATGGTCAGTGTTCACGCTAAAAAACGGTAATAAGTTTGCCAAAAGGCCGGAATTTTGTAGAGTAAAGCAATTTTATCTAATTAATGCTTGTGATCTCGGCAACTTCTTAGAAAAGTGTGCTGCTTGCTCAGACAGTGCGAACTTGGGCAACACTTAAGCTAACTGCAGTTCACATGTAATTTCACTGATTTACACAACACTCATCATCCATTGCTTGACCTTATTTCGTGATCTGAAAATCAGTGCGTATATAGGACTGCATGAGACTTTCAAATAGTTATCTTGATAATATAAATCGCTCCATTAGTCGTCTTTGGGTCCAGTGTTTAGCTAGTCATTTTTCTTTGGCTGGTTATACAGGTAAATGTCACCAATTATAAAAGGCTATAGTCGATATTGTACGTTTCCCTATTTGCAGTGCTTGCGAATTTACCTCTAAGCTATACAAGGCATGGCGTGTCCTTTGGTCAATTCTTTTTTTTTTTTTTTTATACGAAGTTGTTTACCACTCAGTTTTCGCCCGCTTAACTCTTTTTTTTTTCTGTTTTTTATTCACCTATATTTCGCCCGCAATCAGAGTGTTTAAAAGTCGCTTTGAACATTTTTTTCCCGCTCTTGGTTAGCGCCGGCAAAGACTAAAATATGTGTGTTTTTTAAGATCACGTTCCTGCAATGCAAGTTGACTTTGATGAGCCAACCGCGTCTTTGTGCGAGAAGGGAAAGACAATCTTCACCCGTGATCAGAGAGCGGCGCTTGAGGCAAAGTTCCGGAGAAAGAAATATCCAACTCGCAAGGAAAAAGTTAAACTGGCTTCAAAACTTGGTGTCGATTTCTGCAAAGTACAGGTAAGCTTACAGCAAAACAAAAACACGTTAACCTGCCCTCTTTCCTTTTTTATGAGAATATGTTTTACAGGAATACTGAGGCTGAAATTTTCGAAAGTTAAATAATGTTTTTAGAACAAACCCTAGACTGAGATTTCGAAGAGAATATCACTTTTTGTTTATACTTGTCGTACTATTAAAATAAAATTACTTGCATGTGTTTAGACTAAACCGTATGAATTTCGTCCCTTCTCTGTTATCGCGGAAACAACAACAGCACAAACCGAACAAACTTTAGATGCTAACAACATTTCTACAAGAAACGTTTGCGTTGTTTTGCGCTCTTAAATTCTCACAATATTTTCAGCCTAGAATCGGCCGAAAAGTAAGAATATTCAGCCTTGGCGGAAAAAAAACACATTCTTATATAAGAAGAGAGTACAGTGTGCCGTGTGCAGTTCTTTCGATGTCAGAGTGTCTTTTCTTCCACGAGGATTAACGCAGTTGAGCAATGACTGTTTGGAAACTCAATATATCTCATCTGAAAGAGCTTGCTGCTTCTGCTTTGCTGCTGTTGTACCCTCGCTGGCAAAATTCAGTCGCCTTTTGCAAAGGCGATGTTTGTTTTTATTGCATGTAGTCATGAGTGTTCTTTCATCTTTATAAGCTCGATATTTAGGCAAACTGACTCGCTTTATCATTTTTAAGTTTTCTTGTTTCTTCTTAATATTTTTTGTTTGAATTTTTTTCGTACTGAATATAGCACAATTTGAGAAATAACTTGCAGTTTGTTCGCACCATCATAACGCTCGTAAATCTGAATTATTTTAAGCATCCCACCAAAATCGGTGTCTGCTCACGGGCTAACCAAAATCACCTGTGAAGAGATTTGTTTTCGTCCTCGGCCTGCTGAGATATGAATAGGAACGGATAGCCGGTCGTTGATCGCAAGCACCAGCCTTGTTATTTTAGTTAGCTTCGAAATTTGAATGTTCCGTGGAGTGACAAAGATAATTTATCGTTTTGTTCTTAAAAAGGCA
>CBDDTI010000638.1:0-12500 GCA_965233585.1 bacterium
TTTAAATTTGTCTGACGAAGACTACAGAGATTTGCTAATTGCACTTTTCTTCTATCTGAACAATTGTTTTCTTTGTACAAAAGAATGTTTAATGATTTTCATCTATTTAGAAATAAATTGGGACAGTTTACAAACTGATACCAACAATTTTCTACGGTTTACCACGGTTTTGTGACAATGACATTAAAAAAATATCCAGAGATAATTCTCTATTTCAATAATGGCCAAAATCGTTAAAAACCGTTTTTAACAGTCAGAACCCAATCATAAATTGTATGAAATGCATTGTAAAACGTGTAAATATCATTTTGAACAAGTTTATCGATCGACAAAGAAATGTCTAATACTTAGTCTTTCGCCATTATTTCGTATTGTGTCGGCTTTACAAACTATTCTATAGCTGGTGAGAAATACTATAGATTGTTCTCGGCACTCTATTGCAGAACTCTTGATATGACTCAGTCACATGTAATTCTCTGATCAATTGCATCTTTTTCCAACTTCCTAGATACAATGTGGAAAATGTTCTCAATAGGATTTAAGTCTGGACTTTGTGGCAGTATTTTCAAAACTTCGGAGTGACAACGAGCCGTAGCATCACAGGCTGATTTGGTGTTTTGAGAGGGATCTCCGTCTTGCAGCCATAGTCAAGTCAATCCTTTACCAGATCTTTCGAACATAGTGTCAAAATGTTGATCAATAAAAGATGTAAAATATTGCACATCCATTTTTTCGTATCTTTCACAAGTCAGCATGCCTTTACTCTGACTTATTGCTACCATCATGTTGGCAACTTTTCCTTCCGTTGTAGCTTTTTCCCATTAGCCAGCACCCTTGTTTGAGACCTTCGGATTTTTTTCTCCATACTCTCCCTTTGGGAGCTCACACTTGATCCATGTGGTTCGTCTTGTAAACGAAGGAGACTCCATCCAAATAAAACGCAACAGTTTCGGTCCAAACAGTTGGCGGGTAATTTTCTTGCATCTTTTGAGCAAATTCGACTCTTTTCACTTTGTCTGCTTCACTCATCAGTCCTTTTTTGTGAGCCTGCAGGAAGAAGTACCCCTTTATGTTCAACAATCATCGGACAGTTCAATCAGTGACATGGCGAATTCCTGCCCTCTCCATCAGACGCCGCGAAGTAAATGAGCCCTCTCGCTCTCTTAATTCCGCAATGCTTCCAAGAACCAATGCCTCGTGTTCAGGAGTAAGCTTTCTCTTTCTACCGCACAAATGTCTTTAGTTCCCAGGCACTTTTTCCTTTGCAGTTATTATGCGGTGGACACTTGCAATGGAAACCTTACGACGTTCCGCGATCTCAGTTAATGTGAGATTTGTGGTAATCCTTAAGGCTTGCACTGAAACTTTTGTTTCCTCTAGTATTCTTTTTCTCAGTGCCATGTTGTTTATGGGTTCTCGAGCACTGATATGACTCCTTATTACTCGCTGGCTTGTTTTGGAAAGTTGACATTGGAATAACCTTTTTATTTAGCCCGTATTGCCAAAAATACGCTGCTTGTAATGCCTTATGAGCTGTGACATGTGTCACTGCGTCAGAGACCACTGCCCTATATCACGATAAAAGTGTTGAAAAATGAGCTCTTAATTATTGACCCCTTTGTCCTGTCACGTTGAACCTTTACAGACAACTTTGGACAAACTGGATAAAAAATTAAGACTACCCCTCCTCCCATTTCAATGATGGAAAAAATGGCGCGTTTTTGTTGTAGCGCGAGTTCATCATTGAATTGGGAGGAGGGGTGCTTCTATTTCTCATTTTATTTTGTCCAAGATTGTAGCCTCAGATAACACATCTTCAATCAACGTGACTTTCAAATGTCTTCAAAATAGAAAACCGAAAGTCGCATATTGAATAACGCTTTAGTGGTTACTACTGGCTGAATCACACACCACAGATAGTGCAGGTTGCTGATACATACAATAATACACATATGGAACTTGGCAGTAATTGTTTTTCATCAGTCGGATTTGAGCACTGACAGTGGGAATGCAGCTGAAAATATGCAGTATATTTAAAATTCACTTGCCGTAATAACATTAGTTTCAATACTAGTCAATCACAGAACACCCCCTTTTTAAACATAAGACAAGTGTGGATGTATATATAGTCAAATTTGCTTAGTGAAAGTGATAAGATTTTTGGACAAAAAATGTGTTTGCTGGATTGCACTTTTTGTGAACCTATGAAAAGTCCTCACATCTGGAGATAGCAAAGTTCAAAGACAAACAGAGCTTTACATCTTCCTGTAACTACAAACATTCACCTTGGCCTAACATCGTAAATCTTTTGAGTCTAAAATTCCATGCCACCTTGATGTAAGCTTATAGATAAAAATAAATAGATACAGTAAGGTCATAATCAGTTTTCTAAAAATCGTAAACTGGATGTGTTTTAATTTTTAGGAAGATATCATCTCAATATGGAACAGAAATGCTTCTGACCAAGCAACAACAACAAGAATAAGGTGAGACTGAGTTGTCATCAACTTACCCACCTTGATATGATAAACCTCAAAGATTGTTACTAATGAAATTGCTTTTAGCACCCATTTCAGCAACATTTCTTCTACTGACAGCCATTCATTGAAAATATAAAAAACCAGGAAAGATTTATTGCTCGACTTTTCGGGTTCATCGTGACTCCGTTATCAAGAGACTAGTTAAATCGTATGCAAATAAGAAAAAGTACTAGATAAGCACTGAAATTACAATAAACAGCCTAGGCAAACACCTTGGCACGGACGGAATCCATTTGCACGTTCAATGTTGGTTTACGCATGCGAATGTATAACATTTCTTTAACGAGGCAATCAAATTTGCCTCTACATTTCGTGATGGTGTGAAATTGCTCAATGAAGTGTTTAGGCATTTCGCTATTGTGCTGGAGGTTATAATGTTTGTAAATCAAAGATGACTTTCTAGTGTGCCCTTCTACACGCTTGTGTAAGTGACACGTATAACCCACATACCCTGCATCACACAGGTTACATTTAAATTCATAAACAAGACATTGTTGGTTGACAATAGGGGGCTTAAACTCATGTCGTTTAAGTTATTGCTCAAGCTTAGGGCTTACAAACACTGGTTGGACGGTGATGTTCAACTTAGAACTTAGATTGTTCAGTCGTTGTTTAACATAATTAGCTGAAGACTGGTCCTTAAAGGGTAACACTACCCTCACAGTCTCCGATGGTACATCTGGTAATGGGCGGGGTTCTTGAGTTGAAATCCTTCCCTCAACGAACCGCTTGATTGTAGTTTCAACCAGTGGCTTTGGGTATTTCAAGTTATGAAAACCCTTCTAAGGCGGTCACATTCCTCCTAGAAGAATAACCAGTTAGAAGTTAATCTACGAGCACGGTCCACCATGGTGTTAACTAGGCTGCGCTTGTACTTAATGTCAACGTGACTCTGGAAATGCAGAAGGAGACCCGTGTTGGTTCTTTTGATGTACACTTTGCTCTCAATCTTTTGTGCACTGTTAAGTAATTCACTTCCTAACAAGGGAAGAGATCCTTCCCGTTCGATTTCCATGGTAAACTTGAGGGAAGGATGGGTAGAGTTAAGGGTATCTAGGAACTGGCCAGGGGTTATCCTATAAGGCATTATGGTCAGGGTGTCATCGACGTACCTCCGGTAATACCGCGAAAGTTGACCTTGTTGTTCGAGGTTTTCCTCAATCGAGCACATGAAGATGTTAGCCAGCAACGGGCCAAGGGGAGAGCCCATAGCGACTCCCTCCGTCTGTTCGTATAAAGCACTGTCAAACTGGAAAAGCTGGTTGTATGGTTTGGCGAAGACACATAAAGAACAGTTGGCCATGCAGCCAATACTCTCTGCTACTAACACCTACAATTATTTGCTAGTGAAATGGCTTGACGACAAATTAAAACCCTTGTCATGCAATCAATAAACAGTGATAGACACATTCCGCTTTGCTGATGAAGTACAAGAGCTCGAGGTCAAGAACAGCGAAATTTTAGTTTCCTATGATGTCACCTCATTATTTACAAATGTACCATTGGAGGAAACAATACAGATCTTAGCTGAAAAAGCTTTTGTCCAAGATTGGTTCAGTGAGACACACAGCTTGAACCTCTCTAAACTGGACTTAATTGACCTCCTCTGAGCAGCTACAAAAAACCAGCTTTTCCAGTCTGAGGGTGCTTTACACAAACAGACGGATGGAGTGGCTATGGGCTCTCCCCTTGGCCTGTTGGTGGTTAACGTCTTCATGTGCTTGATTGAGGAAAACCTCGAACAACAAGGTCAACTTCTGCGGTATTATCGGAGGTACGCCGATGACTCCCTGACCGTAATGCCTGATAGGATAACCGCTGGCCAGTTCCTAGATACCCTTAACTCTACCTTAGACACTGTAACATGTAGACGCAGCACAGAAATTCATGTGGATGTTTACAGAAAACCAACACACACTGACTGTTATCTCGATTTCTTTTCCTGTCACCCTTTGTGCCACAAACGATCTGTGGTCAACACTTTGTTGAAAAGAGCAAACAACATTCCGTCAATGAATAAAGGAAGACGAGAAGAAATCCAACAAGTCAAAGCTGTTCTGCGAGATAACAACTATCCCATGTCTTTTATTCGAAACTGCGAGAGGGCATTAACCAAACAACCCGCGGAGAACAACTTCAATGGCTTTGTAGTGCTGCCGTATGTACAGGGCGTTTCCGAGAAAATAGGTTGCATTTTGAAACAACAAATGGTCAAAGTAGCCTACAAACCACAACAAACCATCAACAGCCTTGTTCTGCACCCCAAAGGGCTAGACGATTCTGACCGCCAGAAATCAGGCATAGTGTAAAAATCAATTGTACACAGTGTAATTTTGTGTAGTACACAGTGTAATTTTGTGTACTATGGCCGAACAGAAAGATCATTAAAGACCCGCATTGCAAAGCACAAAAAGACAGTGGCAAGTTTTGACCAGAACTCCAAAGTTGCAAGCCATGTCCACCAATTCAGCCATAACATGAACTTTGCAAACATTGAGGTGGTTGGTGTCGAATCAAATTACCACGAGCGACTTTTTCTTGAAGCCTAGCACTCTACTGTGGACCTGAATGCTGGGAACAATCACATCGCACTTCCAGAAGCCTACAAAGGCATTGTGCGAGTATGAATTACATGGTCACATGCGCAAGCTTCGCGTTAGGTTACTTTAAATAGCGTATGATAAGGAACTTCGTTTCCATAACACTGATGCAGGCTTTTAAAAGCATGAGCCCAAATGTCTGTTTAGAAACAAAAAAAGTCAGTGGCAAACCCATAGAACTACCCACAATTTGTTCAAGTGAAACACCTTGATGTGGGGTGTGAACCTTAGCATGTGTAATGTTCCATCCATGTAATTGTCTTGTTCTTCTTTCATGAGTTTCACCGAAGCTTAGTGGTCAGTGGAAAATGCTTGGAAAGCCTCATGTCCAGCTCCTTCGATGTTTGTGTTGTTCGCAGTCAATTGCATTGGAAAGACCAGGGCATTGTAACAACCTTTTGGATTAAGCATTGTTTCTGTTGTAGTTGAGCAATGTTTCCAGGTATGCTTTGTAATGATAGGTGTGGGTTTGAGGACTCATCAAGGTACCATTGAGTCTCAAACTGATTGTTTTGAACCAGAGTCTCGTGGCTTTGACTACGTTATCACCATTTGCCAGTTTGAGTGCCAACTCGATCTCAAAGAAACTTTGACTGAGATCCACATAATCTTCTTGAGGATCCACTTGGAATTCCACAGGATTGATGCTTGTCATGTAGGTCTGAATGGGTGAATTACTTGACTTATTTTTTATGTCTCCTCTGGGAGAGTAGGGCTGAATGGATACAATGCAATAACTGGACATGCTGAGTTCAGTGGGTGGAATGGTGAACAGGTTCAGTTGAGGCTTCAGGACTGATTTGGAATGAAGGTGTAACAACCCACCGTCCATCAAAGGGTCCATCATTTTTTTTCTTTGACTTCTCCTTTGTCTTCTTGCTTAGATGTGGTCCCAATCATAGCCAACAGGATTACTGACCTCAGCACCAATCCATCTGCCTTTTTGTTCCTTTCATTTACATCACAAGGATTTTGGGAACCCTTGACAACATGATGCTGACAACCCTTTTCTAGATTTGATCTCAAGCCTCTGGAGTAGATGGGTTTCATTATTCACCAAAGATGTCGTTGAATTTTCACTTGATGTTTCTATCTAGGACTTCGTAAGCTTTATGTTTCACTGCTTGCACGACTTCCATCACCTATGAACTTCCTCACACGTCAGAATAGATCAGCAAGGATCGTGATGTCGAACCCACTACATTTTGAAAGGTGTTGTTGAGGTTTGTGAATCACCAATTGCAGCTAACGCTCAGATGAAAAAGGTCTTCTCCTATCAGCCAAAACAGAAGTTTACCCCAGTCGTTTTTCAGATCGTGTGTCATCGTTTCTAAATTGGGAACCGCATTGGTAAAAAACTTTTGACATAAATTTGGCCCCAAGTCATAATTTCCAGGGCTTCTCTCCTCCGACCATCCATCTTTAAGGCCAACATTTTTTATTTTCATTGCTGGTGAGTAATTGGAGCCTATGTGTGTAGCTTTGTTATCCATCAGCAGATCGTGTCCATCCCAATAACATTTTCAGACCTCCCATAACACTCGCTTTCAGCAGTTCTTGAACGAAGCCATCTCCATCTTGTGGATCAGGTTTAAATCGTGTTCAACTTCCACTTTTCATGCTCAAAGTGAAGGTTGACAAACGTTTTTTCCTTCAAATTCGGTCAATTCCCCTGTTGTCCCTGACTCATGCATCTCAATAATGTCCAATAGGTCCTTGCGCAAAAGGATATATTGAAGTGGAGCAATTCACAATAACAACTTCCATCCCTCATGCATTGATAATTGACCTCTCACAATAGATTTGTTACTTGGTTTCCATCCACTTAACTTCCTTCCACGTCGGAATAGATCAACAATGATCATTACGTTGAGACCATTACGTTTTGAAAGACTTCATTGAGATTTGTGAATTGCCAATTGCAGGTAACTTCCTAATATGGTCATGTGATGTGAATGGTCAGGTCACAGATCACGCCTTAACACATGGCAATTGCTGATTGGTTTGTCTCACAGCATATAAGACGGTCACCATATCATTTTCGTCACTCATAAACAAGTGTTTGGTGTGAGTGTTTGAAGAAGAAGAGATGGAGTTAGTACAACCAAGTCCTGAAGAATCACCCACCAGATACATGTTACCCGACCTACATTCAGAAGAGCAATCCACTTCCATTGTTGATTACTCGTACAATCTCTATTCACCCACCAAATACCCAGATCATGCACGAAAGGGAAAGAGGGTGGTCAAGAAAGAGGAAGCAGAAAAGAATCCAATGACCGAGGCAATCAAGCAGGAACCTACAAGAAAGACATTTCATGAATTCCCGCCCATTGTAGAAAATAGGGAAATAATGGAAGTGCAAGTCCTGGAGGAAGGAGAGATGTTTGACCCCGACATCTTTTTGGAAGGGCTCACACAGCACTATCAAACCAACCGCCTAGTACTCCTCAACCTCTACAAACCCCTTCAGGAATATGTCACCACCAACCCCAGGGAGCACAGAGATCCTGTAGTCTTGTCCCAATCACCCCAGTGATTCGTTGGAGAAGAAGAGACCGACACTCAGTACGGCCATTGGAAGTACTACAAGTGCCCCATCCAAAGTTATTTTGTCTGCCTTGGTGTGGACCATGTAGAGTATTACTTAGACTCGGGCAAACGTCAACTCCAGAAATATGGATGGCAGTCTTGACTTTGCATCCAGTTATTTCTGCTACCCATTCTACAAGTTATTGCAACGGCAACTAGTCAAGAAACATTTTTCTTTATGGAGGGAGCAAACTAAGGCTAAACGAAGCTGCTAAGTTTCCTCTTTGACAAGAAACGAGAGAAAGTGTGACAGTGGTTGCAGCGAAAGGGGACCTATGCATATTTTTTCAAATTCTTCTGTTGAAACCTTGGAACCGTGACAGCCTAAACCTGATGTCAAAACAAGTGACATTCATATTTGCATACTATAAAACACATAGTATATGTCAAAAGAACTCGCAATCCATCAGCCGTGAAATATTGGTAGATACGCATAAGCAAAATTCCCACTTTGTTACATTGATAAGTGTGTGGTGGTAAAGAAACCCTGCTGCAGATCACAATTTAGATAGATTCTCTCCATCTGCTTGCTCACCACAGAGTCCTCAGTAGCTCAGTGGTAGAGCATCCGACTAAATCACGGAGGGTCGTGGGTTCAAATCCCATTTGGAACTCGGACTTTTTCCGAGTCTACGTTTCTCCTAGAATTTACATAATATCATGTTGTTGTTATTTCTCTGGTAGTATACTCACTTAGGAGGTTGGCTGGACGCATCTCGATATGCCTTAATGTGACAGCGTGATGCCGTTAGTGAGTTCATATGTGATGCCTTAATGTGCCAGCGCGATGCTGTTAGTGAGTTCATATGAGCCAGCACGTGGCTGTGTAGCCACGCGATGCGGTTCCAGTCAATACCCACAATTTGACCCTTGCTCACCATAGAGTCCTCAGTAGCTCAGCGGTACAGCATCCAACTAGATCACGGAGGGTCGTGGGTTCAAATCCCATCTGGGACTCGGATTTTTTCCGAGTCTACGTTTCTCCTAGAATTTACGTAATATCATGTTGTTGTTATTTCTCTGTTAGTATAACGACTGCATTGTCATGAATATTTTAATTTATCTCATTATTGCTGGACTAAAACAGTGGATTGGGATAGCTAATGGGGTGTATAGGGGCTATCTTTGCTCATTAAGTAGGTATCTGGATTTGAAGAAAAGTATAAAATTCTACTTCAAAATACTTTGATTTTAATGCTGTCAAGAACACGTCTTCAGGTAGTCCTAGGTATGTGCGCACGCGGAGAATTTTTAAGTTTAGTATAATCGTAACTCCTGTTTAACTAACATGATTTGAAATGAAAATTCAGGTTCTATTTTGTTTAACTTTTCTAGTAAATTGATCCAACAAATGCTTGTCTTGAAATTTCTAACGGCCCTTTCTGCTAAAAAAATGTTAAGAAATGGCAACCTCGTGGGTCACAAAGTAGCTATACAGGCATCCATGTTGTGCAAAAACAAGCATTTTGCATATTTCAGGTAAACATAACATGATTTCCAATCCGATGAAGTTTGAGAAATTTTTTAATACTCCATCTTTTAAGTGGAATTACCGTACAGGGTAAAGTTGAAACATTCTTCACGGACAAAGTCCTTTGAATAATAACACCAAACATCGCAATCCCACGGTGATTCCACTTTACATCAAACCTCTGCTTTCTGCACGACAATAATTTTTGTTTCCCCTTTGTAGTGTGACTTAACACCGGTATTCCCTTATGCATTTTTTATATATGATGTGTGCGGTATATAAATACATACATACATTCATTCATTCATTCATTTTCAGGGACACACTCAAGAGGGTTTTGAACTTACCACAAAATACAATCATGGAGTACAAGGCACATCAGAGCAGCTTAAAGTAAGGCAGTATAGTTACTACAATATGCTAGTCCGAACCATGGGCTTGTTTCAGTTGTTCAATACCGAGTTTGTGTAACTGGTGGATACGTTTGGTTTTATGAAGTAGACATAATACTCCCACTTTTCTCCTCAGCTCTTTTGATCCAGTTTTTGTTATCAACGTCAAGCACATTCACATTTCTGTTCAAGATTATGTCACTACAAGAGTGATGAGGGGAGAGGGGTTGTCACCAAAATTAAGTTTTTGTAGTTTGAAAACTAAGATTGGGCCTTCGTTTTTGTAATACGAAAATGAAGATGGGGTACCCTGTTCACACGAACTAGTCAAACATGTTTAAATGTGGTTTAAATGAACAAGGTTAAAATTTAGTGCTCATAGCATTTGATCCTCACAGCTAAACACGGTAAAAAACCCTGTCGGATTAAAATATCTTTGCAAGGTGGTTTGAAATTTTTCAAAGATGACCGGAAATCGTCATTGAAAAAACTAAACCTGATTAGTTCAACACGGAGCGATCCTATATAACGAGGCTGAGGTGTTCAGCCTGTCAATCACAAATCCCAACGGACGGCCCATCCTCCCATTTGATTGGCTTATTCACTCAGGTCTAATTTTAGCGAGTTGCCACAGGATTCTGTTTTTGTACCGGTTTTCTGCGGTTGAGAAATAAATTTGAAAACTAAAATTTTTTAAAAAATACAAACAGACTGCAAAGGTAATATTATATTATTTTTATCTACTGCAATATGGTTATTCTTCAGCCAGTTATCTAAAAGAGATTCCGTAACACCAACATTAGCCGCTGTTGCACTCTTGCAGCTAAAATTCAGTCGACCTTTTACGCATGTAATCAGTTTTAAGGCATTGTATGGCATTCATCCTTGAGTCTTCCATTTCCTTTCTAACATCCATATTCAAGCAGAATCTCACTTTGCCATTTTTCAAGTTCTATTGTTTCTTCGTAGTACTTGTTGTTTCCAATTTCTTTGCACTGAATATGGAACAGTTTGAGGAATAACTCAGTGGTTTTTTTGTATTTTATTAATTTTTTGTTGATTTAAGGGGGGAGAAACTTAACTACAACAGCTGTACAAGTCTGTTGCTAAGGAAATCTCAAAACCTCCTTTTTTTGGCTCCTGAAGTCCAGTGGGCACTGAAAGTTTACCGTGTTTGTTCGATTCACGTTTTCTTTAAATGTTTCGAACCATGCCCATATTTGGTATGTCACGTGACCACAATAGAAAACGTCTAAAAACTCGGACTGAGTGGATCGTTTTCGAAATATAACAATACATTTTGCCAAAACACGGCATTCTCTACAACTTGTAGTATCCGTTTGAGAAAATGTACAATATTTCGAAATTTATAGAACTTTAAGTGCTTTTATAGCATCTTAAAGACCTATAATTTTCGAAATATTGTACATTTTCTCAAACGGATACTACAAGTTGTAGATAATGCCGTGTTTTGGCAAAATGTATTGTTATATTTCGAAAACGATCCACTCAGTCCGAGTTTTTAGACGTTTTCTATTGTGGTCACGTGACATACCAAATATGGGCATGGTTCGAAACATTTAAAGAAAACGTGAATCGAACAAACACGGTAAACTTTCAGTGCCCACTGGACTTCAGGAGCCAAAAAAGGGAGGTTTTCAGATTTCCTTAGCAACAGACTTGTAGTTAAGTTTCTCCCCCCTTAAGGGGGGAGAAACTTAACTACAACAGCTGTACAAGTCTGTTGCTAAGGAAATCTGAAAACCGCCCTTTTTTGGCTCCTGAAGTCCAGTGGGCACTGAAAGTTTACCGTGTTTGTTTGATTCACGTTTTCTTTAAATGTTTCGAGCCATGCCCATATTTGGTATGTCACGTGACCACAATAGAAAACGTCTAAAAACTCGGACTGAGTGGATCGTTTTCGAAATATAACAATGCATTTTGCCAAAAACGGAAATCTACAACGGTTTAAACAATATTTCGAAAATTATAGATGTTTAAGTGCTTTTATAGCATCTTAAAGATCTATAATTTTCGAAATATTGTACATTTCCTCAAACGGATTACAAGTTGTAGATAATTCCGTGTTTTGGCAAAATGCCGAAAACGATCCAAGTCCGAGTTTTTAGGTTTGGTCACGTGACATACCAAATATGGGCATGGCTCGAAACATTTAAAGAAAACGTATCGAACACACACGGTAAAAGTGCTCACTGGACTTCAGGAGCCAAAAAAGGGAGGTTTTGAGATTTCCTTAAGACTTGTACAGCTGTTGTAGTTAAGTTTCTCCCCCCTTAAGTCTTTTACAAGAATTATTATAGAGAAACGGTTATACTGATATGACAAATTACATAGGTTTCGTGGTTATTTACAAAAGAGAAAAAATGATCTTAGAAAAATAAGAAACGGCTGTAAAATAAGTAATTCCAAAGGTTTATCTATACTAAATGTACTGCTAGAGTAAAAGAAAGTGGCACAAACAGCTAAAACTGCAAGCTACCAGATGAACAATAATAATTTAGTTTAAAAAACTCAGTGTTGTTCAATTTGCATTTTGTTCGCAACATCATAGCGCTCATAAACCTGAATAATTTTAAATATCCCACCAAAATCCGTCTGTGTTCATAGGCTAATCAAATCACCTCTTACGAGATTTCGTTTCGTTCTCAGCATGCTGTGATAAATGGAAACAGACAGCTCGCAGGCATCAGCTTTGTTATTTTATTTAGCGGCGAAATTTGAATGTTCCATGTGCAGCGACAACGAAGATAATTCAGCGGTTTTGGTCTTCCAAAGCCATCATCTACAGTGTCAATATAAGTTCTATTTTCACTGTATTTTTATTATTTACCTTACTTTATTCTATTCCGTTGGTTTGACGAAAAAAACGCTATTTCTCCACGAC
>CBDDTI010000639.1:0-9413 GCA_965233585.1 bacterium
AAACATTTAGATTGTTCGCTCTCAATTATTTTTGGTCTTAATGTTAAACCTCATGCTTTAGAGAATTTGCCCGGACTGAAATAATTTTCAGTTTGCCATTTGCAGCTGTGTACGCGCGCTTATCATTTTCTCAAACATTTCGACCTTTTATAATTCAAGAAACCGCGCGTAAATGCCCTCCATTTACTCTTCTCAGGAATTTTGTTTATCCATTTGTTTCTAAATGCTCTTTGAAAACTTCGTAGAATGTTGCCGACCACACCAAGTTACTGCACATTATATAATAACCAAAAAAAATGCGCGCGCTCTGATTGGCCAATAAGCTGTAGGTAATTGTGCCGGCAACTTCCACCGAAAAATCGTGCGTCTCCTGAATTATTATACAAAAGCAATAGCCCACAAGTTTCTATGGGTCATAGGCTGATAAACCACTTGCGATGTTGGTAGAACACTCGAAGACTTCGTAAACCACTCGCCTGGGGCTCGTGGTTTACGAATTCTTCGAGTGTTCTACCAACATCCCTCGTGGTTTATCGGCTTATAACCCATAGAAACTTGTGGTCTATTGCTTAACTAATACATGTTAGTATAAATTTACCGTAGTCTATTGTGAATCCGTGAATTTGATTGGCTACATTATCGTTTTCTATCTGCTGATAGAAAACAATTACGCATCAGTGCACATCACGTGTCACGTTTGAACCTGATGTAACATAATAAAACAGTTCTTTTCTACGCGTTACTTGACATCTTTTTTTTCTTTTTATGCAACGAGACTACGGTAAATTTATACTAAAATAATTAGACTACTCGCCCTCGTTTCTACGAGCGATAGTCAACTCGGCTGCGCCTCGTTGACTAACTGCTCGTAGAAAACTCGGGCTCGTAGTCTAATCGTTAAATACTGTGCAATAGTTGAAAACTGTTGTATATACTGTTTCATATAGATAGTTGAGAGAAAAAATGTTCAACCAATTAATAGATTTTTTTATTAAAATACACGTGATAATAAACCTTTCATTTGGCTTGACTGATTTTGTTCCGACTCAGTCATCATGGCTTGCAGTGGGCCAGCTAAAACCACTAAGCCAACATGAGTTATTCGTGAGCAAGACTTATGCTTCTCTGGTCTCAAAACGTTTGACACAGAGGCAATCGCGTTCCTAGTCTTCGTTCCCCTCGACCTGCGATGGGGCGGAAAACAGTCTGCATCTATGGCGCACGCCTCAGTGAAATTATTTGCTCCCAGAGCTCTCATTTTCCGACCGTTGGTGAAGGGCAACAAAGACTGACACAGGGACTAAATACCTCTCATTGTTACCTATTTCACTTGGCCCTACTTACTCGAAAATGGAATCGAGTAGGTAAATTTCGTGAGACTGAAAAATTATCCATTCCATATAGAAGAGTCGTGTTTATAGCCAACTAGATTTTTTTGAAAACTGATTCCAGCAGTGACAATCCGTATTAGCAAACGGGTATTCAGAATCGTGGGTAATCGCGAAAACCGCGTAAATTTAACCCAGCGAAGGGAAGTGACAATACTGAGGGTGTCAACATTATAGATAAATAATAAATCCTGCCTAAAAGAATGGAATTAAATTAAACGCAAACTTTTGCTAGCCCTTACAGTGAAAGCTTTTGTCACTTTAACTGAAGCCGACGGAATTCACATTTGTGATGTGCAATCCAGTTGTGTTTGGTTTTGGCGGTAATGTGGTAAATGTTGAATTTAAGACTTACAGTTTGAAATGATACTACTTTTCTTTGGATCTGATTTTACAATGATGTTATATGACCAAGAAAATTACTCCATTGTTATTGGCTGAGAACAAGGCAATTTATCGTTAATTCTTAATTTGCACTGCAGTACAAATCAACGCGCGAGCATTTGCAATTTTCTGAGTCATATAATAAAAAAAGTAATTGTAAGAGAGCTTGAGCAATTAAGGACTAACACTACTCCTGATACTGGAAAATTCTTTCAAATCGCACTCGCCTAAAGGCGTGTGCGATTTCTCGCATTTATACAATTACCCATACCAGTACTAACGCCTCTCAGGGAAACATAGGTCATAATTCTTCTCGGGTAATAAATAATAATAATAATAATAATAATAATAATAATAATAATAATAATAATAATAATAATGATAATGTTACCTCGCTATGAAAATTTCTTTGTTTTCGTTCCATCGTGCGTGCTAGGTGTTTTCCCGCCATTTCAGTAAATTAATATTCATTAGCGTCGTTTTAGTTTTCATTTCGTTTCGTTGTTCGTCAGTGTTAGTTTACCCTTTCGCCGTTGCAGTTCTCGTCGTTCAAGCATCTGTGTCAGTGGCGTCTTTACGTACATTTTATATTTTACGCATTGGAGATTCACCGATAAGAACTGTCACGCTGGGACGGGACCGGTTATTTCCCGTACGGCTAGTATCCTATGGTGAACTTCTCTGAATAAAGGTGTAGTGTTCGCTGGTGCATTTAGCGGCTACAAATAATAATAATAATAATAATAATAATAATAATAATAATAATAATAATAATAATAATAATAATAATAATAATAATAATAATAAATTACAAATTTATATTGCGCAGTTTCCATTGCGAGATGATCAACTGCGCATTACAACAATACATGGAATAAAATAACAAACAGTAAATACTAATTACATCATGCGTTGTATAAAATATTAAAAGCCAAGCTGACTTAGAATAAAAAGCCTTACTAAAAAGATGCGTCTTCAAAAGTTTTTTTAAAAATGTTTCAGTCGTTATCGCCATCAGAGTCTCGATCAGAGCTTGCTGGCAATGAGGCGTAGAAACGTTTTGCAGTTTCAGATAAATATTTCTGAGCTAGCTTTATACAGTCCTGCTTAACATCATCTCGAATGGGTTTCTTTTCTAGTCTCACTGGAACCAGATGCTCAGCCGCGTTCAATTCCACGGCCTGCTTTTTCTTAAGAAACGAAACAATTCTTGGCTTTTCTCTCGTGTCCATTGTAAACCTTATAAATGGGGTTTCCGGATGCCAGCTTAGTTGTAAGTTCTCCTCCTGATCGGTTATTTCTCCAGAACCAAAATTGATAAACGCGATCTTTCTTACTTCAAATTTCTCGTGTTCAATGTCCTCACTTCTAGCAATGTACTTCATTCTCAGAAAGCTTTTATAGTTCATAATCCAATCCAAATTCACCCAGTAACTTCTGACGTTATTTAAACGTCTGTTTCGTAGGGTCGTTTCCCACTCCTGTGGAGTTTCAATTTTTTCTTTGGTGTTGAAGAATTGCTGAATGCAGCCAAACCGCCTGTCACAAATTGAAAATGAGTGCCCCTCCAGTAAGAATTTGAGGTCTACCCTTAGGAAGTCACCCTTTCTAACAATATGATCCAGATAAAAAAATAGGTAGGATTCTTTAAACTGAGCCGGCGAGTTGTCTGCCCACAGTATAAGGTGATGGAATTTACCGTGTTTTTCCTGAAGGCTTTTCAGAAGATAGTTCAGCAAAGATATTACCTCGTTTGGACCGGTTCCTCCAATCGATTCATCATAAAAGAAGCAGTGAATTATATCTTCATTGGCACAATAAATCCCGAAGAGGTTAGTCCGCAGCTTCCTCGCGTAAAAGCCATCCTGGGAAGAAACTTTTGGTGTCCGTAAGCACTTATGGTAATCCATTTGGAGAGTTAATACCCTCGGTAACATATTTCAGGCAGGATTTATTATTCAGTTGTGTCTTGTCGACTTATTCAGTTGGGTTTGCATACGACAATTCGCGTGCTACACAAAACGTTAACTGTAAGAGCGCGCACACGACGTTGCGCGCGTAATAACTCCGACGCTAAGGCCGTTGGGTCAGATATAGAGATAAGCTCAACCACAGCATTACCCGAGCAGGGAACTTAGAGGGCAAAAGGTAAAGCTATTTAGCAATGCTGGTACGTTACGCCGCAAAACTGCAGAAAAATGCTTTGAAATCTTACTTCCATGTACTTTTGCTTTAGACTAAATAAAAGAAGTAAGCAACTAAATTTCCTTTTTGACTTGTTTGGAGCAAGGTTTGAGTAACTTTTTAAGAAATTACGGGCAACTTTTTGGGAAATCTTGAGCAACTCGTGCAAATCCAAAGCTACGCTATTCAAAACGCGTAACTGTAAGAGCACTCGTGCGGCCCTGCGCGTGAAATAACTTCAGGCGTATACGTAACTGCAGTAGCTTCTGTCGACGTAAAGCTCGTTCGGTCGCGTGGGAGATTAGCTCAACCATATACCTGACTTGTGTGCTTAGACAGAAATTAGAACGCCTATAGATTGGTTTTTAACATGCTGCGTTCTACTCATCAAGTAAATGCAGAGCCCAGAGGCACAGACAGTATAGATTTAAATCTACTTGTGTACAAATTTGACGCCAGAAAGCCATGGCAACAGTTTAAGGAGGGTCATCCTGTTGCAAGTTCAGTGGAAAGAGGGAGAAGAAACTTAAACTCTAACAAGTTAAAAAGGGTCTACCTGCCAAAGAAAAAGAAAACGTGGATTAGACGTAAAAATGGAACTTTTAAAGACTTGAACCAGTTGCAATTCACCTGCTGCGACAGTGGTTGTCTCTTAAAAGAAGGTTTGTACAGTATTAAAGATATTGCCAGACAGCAAAGAAACTTGCTCTATCAGAAACCATATAATGAACAGAACCACCTTTTGTCAAAGCTCATGGAAGTAGAACTGACATTCAGAGGCGTACGGAAAATTTCGTACCATGTACCATCGCTCGGAAAAGTTTGCAAGACTGCGTTCCGGAAAGTATACGGTATGTCTAGGAGCAAAATTGAAGTTTTGCTTAAAAAGATCGACCAAGACGGGTTGCTCACAGAACCAGACAGAAGGGGGCGAAAGACTCCTCGCAAACTTCTCCCCGAAGCAAGAGATGCTGTCATCGACTTCATTCTTTCTTATGACGCTACGGAGTCACACTATAGGAGAGCCAGAAGTGGCTGCAAGAAATACTTTGATTCCAACATTTCGATGCGCCAAATGTGGTCTCAATTCGTTCGTGAACACCCTCATTTAAAGACAACCAGCCTTAAAAACAAAAATAAGGGACCTGTAATTAGTTTTTCAACTTTTAGAAATATATTTAACAGGGAACTGAAAGACGTTCTAAGCTTCAGAAAGTTCAGAGTTGATACTTGTCAAGAGTGTGACAAATCTAAGAATAGGCTTGACAAACTACGATCCTTGAACAATCGATCTAGCAGACAAGACGAAATTCGTGATCTCATAACTCATCGGAGCCTACACCTTTGAGAAAGTGAGGTCAGATTTGCGTCCTTGAGATACGATGTCACAGTTCTAGCAGCAAAAGTGTATTGAATGTAATGAGATAGCTCGGATGAGGAGTTTACTGGACTTCACAAAATAAACAGGAACAAAAAAATTGTCTATTGTTGTATTGTCAGTTTTTTTTCCCCAAAAAATAGCCAGAAGAAATGTTTGAAATTCATTACAAAGTCGACCGGAGATGAAGGCTATAATCTCAGTGACAAAGTGGTATATTATGACCAAATATTTACTATACGGGCTCACTGACCAGACTCAACATTTGAGACGTTAATTGTCAGCGGTGATACCGTCAAACAAACTGCAACTCTTTAAACAATGTGTGGCCATAAATTTGCTTTGACTTTTATCTAGAATGCACGGGGGCTAATGTGCCGGACGTCCATAAGTTGCTTACAAGTAATTAGTCAACAAGAATTGCAAGCTTGGTTAATAAGGGATTTATTATGCAACTGAAAATGTTCTGAAAAATGCCACGATCACAAACTGCGGAGACTACAAACTTCAAACGCGCAATTCTGATTAGAGGCCAACTAGTAGGATAATCTCGCCTGATGTTAGACAAAACAGAAGGCATGCTTATACCCAGACGCCGCGCTTCTTTAGGTCAGCACCAAGAGTCGCGACGTCTGGCCTGGCCCAACACCGGAAGTCCGCGATTCACGGACTCCACGTCACTCTGCGCATGCTCAGAGTCAAGTGTTACAAATCTGATCGGTTCTGGTCTCAATCTATTGTGTTTACAAAGCCATTCAAAACCAGAACGTCGTTGGACCTGGCCAGAGGTCGCGATTCCTGGTGCTGACCAAAAGGAGCGTTGCCTCTGGAGACGAGAATAAACAGAAGAGAAAGAGAGTTGGAAAAAAAAATAAAAGAAGTGTTCCGTGTGATCAAAAAAGCTCTTCAGAAACGCCATAACACTAACAAAAATCTTTAACACTGATCGTGCGGGATCATTCTTGACAGTTCTCAGTCCAATACTTAGAGAATATTGTGCCAGCAACGAAGCAAACTGATTGGTCGATTTGAGTTCTTAACCCTCAGAAATAACTTAGAGCTGAAATATACACTAGTTATGTGACGCTTTCTCGCGGTATACATTGGGATATCCCACTTGTATTCACTTGCTATACCAAGAAAATACAAGTAACGCAAGAGAAAGCGCTGCGTAAGTGTTGCGTGGCAAAGGATATATATCCCCTATTCCCTCCCCATTTACACCTGCTACGAAGGACATATACATGGCTTATCATTATGAAAATAACAAAAATATTATTACAGCTGTAAAAGAATGTTTTCAGTGACACTGCAGCAAAAGCAACAGAAGACAAATACCACAATGTACAGCAAACAGAAATTAAGTTTTATTCCTAATCATTCCAAAGCAAACAAAGTATTGTCTTATTATCTAAACACACTCTGAAAACACTTCCATATCTACAAAAAGAAAAACAAGAAAAGCAATGTCAATAATAAAGACTAATAAATGGCTTTTAGGTCCTGATTACATGAGCCGGGCTGGCCCGGTTAGCCGGGCTGCTTCGGTGTGCAGAGATGACTTTCAGCCCGGTATTACATGAGGCGAGCCAACCCGGTTGATGGCTGATGCGATGAACTACGGGAGACCGGAGAGAGCTTGATTTTAGTGTGACGAAGGGCTAATGAGCCAGGCTGGCCCGGCAAACGTGATTGCATGGAAAAATCTCAGCCCGGTTAGCCGGGATCTCGGCTAAATGGGCTGGCCCGGTTGTCATGTAATCGCGAGGTTGATTTTTATGGCGTTTAACAAACGTGCCGAGATCCCGGCAAACTGGCACCAGCCCGGCTAACCGGGCCAGCCCGGCTCATGTAATCAGGCCCTAGTGGACTAATGCAAACCCTGCATTTTGATTGGCTACGCTACTAGGGAACTGATAGCAATAGTCATCGAGCAGCCAACTTCGCCGGTTTTTCTTTGTTTGTTTTTTTCCCCCAAATAACTTGCATTTGCTAACTTTATTATTGCCTTTTTGTAAAGCAAGTATGGCCAGCTAAATTGACCAATCACAGCGTGCGTACTAACTAAGAGATAATAATTATCATTTTTCACCGATTCTTTTCAGTGAAAGCTGATTTCCCCTACTATTAAAACTCGTGAATGATGAATTTAGGCTTAACTGTCGTCACGTCAGATAAAACCTATTTGCAGGCATGTCTTAATAACAGCAAACTGAAGTGCCTTGAAATATCCCCTCTCCCTGTCCCCAGGGAGGTCAGCTAGCACTCCGCGCATATCAGCCCCCTTCATGAAAATAATGCAACTTTCTGCCCAGGCAATAAACCCACTCGGCTTTGGGTAATTCCATACAATTTGAGGCTTGTGCCACGTTGCACAAATAGGTACACACCATGTTCTCCACTTAGCAGCTGTTAGAATGACAAATTGAAAACGACCCAAGACCCCCCTGGATCAAGGGCCAGAGACCACAAAGAGGTAACCTTCAAGTAACAAAATCAAACTCAAATTGAAATTGAAAATGAGAAAATCAAAACTATTAGTAATCAGGTCAAACTAGTTTAAAAAGTTTTCCAACAAAAATAACTTTAGAGCACCTTTAAGAGACCCCTTTTTCAAAACTCAAGGTAGATATCTTGTGAAAATTCACCATTTTTTTGTCCGTGTCAAATTCATGACTCTTTCCTATTTTTTCATTAAAAGGTCATATTTTAGCATGCAAAACAGCATCTCGGCAATTGATCAACAGCTTATTTAGAGTAATCCCTGCGCTAGCCACTTATACATTCACAATAATCTTGTGAAAATTCACCATTTTTTTTTTCTGTGTAAAATTCATGACTCTTTCCTATTTTTTCATTAAAAGATCATATTTTAGCATGCGAAACAGCATCTCGGCAATTGATCAACAGCTTATTTAGAGTAATCCCTGCGCTAGCCACTTATACATTCACAATATATACCTGATGTTTTGAAAAGCAGGCCCCAACAGGTCAATGGCACCTAGTCTCTAATAGAGCCATGTAAGCAGCCTTTGCCAAGATCAGCACCCCACACCTTATCTAGTGAAAAAAGGAAATGAAACTAGAATCTTTGGGACACTTCTGTATAAATTCTAACAAAAGCCTGCTTTAAAGTTTACTACAAAATACCACTAACAGATGCCTGTAATACAGTTTAACTTTGTGAATTACATGTAACAGAATTCGTCTTTGTCAGCCTGTCAAATTAAATCTTTTTGCCTAATTCTGACTCTGGGGACTAGAGTGAAACAAGAGCAAAGAGGTCCCTGTTAACAGGCTGGCTTAAGGTTTAAAAAAGTTGATATTTTTTTGCCTGAGCCTGCAAGGCACCCCCCCTTTCCCATCCTAACAACAGGCTGCAGAACATATGTCCTTATTTTGTGCAGCTTGGTGTGCTAGATTGCACTCCTCAGTGATTGACTGAAAGCTGCCAAAGTTTACTACAAAATACCACTAACAGATGCCTGCATTACAGTTTAACTTTGTGAATTACATGTAACAGAATTCGTCTTTGTCAGCCTGTCAAATTAAATCTTTTTGCCTAATTCTGACTCTGGGGACTAGAGTGAAACAAGAGCAAAGAGGTCCCTGTTAACAGGCTGGATTAAGGTTTGAAGGAGTAGATATTTTCGCCTGGATCAAGGGCCAGGGACCACAAAGAGGTAACCTTCAAGTAACAAAATCAAACTCAAATTGAAATTGAAAATGAGAAAATCAAAACTATTAGTAATCAGGTCAAACTAGTTTAAAAAGTTTTCCAACAAAAATAACTTTAGAACCTTTAAGAGACCCCTTTTTCAAAACTACTATATAATTGAAAAAAGAAAAAAACTACACTTTTATCCCTTTTCTTTTTTCTTTTTCAATATATATTGCGC
Source organism: bacterium (assembly GCA_965233585.1). Taxonomy (GTDB): domain Bacteria; phylum SAR324; class SAR324; order SAR324; family NAC60-12; genus CBDDTI01. Next base: position 9,234 of record CBDDTI010000639.1, read on the forward strand.
TTTACTTCATTGTATCGAGCACTCTAATACGGAAAAATCGGATCACATAATTCCTATATATATATATATATATATATATATATATATATATATATATATGACTGTATTCGCAAGAACATACCTAGAGAATTTGACTTGTCACTGATAATCTTGATGCAATCCTCTCCTAGAACTAGCTCT
>CBDDTI010000640.1:0-32355 GCA_965233585.1 bacterium
ATTTTATTACAGGTCTTGTCTCTCCACAAGTTAAGGAGAAATTGCGGATTCCGCCTCAACCAGGCAATTTCCGGGATGCGATAAACAGCGCAATGGCGTTCACGGCCGCAATATTCCCAGAACATCAGACCCTGAGACAATGGTTTTTGGCATGGAAAATGGCCGCTTCAGCCAGTCATCCATTGCACACCAAATCCATCCACAAGGACTCGAGAGGGTTAGTTCAGATGGTCGACAGTTCCCTCGAGGGAAATGCCAGTGTACAAGCTATGCGCCGATGGTGCGCATTCCATGAGTCGGATAAACATTCTGACTCGGACTGTAGAGCTCAGCAGGATTCGGCTACAAGCACTACACAAACGGCTAAGAAACGTCCCAAGGGGGCCACTAAGACGAAGGATAACAAACCTCGTCAACTTAAATTCAAGTCGAAAGGTGACAAGAAGAAATTTCTTCGTTCTATAGAGGACACGGAAGGGGTTTCCATTGAAAGTTTGAGTTCTGACAACAAAGCCGTTGTTGAACAAAGTCTGATGCAGCTTGACCCCATTTCTTCAAGCGAGGTCTTGGATGAAGAGGGAGATAATGATCTTCATATCTTAATAGTGGACCCAGACCCCCCTCTTTCAGAAACAGATGTTATTTTAGGCGAAACCGACCTCTCTTGCGCGATTGCCGAATCGGAATCTCTCACCCCTTTTGAATCAAATATTTCCACTGAGGAATTGGATTCTGCGGTTACTAGCTTGGAAGGGTAAAAAGTCGTAACTTCTTTGCCTGAAGAGGCATATTATGCTTCTCTCAGTCCTTCAGACTCTGCTCTTTTGGATAGTCCTCTTACTGCTCCAGTCGCAACTTTCAAAATTGAAGATAATCCATTTTCTCCTTTGACTTATCCAGTTGACGAAGAAATGTATCCTTCTCTGCCGTCTCCTCAGGGTTCCATCCCTACCTCTGCAGCCCCTCCTTTGCCTCAGGGCCATTTCTTGGTCGACGGTATATACTACCAGCCTGTGCCAGCTCCCCACAATGTGGTCATGGCCCAATCCATGTTCCTCAACCATCCATGGTTCCTGTTGCGTCTACTGAGGCTTCAGCGTTGTCGACGCCCAATTCGATAGTGCCCACTGAGTCGGACGTTGAATCGATTGTGGTGATTGAGTCTTCTGAGGTTCCTGAACCCAGACAGGTTCATTGGCCACCTCTCTTCCAACCACGAATTCAGAGCTTAAAGTTGGCTTGGAATTTGCCATGCCTAAGACTCCTCCACCGAGGCCGATCAAAAAGGCTAAGAATGGCAGAAGATCGCGACAGCAGTCGAGGTCATCATCTTCCAACAGTCACCAGCGCGACGAGGTGCGTGCTTCTATTTCAAGAGGAGTAAATGCTTCTGATGCTCCTGCTCTGAAAAGAGGTCACGGAAGAGGAAGAGGTAAAATTATGGAATCGGCTAATGCCCCTTTGGTAGCTCCCGCCGTTCCATCGCATTTCAGCGGCATCACAAAGCCCAAGGAGGGGCTTAAGATTTCGATCCCCGCTGAAGGTATTGTGTGGCTTTACACGGACCGCTCTAACCCGAGTCTCCACCAGAAGTTACAGTCTTTCTGGTCAGGACCATACAGGGTTATCAAGCAGATCTCCAACACCATATTCAAAATCGAATCTTATGGGAGATGGTCCAAAGAGAAAATTGTTACTTCTGCAGCCGTTGACCGACTGAAGAAGTGCTATGTTGCAGATCCGGAAACCAACCTTGATGTACCCGTCGAACTGACAGCAGCTGACGTTCGTCCCTATTTCGATAATAAGGAATTACTTGGACGACTTCCAGCATCTGACTTTGCTCAGAATGTTTCTGACAAAAAACAGGAGTTGCCTCTGACTTTGTTTTCTGATCAACCTCGTGATGATCTTCGAGCAAAGCCAGTGGTCATGGAAGAAGCTAGGTCCACTCCAGAGGTACCTACTTCCCTACGAGCAGAAATGCCTGCAGAGGTTCCTACTGCTGTGACAATGCATGCAGAACCCCCTGCACAGTTGGCATCTCCAGAGGTAGCGGCTCCTGAGCCTGAACCTTCTGAACCTGTTGTTGCAAAGAGAAAACGAGGACAGCCTCCTGGAAGCAAGAACAAACCGAGGGTGTGCCCCAACTGCACAGCCTATGCGTCATGCATATCCCATTGTAACAATGGCAAGGAAGGGCTAGCTTGTAATTTGCACACAGCGGCACAACGGTGTGCAAAATGTACTAGGACTCGCTTATGCGCAGAACATGCCTAGATGAGTATAAAAAAGCGGAATTTGGATGGCCCCATCCAGTACGATTCTTGCTTTTCTGTAGGATGAACGTGAGTCTCACAATTTGCTTTTTATTAATTTTTCTCTCCCCAATCACAGGTCAAAGTGCTGATTACCAACCATTCCTTGATTGGATGGTTGTTGTTTCCAATTCTTCGGGGCGACTTTTATTCGATCCGAATCCGTTAGCTCCCTGCGTCTTTGCTTGGATGCCGTACAATGCCTCGGCCAAGCCAACGTTCTTCTATGAGCGACCTCAGAAAATTGTTCAGGATCCTCCTCCGGAGTCTACCTAAGGAACCAGTACGGGGTTTGTTCCGCCAGCTTCTCGCCCAGTTTCTTCAGAAGCTCTTAAAACAGCTACGCAAGAAGTTTCCACTGCACATAGTGCCGGACGCTATTTATCTAGCACCCTGAAGCCCAAACATGCGGCGTTAGAAGTCAGCAATGCAACAGAGCCTCCAGAAGTCTCTAAAGGCTCCGGTAACAATTTGCTTTTTCATGCGTCAGAGATCGTCAGAGATGCGTCAGACCAAGATGATGGACATGCTCAATGATCAGGGACAGGCTCCCAACCTGACTGTTCCTCATCGAAAAAGCAAACCTTTCCATGCCACACAGGCTAGCAATGACACAATTGTCTATGCTAAAGACGAGGTTAGTCTAACAAAAGAAAGCTCTCGTCTTCATCACATCCGTAGAGAACGATTGCTCGCCAGACGGCAAATTACTCCAGATATTACTACTGAGCTTGATCTTAGCGACGCTCAGCTAAACAATCTCAGAGCTCATGTCAATTGAAGATTCCTTACAGGATATGATTGTTCCAATCCTCGAGAGGTAAAACCTATAAGTTCTTTTGTACGAGATCCTTGTGAGCCTGCAGAGGCCAATGAAAAAGATAAGTACTAAATCGATCCACCGACTCAGTACCAGATCGTTCAATACGAAACCCTCGGTGTGAGAAATACATCTCGCAGTTTGCCTACTATTGTGGTGCTGCTGATCATTCAAGTCCATTGCCCCAAGAGATCTTTTATAGGTGACCTAAGGTAATGACCCGCAACGATTGCCAAAACATGGCCTCATTAGGCCAATATGTTGCCGGAGACGGCAAAACTTACCCTATTTCCCAGAATGTCCGGAGGGAAATTAGCTATTTTGCTAAAGGGACGGCTACCGCCTATACAGGTTTCTATGGAACTCGGATCTCTTGCACCGGAGGCCAACTCATTGTTGATGGAGTTGAGATCTACAAAATGGTCATGTATGTAACCGAAGAGATCTTGTATCGCAAAGAGAAGTTCATCTTGAGAGATGATGAGGACAGAGTTATCACACATTTCGATAATATCCGACTTACTTGTCCTATTGAGGATTCTCACTGTGTTGGTGGGGACGTAACCTATGTTTGGCGTGTTCCTATAACTGACCATTGCCCTTTGTATCATGTCCAAAACTTCAAAGGACAAATGATCAAATACGAACTTCCTGGTCTCACGATCAAAACTTACAAAGTTGTCATGTCTACTGATAATTCACATGTGAGGTTCGTAATAAAAGGAAACAGGGATGAATGCAGCCATTCTTTCCTTACCACCAATTATCCGGATCTCCTAATCAGGAACACGGTAGTTGAAGGGGTACCTGACCATGATCTGATCACTTGTGAGCTACCCAAGGATGAGTTGAAATTAAGTAACTTCATCATCACCAACCGAGATGATTTATTATCATGAGATTTCTCGCAATCTTAGAAGGGAATTTGCTTCCGTTCTACATGATGAGTGCAAGTAGAACAATGAAAATCGAGCACTTTCTGGATCGCCAGATGCCTGGTTTCCATACCTATAGGCTTGGCGGATCCAATCACCTCACCGCATCCGTTGAAGTTGCGTATTTCTACAAATGTCGACCTCGACTAGTAGCTGCAATACGTGCTGATACTTGTTATGATGCTCTTCCAGTGGAAATAGCTGAGGACAATTATACTCTGACTACCTTCTCCCAAGAGGACGGCCAGAAAGAACTCTTACCCAGGCACTATATATAGCCTTTGACGCACAGATTAACTTCTGTGGCTAAGAGAGTTCCTTGTCTGTCCAAGTTCTTTGCAAGATACAAGGACATCTTTGGCCAGTGGTTCGCTGTGACTCCGCAGATTGCAACCACTGAATCTCCAGGCACTCTGGATCTCAAAACAATCTACAAGAAGGTTCGTTTCGATACCTCTTCGGAAAATGACTTGAGCCGAGGAGGGGTATATCATCCCGACGCTGTTGACGATTTAATCTCATGGCTTGAGGGAAATCGACATCAAGACGTTGTCATGTACCAGTTAGCGGACCAAGTTGGTCGTCTCAATCCTGGAGAATATATTTCTCCTAAGTTGATGTTTCCATCACACATCTTACCAGGTGGCTCATGGCACTCCTTTATCTTGGGAAAGATTTGGGGAGCCTTTCGAGGATTGGGAGAGATTTTCTCTTCTATCTTTGGTCTTTTGATAGTGGGCAGATTAGTTTGGTATGTGGTCAAAGTTCTTATGAACTGCAGTTACATCCACAGCGTGCATGGTTGTTCAGCCAAGCTTGCATGGTCTTTTTGCACCGAAGTTTTCTTTACAAGGAATTATCGGCGCGAACAAAGACAGCAAGGTGCAACGTCAGAAAGATCCGACAATGATCCTAGCTCTCATCCGAAGTGAATGATGCGAGATCGCATCAATGGAGTTTCTAATTGCAGCTGTTTAGATTCTCTACGAATTGAGAAACTCAGCAGCAGGCAGAGCTTCCAGAAGGGAAATGCAAGAGATTCTCCAACGCTCCAACTCTGCGCTGAGGCGTCAAAAAGAGTGACAAGAAGAAACGCTAGAGAATAACCGGAGGCTCCACAATACCTTTGCCCAAGCGGCAGCCATATTAGAGCTGTTCCCAGGAGGACACGGCCGATCACCACCTCCTCCGGCTTACGATCCTTTATTAGGAAGTGATTCTACATCAGCAAGACCAAACGCTCCCGTCTCTCTTGGAGAAGCCGCAAGAGACAGAGCAGAATTACCAGCAGCTCCTGGAAGGGTTGTAACTGCAGCAGGAACGATGGGTACTGCTACGCGAGTGTACCATAACCCGAAAAGGTTTGGGTTCACTCCGATACCAACGACTCCTCAGTCAGAAAACGCTCCAAATAATATACTACCAGAATTCCCAGGTCGTCAAGTGAGAACCAACCTTTACTTCCAAATCGATAACGGTTCAGAGTTCACTTCTATTAATCAGATATGGTTATTATCATAGTTTTTAAGAATGTCATCGTCATAATCATCAAATCATCATCGACAGATCATCACAAGAAGTACATCATTCCCCGAAATCAGATGACGTCACGCAAAACCGGCTGACGAACACGACCCGCTCTGAGTCAACCTGGGTTCAACATAGGCAAAGCCCGGCCTTGATCATCCGGCAGATCCTTCATTCACACCCACAATGAAGCACATTGGCGATCATCCTCATGAAGTCAATCAAGCCCTATCCTGATCCAGTGCATACACTGTGTTTCCGGACATTTCGTCAACGATTCTCATGCAACCTCTTCCACTGTGATCGCTAGTGATGGAACGAGTCAGAAATTTTCGGACTTTTGATCCACAGATCATTTCTAGCTCTCAACAAATGTTTCGGATTCGAATCCCGCGGATCATTTTCAGCGCTTCAAACGCAGCTTCAAAGAAAGTGCCAAGTGAGTTGCGCTTTAAGCAGCAACTCACGTTTAATCAACCTTTTCTTAGAAGAAAAAGGTGAGACTTCTTTTCCCTTTTCTCCTTCTCTACTTCTCTCCCCCATTTCCCCAAAATGTTTCGCGAAAAAAAGGATTCGAATCCAGCCACTTGGGATTCAAGCCTTCTTTTTTCCCTGAAAAAGCCTAAATGTTTAGAATTCGAAACCAGGATTCCTTCCATCACTAGTGATCGCTACATCATCAGCTGACCCAACTCCAACAGCAAACTCCTGCTTCAAGCTAGCTACGGCATCACAAATGCTTTTGCATCGAGAAAAATCGTTACTTCTTATCAACAGCTTCAACAGCTACATCATCATGATCATCATCATCAAGTATCTCAACGGAGAAGATCGGTACTTCTTATGAATTGACTCAGCTCCAGCAGCACAACCCACGTCAATTATCACACCTGCTTCTACCTCAATCGCTTACACGGTTTCAACTGTGATCAATCTATCGCTTCCGCAGCATCAACTGATCCCACAGCTTCTCTTTGCTCAGCAATCGCTTCAACAGCCTACCTCACCTATCGCTTCAGCAGCATCTACCACTTCAATCTCTTCAGCACCTTCATCTATCGCTTCTGCAGCATAAACAAGACTTCGTTCCTCATCAAGGTCAACATTGCCTACATTGTCAAAATACAGTATTACAATACAATAAGGGATCGATTCCGCATCGGTTTCCACACTGAAACAGCAGACAATGAAGGCTAGAATTGATGTCAAAAGTTGCCTCCAAGATCACGTGCTACCCAGGGCTCATGTGCACCTGGACATTATTCTCAAGTTGGTTCAAGATTCATCGGCATGATGGGCATCCTGTTAAGAATAATTTTAGAAAGCCAAACCTTCGTGTGCAAGAAATCAGCTTTCTAATTCTCCTTGGGGGTAGATGAAGGGACCACTAATTATAGTGCTAATTGATGTGAATATAATTACCCTTCAAGAAAGAACAACATTTCCCTATTTTAACTAAGAAAATTGAGAAGCACAAAAGTGTTGAATTTTCTTTCCAAAGATAAGGCTTTGGCCAGTGGTGCAAAGTTGGAGAAGAAAGGTTTTTCTTGGTTCAACTTCCTCCATATCATGGCAACAGCACCGATGTTATATAAACTCAACTACAATTCCCCAACGAAGCCAGCCATTTTGCCTCTACTGTTCAATTGTATTTTTCATTCTTCTTAAAAGTATTATTCTTTCCTTATCAATAATACTTTTTTCTCTCTCTCTGCATTAACGAATTTGGGTATATTTTTGATGCACTAGATTTTTTTCGTATAATGAATTTTTGCGAAATATAAAATCAGATTGAATTCAACATTCAAGGTTTCAAGTCGTAATTCTTTTTACTTAAATAAACTTAAGGAAAAACCTTCCGACCTTTCAATACCCAAAACCCTAATACCAGCACCATCTTTTGTATTCCTCGCCAAACTAGATCGCCAAAGAGAAAAATCCAAATTGAAAAGCATTACAAAAGGGGACCTTATAAAAGCAAGATTATAGCTTCTTGAATCTTGAAAATGAGGGGTGGGCTGCTCTCAATTTTCTAATATATTTTGGTTTATTGAAAAACAAAAGAATGGCAACTAAGCATCAACCGTTATTAAGTAATTCATAAAATCTTTGTGGATAATGCAGCGATAAGTAGTGTGAGTAATATGCTAGGAAGGTAGTATTTGATTGTTTGGCTCTCCCTCCTCTTCTTTTACTTGATTTATGACACAAATTGATTTGACCTAGCAAATGTATTGAAAACTATTCCAAAATGTATTAGCACCTAAACATCTGACGGCACAAATTTGTGGAAAATCATAAATTTGTGGAAGTGTAAAAAATTGTGACTCTGATGCCACAAATTTGTGACTCTACTGTCACAAAATTGTTATACTTTTGTGACAGTAGAGTCACAAATTTGTGGCATCAGAGTCACAATTTTCTACACTTCCACAAATTTATGATTTTCCACAAATTTGTGCCGTCAGATGTTTAGGTGCTTAATTTCTTAAAATGCCTGAAGTCACAAGATCAAAATTTACTGTACGGGTTGTAGGAGGTTTTGAATCTAAACATCTGACGGCACAAATTTGAAGAAAATCATAAATTTGTGGAAGCGTGGAAAATTGTGACTCTGATGCCACAAATTTGTGACTCTACTGCCACAAAATTGTGGACCTTTTTAGTATATCTCCACAATTTTGTGGCAGTAGAGTCACAAATTTGTGGCATCAGAGGCACAATTTTCCACACTTCCACAAATTTATGATTTTCCACAAATTTGTGCCGTCAGATGTTTAGGTGCTAAAGGTGTTTAAAATACAAAAAATTTTTAAGCAATTTATGCATAGCAAAATATGACATCATTTTCTTTCCATCACCACATAAAGCGAGGTATATTTTTCCTTCAGCATGAACACTCTTCTCCCTCAAATTGAACACAACTCCTTTTTTGGGAGCAGCTCTTTATTTATTGTAAAATTAAAACGAGGTTGCAAATGTCCATGCTATTGGCCTGAGAGACAAAGGAATTCAAGCCATTTCTTTTGAGTCTATGAACTAATTATCCCGATACCTTGCATTTGGGCATTTTCCTCAAGCGGCCTCAAGCAGAAATGTATACGTGCATCATCACCGTATGTAATATTCAAGATCCAGTATATGTAAGATTTACTTCAAGAGCTCAGAAGTTAGAACCAAACCAATAGTTACTTATTTAAACCATTTAATTATCTTATTGAAGAGAATATGATGATGAAATGTTAATGATATAAATAAAGACAACCAAAAAGTGTTTCCTGTGTTTCCCCAAAGGACTAGGAATGACTATCTAAACCTCTCAATTTAGATGAGCAATCATAATTACTGGGGAGATTTAGATAAAACAGCGGCATCATCAGGCTGTGTGGCCAAAGCTGGAACTATAAAGGGTGCATCCCTTGAAGATGCCCTTTTACACAGGTCATAAATAGCTCTTCTCACATTGATGAGGCTTCCGGCAATGATCTTACCAGTGATGATATTCACAGCACTGATGTTCTTGATGATGATGTTCTCATCCATGATGGTCTCAGTGGTGATGAAAAAGGGAAAAGGACTAGAAAAAGAAAAAATCAAAGTGTAAAATAAGATAGGAAAAGGGTCAACATAGAAAGAGAGAGAAAAAAAGGACTAGGAAAAGAAAAAAAGTGGCAAAAAAGAAAGGAGAAGGGACAAGGAGGGAAAACAGAATGAGGGAGAAAAAGGAAAAGGACTAGGAAAAGTAAAAAAAAGTGTAAAAGAAGAGGGGGAAAAGGAAGGGAAAAGGGGAAAAGAAGGGAATAAAGTGAAAAGAAGGAATAAAGTGAAAAAGAAGACCTTTGTAAAAGAGAAAAAGGAAAGAGGAAAAAGTAAAGGAGAAAAGTGAAAGGAGAAGAAGAAAAAGGGAAAGATGAAACATTTAAAAGAAGAAACATAAGAAAAAATATATATAAACATGAAAAAAAGAGAAGAAAGAAAGAGAAAGTAAAGAGTAAAGGGAAGAAAAGAGGAAAAAAGAGAGAGAAAAGGGAGAATGAAAGAGAAAGTTAAAAATGAAAGAGAAATCTGAAATGGAAACAGGAAATGAAAAAGGAAAGAGGAAATGGAAACAAGAAATGAAAAAGGAAAGGAGGAAAATGCAAAAAAAAAGAGAAGGAGAAAAATTGAAAAACATAAATGTTGTAATGAAAACGGATGACTAGAAGGTCATTTTAGATGTTTTCAGGCCGAATTCATCTAAAAGATTCTAAATGCGTTCTAAATTCATCTAAAACGATCTCGATGCGTTCTCGTTGCAAGCTAAACGTCAACTGATTCAATCTAAATTACACTGAATTCACCTTGTTGCATCTTTCTTTCTGGTGCCTGCATGAAAAGTTTGGTGCGTGCATGAAAAGTTTGGTGCCTGCATTGCTCCGTCTAATGCAGGCATGAAAAGTTTGGTGCGTGCATGAAAAGTTTGGTGCCTGCATTGCTCCGTCTAATGCAGGCATGAAAAGTTTGGTGCGTGCATGAAAAGTTTGGTGCGTGCATTGCTCCGTCTAATGCAGGCACAAAAAATTTGCTGCACGCATTAAATTTTTCATGCCGGCATCAAATTTTTCACGCCAGCATCACTTTTCCTGGTGCAGGGATCTCAATTTTGACGCAGGCGTGAAAATTTAGATCCCGGCACCAGAATGTCAGCGGTTTGGCATTTTAATGAGTGACTGTCGTTGTTGAATGAGCGTAAAAGAAAGTGGAAGTAATACTGTTCTTCATTCTTTTTAAAGGTGGCGATGTTCATTTTTCGAGAATTCAATTAATTCAGGCCTCTTTTACTTCGCCATATTAGGCAGCTTTGAATTTTTTCAAACACACATGTAAATTTTGATGCTGAAATGTTACCAGCGAACGGATGTTTTTTTAATCATGAATTTGATCGATTGCGTTTTTGGTTTTTTGTTTTTTTGACCACAAAACGTTTTTATGAAACAAAAGATTTCTCAAAAGTTGTATGGTTCCTTGGTATTTTGCTATGCAATTTTTTATTTTTTTCCAAAAATTAATTTTTGAACTGACCGCGATTTTTTCAGGTGTTTTCTAGAAAATGTTTTTTTGCGCAAAGCAGTGGTTTCTCTCTTTGTTCTTCTTCTTTTATAAATTCTACCCGTTCCAAAAAAAGCTTGACTTTCTAGAAAATTCCTATCGTTTATTAAAATAATTAGGTTCTTCTGTATTTTGACATGTAATTTTTTAAAATTTTTTTCAAAAATAAATTTCCGAACTGACCGCGATTTTTTCCGGTGTTTTCTAGAAATTTCCTCTGTATTATGGTACATAAACAGCCTGAACATCACATTTTTCGCATTTCAAATCCAACGCTTGTAAAACAACAATATGTCTGACGAAACGGGAATTAGAGACATGCCTGATTATAAATCAATCATTCCCCCATTCCCTGAAACCCAGCCGACCGACGACTGGTTTAAAAAGATAATCAGTCGAAAATATCAAAGTCTCACCCGATGCCCCTCACGACCAACGAAACGACAACTATTGGCTGGAATGCTTCCACATCCCAACTTTACGGGGTTGTCAGAACTTTATCTTTGTCAGTTGACCCCAAATAATTTAAGGAAGTAAAAAACCTTTTGGTGTCAGGGGAAATGTGCAGTGGGCACCACACATCACCATGAAGGCTCATTCCTTCTAGCCTTAATCTTCCAGACCGTAATTCTTTTCATACGAGCTTGCAGGGTCAAAAGGACCTGTTTTCAGATTCTGCACTATTTTAATCCATTAAAAATTATTAAGCTTTTAATGTACCCTTTTTAGGTATGCAGCAGCTATGACATCATATATAATTATGATGTACCCATAAAAAGGTTTCAATTAATAAGTAAATATTTTTTGGATGATTGTACTCCATCCTCTTTGGATAAGGCTTCCAGAAAAAGGAAGGGAAGGGATCACGGTCAGACACTGCCATTACTATTCTAGGGGTGGTATGTGCAAGTTCCCATTGTTTTTCTTTACAGCTATGGTCATTCTTCTGTTGAGTTAAACAGAACAATTCTCATCTACATGGTTTGTGCAAGGAAATCAAGGCCTTTTTTTACATGCACGAATGAGGTTGGTGAATGAACCAAGCTCGTGGAGATTTCCATGCATCAACGTGGTAGGTAAAGTTTGTTCTGTTCAACTCGACCACATGTTTATACTCTCCCTTCTAATACTCTATGCTGCACTCGCTCCGGTGGTGCCATCTATGGGAATTTAAAATAACTAATTTAAAGAGAGTGGGCCCTTCTTAGAATAGACCTCAGATCCTTATATCAATAGATCCTTCTTTCCTCGAGTGTAAGTCCCAAGCGGTACTTATCAGTGGATGGTCCATAAACTAATTAATGTAGACAGGGTGTTCTATCACGTCTGTTCCTCCACAATTTCCATCTCTATAGAAAACACTCCAAAAAATCATTATTAAATTAAGAATTTGATTAGCAATGTTGGGATTTTTCTGCAAGGTGGAATTGTTATGAAAATCCAAAACTTTACGGACATAATCTCATCGCTTATGATGAGGGGAAAGAGTCAATTTAGCTGAGGGAGTATTATTCATCCAATCGGATGGTTTTTGAGTTTCCTCAGTGATGGTCATTACCCTGGTCATATCAATGACGGATGGGTGATGTTCCGGAATGGAGATGTTACCTATGATACAATTACTACTGATAGTTACCGGGTATTGGGATTCATTGAAAAAGTAAATTTCAACTCCATTAGAATCGGAAACTGAGACCACTTTGTCCATTGAATTCAACCCTAGATAATTTTCATCCTGATCAGGATGTAATTTATTTATTTTTTGAATGAAAGCATCTTTAAAAGTAAAAACAGAATCTGTCGGATCGTCTATGGACAAATCTTATACTTAAATAATCTTTCATCTGGTTTGCAAGGACGGGACTTTCCCTTTGTAGTATGTAAAGGGCGGGTTCACTAACCTGCATGCAATGGTTTGCTTTCTTTTATCACAGTACTGACTCTTATGTGTATTTTTGCCCACACCATATAAAACCATAAAATGTAACCTAGATGTGAATGCTGGCAACTACCCGGAGGTGCCAAAGCAGCCCTGTTGTACAAATTCCACTGAACCTTAAGTTACTTACAATCTTGTCTTTGATGAGTAAAGACGTTTGTGAAATACAGAGAGACAGTTCTTGGTTACACCAAAAAAGGGACTTAGAAGAGACGGTTATTATTTCGCACCTATATTCCTTGCTGTTTTTATGTCATTCCTCGGCAGGAATATAACATTGGTGCATTCTAACCGGGAAATCAAACCTCTAAGGGCCAAGGCAGGCGAAGAACATCATACCAATTGAACCAAGGTACTGTACTTCTATTAATACTGGGATTATTATGAGCGAGCAACAACAAAATCGACCAATAAGAAGATGGATCAGATACGCTACGTGTGTTACGTGTGGGGACAGATTTTACGATATCATGACGCGGCGTATCAGATATTTTGACTGCCCAGTTTGTAGATTGATCAGGTTAGAGAGAGGAATTCTGTGTATAGCCTGTGAAAGAAATCATCTACATCCAGGGTTTTGTCAGAGTGATGATCTATGGTCAGATTTGCCCTCAAGACACAATTCCAGTAGAGAACGTTGAGTATGTCAGAGGTGAAATTGTAAGTCAATCATCGTTATTATTTAATTAGTGATTAAGTTGTGATAAATCAAAGACAAAAACTTTAAGACATTAATTTATTACATATATATATATATACATTAGCTTTAACAAAATGGTAAGAACAAGGTCAGAAGTACGTGATAACCCAACTGTGATGGATCTGAAGCAGCAAGCCAGATCAAGAAGAAATCAAGAATGGCTTGCATTCTACGAAACCGTTAGAAATGCCATCAGGGCCGGCGAGGTAAAGGATTATTTCGCTGGTCAAGACTTAGGTGACGAAGAACAGCTAGATAGGATGCGTCTTTTCATCAGGCTTTTAATTGGGTTTCCCTTTGAGTTACATATACCAGTCAATAGGGAAATACCCATCGTCACCCTTCTGCTGAGAGAACTTGATAAATCTCTCGGTAGAATGGCTTATCCTGGCACATCAGAAGCCTTAATATCTGATTGTGCCGAGGATGAAGTGAAAAGGTTCATGGTGGCAAGAAGAGCTCTAGTTTGTAGTTACGTAGAGAAGCTTCAGTCTTTCAGGGAGGGTGTGACTACTCAAGAAAGGGGATGGACAAAAGGTTTAGACATTTATAGGGCAATGGCCTTATCCCTTTTTCGTGAGTTTCTAGATACTGTCACGTACTTAATGTTCTTGTCAGGGGAGAATCTAGGTCATGCTGTGCAAGCACACACGAACTGGGTCAGAGAAAGTGTGCTTCCTGTGATAGAAATGCTGAACACTGCATTTTCAGACGATGGTGTTTCCGTGCCAGTGCTTTTTCAAGACTTTCCTGAACCGGGAGAGACTTTCCTTTCTTTTAATGCTTCCTCTGCAGATAATGTTCCAGAATCAGGTCAACCTGAAGCAGGCCAGAGAAAGGAACCAAAAGAGGAGAAGCATGAAGGTGCTGGAGCCTTTGTGCCAGGCTTGTCCTCAACCAGGAGGGGAAGCAGAGCGCCTTCAGAAGAAAGGAAGGACGTGCAGAGGCAGCAAATGCTTAAATTTGTACTGGAAAGCGAAAGCTTGACTCCCCAGCAAAAGGAGTTCATGATGAATAACTTAATGAGGGGGTTTGCGGAAGAAGAAGGCGCAGGCATGCAGTCACAGGCAGGGGCAATGACCTATGATATGGATTCTTTGGCCCAACGTTTCCATTTGAAGATTGAGGAAACTGGTGCAGAACTTTTTTCTGCTCCTCAGCCTTACTCAGGCCAATACCACACTCTACCTGATGTCAAGTTACCAAACTTTTATGGTAACCCCTTGGAGTTTCACAAGTTCTATGCTATGTTTACTTGTTTGGTAGATAGAAATCCAAAAATTCCTAAAATCATGAAACTTCATTTACTCAGTAGCTCTCTCAAGGGAACAGCGAATTACCTCACTCACCAGATCACCTTTTCACCTGGGAGTTACGATCAATTGAAAAGGAACCTGGAGAAAGCTTTCGGTGACACTGAAGCCTCCCTAAGTCAACTAAGGGAGAGGCTTATTGCATTTCCGATGGTCCCTGAGAATAGGTACAAGGACCTTGCTCAGTTCTTCGGATTTGCCACCAACTACGTGATGAGCCTTCTGCAATACGAGGATGGAGCTACCTTTAACGCTAGGGCAATTTGTCACGAGTTGCACTGTAAATTCAATCAGAGAATGCGCAGTGATTATCAGTGGGCACTCGACAGGGAGGAAACTTTGAGAGGCAAAATGAGTGATAGGAATAAATTGGATTTCATGTTAGATTGGATGGAGAAGCAGGTCTCTATGGCGAGGACCTTTTACCATGCCGATCCAAGTAACCCCAAAATCAAATTGGGCCAACCGTCTGGTATAGCCATGGAATTTGGGGATAACAAAAGCAAGAAGAAGGATTCCAAGGGAAATAAAGGAGGTGCTCAACATTCACAGAAGTCGGAGCCAGAAGACGTAACCACGGTCTTGGCGACAGACACGGTTGCTGCAACCGCTACAAATAACATGGGGGGTGGTGCAGCACGTGGCGGCCGTGGAACAGGTAGAGGAAGAGGCGGTACTCGAGGTGGCAGAGGTCGTGGCGGAGGCAGAGGAAGGGGCAGAGGAAGAGGATCAACACCAGTGATATCTACAACCAAGAATGACCAATCAGCGATGAGTGATAAAGACAATAGAGAAAGGGAAGTGATACCCTGTTGTTTTTGTAATAGTCCGCGACATAGTTCTAACCATTGTACCCAAAAGATGAAACCTGATACTATGTATGTAAAAGCTTTAGAGTTTCAGCTATGCCTTAATTGTTTGAAGGCAGGTCATTGGGCTTCATCGTGTCCCCATCCGGGATGCGATCAAGATAATTGTCGCGGAAGACATCATCGATCGCTGCATGGTCGGTCGAAAGATTTAGTCCCTCCCCAAAGTAGTTAGGAAAATTTGGGGCTCCCATCGGACTTACCGGTGGGCGTAAGGGGGCCCTCTAACAAATGGAAATCCCCTACCGTGAAAATTTGTAACGCTAATGTAGTCTTTGATTTAACAAACCTTCATCGTTCTAATAATTTCACTAATTTTTCAGGCAGAACTCTGGGAGGAGAACTTCAATTACCACACCCTAATTTAAATTCACCACAATTACTCCCCACATTGATGGTTCAAAACCAAGCTTCCAAGGATGGTAGATTAAGGGTTCTATTGGACACAGGTTCTACTTCTTCTTTCATTACTGCAAAGGCTTTGAGAGGGGTAAGACATGAAACTCTTGATAAAAATGTAACTTTGTCCATTAACACGCTTCATGGTATAAAAGTACAACATTCGCGGAAGGTTAGATGCCATTTAAAGGCATCGTTCGGTTTTGTTTCCTTTGATTGTTTCGTAGTTCCTTTCATAATGAGTATTAATTATGAAAATATACATGTTGACGGCAATTTACGCGAGAAGCTGAATTCCCTTGAATTGAATGAATCGATCCCGAGGAAGGGAGGCGATGTGGACATTCTCCTGGGAGTCGTGGACATGTGGACAATCGTGCAAGGCATTGACCAGAAGATCGGCGAGTCTTTGGTCATCATCAAGACGAAGTTCGGACTTGTACCTTGTGGGATGCTACGAGAACAACAAGAGGACATCGATACTTTTGTTACGACTGTGGAGCAGCTTAACAAGAATATCGAGAGGATGTGGACTATTGAAGAACTCCCCAGAGATCACACTGACGAGAAACTCAGCGTGGATGAGATTATGGCTGTCGAAAGCATGTCGGAGAATCTGAGATACAACCCAGTTTCCGGTCGTTTCACCACGAGACTTCTATGGCGAAGTGAGCAACCAAAGTTGCTCAATAATATTGCCTCGGCGAAGGCCCGCCTGGAAGGTCTCATGAGAAGGTTGAAAAAGGATCCAGATTTAAAGGCCGCTTACCTCAAGGCAATGAATGATTACATTGACCAATGTACAATTGAGGAAGTGACCACGGAGACGATCGAGGAAATGGGCAATTTAGGGCGGACCGATCTATATTTCCTTCCCCATAGGGCTGTCTATGATCCTACACGCGTCAGCACGAAATGTCGCATCGTGTTTGATGCGTCGGCGAAATCCCCTTCGGGACTTTCGCTGAATGACTCCCTATTGCCAGGGCCACCTCTACAACAGGCCATTGTGGCTGTTGAATTGAGATTTCGCACTAGGAGAATTGCTCTTATTGGCGATATAAGTAAAATGTTTTTACAAATTGAGGTGGACCCAATAGATCGACAGTATCTTAGATTCTTGTGGAGGGATCCGGACGATCCCAAGGCCACTACCAAAGTTTATCAATTTAAAACATTGATCTTTGGCGCGGCAGATTCACCCTTTCAAGCCATATCTTGCTTGCAACGACTTGTTAAAGACCGGTTGTTAGAGGCAGGCCTCACGACCTTTGAAAAAAGGGCGTGTGATACCATCCTGAAGGATACCTATGTAGATGATGTCACCACCGGGGGTGATTCAGTAGAAGAAGCCTTTACCATGTATAGAGAACTTTGTAAGTTATTAGATAGAGGTCATTTTAAAATCCATAAATGGGCAACTAATTCACCAGAGCTCCTTAAGAGAATTCCTAAGGAGGCTCGTGCACCTACAACCACTGACAAAGAGGAAAGTTCTTTGTTTTTAAGCGAAGAAACTTCTTCTTTGGGGATTAGATGGGATCCGTCACAGGATACATTTATTTTTCGACATTATTGCAGTATGGCGATTCATAATGATGACACTAAAACCTCCGTAGCCAGTTTGCTTGCGCGACCTTTTGACCCTTTGGGACTTATTTCTCCTTTTATCCTTCTTGCAAGAAAGATCTTGAAGAGTACTTTTGAGGAGAAAATAAATTGGAAGAGTAAACTTTCCCCAAATTTGCAGCAGGAATGGCACAGGTGGTTGGAAATGCTACCTGAATTGAAAGATGTAACGTTTCCTAGACATGTGGAGTTCAATGACTCTACGGAGTTACATGTCTTTGGCGACGCTTCTGCGAATATGGGCCATGGAGTCGCAGCATATGCACGGACGTTTAACAATAAGGAAAATCGTTATGAATCTACATTGTTGTTTGCAAAGTCGAAAATTAATCCCACAAAAGATATTTCTGTGCCTCGCTTAGAATTAGTGGCTGCACTCTTGTGTGCAAAGATAGCTGACATGATTAGGGAAGAACTTAATTTTCCAAAGAACCGGATTTTTTGTTATTCTGACTCGGAAACAACACTTTGGTGGCTAACAAAGAAGCCAAATTCTTTATTACCCTTTGTTTCTAATCGAGTACAGAAAATTCAAGGGTTCGGGTATGTTTTCCAATACGTGAGCACGCAAATGAATCCAGCGGATATTGCAAGCCGTGGATGTGCTCCTAGCGCATTGAAAAGAACTTTGTGGACGCAGGGCCCAAATTTCTTGCGACTCTCGCGAGAGGATTGGAAAATACCCAAAGTGGATTTCTCCAAAGTAGATAAATTGCAGGAAGTAAAGAAGCAATTTGTCTATAGTCATCTGACTATAAGTAAAACTTACGAGGAGTATCCACAAAACATGATGGTCGTCAATATGGCTGACTATTATGGAGACCACGATCTTCTTCTGAGGAAGACCATGTTAATCATGGAAATCGTGGATATTTGGAAAATTAAAGCCCTAAGTAAGAAATCAGCTATTCTAGATCCAAATAAAATTTCGCACCATAAACAACGTGCACGACTTTATTGGATCAAACAAGCCCAATTTTCTCATTTCGCTGAGGAAATAGAAAATCTAAACCGGGGACAGGATATCCCAAGACACTCCAAACTTTTGCCATTAAACCCGCAGTTGGACGAAAGGGGAGTGTTGAGAGTGCACGGTAGATTAGTTGAAGCCCCACTTTTGGAGTTTGAGAGGTTTCCAATCATTCTTCCAAAAGGTCATGGATTTGTTACATCACTCATCTTAAAAACTCATCTGGACAATCAACATTCTCCTGTTGATTGGACACACTTCCATTTGCGGCAACAATACTGGATTATGTCTAGTAGGCTTCAAATAAGAAGTGTGTTGAGAAAGTGTTTAGAATGCCAAAAATCAAATGCGAGGAGAGGTCAGCAGATCATGGCTCCTCTCCCTACTATCAGATTAAAGTATTCTCCACCCTTCACTAAAGTTGGGGTAGATTACACGGCAAAGTTTCAAGTCAAAATGACTATAAGGGCGAGGAATACTCATCCTTGCTATATGGTCATATTTACTTGCCTTATTACCAGAGCGGTTCATACGGAACTCGTTCTATCGAATGAGGCTGAAGACTTTTTGCTTGCTCTGCGACGCATGATGTCGATTCGTGGCGTGCCAGTCCATTTATACTCTGATAATGGCCTTTACTTCAAAAAGGCCGATAAAGAGTTGAAGGAAACGATCGCCATTAATAACGAGATCATTAAGGATGCCGCGGACAAGTATGAGTTTAAGTGGAGTTACTCTACGGAGCTTCATTCGGCCGGAGGCGGCATTTGGGAAAGGGCAGTGAAACTCATCAAGGTTCCCATGAGAAAGTTACTCGATAAGTCAGAAGTCATGACCTACGTCGACTTTCTCACCCTGATGAAGGATGCGGAGGCGCAAGTTAACGATCGCCCTCTGCTTGCCGTATCTGAAGAAGCATTTGATGTGATTACGCCTTCCATGCTTTGTCTTGGAAGACGTATTCGCCTATGGCAGGATTTTTTCTCTGAGACAGAATGCGATGACTCCTCGGAAGTGAGACTTCGTTGGGAGCAACGTCAGGATTTGTCTCGAGAATTTAAGAAGTTGTGGACATCACAATATTTAACACAACTTCATGCCAGACATAGGTGGTTTTCTAAACATCCAAACTTGAAGATCGGAGATTTGGTGTTAATTGAGGAGCAAAATAGGAAGCAATATCAATGGCCATTAGGTAGGGTTTTTCGAATAATTAAGGGGACAGATGGTCAAGTTCGAACGGTTCTTTTGAGGTCCAAAAATTCCAGGAAAATATTGAAACGTAGTATTCACGAAATTTTTCCTCTGGAAGCCTGCAGGGACAATGAACTCGACCAAACCCCTTCCCATTAGTGGGTTATTCAAATAAATCCCTGACTGTAATCTATTACGGAGACGGAAGCTGTCAAAATCACTTTCTGTCATTTGGCTAATAGATTGCAGCCCATTGTCAAATACGCAAGACAAATTGCGTCGTAAATATTGTCCATTTTTTGCGCCAAAAACTTTTTCCACCAATCAGATCCAAGTATTCATCATTTGGGTTCCTGAATTGGAACCACAAATTTCATATAAAAATCACTCATCTTCACTTAGACATTCACTTACAAAGTTGCTCTTCAGCAGTAAAGGCACTTAAGTTCGTTTTCATTTTTTCATCGACAACAACAATCAACAATCAACAATAAGGATGGCTGGATTCCTCTTACCGCTCTTGTTCGATGCCATGGGAGGTGGATTTTCCGGTGAAGGGTACACGGGGTACCAGGAGATGGCGCATATGACGTCAACCGCCCAAGACTCTTCAGCGGACTCTAACGTGTGGAACACGCAAGGGCCGTCGGCCAATCACGGGTCGATCAACTTCAATTTCCACGTTAACAACGAGAACTTCACCTCGCCAATGGGGTCGAATGAAGGAGAAGCGCGGGACCCGGAACACCTGGAGCAGCTTTTGAAGCAGAACAACTTCTTGAAGAACCTGCTTAGCAAGTTTGCCCCAGGAATCGGGCCGATGAACGCGAGACGGAAGAGGTCTACTGAGGAAGCGTCTCCAACGCCAAGACCGAAGTGGAGGAGACGTCTGATTCCGCGAGGGGGACGTTCCAATAGGACGAGGGTCGTTTGTGCTCGGCCTTCTCCCTTGTGCAGACCAAAGCGTCCTGCGCGCTTCGAAACCACGACAACAACATCAAGACCAATTTTCCCGCTACCGCTACTTGGAGTAGGACGCAAACCGAGTGATTGTGTCCTCGATTATTTCTCCAAGATTCTTCAAGATTTTAGAGGTGTTCCACCTCGAAATAACAGCAAGGCTTTGGGTCTCAATAAAGTTTTAGGTAAATAAATTTATATTTCTCTGAAATTTTCTGGGCTCTAATTGCTTTGATTGTTAGATGGGCGACATGATTCTGAATTGGGAAGGAAGGTCTTACGGAGATCCAAGAGAGCGAACAAGGAGTACGTTCTCAGTCCAGAAAATGTTCGGGCGGTGATTGCCGGGGTACATCTGGATCAGGTTCTCTACGATCTGGTAATCCGGAAGGCACCCTACACTCGTTCTACTCTGGTCTACGGTTATCTTCAGGACTTCTTTTCTTACATCATGTCACAACGGATGGAGATGATGTTCATTCCCTTGGATAACACGAAGTTGCCGGAGCAAATAGGCAAGGTCATCGTCACCACAATGCTTCAGCAAACGCTTGTGGACAGATGTCGGACTTTGCTCACCACCTACCCATGCGAATTCATCACCGAGGAGGACAAGAGGCACTGTGAGGCGACACAGTACACCCCTTGTTTCACTAGGGAAAATCCTCCTCCCGGATACGGTTTCGGGCAATGGGAGATGGTGAATAGCTTCGGAGAGCTATTGAGTTACCGGCGGCAGTATACGCCAGCAGGGAATGAACCGGCCTTGATCATCTCGGATCCTCCATCGCGCTCGAATCGAAGAAAGCGGTCACCTCTTAGGAAGTTGGGAAAGAGACCTAGGAAGAGGGGAGGTTCATCTTCTTCTTCGAGGTCTGGCAGTTCACGTGGTGGCTCGAGGAGAGGACCACCTTCTCCGAGTCGTAACGTTCTGATGCGACTTGGAGCTGGCACTGGAGTCGGAGCTGGCTTGGGAGCGGGGAAGACGAGGCCGGGTGCGCCCGGTCCTGGGGTCTTCAACACGCTCAGCCTTCATGACATTCGCCGGATGAATGCTCAATCACGCCCTAGGGTCGGGAGTGCATCGGGGACACACAGTTTCACCTCGGGTTCCGGACCTCAGGCGGCGAATCTTCCACCAGTGTCACTCACCAATCTTCGTGCCAGGACCACATCGCTAGACTCTTTCCAACCTCCTAACCCCATTCAACGTTCACCATCGATTTCGTCGTTGGCATCTCTACCAGGTTCTTCCGGAGTTCCTACGAGAGGCGCGATAGCTGTACCACGACCGGTACCGGCTCCTCGTTCGGGATGGCATCCCATGCCACCATTGGAAACTCCGAACTACTTCATCCCCAACTATAAGCAGCGTCCTGTTCCACAGCAGAGAAGAAATTTGGCTGGTGATCGGCCGTTGTCAAGATCATCGTCAACTTCTTCCTTGGATTCCCTGGACTCCAGCGTCGGAGACGTTCGTGCTGCATCGCGAATGACTAATGAAGGAGGGTCTTTCTTGCCCCAGGTAAGGGAAGACTTTAAACTTCATAACAGGGTCGGCGATGCCATGAGGACTTTCTCCGAACGACATCCTTACTGGACAAAGGCAGGGAAGTATGCTGGGACTGGTCTTGCGGGTTTGGGAGCTTACATCACAGCCTCCCAGATTGACCGCGCGATCCAGAAGAAACAGGACGACTCGGAGGAGAAGACTGCGGAGAAGCACAAGAACCTGACGGACACCTTGGAGGCAGATCTTCTGCGGGAGAAACTCGCCAACGAGAAGTTTAAACAACAGAGCGAGTTTGCCTCCCAGGTGTTGGCCAACGCGATCCGGACTGGGCAAGTGCCAACGGAGCTCGTTGAGAATTATACTCAACAGCCACCGGTACCTGCGGTCCAACCAAGTTTCAATTACGGATCTTGGCATGAAGTTGATGGGGGTAAGAATTAATTTTGTTGTTTGAAGTCTTTGTTCAAAAACTTCGCTGAGGTTCATTGTTTCGAATTTTCCTTAACGTTTTCCTCCTTAAAGATGCGGACCAGCCAATTCAGTCTCAACAGCCAAGGTTCCTCACTTCGGGTGAAGAAACCATGGTAATGGACAGCGTGAGGCAGGAGAAGCAAGAGGTGGAAAAGCTCCTTAAGAGGAAAAAGGAACTGATCCTTAGAGAAGAAGAGGAGGAAGTTCAACAGCCAAAGAAGGAGTTCAGTGCTCTTGATCGTTTAAGCCAACAGGAGAACTACCAACTGAGTTTACCGGAACCTGAGAGGGTTCCAAGATTCGCAACAAAGGACTGGGGAAAACCAGGCGACGTGGAGGACCACAAGAAGATTGTGCTTGCGTGGTGTGTGGGCTCGCTTTTATTTGCGAGTCTGCTAGGCTTCATCTTCGTCACCTGGCGCTGTGGAAGAAAGAGGAAGGCGGACGATCCTTCCCCCCTTGAATTTGTGCGCGGATTTTTTGCGCTCCTCTGTAGAAGAAGGAAGAAAGAGGCCTCCAATTCTGCAGAGTCAGATGCGCAAAACTCGGTTGAACTTGAACCGTTGCAATAAACGATCAGGAAAACTGAAAAATTTTGTTGTGATTTTCCTTATTTTTTCTTTGTTGGGGTTGTTGTACTTTATTACCAAGTTGCGTGGACAAGTTACTGAGCAAGAGGTGTTTGTGTAAAAAGGGGGAAATCTGGCTTAGGGAAAAATTCTTTCCAGGAAGGGGAGAGGATATAAAGTAGAGGTATAAAAGAAACCGAGGTTTCTTTGGAGTTGAAAAAGTCTTAGTTCATTATTTTCCATTGAGCACCCACCGGGTTAAGATATAGAGAAGCTGAAAAGCAATGGAAAACAAAACCTTCTCAAATTTACCGATGATAGTTCTCTTGGCAATGCTATTGTTGGGCGGCCGGCGAGCTCAAGATTTACACTCCAACAACAATACGATGCTTTTCTTGGCAATCGGAGAAACCACTAGGGAAAGTGGTTATGGACACATTATTGTTCCAATCCCTCTGCCAAGACTCGAACAGGCTACTCAGGTATTGATGGATCTCGTGGGGAATACAATCTCGAACAAATTCAACACCGAATCGCCATTCAAAGAGAACGAGATGTACGCTATCACGAGGATCCAGGATCGCATCAATTTGTTGTTGTCATTGGCACAAAAGGATGGATTTGTCTCCAAGGAGTTACAAAGAGATCAGGTAGACTTGCTTAGGGATTCTTTACTTCAACTTCCTACTGCAATTCCTTCTACCAATAGTACTAACCTTAGACTCAAACGGCGTACCAGATCGGCTACTGCAATTGCGGCAGCTTTTATGGGATTAGCTTCTTTTGGAACCTCCATGTTTAACACCGCTCAAATGGCTCAATTAAAGTCTGACATTGGTCAGACTGAGGAGAACCAGAAATTGATTATAGAGCAATTGAAGGAACAAGATCTCAGAATTCACAATATTACTGAGTTTATTCAGGATCAGTTTTCCGAATGGCAACTGCAAATTAAAGAATCTGTTACTTTGTCTCGGAAACAGGCGATGGATAGCTTGGAACATCAGGTTCAATTATTATTACATTCTTTCAGATTCGAGCTATCTGATTTTCTGCAAGGGATGATGAGTCTCATGGAGAATAGGCTTTCACCTTTGATCGTCTCTCCTGAGTCTCTTATATCGGCTTTCGATCATTTAGCTGCGAATGCTAGAAAACGTAATTTGCTTCCATCCCATGAGGATCCTGGTATCTTGTTCCAAGTTCCGGTCTCCACCCTGAGTGACAATGAGGGTAATTTATACGCAGTTGTGCATTTACCATTGTACTCAGGTAGCACTTTAAAGCTATATAGACATGTACCAGCACCGTTTTTCTTGGGAAATTCTTCTGTGATTCTGGACGTGGAAAGTTCCGCTGAGTATTTAGCCTTAGATACTCACGGTCTTGTTGGGAAACAGATGACTTCGTCTGAATTCCAACTCTGCAAAAAGATTTCTGCAGTTTACCACTGTCCGAATATGAATTTACTTTCCAAGAATTTGACGAATCTTTGTTTATATAACTTATATTCGCAAAGTGCTTCCAACATTGAGCGGACTTGTAATGTGAGGGTTAAAAAGATGCATTCGCACGCCGTTCAGATCTCAACTTCCTTGTACCGAATCATGACCTCCGAACCTACCCAACTGGTCGTTGAGTGTGAGAAGGAGACGAACATTACATCGATACAAGGAATCCATCTTCTTCAATTGACTGAAGAGTGTCCGAAGGCATCAACATCCGAATATCTGTTTGTTCGAGCACCGGACATGATAGGGTATCATGAAATTATCCGGTTACCTTTGCTTTCCCAGGCCAAGGAGTGGCTTGGGACAATTGCCAAGGAGGTCGATCTGACAAATGGTCTGGAAGGGATAGAGTTAACCAATTCTCTTTCATTACCGGAGTTTCGACGGAAAGTTAGTTCTACTCAAGGCTCGTATTCTAGGGTTGAACGATATATGCTCTCTGTTGTACTCTATGTGATCCTATTAGGGGCCTTTGTCTATATGATTTACTTCTTACGACGGAAGTTCACGAAGAATTATCGTTGTGCTAAGCCGGAAGAACCTTCTTTACCTCTCATGTCACCAAATGCAGGATCTGTGTCTAGTAGCAACCCGACTGCGCCTTTCCCCAATTCGGTCTTAAAGCAGTTTGAATAGTTATGAAATGGAAACTATGATTAGTATCCCCATTACTTGGAGGCTTGGCAACCCTCTCAGAAAGGTAGACTTGATCACCTATTCTTTCTTGGCAAACTAATGGCTGTACTAAACACGGTATGGGGTTTTCCATTTGCAAAAAATCATTTACGATTCAGTACGGTGACGGGGACTGTCAAATCTTATACTTGAATAATCTTTCATCTTGTATGCAAGGACGTGGCTTTCTCTTTGTAGTATAAAAGGGTTGGGTTCAATAACCTGCATGCAATGGTTTGCTTTCTTTTATCACAGTACTGACTCTTATGTGTATTTTTGCCCACACCATATAAACCATAAAATGTAACCTAGATGTGAATGCTGGCAACTACCCGGAGGTGCCAAAGCAGCCCTGTTGTACAAATTCCACTGAACCTTAAGTTACTTACAATCTTGTCTTTGATGAGTAAAGACGTTTGTGAAATACAGAGAGACAGTTCTTGGTTACACCAAAAAAGGGACTTAGAAGAGACGGTTATTATTTCGCACCTATATTCCTTGCTGTTTTTATGTCATTCCTCGGCAGGAATATTCCGGTAGCAGGCCTAGAAGCGATGAGGGCGTCCACCCTCCTGGCTAGGACCAATAAGTCTTTGTCTTCTTCGCGTAGTTCCCCTAGGACCTCCCGGATGGCAGGTGGGATTTTGCGGAGGAATATCTCCCTGAAGACGATGTTGTTTCCGCGTTTGTTGGCTGGAAGGAGCCGCAGCATGTTTGCAGCCATGATAGTTGCTGATCCGTCTCCCATGGGGGAAAAATCGAGGAAGTTGGATGCGAGTTGCGTGTCTGACGGTCCGAAGGTCTCCATGACCCGCTTGGTGAAACGATCGTAGATATCCGGGGGTCGGGGTATTGCCAAGAGTAGGTCCTCCACGGACCCCAGAGTCTCTTCCGTCATCTGGTTTGTGGCGTACACAAACCGTTTCTCCTGATCCGTGACTTTCGGGGTGCACATCGTGAATTGATTTTCGAGGCGTGCGATCCAGAGGGCAGGATTTTCCCCCGAAAACTCAAGGATCTTGGGGGCCACATGATTGACCGATAGTTGGGCCAAAAACCGGGTGAACCGTGCATTATCGGACTGAGGTTGAACGTCTTCTGTCGCCATGATGTCGGCCGGTGCAATTGAATTTTCCGGTGAGCGTCAGCTGGCGAAGTTCGTAGCCAAAGTTCACGATAACGTAGTGTAGACGGGGCTTTCAGTTTGTGATAAACGTAGTGCAGACGGAACTTTCAGTTTGGGATAAACGTAGTGTAGACGGACTTCCACGACTCAGTGTAGACGGGCAGAAGTTGTCGTGATCCAAACATTGGTGGGTCCCCCAAAGAGATTATAATACTTAACTTCCTGCCGTTTTAGACAACGATCTGATCTAAAGTACCGGGCGTGACGCCGTGGTCGAATCCGCCGAATTGCGTCGAATCCGCCAAATCCCCCGTGGGATTGCTGAATTTGGCGAAACTTGAAGGCTGAAATGAATCTTGGACGTCGGGGTCACCAATGTAGCTGGCCTTGGACCCGAGAAAAGGCTGAAAAGGCCACCAACAAAACGAAGTCTGAAAAGGTCGAAGGTGAGACTAATATCTATATTGAGCGGCGGAAAAGGAATGACGCAATAATGAATGGATCAACGAGATAATAAGGTATAGATAGCCAGCTCTAGATAGCCGGTGAGTAATCCGGTGCGTTCGCTCGTAAGGTACCCACTACAAAATGCCATATACCCTGCCAAATTAGCAAAATCAAAGGATATTTTGTCCTCTTTTGGTTATTTCTAAACCTATCTGGATTAGGCTGCGGAACTCATTATAGGTCACGCCCTTTAGGTTATAACAAATTAGCCATCAATTATTAACGTGATTTAAATTTTGCCAAGAGAAGCCTCTTGTAATGGCCAGCAAATACTGCTTCATACATGAAATTGTTTTATTAGTCTTTTAATTGAGAAAAATGGACCCGTCATGTTAAACGATCCAAACTGTACCAGATTACCTGATTGGTCCTTTGTGGTGGGTTACTGATTCTCCCCTCATGTTTTCTCCCAGCAAAGCAGAAAATCCAAAGAAAGCCGAAATTTCTTTTTCCTCGTTGAGTCGTTGATGAAAAATGATATCCATTCTTTTCTGAACTTTGGATGCTAACGGGAATAAAATGGTCATTATTATGACTGTAACTATGGTGGATATCCATAGAATGGATCCAATAGGATACACCATTGCAATGACATTGGGCATCTTCTTTGGGACGGCGGACAAGATGAATGAGCTGCCTGGAGAGTCTTTCATTGGAGATATGACAGGATAGTGAAGCCGGTTACCATTGCCTTGGAGAAAGATGTTCATAGTGAGATCAACCCTTCTGTAGACCAATTCGCCAAGAACTCCTTTCCACCTGCCAGTATTGTTGTCAAAGCCTTTAGCTCCATATCCCTCAGACGTAATGATGCCATATTTGAAGTTAAACATTTCTGAAGCAAATTTTATTTGTTCGATATCATAGCCTTTGCAACCAAGGTACTCATCACTGTCTTCGCCGGGTTGGACAGTTTCATAAGTCTTCCTTTTCCTTTTACAGAACATAAGATCAAAATCTATCATTGAACCACAGTACATAAACTTGTGGCCATTGAAGTTGCTTGTAACATTTCCGTAAAAGCCTTCTAGGGTCATCGGTGGACTTTTAGAATCCCAAATGTACAAGAGCTTTGCCTTAGAACTTGACTTGTCAGCCGCTCCCAAATTCAAACCAAATACCAGATACCTTTCCTCATTATGAGCAAACATCTTTGCAATTGCTACTCTTCTGGAAATTCAAAACAAATTCCATAAAATACATTATTTCTTCGGCCACGGGATGAAGGCCATTCTATTCTTTTCGGTCCAAAGCTATAACTTTTTTCATAACAAAAAAGTTCATTGACCATGGTCCAGCAGTGATATTTTCATAAAACTCTTTTACCTGTGGTTTGCTATGTTGATGGAAATTGTTAATACTTTCTCAGAGTATTCTGCAACATTCTCACTCGGATCAATCAGGAAAAGGAACCGATTTTCTATGTTATAGATGCCAGCATCGAAAACATACGTGCAGTTTATGATAGTTTGATCAAAAACTGCCAACAATTTGCGCACATCTTTGACAAGAACCACAACTGTGGCATATCCAATAGGAAGAGATCTCTGGTAGAATGGCTTATAATCATCCACTGGGCATTCCACATCCTTTGACCGTCTCCATAAATCATTGATATTGAAAATCTTCACGGGATCAAGAATTCTCTTGAAATCAATGGCAGTGGAAATGTCTGGACTGTCTGTGAAAATCATCAGCTCTGTTTCTCCAAAGGACATGAGGTTTTCAATGATTCGATCATGCTTTTGTGCTTTTACAAAGTTTGGTAAAAACCACAACAAATGAACAACTTTAATTACTGCCATCTCGATGCAGAGTAACTTCACAATGTCAAATAACAAATCTAATCTTGGTTTCGAAACTAATTTTGCATGCCAAATTGATTTGATATTATTTAATGTAATTTATGTCCCTTGATTTATTAATGATGATAGTCAATGATGATTGTGATTTTTAAAACACCTAATTTGATCAAACAGACTTTATCAAATAAATAAATTTATAGCAAATTACTGTGTTGTTTTTTTAACAGGTCACTGTGTTTTTTTCGGAAACCACTCAGTAGATTCTCATACAAACAACTGATATCTCTTCATGTTGGCAGGACCCATCTTTTTTGTTTAGTGTTTAATCCTTAATTACTTATAATTACCTCATAATGTGACCCCCTTGCCATAGACCTCAAAAATGGAGGACATGATGGTAAAAGGTGATTTATTGTTATAAACAGCTTCCTGACAGGTCCAGTAATCATTTCCAACAAGAATTGGAACATTCCAATTAAATGGGAAGTTGTAATTGCACTTTGAAATTCTGCTTATTATATGTTGGAGAGAGACGCCTTCCTCTCTTCCTTTCCTGTTATGTAGTAGAGAGTTGTGCTTGTATAAGTTGGTTTTTGATCAATTCCAAGCAAAATACTGGACCAATCAAGTTCAAATTAATGCATGATGTACGTAGGAATGATTTAAACAAGGTCTCTCAAAATATTACTGAAGAGTTTTCATGAAAATTATGGTGACCTGTTTAAAAAAACAACACGGTAGATTGAGTTTTAATTATTCAAGGATACAGAAAAAGTTCTGACAACTGGAACCAGATAAAATGCACAATTAAAAACTAACCAAACTCTAATCCTATCAATCTTATTTCTGTTATTATCTTTGGTGATGGGTGCCTGTATTCATTAGTTGAAAACACCATCGTTGAAACTTTCACTAACTCAATTATCCCGTGGTAGAGGATGTGAATTCAACCTGCCTACTGGAATAAGTATAGTCGAAAAGGAAAAAGTCCATAATGATATATTTTGTACAGTTTTATCATGTCCGCATCACTAAAATCTTCAAAGCATACATAAGTTATGACATCAGATGATAAATTCCTCTTTACTTTTGTTCGTAACTACTTTGGTTTCAGGAAAAAGAATGTTCCATCTTCTATTCATTCATTCATAAAAAACTTATTGATTTTTAGCTTTTTTTCTTATGACTGGCAGTGCCGCAAGGGATTGCAGATCAGCGAGATGGACATGACCTTTAGAAAATGTTAAAAAATTCTGAAAATATAGTACTTCAGAACAAGTCCAGGGGCCAATTTTCTCGTGAACATCTCAGCTTTAGGAAAATGTAAAAATATGACTTAGTTTTTAAGCAAAAAGTCATAAAAATGGCATTCAAAAGATTGCTTTTCTGTCTAGGCAGTTTTTAGTCTTGTCTTTCTCTGAGCTAACGACTGCGTGATCAGCTGTCCATAAAAGTATAAAATTTGCCTAACACTTGCCTAACTTTCTCTACATGTGATCCATTGCGCACAGTTCCTTTCTCTAAATGTGCTCTAAGGATGAATTGTGTTATATAGATTTCGTACAGCAAATCTATCTTTTTTTGCACTTCATAAGACTTGGCGAGTTGCAACTTCCCACCAATTTTGCTCAGAATCAACTTTTTGTTTTTTAAAACTTATTTTTATGATATATTTACGACTCAATGATATTTCAGCTACCCCTTACAGAAAAGACTGAACTTTTTTTGATAATTTGGACTCAATAAGTTTATAACCAATCTACCAAAAATTACAGCCTTATAAAAACATTCCGGCTGAAAAACTGGTTTTTCCTGAAATTCCATCTTAAAAATCTTATAATTTCTACTCAAACACATTAAAAGAAGCACCTGAGAACTTTTTGAGGTTTTTTGTAAATTTTTCTTCACTGCATAGAATGAAAATAGTTTTGTTTTGATGTTTCGTATTGAGAAGCAAAAGCTGTTGTTTTTACATTTGGCCAGAAGAAATGAAAAACGGTTTTGGAACACTCAGAACAAGTAGACAAGCCTCAAAAAATTTGCCATCATGCTCTCAGTACAAGAGTTTTCGTGTGGGGAATTTTTGTGAAAATTTGTCCCTTAGTGAGATTATTTCACATAACATGGCAATGTAAGATCAGAATTTGTAAATCAGAATTTATCCCTTAAAATTCTCAACCTTGATCTAACTCACCTAAATTAAGCTATGATTTTGATTTCGGTAAGTCCTAATGCAAATGCCAAGCTCATGGCATTGATTGAAAATTGCTATGGAGTCTTTGACTGTGCCAGGAAGAATTCTTGTCGGAGAAGAAATTTTAATGAAAGCTTGTAGACGAGGTAACAAAAAACCCAGGCAATACTTTTTATTTAATGACAAAGTTGTCCACAGAAACATATTGATACCCAAAAGAAAGTAAGAATAACTGCCATTATTTTTCTGTTTATAACATTACCTTGATATTTTTATAAACAGGTCACTGTAATTTTCATGAAAACTCTTCAGTAACATTTTGGGAGATCTTGTTTCAATCATTCCTTCATATATCACGCACTTTCTGCGTTAATTTGAACTTGATTGGTCCAGTGTTTCACTTAGAATTGTTCAAAAACCAAATTCTACAAGCACAACTCCCTACTACATAACAGGAAAGGAAGAAAGGAAAGAGTCTCTCTCAAGTATATAATAGCAGAATTTCAAAATTCAATCACAACTTCCCATTTAATTGGAATGTTCCAATTCTTGTTCGAAACAATTACTGGACCTGTCAGAGAAGCTGTTTATGCCAATAAACTCCCTTTTACCATCATGTACTCCATTTTTGGGGTCCATGGCAAAGGGGGTCATATTATGAGGTAATTATAGGTAATTAAAAATAAAGCATTAAACCAAAAAGATGTGTCCTGCCAATGTGAAGAGATATCAGTTGTTTTTTTGAGAATCTACTTAAAGGTTTCCGCAAAAAACACAGTGACCTGCTTAAAAAAACAACACGTTATGGGAATTTTCATTGCAACAGGTATGTTGGGGATTTTACCAAGCCTCTTTAATCTCCAACGGATTTGACTCATCGAAATAAAGAAGGTGCAATGAAATGTTTCCCGCTGGGAGATTTGATATTATATCTCTTTTGGTCAGGGTTTCCAAACTAATAAATTGGTGGGTAGATTAATTTTGGTGTCTTGTTTTTGCAGCGAGGTTATTGAATCTAAGCAGAAAAAAGGAAGAAGAAAGATTTCTGGGGGGAATGGATAAAATGGGAACTCTGGCTTGGCAACTCAATGTTAGATTCATTAAACTCGCTGCAAAAACAAGACACCAAAATTAATCTATACACCAATTTATAAGTTGTTTGGAAACCCCAACCAAAAGAGATTCAATTTCAAGTCTCCTAGCGGGAAATATTTCGTTGCACCTTCTTTACCTATGCATTTCAATGACTTGACTACAGAGCTGTTTGAAAATTCCCCCCAATTTAGGAATTTTCACAGAAGAGAAACACCCAACCCTTCCTCT
>CBDDTI010000641.1:0-6963 GCA_965233585.1 bacterium
GATCCTTCTGGAAGCTTGGCGTCTTCGTTGGCCCAGGAAGCCCTTTGAAACTTCTGTTGGCTCAAGGGATCTACTTAATTGATTATATATATATATATATATATATATATATATATATATATATATATATATATATATATATATAATCAATTAAGTATATCCCTTGAGCCAACAACGTATCACCCCCAGGAGGATCACAAATGGATTCAAAGTCCAAGCTGAGGAGAAATTGTGAGAAAGTTTAGAGAAACTCAACACTGGACAACTTCTGAGGAAATCTGAAAAACTGTTATTACCCTGAGCGGGATTTGAACCCACGTCCCCCTGATCACTAGTCGGGTGTGATGACCACTACACTATCAGGACAACCATGCTGGCAACATGGCTGATTAATCACTTAATGTGTGGCATTTTCGTGGGACTCCCTAAGGGCCAGATTTCCTCAGTAGTGCTTTGTTGGGACAAAATCAATGTCACCCTACCCCCCCCCCCACCCCACCTTCCCCCACTCCACCTCCCCTCACAGAAGCAGCCAGCTCAAGAGAGAGCACATAGCTCGTATGTAATCCTGCTTGTCTGAGAGAATTAAGTGCACTCCGTTCAAGGACCAGTTTTTTAATGAGTTGTTCCTTAGGCAGACAGAACTTACTAAGCTCAACACAATTAATTAATATTAAACAGTAATGGAAATTTCTCAGCTGATCAGCCTTAAAACTGGTTCTAGTCTGCAACCAAAGTTCAGATTCTTAAGATTTTTAGGTGTCAATCATCAGATCCTTTACAGACCATATTTGATACATCTTTTAAGATGGCTAGAGACTGTAAGAAAGGTTCTCAGACAAGCTTAAACAATTATTAACAGTCTCATTTCTCTACTCTCTGTTTTTAATAAATTGTTGGAAAAGCTGACTTGCTTAACAAGAGACAACTTCTTTCTAGTAAACAGTTTTGATTTCCCACTCACTAGCCAACTGAATATGCAGATCTTTAGGTCTCAAAAGTATCACAAGCTTTAGCAAAGCTTTGGATACTGTTAATCACCAAATTCTACTCGGAAAACTTGACTATTATGGTATCAGAGGTGCTGAATTTCCATCTTTTTTTCAGATGATGCAAGTTACCCCTGTTATCTTAGCCAATCATGGCTTTCGTTAGAACTAAAATACTGCTACATCACTGCATCCACATTACTCGGGCAGGCATAGTGCCAAACAGGGTTAATTGCTGTTGCTAAATGCCTCAACTTTACTGGTATATTCTCTCCAAATAAGACAGATATCTCAGCTGATTACATGTATTCCTGACCCACTGTATTCTAAAGAAGCCCTAATCATCCAAAAGACCTCCCGGTTGAAAGACAGACCGAATTTATTGAAGTTGAGCCCAGATAATACCAGCGCTCAAGTAAAGAATTAAATCAACATCCAAGATATCTGTCCTGAGTTAAAAAACATACTCATAATGTTTGTACTCCAGCACACTAGTTACTACATAATTTCTTTGCACTAGTGCTTTGTTGGGACAAAATCAATGTCACCCTACCCCCCCCCCCACCCCACCTTCCCCCACCCCACCTCCCCTCAGAGAAGCAGCCAGCTCAAGAGAGAGCACATAGCTCGTATGTAATCCTGCTTGTCTGAGAGAATTAAGTGCACCCCGTTCAAGGACCAGTTTTTTAATGAGTTGTTCCTCAGGCAGACAGAACTTACTAAGCTCAACACAAAAATTAATAATTAAACAGTAATGGGAATTTCTCAGCTGATCAGCCTTAAGACTGGTTCTAGTCTGCAACCAAAGTTCAGATTCTTAAGATTTTTAGGTGTCAATCATCAGATCCTTTACAGACCATATTTGATACATCTTTTAAGATGGCTAGAGACTGTAAGAAAGGTTCTCAGACAAGCTTAAACAATTATTAACAGTCTCATTTCTCTACTCTCTGTTATTAATAAATTGTTGGAAAAGCTGACTTGCTTAACAAGAGACAACTTATTTCTAGTAAACAGAAAGAAAGAGAAAGGTTCTCTCACATCTAAACATAGCACAGATCATGCATCATTATGAACTGTAATAAGCTAATCCATCGACTCTACCGGGATATCTTTCTTTATGTAGATAAATGTTACGATCTTTTTACCCGAAAAATTCTTAATATTGCTAAGATTAGAATTCGCTCTCTATAAAAACGCTCTCTATATTTCGCCTTTAATTTGACAATTTTATCAAAGCACAATGCGTAGAAGTCGAGGCCCTCTAATACTCAAACAACTCCTATGAAACGCCTGGACAGACGCCTCGAGAGGCTTTATGCATAGCTAATGAGCGAATGAACCGGGATTCTGGTTCATTTGGGATTAATGCTTCTCAATAATTCTCATTGAAGTGTTGTTGGCTAATCTATAAATCTGTCTTTAGTAAGAATCCACGCGTTGACCCAACAGCTTTGTCTGTATCACAGGACTTCTTTGTTCGTTTAATGGTCAATTTGTGTCGATGCCATGATAGCATTAAAGATTTCCTGATCTGTTTAGAGACTTTGCGATCAGTTTATGTAGCAAATTAGAATTTAAGCTTATGAGTACAACATAAATTGCTTACCTCTCCAGAGATTGAAGAAGCATTGACTGAGCAAAAACCACGGGACGGTAAACTATCCGTGTCACGGCGCCATGATTTTATTCATTCAGGTTGGCAGGGTGTAGCCAAAGGATAAAGAATTCGTTTAAAATCTTCCTGTAGACACCAAACATGGAAGCTCGGCAAAAAGCCGCCGCGATGTTGACCGCCCCACAATACTTAGCCTGCGTTGCAGACAAACTGAACCCCGCTATACCGGGGGTTAGTTGCGTCTGCAACGCAGGCTAAAAGAGACTCGGCCGAGCACGCACGTGGCTGCCTGACCAAACCCACGTCTTACACGAGATTGAAGTGGTTTCACCACCTTGCAAACAGGCGGTATGCGCTCCTCATGACCTATGCATAATTTCCCACAGTGTTTTCAAAGCTCGTTTCTTAAGGTGGCTCCCTAGAGCATTTACGAACACCCTCGCTATAGAGCGCGGGTTAAGTTAGAAAAGGAAACTTAGTTAATTTCGAATCCCTGTAGATATTTACCAGTATAGATACTGTTGAAACAATGTTTATTTTTTGGTTGTCAAGTTTTGGATTAAGGCCGTTACCAAGGCAACATTTCATCTAATAACAGGCAGATATATTCCCCATTTTGGTCTAAATTCTTTAATATCTACACTTTCCTTCGGTGGAGTTTTTTCATACTTTGCCACATCATGGAAATGATATCTATTGCCTAACATTTTGAATCAGTAAAAAGTCAAGGTCGTTCAGACAGTTTTTCCAATATTCTGTAATTTGCCATTTTTCTAAATATATTAGATAAGCTCTGACAGATTCTAACAAAATAAGGTATGTTGTAGGAAATGTTTGTGGTTAAGACTCCGCCAAGTAAAAAAAAAAAAAATCACCGAACGAAACGCGAGAAAATTTACTCTCAGTTGCTTTTTGTGCTCATGCTGACGTCATAAAAATCGAAAAACACTGATACTTTCCTTTGAGCGCGCGCAGATTACTTGATATTCTCTGTGTTATAGATTTGCAAGTGTACTCCAAATGTCAAAGTAAATGAAATTTTGGTCAATTCTAGACCTCAGTTGCAAACATCAGTTGAACGAAAGCGGAATATATACGGCCTATTCCAGGCGTGACATACAAATGAACCCAGAAACTGCTGGCCACATCTCACCAAACGATGACATGTAGTGCTTTTAATACTTTAATCTTACCTTCTGATACTTCTGTGTTGATTTTTAATAATACCACCCTATAAAATGGTGTCTACAAGAAGTAGAATTTGTGATCCTCAGGGGTGGGAATTTGACTTATAATGGAGATCCAAGGATGGGGAAATTGACATTTTATAAACCTGAAAATGTCAAATCAGTCCCGTCTCATGAGTTTCCCACCCACCCCCCCTCCCTCCCCCATCCTGGGGCAAACCATTGATAGGCGCATGATGCCTTCTTCTTCTACCAACTTGTTTTCGGTATAGCGCTCTTAGGATTTAGGGATGCATGGCGCGCGCATTGACGGCTGTCACATTGATCATGGTTGTGACGCAGTATGTTGGACGGGGCAAACAAAAAAAAAATGGCGGGTACTTCAAAACAACTGAGTCTGTGTACTGAGTCCAGTAATGGGAGAAATGTGGCTCATTTACTGTACGGATTTGACACAGAAAATCCTTGGAAACATTTTACCGGTGCTCAGGCACCTCTCTCAAGCTCCGTCGAGCGGGGTACTAAAAAACAAAGCACTAAACTAAAGAAAATTTATCTTAAGAGGGAAAGAACAATCGCCACCAGAAAGAATAGGGCTTATGCAGACTTAGCGAGAATGCCGTTGTTATGCTCGTGCAATCAAGGCTGTTTGATGAGACCAGGTGCAATTGAAGCTCGACAAATTATACGGCAGCAACGAAACAAGCTATTCCAGAAAAGCTATATTGAACAGAACTATATTCTCTCAAAACTGATGGAAGTAAGGTTATGTCCCAATGGCCTTAGGAGAATAAGGTACCACATCCCAGACTTGGGGCAAGTCTGCAAGGGCGCCTTCGAAAGATGCTACGGACTGTCCGACGCGAAAATCAAGGTCCTGTTAAAAAAAATGGACGCCGATGGTTTATCGATGGAGGGTGATCAGCGGGGCAAGCATGGAAATTATCCGAGAAAGATTGCCGCAGAGGCCAGAAAGGCCGTTGTTGATTTTATGCTTTCGCATAGCGCGAAAGAATCACACTTCAGAAGAGCGCGAACAAGGAAAAGATATTTTGAATCTCATATTTCAGTGCACAATATGTGGACAGATTTTATTGCTAAGCACCCTGATTTTAAAACAAGCTTTGCCTGCGCTAACAGAAAAGGCCCTGGCATCAGTTACTCCAAATTTAGAGAAATTTTTATTGAAGACTTGAGTGATATAATAAGTTTTAGGAAGGCGCGCGTGGACACATGCCAACTTTGTGATCAGTATCAAAAGAAAATGAGGCAAGAGGCTGTTGATAGTAGACTCCAGGAATACGCAAAGCAACAACAGAGGCATTTGTTAGAGAGTGAAGTCAGATTTGCCTCGCTAAAATATGACGTGATTATTTTGGCAAAAAACTCGAAATAGGGATGAAGCGGACTGAGACATTTAGATTACCACACTAATTTCGCAGTGTATGCAATTGATTTTAAGATGTTTACATCCTGAAAATTTGACTGGCATAAATAGACTCACGCTAGTCTTTGAATCGGCGTTCTTCTTTTTTCAGTGTATTACCTAAAGACTTTGATGCTTGAATAAAGTTGATTGATGGATGGATGAATGGATAAATCATTGTAACCATCCAATTTTTAGGTTTAACGATAGTCGAGGTCGTAAATAACCAGCTGACCCCTAGGCGTTAAAGCAGATGATGAGAGATGATTTTATTTAAGTCAGCTCGGTTTTGTTCTTGTTTTGCCGTTGTTGTGTTCTTGGGCAAGACACTTAACTCTCACGGTGCCTCTCTCCACCCAGGTGTATAAATGGGTACCGGTGAATTTAATGCTGGGGGTAACCCTGCGATGAACTAGCTTCCTATCCAGGGGTGAGTAGAAATACTCCCAGTCGCTTCATGCTACAGAAACCGGGATAAGCTCCGGCCTGATGGGCCACTTGGCCCGAATGCAGACTTTACCTTTACTTTACCAACTCGGTTTTACTCGACACATCAGAATAAGTTTTCATGGGCAGCTAAATCAGTACAGTGCAACTAAGAGCGAGTTGTATCATCCAAATAGCAAACAATAGTGTAGTGGCAGGCGCGGATCTCGGGTTTTGAAATGGGGGGTGAATTGTTGTAATTTTTGGGGTGAATATTTGACAGTGTGTTTGTGGGCTCAAAATGAATAAATTGATTGGTAGAACCAGTTATCGCTTATGCACATTCTCCACCTCAATCAGAGAAATCAAATATTATTTCGATATTTGAGGGATACGGAAAAAAAAGAAAGAAGGGGGCTCAGAAAAAAAGGGGAGGGGTGAGAATTCACCCATTTCACCTCCCCTGGATCCGCGCCTGAGTGGGTCATGCGGGATGCGTTTATAACTTTAGTCAGTGTCACTATCTTCGTCAACAACTCTTAAAGACTGATAAAAATGAACAGCATTTTCGGCTAGATATTTTTGGGATAACTTAACGCAAAAATCTTTAACGCTCTTTTTCACCGGCCGTGCTTCCTGACTAAAAGGTGTAAGTAGTTCTGGCATAAGTTTAGTGACTTGTCTTTTTTTAATAAAGGAAACGCGTCTCGGTTGTTCCTTTGGGTCCATACGGAATCGCAAAAAGACTGACTCTGGATGATGCAAGAGTTTCAGTTCTCCTTTCCCATTTAGTAATTCGCCGTATCCAAAGTTAAGCCACGGGATGCCCCTGACTTCAAATTTTTCGCCGTCCAAGTCCTCGTTTCTGCTGATGTACTGCATCTTGAGGAAAGATTTGTAATCTTTGATCATGTTCAGTGTAACCCAATATGTTCGAACGTCTTTCAGATGACTTCGTTCCAGCACAATCGCCCACTGGTGCGGGAATTCGATGACTTCGTGGGTGTCGAAAAGGCGCTGTATAGATCCAAACCGTCGATCGCAAATAGAATACGAGTGGCCTTCAAGCAAAAATTTCAAATTGGCCCTCAAGAACTTTCCTTTCTTAACTAAGTCATCCATGTAGAAGAACAGATAACACTCCTTAAAATGAGCTGGAGAATTATCACACCATATTATGAGTTGATCGTGGCCTCCGATTCGACCCTCCAGATCTGTTAATAAATAGTCCAAGAGTGACATCGCCTCATTGGGTCCAACTCCACCCGTTGTTTCGTCGTATAGAAAACAATTAATAGTATCGTCGTTAGCACAATA
>CBDDTI010000643.1:0-9199 GCA_965233585.1 bacterium
TCTCGCAGCTAGTCAACACTGGGTTCTTCTTCGCGTTTTATTTCGTGGTACTAAAGAGCTTTAAATTTACTTTTTCACTGGTAACTGGTCCTTGGCAATGCCGTGGTGATCGGCTCCGGTATCATGATATCTGAATTCACTCAAGCTCAAGTTTGTGTTTTTGTCCTCACGGTTTTTGTGTATATTTACTTCCACTAGTCTAGTAATTTTTGTTGAGATAAAGAGTTTCAGTCCGCCATTTGCTTGTCCCAGCTCAATGTAAGAGCTGTTCAATCATTTTCAATTTCACTGTTTTGCACTAAACTTCGCCTTTTTACACTCAGTTTCACTTGTTGCGGGTGAAATTGCTCTGATTTGGGATTAATTGACATGTTCTTAGTTTATTTAAAAGTAATGCACTATAAATCTGTAACTAAAGTAATGTGCTATATGCAGTGTAAATAAAAAAAGTACTTTTTGAGAATAGCTAGTAATAGCTTTTGCGCGAAGCTCCCTAGTTCGCTAGTTTCGCCACTCTTAGCATGGTATAGATGGTTATTACAATTTTTAATATATCTTTGGGTGCCGGAAGTAGGCAATCAGACTGCCGATACACCAAATTTCCCTTGGGCATTACCCCTTTAAAGGAAATTTGACTCCCAAATTTCTTTTAAAGGGGTAATACCCAAGGGGGATTTGGTGTATCGGCAGTATTACCTATTTCCGGCACCCAAACATATATTAAAAATTGTAATTTCCTATTTCCCGGGTGCTACGCGGTTCCCTTTCTGTATACCTATGGTATAGATGGTACCAATGTGTGTGGTTATCCGAGTGGCTATCTAGCCCAACCTCTGCCCTAGTATAAGCACGGCACTTATAAGGCCCAGTACAATCTGCAGTTAATGTTTGAGTGTTTTGTACAAGTTGTTACTGATTTTCGCACTCTGTTAAACTGTTGCTATTGTAATCTGTTATGTCAAACAGGTGTTCATACACCACTGTCGTAGAGAAGTATACGTGTAAGTACAAGTATATGTGTAAAGAGTGGCAGACCACAAGGGCACAGACTCTGAAGGTCTCTGAATATACTAAGGTCGAGTCGCTGTTAACAAGAACCCAAGAAAAAAAGTTGCCATAAAAATGGTGAATGTTCCCGAACATAATTAACCCAAACTTAATGCGAGTGTTTTTCACAATAACATGGTGTGTTTCATTATAAACTTTCCGATTAGTTTGTCCTTCGCTTCTCTTAACAATGTTCGGTCCAAACGTTATATTGTTGGTTCTCCAAAGATCATGGTGGGTGATGGTTGAAAACTGCTGTAGAGAACACGCCTTATTCGAGTTAGTCAGTATATCGACTTTCAGATCGCTCTAGGTTAGCTTCGTGCAAGTGACGCCCAACTACGACACGATGCTCATGCATTGGATTCGCTCGGACGGAACTTGATGGCCAGAGCGTATGTCAATTCCACCCAACGGAACTTGAACTCTCACTTAAAGAGCTACATCACTTTTTGTGAGGCGGTTTCGTCTGATCTGTTTCCAGTGACTGTCACAACAATTACGCGTTACATAGCTTATTAAGTGTCACTCGGCCGCATTCATAATACTATTCTAAATCATTTAAATAGCATAAAGCATACGCATAGGCTTCTCAGCCATGATTTGACTTGGGATAGTGATCATCGCTATAAACTGTTACGCGGAGTCAAGCAGTCTTTAGGCACAGCAGTTAAGCGCAAGGCCCCTATAACTCCTCGTTTGTTATTGCTTATTGCACACTTATTTGATATCGATAATCGTTTCCGTGGAGGCAGCGAGTCCGAGTGCTTAGAGGCGCCGGATTTGAAATACGTAGGTCCCGGGGTCAAATCCCGTTCTGACCTCCAGCTGATGTTGTTTTTGGCAGTTCCGAGTTCAACTTCTAGGCTACGTTTGTAAATAGCCAACTCGTCTGCCTCCCGCTAATTCGGATTTTTAACCTTGTCATGTTTATTTCAATATTCAGTTATCATTGTTTCTTTACATTGGTCCTGAAAAGCCCCAGTGGGGAGTGGCCAATTACGTATGTGTTTCGTTTTTTGCATGTAGCTTTGTGGGCACTTTTTCTGGTAGCACTTTATTACTTTTTGCAAAGTCGAATTTAGTCGTCGAAGGTGCAGCGCAATTCTCGCCTAAGGTCCTTTTGCGTTCCGATCGTCGTTTCGGTGCATCGATATCGTTCGCTTATCTTACAGTTCGCGCCTCTAAAACTGTTCAGTTTCAAGAGCGCCATTTTTTTTTACCCCTGCCCCGTATTCCAGGTAGCTTGTTGTGTCCAGCAGCAGCTCTGGTTAACCATCTTTGGATTAACCAGGTACCTCAGGAAATGTCTTTATTCTCTGTGCGGTCCGCTGGTTCATTGCATACATTATCTATACGCTTTTCTTTCTTTTCTGGCAAGGGTTCTCAAAATTGTCGGTCTAGTTCCTACTAACTACTCTCCCCGGGATAGTTTTAGGCGCGGAGGCGCTACTTTTGCCTTGGAAGTTAAAGTATCACCTGAGTTGATTAAGACACAAGGTGACTGGCGCGTAATGAATGTTACTTAATTTATCTCGAAATGACTGATAAACAAACGAAAGAGGCCGCTCCCCGTTTGGCGAATACTATTTCACATGTTGCCGTTTAGTTAGTTTTCGCCGTTACCACTTTAATAATGCCAATTTCCCGGACCAGTGTTAATCACCCTCGACCACATAGTACCAAGTTTATGCCTTGGCAGTTTTGTTTATTGACCCTCACGCTAGCGTCTCGTTCTGCTAGTAAATAAACTGTGTTGCCTAAATATTACCTCTCTGTGTTCCATAGTGTTTCCATAAGTGTCCTTGTAGCCTTGCAATGCACTGAAGGCTAAATCAGCACTTTTGACGGTCTCCCCGAGGATCAAGCATGCCTTGCTGAGCCTCTTCAGTGAATTGGCCCTTCCTATAAATCGATTGAAATGGCGACAGCCAACAATTGAATCAGTTAAAACAGCTTTTGAAGTCAAGGAGGCAACATTTATTTCAGAACCATTGATTTCGGGTTGTTACATTTAATGGATAAAAAGATCTACCGAAAATGAAACATGGTGTGTGGGAATAAACCTGTTTCTCCAGGAGTGAAAGTTTCATACTTCACTGATACTTGTTGTCTACGCGACTTTTATAGTACCGCAGGAGATAAATCTCTTGAGGACGACAGTAAGGGACCTTTGTTTCTTTTTGGACGGGTGTTGCTAGTTGGTTTCCCTTCATCGTCTTTTTCGTCTGACCCCAGTGGTGCGGGATAGGCTCATACACCCTTTGATCAACTGGGCCTGATCTTTTTCCCATCGAAATGATGTAACCACTTCAAACCAATGTCCCCGAAATTAAAGTATCCTCTGCGACCGACTTATTGACTCTACCGCTGAATAGCAGTTTCATCCGTTTAGTCACCAGATCATGCCAACTGATCACAACACGAAATCCAGCTAGATAAGCCCATAAGAATTGCCTTGCCATTTAAAAATCAGAAATCGGCCGACGAAGTACAACGGGATTTCAGCAAACTTAGCATGACAATTCGAAATTATCTACGCCCAGTGTTTGATGATACCAAGGTGGTTAAGGTCAAAGGATATTAGTGGAGTTAAAGATGCCCACTAGTTCTAAGAAGCTGCAGGCGACTCGAATGGACCTTGTCCCGGTTAGTTTTGCCAATATTGCATTACAGTGTAATCTAACAAGGATGTGAGGCAATTTCGGGCAGAACCAACAAAATGTCCCGAAATTGCTTCA
Source organism: bacterium (assembly GCA_965233585.1). Classification (GTDB taxonomy): domain Bacteria; phylum SAR324; class SAR324; order SAR324; family NAC60-12; genus CBDDTI01. The sequence continues at coordinate 3,789 of CBDDTI010000643.1, forward strand.
CATCCATGTTGGATTATACTGTACTGCAACTGAGGAAAGTAAGCCTTCCAAAGGCCATTGGTACACGTAGATGCAAGCGTAAGTTCAGATTTATTTACTGGTCCACTGACTAATGCTTTTGTAAAGAATTCGCAGAGTAGGACATTCTAAAATATCAGCCACAAACCTCTAAATAGCATGACGCTTCTTCATCTTTTAAAAAAGACATATGAGAGATGAAAATATATAAGTGAAAAGATGTAATCTGGCAACTGGTGACTTGCTATCAGTCATCTTTATACACTAACACCAATGCTTATTACCTGGATGTAATGGCCGATATTGATCCATAATATCCACTGCCCTTTCCAGCTGTTTCTTTCCTTTTTCCACCATTCCCATTTGCTGATATGCGTACCCCAAGTAATTAAGGTTGGCAGCAACAATTCGATGATGTTCACCGTGGAGTGCAACGTAAATTTCCTTCGCCTTGGTAAGATTCTTTACTGCATCCTCCACATCCCCGATGTCACTTTGAGCATGCCCAAGATTCAACAATGCTGTAGCAATAGCTGTAACATACATTTTACGTTGTACATTTGCAAGCCTTTTCAAATAAATCTTTCGCATCAAACTCTGCGTAGCTGAAATAATTGGACACATTCTCCGGCTTTTTTAGCCTTTGAACTGAGCTTACTAAATGCGCTAGTTTGACTCATTTTTCTCCCATGTGCTGTCGAAAATGTTTAATGCTACTGCAAACACCCTTCCCTTACTCAATTTCCACTTTTGGCCAAGAACAGGTATTTTGGCTGGTAATTGAGATTCTGTGAGCCAATCAGAAGTCAAGTTAATGTATTATCTGAAGTTGGTTCATTAAAGAATTGGTTTAAGCGGGAGGTTGGAAGAGCAGGCGAAAGAGTAAGAGGTAATTACTCAAGATGCGGTCGACAACAAATCTAGCTTTTTGAGTAATCTAAAAATTTCCCAAGTGCACCCATAATTCGATAAATGGACTGTTAAAAGCATGAACCAACTGCATTATTCAAAAGGATTAAAATAATATATGTTGCTAATACACGCCAGAGAACTCTTCGTCAATTCAATCATCTTGCCTCTCTTCTCTCTTCCGCAACAGAGGCAATTAACGACCTTGATTGGCTAGTTTTGTAGGAAAATGGACGGCAACACAGTCTCTATTTGTATTAAAATGCATGCACGGATGGGCTAATTAACTGGAAATTTGATTTTATGCACTTAAAGGTCAAAGGCAACGAAATCTGGACAATTTTTCTTTCGTCCTAAAACTTTTCAGAAAACTTCGTTCACATCACCATAAATAAGAAAGACTTCTTAAAAGTGGGTTTCGTGAGAACTGTAGCGCTTAAGACATGACTGAAATCCGACGATTTCCGAACACTTTACGAAAACGAGCCAAAAATGGCCGCTCTTGGAGTGGAAACGAAGAAAAGTTATTTTGTGACGTCATATTTGGCGAGTCTTTACACGCGCGGGAAATTCGGTACATCTTCAGTAATTTGCTTGCTCCTTCGAGTGTTTATCGTCCACGCGTTGGCGAGAATGGATGAAGACCTTGATTTCGACAATGTACGTAACCAGATACAGCCTTATTTGTTTGAACCACTGGCATCAGGCCACGATTCCAGCGATGATAATTCTAGGGAATCGGACTCGGCGTTTGAACATGGCGACTACGATGTCAACCAGGAACGAATTGAGCAAGTAGATTGATGAGCCTTTGAGCTAAATTTAAGACCTGTTCTTAAAAGGAATTGTTAGTCAATAAATAATTAAGATTTTCCTTGGAGTCTGTCTTATTTTTGTAGGATGTTACTTATACGATGGCTTATTCGTCAGTGGAAGCTAACGACTGATGTCTGACAGACACAGTCATAGCAGGACGTGGATGAATAGGTTTTTGGATCAACGGATTTGGCCTAAAAAACGCACGGATTGTGGATTTTTGCGGTAAATCGAGCGGATTGGCGGATTTTGAAAACACTGTGGATCGTGGATCAGCTGTAATTTTTGGCGCAAATTCCGGATTGTGCCTGATTTACATTCCTCTACTCACCCCCCTCTAGCAGTGTTTTCCACCTGCAAGTGGTTTAATATTTGCCTTGTATGTCACAAATCGGCGGATTTACATACCCCTATTCGTCCCCCTCTAGCAGTGTTTTGCAACTGCGAGTGGTTTAGTATTTCCCTTTCAAAGCTCTTCAGTGAAACTCTTCTTTGCTAAGTTTGAAGTTGAGAAACGTTGGAAAGATATGAAATAGCTTGCACCTCTGTCGAAAACTAATATCCAGAGAAGAATTGTTGAACCGTGTTAAATCTTTCTCATATTCTCTAACGATCTTCAACATCTGCCACTCAAAAACTGTATCGTTATACTTTTGTTTTTCGGCCATCGTAGTTTGAACGAAAGTAAGAAACAAACAGCAGTACTCTGCATAACTTCAAACTTTCAATGTCTACGTCGGAAGTGAAAAGCTGATGCTTTATTAATCTACCCTAGTTTTTATAGCATACTGTAAACTATTTGCTTAATCTAGGCTCCAAACTACTCACCTTTGTTATATATAAAAAGCTGTTTTAAATTTCAACAGTTACTCGTGAAAATGTACGTAGAGAACATACGAAACGTCAATTGATTCTTAATCAAAAAATGTGCAAGTTCAATATGTTTATCACTGCTGTTTGTGTTTTATTTTTGATCAATCTACGATGGCTCAAGAACAAAAGTATTTATGATGACTATTATTGTTATAATTATTATTGTTATTGTTATTGTTACTATTACTATTATCATTATCATTATTATTAATATTATTATTATCATTATTATCATTATTATCATTATTTTCATTATTATTATTATTATTATTATTATTATTATTATTATTATTATTATTAAGGGCCCCTTTAACGATTTATTTACGGGCTCGCGTGCGCGTGTTGCTAACGAGGTGAAATTTCACTTCCGGCTAACTATGTCAGCCTGCGCAGAAAATAAAAATAAATCAATAACTCGCAAATTCCTTACATTTTTTCTTTGTGTTGACAAGATGAAAAATAAAAAAGTAAGGCAAAGACAAAATAAAAGAAAAACAGAAGAGCAAGAGCAAAAGAAAGAGAAAAACTAACTCTGCAGGGCTTGGCTTGATCTTACTGAAGTACGCTGGTGGTGTAAATTGCGCACACTTCCAATAGATATCGCGCCACTTCCGGTTTCTTTAAACGCTAAAAGAAAAGCAGTTTTTTTTATTAAATCGAGCCTTTTTCGACCAGTTTCGATTAAAGTCAACGTTGGAAACATAGCTATGCATTCCTTTTTCAAATTCATGCTTTTTCAGAAAGTTACGAATTTTTCAATATTTTGAAATTCTCTGAAAATCTGACCTCTTAGAAATGAAACAAAATCTATACATAGCATGATGAGGATTAAAATTAAAATATTGAATTAATGAAAAACTCCTGATAAAGTAATTTGCGTGAGAGTGTTTGCATTTTTTAGTATTAGTCATATGACCAAGGGCGTTGCCTTATGACGTCATCACTGTCGTTACCGGTCATAACTGACTAGTTTATTTTTCAATAAAGACAAAACATGTTTCGGATGAAACATCATCCATTGTCAGTTGCATATTCATCACTTACATATGCAAACATCCCTCTTCTGACAAACATTGCCATATATTGGAACACCTGAGGGGTTCTGAAAATTGTCGCTTCCTTTGTTCAGAATGATTTTTAAAGATTCCAATTGAAAATTAAGGAAACCGTGCACATCCATGTCAGACATCTTAATTTATCTCTTTCACACTTATTCACTAATCAGTCTCCTTTATTAGCTTTAATAGTTTCACTTTTGTTAGGTTCTCGTCTTCATCCTGAATTATATCACACTTTGTTATACCATTTATTGCATAATTTCATTTTATTTCTCATTGAACAACTGACGATGGATGTTTCATCCCAAACATGGTTTGTCTTCATTAAAAAATGAACTTTAAAAGCATCGTCTTATTACTATTATTGTTATTATTATCATTATTATTATTATTGTTATTATTATTATTTTATTTCTTTTTATCTTATCTATAACAAAATTCTCGATCGTGATTGGTTCTCCTCGCGCCTATTTGTCACGTAATCGGCGCGCGATCACGTGGATGTCCGATTACAGGTGTCCGATTTGAACTTTTTCAATTCGGAAAAAGTTCAAATAGAACACCTGTAATTGGATACCCACGTCAATTAAGCGCGCTTTAATGGCTTCCTTAGCAATGTTTTCTACAGTTTTCAAAACTTAGGATAAGCGCTACGGACGTTTTCGCTCACAAGAAGTCCTTAGAAGACATTTTTAATTACGAAATTTGTTATAGATACGATTAATTAGTAATTGGACCTTGTGTCGTACAATGCAGGGAGTAATCGTGCTCGTAATTTCAAATCGGCCTCGCGCTGCGCGCTCGTCCGATTTTGAAATTATTCGCGCGATTACTCCCTGAATGACTCCACTCGGTCCAATTAGTATTACTTGTTATTATTATTATTCAAAATTATTATTACCGCAAATACTTTCGCTACGTTTCTGTGACATTTTAAGCTAGTCGTTCCAATTCTTAGTTTTCTAAATCTTATTCATTTCTGCTAACTACATTTTAGTTAGATTAACAGATCTGGAAAGCTCTCTGTAGCAGGTAATACATGAAATTTTTGGTAATGTCGTTCCGGAAACTACAATAACCCACAGAATGCCACAGTTAATCAGCTACGTAGAGTTTAACGCGAAAGCTTTAATAGAAAACACTTGTAAATCTACAACAAAAACGACTACACGAAGAATATAAAGCAGCAAAATCTGCGAGAAGATCTAAAACCGAACTTAAAACAACTTCATCTAGAAAAACGTACGCTCAGCATTACAGTTAGCTTGCAAAAACAGCCGTCTTTCTTCGCTACCGGCCAGAGTGGGAGCAAAGAAGGACGGCTGTTTTCGCAGGCCACACTACAGTAAAGCTTGTTACACGACATTCAATAGACTTGATCAGTTCTGAGTAATACAGTAGTGGTCGGTCTATGACGAAACCCGTGTAAACAAATTAACTGTCGAGTCCGCCAATTGGCTTGCAAAGTGAGTACAGACAAATAAAGGGGGTAAGTTTCTATAGAAACTGTGGTGCTGCGTCGGTGGGAGTACTACAAGATAATTTGGTTTTATCAACTGAGTTGACAATGTAAGTTAGCCACCGTAAAGAGATTCGAAAGCTGACGTTTCGAGCGTTAGCCCTTCGTCGGAGCAAATCGAGGAATTGTGGGTTGTGTGTGGTTTATATACAGAGGGAGGAGCTACGCTATTGGCTGGTGCCTGGTAACGTGAAAAACAACAGAATAAATTAATTGAA
>CBDDTI010000644.1:0-12341 GCA_965233585.1 bacterium
ATGCCTTATTCTTACTTCTTCCTCAGATCACTTAATAAAACAACTTCGCAGCTGTAAGAATCAATGAAGATGCTGGAAAAAGAATTTGCAAGATCTCAAAGATAAGGTATGTGAATCATAATGAATAATAATGACTCTCATTTTATCGAGTTAGACTGAGAGACTTACAATGTTAAGAAACATCACGGTGCTGAGGGTGAGACTGCGCAGTAGGGACTGTGAATTATCTTTAAATGCTGTACAATAATAGGTAATTTGCAAGATCCGGCCACATGGTACAAAACCACACATGCCGGTGAGCAAGTTGCGCAGTGGGACTTCCAAAACAAAGCAGATACAGGTGGACCGGTACGAGTTGCATTGTTTTGGAAGTCCCACTGTGCAACTTGGCATACTCACAAGCATGTGTGATTTTGTACCATGTGACCTGATCGTGCAATGGGCCTATTGATGTTAAACGAGCCGATTTAATGCAATACATTGAAAGTCAATGTGGTGTAGTAACATGGCGTACAGGACCAGTTTTGACGCAACATTTCGTTGGGGCAACAGGTTGGAAGTTTTTAAAGCAATTTTCAAAAAAATCTGCACCATTGTTGCCGAAGTTTTCATGTTGCGTTAAAAATCGTCTCGTGTAACAAACAGTTACCGACCGTTGCTGCAACAAAGTTGCGTTAAAGGTTGTCTCGTGTAACATGGGTTAAAAATCGGCGTTAAAAATCGGTGTCAAAAATTAGCTCGTGTAACACCACCTTAATTAACAAATAAAGAAGCCTAAGCTGTGTATTACACTGTGTTAAAACACGATGGTCATTTGAGAACACGAGGGAAATGTAGAAAACACTCGCCTGCGGCTCGTGTTTTCTACATTTATCGAGTGTTCTCAAATGATGGAGTGTTTTATCACAGTGTAATACACGGCTTAGGCTTCTTCATTTTCTTTAAAATATAGATTTTACACGCGCAAAACAATAAAACACGCTTTTTCTATGTTTTATACTCTGATAAAACATGGGTTTTTGACCAATCAGAACGCGCGCAGGGTTCTATCTATATTCTAATGAAATATATATAATGATTAGTTATTGGTATTTTAACTGTAATTTATTTACACGAAATGAATAATTAAAGAGGCTATTTTCGTCTCAACATGCTACGCGCTGTATAATTTACAATATGACTCGGTCATTATTATGTTTATAATTTCATGTTATGGTTTTCAAAGCTAAGTTTAATTATGTCATAAACTTAAAATGCATACTTATGGCGTGCGTGCTCTTAGCTTTCCATAGATTTATAATTCTGTGCTCTTTAAAAACCGGCTAGGGGTACAATCTTAGTTTTACTTGAATAGCCACTGAGTTTTCTTGTTATGGTGGTCTCGATCGTATTCAGATGCACAGCTTTTTGACGAGACGAACTTGAAAAGTGGCTAACAAGTTGTTTTTTTCTAGCTAACAGCTATTTTACACCAGCAAGAATGTACAAACGAGTGCTCAGACAATTTTCACACGACCAAAATACAGTACTCTTTTCACCGTGACCTGTCTTTATATACAGTATACAAACGGTACCGTCTATAGCAGTACCTTTCTCTGCGAATATAGACAATATTTCTGTATTAACGTTGCAATACATATTAATTTAAGAATTTTTCCGCCAAATTCGCTGGCTCAGATGGTCGAAGACAGAATTCATGACGAGGACCGATTAATGTGCTTTTATAACAGAGAAAATAAGAAAAACGCGATTGGCGTTGATAAAAGCTAGCCGAGCTCTTGTTTCTTGTTATCAGCTAGCTATAGATATGTTGTGAAGCTTACCATGCCCGCGATAATAATGATGCGTTAAGCCCTTAAAGTATTAAGATCTAAAAGTGGATTCTCCATAACTTTTGCCATAAATTTCTAGAAATGCTTGCTGTGAGAATTTGGTGATGCATCCAGACAATTTCCTTAGTTGATGATTTTTTTTTTATTCTGCTTGATAATGTATCGAGATTGTATGGAGAAATAAGATGCTGATCGCCCTTGAGACCCAGAGGATTATGCAAAGTACAGTCGCGATCGGCTGCTGGAAAGGTTTTTTTTATGAGAGTATTTCTTGGCATCCTAGTCCTGAAGAATCTTTCTTACATTTAATGAACCTTGAGATGTGTTCTTCCATGTACTTCAGAGGAAGCTCTCCTTGGCGCAGGATTTGATAATGAAACTCTTTCATGGAAAACTTGGGCCCCAGTTCTTTTTCGACCAGTTGCCTCAATTTGATGAAAGTCTCTTGGCCAATCATATAGCTTGTAACAGTGGCTGGTGAGCTTTGGTACCGCGTGATGTCCTTGGTGGCCAGGTCGCTTTTGTCCCATGCGTACTCCTCATAAAGGTTTTCAGCTTGTTTTCGCGTCATTTCGAAATAATTCATACCAGTGTCGAGAACAGAACGTAAGGCAGCGAGAATCTGGATAAAAATTGACAGACATGTAAACTCCTCAGTCTTGTCTCTAAGCGTGCTTTCTTATTCTGATGAGTGCGCAAAGCCTGGGATAGGAGGGAGAGAAAGATTGACGCTATTACTCACGATCAGGAGCCCATCTCTAGGAGCCTGCAACTACCCCATATTCCTGTCGCGGCATTTTCACAGACCGATCTATTTTTAGTTTGAATTTATCTCCAATTCAGATCCCCACAGGAACCTCAGTGACCAATTGCAATTACAAGCACGGACTAATGTTGACATGTCTACATGATGTCGACATGTTCACGTGAGGCCGCATTGTTTTACCCTTACCGAAGCGTGCTCATGTAGACTTGAACTGGCATATTTCGCGGGAAAATATCTAAAAATAGATTGGTCTGTCAAAATGCCGTTGCATTGGCTTATCATGGGAGTTGCAGGCTCTTAGTAATGGGCTCCTGTCACGATAGAGTCCAGACTGCCAGGAACGCTTAGCGACAAGGCTGTAAACTATTGTAAGCTTAACCGGGAAAAGGTCTATTAATCAAGTATTGGCCTTTTCTACCAAGCAAAATTTATTTTGAAACAAAGAGGGCAACATGAATAACGGTAGAAACTAACGACTTTCACACTCAACATCAAGAGCATTTCACAGTCTCTAGTCTTATTTTTGCTCTTTGTTTGTTTACTTTCTTACAGGCTTAGTCTCGACTGACGCCCCGTTTACACGCACGCGGTTTCATTTGCAACCTCAAATTTTTGGATGCGGTTACACCTTCCGTTTACACGCCGTCAATGGGACAATTAACGAGACCGTATTTTTTAGAACGTTGTCGAAAGTAGAACGTTTTAAAAAACCACGTGTTTCCATGTGCATTGTAAACGGACTAAACGATTGCAGCCTTGTCTTTGTTAAAACGGCCTCCGTTTGGCGTGAAAATATATGATTGTCTTTTTGGCGAAAGGACTCCAAATCAACATTTACTGCACTGTTAGGAACTCTGTATTCGTTCGTTATTCTCGAAAAAAGCTCTACCTCGCTGTCAGTCAAAACGAAGTCAATGTTATCTTGACTTTTCGCCATATTCAAAATACAAAGTCGAAGCTAGCTTCAACGTATAATCGTTCCCAGATCTCTGGCAACAAAACATGTCGCAGCCATGACGTAACAGCCGAGAAAACGGATAAATCGTCTCTGTGTAAAGGCTTCGTAATCGTGTAATTTTGGATACGGTCAGATTTCGAATGGATGTAACCGTGTTAATTTGAAACTGCGTCTGTGTAAACTCAGCCTGAAACATAACGTCGCTTGCCAAGAAGGCAAAAATAATTAAAGACATCGTAGTCTGCAGAAATGCTAGTAGATCTTTGGCTTACCTGGTATTTTAACATGCCATATTTTTGCAGCAAGATTTTTTTGTCCAAGGTGTTGACATACGCGTCGGTGTCCCTGGCCATCAGCGGGTATTCAACATAGGTGGCCCATCCCTCAGTATACGACGGAAGGTAGTTCCCGGATGAAATCCAAGATATTGCATCATTACAGGAATCTTCAAAGTTCTCGGTGAAACCTTGGACCTGTAATTGGGCAGATTAAAATTCGAACCACACAGTTTATAAGGGGCCTGTACATTACTTGTCTAACGGCTCGCGTGACACTTTTTTAGTTTATACCATAGTTTGACGTCATTTGTGATCAATTACTGAACAGACGCACGGTAACATAATCTAATTGTTTCAATCAGATCACTAGTGTTGCTATATGTGTTTAACGATTGTTCTCACGGCAATTTATGAAGCAAACGCTTTCACTGATTTCTTGGACGTGCGTTTCTTATGCGCTTTATTAGCTTACATCCTCGCTCATTCACGATATTTTGAATTATTTTGTTCACGTACAAGACTACTTTGAATTGAAGAAAATCTAAAAATAATAGTTAACTAAGATAGAAAAAAAAAATAAACATGCTGAATAGATAATGATGAACCATAAAAGAACAAGGCTGACAAGATTGACATGGATTACAAACAACGAAATTGAAAAGTTTAGGCTGAACTTTTCAACATGCGCACACCGTCACGTGACTCCTTTAACCTGTTGTCGCTTACGCTTGGTTTTCAATAGCGACACAAGCACAAGTGAAAACACAATAATTCTTATTTCACTGCAAAAATGGCCTTGATTAGGGCATAAGCACAAGTGCAAGAAAAAGCACAAGGATCAAAATTTTTCCTTTTTCTTTTGCTTGTGCTTATCCTTAGTACGTTTGCGCTGCAACAAGTGAAAACGAAATACTGCTCAGGCATAACACAGGCACAAGGATATTTACCACAGGTGGTTATGTTTGGCCAATGGCATCACTGGATTCAGATTACCTCTCGTCTATAATTTAAAGTTTTCCAAAAATTGCGGCAATTGTTTTCACTTGAGTCATCCCTACTACTTGCATTTGTTTGTGCATGCGGTTGTGCTTGTGTCGGTAGTGAAAGCTAGGCTTTACTTACCTCCAGATGGTGGCCTGGTAACTGCTCGTGGGATGTCGTGGTATATTCCGTGTATTTTGGTCCAAAGTCATCCATGAAGAACGGTAATGTTTGATGCGCCAAAACCTTGCAGTCGAATAAACTGACTTCGTAACCATGGAAACATATTTCAGGGTGGTACTCCCCGGTTACAGAAATACCGCAAGATGGCGTCGTTTTCTTGGGCGGAGAGAAGTAGAAAAGTGGTTCGAGTTTGGGTCTCAGTAGCTTGGCAACCTGTGACAAGAAAATCGAACATATCATAAGACAATCAGGTTAATTTTTGTTCAGATCTTCTTAACTTTCTCCGCAATTCAAATATATGATCTTTCACATATTCATTTCCCTTCTTCATCATCTACGGGCATATTACAAACTCACGAAGTGACCAGCTCCCAGTTAGCTTCACAGCTCAGTTGGTAGAGCACTGCACCGGTATCGCAGAGCTCATGGGTTTGAATCCAGTTCAGGCCTGAATTTTTTCAGGCTTAAATTTCACAACTGTTTAAGCTGTGTACATAACTTTAATGATCGGTCACGTGTTCCAAACTATGTTTTAGTAACCCCCTCCCTACCCATCACATCGCTCGGGGGAAGGCATTAGTACAAATCTTCACTAACGTGTTTTGTAGAGTTGATCCACTTCTTTAACGCTTTCCATCGCACGGGACAAAACAACTGCGCTCCTTGTGTGTCAGCGCACTTCATGAACGCCTCCTCTCCAGACTCATTGGCGGGAAAAGTATCATCGTTGAAGAAATTATCACGTGACTTGAGAACTTCTTTGAACTTAAGAACAGCGCTATCTTCGTCCTGGATTCCAGTGTACTGTTTAGCAAGTTCCTTTGCCTATGAAGCAAGAAAGAGGTGACTTTATGTGTTTTGCCTGTCGCGGCATAGCAGTGTTAACATTATCTGTTCATTATCTGTTCCTCAAAGCTCACAGTTTCCCTCGCGTTACCCTCTCGGAAAACTGTTCGCTTCTCGAAACAAAAAATGCCCCAGGACAAATATCCGAGCATATTTTCGCGCGGAGTGTAGGTTATTGTTTATTTTTAATCCATCAAATATTTTCGCTCGCGCGTGATTGGTCTAAACGCGTCACGTGACCCAGTATTCCTCAGCTAAAACTGGAAAATGTCCGAGAATATTCCTCAATTTTCAAAACTGCGAGCGTTGTAAGAAAGATTTGGAGGATAATAAACACAATAGCCTCTGTCTGACGCGAAAATATGCTCGGAATTTTGTCCTTGGACATTATCTGTTTCGCGAAGCTCACAGTTTTCCCCGAGCTACACTCTAGGAAAGTTCGTTTCTCGCCAAATCGAGGCTATTGTTTGAATAGTCTTGTAATCTACGGACATAACCATTTATGCCTGAGAACTTCACTATCACTCTTCCTTCCTCCCCAGGGTTCTCCCTGCCCCACTCTCAGGATTCTCTCTGCCCCACTCTCAGGGCTCTCCCTGCCCCACTCTCAGGATTCTCCCTGTCCCACTCTCAGGGTTCTCCCTGTCCCACTCTCAGGCTTCTCCCTGCCCCACTCTCAGGGTTCTCCCTGTCCCACTCTCACGCTTCTCCCTGCCCCACTCTCAGGGTTCTCCCTGCCCCACTCTCAGGATTCTCCCTGTCCCACTCTCAGGGTTCTCCCTGTCCCACTCTCAGGGTTCTCCCTGCCCCAGTCTCAGGTTTCTCCCTGCCCCACTCTCAGGGTTCTCCCTGTCCCACTCTCAGAGTTCTCCCTTTCCCACTCTCAGGGTTCTCCCTGCCCCACTCTCAGGATTCTCCCTGCCCCACTCTCAGGGTTCTCCCTGCCCCACTCTCAGGATTCTCCCTGTCCCACTCTCAGGGTTCTCCCTGTCCCACTCTCAGGGTTCTCCCTGCCCCACTCCCAGGGTTCTCCCTGCCCCACTCTCAGGATTCTCCCTGTCCCACTCTCAGGGTTCTCCCTGTCCCACTCTCAGGGTTCTCCCTGCCCCACTCTCAGGATTCTCCCTGTCCCACTCTCAGGGTTCTCCCTGCCCCACTCTCAGGATTCTCCCTGCCCCACTCTCAGGGTTCTCCCTGTCCCACTCTCAGGGTTCTCCCTGCCCCACTCTCAGGGTTCTCCCTGCCCCACTCTCAGGGTTCTCCCTGTCCCACTCTCGCATTATGACTTACAGGTTCCAGGCTCATCTCACCCAAATATCAAAATGCCCATTACACATGAACATGTTAACAAGCTTAATGTAGCTTTGTCAATAGACAAAAATGTACTTTATGTATCTGATTTTTGCATTTGTTTCTACAGGAGCCCATCTCCAGGAACCTGCAACTACCCCATATGCCTGCCACGGCGTTTTCAGAGACCGAGCTATTTCTAGTTTGAATTTATCTCGAATTCAGATCCTCACAGGAACCTCAGTAACCAATTGCAATCATAAGCACGGACCAATGTCAACATGTTGACATTACGTGAGGCCGCGTTATTAAGTTAACGGGCGTGATTTTTAAAAGGAAAACAGACGAAACTCACTTAATACAAGCCCGGGCCCTCCTCCCCTCCCCCCCCCCCCCACCCTTCCCCTATAAGCCTCCTTGTTTTTCCCTCCCTCCTTCTATTTATCCGAGTATTTTCCTCGGACAGGCACTATGGGCTGATACAGGATGAAAACTATCGTGTCACGTGGTTAATTCAAACCTATAAGAATCAGATAAAATTTTGTGGTGGACTATAATTAACAGTTCTTCCCATGAGGCGAAGCCGAATGGGCTATTGACCCGTGGCTCTTGAGGGCGAAGGGTTTAATTGTTTTATTATCACCCAACTAGTCGGATAGAAAAGGCAATTATAAAGTTAGCAAATGCAAGTTGAAGAAATCTTTATTTGGGGAAAAAAACGAAAGAAAAACCAGCGAATTTCGCTACTCGATGACTATTACTAATAGTCCCCTAGTAGCGTAGCCAATCAAAATGCAGGATTTGCATTAGTCCACTAGTTGGGTGATACTAATGGGAGATAGTATACGAGTAGCTCAGCCAATCAGATTGCTACACTAGTACAATACTACTATTTGCAAAGAGAGACCTTTCTACCTTAATAAGTAAAGTATCCAGTTTTTCGTAACCCTCATCTCTCAGTTTTTCCGGTGTAATAGAACTACTTGTGAAGAAAGACAAGATCATCTTGTAGGAGTAGGTAGCATTAATGACGTCACCATTAGGAAGGGTTCCAGTTGTTGGCCGGGACGGATCGCGAAGACCATTGACGTAAACGGCATTTAAAGGTAGCTTCGCCATCCCGGTAGCCCCGCTGTAACAATATTGAAGATGCTCCTTTTCTAGATACCTGTAACAACAACACAGTGATGCAATAATTTGCCAGGAAAAACAACCTTGTCAGCAACGCCTTAAAAGGTCATTTTTTTGGTTGTAAGCCCCTTTCCTTCGAATGCAAGTCATCTTTTTCCGTTCTTCCTTACTTCTTTCTCAGACTCATTAATAATTCATCAAGTTAAAACAAAGAAAATCACAAGCGTGAAGGAGGCTGGGATACCCGGCCTTAATAAGCATTGATTTTGACAATTTTACTTCTCCGTTTACTCCTTAGTTTTTGTTTCGATTGAGAAGATATATCAAACACTCGAGACAGTGTTTCATCGGCTATCCAGACACCTCGAATTTCATTAAAAATACTCCGCTGCGCGTCGTATTTTCAACTCTCATCTCGGTGTTTCGATATCCCGGTGAAACACTGTCGCTCGTGTTTGATATATTACTTCCATCACTTATATGAAGTTTCTATGTCAAAGCATTGATCAACTGAAAACTTATTAAGTTATAAATATTATAACGTTTTGCTTCATGAGTTGAGTGACTGAATAATTAACTGATGGATTGAGTGACTGACTCACCGACCGACCGACCGACCCACCGAATGAATGAATGAATGAATGAATGAATGAATTGAATGAATGAATGAATGAATGAATGAATGAATTGAATGAATGAATGAATGAATGAATGAATTGAATGAATGAATGAATGAATGAAAGAATGAATTGAATGAATGAATGAATGATTGACTGGTTGACTGACTGACTGGCTGACGACTGACGACTGACGACTGACGACTGACGACTGACGACTGACGACTGACGACTGACGACTGACGACTGACGACTGACGACTGACGACTGACGACTGACGATTGATTATGGAAGACGGATGAATTCTTCCCACCTTACTCTATTACAGAAATTGAGCTTTTACGTCAACGTACCTTATAAGTCTAGTAAGCGGTTCACCTAGGTAAACCAGCAAAAATCGTCTGAGTGACTCGTGCACGCTCTCTCCTCGTTTCCTGAACCACGTGGTGTTCATTTCGGATGTAATTTTCGACGTAAAACTTTTTGCTAGAATATTTCTTGCCACACCCTCGTTAAAAATCCCTGTAAGAACAAAATAGAAATCGTCATTAGTCACGCAATCTAACCTGCATTTCTCAGCCTTTTTTTCTAGGATATTTGTCCGCGGACATTATCTGTTCCGAGAAGCGAACAGTTTTCCGAGAGCGAAGCTCGAGGAAAACTGTGAGCTACGAGGAACAGATAATGTCCAAGGACAAATATCCGAGCATATTTTCACCCCAAATGGCGACTATTGCCTTTATTATCCTTCAAATCTTTTTCGCAACGCGCGTAGTTTTGAAAATTGGGGAATATTTAACAATTAGACCCGTAATCCGAAAGGGCTACGGGTCAATAGCCCATGAGGCGAAGACGAATGGGCTATTGACCCGTGGCCCTTGAGGGCGAAGGGTCTAATTGTTTTAGTATCACCCAACTAGTCGGACAGAAAAGTCAATAATAAAGTTTGCAAATGCAAGTTGAAGAAATCTATTTATTTGGGGGAAAAACGAAAGAAAAACCGGCGAATTTCGCTACTCGATGATTATTATTATTAGACCACTAGTAGCGTAGCCAATCAAAATGCAGGATTTGCATTAGTCCACTAGTTGGGTGATA
Source organism: bacterium (assembly GCA_965233585.1). Taxonomy (GTDB): domain Bacteria; phylum SAR324; class SAR324; order SAR324; family NAC60-12; genus CBDDTI01. Next base: position 9,981 of record CBDDTI010000644.1, read on the forward strand.
CTAATCTTGGATATTCCCCAGTTTTAGCAAGGGAATATTCGGTCACGTGACTTGTTTAGACCAATCGCGCGCAAGCAAAAAGATTTGATGGATTATAATTTCGTATATGCAATGCGTGGAAAATTTACGAGTGAGTGAGCGAGGGAGCGAGGAAGCGCGCATGCAAGGAAGCAGGCGAGCAAGGAAGAGCGCGAGATTTTACCATAGTCGAAGTAGCAAAGGACGGGTGTAAGCGTACACATTCAGATCAAAACGAAATCTATAGCACTTTCCCCCACTGTTTACATACTAAAACAGCGCAAAAACTCTTACCCGTCTCGTTGTGAATGGCTATTTCGTAAAAATTTCTTTTAGTCGCGTGAATTCCCGCTGTACAAGACTCAACAGAACGCACCATGCCAGTTGCCACGCCCAGCTTAAGATTCTCAATATACCTTGAAATGGTCTCGTTATGTTTCTTGAATAGCTGTTCAAGTTGTTCCAATTCTTCTAGATCACTCGGCTTAAAGTATTGGATTGCACCTTCTAACTTCGATAGTACATAGCAGATTGGCTGCCAACAGTATAAATTCGGTTCAAACATCCAATCTCCTGCATAATAGTTTCGTTCATAAGGCCCCCAGTCAAACGAGTGTCTTAGCAGATGTTGCGCAACATACATGGCCTTGTTTTCGCGTAACTTCATTTTTACTCCGTCTGACTTTTTGATGATCTCCTCCAACCGGTCGTGAAGTCTTCGGACTTCATCGGTGAAGTTCTTGATGGCACTCGGGTGAGGATCGTAAGGTCGATAATTTTTCCGAACCTCTTCCAAAGTCACACCGGGTTTTGACCCCAACTTCTCGGGTAATAACTCATAGTGCTTCTGGAGAAGTTCATTCAGGAATGAGTCCAACCCGATGCGTTTTGCCTCCTCAGAAAAGCTACAACCACTAAGACCATTTTTCTTGGGGTCATCTGATTTCCCTCGCGTCAGTAAAATTACAAGAACAATGACTAAGGTTAATAAGAGAAGGACTGGTACGGCAGCGAGAACAATTTTAACAAAGCGATAATCGTTCCTTGAACCACGTTTCTCTTTTTCTGATTTTTGAGGCAAAAACGCCACTGTAGAGACTGGGGAGCCTGGCACTCCATTTTCAGACGAAGTAGATGATTTCGTTCGGTTTGACGTCATCTAAATAGAGACATGAAAATAACACAACATGACGTATCTTTCTGTGGAATGGTGCGGATAACACAAGGGAGATAAGGTCGAAAATAACGTTTTGGTAATGGTTTGGGTGAGCGTGCTACATTTTAAACTTTATTAACGTTCATAGTATTCAGTTCAGTTTATCAAATTTATTTTTTTTGTATTTTTTCCTGGACAGAGTTGTGATAAATCAGTGTCTATAACGACTCATCATGGTGACAAAATGAGTCCCTTTTGTTCCTTCTTCGGGAGAAACATTTACCTCAACCACACGTCACCCAAACCTCTAGATCTCCCTCCCTACCGCAAGAATAAATTCTGGTACTGCTAGTGCCTTTCCTTGTAGAATTTCTGACAGGTTTCTCCGACAATTTTTTCATGGCAGACTTCTCCCACCCTCACCCCCACCCCCCTCCCACCCTGCCCATGTCTCAGCTTCTTTCCACTGAAATTGAAATACCACAGCTGACACTTCACCGTGTATTTTAAAGCGACTTCACCGTGCATCCTATGCGTGTACGAGATAAGAGGGAATGAAATGTGTACGAGTCGCGTGGTTTCAAGACAACAGAAAGCCTAACCCATTATCTCAAATACAAACTACACACACGCAGCGGAGTTTCATGTAGTTGCGTGAGGCCCACGCGCGCGGTGAGCCATGATCGGCGGATATTAGAAAGAACACCAACAGTGCATTGCATAGTCCAGTCCCTGAACTCTCCTTTCTTCCCGCCCCATATAGGGGTTGAACCCGGGCGGGCGAAATGAGAGTCCAGGATAACTTGCATGCGCATGCTCAGAACGAACCAGTCAAAAATTACTAGGTCCCAACAATACTACGCTGCTCGCGTCAATTTGTCGCGCAATGCCTTTTTCAGCTTGCGCTCTTCTCGCGCTCTGAAAAAATATTTATTTGACGTTGATATTGTGGTAGAAAACAAATCAAAATGTGGTTTATCGTGGTCTGCACTCTTATCGACAACGAGTACGCGTCATAACTCTTTTCCCAAACATTTTTTGTGTTGTTTCTGCATGTTGAGCGAGTTTGCGAAAGTTTTTGAAAGGAAGTCTGACGCCTACAAGTAGCTCATTTGCATAATGCAAGTCGGTGTTTTCAATTGTCAATAAATTCTGACAAAGATTTCTGTCGTTATCTTTCATCTTGT